>NZ_CP023563.1:0-1265554 GCF_002407185.1 Brachybacterium vulturis
GGCGGATCACAGACAATGGTGGCTACGCCGAGGCTCGGACTCGGGCTCGTCGCGGCAACGGCTCAGAGGGGAGTTCCACGAGGTGACCCAGCACGATCCAGCGCGCACCCGCGCCACGATGAGGGACGTCGCGCGCCTGGCCGGCGTCTCCAAGACCACGGTCTCGCGCGTGCTCAACGGCTCCGATCTCGTCACTGACGAGACCCGCACCCAGGTCGAGGACGCCATGCAGCGCGCCGGCTATGTCGTCTCCTACCAGGCGCGCAGCCTCGCCACCGGCCGCTCCGACGCGGTGGCGCTGCTGGTCACCGAGCCGTTCCAGGACATGTGGACCGACCCGACCTTCGCCTCGATCCTCGGCGGCACCTACAGCGCGCTGTCCTCCACGCCGATGACTCCGCTGCTGCTGCAGGCCTCGTCCCCGAATGAACAGACCAAAGTGCGCAGTCTGCTCGAGCAGGGCGTGGTCGACGGGATCATCCACCTCACCCCGTACGTGGACACCGTGCTGCTGGAGCACCTCTCCACCATGCGCACCCCCACCGTGCTGTGCGGGCGCCTGCCCGGCGACCCGTACGCCGGCCAGTTCTCCACCGTGTACGCGGACGACGAGATCGGGGCCCGACTCGCCGCCACCCGCCTCGCCGAGCGCGGACGCGAGCATCCCGTCGCCCTTCTCGGCCCCCGGGAGAACCCCGCCAACATGGACCGGCTCGCCGGCTACCGCGCGGTACTGGGGGAACTGCTCCCCGAGGAGCGCGTGCGCTTCGGCGAGTGGGACGAGCGCTCCGGGCATGAGGCCGCCACCCAGGTCCTGGCCACCGGGAAGGAGGTGGATGCGCTGCTGTGCGCCTCGGACCGCATCGCCGTCGGAGCCCTGGAGGCGCTCCAGGAGGCCGGATTGCGCGTTCCCGAGGACGTCTCCGTGATCGGCTTCGACGACCACCCGTTGGCGGCGCGGTCCACTCCCCCGCTGACCACGGTCGCCCAGCCCATGGTCAGCGAGGGCGAGGTCGCGGTGGGACTGCTGAAGGAGTTGCTGGAGGGTGGTGCGCCGCGCACCGAGGTGCTGCCGATGGAGCTGCGGCGGCGGGCGTCGGCGTAGAACGGGGTGAGTGCGGGGCCAACGCCGCGCACGACATCCAGTGCACGCCTTGGGGCGGACGATGCGTGGCGCTGCGACATGCTTTCACGACACCTGCGCCGGCACCCTCCGAAGCGAAGGGCGGCGACCTTACAGCTCAGCACTCAGCGCGACCGCTGCATCACTCAACCCTTGATCGCACCTGAAGCCATACCTGTTGCCATTCGATTCTGCACCAATGCGAAGAGAATCATGACGGGCAGTGCGATCAGCACGGAGCCGGCCATCACCCCACCCCAGTCCGAGCCGCGCAGTCCCTGCTGGAATGACTGAAGCCAGAGCGGAAGAGTCACGGACGTATTCCGGGACAGCATGACCAGCGCGAGGGTGTACTCGTTCCAAGAATGCAAGAAAGCGAACACGCTGGTGGAGACGATGCCAGGGGCGAGCAGCGGCAGGGTGACCTTCATAAACGCCTTGAGGCGCGAGCAGCCGTCCACCATGGCGGCCTGCTCTAATTCCTGGGGTATCCCTCCCACAAAACCGCGCATCATCCACACCACGAAAGGGAGGACGCCGCCGATATAAAGCAGGGACAGCCCAAAAACGGAGTTCAGCAAGCTCCATCCGTCGAGCATTCGATACTGAGAGATGAAGAGTGCTTCCGCGGGAATCATCTGGACGACGAGCACCGCAACGATCAGGGATTTACGTCCAAGAAATCCGAAGCGCGCCAATGCCAGAGCCGCCAAAAGCGCGCCGAACGTCGTCACGATGACCGTGATGAACGCGGCGACCATCGACGTTGCCATCGCAGACCAGAACGAAGGGTCCGTCAGCACTCCACGAAAATTCTCCATGGTCAGTGTTTCGGGAACTAGATGAGGTGGACTTGCAAGCAGATCCTCTTCGGGCTGAAGAGCCGAATTCACCATCCAATAGACCGGAAGGAACCACACCAGCGCGATCACTACGAGCGCTACGTTGACGAGCGGATGAGGCTTGCCGCGCCGACGACCTCGGCGTCGCCGAAAGGTCTCCGTCTCGGCCAGCGGCTCCCGATTCGCAGCGTTGGGAGAGTTGGCGGCCGAGGCAACGGTGGCGCTTGTCATATCTGTCACTGGATTTCCCCTCGCGTCCACAGCATGTGGATGTATTTGCTGGTGATGATCAGGGTCACCAGCAAGATGATCATGGCCAGTGCAGAGGCAACGCCGTAATCACCCTGCGATATACCCACCTGGTAGACGTACGTGCCCAGCAGGTTTGTCTCCGTCGAGATTCCGCCGGACTGCTGCAGGACATGGATCTGCGTGAATACACGGAGATCCCAGATGATCTGGAGCACCGCCATCAGAGAGACTACTGGCGCGACCGTCGGGAAAATCACGTGCTGGAGTCGCTTCAGATAACCTGCACCATCGAGCTCAGCGGCTTCGATCTGGGCGTCATCAACCTGCGTCAGGGCGGCGAATATCGAAATAGTCACCAGCGGTATCGAAGCCCAAACAATGACGGCGGACGCGACAATAAAGAAAGTCCAGTAGCTACTGGCCAGCCACGAGAATCCTTCGAACTGGCTCAGCCCCATACCTGTGAGAAGATAATTGACCAGTCCGAAGTTCGGATCGATGAGCCACTGCCACACGGTGAGCGCGGCGATGAGCGGCATGGCCCACACAACGATGAGCACGACGTTCATCACCACGCTCGCGAACGACGAAGCCGCCCGCATCAACAGGGCGATCCCGAGCCCGATGACCATCGTGAAACCGGCAGTCCAGAGACAGAATGCGAGAGACTTGAGAAGAACGGTCCAAAAGTACGGATCGGAGATAATGGCAGCGTAGTTGTCCAACCACACCCACTCGGCGGGTTGTCCGAATTGTTGCGCGAGACCGAACTCTTGGAAGGACATGACCAGCTGGCGCAGCATCGGGTACCCCTGTGCCACCAGGACCAGCGCCACAGCTGGCAAGAGAAGGATGTAGGGGGCGAGCCGGTGAGAGAGAGCCGGTCGCCGCGAGCGGGCTTCAACAGGCATAGGTTTTCCTTTCAGACGGTGGCACACCATCTCCCGCCTGCGTGCGGGCCACGGCCAGAGCATCGGGATACGTCACTCCTCGTTGAGAATGTCCTCGATCTTCTGCCCATAGTCAGCGGCGGATGAGTTGACGTCACCACCCTGAGCAATCGTCGTGTAGAAGTTGCGTACGAAGCTATCTGCCGCCGCACCCCACTGTGGACTGTTCGGGGTAAGCTTCGAGTTTTCAACGATCTTCCCGGAAATCTTGCCGAACGGTCCACTGACGCTATCGCCATACTTCGTATTTCCCGGCACCCAACCATCGTCGCCCATGAGCTTCTGGAACTTCTCGCCGAAAATTATGCGCAACGCTTGCTTCGCAAGTGCCGGATTCTTCGCGTTTGCAGCGAGAGAAATATTGGAGCCGCCCGCGAAAGTTTCGCCCACCTCACCCTCGACATTACTCGGAATGGGCATGACGGCGACCTTGTCCTCCTCCCACAAGACCGGGTCGATCTTCGCACCGATGTTGCCGGTGGCTACGAGAACGCCCACCTTGTGCTCGTTGAAATACTTCTCGAACGCTTTCTGCGAGGCCTGCGAATCGAGTTCATAGTTCGTGCCGTCTTCGAAGATTCGCTGGATGCGGTCAAGTGAATCGATGCTCGCCGGGTCCGTCAACATTTCGTTCCACGTGCCCCCATCCTTGACCGCCCACGAGCCGCCCCCCGCGAAAAGGAGTGAGTCCACGGCATGGGAATCCACTGCGGCCAGGTACATGCCCGAGAAGTCGGGGACGTCCTCCGGATTGGCGTTGCCGACAGCGATGACAGCCTCGGCGAACTCGTCAAGTGTCTTGGGCTCGGGGATGTTGGCGGCCTCGAAGAGATCCTTGCGGTAAAACACTCCGCGGGCCCCTGCGTAGAGCGGAACGGCGAACAGCTCGCCGTCCCAGCGCCCGGCGTCGACGAAGCTCTGAATGAGGTCGTCGCCCCCGAGGTCTTCGTAGATGTCATCGAGCGCGGCAAACGCGCCGACGCTGGTGAAGACGGAGGACTGCGTGTTCCCGGTCTCTACCAGATCTGGGCTCTCAGACTCGGACGCCAGGGAGGTCTGCTGCTTGGAAACGATGCCGTCCCAGGGCTGGATCTCTACCGTGCACGTGTTGCCTTCGTTCTCCGCGGCGAAAGTCGTCTCGAGGTGCTCGATGGCGGCATCGGAGATCGACCCCTCCATGAACCACACGCGAACGTTCTCACCTGTGATGTCAGCAGGGTCGACATTCTCGGCGCGCTTCTTGGAGTCGCCGCTGCATGCTGAGAGCCCGAGGGCGGAGCCAGTGGCAGCTATGGCGGACATCGAGAGTAGTCCACGTCGTGTGGGCGTGAATGGCATCGCAGTCTCCTATCAAGGAACGTGGTGCAACCTTGCACAACTGACGCAAGTGTGTACGGAATCACCAAGAGTGTCAAGTGGAGTGACAGAGAGGCGGATGCGGGTCGACACAGCCTGTCCGCTGTCAGGTTTCGACACGATCGCTGATGGCGTGAAGCATCCGCGAGACGTGGTGCGGATCCGAGCGCAGGATGTGAAAACCGGCGCTGGCGACGTCCGTCTCAGACAGGGAGGCTGATGCCGCTGTCACGCTCAGGCCGCGTGCATTGAGCGGGAGAGCGCGCTGGTGAAGATTCTGCCGCACTGGATCGATGAGGAGGTCGCCAGCTCGGGCCAGTTCGCCGCCCAGCACGATGACGTCCGGGTCCAGGAGGTGGCAGACACCCACCAGTGCCTTTCCGAGCAGGCCCCCGATGTCGGCGATCAAGCTGCGACAAGCGCGGGAGCCGTCGTTCGCCGAGGCCACGAGATCGTCAACGGTGGCGTCTGCCCCGAGGATCGCGCTTGCGCGAGTGCTCACCACCTGTTCGTCCACGTACTGCATGAGGCAGCCGCGGTTGCCGCATTCACAGGGGAGCCCCTCGAGGTCGATGCTCATATGTCCCAGCTCACCGGCGCCGCCGTGGCTCCCCTGGACGATTGTTCCGTGAAGGATCTGGCCCATGGTGATGCCGTGCGATAGGTGCACGTAGATAAGATTGTGCGCCTGGCCATTCGAGTGCATGTGGTGTTCGGCCAGGGCGAGCAGGCGAGATGTGTTCTCGATGGCGACGGGGGCGCCCAGTGCGCCCTCCATGGTCGTTCGGGGGTTGAACCCGGTCCATCGCTTGGATGCCCTACCACCGACGATCTCGCCGGTCAGGACATCGATCTGGGTGTTGACGGCGACGTGCCCTGCAAGAACGGGTGGGTTACCGATCTGTGCCAGCAACTCTTCGATGAGGTGGGTCGCCGTCGTGAGCCGGTGGCCTCCGAGATCGTACGGTTCCTGTGTGGCGCTTCGCAGGGCAGTCGTCCGGCCGTCCAGGGAGCTGACGGCGACGACGGTGCTTCGCAGGCGACACACCACGGACACGATCACACCGGCCGCATGGGTGATCCAGAGCTTGGACCTCAACGCCGTGCCCTGATCGGAGTCGAGCATCCCGTCCGCCAGCAGTTCCTGCGTCACGTTCGTGACGGTGGTGCGGGAGACCTCGAGCGCGCGGGCGAGGTCCGCCCTGTGCATCGGGCCCTGCGAGATGAGCGTGGCCAGTGCTCTTTCCTTGCTGCTGCTCAACATGGCTCCCCTAGTCAGTGCGTACGGCCGAGAGTGTCGGCGCGCCATCGTCGATGAGCACGATCCTACACACGCAGTGTCAAGCTACGTGACAGACGTATGGGGATTCGATCATGGACGTTCTCGCGGGCAGCTGCACGATCTCCTTGGCGGGCAGCCGCTGACGATTCGAGAAGGCGAGATCGCCGTGTTCTGGGCCGCGCAGCCGCACGGCCTCGTCGACTCCCGCACGGGGGATATGTGCTGGGTGCAGGTGCCCTTCAGCATGTTCCTCCCCTGGGAGCTGGCGGAGGCGCAGACTGCGCCCCTGCTCAGCGTCCAGCTGCTCATCACCCACGCTTGGACCTTGCCCGGCGCGTCGCCCACATGGCCGGACGCTGGGGCCGGGGTGCCCGCCGCCCGGCTGCGTCAGGTCAGCACTATGGCTCAGTACGTGCGCGAGCACCACCGCTCCCCCGTCACCGTTGGGGATATTGCCGCCTCCGTGCCCCTGGCCCCTCGCACTCGATGACAGTGTTCCGCCGCACCGCCGGGGTGACTCTCGGCGACTACGTGACGATGTGCCGGGTCGCCGAGGCGCAGCGACTGCTTCTGACCACCTCGCTGAAGGTCACCGAGATCGCGGACGCCGCAGGGGTCAGCTCGCTCAGCAGCTTCTACGACCACATGAGCACGGTCTGCAGGATGACGCCTCGGGAGTATCGGCGACAGGGACGGTGAGCTGTTCCCGGTGATCGAACGCGCCGTCGCAGCCGTGAATGGCGTCGAGGACAGCGAGGCCGGCGAAGGCACCGCAGCATCGAGGAGAGACCACGAGGTCACGCTACGGAGTGACGCCCCGCAGCAGCTCGGCCCGCGCACCCGGCGCTGTAGCGATGAGCTCGCTCGCCGTCGTCACTGCCACGGCCAGAGCCGCCTCGTTGCTCTGCCCGCGGTGCAGCGCCGCCAGGAACGCCGCATTGAACGAGTCGCCGGCACCGGTGGTGTCCACGGCCTCGACCTGCGGCGCGTCGGCCCTGATGATGTGGCCGTCCGTGCACAGCAGGGCACCGTCGGCCGCGAGCTTGGCGACCACGGTCACCCCGCTGCGGGCGGCGAGATGCTGCGCCGCTCGCTCGACGTCGTCGATGCCGGCGAGACCGATCAGCTCGCTCTCGTTGGGCAGGAAGAGATCGGTGTGCGGCAGCACGTGCTCCATGAGTTCGCGCCGCTTCTGCTCGCTCCAGCCGCCGTCGGGATGGCCGGTGTCCACCGCGGTGACCGCGCCGTGGCTGCGGGCCTCGCTCAAGAGCCTGCCGGTGGCTGCGCCCTGCAGGCCGGGCAACAGGAAGTACCCGCTGAACAGCACGAACCGTGCCTCGAGCGCTTCCGCAGGGACGTCCTCCGGGACGAGCCGTCCCATCGCGCCGAGCGAGGAGAGGAAGGACCGCTCGTGGTCCTGGTCCTCTGCGACCACGGTGAGCCCCGAGTCGTGAGCATCGTCCGTGATCAGGTCGAGGTCCAGCCCATCGGCGCCCGCGAGGTCGCGGACCATCTGTCCCGTCGGATCGTCGCCGACCTTGGCGACCAGGCGGGTGGGCAGACCGAGCTGCGCGGCACGCTGTGCAGCGATCGCGGCAGAGCCTCCGAGGCGCACCTCGATGGTCGGCACGATCTGCTCCGTGCCGGCCGGGGGGAACGAGCGGGCACGGTGCACGATGATATCGAGATTCGCATTGCCGATCACGCTGAGCGCGTGTGCGACAGCAGTGGGGCCGGCGAGGTCCGTGGCCGTCCGCAGCAGGTTCTCCCGTGCATCCTCCAATCCCTGGCGGCGCTGGGCGAAGGATCCGGCGAGGTCGGCCGCCCGATCGTCGGCCTCTCGCAGGGCGATGGCGATCGGGCCGCGCCCCGGCGAGCCGGGCTGCTCACGGTCCAGGATGCGTCGCGGGTCGCGACCGGAGGAGAGCACGAGCTCGCGCAGCGGTCCCGAGTCCTCGATCCCGGCGTCGGCGAGGGCCGCGTCGACCTGCTGCGCGGTCCAGGTGGTGGGGTCACCCTGGCGGAACAGAGTGCCCACCACGTCATGCGCGCCGCGCCACGGGACGGCGCGGGTGGCGAGAGCCTCGGCGACTGCGGTGGTGGTGGCGCCGGAGCGCACGATCTCCTCGTCGGTGGGCAGCTGCTCCGGTGCGATCTCGAGGCTGAGCCCGTCGAGCAGCCGCACCACGCGCAGCATGCGGTCCGTGGAGGTCCACAGGTGCTTCTGCACATCGGTGGTGGCATTGTTGGAGTCCTCGTACCAACCGGCGGCGATGGTGGTGAAGATCGAGGTCATCTCACCGCTGGCGGCACCAGACATCGAGACCAGGTGCTCGAGGACCACGGGATTCTTCTTCTGCGGCATGATCGAGGAGCCCTGGGTGAACTCAGAGGGCATCCGCACCCAGCCCAGGTTCATCCACTCCTGCAGCACTCGCGCCCAGCGCGCCCCGGTGGCACCGATGCGGCCGTGCAGCGCGGCCAGGCGCATGAAGTGCTCCGCCCCGGCGACGGCCTCGTACGAGGCGGTGAATGAGCGGTCGAAGCCCAGCAGCGCTGCGACGCGGTTCGCGTCTATCTCGATGTCGGTGCCGGTGAAAGCTGCCGAGCCGAGCGGGGACACGTTCATCTCGTCGTAGACGGACAGCAGCTCATCGGCCTGCGAGAGCATCGCTTCGGCGAGGCCCGACAGGACATGGGCGATCGTGGTGGGCTGCGCGGGCCGGCGGTGCGTGTGTCCGATCAGCACGGCCTCGGCGTTCCGTGAGGCGGTCCCGGTGAGGTCGCGGACGGTCTGCAGCAGCAATTCGGCGAGATCGAGGATGCCACGGCGCAGAATCATACGGAACACGCCGGCGTCGAGGTCGTTGCGGCTGCGGGCCAGCTGCACGTCGAGCTCCGCCGTACTGATTCCGCAGGCGGCGGCGAGCTGCTGCTCGAGATAGTAGTACGGGTCCTCCACGGAGCCGTCGAAGGGGTGCGAGCTCACACGCGGCGCCCAGCCCTCTCCCGGGCCCGCATCTCCCCACCGGCGCCACAGCGTGAGCAGCCCCGCCAGGAGAGCGTCGGCGCGCTGCTCGGCAAGTGCTCCCGTCTCGCGCAGCATGATCACATGTGCGAGGGACGCCTCGACCATGGCGGGCAGGTCATGGGGTGCGGACTGCTCGAACGCGACCCGTAGATGGTTGTCCCAGTAGATCGACAGGTCCTCGCGTTCCCGCAGCGGGAGGCGACGGGATCTTTCGTCCGGGCGGGTGCTCTTCTCGTTTCCAGCTGCCGAAGGGTTCCGGTCATCTGTGGTGCGCTCCTGCATCAACAGGGGGCTCCTCTCACGCGACGGGGGTGGTGATGGTGTTGTCGGCGGCGGGCCGACGCCGACGGAATCGCCCTGGCTTCTCGAGGATCTCCGAGACGATCAGGACGATCAGGATCGCGAGGACCTGCAGCGAACCGTAGGCGAAGGCGGATCCCAGGTCATTGGCGTACTGGCGGTTGTAGATCTCGACCGACAGCGGCACGAAGCGCGCCGGGTAGATGACCACCGAGGCCACGTACTCGCCGAAGCCGTGCACGAACGCCAGCAGGGCGCCGGCGATCACGCCGCGCGCCATCAGCGGCAGGGTGATCGTGCGCAGGGTGCGGAAGGGGCCGGCGCCCAAGTTCTGGGCAGCCTCCTCCACCGAGGGGTCGATCTGTGCCAGCGAGGCGGCGGCGTTGCGGAAGACCAACGGCACGAAGCGGATGAAGTACGCGAGCGGCAGAATCCACAGCGAGCCGATGAACACCTGGCCGAGGTTGAACGGGGTGGGCGAGGCGAAGGCCGTGACGATGTTGATGCCGACCACGGTGCCGGGCAATGCCCACGGCAGCATGATCATGAGGTCCAGGATGCCCGCGCCTTTGCCCTTCCAGCGGGCGATCACCCAGGCGGTCAGCACACCCACGACGATCGAGGCCGCCATGGCCACTGCGGACATCTGCGAGGACACCAGCAGCGGTCGCAGGCTCCGCGGCTCGGTGAAGATGTCGACGAAGTTCTGCAGGGTGTACTCGGGCGGGATGATCTGTGTGGTCCAGGTTCCGTTGACCGTGAAGGCCAGCAGCACGATCGAGGCGACGGGTGCCGCGAGGATCGCCACGATCACGGCAGAGCCAACCGCTGCCCCGATCCTGGGCATGATGCCGTGCACCACCCGCACGGCCTGCGGCGTGCCCTTGGACATCGAGCGGGTGAGGCGGCGGTTCTGGTACCAGCGCATCAGCAGCAGGAACAGGATCGAGACCACCGACAGGACGGTGGAGAGCGCGGCGGCCAGGTCATAGGCACCGGAGGTCTTCGCGGCCACGATCCGCATGGTCATGGTGTTGACGTTGTAGAACTGCGGTGCCGTGAACGACGCCATCGACACCATGAAGGTCAACAGGGCGCCGGAGACCAGCGCCGGGGTGAGCATCGGCAGCAGCACTGTGCGCCACATCGTCATGCGCCCGGCACCGAGATTCATCGCCGCCTCCTCGAGGGAGGCGTCGCTGCCGGACAGGCCTGCGCTGACGGCGAGGTAGAAATAGGGATACATCGTCAGCGTGTGCACGAGCATGACGCCGGCGATCCCATCGAAAGCCATGCTCGCGGCCGGCAGTCCCGTGACCACCTCCAGCAGGCGGGGGACGATGCCACTGGTGCCGTAGAGGTAGTAGAACGACATCGCGCCGATCAGGGGCGGCAGCGCCAGCGGCAGCAGCGCGAAGACCTTCAGCACCGAACGGCCGGGGAAGTCGAACCGCGTCAGCAGGACCGCCAGGCCCGTCCCGACCACGCCTGCGGTCAGCACGGACGCCAGGGAGATCCCGACCGAGAGCCCGAGGGCGCTGCGTGAGGTGCCGGACAGGAAGCTGGTGTAGACCGATCCGCCGTTCTCGAACGAGGTGAGGACCGTAGCGATCATCGGGAAGACGATGTAGACCAGCAGGATCAGCACCAGAGGCGCCGCCAGTACGTAGACGAAGCGGTCCGAGGCCGTCAGCTGCGAACGGTTCCGACGCGCGGAGCGGACCGTGGCCGCGGCGGGTCGAGCGGTCAGGGTCACGGGGCCACCACCCAGGCCCGCCCCGTATCCGGGCGCAGCAGGACCTCATCGCCGTCGTGCGGAAGGTCGTCGGTATCAGCGATGGTGGCCAGCAGGTCCTCGTCGCCGTAGCGCAGCCAGACGACGCAGCTGGAGCCGGTGAACTCGGTCATCCTCACCGTCGCCCGGAGCGCATCGACCTCGGTGCCGGAACCGGTGGGGACCGGCTCGATGCGCATGGTCTCGGGTCGCAGCGACAGCGCGATCTGGTCACCGGCAGCGACCTGGCCCGACAGCGCTCCCTCAGCGATGGGGGCGTGCATCACGTCACCGCCATCGAGACGAACGGCGATCCGAGCGTCCTCGACGTCGTCGACAGTCCCCGGCAGGACATTCGAGCGGCCGATGAATCGGGCGACGAAGCTTGTGGTGGGGCGACGGTAGATCTCGCGGGGGGTCCCGACCTGGTGGAGCACACCGGACTCCATGACGGCGATGCGGTCAGACATCGCCATCGCCTCTGACTGGTCATGCGTCACGTACACGCTGGTGGTCCCGGCTCGCTTCTGGATCTGGCGGATCTGGGCGCGGGTCTCCTCGCGCAGCTTCGCATCCAGGTTCGACAGCGGCTCGTCGAGCAGGAGCACCGATGGCTGGATCACCAGCGCGCGGGCCAGCGCGACTCGCTGCTGCTGGCCACCGGAGAGCTGATCGATCCTCCGGTCGGCGTATCCCTGCAGTCCCACGATCTCGAGGGCTTCAGACACCCGGGTGCGCTTGTCGGCCTTGGCGACCCGGCGCATCGAGAGGCCGTAGGCGACGTTGCCGGTGACATCCATGTGCGGGAACAGTGCGTAGTTCTGGAACACCATGCCGGTGTCCCGCTTGTGCGGCGGCAGGTTGGTGATCTCGCGCTCACCGAAGCGGATCCGGCCCGAGGTGGGGTTGATGAAGCCCGCGATCATGCGCAGGGTGGTCGACTTGCCGCAGCCGGAGGGGCCCAGCAAGGTGAAGAACTCACCGTCCCCGACAGTCAGGGAGACGTCATCAACGGACGGCGTGGCCCCGCCGTAGTTCTTGGTGACGTGCTCGAGATCGACTGAGTTCATGTGCTCCTCCATAGACGAGGCGTGGTGAGGTGGTGGGACCCGCCAGATCTGGCGGGCCCCACGTGGTCAGATGACGTGGATCAGCCCTTGCCCTTGATGTTGCTGGCCCAGTGCCCGATCCACTCCTCTTCGTTCTCGGCGATGCGGTCCCAGTCGACCTCCAGTTCCTTGAGTCCGAGGTCGGCGAGCCAGTCCGGTTCCGCGTCGAGTTCGATCGAGGGGATCTGGAAGTACTCCTCGGCCATCGAGGTCTGCACCTCGGAGCTCATCAGGTAGCTGATGAACGCATCCGCACCGGCTCCGTTCGGGCCATCCTTGATCTTCGCGAGGCCGTCGACCAGCATCGGGGCGCCCGAGGCGGGAACCACGGCATCGAACATGGGGAAGTCGCCGTGCTTCTGCAGCATGATGTCCTGCAGGTTCCACAGGGAGATCGCCGCTTCCTCACGGCTGACGCGCTGGTACATGTCCGTGGGGTTGGCCGCGTACGTGGCGGTGTTGACGTCAAGCCTCGTGAGCCACTCATACCCGGGCTCCGGGGAGCCCTCCTGGTCGTAGAGACGGTCGATCATGGAGCAGTAGATCGCGCGCATAGTCCCGGACGCCTCGACGTCACGGATCACGATGTTGCCGGCGTACTGCTCCTCGAGCAGGTCGTCCCAGTCTGCTGGGACCTCGTCACCGCTGATCATGTCGGTGTTGATCAGGAACAGCTCGGCCAGCAGCATCTCGCCGATCCACAGCCCCTCGGGGTCGCGATAGTTCTCCGGGATCGCGTCGATGACCTCCTGCGGAGCCGGGGCGAGAACACCGTCGGCCGCTCCCTGGGAGAGCTGCTGGCGGGTTCCTCCCCACCAGATGTCGCCCTGTGGGTTGGTGCTCTCCGCGCGGACTCGCTCGAGAGCTTCCTGCGCACCGAGCGTGAGGATGGTGGCCATGCCCTCCCAATCGGGATTGGCGGCCTCGAAATCGGCCACGACCTTGTCTGCGAGTTCGCTGTCGCGGGCGGTGTAGATGGTGAACGGGGCAGGGCCTCCGTCGGCGCCACCATCCGAGCCGCTGTCGCCGCCGCCTCCGGCGCCGAGGCCGCATGCGGCCAGCGCGGCGGTGGTCCCGACGAGCGCGGTTCCCTGCAGGTACTTGCGTCGGTTCAACATGAGTTCTCTCCTTTGAGCGGTGATTCCGGGTTCTGCGTTCAGATGGTGGGGAGCGGCTGATCGGTCGCTCCGTCCTCCGACAGGGCGGAGGGCGAGTCCGTTGCACGGGAAGAGCCCTCGGGCGGCTCTGAGCGATGGTCCGTGACGGGCAGGAAGATCCACGGCGCGCCGTGCAGATGCGCGATCGCGCCGCTCACGATCGCTCCTTCTCCGAGCTCGGCGAAGCAGATCTCCACGGGCGAGGGGCATCCGTCCAGCACGTGCGCGGTCAGGCGCTCACGCGACTGTGGGCAGAGCACTGAGGCATCCCCGGCGAAGACGATGCGGCCAGGGTTGACCACGCAGGTGAGCACGAAGGCCGGGTACGCCCATGCCGCCAGAGCGTCCTCGAGCAGCTGCTGCGCCTCTGCGGTCGCGCTCTGCTCCAGTGCGGTGATCACATGCTGGTCTCCGGCATCGATGCCGATCTTCTCGGCCTTCGCGCACAGCGCGGGCACGGACCAGTCGGCCTCCAGAGGGCCGATAGCGCTGTTGCGCTCAGCAACTGCACCCTTCCACGGGAGGAAGCCGATCTCACCCGCAGACCCAGTGGCACCGCGCCGCACGTTCCCGTCGAGGACGAGCGCGCCCCCGATGCCGTCGCCGATGTAGATGAGGCCGAAGTCGCCGCCGTCCTTGGCCGCCCCCTCCATGGACTCCCCCAGAGCGAGCAGGTTGACGTCGTTCTCCGCGAAGGTGTGCAGGCCGGAGGTCTCGGCGACGACGTCCTGAACGCGGCGAGCCGTCAGGTCACCCAGAGCCGGCGCGAGGGAGACGTCGCCCTCTGCAGAGACGACTCCGGGCAACGAGATCACCGCACAGCTCGACGGTGACTCCGAGACGCCCTGCAGCGCAGTGATGGCATTCGCGACGGAGCTCAGCGGCTCTCGCGGGTCGAGACGTCGACGCACCTGGGCGTGGACCGTCGCGGCGAGATCGACCTGGCGCGCGACCACGTGCCCAGCGTCCACGGACAGCAGCATGAGCAGCACGCTGCGACGATCGAACTCGAGCAACGTGCGCCGACGGCCACCTGTGGACCGTCCACGTCCGGTCTCCCTGACGTGACCGGAGCGAATCAGGGTGCGGATCGACCCGGTCATCGATGACTGCGAGCAGCCCGTTATCTCGGCGAGCTCCGTGCGCGACATCGTCCCGTGCTCGAGCAGAGCGCTCACGACGCTCTCGAGGCGTCGGAGCCCCTGAGCGCCGTTCATCGCAGTGCTGGTCGTCGTCGACATACTTTCTTTATAGCCTGTAGAAAGCGGCTCCGCAACTGATCTCGGGCTCCGATTCGGTTTCGTGACCATCCTGAACCTACTGGTGTCCTGTGTGGCCGCACGTCGGTGGCCGTGGGTGCACGCCGACTTTCTTTGGAAGATGAAATATGAGCTGACGCACTTCGATGGAGTTTTCCGGGCATGGAACGTTACGAGCTGAAAGCACATCACTGCTGGTCAGTCTGCAGAACTCCGAGAGAGCGAACCCTCCGCGCTGCGGAGCGGGATACGAACGCTCACCGCGCGGTGGTCGATCGGTCGCGAACCCTTCCCTCGCCGAGCCCCCGAGCCCCGCCCAGAGGGCGTATCGCGGCCATCGTTGCCTTCGAGAACGAGGAGCAATCCACCGGATTCCAGGGGGAGATCGGCGGTGCCGCGCGGCACGGCCAGGAGGTCCCCTTCGAACGGCTCGAGGGTCCCTGCTCGCTGGTCCCAGCTCTCGGACTCGGTGAAGCTGGCGTTCCGTCTGGACGGGCACCCGTTCACTGAGCCCTGCCCCTTCACCCAGTCCCTCGGCGAGGCGGTCGTCGTGCGGGGCGCGACCCTGCGCACCGGGTTGGAGGTCACCGACATCTCCTCCATCCGGCGCCCACTGATCTCGCTATCCAACGGCGAGCTCCTCATCGCGGACGTCGCCGTGATCGCCGCCGGCGCCTGGCTATCCCGCCTCGCGGAGAAGCTCGGAGTGCGCACCCTGGTCCAGGCGGGGCGCGGCTACTCCTTCTCCGTCTCGACCGAGCAACCCACGGAGCATTCCAACTTCCCGCACCAGCGACTGGCCTGCACCCCGTACCAGGGCCGCGTCCGCATCGGCGGGACGATGGACTTCCTCGGCCCCGACGAGCCGTTCCGACCCCGACGGGTCCAGGGAATCGTCTCCGCGGCCCGCGGCCTCTTCACCGGGATGGATCTGGATGATCGTCAGGATGATTGGGGGGAATCCGCCCGGTCGCGCCCGACGGCAAGCCCCTGATCGGCCCCACCCAAGTGCCGAATAACCTGGTCGGACAGCCCTCGTCCCAGCATTCGGAAGGGCTCGTCTCATGAGCAGACGGCGCTTCCTTCACCTCACCACGATTGCCGCAGTCGGCGGGCTCCTCAACACCTGCGGCCCCACCGATACGGAGAACAGCCCGATGACCGCCGAAGAGATCCTCGCCGCAGCCGGATTCACTGCACCTGCGCTCGACGCGGACACTGCCGACGTCCCGCTGGAGGGCGACGAGGTGTGGAGCAATGTGGTGACGTTCTCCGGCACCAGCTCTGAGGTGGAGGCATGGGTCTCGGAGATTTTCCCCAGCGGCATCGAGTCCAAGGCTTTCAAAGATGACATGGCGACAGCGGTCGAGCGGCTCGGCGCCGGGGTGCAGAAGAAGGACGACCGCATCGCTGAGGGCGTCGAGGGCTCCGTCGCATTCCTCGTGGTGTTGGGACAGGGGGAAGAGCCCCAAGTGCACGTCGCCGTGCGGCGCACCGGGCGCTGACCCCCGCCTCGGGCGTCAGCAGACGTCCCTGACGCCGCAACGTGAGCCAGATTTCGTTAATCGCTTGACGTACCCTTGGCGCCCCCGTACTGTTTCGACCAGTCCCGAAATGGAGGTCCGACATGCGAGCAACCCTGCGTGACGTCGCCGAGCGCGCCGACGTGTCCACGGCCACCGTCTCCATGGTCCTCCGCGACCTCGCCGAAGGTCGCGTGTCCGAGGAGACTGCGGAACGAGTCCGTGTCGCCGCAGCAGAGCTCAACTACGTGAGCAACGGGCATGCCGCCTCTCTGCGCACCAAGCGCACGCCGACCGTCGGTTTCATCTCCGACCGGATCGCCACCACGGGGCACGCGGTGAAGATCATCCGCGCCGCGAGTGACACCGCTCGCCAGTACGGCCACACCCTGCTCATGCTCAACAGCGGAGACGACCTCGCGGACGAGATCGAGGCGATCAAGGAGCTGCGGCGCGACGGCATCGACAGCGTCGTCTACGCCCGCATGGAGCACCAGCACGTCACCCTCCCCGCCGGCCTTCCGGACAACGTGGTCATCGTCGACGGGGTCAGCGACGACCAGAGCGTTCCCGCCATCGTGCCCGATGAATCGCAGGGCGCCGAGGACGCAACCCGCCATCTCGTCGATCTCGGACATCGCCGTATCGGGCTCCTCAACGAAGACGTGTCGTACTCCCTCGCCGCCAGACTGCGGCTCCAGGGGTATCAGCGTGCCCTGGAGCGCCACGGCCTGGACCTTGATCCCGCGCTCGTCGTCACCGCGAAGAATTCACCGGACACCGCGGACGTGGGCGCCGCGACGCTGCTGGACCAGGCCTCCCCCACCGCCGTCCTGTGCTTCAACGACGAGATGGCCACCGGGGTGTACCGCGTCGCCCGCCGTCGCGGGCTGTCGATCCCCGATGACCTGTCAGTCGTGGGCTTCGACAATCTCGAGCTGGTGGCCACCCTGGTCGACCCGCCGCTGACGACCGTGCGCCTGCCCCACGAAGAAATGGGCGAATGGGCGGTGAGGACCCTCCTCGACGACTCCTTCCGCACGCACGACCGCTCCCCGAGCGGCCCGACGCTGCAGGCCGCCCCCCTCGTCATCCGCCACTCCACCGCGCCGCCCTCCGAGCGGCGCGCTCCGCGCCCGTCAGCAGACCACATCACCGCCTGAACTCCCGATGGAGGCGCCACTGCACAGACCTACCTCGAAGACCGACATTCGTTAATCGATTAATCCTCGCGGGCTCCGCCCGCATTCACAAAGGAGTGACCCATGAAGCGCCGAAACCTACTGCTCTCCGCTGCTGTCTCCGCCCCTCTGCTCGCGCTCGGCGCGGCCTGCTCGTCCTCGACGAGCAGGGGCGGAGGGTCCGGGGACACGATCACGATGTGGACGCACAACGGTGGGAACGCCGAAGAGCTGGCCGTCGTCGAGAAGGTCGTCGAGGACTTCAACGCCCAATCCGAGAAGCAGATCGCGATCGAGTCCTTCCCCCAGGCCTCCTACAACGACGCCATCGTCGCCGCCGCGGCCTCTGGCGACCTGCCGGACATCCTGGACCTCGACGGACCGATCATGCCGAACTGGGCCTGGTCCGGTTACCTCGCTCCCCTCGAGATGGATCCCGCGGTGATCGACGCGATGCTGCCGACCACCGTCGGACGCTTCCAGGACCAGATCTACTCCGTCGGTCCCTACGACACGGCGATGGCCGTCCTCGCGCGGAAGTCCGCGCTGGAGGCTGCGGCGGTGCGGATCCCCGAGATCGACACTCCCTGGACGCTGGAGGAGTTCAATGACGCGATGGCAGCGCTCAGCGAGCTCCCGGACTACGAGTTCGGGATCGATCTGGGCGTCTCGGAGACGGCAGAGTGGTGGTCCTACGCGTACTCGCCGATGCTCCAGAGCTTCGGCGGCGACCTGATCGACCGTGACACCTATTTGAGCGCCGACGGGGTCCTGAACGGGCCGGAGGGCATCGAGTTCGGCGCCTGGTTCCAGTCCGTCTTCGAGAAGGGCTGGGCTAGCAAGACCCCGACCACCGGTGGCGCCGACTTCGGCCAGGGCGTCGTCCCGATGTGCTGGGCGGGCGGCTGGCAGGTGCTGACCGCCCAGGAAGCGCACGGGGCCGACGATGTGCTGATCCTGCCGCCGCCGGATTTCGGCACCGGGCCGCGCACCGGGGCAGGGTCCTGGCAGTGGGGCATCTCCGCGGACAGCCCGCACATCTCCGAAGCGTCCGAGTTCCTCTCTTTCCTGATGCAGGACGAGTATCTGGTCGCCTATTCGGATGCCACGGGCAACTTCCCCACGACGGCCTCTGCGGTGGAGAAGTCCGAGAACTATCGTCCAGGCGGGGCCCTGGAGCCGATCTACGAGGTCTCGACGAAGTACGCGCAGGTCCGCCCCGAGACTCCGGCCTACCCCGTGATCTCCAGCGTCTTCGACAAGGCGATGCACGACATCATGGCCGGCGCCGATGTGCAGGAGTCGCTGGACCAGGCGGTGTCCGACATCGACGCCAACATCGCATCCAACGACGGATACGGGTTCTGACCGCTGCCCACCCTGCGCGGCCGGCCTTTTTAGACGGCCGGCCGCGAGGAAGGAAGAGTTCGCCATGACCGTATCCACTCGCAGCACGCGCCGAGGGACTCTCAGATCCGAGGAACGACAGGCCTGGGTGCTGGCCGCCCCCGCCCTGATCCTGCTGACCATGTTCCTCGTGATCCCCATCCTGATCACCTTCGGGCTCTCGTTCACCAACGCTCGCCTGATCTCACCGAATCCGCCCTCGTTCCGCGGCGTCGACAACTTCGTGCGAGCCTTCCAGGACCCGACCTTCCTGCGCTCGATCCTGAACACTTTCGTCTTCGCCGCCGTGGTGGTGCCGATCCAGTCCGGGCTCGCGCTCGCGATCGCCCTGCTGGTCAATGCGAAAGTGAAGGGCACGGCCGCGTTCCGCACACTGATCTTCATGCCCGTGGTGACGTCCATGGTCGTCGTGTCCGTGCTGTGGAGCTTCATGTATCAGCAGAACGGCCTGATCAACCAGGCGCTCGAACAGCTGACAGCGGGGCGCTGGGAATCGTTCGGCTGGCTCCAGGACGAACGGACGGCGCTCGCAGCCGTCATCCTCCTCTCGGTATGGCAGGCGTTCGGCATGCACATGATCATCTGGCTCTCCGGGCTGCAGATGATCGACCCTGCGCTGTACGAGGCCGCCGCGCTCGACGGGGCCTCGTACTGGCACAGCTTCCGTCACGTCACCTGGCCAGGTCTGCGTTCGACGATGGTCTTCATCCTGATCACCATCACGATCGCCGCACTCGGACTGTTCGTGCAGATCGACGTGATGACCCAGGGCGGGCCCCAGGACTCGACGTCCACGATCGTGTACCACGCCGTGCGCAAGGGCTACCGCGAGCAGGACATGGGATACGGCGCTGCGCTCTCCCTCATCTTCTTCGTGATCGTCCTGGCCATCTCCCTGATCCAGCGCCGGATCACCCGCGACAAGGACTGAGCGATGACCACTTCACCACGCACCAGCGGCCTCGCCCGCAATCGCCGTCGTCACAAGCTCCTCATCTACGTGGGGCTGATCGCTGCGACGCTGTTCACCAGCCTCCCCATCCTGTTCATGGTCGTCTCCAGCCTCAAGCCGGAGACGCAGATCTTCGCCGACCTGCGGTCGATCCGCGCGTTCCTGCCGATCGGAGATGTGTCGCTGGACAACTACTCCGGTGTGATGGATCGCGTCCCCGCAGTACGGTTCATCGCCAACTCGCTGCTCGTCACCGCCTTGATCGTCGGGATCGGTCTGATCGTCAACTCGATGATCGGCTTCGCGATCTCTCGGATGCGCTGGCGGGGCAAGGGGCTCATCCTCAGCCTCGTGCTCGCCACCTTGATGGTTCCCTTCGAGGCGATCGCCGTCCCGATGGTCTTCTGGGTCTCCAAACTTCCTCTGCTCAGCTGGGAGGGCGACGGATTCCTGCTGTCGCAGGGAATGCTGAACAGCTACTCGGTGCAGGTCCTGCCATTCATCGCGAACGCGCTGGGCATCTTCCTGTTCGTCCAGCAGTTCAACGACATCCCCCGCGAGCTGGACGAGGCCGCCCGGATCGACGGGGCGAGCTGGTTCGGGATCTACCGCCGGGTGATCGTCCCGCTGTCCGGCCCGACGTTCGCGACCGTCGCCATCATCACCATGCTCCCCGCGTGGAACCAGTACCTGTGGCCTCTGATGGTCGTGCAGCAGGAGGAGCTGCGGCCATCGTCCGTCGGGATGCAGTACTTCTTCCAGCTCAACACCGCCTGGGGCGAGGTCATGGCCTACGCGACGATGATCACGCTTCCCGTGCTCATCGTGTTCTTCCTCTTCCAGCGCACCTTCGTCACCTCTATCTCCGCCTCTGGGCTGAAAGGCTGATCCATGCTGCACCTTCCTGATCATTGGGTCTGGGACCACTGGTACCTCGACACCGCAGAGGAGCACCATCTCTTCTTCCTGCGTGCCTCCCGCGCGTTGCACGATCCGGACCGGCGCCATCATCGCGCCGGGATCGGGCACGCGATCGAGAACGGCCAGGGCGGATGGGACCTGGTGGCCGATGCGCTCGTGCACTCCGACTCGCCGGCGTTCGACTCCTTGGCCTGCTGGACGGGCAGCGCCATCGAGCATCCCGACGGTGGCATCCGCCTGTTCTACACCGGAGTGAGCCGGGAGGAGGGCGGAACCGTCCAGCGCATCGGCTGGGCCGACTCCGAGGACGGCAGGACCTTCCACCGCACAGCCCCCGCCCCGCTCGAGGCCGACCCCCGCTGGTACGAGACCGATCCGGCGTCGGCCGGAGAAGTGCACTGGCGCGATCCGTTCGTCTTCTCCGACGGCAACGGCACCTGGCACATGCTCATCACCGCACGCATGAACACGGGCCCGGTCGGCGGGCGGGGAGTCGTCGGATACGCCACCAGCGACGATCTCGAGACGTGGCACGTGAAGCCGCCCCTCAGCGACCACGCTGGGTTCTGGCACCTGGAGGTGTGCCAGCAGTTCACCGTGGATGGCGCGCACTGGCTGATCTTCTCCTGCCCTCCCGACCAGGCCCCCGAGGGGCTGGGTTCCGAGGCCGGCAGCGGCATCTGGCTCGTTCGCGGCAGCTCCTCTCTCGGGCCATGGGACTTCCCCGGTGCCGTGCAGGTCGGGCCTGCCGACTACTACGCGGGCCAGGCGCTGCCGCGTGCAGACGGCACGGTGTCGCTGTCTGGATTCCGCAACATGGTCGACGGAGGCTTCCGTGGCGACATCGGAGAGCTGGTCCCGCTGACCCTGCCTGGCTGATCCGAGCAGTTCGCACTTCCGTGTCGAGCCCCGACCCCTCCTGTCAGGGGCCGGGTCTCGACAGCAGTACGACACGGCCCCAGCCTCTCGGGCAGTCGAGTGAGTATTCCTCGCCGTGGGTGGCACCTGATATTGCCGTCGGGCGCCATTGGTCCCCGCCGATGTGGGGACGATCCCGTCAACCTCGCCTCGATCCCGCTTGTCAGCCAGCACCGACAAGCACTAGTGTCACCTACGACAGGTGGAACATGTGTGACACCTGAAGAGAGAGTCAGATGAAGACCATCAGCAATACCCCCATGCCCGCATCCCAGCTCGATCAGCTCGAGGAGCTCGCCCACGCGGCTCCTGCAGAGCTCCACGATGTGCTGAATTCGCTCGTCGCGAGCTTGCGCGAAGGCGACGAGATCGTCGCCGTTGATCCGCAGAAGGCGATCACTCCGAGCCAGGCGGCGAAGCACCTCGGGATGAGCCGCACCCACCTCTACAAGCTGCTGGACAACGGCACCATCGAGTTCCATCGAGTCGGTCGCGACCGTCGCATCTTCCTCCGTGACCTGAAGCAATTCGCTGTCCAACGCGATACCGAGCGTCGAGATCTCGCCGAGCGCTTCTCTTCTCAGGACCGCGATCGATCCGCAGCGGTCGACGAGATCGTGGATCTCCTCTGACCCGGGGCTTGTCTGCGCGGTGCGGCATGATGCTGTCATGTCCCGACGAGCTCGCCCGACGCTTCGTGTGCTTCGAGAAGATCTAGCCAGCGAGTGGAACGAGCCTTTCGTACTCCGCGCCCTCGAAGCTGGGGAGATCAGTGCCGTTCAGCCTCTGAGCGCGTTGCAGCACCCGATCCTTCGAAAGGCCTCCGACTCCTTCGGCGACGACCCGGCGCAGGATTCCTCCCTGGGTCCCATCGCCTCGGTGAGCAGCGAGGTGCTGCTCGAGATCAAACACGGGCAGTGGCGGGCAGGGGTATGGATTGACGGAGGCGCCTGCTGGGTAGTCGTCGCTGGTCTCGCCAAGGGTGGCCACAAAGATCGCGACGACTTCTACAAGCGGCTCGAACGCCTCGAAGTGGCGCAGTCGATCCCTGGCCTGCTTCCCGGTGATCGGGACCGCGACCTTCTGCAGCGTGAACGTGCGGACGCGGTCATCTCCGCGTGGCAGCTTCGGAACCAGGAGCAGATCGTCGACACGTTGACCACGGTGCTGGAAGGCGGCACTGGAACTCTCACCATCAAGTCCCCCATCCATGACTCCAGTGCAAGCTTCGCCATCGTCCACCTCACGGTCGCGATCTCCGACGAGCCAGGCGACCGCTACGAGGACGTCGTGGTCGAGATCGACTTTGCCGACAGATGGAAGAACTCGGCGTTGGTGTGGCCATTCACCATGCAGCTTCTCGCAGCGATCAGTCCACCGGAGCAAGGATGGGACGTCGGCGGTGGCATCTACTCGAACCTTCTGGAGACGGGCGCGCTCGCGAAGCAGCATGCGACTCTGCGCGATCTGACCGCTCGTCACGAGATAGCGACGACGGCTTCCGGCAAGACCGCACACTATGCGCACCGACGCAATCTCGCCGAGCAGACCGTCGAGGGTCGTGCGTTGCGGGCGCTCTGCGGGGTGTACTTCGTGCCGAGGCAGGACACCGAATCGCTGGATAGATGCCCGGCTTGCACTGCCTTGTATATGGAGGTCTCCAGCCGATAGCAGGGCTACACCACTTCCCTGGGCTTGACCGGTTCTCGTCCCGCTTCCTCGCCCCGTCGACCTGCAGCTGATGGAATATCCCCATGAGCCCACGCCGCCACGATCGCAATCCGCTCGGGCAGGGCGCCGCCCGCCACCGCGCGAGCCGCCGTGCACCGCACCCCACGACGCCCGCCTCCTCCCCCGTCGAACCGGCGGCGGAGAACCCCTTGATCCAGGTGCTCCGCCCGGCGCTGCGCTCCGACGATCCCACCGCGTTCTGGGTCGCCGCAGCGCCGCTGGTCACGGAGATCGCGGACCTGCGCCACCATCCTGAGGAGCTGCCCGAGGGGGTGGACCTGCTGGACACCTTCCTCGAGATCAACGTCGCCGAGACCACCGCGCTGCTGCACATGGTCGCGGTGATGTGCCCCGATGAGGAGCTCCGCTCCCGGGCGCGGGTGGGAGTGTCCGCGCGTCGTCAGCCGATGCCGCCGCAGGTCTCCGGGCTCGCGCAGGCCACCGTCACCGAGGCGGTCGCCTTCTCCGACGGTGCCGGGGAGAACCTGATGGTGGAGTTGGCCCTTCCCCGCGGCGTACGGGCCGTGCTCATCACCTACATCCCGTGGAGCCCGGCGCCGTACGTGAAGGACGCCTTCGTGATCGGCGAGTCGCTGGACGGGGTCACTTGCAAGTACCGGGAGATCATGGCGAGGGACGGGGTCTCCCTGGACGAGGTGCTCGAGACCGTCACCGCTGCGGACGCGCGCGCCCGCTTCAGCCTGGCCCTCGCCAATACTCCGGCGGATGCGGAACAGTCCGCCGACTGGGAGCAGTGGCCGATGCTGCGGCCCTTCGTGGACTTCGTCGTGGGCCTCATGCCGGAGGGCGGGACAGGGTATGACGAGAACGCCGTACAAGGCGTCCCCGGCGGCGCCTCGCTGCCGGTCCCCGAGCAGCCGCCGTGGATTCTTGAGGACGGCACCGATCTGGTCGAGGAGTTCACGAGCTCCGCGCACGCCGCCAGCCTGGAGCGGGGCAAGGAGTTGGAGGATCTGACCGCCTACTTGATGATCCTGCTCGATGCGAGCTTCGGCGATCCGCTGGGCTGGGATCCGGAGCTTGCCGAGTGGGTCGTCTCCGAGGTCCTTCCGGCAGTGCCGATGCTCCCGGAGACGGCAGTGGAGAGAATCCCCTCCACCCTGCCGGCGCTGGTCGCCTGGTCCCTCGAACGCAAGGGTGAGGAGCCGGCCATCATCGCGCGGACGCTGTCCGTGATCGCGCCGCTGCTCGAGGAGTTCCCGGCTCGTCGCGCTGATCCGCGGGTGCGCGCGCGGCGGCTCGAGGAGCAGGTCGATTTCGCGCTCGAGCTCGAGGACCCCACTGCACTGCGCCTGGCGGATCTCGCCCTGCGCGCCGGCGGCTTCGAGATGCTCGCCGTGCTCGACACCGCGCCGCTGCCTGCGGAGGAGCTCGCGCTCGAGCAGGTCGCCGAGGATCTGCAGGGCCTCGCCGCCGAGATCGACGCGCACCTGGTCGAGGGGGTGAGCGCACTTCTCGAGCAGCAGCCCGGATCCGCTGCGCTCGACGAGGTCCTCACAGCGTGCCGCCGCCTGCTGGTGCGCATCGCCCAGCTCGATGATGCGGTGCTGCGACGGAAGGCGAGCACCCGCAACACTGCCGCGGCGATCGTCTCGCTCATCGCCCGTGGCAACGACCTCATGGGGTATTCACCGGCCCCCTTGCACGAGAAGGACCTGCGGCGTGCCTTCGAGCTGCGCAGCGCTCCGAGCCAGCGGGCGCGAAGCCTGATGGAGGCCGCGGCGCTCCCCCATCACTACGCCGGCATCGCCCTCGCCGACCCCGAGCTTCTTCTCGGCACGACCCGGGCGGAGCTCCTGCGGGTGCGGGGCTCGCTGTAGGAGCAGGATGCGCTGACCTCCATCCGGACGAACGGGACGTCACGCCCGAGAACTGATGCGTCTCCAGGGCGAGCTCATACCCCGCCGAGTCGGTGCCATCGGGCGCCCCGACCGGTCCCTTCCGAACGGATCCGCCCCTCCTTGCGCAGTGCATCCAGCACCAGGCGGATCGTCTGGTCGCTGACGCCGGGAAGAGCTGCACGCACGTCACCGATCGCGAAGAACTCCGGGGCGTGGTCCAGCACGAACTCACGAACACGGTCCTGCTTGCTACCCGTCGAGCGATCAGAGGCTGCCCCTACCTCGAAGCGCTGGTACGCGTCCGTCAGCAGGGACACGAAGTAGTTGAGCCACGGCCAGACATCGTGCTCGTTGTCGTGCCACCCATGGGTGGACTCCAGCAGGCGCGCGTAGTACTCGTCGGACGACTCCGCGATCAGCTGCTCCAGAGAGACGTACCGGCCGATCCCGTATCCCGCCTCGGCCAGCAGTGCATTGGTGAGGACGCGGGCCACACGTCCGTTCCCGTCGTCGAACGGGTGGATCGTGAGCAGGTCCAGGACGAGCAGCCCGATCAGCAGCACTGGGTGGTGGGAGTCGGCGGTGCGGGCTTCGCGGTAGCCCTTCAGCAGCTCTTCCACGTACTGAGCGGTGTGGACAGCAGGAACCGGGGTGAACCGGATGCTGCGGGACCCGTCCTCGTTTCGATCGACGACCAGGTTGTCGCTGCTCTTGAGGTCCCCGCCCTTGCCAGGGGTCTCGGAGAAGAGCAGTCGGTGCAAGTGCAGGATCAGCCCAACGTTGAGGGGGCGCCAGTCCTCCGCGAAGAGATAGTCGAGAGCGGCCCGATACCCGGCGAATTCCTGCTCGCTGCGGGAGCGGAGGCCTCGTGCCGAGCCATCGATGATCTTGGCGGCACGGGTCTTGTCGGGCACCAGCACTCCCTCCATCGCGGAGGACGCAGTGATGGACTGGACTCGTGCTCGTGCGGCCAGGGCCGTGAGCAGCTCGGGGAGCTGATTCGCATAGAGCTCCTCGCGTCCGCGCCCGGTGTCGATGCGTCTCAGCTGGCCGACGAGCGTCCCCGGGACCGTACCCAGCGTTCGCTCCAGCGGCGTGAACGACTGCAAGGTGAACCTCCAAGAGAACCAACAAACTACCTATACCGAGCTTAGATTAGCTTGTTTAGTGGATCGAAGAGCATGTTCTTCGGACTTTGCGGCGTTCCACGCATGACGGACACGAACAGCATCCGACCGTCGCGGCTCAGCTCGCGAGCTGCTCGCGGATCTTCGCCGGAGGCATCCGCCGTGTCCAACCGGGTCACCGCCCACGCCGGACCACCCTTGACCCTGGGACCCACCGGGGCAACGATGCTGGCAGGACGAGAGGACAGCCATGAGGATCGCGGTCGCCGGGGGCACCGGAGTTGTGGGACAGAAGGCGGTCCAGGCCGCGCAGGCGCAGGGCCATGACGTCGTGGTCCTCTCCCGCAGCGAGGGCGCGGACGTCTTCACGGGCGCCGGGCTCGAGGAGCATCTGGAGGGCGTCGACGTGGTCGTGGACGCGCTGAACACCCCGTCGCTCTCCCGCCGGAGGGCCATCGAGTTCTTCCGCACCACGAGCCGTCACCTGCTGGAGGCCGGGGCGCGCCGGGGCGTGGCCCACCACGTGGTGCTCTCGATCGTCGGCATCGACGGGATCGACGCGTCCTATTACGCCGGCAAGCTCGCCCAGGAGCGTGTCGTCGAGGAGTCCGGCGTCCCGCACACCATCGCGCGAGCGGCCCAGTTCCACGAGTTCGCCGAGCAGATCAGCGCCCGCACCTCCCTCGGCCCGCTCACGATCGCTCCGCGCCTGCTGGCCCGGCCCGTCGCCGCCCGCGAGGTGGGCGAGCACCTCGTCCAGATCGCCGAGGCGGCGCCGGCCGGCCGTGCACAGGACCTCGTCGGCCCCGAGGAGCACGCGCTCGCGGACATGATCCGCCGGATGCATGCGCACGACGGGACCTCTCGGCGCGTGCTCGAGATGCGCTTCCCGGGTGCCTACGGGAGCGGGCTCGCCTCCGGGGCGCTGCGCGGGGATCCGAACAGCGCCGTGCTCGGGGAGATGACCTTCGGGCAGTGGCTCGAGCAGGAGCATCGGGCGGGCTGAGCCAGGTGCCCGGGAACGGTCACCTCCCTCACGCCCACCGCTTCCGCGGCGACGTCTGCCCCACCCCCGCATTGAACATGTTCAGCGGGTCCAGCTGCCGGAAGTGCTCCACCATCGGCTCCGGAGCCGAATAGATCCGCCCGACGTTGTGCTCGGCGGGCACGGCGGCGCCGCGGCTCTGAAGCAGCGCCGTCATCTCCTGCTTCAGCGCCACCGGGTCCACGCCCTGCTTCGCGACGTGGTCCTGATGCAGCACGTGGCAGAAGAAGTGCCCGAAGTAGACGCTCTCCAGCAGCTGGTCGGCGATCTGCGGGGGCAGCACCTCCAGCCAGTCCGTATCGTCCCGGCGCAGGGCGACATCGAAGGTGATCATGGCGGAGGCCTCCGCGCGGTGCATGACGAAGTAGCGGCTGGCGGCGCTGGCCACGCCGAAGCGGATCAGCGTGGCACTCTCGGCCTCGTCGGCCTCGCACTCGAAGAATCCGCCCTCGTGCTCCGGCGCGGCGAAGAACTTCTCGAGCAGCTGCGCGGTCGCGTCCCGCTGACTCCCGCTGACCACCAGCAGCAGGTGATGCGCAAACCGGTCGCGGAACTCGACCAGGCGCGGCGGGATCTTCCCCGGGACCAGCGCGAACAGCTTCTGGGAGATCGCATCTGCGACCGACGGACCCAGTCCCGGCACCTTCGCGAACACGCCGTTCGCCCAGCTCTTCAGCGCGAACATGCGCACCAGGGTGCGGGAGCCGGCGTGCTTGAGGGAGACGTACGTGTCCTTGCCATACGTCAGGGCCAGGTCGACGGCGTGCGCGCTCAGGTACTCCCCGGAGATCGGCAGCGGCCCGTCGGCGGCGAGGAAAGCGCGGCGCAGTCCCTCGAGATCCGCGGGATCGTCGGCCCCGATGTAGAAGGTCGCCTTGTCCGCCTCGAACGGGAACGTGCGGGTTCGCACCGCGAACACCATCAGCTTCCCGGCGCAGCCCGAGGCCTCGTGGAGGAACGTCGGATCCGCGTTGAAGCGGGCCGGGGTGTCTGCGAGCTGGCGCACGTGCTCGGCGTAGGCGGTGCCGGTGGAGTCCGGCGGTGGCGGGGTGACGTCGGCAGCGTCCCACTGCCCGCGCTGCAGCCGGTCCAGAGAACGGGAATCGTCGATCACCTCTCCTGAGCGGCGACCGTGCCGCGATCGAACAGAACCCCAGGCGTCAGCTCCACGCGACTCGTCACTGCTCTGAGTTTCTTCGAGCAGCCGCGCCATCCATGCCGTGGAAGGACGCCTCGTCACACGCCGAGCAGTTCGGTGATCTGCTCCGCGTCCAGTGCACTGCTCACTCCGGCGTCGGGGTCCATCACCGAGGAGATCAGCTCGCGTTTGGTCTGCTGCAGCGCGAGCACTTTCTCCTCGATGGTCTGGGCTGAGACAAGTCGGTAGACGCTGACCGTGGATGCTTGTCCGATCCGGTGGGTGCGATCGATCGCCTGCTCTTCGACCGCGGGATTCCACCAGGGATCCAGCACGAACACGTAGTCCGCTTCGATGAGCGTGAGTCCGGAGCCACCGGCCTTGATGCTGATGAGGAACGCTTCGTGGTCTCCGGTGCGGAACTCGTCGATCACCCGTTCACGGTTCCGGGTCGAGCCATCGAGATACGCGGTGGCGATCCCGCGCTGCTCGAGGATCTCCCGGATGGTGCGCAGGTGGCTGGTGAACTGGCTGAACACCAGGGCGCGGTGCCCTGATCCGCGGAGTGCCTCGAGGCGGTCGGCGAGCTCTCGTGCCTTCGCCGAGGGTGCCGCCACCGTTCCGGGGTCGGTGGCGAGCAGCCGCAGCCGGGTCAGCGCCGCGAGGATCTCGACCCGGTTGCCGTCGGGGTCATCGAGCAGACCCAGCACCCGCTGCCGTTCCTTGTTCAGCGCGGTGGTGTACCGGGTGATGTGCTGCGGATGCAGCGGGAGGGAGAGGGTGTTCTCGAGCTTGGGCGGCAGATCCTGGGCGACGAGCTCCTTGGTGCGGCGCAGCAGGAGGGGCGCGAGACGGCGGCGCAGCAGCGCGAGCTTCTCCGGGTCGGTGCCCCGTTCGATCGGCCGGCGCCAGTCGGTGGTGAAATCCTTCAGCGAGGGCAGCAGACCGGGGGCGGCCAGCGCCACCAGTGCCCAGAGATCCTGCAGGGAGTTCTCCACCGGGGTGCCGGTCACCACGAAGGTCACGTCCCGATGCTGCTCCCGAAGCGCGCGGTGCAGTTGTGAGGCGGGGTTCTTCGCGGCCTGGGCCTCGTCGAGCACGAGTGCGGCCCACTCCACCTGCTGGTAGCGCTCACGGTCCAGGCGCAGCAACTGGTGGGAGACGACGATGACGTCACTGTCCTCGAGCTCCAGCTCCTTCGTGAGGCGCGAGGTGATCACGGTGACCCGCAGGTCGGGCACGAACTGCGCCGACTGTGCCGCCCAGGTGCCGAGCACGGATCGTGGGGCGACGACCAGCACCGGCCGCGGATCCGTGCGTCGATGACGGCGGATCGCGGCGAGCAGCTGGAGCGTCTTTCCCAAGCCCATGTCATCGGCGAGAACCCCGCCCAGGCCGAGGTCCCATCGGGCGCTGAGCCAGCGGTAGCCCTCCAGCTGGTAGGGCCGCAGCTCCGCGTGCACTGCGCTGTCGAGCGGTTCAGCGGAGAGATCCCGTGGCTGGATCCCCGTCAGCAGAGCACGCCAGCGGGCGGAGTCCGCCTCGAGGCCCTCCAGTTCGGCGACCTGCTCGAAGGCGTCGAGGTCGTGGCGGCTGAGGCGCACGCGCTGCTCATCGGGAAGTGCCGCTGCGGAGTCGAGCAGGGTGCGGAGCTTTCGCATCTCCTCCGTGTCGAGGTCGATGTATTCGCCACCGGCGACGAGATAGCGCTGCTGAGAGCGCAACGCCTGGATGAGTGCGGCCAGCGGAAGCTCCTGGCCGCCCACGGTGACGGTGCCGTCGAGGTCCAGCCAGTCCCGGCCCGGTCCCGGACCCAGGTCCCAACGGATCGCGGCGGTGCCCTCTGCCAGCTCGAGCTCGCGGTCCACCTCCATGCACGCGTGCTCGTGGGCGTCCAGCGGCTCACGGACCGTACGCAGCACGGTGCACGCCTCGGCGAGGGTGAGCGTGCGCGGGGTGAGACTCAGCCACTGCGAGAGGTCCTCGATCTGCGCGCTCAGCGTCTCCAACAGCTCGAGCTCTTCCTCCAGCCGCCGTCCGCCTTCGACCTGCGGGGCGAAGGCGGACCTGGCGCTGCCCTCCTGCGATGCTCTGCCGTACTCCCATTCCCAGCTGAGCAGGGCCCGGTGCGGGTCGAGGCTCTCGAGCGTTCCGCACAGTCGCAGAGGCAGGGTGGCGGCGCGAGTCGCATCGACGTCCCCGACCAGCTCCACCGCCGGGACTGCGGCCACGCGCGGCAGGGCGGTGCGGGAGAACTCCGCGATCTCGCTCTCCGGCACCCACACCGCGGCTGCGGCGAGCAGGGCGAGGGCGTCGCGATCCTGCACGAGCCGATGGAGCACCACCTGGTCGGCGTGGACGGCCAGCACGCTGTGGAGCGGGGTGCCCATCGCCCGCCAGTGGCTCGGTGCACCGCCGGGGAAGGCGGGCCGCCCGTTCAGCAGCATCCCCTCGGCCACGCGCTCGACGTGCAGCTCCACCCCGACATCGTCCGTGGCTAGCTCCACCCCGGGGTCGGTGCCGATCTCGAGGCCTGCCTTCCGTGCCTCGTCGATGAGTGTCCAGAGTTCGGGCCCCAGCAGGTCCAGAGGCACTCCCGGGCCGCGCCCGCGCCTCCACTGGTTCAGGGTGCGCAGCACGCTCTGCTGTGCCATCGGCAGCCGGTCCCACTCCTCGACGACGGCATCCCAGGTCAGGGTGCGATGCCAGCTTCCCTTCGCGGTACGGCGGGACGGCCGGAGCACGACCTCCTGGTGTGAAGCAGCCTCACCTGTGCCAGCGGTCAGTACGAGAGCGGTCACCACCGGACGCCGTGGCTCCGCGCCGGAACGGGTGGATGCGTGCAGGGGCATGAGCCTCCACGAGCGGCGGAAGCTGTTCTCGCTCAGGGCACGCAGCGCAGCGAGCTTGTGCCGGCATTCGCGGGCCCCGCAGGTGCAGCGATCACGCCTGCGCACGTAGACCCTCTGGTCGAGGTGCACGGTGGTGCCGTCGGGGAAGGAGAGCTCCAGCATCCCCGCCCCGCCGCCGGTCAGCAGCGGGACCTGTCCGGTGGAGAGATGCTTCCCAGCGCGTTCCCAACCCGATGGGTGCAGCCCGGCAGGATGCAGCCCAGGATCGCTCCACGCCTCCGCCACGCGCAGCAGCGCGCGCGGGTCGGTTCCGTGGACGACGGACGTCGAGGGCGGCGAAGGATGCGAGGACAGCGATCGGTGCATCCCGTCATCCTGACCCGCGGAGCCGACAGCCAAAGCAGCGGAAGGCCTGGGTGGGGACGGAGAACGGGTGGGGAGGATCGATGCTCCATCGGCAGAGGCCTCTCCCGTTGCCCGTTGCTCGGCGACGATCGCGGTCGCCACCGCGTGCTTGCACAGCCGCCCGGCAGGGAGCTTCCGCGCATGGGGGCACGTGCAGTCCCCGCGCACGTCCTCTCCCTCGCCGTACAGGCGCACGGCGTACCGGCTCGTGCCTGTGACCTGGGCGTGCACTTCGCCCTCCGGGTGCCCCTCCTCGAGCAGCACGTGGCCGGCGCGGGCGTACCGGGCGCCGCGCGCGCAGACGGTCTCCCCGGCGCGTGCATGGAGAGTTGCACTATCGAGCTTCAATGGGTTCACGGGACCATCATGCGGGGCCCATGGGGGCAGAGCAGGTGTCAGGCGCGCCGCAGCGGGTCCAGCGCCACGACGTGGTGCACGTTCTCCACCTCTCCCTCGAGCGCTGCGCGCATGGCGAGGGTGTCTATGCGACGTGCCGGCCGGATGCCACGCGCCACGGCCGGTCCCGGACTGAGGACTACCGTGGGTCCTGTCCCGTCCCCCGCTCTGAGAGCCTGACCCCGCCCCGTTCCGTCCGAGGAGAACACCCCATGCCCTGCACCACCCTCCTCGTCGGCCGCCATGCCAGCGCCGACGGCTCACCCCTGGTCGCCCGCACCGAGGACTCCTCCAACGGCACCTTCGATCCCAAGCGGGTCGTGGTGGTGCAGCCGCAGGACCAGCCGCGCACCTACACCAGCGTGATCGGGCGGCGCACGATCGAGCTGCCGGAGGAGCCGCTGCGGTACACCGCGATCCCGAACGCCCTGCCGGACGAGGGGATCTGGGCCTGCGCCGGGATCAACGCGGCGAACGTCGCGATGAGCGCCACCGAGACGATCACCTCCAATCCCCGTGTGCTCGGCGCGGATCCGCTGGTCGAGCGCGTGCCGGCGGCTGGTGAGCCCGGCACGCCCGGGCACCGGCCGGAGCAGCCCGGCGGGTTCGGGGAGGAGGACTTCGTGACCCTGGTCCTCCCCTATATCCGCAGCGCCCGCGAGGGTGTGGAGCGCCTGGGCGCTCTGCTGGCCGAGCACGGCACCTATGAGATGAACGGGATCGCCTTCTCCGATGCCGAGGACATCTGGTGGCTGGAGACCGTGGGCGGGCATCACTGGATCGCGCGGCGCGTGCCGGAGGACCACTACGTGACGATGCCGAACCAGCTGGGCATCGACTCCTTCGACCTCGACGACGCCGAGGGGCCCGGCCGCGACCACCTCGCGAGCCCCGATCTGCGAGAGTTCCTGCGCGAGCACCACCTGGACCTCACCCTGCGCGACGCGGCCGACGAGAACGCCGCAGTGTTCAACCCGCGTGACGCCTTCGGCTCCCACTCCGAGCACGACCACGTCTACAACACGCCCCGCGCCTGGTTCATGCAGCGCACCCTGAACCCCCACAGCGAGGACTGGGACAGCGGCCGCCCCGGCGCGAGCCCGGACTCCGATGACCTCCCCTGGAGCCGGCCTCCCGAGCGCAGGCTCACCATCGAGGACGTCAAGGACGTGCTCAGCTCCCACTACCAGGGCACCGTCTTCGACCCGTACTCGCCCCACGGCACCGAGGCCGAGCGTCGCGCCTTCCGCCCGATCGGCATCAACCGTCACAACGCGCTGGCGATCCTGCAGATCCGGTCGGACTATCCCGAGTCCTCCCGGGCTCTGCAGTGGGTCTCCTTTGCCTCGAACCCGTTCAACACGCTGATCCCGATGTTCACGAACGTCGAGGAGGCCCCCGTCTATCTCGCGACCACCACCGAGACGGTCAGCACCGACAGCTTCTACTGGGCCTCGCGAATGATCGCGGCGCTGGCCGATGCGCACTACGCAGAGACCATCCCGCTCATCGAGCGCTATCAGCTGGAGACTCTCGCTCTCGGTCACGCCGCCGTGCATGCCGCTGACGCGGCGGCGGCCGGGGGCGGCTCCGCGGAGGACGTCCCGGCGCAGCTGGCCGCGGCGAACACCCGGATCGCCGAGCGGATCCGGGAGGCGACCGATGCGCTGCTGGGCTCGGTGCTGTTCACCGCGAGCAACCGGATGACGAACCGGTTCTCCCTGTCGGACTAGTGAGGCTGCTGACCTGAGGCGCTCAGGAACCGTCGGCGTCAGCCGCTGAAGCTGGCTGGTCCAGCTGCTCCGCGATCGCCAGCACGGCTTCCGGCGGGATCATCCCGACGGTCACCGTCGCGATGTCGAGCAGCGTCATCTCCAGCGCCTCCGGTGGCAGCGGCCCGTCGACGATCTCGCCGAGCACGGCGCGCAGCACGGCGCGGGAGTCCGGGTCCGCGAGCAGCTCGCGCACCGTGCGCGTGGCGACGACCGAGTGCCGCAGCGCGTCCCGGTCCAGCACCGGGGCGTCGGCCCCGGCCGGCAGGTCCTGCGCCTCCAGCACCAGGTGCTCGGCCGTCACCTCGCCGGTCAGCGGCAGCCCGAGCCGCTCGTACTGCTCGCTCGGTGCGTCGTTGGCGCGCATGGCGTCCACGAGCAGGCGCGCCATCCGCAGCTCGAGCGCCTGATCCACGAGCGGGATCTCCTGGCGCGGGTCGGTCTCCAGGTCGAACAGCAGGCTCCCGAACGCGGCGGGGTTGGTCGGTGCCAGCACGGGCACCTTCAGCACGGGCACGCCCTTGGTGAAGCTCAGCGGCGGGACCAGCTCTGCCTGCTGCAGGAGGTCGGTCGGGAAGCGTCCGCGCATGCTGGTCGGCATCAGCGTGTATTCGTTCAGCGGCTGGTTGTCGGGCGTGACGCAGGCCCGCATGTAGACATAGCGTCCGTCCGTCACGTTGGCGTGGCCGCCGTGGATCCCGAACATCGCTGCCTCCCGCATCGGCGGGCCGTCGGTGATCACGGAGGCGAGGCTCTCGCCCTGCATGTCGGGGGTGGCCGGCACGTCGAACAGGTCCAGCAGCGTGGGGCCGATGTCGATCGTCTGGACCACGTGGTCACGCCGCGCATCCGCAACCCGGGAGCGCGGGTCCCACACGAACAGGGGCAGGTGGATCGTCTCGTCAAAGAACGGTGGCACGTTCTTGCCCAGCCAGTCGTGCTCGCCCAGCAGCAGGCCGTGGTCGGTGCACACGATCAGCATCGTGTCCTCCCACAGGTCGTGGGTGTCCATCGCATCCAGGACCCGGCCCAGCGACCGGTCGCACATCGAGAGCAGGGCGGAGTAGCGGCGGCGCAGGTGGGCGAGCTCCTCGGGGGTCTCGGTGACCTCCTTGTAGTCGGGCCAGTCGAAATCGCGGCCCCCGGTCTCTGCGGCTTCGGGGTAGAGCTGGTGGTACTGCTCATAGCTGAAGAACGGTTCATGGGGGTCGAAGGTCTCGATCTGCACGAACCAGTCGTCGCTGTCGAGGTTGGTCTCGATGAATTCCAGTCCGGCGTCGAAGGTCCTGGTCTGCGGGTGCTCGGCCTCGGTGGCCATGTGCTCCCGGTTGATCACGTCCTGGCGGCGCAGGTCCCGGTTGCTCGCGTACGGGGCGACGTTCGTGAGGTCAGGATCGGCGACGCGGCCCTTCCACTCATCGCCCTCCTGGCCGCGGAACAGCTCGAAGGTGCGGAACCGCGGATGGTAGGTCGCTCCGCCGTCGAGCCAGTAGTGCTGGTGATCGGTGACCAGGTGGGTGTAGATGCCGGCGTCGCCGAGCAGCTGCGGCACCGAGTCATCGAAGGGTTCCAGCGGACCCCAGCCGCGGTGCAGGAAGTTATATCGCCCGGTGTGCAGCTCCCGCCGAGCGGGCATGCAGGGCATGGACCCGCCGTAACAGTTGTCGAACTGGACGGAGCGCTGTGCGAGGCGGGTGAAGTTCGGGGCGTGCACGCCGGTGGCCCCATATGGGGGCAGGAACTGGCGGTTCAGCGTGTCGAACATGACCATGATGGCCTTCATCGGTTTTCCCTTCACCGCACCGAACGGATGCGGAACACGGCGATGCCGCCCAGCGCGATGATCGTCGCGGCGGCGATGTACAGCTCGGCGTAGCCGGCCACGGTCAGGACCACCCATCCCACCAGCGGGGCGATGGGCAGGTGCTGGGCCGAGTTCACGATGCCCAGATCGCGGGCCCGGGTCGCGGGATCGGGCAGCAGATCCGTCAGCAGCGCCTGGTCGACGGAGAGGAACAGCCCGTACCCCAGCCCCAGCAGCACCGCGGCGATGAGGCTGCTCGGCCAGGTCGGCACCAGCGCGAGCGTGAGCGCGGCGATGGCTTGCAGGCCTGCGCTGATCGCGACCAGCACTTTTCGTGCGCGCCACCGGTCGGTCAGCACCCCGCCGGCCCAGGAGGCGGTCGCGCTGGCGCCGAGGTAGGTGAGGGTGAGCACCAGCAGGCCGCTCTCGGGGCGGGGCAGGTGCAGCACATCGGCCAGGAAGAAGAGCAGGTAGGTGGTGCCCACCAGGTTCCCGGCGTTCACCAGCACCCGGGAGATCCCCGCCCAGCCCAGATCTCGGTAGCCGCGCAGCGCCTCGGGCCTCCAGCGCCACATCCTCGGGCGACGGACACCCTCGGAAGGGGCCTGCTCCTCGAATATCAGCAGGAACGGCAGCGGTGCGAGCAGGGCGAGCCCGGCGATCACCGCCCAGCTCGCGCGGATCCCGGTCACCAGCTCGGTGACGATGATCATCCCGGCCGCGAGCGCGATCACCTGCGGCAGCCCCATCGCCGCGGAGGCCCGGCCCCGCTGCGCGGGCGGGACCCGGTCCGCGATGATCGCCGAGAGGGAGACGAGCACCGAGGCCTGGCCGAGAGCCACGACGCCGAGCAGCACCGCCGCGCCTCGCAGCGACGTCTGAAATCCGACCCCGGCGAAGGCGGCGGTGGCCACCACGGTGCCGGCCAGGGCCCAGGTGCGTCGGCGGCCGAACCGGTTCCGGGTCCGGTCGCACAGCCAGCCGATCACCGGGACGCCGATCACCATGATCGCGGCCATCTCGGCGATCAGGAACGAGCCGACGGCGACCTTCTCGGCGGGGTCGATGGCGCTGGCCAGGTGCACCACCATGAACTGTCCCGGCAGCATCACCAGCAGCCAGAACCCGAACCAGGCCAGCGCGAACAGCACCAGCCAGGCCCCGCTCACCGGGGCCAGCCGCGCTGCCGGCTGCGGCGGGGCACCTGCCGCGATGTCCATGCTCAGGCCATCCGGCGAGCGCGCATCACGTCGTGAAGCCACTGGAAGGACGCCTTCGGGGTGCGGGCGCCGGTCTCGAAGTCGACGTGCACGATCCCGAACCGCTGGGTGAAGCCCGCCGCCCATTCCCAGTTGTCCAGCAGCGACCACACGAAGTAGCCGCGCAGGTCGATCCCCTCGGCCTCGCCGCCGGGGGCGACGGCGGCGAGGGCGGTGCTGAGGTGGCTTCCGAGGTAGTCGATGCGGTCGGTGTCCTGGACCCGGCCGGTGACGCCTGGCTCCTCGGCGAAGCTGGCGCCGTTCTCGGTGATGTACACCGGCGGCAGCACGTCCCCGTACCGCTGCTGCATCTCGCTGAGCGCAACACCGAAGTACTCCGGTGCGATCGGCCAGCCGAACCCGGTGGTGGGGTAACCCGCGAACGGTTCGAGGCGGAAGGGGAGGCCCGCCATCGCCTCGCTCGTCCCGTCGGGGCTGTGGCCCGTTCCTGCGCCGGCGGCGACCTTGGTGGGCATGTAGTAGTTCAGGCCAAAGAAGTCCAGCGGCTGGGCGATGGTCGCCAGGTCCGCCTCCGGCACGGCGGCGAAGGCGCCGAACAGCTCCTGGAGCTGGTCGGGGACCTCGGGGTAGTGCCCGAGCAGGATGGGGTCGGCGAAGATGCGGTTGTGCACGAGGTCGAAGAGGCCGGCCATGAGGGCGTCCTCCTCCCCGTCTCCGGCAGGCTGGACGGGTGAGTGGACGTTGGTGATGCCGACCGAGTCCGCGCCCGCGGCGCGCAGCGCCTGGGTGGCGAGGCCGTGGCCGAGCAGCTGGTGGTGCACTGCGGGGAGGGCGTCGAAGGTCAGGGCGCCGCCGGGGGCGTGCAGGTCCAGGGCGTAGCCGTTCAGGGTGACCGTGGCCGGTTCGTTCAGGGTGATCCAGTGATCGACCCGGTCGGCGAACCGCTCCCCCACCAGCGCGGCGAGGTCACCGAGCCGGGCCGCGGTGTCGCGGTCCAGCCATCCCTGCGCGTACTCCGCCGGCAGATCCCAGTGGGTGAGCGTGACGAACGGGGAGATGCCCGCCGCGTGCAGCTCGTCCAGGAGGCGGTCGTAGAACGCGACGCCCTCGGGGTCCAGGGGTCCGCGCCCCTCCGGCTGGAGCCGGGTCCAGCCCAGGGAGAAGCGGTACGCGTCGACGCCGAGCTCGGCCATCAGGGCGACGTCCTCGCGGTATCGGTGGACGTGATCGGCGGTGACCGCAGTGGTGGTGCCGTCCTGGATGCGACCGGGCTCCGCGCTGAAGCGGTCCCACACGCTGGCGGTGCGGCGCCCGGCGCGGGTCGCGCCCTCGATCTGCGCCGCCGCGGTCGCGGTGCCGACCACGAACGACGGGGGCAGCATCTGCCCGATCGAGGCGGCGTCGGAACGGCGGGGGCTGTGGTCGGACATCATCGTCTCCTGTCTGCGGACAGCGACGTCCGCAGCGACTGCTCACACAGTGGGACACTCGTCCCAGTTCGGGTAGTGTAAGAGGTCACACATCCGAAGAGCAAGCCTCGCGCCGCCCGCAGACCCCCGGTCCACCAGCGGCGACGGGCACCATCCACGGACGGCCGAGGAGGATGAGCCATGGCCCGGACCCCGGTCGAGGAGCGCCGCCGCGCACTGATCGCCGCCGCCTTCCGGGTGGTCGCCTCGCAAGGGCTGAGCGCCGCCTCGACCCGGGCGATCGTCGCCGAGGCCGGGATGTCGCTGGCGAGCTTCCACTACGCCTTCGAGTCCCGCGACGAGCTGATCGACCTGCTGATCACCGAGGTGCTGGCGAACGAGGAGAAGGCGGTGCTGCCCGCCGTCCTCACCGGCAAGACGCTGGTGGAGCTGCTCACGGAGGGCCTGATGGGCTACCTGGATCATCTGCGGGCCGACCCCCTCCACGAGCAGGCGATGCTCGAGCTGACGCAGTACGCCCTGCGCGCCCGGCCCCCGCTCGCCCGTGAGCTCTACGCGCAGTACACCCGCATCGCGGCCGTCTCGCTGGAGCTGGCCGCGGAGCAGACCGGCCACTGCTGGACGGTTCCTCTGCCCACGGCCGCGAAGCTCCTGGTCTCCCTCACCGACGGCCTGACCCTGAGCTGGCTGGTGGACCGCGATGACGCCCGCGCCGAGGAGATCGTGGCCGCCGCCGCGCGCGCGGTGGCGGCGCTCGCGCAGCCGATGCCGGCGCCCGGGGCGAGCGAGGAGCCCTCATGACCAATCGGCAGGAGAGCCCGGGCTTCGCCTCAGGGCTCGGACCACCGCAGGAGCCGGCCGGATGCGGCTGCCATCCGCCGGGCAGGGCCCGCTCCCGCACCGTCGGCCCCGCGCCTGCACCCGCGGCACCGCACAGCTCAGCGGCGCCGCACGGCTCTGGGCCGTCGGGCACCGGCGAGCACCTCGTTCCCCAGGTCACGATCCCCGCCGGCTCCTTCGTGATGGGGGATTCCTCGGGGGATCGCCATCCGGTCGATGGCGAGGTCCCGTTGCACGAGGTCGCGCTCGAGGCCTTCACGATGGACGCCACCACCGTGACCAACGACGACTTCGCCCGCTTCACGAGCGCGACCGGGTACGTCACCGAGGCGGAGAGCTTCGGCGTCTCCGCGGTGTTCCACTTGGCGGTCTCCGCGCCCCCGCAGGACCTGGGCGGTCGCTCCCCGGCGACGCCGTGGTGGATCGGCGTGCGCGGCGCGGACTGGCGGCACCCGGGAGGGCGCGACTCGAGCATTGATGACCTGGGCACTCATCCGGTCACGCACGTCAGCTGGCACGACGCCCTCGCCTACTGCGATTGGGCGGGGCGCCGGCTCCCGACAGAGGCGGAATGGGAGTACGCGGCGCGCGGCGGGCTCGACCGGGCAACGTACCCTTGGGGGGACGAGGAGGTCGACCACGGGGGGTGGCGCGCCAATATCTGGCAGGGAACCTTCCCGACATCCAACACGGTCGAGGACGGGTTCGCGACCACGGCCCCGGCCCGGTGGTTCGCACCCAACAGCTTTGGCATCTGGCAGTCCGTCGGCAACGTGTGGGAGTGGTGCGCGGACTGGTTCTCCCCGAACTACTACCGGGCCTCGCCCCGCGAGGATCCCCGCGGTCCCGCGACCGGGCGCGGCCGGGTGATGCGCGGCGGGAGCTACCTGTGCCACGCCTCGTACTGCAACCGCTACCGCAATTCCGCCCGCTCCCAGAACACCCCGGACTCCTCGATGGGCAACGCCGGATTCCGCACGGTGGGCATCTCCGGGTAGCGATGCTCATGAGCATCGTCGCCGTGCTCCGCGACCAGAACCCACCCCATGATCGTGCCGCCCGGCGGGACCGGCCGGCGATGCAGGGCCGGATGCCGCGCAGTCACATCCCCCGAGGGCAGCGTCCACATTTCGTACGGCGCCGCTGGCGAGTGTCGGAGCCCCTGTGCACAATTGCTGACGCGCAAGCCTCGCACCCACAGCACAGCCCCTGTGCGGGCTCTACGGATTGGAGATGCCTTGTTCCCTTCACGAGACATGATGGACGGTGTCGAGCGTCTCCTCGAACGCGATCGCGTCCATCAGCTGCTGATCGACGCCCATCCCACGCTCGCTGATCGGATCGAGATCGACGATGCGAACCCGTTGCTCAAGATCCCGACGGGGTTCGGAGGTGCGGTCGTCATGTGGAAGGGGGAGGTCGACGGGACCATCCGGTGGCGCCTGGCAGCTCCCGACGGGGAAGGGGTGAAGGTCCTCGAACCGGACTCGATCGAGGAGTTCCCTTGCCTGGTGGGCGAGGCGCTGGGCCTGAGGAACTGAGCCGGGATGAATACGAGGGGTGGGCCCACGGGCCCACCTCAGATGCCTGCGGGAGGACCTGTCGGAATCCTCGCTGGCCGCCTGCGGAACGCCGGGGCAGCCGATCGTGGGGCGCTCTTCTGGCGCATACACATGCTCGAACTCGAATCTACTCTAAATAGTTTAGAGTAGCTTCATGTCGACCGCATACCTTCACGACCTCGCTGCAGCTCCGCCCGAGGACCGCCTGCAACGGCTCATCAGTGCTCCAGAGGACCAGTGGTTCGACCGGAAGTCCGCCCGTATCGCCCCCAAGGACCTCGCCCGGGCACTGGTCGCCTTCTCAAATGCCGAAGGCGGAACTGTCGTGATCGGCATCCGGGACGGAGCCTTCGACGCCGACCTGCTCTCGCCTGAGAAGGAGAACGCGATCCGCCAGACTGCGGTCGACTTCACCCTGCCACCGGTGCGGATGGAGATCAGCCAAATCGCTCTGGACAACGGGCGCTCGGTGCTCCGGCTCGACATCCCACCCAGCGAACACGTCCACGAGACCATCAGCGGAGAGGTCTACCTGCGCGTCGGCGACGAATCGAAGAAGCTCACCTACGCACAGCGTCGCGAGCTGGACTACGACCGAGGCAGCTCGCATTTCGAGCATGAGCCCGTCCACGAGATCACCCTGGGCGACCTGGTACCCGAGGAGTTCGCCCGCTACCGGTCCGTCATCGGCGCCACCGCCGATGACGCCACTGCGCTGCGGGCCCGGAGCCTGCTGCGTCGGGATGGGACCCTCACCCAGGCCGCCGCGCTGCTCTTCGCCGAGCACCCCCAGGAATGGCTGCCACAGGCCTTCGTGCGCGTGACCCGATTCAGCGATGACTCACCCGGCACTGGCAGCCGGCAGAACATGGAGTCGGGCAAGGACGAACGATTCGAGGGGCCGATCCCCCGCATCATCGACTCCGCCGCAGCCTGCGTAGAGTCGTGGATGCCGCATCGGCGTGCCCTCGGAACCAGCGGGAAGTTCTCCGATCAGCCCATCGTCCCCACGGATGCGTGGCTCGAAGGACTCGTCAACGCCGTCGTGCATCGCAGCTACTCGATGGCGGGAGACCACATCCGTGTGAACATCTTCCCCTCGCGCATCGAGATCGAGAGCCCCGGCCGCTTCCCGGGTCTCGCGGACCCGACCAGACCCTTGGACATCGCGCGATATGCGCGCAATCCTCGGATCGCCCGAGTCTGCTCAGATCTCGGCATCACTCAGGAACGGGGCGAGGGCATCCGGCGTATCTTCGAGGAGATGCGTCTCGTCGGCCTCGCCGATCCCGAGTACCACCAGACCGGTGGAAGTGTGCAACTCAGCCTCACCACGCTGAGCAGATTGAGCGCCGAGCAGCAGGAATCCCTTCCCCGCGGAGCCGAAGAGATCCTGTCGATCCTCCGCCTTCACGGCCGCCCACTGGGCACCGGGGATATCGTCGAGGAATCCGGCCGTTCTCGGCCCTGGGTACGTGCACGACTCGAGGAGCTGCGTGCCAGCGGGGTCGTCCATTGGGACGGACGATCTGCCCGCGATCCTCGCGCCGTGTGGTCACTTCCCTCATAGGAAATTCACCTGGTCCGCTGCTGCCCGAAGCTACTCGCAGCTACTCGCAACAAGTGTTTCGAGTAGTTGCGAGCTGGGAGGCCTGGCGGTGACCACCCTGGCCGAACCAGCACCCTGGCTCCTCACGGGCACGTGCGGCCCCCGCTCACCCCCGCGTGATCGCGAACTCCCCTCCCAGCACGCTCCGGCGCCCGTGATTCACCGGCCCCACCCGCGTCCCCTCAGCCCGATACGCGCTGCCCGTCCGACCGGACACGAGCGACAGCTCCGCATCAGCCGATGCAGCATGCAGCATCACGTTCCTCCCATGCTCCAGCGGGAACTCGGCAACGGTCACCGCAGGCAGCAGCATCAGCTCGTCGAGCTCGAGCCGGCCCCCGGAGACCACCTCCACCGCCACGGTGCGCGCAGGGAGGGGCACATCGAGCCGCACCGGCGTCAGCACTCCGTCCCATGGGGTGACGCCCCGCTCCCCCGCGCCGCCCAGCTCCAGCGTGCCGAGGACGGTGCGGGTCCCGTCGGCCGCGAGGGCCGTCCACGTCGCCGTGCCGGCTTCCTCGGCGAGCCGGTGGAACAGCGGATGTGCGGTGGCGCCGCCGCGGGCGACGGCCTCGAGCGCCCCCTCCTCGAGGTCGAAGCGCACGCTCGCGCCGTCGGGGGCGAGCACGTAGGCGCCGTGCCAGTTCGATTCCCCGGTCCAGGCGGTCTCCGGGGTGATCACCTCGGCGCCGGTGCCGAGCTGCGCCTCCTCCGCCGGCAGCCACTGCATCCCGTGGTGCTCCGGGGTCGCGGTGAGGCGCTGCGCCGTGCGGGCGAGCTTCTTCTCCCGATCCAGCGCGATCATCGTCAGCAGGGCGTGGATGGTGGATTCGGCGCCGGAGTTGCGATTCACGGTGCCGTCTGGCTCGATGCCGTCGACGGTGGCGCCGGTGGCCGGGTCGTACACGCGCTGCCCGGCGGGGTTCGCGCCGAAGAACCAGCCGGCGACCAGTGCGGCGAGCTCGCGCAGGCCCGGGCCGCCGGTGGCATCGGCCGTGCGCAGCAGGGTCTCGACCCGGCACTGGACGCCGTAGGCGATCTGCGCCTCCCCCGGCACCGGGGACCAGGCGTTGTGCGGCCCACCCGAGGTGAGCAGCTGCGGGGTGAACACCCCGGCATCCGCCACGGCCTCCTCCAGACCTCGGCCGATCACCGGTGCGGCGGCGGCGAGCGCGGCCGGGGCGAGGCCGCCCCAGGCGTGCCAGAAGCTCTGCGACCCGGTCCACGGCAGGACGGCGCCGAAGGGCCAGACTCCCACCCCGCCGGAGGCCATGGCCGCGATCCCCTCCGCGAAGCGGTCCAGCGCCTCGGTGACGCGGGAATCCTCCGGGAACACCTGCAGGGCGGCGACCAGGCCCAGCACGGCCTCCCCGGTCGCATCGGCGCCGCCGGCGATGAGCCAGCCGGGCACGGCGACCCCGTCGGCCACCTCCCAGCGGCCGTACCGACCCAGCGAGGCGCGCTCGAGCGCGTCCAGGGCGAGGTGGAGCCGCTCGCGCAGGAAGGCGGTGAAGTCCGGGTCGGTCCGCGCGAAGCCGGCGATCCCCTCGCCGAGCGCCCAGACGGTGCGGGCCAGCCAGTAGGACTCGTCGGAATCGGAGGGGACCGGCAGCTCGACGGGGATGGCGCTGCGGTTCAGGGAGCCGTCGCTCTGCTGCCACAGCACCACGTTGCCGGCATGGCCTCCGGAGTCGACCTGGAGATAGGTGAGCGTGCGCAGCAGCTCCCGGGCGACGGCGAGGTCCGCCTGCTCTGCGAAAGCGGCGTGGGCGCGCAGGAAGACGATCGCGGCCCGGGAGATGTCGTCGGCGTTGAAGGCGCCCTGGCTCCAGTGCCCGGTGGCGGGGTCGAGGTCGCCGCCGCCCACACGGGTGAAGGTGCCGTCCGTGGCGCGGTCGGCGTAGGTCCACGGCGCGAGCCCCGTCGGGCTCGAGTCGTCGAAGCGGGAGTGGCCATCGGTCGGGGGCAGCGGCACCTCGGCGAGCAGGAACCGCAGGTGGTCGAGGTTCGTCAGGCGTCTCCTGCCGCCGCTGCCGCGCGGGGGCGCGGGTGCGGCGAGGGCGGTCGCGGTCGGGGCGGCGGCCGCGGCGAGGACGGTGGAGCGGAGCAGGGTACGTCGGGTCAGCACGGTGGCCTCCACGGTGAGGAACGATGCGCATCCGTGATCCGTCGGTGGATCCGGAGGGCTTGACACACGGAACATCAAACCGGTTTGATGGTGTCGTATCAAACCGGTTTGCGCAAGAGTGTGCGCATCCCACCGGGCTGCGGCCCGCAGACGAGGAGGGGGCGAAAGTGAACCCACCCAGCAGAGCGACCATCGGGGACGTCGCCCGCCACGCCGGCGTCTCCAAGGGCACCGTCTCCCTGGCGTATTCCGGCAAGCGCCCGGTCTCCGAGGAGACCCGCCGCCGCATCTTCTCCGCGGCGGCGGAGCTGGAATGGACCGCCAGCCATCGCGCGAGAGCGCTGGCCACCTCCCGCACCGGCGCGATCGGCCTGGTCATCGCCCGAGACCCCGAGGTGCTGGCCACCGACGCCTTCTTCTCCAAGTTCCTCTCCGGCTGTGAACGGGTGCTGGCGGAGCACGACATGGGACTGATGCTCCACGCCGTCACCACCGCCGAGGCCGAGCACCTGGTCTACGAGCGCCTCGCCGCCGGTCGCGCCGACGGCGTGATCCTGCTGGACGTCGAGATCGACGACCCCCGCTTCGCGCTCGTGCGGCGCCTGGGCCTGCCCGCCGTGGTGCTCAGCGCCCACGAACCCACCCGCGGCGAGACGGCGGGCCTGCCCACCGTCTTCTCCGACGACTCCCCCGCCGTCACCGAGCTGGTGACATTGATGGCCGAGGCCGGCCACACCCGGATCGCGCACGTCGCCGGCCCCGCCCACTACATCCACGGCCGGATCCGCCAGGAGGCCTTCCGCGCCGCTGTGCGCGAGCGAGGCCTGGACGACTCCATGGTCATCGAGGGCGACTTCACCGCCGCCTCCGGCCGGGACGCCACCACGCAGCTGCTGGACCTGCCCGAGCCGCCCACCGCGATCCTCTACGCCAACGACATGATGGCCATCGCCGGCCTCTCCCTGGCCCGCAGCCGCGGCGTGCGCGTCCCCGAGGACCTCTCGCTCTCCGGCTACGACGACAGCGAGCTCTCCGCCCACCTCTCCCCCGCCCTGACCACCGTGGGCACCGGTGCCGTGCAGCGCGGCGAGCTCGCCGTCACCACCTTGCTGGCCGCGCTCGCCGGAGAGGCCCCCGGCGCGGTCCTGGCCGATCACACCACCGTCCTCCCGCGCGGCAGCATCGCCCCGCCGCCGCGGCCCTGACCACCGCCACACCCGAGGAGTTCAACGATGAACATCGATCGACGCACCTTCACGACCGGCGCGCTCGCCGCGCCGCTGGCCGCCACCACGCTCGCCGCCTGCGGCGACGGCGGCGGAGGCTCCGGGGGCGACGCCGTCGAGGCCCGCGGACCGATCTCCGTCTGGCTGTCGAACAACGAGCAGGAGGTCGCCTGGGGCACCGCCATGGTCGAAGCGTGGAACGCCGACCATCCCGACGAGCAGGTCGAGGCCCAGGAGATCCCCGCCGGGCAGAGCTCGGAGGAGGCGATCACCGCCGCGATCACCGCCGGCACCACCCCGGACCTGATCTTCAACATCTCCACCGCCGCCGCTCCCGGCTGGACCCGGCAGGGCGGACTGATCGACCTGACCACCTTCGAGGACGGCGCGAGCTACATCGAGGAGCGCTCCGGCGCCGAGGTCGCGCAGGGCTATGCGGACGACGAGGGCAGGTACTACCTGCTGCCCTGGAAGTCGAACCCCGTGATGATCATGTTCAACAAGGACCTGTTCGAGAAGGCCGGGATCGATCCGGAGGACCCCGGGATGACCTCGCACGAGTCGTTCCTCGAGGGGGCCCGGAAGATCGTCGAGTCCGGGGCGGCCCCGGCCGCGATCTGGCCCTCACCCACCAACGAGTTCTTCCAGCCCTGGTTCGACTTCTATCCGCTGTACATCGCCGAGACCGACGGCATGCAGCTGGTCGAGGACGGCGCCTCCACCTTCGTCTCCGAGGACGGTCTGGCCGTCGCGAACTTCTGGGCCTCGATCTACTCCGAGGGCCTCGCCCCGAAGGAGGCCTCCACGGATGACGCGATGGGCACCGCGAAGACGGCGATGCAGAGCGCCGGCCCCTGGGCGATCAGCTCCTACAAGGACGCGTTCCCCGTCGGGTTCATGCCGGTCCCCACCTCCGCCGGTTCCGACCCCGCGACCGTGAAGACCTTCGCCGACTCGAAGAACGTCTCGATGTTCACCACCTCGCAGAACCAGGCCACCGCCTGGGACTTCCTGAAGTTCGCCACGTCCGAGGAGCAGGACGGCGCCTTCCTCGAGGCCACCGGCCAGATGCCGCTGCGCGCCGGACTGCTGGAGACCTACCCCGACTACTTCGAGGAGAACCCCGACTACACGGTGTTCGCCTCCCAGGCGGAGCGGGTCGTGGACGTCCCCAACATCCCCAACTCGATCGAGGTGTGGCAGACCTTCCGCGATGAGTACTCCGCCGCCGTGATCTTCGCCAAGAAGCCCGTCGAGGACGCTCTCGAGACGGCGGCCGAGACGATCGACCAGCTCGTCCAGGGCTGATCATGACCGCCACCGCGCACGACGCCCCCGTGCGGCCCCGGCGCTCCCGGCGGCCGCTCGGCGGCGTCCTCGGAGCCCAGCCGCTGGGACTGCTGCTGGCGCTGCCGTACGTGCTGTTCCTGGCGGCGGTGATGGCCTGGCCGCTGATCCAGGCGGTGTGGATCTCCTTCCAGGACTACTTCTTCACCGCACCGGCGATGGTCGTGGACCATCCGTTCGTGGGGTTCGAGAACTACATCAGCGCGATCACCGACCCGGACGTGCGGCAGTCGTTCAAGAACATCGCCGTGTTCCTGGTGATCAATGTGCCGCTGACGGCGGTCCTCTCGCTGGTGCTCGCCTCGGCGCTGAATCGGATCGTGCGCTTCGCCTCCGCGTTCCGGGTCGCGTTCTACATCCCGTACGTCACCGCGAGCGTGTCGCTGATCGGCGTGTGGATGCTGCTGTTCTCCCGCAACGGCCTGGTCAACACGATCCTGGGGCCGCTCGCCCCGGAGCCCTCATGGCTGGTCAACAGCGCGCTCGCGATGCCGTCGATCGCGCTGTACGTGACCTGGAAGCAGCTGGGGTTCTACATCCTGCTCTACCTCGCCGCGCTGCAGGGCATCCCGAAGGAGCTGTACGAATCCGCGGAGATGGACGGTGCCGGCGTGGTGGGCCGGTTCCGCAACGTCACCGTGCCCGGGGTGCGCTCCGTGACCGCCCTGGTGCTGATCCTCGCGATCATCACCGGCGCGAACCTGTTCACCGAGCCGTACCTGCTCACCAACGGCGGCGGGCCCGACGGCGCCTCCGCCACCCCGGTGCTGCTCATCTACCAGAAGGGCATCCAGCAGACCAACCCCGACGTCGCCTCGGCGATCGGAGTGCTGCTGGTGATCGGCATCGGCATGCTGTCCATGCTGGCCGCCCGCAGCGGACGGGAGACCTGACATGGCATCCCGCCCCCGCGCCACCGCGTCCGTCGGCAGCGCCTCCCACCACGGCACCCGACGCAGCCTCCTCGCGCTGTACGCGGTCCTGACCCTCTGTGCGCTCGCCTTCATCTTCCCGTTCTGGTTCATGGCCGTCGGCGCCTTCCAGGCGAGTCCCACCAGCTCTCCGACGGACCTGTTCCCCACCGGCGGCTGGACCCTGCAGAACTTCACCGACATCAACGCCCGGCTGCACCTGTTCCGGTCGCTGGCGAACTCGCTGATCTTCACCCTCGGCGTGCTCGCCGGCACCCTGACCTTCGGACTCGCCGCCGGGTACTCGCTGTCCCGCCTGCGCTGGCGGGGCCGCGGCGCCCTGTTCGCGATCATGCTGGGCGTGCAGGCGATCCCCTTCCAGCTGCTGATGATCCCGCTGTACGTGCAGGTCACTCGCATCTACGGGCTCGGCGACTCGTATCTGGGCATGATCCTGCCGTTCCTGATCAACACCACCGCGGTGTTCATCTTCCGCCAGTTCTTCCTGTCCCTGCCGGAATCGCTGTTCGAGGCCGCCCGCATCGACGGCGCCTCCGAGCTGCGGATCATGACCTCGATCGCGGTGCCGCTGGTGAAGCCGGCGGTCGCCACGGTCGCCCTGATCACCTTCATCGGTCCGTGGAACGAGTTCCTGTGGCCGTTCCTGATCACCAAGAACGCCGAGCTGCAACCGCTGGCGGTGGCGCTGGCGAACTACATCTCGAACGTCTCGCAGACCGCCACCAACCCCAACGGCGCGATCCTCGCCGGCGCGGCCACCCTGGCCTTCCCCGTGGTGCTGCTGTTCGTGTTCTTCCAGCGCTACTTCCAGGCCTCCGACATCAGCTCCGGGGTCAAGGGCTGAGCGCCCTCCCCGTCGCCTCCGCACCCACCGTCCCCACTCCTGAGGAGAAGCATGTCCACCGTGTCCCTGTTCGGCGGAGCCACCTTCCCGCTCGGCCCGTTCACCCCCTACGAGCACAATCCGATCCTGCGCCCCAAGGGCGAGTCCTGGGAATCCTCGAACCTCTACAACCCCGCCGCGCTCGTCGTCGATGATCGGGTGGTGCTGCTGTACCGGGCGCACGCGGAGGACATCGTCTCCCACATCGGGATCGCGGTCAGCGACGACGGCGTCACCTTCGAGCGGGAGGACGCCCCGATCCTCTCCCCCGAGCACGACTATGAACGGTTCGGCTGCGAGGACCCGCGGATCGCGTTCATCGAGGGCACCTACTACCTCACCTACACCGGCTGGGACCGGACCATGGCGCAGCTGTGCCTGGCCACCTCCCCCGACCTGCGCCGCTGGACCAAGCACGGCCCGCTGTTCGCTGATTTCGACACCTTCAAGGTGATGGACCCGCGCGGCCACAACTGGTCCAAGGCCGGCGTGATCGTGCCCCAGCAGATCGACGGGACATGGTGGATGTACTTCGGCGAGGGCGGCATCTACTGGGCCACCAGCGACGACCTCATCCACTGGACCCCCGGCACCGCCGACGACGAGCCGATGCACCTGCCCACCCCCGGCACCTTCGACGAGGCCCTGGTGGAGATCGGGACCTCGCCGGTGCTCACCGACGACGGCCTGCTGCTGATGCTCACCAACGGCGCCACCCGCGAGGTGCACGCGGACGGCACCGTGGAGGTCGACTACCGCTGCGGCCAGATCCTCATCGACCCCGCCGAGCCGACGAGGGTGATGGCCCGCCTGCAGGAGCCGTGGCTGCGGCCCCAGACCTACGAGGACACCCACGGGCTGGTCTCCAACGTCACCTTCGTCGAGGGGCTGGTGAAGTTCCGCGGAAAGTGGCTCGCGTACTACGGGCAGTCCGATACGACGCTGGCCGTGGCCGTGGCGGAACCGGAGACGGGGTTCGGGGTGGGGCTGCGCGCGGACGGGTGAGGTGAGGCGTTCGACGCCGCTGAATCTGCAGACCTCCCCTCGTTCTGTACGCGGCGTTCAGACGCCGCCGCGGTGCCGAGCAGGATTCTCCGCACAAGACGCTGTAGGCGATGTTCTCCACGGACCCGCCGCCATCCTTTAGCGTCAGGCAGGGGCTACTGCTTTGAGCGCAAGATCTGCTCAGCCAACTCGCGGCGATCGGAATCGCCGGGCGAGATGACGCCTCGGGTGAGAGCTTCTTCCACCATGGCCAAGAGGTTATCGCGCAGTGGCGACCCATCTGACAGCTGAGATACGGTCTCCGACACCGCCCTCAACGCCTGGTACTGCTCGAAGGCACTGCGTGATTTATGCACGGAGTCTGTCAGGCACTCCATGTCAGCGAGCTCGGGCCGAGCCTGCATGATCCCGATCGCCGTGATCCGGTTGCCTTCAGTGTTGGTGTAGAACAGCCGCCGGACGTCCTGTGCCGATATATCTGTGTTCGCGAGCGTCCTCGCTTGGCTCATGAGTGCTTCCAATGTGGCCACGCGCTCCCAGCTCGATGTCATGGTGCGGCGGACCTTCTCGAGATCGGACGACACCGGACCCGCCATTGCGAGAAGAGTCTTCGCCGACTCCCGCAACCTCGCCGCGTCGGCATCTCGACCTTCTCCCGCAGCAGCATCCGCACGGGCAAGCTGCTCTGCTGCCACCAACACCAACTTCATGCCCCCCGCTTCGATCGATGAGATCCGGTCAGCGAAGATCGCCAAGGCAAGCAAAACCACCGAGACGGCCAGGAGTGCGGCGGTGCCGGTGTCATTCGACGTGACGAAGACAGCGATGACACCTACGGCAAAGGCCACCGCCGCAAACCCCAAGATGAGGCCGCGAAGCCATTTCGGGAAGAAGTCCGTCGGCTGCACAGCAGTCTCCTCTGCGTCACTCATGGACGGATGATGACAGCCCTCATCCGGTTCGTCTACTGTCACGCTGGTCGGCCGTAGACGACAATGATTGAAGCCGCCTGCTGGCGACACACAGCTTCCACCAAACAAGGGAGGGTGCCGCTGGCTACAAGGTTGTCATTCCCGTCGGCCCAGGCGAGACGTCCCCGTCCGCTCGCCGTCCCCGATAGCCTCGCGGGGTGACCACCCCTCGCCGCTCCAGCACTCGCCGACGCCGCAGGTCCCCGCGCCGCTCGGGGACGAGGCAGTCACAGCGGCCGCTGCCCTTCGTCGGCCCGGGCGAGCGGCTGTGGGTGCTGGACGTCCCCTACGGGACCCAGGTCGAGGGCGCCTCCTGGCACCCCGCCGTGACGATGCATCTCTTCGTCGGCCGTACGCTGCCCGAGCATCTCGCTCCCTACTCCCCCGGGCCGCACACGCTCGGGCGGTTCCTCGAGAACACGCTGAACCCCGACCACCCCACGCCGAACCCCGAGCCGGTCGAGGATCTCGAGCCGCGCCGGAACCAGTACGAGGCGGCCGATGCGATCGCAGAGCACGCCGCGGCCGGTGGCCGGCAGTTCCTGCTGGCCGATGAGCCGGGCGTGGGCAAGACGATCTCCGCCGTCCTCGGAGCGAGCGCGGTGGGCGATCTCCGCGGGGCGCAGCGGGTGCTGGTGGTCGCCGACCGGCCCGCCGCGATCACCATCGGGCACTGGTGCCGCACCATCACCGCACTGGGCGATGCCGGCCTGGAGTGGGTGGTGATCACCTGGGACCGGCTGGAGAAGGTCGCCGGCCACGACTGGGAGGTGATCATCGCGGACGAGGCCCACGCGCTGCGCCGCACCACCACGAAGCGCTGGAAGCTCTGGGCGAAGCTCTCCGGGCACTCCCGGGCGCACGAGCAGGCGCCGTTCGTCATCGCGACCACCGCCACCCCCGGCCACACGCCGCTGGAGCTGCCCTATCTCGCCCCCGCCTACGCCCAGCGGCACAGCGAGCCGATGACGCAGTGGACCTCCGCGAAGCAGCCCGGGGCCGACTTCGCGAGCGCCCTCGAACGCCACGGGATCGCCCTGGAGCGGGGCCGCTACGGCCCCACCTGGACCTCCGACGCCACGCGCCGGGCGGAGGACCTCGCGCGGGTGCGCGGCTGGCTCGAGGACGCTCAGCCACCTGCGATGCTGCACCGCGCCGCACCGTGGGGCCCGGTGCCGATCGCCGGGATGCCGGTGACCCTCACCCCGGCCGAGCGGGCAACGTACGAGGCGGAGTGGGGGCAGTTCTGCCGCGACATGGACATCGCCCGGCGCGGCCGCAGCACCGCCAAGGGCCGGGCGGCGCTGCTGCGCTTCCGCCAGAAGGCCGGGCTGATCCGGGTGGATGCCACCGTCGCCTGGATCGCCCAGCAGGTCGAGGCCGAGCGGCAGGTGGCGTGCTCGGTCGAGTTCGTCGGCACCGCCGCCGAGCCGATCACGGAACGGCTGCGCGATGCCGGGCTCGAGGTCGCCACGATCTATGGCCAGGGCCGCTTCGACGTCGAAGCCGAACGGCTGCGGTTCCAGACCGGGCGGGCGAAGGTGTGCGTGTTCACCACGGTCGCCTCGATCAGCCTGCACGCCGGCGAGACCCTCGAAGGCGGCCACCGGGCGAGCACCGAACCCCGCGTGGGCCTCTTCCACCAGGCCCGCTTCTCGGGCATCGCGGGCCGGCAGGTCACCGGCCGCACCCATCGCGACCACCAGGTCTCCCCCTGGCACATCGCCTACGCGCACGGCACCGTCGAGGAGCAGGTGAGCAAGGTGATGGTGGAGCGGATCGCCGCCGCCTCCGACACCGTCGGCGGCGACACTGCGGGCCTGACCGACGTGGCGGAGCTGCTCGGCGCCGACTGGCTGCCGGCCGCGTCGCTGACGGCGGACGGGGCCTGATCGACCGGTGCCGCCTGGGCGCGGCACGGACGTCCCGTCGGCCGCCGCAGCCGCTCGCTGCGCCGCACCCCGGGACGCCGCCTCAGCGCGTCTCCTGCACCAGCGGGCGGTGCCGCTGGCGGATCCCGGCCGGACCGTAGGGGTAGTCGTCCAGCTGCGGGGCGCTGACCTCGCTGAGCGTCGCGAGCTCGTCCTCGCTCAGCTGCAGCTCGGCGGCGGCCATGTTGTCGCGCAGCTGCTCGGTGGTGCGGGCACCGATGATCACCGAGGTCACTCCCGGCCGGGCGGCCACCCAGGCCAGGGCCACCTGCGAGGGGGTCGCCTCGTGGGCCGCGGCGACCGCCCGCACCGCCTCGAGCGTGGTCCAGGTGCGCTCATCGGCATTGCGCTTCTCCCACGCCTCCATGCCGCGCTGCGGGTTCTCCCCCAGGCGGGTGGCGCCGGTGGGCATCACATCGCGCTCGTACTTGCCGCTCAGCCAGCCTCCCGCCAGCGGCGACCACGGCAGCAGACCCATCCCGGCGTCCAGCGCGGCGGGCACGATCTCGTGCTCGATGTCCCGCACCAGCAGGTTGTACTGCGGCTGCAGGGTCACCGGTGCCGGCCAGCCGTGCTGCCGGGCCACGTGCACCGCCTTCGTGAGCTGCCAGCCCAGGAAGTTCGAGAAGCCGTAGTAGGAGATCTTCCCGGCGGCGACCGCCTCGGCGAGGAAGCCCAGCGTCTCCTCGAGCGGGGTCAGCGCGTCCCACGCATGCATCTGGTAGAGGTCGATGTGCTCCACGCCGAGGCGGCGCAGGGAGGCATCCAGCGCGCGGCGCAGGTGGCGGCGCGAGATGCCCAGATCATTGGGCCCCTCCCCCATCGGGGCGCGGGCCTTGGTGGCGATCACGACCTGCTCGGTCTCGGTGGGGTGCGCGGCGAGCCAGCGGCCGATGATCTCCTCGGAGTGGCCGTGCGTATACACGTCCGCGGTGTCCAGCAGGTTCCCGCCGCCCTCGACGAAGGCGGTGAGGATCTCGTGGGCGGCGGTCTCGTCGGCCTCCTTGCCGAAGGTCATCGTGCCCAGCGCCTGCACCGAGACGGAGGTGCCGCTGCGGCCCAGCAGTCGATGGTCCATGGTCTCTCCCTTGATCGGAATCCGGCGGCGCGACCAGCGCGCCGCCCGCTGCGGTGCACGGCGGCTGTGCGTCGGCACCCGCGATGGATGTGGGACGACTATTCCAATCAGAGCCCGCGCCGTCTACGGCGAGCCGCGAAGCAGGCCGGAACTCGACCGTTCGGTTCGCGGCGTCGCCTCCACTCCGGGCTCGTGCAGCTCGGTTGCGATACTCACTGCGCTCCTCCCGATACGGTCGAGTTCGCGCTCGGCGCGTCAGCTATCGGAAGCGTCCTCGGCTCTCAAGCGTGCACTGCTGTGCATCTCGAGAGCCGGCGCCGAGATCGCGCCGATCTCTCGCATAGATGTCTCCCAGGACAGGCCGTGGCTCTCGCGCTCGAACGCGCGGCGGAAGCGCTCCGGGGCAACGAACCGGGGCGGGAGCGCGACGGTGACCGAGGGCGGCATCGGTCGATTCAGCGCGCGCCGCAGGGCGGGCGCGAGGGGACCGGACGGCGGGGGCGCGTAGCGCGCCAGCAGGGCCAGATCGACGATGTCACGCTCCCTGCTCGAAGGACGGCCGGCGTGAACGCTGTAGAGCGCGACGAGCTTCTCGGCCATATGGTCCGGCACCGGGAGCACTCGCACCCGGTCGGGCCAACCGTTCTGTTTCGGTGGATCCACGCGCCGTCCGAGCGGCACGAGCTCTCCGAGAACGTGGCGATCATGCACCACCTGGACATCCAGGCGCACGTTCCCGTGCACTTTCCCGCCGAAGCGGACGCGGAAGGACAGCGACGCGAGGTCGTCGACATAGCCGGGCTTCGATTTCACCAGCTCGAACTCGAGGAAGTCCGAGTCTGCCGGTGCGCTCTTCGCGGCATGGTCGAGCTCGGCGATCGCGGTCTCGCGTGACGTGGAGACCAACGCCCCGTCGATATCCCTGGTCGTACGCGCGACGTCAGGGAGCCGGGCGACCATCGCCTGGCCACCCTTGAGCGCCCACTGGTCGGGGAACGAGATCGCGAGGCGGGAAATCAGCCGCTGCGCGAAGAACTCGTTCAGCGCAGTCTGGCCGGCCCCGTCGCGTGCGCGTTGCTGGATCGCGCTGGCTAGGGCGCGTGACGTCGGATACGCCATCTCAGACGGCTGCCGCGAGATACATCAGGGTGTCCTCCGCAGATGGTCCCAGGAGCCGTCGAGCCGCATCGACGGTCAGCAGTCCCCCATCAAGACAATGCTCGATCCACCGCGATCGGTGCTCGCCGTCCATCGACCACCGGCCGAGGTCGTACGTGGTGCGCTCCACCGAGGTGACCGGCAGCCCCTCGACGAGGACAACGTCTGCCGCCCCCAGACGCGCTATGTGGGCCGTCAGACCAGATAGGCGGCGCCGTCGCGGCACGGTCACGTGCAGCTCCTCTGGAAGATCAGGAGCGCCGTGCAGCTCGGCTGCCGAGTGATGGCTCAGCACGCCCGACCTCTCTCCGCGAGGATCGTTCGCGAGCTGCTCGAGCCACCGGTCAGGATCAACCCGCTGGAGCGCAGCTCGCTGACGACCGAATCTCAGGTCCTCGAGCACCGGGACCACGTACAGCCCGCCGCCGAGGGGGGACAGAGCTCGCGGGGTGTCAGCCAGACGGGCGATCGAGCTCGGCGTGATCCCCACTGAGAGCAGTTGCGGGCGGGTCACCAGCCCCGCATTGCCTGCTGCGAGGTCCAGCACTTCAACGTAGTCTTCCAGAAGAGCCATACCGCCATTGTGCCGAGTTGTTCGCATATATGCAACTTTTGTGCCAGGCGTGCCCGCCTTGTGCGCTCCACGCCGCGAACGCCGAAGCGGGGGCACCCACCATCCGGTGGATACCCCCGCTCCATCCTGCAGGCGTGACAGGACGACCTGCACCTCAGCCCTGGGAAGGTGCCTCCGGCTCGGCGCCGGCGGTCTGGTCGGCGCCGGCCGTCTGCTCGCGCAGCGCCGCACCGAGCGCATCACCCTGGGCCGCGCCGGTGACACGTCCCTGGATCAGGTCCGGGATGCTCAGCCCCAGCGTCGACTGGACCGTGTCGAACACGCCGCGCAGCGCCCCGGCGGACTCCCCGGAGAACTGCTTGCCGGCCACATCCCCCTCGTTGCCGTCGGAGCTGATCACGGTGATGTCGCCGATCTGGGCATAGCCCTTGGCGAAGGTCTCCATGAGGGTGGGCAGCTGATCGACCACGCGCTGGGCCAGCAGCGCCTCCTGGTTCTCCCGCAGCGCCTCGGCCTCGGCGCGCATCGCGTCGGCGCGGGCCTGACCGGCCAGGCGCTCCGCCTCGGCGTCGGCCTCGGCGCGCATCTTCACCGCACGCGCATCGGCCTCGGCGACCTCGGCGCGGGCTTCCGCCTGACGACGCTCGTCATACGCGTTGGCGTCGGCATCCTTCTGGCGGCGGTACTGCTCGGCGTCGGCGACGCGCTTGACGTCGGCGTCCAGCTGCGCCTGCTTGTTCTCGGCCTGCTGCTGCAGCACCTCCTGGCGGGACTTCTCCCCGGCCAGGGCCTCTGCCTGCTCCGCCTTCGCCCGGGCACGGCCCACCTCGGCCTGCGCATTGGCCGTGTTCGTGTCGAGCGCCTGCTGCTCGACGAGGTTCTGCTCCTGGTTGCGGATGCTCTCCTTGGCCACGGCGCGCTCGGCGTTGGTCTGGCTGATCTCCGCCGCCTGGCGCTTCGCCTCGATCTCCGGCGCGCCGAGGGACTGGATGTAGCCCACGGCGTCGGTGATCCCCCGGATCTGGAACGAGTCGAGGATGAGACCCTGCTCGCGCAGCTCCGGGATCACCGTCTCGGCGATCTGCTCGGAGAAGACCTTGCGGTCCCGCATCAGCGAGATGACCGTCTGCTGGGCGATGACGCCGCGCAGCACACCCTCGAGCTGGTCCTGCGTGAAGGATTCGATGGCCTCGTCCTGGGAGGCGAAGCGCTCGGCCGCCCGACGCACCAGCGCCGGATCCGATCCGATCTTCACCAGCGCCACGGCCTCCACCGACACGGTGACGTTGTCCGCGGACTGCGCGTCCGCGCTCATGTTCACCTGCCGCTGCCGCAGCGAGATGACCTCGTGACGCTGGGTGATCGGGTTGACGACGGCCTTGCCGTTGACCACGACCGTGGTCGCCGACAGGCTGCCGTCGGAATTCTTCTGGCTCTTGCCCGAGATCACCAGCGCCTCATCCGCGCGAGCGACCTTGATCCACCGGCGGATCACGAAGAAGGCGATCCCCGCCACGATGAGGAGGGCGACGAGGATCACGGCGATGAAGCCGACGATCCCGATGCCGAGGAATGTATTCATGCCACGTCCTTAGAGGAAATTGAGTGCGTGAGCTCAGTCTTCCATGCCGCCGCCGCACGGGGGCCTGGTCAGGCCAGCGGAGGGATCCGCATCAATAATCGGCCAGTCGAAGGCCGCGGTACCGGTTCACGGCGGCGTGGATCTCGAGGGGGCGCGGCCGGGCGAGGTGGCCGGGGTGGCCACGGTGCGGGGACAGGCTCTCCAGCCCCTCGGCATCGAGGCGGGCGCACAGTGCGGTGATCGCCGTATCGAGTGCGGGGCGGGCGCCGTCGGGTCCCGCCTGGTCCAGCAGGTCGGCCAGGCGGTCCAGGGCATGGGCGATGGCCGTGGTCTGCGCGGCGTCGACCAGCTGCGAGAGGGCCGCCAGATCGATGTGCTCGCGTCCGTACCGGATGGTGTCGCGTCCGCGGGCCGAGGCGGGCTTGGTCTTCCCCGCCGGCCGCAGGGTCCCGGCGGCGGGGACGCGGGCCCGCGTCGGACCGAAGACCGGGGAGGCCGGCTGCGGGGCGGCCTCGGCGAGCGCGCGGGCGCGTGCGGTGACGTCGCGGGGCACGTACTCCTGCAGCGCGATCACGTGGTCGGCCACGTCGAAGAACGCCCCGGAGCCGCCGGCGACGAGCACCGTGGAGACCCCGCGCTCCGCATGCAGCGGGCGGATGCGCTGCACGAACGGGGTGATGGGTTCGTGCTCGGCCGGGATCAGTCGGCGCATGCGGTCATCGCGGATCATGAAGTTGGTGGCCGAGGTGTCCTCGTCGATCAGCAGCGCGGAGGCGCCGGCCTCGACCGCCTCCACGAGGGAGGCGGCCTGCGAGGTCGATCCCGAGGCGTTGGTGGTCGAGAAGCGCGTGGTGTCCGTGCCCGAGGGCAGTCCGGAGATGAACGGGGAGATGTCGACCCCCGCCACGGAGCGACCGTCCTCGGCGCGGACGGAGGCGACGTCCTCGCGGGTGATCACCCATTCGCGACCATCACCCTCCCGGTGCGCGAAGACGCCCCGCTCGATCGCCCGCAGCAGGGTCGACTTGCCGTGGTATCCGCCGCCGACGATGACGGTGATCCCCTCGGGCACGCCCATCCCGCTCACCGTTCCACCGCTGGGCAGGTCGAAGCAGACCTGCAAGGACTCGGGGCTGCGGAACGGGACAGCGTCCTGCTCGAGGGGCAGATCGGAGTCCCCGGAGCGGCGCGGGAGGATCGCGCCGTCGCCGATGAACGCCACCAGGCCGCGACCGGCCAGCTGCTCCCGCAGCGCCTCCTGATCGCGATGGAGGGCGACGTGCGCCCGCAACTCCGCAGCGTCGAGGCTCGCGTGGACCAGCGCGGCCTCGGCGATCCTCGGCAGGTCCTCGGTGAGCAGCCGCACGGCCTGGCGGCCCCGGATCCGGCGCCCGGCGGCAGGGAGCTGGACCGCCAGGCGCGCTTCGACCCCCTCGTCGGTGACCGTGACGCTGGTGCGTTCGAGGACCTCCTGGCCGGGGGTCCCGATGCTGACCCCTTCCCCGAGCGCTCCTGCGGCGGTCGCGACGGCCCGGGCCAGGAAGTCGGTGGTCGCGACGTATCCCGGGCGGTCGCTCAGGAGATCGGCCGGGAGGCCGGCGGTGGCCGGATCGACCACCAGGCGCATCAGGGAGGGCGGGGCGAAGGGATCCACCTGCACCCGGTCCACCACGAGACGGCACCGTCCCAGGTCGTAGCTGCCGGTGAGCTGCTTGTACGAGCCGTAGCCGCGGCCGTCGATCGTCGTCAGGATCCTCGTCAGGGTCTCTGCATTCGCGCTCATCTGCGCAATGGTCCTTCCGCTCGGGTGCTCAGCGTTCGAGGTCGGTCTTCAGCCGGGCGAGGGTGCGCCGGATGTTGCCCGCCTGGAAACGATCGAAGGTGCTGCCCCGCGTGACCAGCCTGTCGAAGCGGGCCGCCCAGGCATCCGACCAGCCGGTGCGGTCGTCCTGCCAGGTCTCCGTGACGAGGGTGCGCCCCTCCCCTGCCGGGGCGAAGGTATAGCTCCAGGTCGCGATCGCTCCGCGCAGCACCGGCGTGCGCAGCCCGATCCGGTGGACCCAGAAGGCGAATCTCTCGCCGGGCTCCGCGGCGATCACCGTGCAGGCAGTGGACCAGCGGCCGGGGCCCCGGCGATTGCGGCCCACGAACTCGTCCCCGACCCTCAGTGGCCCGCGGCCCGGCGCGGCCGTGCCCTGGTTCTCCGGGCTCCAGCGCCCCATCTGCGAGGGGTCGGCGACCTCGCGATAGATCGTCATCGGGTCGGCGGCGATCTCGATGCTGTCCGAGACGTGCATGGGGCGGGGCATCGCGCCAGCGTGTCACACAGGAGGGGGTCGTGACGCTGGGCTGTTCACCCCGCGCGACGCTTTCGGCTCCCGTACGGATTCCGACCACGTCTACAACTCGCCCCGCACAGATCACTGTCAGCGCATCAACCTGACAGCTATACTGAGCGCAACCGTTCAGCCCGCCCAGGTCCTCCTGGTGCGGGCTGGATCTCTATCGGGGGAGAACGATGCCGTCGCCGAAGCCCTACACGACCATCGGCCAGCAGATCACGCTGCTGCAGCGGCGCGGGATGCTCCTGGATCCAGACGAAGCATCGCAATGGTTGCGGAACGTCGGCTACTACCGTCTCAGCGGGTACTGGTACGACTATCGGGTCAGGGGCTCGGCTGGCGCCCCTATCGACCGCTTTCTACCAGACACCGATTTCTCGATGGTCGCTGCGCTCTACGAGTTCGACCGCAAGCTGCGAACTCTGATCCATGACGCAGTGGAGCGCGTCGAAGTCGGAGTACGCAGCCACTTGAGCTATCACATCGGCCAGCATGGGCCTCTGGCGCACGAAGATCCGCAGTTGTTCCGCACCGGCTTTGATCACGAGCGCTGGTTGACCGTGGCCGAGCGGCGCGTAGACCGCGCTGCGCGCAGCCACAGCGCACCGATCCGGCACCATCGCAAGGCCTACAGCGGCTCGGTGCCGATCTGGGTCCTCACCGAAGTCTTGGACTTCGCCGACATCTCCAGACTGTACGAGGGGATGTTCGCCCGAGACCAATGGGCCGTCGCGGAGAGCCTCGGCCTGAAGCTTGACGTGTCGGCGCTTTCTGGCAACCAGAGGCGGAAGGCTTCACGGGAGCACCCGCTGGCACGCTGGCTGGAGCAGCTGTCGATCCTCCGCAACGCCTGCGCGCACCACGCGCGGGTCTGGAACCGTTCGCTGATCCCGGCCCCCACTGCGGCCCTTCGCACGATCCCGCGCCTCACCACCCTCGCATCCGGTCAGAGCGAGCGCGTCTACGGATCGATCGCAGTCATCGCCTATCTCCTAGGGCATCTCGCGCCGGGATCGACCTGGAATCTGAAGATGCGGGAACTCCTCGAAGATGGACTCAGCACAACGCAGAATCCGAGTCCTGCAGCGCTGGGCGCTCCAGAGGACTGGGCATCAGATCCGCTCTGGACTACCCCCTGCGGGAACTGGACACCCCCATCGGCCCTCTGAGTCCAAGTCCCTCGAGGTCACGGTCTCGCGAGGCAGTCGCACCCGCGCGCATCACCAGGGACTGGGCGAGAAGTCCTTCACGAAGCAGCCGTACAGATCCTCGCCGGCCTCGCCGCGCACGATCGGGTCGTAGACGCGTGCTGCGCCATCGACCAGATCCAGCGGGGCGTGCCAGCCCTCGGCGGCGATGCGCAGCTTGTCCTGGTGGGGGCGTTCGTCGGTGATCCAGCCGGTGTCCACCGCGGTCATCAGGATCCGGTCGGTCTCGAACGCCTCGCCCGCACTGGTGCGGGTGAGCATGTTCAGTGCGGCCTTGGCCATGTTGGTGTGGGGGTGGCCGGCGCCCTTGTAGCGGCGGGAGAACTGCCCCTCCATCGCCGAGACGTTGACGATGTAGGCCCGGCGCGCCCCGGCCTGCACGGCCGCGCGCATCGCGGGCCGCAGCCTGCTGATCAGCAGGAAGGGGGCGGTCTCGTTGCACAGCTGCACCTCGAGCATCTCCAGCGCGTCCACCTGGTCCACCGTCCGGGTCCACGAGTTGGTGGTCTGCAGGTCCGGCAGCAGCCCGCCGGCGTCGACCGCGGTGCCGGCGAGGTGCTCCTGCAGGCTGGCCCTGCCGGCACGCAGCGCGAGCGCGGTCATCGACGCCGCGGACTGCGCGGCCCGGGCAGGCTCGAGCGTTTCCCCGTCGTGCCGCGGGACGGACCGGTTCTGCAGCACGCCGGCGAGCGCGGCGGGATGCGCCTGGGAGATGCGATCGAAGGCTGTCATCTCCGGCAGTGCGAGGTCCGGGGGCAGCGGGGCGTCCTCCTGCGCGACCAGGGCCGAGTAGGCGCTCGGGGAGCGGCGCACCGTCTGCGCGGCATTGTTGATGAGGATGTCCAGCGGACCGGCGGCGGCCACGTCGTCGGCGAGCGCGATCACCTGGAGGGGGTCGCGCAGATCGATCCCGACGATGGTCAGCCGGTCGATCCACTCCGCCGCGTCCTCCCGCTGGGCGAAGCGCCGTGCCGCGTCCTTGGGGAAGCGGGTGGTGAGGGTGGTGTGCGCACCGTCGCGCAGCAGGCGCAGCGCGATGTACATGCCGATCTTGGAGCGGCCGCCGGTGAGCAGGGCCCGCTTGCCGGTGAGGTCGGTGCGCTGGTCCCGCTTGGTGTGGGACATCGCGGCGCAGTCCGGGCACAGCCAGTGGTAGAAGGCATCGACCAGGGTGAAGTCGGTCTTGCAGATGTAGCAGCCGCGGGCCTTGTGCAGCTCGCCCGCGAAGGCACCCTGCGCGCTCGAGACCAACGGGATCCCCTTGGTCTCGTCGTCGATGCGCAGCGGGGACCCGGTGGCGGTCGCCGCGATCACGGCGCGGTCCGCCTTACGCTGTGCCCAGGTCTTCTCCCCGCGGCGCGACTTTCCGAGCTTCTTCTCGAAGTTCCGGGAGGCCCGCTTGATCGCGACCAGATCCGCGCTGTCCTCGGCGAGGGTCGGGGCGTGCTGCAGCACCCGCAGGGCGGTGGCGATGTCCTCCGCGGTCAGAGCGGGTCCCTCGCGGCCGGTAGGAGACGACACGGACGGGGCAGGAGCAGAGGAGCCAGGCACCGATCGAGTCTATGGCGGCCGGGCCGTCCGGCCGACGGGGCGTTGGTCACGTGCGAGGACGACGGGAGCACCGGCGGTCACTAAGCTCGCAGCCATGACGATGACGTCCCTGATCACCGGTGCCAGCTCCGGCCTCGGCGCCGAGTACGCCCGCCGGCTCGCCCGCCGCGGCGACCACCTCGTGCTCGTCGCCCGCGATGAGGCACGGCTCGAGGAGCTGGCTGCCGAGCTGCGCGGCGAGGGGGCGAGCGAGGTCGACGTGCTGGCCGCGGACCTCTCCTCCGCCGGCGGCATCGCCGCCGTCGTCGGCCGGCTCTCCGATGCGTCGCGCCCGGTCGACATGCTGATCAACAGCGCCGGTTTCGGCCTCCCCCTCGCCTTCGAACGGAACGACATCGAGGACGAGGCGCGCCACCTGCGCCTCCATGCCGAGGTGCCGATGCGGCTGATGCACGCCGTGCTGCCCGGCATGCTGGAGCGCCGCTCCGGCACGATCCTCAACATCGCCTCCGCCTCGGCCGTCATGCCGCGCTCCACCTATGCGGCGGCGAAGTCCTGGCAGGTGATGTTCTCCCGCTGGGCCAGCAGCTACTACCGCTCCCGCGGCGTGACCGTCACCGCCGTGTGCCCCGGCTACACCCACACCGACTTCCACGCCCGCCTGGGCCTGCCTCCGGGTGAGGAGGGCATCCCCGACTGGCTGTGGCTCCAGGCGCCGCGGGTGGTCGAGGAATCGCTGCGGGACGCGGCGCGCGGCAAGGCGGTCTCCGTGCCGAGCAAGCGGTACAAGGCGATCTATACCGCGGCGCGGCTGGCGCCGACGGGACTGATGGCACGCCTGGCGGCGCGAGGGCGGTGAACGGTGATGGCGAGCGCGGCGACCGGACGGTGACCGCCTCCCGTTCACACTCCGCCATGCACGGGGACACCGCCGCGGCTCCGGACTAGTCTCGGCCGGTACAGCCCCGCCCGCCGGACCACGGAGATCGATCATGCCCCAGAACATCCTCACCGACCGCCTCGACGCAGGCCCCGTCATCTGCGCGGAGGGCTTCCTGTTCGAGCTCGAGCGCCGCGGCTACCTCACGGCCGGCGAATTCGTCCCCGAGGTCGCCCTCGAGCACCCGGAGGCCCTGCGAACCCTGCACGTGGACTTCCAGCGCGCCGGCTCCGACATCGTCGAGGCGTTCACCTACAACGGTCACCGCGAGAAGATGCGGGTGATCGGCAAGGAGGACCTGCTGGAGCCGCTGAACCGCTCCGCACTGCGCATCGCCCGCGAGGTCGCCGACGCGGTGCCCGGGAACCTCATGGCCGGCAACATCTCGAACTCGAACATCTGGGACCCGACGGACACCGCACGGCAGGCCGAGGTGCGCGGCATGTTCGAGGAGATGGTCGGATGGGCCGTCGAGGAGGGCGCGGACCTCATCATCGGCGAGACCTTCTACTACGCCGGCGAGGCGCTGGCCGCGCTCGAGGTCGCGAAGTCCTCCGGGCTGCCGGTGGTGCTCACCCTCGCCCCGATGGCGTTCCAGGAGATGGCCGACGGCGCGGGGATCGTCGAGACCGCCCAGCGCCTGGAGCAGGGCGGGGCCGACGTGGTCGGGTTGAACTGCTTCCGGGGCCCGGAGACCCTGATGCCCTGGCTGCGGCAGATCCGCGAGGCGGTCTCCTGCCACGTGGGCGCCCTGCCCATCCCGTACCGGACCACGCAGGAGGAGCCGACGTTCTTCAACCTCTCGGATGAGGCGGCGGCCGTCCCCTCCCCGCACGGGCGCACTTTCCCCACCGCCCTGGACCCCCTGCTGACCAACCGCTACGAGATCCGGGCCTTCGCCGAGGAGGCCTACGCGCTGGGCGTGAACTACCTGGGGGTGTGCTGCGGCGCCGCTCCGATCCATATCCGCGAGGTCGCCGAGGCAGTGGGCCGCACCCCGGAGGCCAGCCGGTTCTCCGAGAACATGGCGAACCACTTCATGTACGGCAGCAACGAGCGCCTCCCCGAGCACGTGATCGGGCTCGGCGAGCGCGCCTGACCGCGCGCCGCGCACTCATCGGGGCGGGATCGGGACACGACCTCGACCGGCGCCGACGCCGCGGGGCCGGGTGGAACTCACGTCGTCACGCTATGGGTGCGGACCCGCGCCGGCACTGCCACCACCCGGTTCAGCCGCTCGGACAGCACCAGGCCCGCCATCACCAGCACGGCGAGGAACAGCGGGAGGATCCACATCCCCGTCCAGGCCGAGAGCGCGCCGAACGCCGGTGGCGCGAGGGTGGAGCCGGTGTAGGCGGCGGCCATCTGGATGCCGATGATGGCCTGGGAGTTGCGCCGACCGAAGTTGATCGGGGTGGAGTGGATGATCGCGGGATAGATCGGCGCGGAGCCGAGGCCCACGACGACCAGACCCGCGAGCCCGACCACCTCCGTCGACAGGGGCAGGGCGAGCATCAGCGCGCCCACCCCGATGATCACGAAGCCTCCCCGGATCAGGGCCCGGTCACCGAGGCGCTCGGCGACGAAGCCGGCCAGGAAGCGCCCGGCGGTCAGGCCGAGCACGAACAGCGCACCGAATGCGGCCGCCGCCGCCGGGAGCGCCCCGCGCTCGGCGACCAGGTAGGTCGAGGACCACAGCAGCGCCGTGCTCTCGAGCGCGCAGTAGGCGCCGAACGTGAGCAGGATCAGCGCCACCCCGGGGATCCGCAGCGCCGTCTCGAGCGGGACGGGTGCGCGGCCCTGCGGCGCCGGGGCGTCCTCGGCGAGATCATGGGTCCGGACGGTCCTCGCCGGGGAGCGTGCGCTGTCCACCGTGCCCCACAGCGGGATGCTGGCCAGCAGTGCGAGGGTGAGCGCGGCCTGGGCCAGACCGATCAGCAGGTAGGCGGTGGACCATCCCTGCCCGGACGAGATCGCGAACCCCATGACGAACGGGCTGATCGAGGCGCCCACTCCCCAGAAGCTGTGCAGCCAGTTCATGTGCCGGGCCGCGTAGTGCAGCGCCACGTAGTTGTTCAGCGCCGCATCGACCGCGCCGGCACCGAGCCCGTACGGGATCGCCCACAGGCACAGCATCCAGAACTGCTCCGAGGTGGAGAACCCCACCAGCGCGGCAGCGGTCATCCCGACGCTGATCGCCGTGACCACCCCGGTGCCGAAGCGGAGGGTGACCCGCTCGGAGGCGAGGCTGGAGACGATGGTCCCCACGGCGATGATCATGGTGATGATGCCGGCGAACGCCACCGGGACGCCGAGGTCCTGATGCATGACCGGCCAGCCCGAGCCGACCAGGGAATCCGGCAGGCCGAGGCTGACGAAGGCGACGTAGATGATCGCGAGCAGGAGTGAGTACACGGCGTGGAGGGACGACTTTCACGAGGTGTGGGAGGGCGATCGCGACGCTGCATCGCCGTACGGGAGCGATCGTACACAGCGCCGGCGGCATGCGCGGAGCGACCGCTTCTGGGGCCCCACCACCGCTTCCCCTCGCACCGGACCGCGCTACACCACCTCCGCCAGCACCTCCAGCAGATCCTTGACCCGCCGGTCCACGTCCTCGCTCTGCATCTCGCTGGGCAGGAAGGAGAAGGCGAGGCCCTGCTCGGGCCAGGCGCCGTGCAGCCCGCCGCCGGCGCCGGTGTGGCCGAAGGCGGGGCGCACCGGGCCGTAGGTGCCGATGGGGTCATCGAGCTCGTAGCCGAGCCCGAAGCGCACCGGCCGGTCGTTGATCGTGTCCGTGCCCTGGGACCAGGTGCGGGTGGCGCGGGCCAGGGTGTCGGCCGGGAGCAGCGGGGCGTCGGCGGCGATGAGCAGGGAGTACATCCTCGCCATCGCGTCGGCCGTGCCGATCCCGCCGCCGGCGGCGAGCTCTGCGGCGTGGTAGGCGCGGGTGTTGAACGGCGGGGTCTCGGCGGTCAGGCTGCTGCCGTACATCCGGTCCACGATCGCGCGCCGCTCCGGATCCTCCTGCAGGTAGGTGGAGATCCGGTAGCCCGCGGCACGGAACACCGGGGCGACCCGCACCTCCTCCGACTCCGGCAGTCCCAGGTGGACATCGAGTCCGAAGGGCTCTGCCAGCTCGGTGCGCAGCAGCTCCCCGACGCTGCGTCCGCTGACCCGGCGCAGCACCTCCGCCAGCAGGTATCCGTAGGTCAGGGCGTGGTAGGCGACCTTCGTGCCCGGCTCCCACAGCGTCGGCTGGGCGGCGAGGCGCTCGGCCATCAGGTGGTTGTCGAGCCTCTCGGCGTCATCCGCCGGGTCGGGGTCGACGAACGGCAGGCCGACGGTGTGGTCCAGCAGGTGGTGGATCCGCACCTGCTCCTTGCCGGCCGCGGCGAACTCCGGCCAGTACTGCGCGACCGGGGCCTCGGGGTCCAGCTGCCCTCGGCCGATGAGGAGCGCGGCGAGGGTCGCGGTGAGTCCCTTCGTGCCGGAGAACAGCACCGCCATGGTGTCCGCGGTCCATGGCCGGCCGGGCGCCGCCTGCCCGCCGTGCAGCTGCAGCAGCGGCTGCCCGGCGCGGTGGACGGAGAACGCCATCCCGCCCCCGGAGGCGGCGAGGTGGCGACCGAAGATCTCGACGAGACGCTCGGCGATGTCGCCGGGCAGCCCCTCGCAGGCGCGGACGGTGACCGCGGACGGATCATCTGCGGGAACGGTGGATGTGGACATCGGGGAACTCCTCCTGGGGCCTCGGTCGGTGGGGTGCGGGCGGTTCAGAGACGGATCGCGCGGCCGACCCAGTCGGGCCGGGTGGCGGGGGCGCCGAAGGTCTCGGCGATCGCGTCCGCCGCCGGGACGTCGCCGGCTCCGGCAGGTCCCGCGGCCGCGACGTCGGCGATCCGCGCGGCGACGGGCTCGGGGAAGGGCGCGGACCGGGCCGGATCCCCGGCCACGTGCAGCGCCAGGATCTCCTCTGTCGCGACCAGCTCGCCGTCCACCCGCATCTCGTGCGCCAGGTGCAGCTTCTTGGCCGCGGCGCCGGCGATCGCGGTGGTCACCACCAGCTCTGCGCCGCGGGGCACCTCCTGCAGGTACCGCACATGCGCCTCGACGGTGTACAGCGAGGAGCCGGCCTGGGCACGCTCTGCGGCGCCCAGCCCGATCTGCTCCATCACCTCGTCGGTGGCGAAGCCGAACACGAGCACGTAGTAGGCCTCGGAGAGATGGCCGTTGTAGTCGATCCATTCCCGGCGCACCGGGGTGCGAAAGGCGGGCAGCGCACTCATGCCGCGGAGCCCCGGCGCAGCTGCTCGATGACCTGGCGCACCGCGATGATCGCCTGGTCGCGCTGGGCGACGAGCTCGGGCACGGTGCGTCCGTCGGCCTCGTCATCGCAGCCTGCCACCACGGCACCGCGCAGCTCCTCGGTCAGCTCCGGAGCCTCCAGACGGGTCCAGGGGGACTTCAGCGAAGGACCGAAGTGGTCGAGCATGTGGGCCATCCCGCCGGGCCCGCCGGCCAGGTGGAAGGTGAGCATGGGGCCCTGCAGGGGCCAGCGCAGGCCGGGACCGTCGGTGATGGAGCGGTCGATCTGCTCGACCGTCGCCTCGCCGTTGTCCACCATGTGCAGCGCCTCCCGCCACAGCGCCTCCTGCAGGCGGTTGGCGATGAAGCCGGGCACCTCGTGGTCCATCGTGATCACGGACTTGCCCAGGTGCTCGTACCAGGCCGAGACCCAGGCGACGGCCGCGGGCGAGGTCTGCTCGCCGCCGACCACCTCGACCAGCGGGATCAGGTAGGGCGGGTTGAAGGGGTGGCCGACGACCAGCCGCTCGGGTGAGGCCGCGTCCACCGCCATCTCCGTCATCGAGTAGCCGGAGGTGGAGGAGGCGATGATGACCCCCGGGGCGGCGTGCGCATCGATGTCCGCCAGCAGCTGCTGCTTCATCTCCAGCACCTCGGGGGCGCTCTCCTGCACGAACTGGGCGCCGTCGAGCGCTTCGGCGAGATCGGTGTGGACGGAGATGGCGTGCGGATCGGCGCCCTCGGCCAGGCCCAGCTGGGTCAGCGCCGGCCAGGCGGCGTCGATGAGCGCGCGGACCCGGTCCCCGGCCTCGGGCGAGGGGTCCCAGGCCTGGACCCGGTAGCCGCGGGAGAGGAAGTAGGCGGCCCAGCCGCCGCCGATGGTGCCGATGCCGACGCAGGCGATCGTGGTGACCTCGGCGACCTCGGGCGGCTGCGGGTCGGGGATGGGAGCAGCAGGGACAGTGGTCATGCGGAGAGAGCCTTCCGGTCGAGCTGGAGGATGTCGCGGGCCTCGTCGGGCGTGGCGATCTGGTCACCGAGGGAGTCGATGATCTTCCCGGCCTCCTCGACGAGCTGAGCGTTGGTGGCCTTGACGCCCTTGCGCAGGTAGAGGTTGTCCTCCAGCCCCACCCGGGCGTGCCCGCCCAGCAGCACCGACTGCGCGACCCAGCGCAGCTGGTCGCGGCCGATGGCGAAGGACGTCCACTGCGCCCCCTCGGGCAGCAGGTGCACCATGGCGTCCAGCAGGCCGGAGTCGACGGGGGCGCCGTAGGGGATCCCCATGCACAGCTGGTACATCGGCGGCGGGGCGATGAGGCCCTCGGCCACCATGACGTTCGCGAACCACAGCTGCCCGGTATCGAAGATCTCCATCTCCGGCTTGACCCCGAGCTCCTTGATCCGGGCGGCACCCTCGCGGAGCATGTCCGGGGTGCTGACGTAGAGCTGGCTGCCCTCGCCGAAGTTCAGCGACCCGCAGTCCAGGGTGCAGATCTCCGGGCGCAGCTTCTCGACATGCGGCAGCCGGTCCAGGCCGCTGACCAGGTCGGTGCCCTCGAGCTTGCCCAGCTCCCGGGTGGGATCGCTGGGGTCGACCGTGAGGTCACCGCCCATGCCGGCGGTGAGGTTGATGACGGGATCGACGTCGCTCTCGCCGATCAGGCGCACCACCTCGCTGTACAGCTCCACGTCGCGAGAGCCCTGCGTGGTCTCGATGTCCCGCACGTGCACGTGCACGACGGAGGCACCGGCGCGGGCGGCGGCGATCGCATCGGCCGCGATCTGCTCGGGGGTGACAGGTACGTGCTCGCTCTTGGCGGCGGTGTCGCCGGCGCCGGTGACGGCGCAGGTGAGGATGACCTTGCGGCTCATGGGGGTCCCTTTCGTGGGGTGGGTCCGGGTCTCGGGTGGGTCTGGGTCTCGGGGTGGTCAGGGACGGGCGACGACGAGGCGTTCGAGGAAGCGATGGATCTGGGAGGCCATCTGCTCGACGCTGATCGTGCCGACCAGCACCTTGATGCCGAGCCCGTCGATCAGGCTGGTCAACTGGGTGGTGAGGTCCTCGAGCGGCTCGGCGGCGACGACCCCCGCCTCCTGTCCCTCGCGCAGCACGTCGTGCACCGTGCGATACCACCGCTGATAGGCGAAGGCATGGTTCTGCTGGGAGCCGGCGCCGACGGCGACCTCGGACCAGGCCTGCAACCAGATCGCGAACTCCTGCGCGCGAGCGCCGTCGGCGGGCAGCTGCAGGCTGATGAGGTGCTCGAGCCGCTCCCGCGGACCGGAGATCAGGTGCAGGGAGGCGACCTGCCGATCGAAGGCGAGCTTGACCGAGTAGCGGAGCGTCTCCTCGAACAGCTCACGCTTGCCGGAGAAGTAGTGGTAGACCGCGGCGGTGCTGACCCCTGCCTCGGCGGCGATCTCGGAGATCTTCACCGCGTGCAGGCCGCGGGAGGCGAACAGCGCCCAGGCGGTCTCGACGATCGTCTGCCGCCGCCGCCCCTGCTCCGGGGCTTCACGTCCCCGGCGGGGCAGGCTCGCCGCGGTGGGGACCGCGGCCGGTCCGGAGGCCGAGTCCGAGCCGGAGACCAGCCAGTTCACCGTGACACCGCCGACGGTCGCGATCCGCACCAGCTCGGCCGGGCTGAAGCGGCGGGTGCCCTTCAGCGCCTTGGACAGCTTGGTCTCCTCCAGCTCGATGCGGCGGGCGAACTCGCGCTGGGCGAGACCGGACTCCTCGATGCAGGAACGGACCCTCACGCGGACGGCCTCCGCGGAAGAGCTCGCGGCCTCCGCGGAAGAGCTCGCGGTCTCCGCGGTGTCCCCTGCGGCAGTCATCGGTGGATGTGATGTCGACATGGTGCCTCCCACTGCGTCGTCGGCTGCTGGGGCGGGCCCGGACCTCCCCGGCCCGGCGCCCTCCTCGTCCCGCCCTCAGAGGGTCGGGATGTTCTGCAGCAGCTCCTCGGTGTAACTGTGGCTCGGCGCGGTGAGCACCTGGTCCGTCGGTCCATCGTCGACGATCACGCCGTGATCCAGCACGGCGACGCGCTCGGCCACGTGGCGGGCCAGGGCGATGTTGTGGGTCACGAAGAGCATCGACAGCCCCCGCTCCTGGCGCAGATGGCTCAGCAGGTCGATGATGCTGGCCTGCACCGAGACGTCCAGCGCCGACGTGATCTCGTCGCACACCAGCACCCGCGGCATGTTCACCAGCGCCCGAGCGATGGCCGCGCGCTGGCGCTCACCGCCGGAGAGATCTCCCGGCCGACGGTCGAAGAAGGACCTCCCCAGCCGCACCGAGTCCAGCGCCTCGCGGACCCGTTCCCGGCGCTGGGACGCGCTGAGCTCGCCGGACATCTCCAGCGGCACGGCGAGCGACTGGCCCAGCGTGCGGCGCGGGTTCAGCGAGGAGAACGGGGACTGGAAGACGTACTGGATGTCCTGCCGCTGGGCGAGGCTGCGCCGACGGGTGGACCGCGGCAGCTCCTCCTCCCGGTACCTGACAGATCCCGACCAGTGGTCCAGCAGGCCGGCGATCGCCCGCGAGAGGGTGGTCTTGCCCGAGCCGGACTCTCCCAGCAGCAAGGTGCACTCCCCGGTGCGCAGGGTGAGGTCGACGCTGGTGAGCACCTGCTTCGTGCCGTAGGACAGCGACACATCGCGCACCTCGAGCAGCGGATCGCCGGAGGCCGCCTCGGTGGCCGGGGCCGCCGCCGTGTCCGCATCGCGGGAGGTGCTCGTGGTCGCGGGCCGGACGGCCTCCCCCGCTTCAGCGGCCTGGACGGCCTTGCGGCGCGCCTCGAACTCTCCGATGTTGTTCTTCCCGGCGAGGTCCGGGACGGCGGCGAGCAGGGTGCGGGTGTAGCGATGCTGCGGGGCACCGAGCACGTCGGCGGTGGGGCCCTCCTCCACCAGCTCGCCCTGGAGCATGACCGCCACGCGGTCGGCGATCTCGGCGACCACCGCGAGGTCGTGGGTGATGTAGAGACCGGCCACGCTGTTCTTGACCGTCATCTCGCGGATGGTCTCGAGCACCACGGCCTGGGTGGACACGTCCAGGCCGGTGGTCGGCTCGTCGAGCACCAGCACATCGGGGTACATCGCGAAGGCCATCGCGATGCCGATGCGCTGCTGCTGACCGCCGGAGAGCTCATGGGGCCAGCGGCGCCGGTAGGCGTCGTCATCCGGCAGCCCGACCTCGCGCAGCACGCCGCGCACGCGCTCGGTCCGCTCGGCGTCGTCGGCTCCGAACTCGTGGATCTCGAGCACCTCGCTGATCTGCTCGCCGACGCGCATCGCCGGGTTCAGCGACAGTGCCGGGTCCTGCGGGATGTAGGAGACGCGTGAGCCGCGCAGGCGCCGCAGCGCCTCCTCGCCCAGGTCGGTCATCACCGCAGCGGAGGTGTGGTTGGAGGGGTGGACGGTGACCGTGCCGCCCACATGCGTCAGCCCGCGACGGAAACGGCCGAGCACGGCCAGTCCCACCGTGGTCTTGCCGGAGCCGGACTCTCCGACCAGCGCGAGCAGCTCGCCCTGGCGCAGGCGCAGATCGACGCCCTTGATGATCGGGCGGCCGCCCGAGGTGGTGTCGATCCTCAGATCCGCGATCTCGAGGACGTCGCCGCCGCTCTCGACCGTGCTGTGCCAGGCCGAGCCCTCGACCATGGGCGCGCCGGTGGGTGTGAGGGTCGCCTCGACCCTGCGTGCTCTCGACATCACTTCTCCCCTACGTTCGTGCTCGCGGAGGCCCGCGCGATCGAATCGGCGATCAGGTTGGTCCCGATGGTCAGGACGGCGATCGCGAGGACCGGCAGCATGACGCCCCAGGGCTGCAGGGACAGTGCGATGCGGTTCTCGTTGATCATCAGGCCCCAGTCCGCGGCCGGCGGCTGCATGCCCAGGCCGAGGAAGGACAGCGAGGCGATCGCCGCGATCGAATAGGTCAGACGCAGCCCGGCCTCGACGGCCAGCGGACCGGTGATGTTGGGCAGGATCTCGCGGAACAGGATCCGCATCCGCGGCATCGCGTACATCTCGGCGGCACGGATGTAGTCCTCGTTGATGACGTCCAGCGTGGCCGACCTCGTGACCCGCGCGATGCGCGGGGCATGGGTGACCGCGATGACGGTCACCAGCACCCAGGGCTGCGGGCCCAGCACGGTGATGGCCAGCAGCGCGAACACCAGCTGCGGGATCGCCAGCAGCACGTCGTTGGCGCGCATGAGCAGGGAGTCGAGCGTCCCGCCGGCATAGGCGGCGACCATCCCGAACAGCAGCCCCAGGAACAGTCCCAGCGCCGTGGCCAGCACGGAGTAGAGGATCAGCGAGGTGCCGCCGGCCAGGAACCGGCTGAGCACGTCACGGCCGAGGTTGTCGGTGCCGAACGGCCCCGCCTCCTGGAAGGGACGGTCGGCGAACTCGGTGGCGGAGTAGCCGGTCGCCCACGGCAGCAGCAGCGGTCCCAGGAACGCGGCGATGACGACCAGTGCCGTCAGCGCCACGCCGATCTTCGCCTGACGCTGTGCCCAGAAGCGGGTGAGCACCGAGTTGCGGCGCGTGCTCCCGGTGGGGACGGCCGGCCCCTCGGGGCCGATGGGTTCCGTGGCGGTGGGATTCGCGACCGTCGGGTCGTCGGCTCCCGTTCCGGTGGGGCCTGCATTCATGGCCTGGGACATCACCTGTCACCTCCGGTGCGCAGCTTCGGGTTGGCCAGGATGCCGACGACATCCGCCAGCAGGTTCACGACGATGTAGATGACCGCGACGATCATGGTCACCGCCTGCACCACCTGCACATCGCGATAGTCGACCGCTTCGATGAGGGCCTGGCCGAGCCCGGGATAGCGGAACAGGAACTCGACCACGACCACGCCGCCGGCCATCCACGCCAGCTGGATCGCGACCACCTGGGCGACCGGTCCGATCGCATGGGGCAGGGCGTGGCGCAGGATCACGCGGCGCTCGGGGACGCCCTTGAGCCGGGCCATCTCCACATAGCCGGAGTCGAGCACCTCGAGCATGGTCGCGCGCATCATCCGGGCGATGTACGGGGTCACCACCAGCACCAGCACCGCGGTGGGCAGGATCAGCTGGGCAGGGAAGTCCCAGACCTGCGTTCCCGGCGGGGACATGGTCACCGCAGGCAGGATGCTCAGCACGGTGGTGGCGAACAGGGCCACCAGGGCGATGCCGATCACGAACTCGGGCAGGGCCGCGAGCACCAGGGAGATGCCCGTGATCGCGCTGTCCGCGACCCGGCCGCGGCGCAGTGCGGACCAGATGCCCAGCGCGAGACCGGCCGGGATGCTGATCAGCGCGGCGGCGACCATGAGGAACACCGAGGCGCGGGCACGGTCGGCCAGCAGGTCGATCACCGGCTGGCCGGATGCCGCCGAGGTGCCCAGATCACCGGTGAACAGGCCACCGAGCCAGGACAGGTAGCGCTGCCCGGCGGGCTGATCCAGATGCATCTGCTGGTGCAGGGCGGCGATCCGCTCGGGGGTCGCCTGCTGGCCCAGGATCGCCCGGGCCGGGTCACCTGGCAGGAGCAGGGTCGCGCCGAAGACCAGCAGGGAGACTGCCAGCAGGATGACGAGGCTGATGGCCAGCCGACGGACGATGAGTTTGGCGATCATGCGGCCTCTCCGATCCACACGCGGTCAAGCCGGAACCCGGACAGCGGGATCCCGGTGCGGTTCTCGACGAAGCCGCCGACATATCCCTGATAGGCGTCGATCTGGTTCGCGAAGCCCCAGATGATGTAACCGCCGCGGTCGTACAGGATCTCCTGGGCCTGGGCGATGAGCTCACCCCGAGCCGCATCGTCGACCTCGGCGCGGGCCTGCTCGACCAGCGCGATGTACTCCTCGTCCGCCCAGTGCGTCTCGTTGAACGGAGCGCCCGGCATCACCGCGGCGTTCGACTGCGCGAGGAAGTTGCGGGTGTACCAGAACGACTGGGAGAAGTCGTAGTTGAGGTAGTCGGTCCAGTAGGCGGTGAGGTCCATGCGGTTGATCGACACGATGATGCCGGCCTCGGCCGCCTGCTCGGCGAACACCTGGGCGGCTTCGACGACGCCGGCCTGGATGGGGGCGGTGACCAGCTCCACCTCGAGGCCGTCGGGGTGTCCGGCCTCGGCCAGCAGCCGCTTCGCTTCGGCGATGTCCTGGGTGCGCTGGGACAGCTCACCGGGGTAGGCCGGGTCGAAGGCGGCGAACATGTCATTGCCGATGGTGCCCTTGCCGGAGAGGACCTGCTCGATCATCCCCTCGCGATGCACGGCCAGGCGGAACGCCTGGCGCACGCGCTCGTCGTCGAACGGCGCCCTGTCCACGCGCATGGTGAAGGGCAGGTACATGCCGGTCTCGGAGTTGAGGATCTTGATCCGCTGGTCCGAGGCGATGACCTCGGTGAGCGCCGGCGGGATCTGGGCGATGGCATCGACCTGGTTGGACAGCAGCGAGTTGATCAGCGCATCGGTGTCGTTGAAGTTCAGCAGGCTGACCTCGTCGAGGTACGGACCCTCCGCGCCCCAGTAGTGCGGGTTGCGGCGCAGCACGGTGGACTGCGCGGCGGTGAAGCTCTCGAGCATGAAGGGGCCGGAGCCCACCGGTGCCGCGACGTCGAAGTCGGTGGGGACGATGATCGAGGTGTACTGGCCGAAGGTCTCGTCCAGTGCGGTGTCGGAGGTGTCGAGCCGGAACTCGAGCGTGCGCTCGTCGAGCTTCACCATCTCCCGGAGATGGCTGAGCGAGGCGGCTCCGGACTTGGGGTCCTCGGGGTCGACGATCCGCTCGAAGCTGGAGATGACGTCCTCGACCGTCATCGGCCGCCCGTCGCTGAAGGTGACGTCGTCGCGCAGCTCGGCGGTCCAGACGGTGGCATCGTCGTTCGGGGTGACGGAGGTGGCGAGCATGGGCTGCAGGACGTAGTCGTCATCGAAGTACAGCAGCGTGTTGTACATGCTCACGGCCCGGGCGATGTCGCCGAGGTTGGTCGCGTTCGCACCGTCGAGGGTGTCCGAGGCGCCGCCGCCGACGAAGCCGACCCGCAGCGAGCCGCCCTCGAGCGGCGGCCCCTCCAGATCGAACTGCTGGGCTGGAGCGGCAGTTCCACCGCATGCAGCGAGAACGGCGCTCACCCCCAGTCCCAGTCCTCCCCCGAGGACGCCGCGGCGGGTCGCCGTGCCTGCCGCGAGGTTCGCGGGACGCCCCCTCGCACCCGAAGAACGCCTGCGATCAGGTGTTTCGCCTGCTTGGGTCGGTAGCCTCAAGAGTGCCCCACTCCCTCTCGTCCAGTTCGTCGCGTCACGGTCCGTCGCACACCGTACGACGAATTTGCGATCATCGCAAGTTCAGCCGAACTTTATTTCGCCCGAATCGCAAGTTTGAGCCATGGGGAGCGCCGGCTGGGCCGCGGCATCGGCTGTGGCCGTGGCGCCGGCTGGGCCCGCGGCGCCGACGACGATCGTCAGCATCCTGACGATCGGACGCGCGACGGCCCGGACCCACATGGGGTCCGGGCCGGGGGCCGTTCGGGAAGTGAGCGCTCAGGCGCCCTTCCGCACCGTGATGGACCACCCCGCATCGCCCACGCGGTCGAAGGCGACCACCTCATGGCCGTCCTCCGCTGCCCACTGGGGCAGGGAGTCGGTGGCCTGGGTGCAGTCGAAGCCGATGATCAGGTCATCGCCGGTGTTCAGCTGCTGAATGGCGTTCTTCGCGTCGATCAGCGGGAAGGGGCAGACGGCGCCGTTGGTCTGGAGGGTGAAGGCAGGCACGAGGGGCATCCTTTCGGTGGTGCGGAACGTCGGTCAGCGGGTCGGGGCCAGGAAATCGGGAGGCCCGGCGGTCAGGAGGTCGGGATCGGGAGGCCAGGGTCCGGAGCTCGGGGTCAGGCGGCGGGGGTGAGCACCGGGGCGGGGCGTCTGCCGGCAGCGGCCTTCTGCGGGCGCACCAGGAAGAACCAGGCGGCACCCCAGGTGCCGAGCATGATCGCGGCGAAGGAGACCCAGCCCTGGTAGCTGAACAGGCTGGTCTCCACCAGGGAATTGCCGATGGTGCAGCCGCCGGCGAGCGCGGCACCCACGCCCATGGCCAGGCCGCCGCCGGCGCTGCGCAGGATGGTGCTCACATCCGGCACCCGCCACCGGAACTCGCCGGTGAGCTTCGCGGCGATGAAGGAGCCCACCAGGATGCCGAGCACGAGCATCACGGACCAGTCCACGAGGGTCACGTCGCCGGTGGTGAGGAAGGTGATGATCTTGGCCGAGGGGGTGGTGATGCCCAGTCCCCCGTTGCGGCCGGCCGCGGTGGAGAGCACCCAGGCGGCCACGCCGATGATCCCCAGCAGCACGCCACCCACCCAGGGGTTCCAGGGGATGTCGGCGAGGTAGTGGCCGAGGCCCGCGCGGCGGGCGGGCAGGCGCACGCTCCTGCGGTCGGCATGGCGGGCGGCGCGGCGACGCACCTGGCGCACCACGAGCACGGCGACCAGGGCGGAGAAGAGGACCGTGGGCACCCAGACGCTGACCCCGAGGGTCTCCTGGATGGTCGCGTCGCCCACGGTGCGGGCACGGGCCGCCTCGGTGAAGGCGCTGAGCGGGCCGTACTTCATGACCGCGGCGAACAGGGCGTAGAAGACCAGCGCCACCCAGGAGCCGATCAGGCCCTCGCCGGCGCGGTAGTAGGTGCCGGTCGCGCAGCCGCCGGCCATGATGATGCCGATGCCGAACAGCAGTCCGCCACCGATCACCGCCAGCGGCGCGAAGGTGGCGGGCTCCGGGGCGATCACGCCCACGCCGGTCAGCGCCGCGACGCCGATGGCCTGGATCGCGATCGCGAGCAGGAAGGGGACGAAGTAGCGCGCCGAGCGGGCCATGTACAGGTCCCGGAACGCGCCGGTGACGCAGAACCGGGAGCGCTGCAGGACGTAGCCGAGGAGGGCGCCGAGGAGAAGGCCGGTGAAGATCATGCCGAGAACGTTAACTTATGGGACCCATAAGCAATACCCCCGTGTCGCCGGATGAACGCGCACCCCGCCAGGATCGGCACCACCAGAAAGCTGTCGTCAGCGAGCTCGCGACCGTCATACGATCGAGACGACCTCGTCAGAGACAGAGATCTGGTGGCACACCCGGCCGAGAACTCAGCCCACGATCGCTGCCGCCAGCTCGCGCAGCCCGGCAGCGTCATGCCCCGGCCAGCCGTGGACGGCCCCGGCCCACTCCCCAGGGATCGCGTTTGCGCCGCACCAGGCTCCCAGCAGCGAGCCGGCGATCGCGGCGATCGTGTCCGTGTCATCGCCGAGCGCCACGGCCGCCGCGATGCCCTCGCGATAGGTGGTCTCGGCATGCTGCGCCGCGGCGGGGCCGCTCACGTGCTCCGCACCGCTGGAGGCGGAGTCGGCCGCGGCCCGTCCCTGTTCCGCCGCATGCAGTGCGGCATACAGCGCCGTCACGGTGAACCCGTTGGGGGCCAGGGCTGCCGGACCGCCGTCGCGCCAGGACCCGTCGGCCAGGGCCTGCCAGGCGTGACGGCGCTCGGGTGGCAGCAGGTCCAGGGCGAGCGGGTGATGCGCGGCGCCATCGACGACGGAGGCCCGGATCGCCTCGCACCACAGCACGCAGGAGTCCCCGGCCAGCGGGTCCGCGTGGGTGAGTTCGGCGATCGCTCGGGCGGCACGGGCGGTGCGCTCGGGATCCCGGACGAAGACGAGCGCGACCGGGGCGGTGCGCATCAGGGCGCCGTTGCCGGCGGTGCGGCCGGTGCGCTGGTGCAGCTGGGCGGCGATCGCGGCCATCCGCTCGGCGAGGCCGGGACCGCCATCGTCCTCCCGCAGCGCGCCGAGCACCTGACGGGTCTGGGTGCCGACGTCGGTCGCGCCCTCGCGCACCCACTCCAGGAAGCCGCGTGCGATCGCGTCCAGCCCCTCCGCGGAGTCGATCGGGACGTCCGTGGCGGCGACGCGGGCGATGCACAGCGCCATCTGGGTGTCGTCGGACCACTCCCCCGGGGCGTACGGGCCGAGCCCGCCGCCGATCATCTCGGGGCCGCGATGCGGATCGTACGGGGCGGAGGCGAACTCGTAGGGGACGCCGGCGGCGTCACCGCAGGCCAGGCCCAGCAGGACACCGGCGGCGCGGTCGGCAGGAGTGGTGATGGCTCTCATGGGAGCACCGTAGGCGGTGCCGCGCGCCTCATGGGCTCAGCCCATCGTGCGTTTGCCGCGCTGGGCGGCCTTGTCGCGGATCCCCTGCACCATGCGCCCGAGGCCGGAGGTGTCCTCCTCCTCCACCGGGGTCTCCACGAAATCGACGAGGGAGCGCATGGTCGCCAGGTCGATGCTGTACATGCCCTCCTCCAGGAGCTCACCGATCCGGGCGCCGACCAGGTGCTCCAGGTTCTCGGCGGCGGCGGCGCCGCGGGTCTCGCGCGCGGTCTCGAGCCGCTGCTGAAGGAGCGCGGCGGCGACGGGGGAGGCGGAAATCGGGTCGGGGTGGCCGGCGACGGTGATCTGGTCCATGGTGCTTTCCTGGGTCGACGACCCGTGCACGAGGTCGTGGGGGCACGGGTGCCGGACGGCTGCGACCGGCTGCTCCGCACAGTACCGGGAACACCACCGGGATCACGCGGACGTCGACGGGCGGGACGGTGGGCCGCTTTTCCCTGCGCGGCATGCCCGCGAGCTCTCACCCGACCGGCACCCTGCTCCCCTGCGCGGCACCGGAGCGGGTGCCGATCCCGCTCCGGCCACGATCCCCGCCCCCGGCACGCGCCGCGCGCATGCCGTTGGCGATGACGACGACCTCGGCCGCCTCGTGGATCAGCACCACGGCCGCCAGGCCCAGCACCCCGAAGAGCGCCAGCGGGAAGAGCACCACGATGATCGCGAGGGCGAGGGCGATGTTCCCGGTCATGATCCGACGGCCGCGGCGGGCGTGGGCGAGCGCGCCGGGGAGCTGTTCCAGCTCGGTGCCGGTGAAGACGACATCGGCCGATTCCACGGCGGCGGCCGTGCCGGTGACGCCGATCGCGATCCCCACGGTCGCCGAGGCGAGGGCCGGGGCGTCGTTGATCCCGTCGCCGACCATCGCCGTCGGCGCCTGGGCGGCGAGCCGGCGGACGTGGGCGGCCTTGTCGGCCGGGAGCTGCTCGGCGTGGACCTCGTCGATCCCCGCCTCCTCGGCGATCGCGCGGGCGGTGAGGGCATGGTCGCCGGTGAGCATCACGGTGCGGATCCCCTGGGCATGCAGGGCGGCGACCGTCGAGGCCGCTTCGGGGCGCAGTTCATCGCGCACCCCGAGCGCGCCGATCACGCGGCCGTCCTCCTCGACCACGATGAGGCTCATCCCCCGGGCGGCCATGTCCTCGGTGCGGGTGGCGAGCGGGCCGGGGGCGATCCAGCGCGGGCTGCCCACCCGGATCGCACGCCCGGCGATCTGGCCGGTGAGGCCGTGGCCCGGGGATTCCTGCACCTCCGCGGCCTGCGCGGCATCCTCCCCGGTGGCGTCGGCCGCGGCGAGGACGGCCCCGGCCAGCGGGTGGGAGCTGCTGGATTCCAGGGCGGCGGCGAGCGCGATGATCTCCTCGCGGCGACGGCCCTCGGCAGTCGCGACCTCCACCACCTGCGGTTCGTTGCGGGTGAGGGTCCCGGTCTTGTCCAACGCGACGGTCCGGATCGTGCCGAGCTGCTCGAAGGCGGCGCCGGACTTGATCACCACGCCGAACCTGCTGGCCGCGCCGATCGAGGAGATCACCGTGACCGGCACGGCGATCGCCATCGCGCACGGCGAGGCGGCGACCAGCACCACCAGCGCCCGCTCGATCCAGGTGCCGGGCTCACCGGTGACCAGGCCGACGAGCGCGACCAGGGCGGAGACCACCAGCACGACGGGCACCAGCGGTCGGGCGATCCGGTCGGCGAGCCGTGCTCGCTCCCCCTTCGCGGCGTGCGCCTGGTCCACCAGGCGCACGATCTGGGTCAGCGAGTTGTCGCGGCCGTCGGCGGTGGCGCGCAGGGACAGCGAGCCGGAGCCGTTCAGGGAGCCGGCGTGCACCTCGTCGCCGGGTCCCGCCTCGACCGGGATCGACTCCCCGGTGATCGCCGAGGTGTCGAGCCAGGAGCGGCCCTCGACGATCACGCCATCGGTGGCGACCCGGTCGCCGGCGCCGAGCAGGAGCACATCCCCGGTGCGGAGCTCGGCGGCGGGGACCAGCTCGGGACCGGCGGCACGAGAGACGCGCACGGTCTCGGGGAGCAGCGCGAGCAGGGAGCGCAGACCCTGCTTCGCGCGGTCCATCGAGCGGTCCTCGAGCGCTTCGGCGAGGGAGAACAGGAAGGCGAGGGCGGCCGCCTCCCCGACATGACCCAGCAGCACGGCGCCCAGCGCTGCGAGGGTCATCAGCAGCCCGACACCGAGCCGGGCGAGGCCACGGCCCCGCACCAGGCGGGTCACGGTGCCGGGCACGAAGGTCCAGGCACCGGCGGCGAGCGCCAGGGCGTGCACGACGAGCCCGGCGAGCTCCAGGCCCGCCCAGCCCAGCAGCAGGCCGGTCACCCACAGCGCGCCGGCGGCGAGCGGCAGCGCCAAGGAGCGGTCCCGCCACCACGGCGTGCGGTCCTCGAGCTCGAGCGTCCCGCCGGGGGCGGCCGGGGCAGAGTCACCGCAGCAGGCATCCGCGGGCGGCGGGGCCGTCGTCACCGGACCGCAGCAGTCGTCGCTCATCGGACCGTCTCCGCGATGGCGGCGGGGGTGGTGCAGCACAGCGGGACCGTGCAGTGCTCATCGGTGCAGGGGAGCCCGTCGTCCACCGCCAGCACCGTCTCGACCAGGGCGCCGAGCGCGGCGGTGAGGTGCGCATCGGCGATCTCGTAGCGGGTGCGTCGCCCCTCCGGGACGGCGACGACGATCCCGCAGCCGCGCAGGCACGCCAGATGGTTCGAGACGTTCGTGCGGGTCAGGTCCAGTTCGGTGGCGAGCACGGCCGGGTAGCCCGGTTCCTCGAGCAGGGACAGCAGGATGCGGGAGCGGGTGGGATCGGCCATCGCGCGGCCCAGTCGGTTCATGACGTCGAGACGAGAAGCTCTGGTCAGCATGCGCTGACCATACAGCATCGACTGACTATTCCGGATGAGTCGCGATCTCCAGGGTGCTGACTATGCGGACGTGCTGACCAGTCCGTCGTGCCGACCGGGGACGACAACCGTCTTCAGCCCGTCGCCGCGCTCGACGGCCTCGAGGGCGGCATGAACGTCCTCCAGGGGGACCTGCCCGGTCACGAGCGGGCCAAGCGTGACCTGCTTCGCCTCAATCATCCGCAGGGCCCTCCTCCAAGAGGTGGCGGTCGACGCGAACCCACTGGTGACGGTCAGTTCCTTGAAGAGGATCTGGTCGATCGGCACCGTGACCGGTCGACCGAAGATCCCGATCTGCACGTAGCGACCGCCTCGCGCCACGGCCGCGAGAGCGACCTCGGCCGCAGCCTCACTGCCCGAGCACTCCAGGACCACATCGAAGGATCCGTCGATCAGCGGCGAGGTGGTGGTCGTGGCACCGAACCTCCCGGCGACCTCCAGGCGCCGTGCGTCACGGTCCAGGCCGCTCACCGTCACCGCCGCACCGAGCGCGCCGGCGACCTGAGCGGCGAGCTGACCCATGGCGCCCGGCCCGGTGACCAGCACCCGGTCCCCGGCTTGGACGACGGGCGGATCGAGCAGGCACTGCGTGACGCAGGCGAGAGGTTCGGCGAGCACGCCCTCGAGCGGGTCGAGCCACTGCGGCAGCTCGTGCAGGTTCAGGACGGGGAGCACGACGATCTCGGCGAATCCTCCGTGCTCGTAGCTGCCCAATGAACGGCGCTGCGGGCAGAGGTTCCGGCGGCCCGCCCGACACCAGCGACAGGTCTCGCAGGTGGAGAAGTAGGTCTCGCAGGCGACTGGTCGGCCGAGCCAGTCGGCGTCCGCCTCCCCACCGACCTCGATGACCGTGCCGGTGATCTCGTGCCCCATCACCACGGGGGCCTCGTACCCGTATTCGTCGTGGGCGACGTGGACGTCGGTGCCGCACAGGCCGGTCGCCGTCACCCGAACTGCGGCCAGGCCGGGGAGCACCTCGGGCACGGCCACCTCCGTGACGATGACGCCGTCGGGCCCGGGGCCGATCTTGACGACCGCCGGCATCGTGCGGCTCGTGGTGGGGAGGGTGGTGGCCATGACGGGCTCCTCGGTCGGGTGCGGCGGCGGCACGACGCGACGCCGTCATCACGATCCAATCACCGAAAGGAGGCCTGCGTCACATCCGGTATATCTTGAGAGCAGCCATCACAACAGCAGGTTCGGTCGCGCGAAGAGGAGCCCCCGATGAGGCAGACGAAGTGGACGAGCACACGAAGGACCTTCATGGCAGCGAGCGCCGCAGTGATGGGCGCAGGGGCCCTCACCGCGTGCGGCGGCGGCAGCGGTGGCGGAGGTGGTGATTCGAAAACGCTGAACATCACCCTGGCGAATCATGTATGGACCGACCTCATCACCAAGAAGATCTCGGAATTCGAAGACGAGACGGGCATCACCGTGGTCGTGAGCCAGCTGAGCGAGGATCAGCTGGTCGACAACTACAAGGTCAAGCTCAACGCGGGCTCCGAGGACATCGACGTGATGATGTACCGGCCCCTGCAGGTCGGCAAGCTGTTCGGACAGAGCGGCTATCTGCAGGACATCTCCGACCGGGTGGCCGACGCAGGGGACTGGAACTGGGACGACTTCCAGAAGGGCCCCGTCGAGCTGACCACCTATGAGGACCAGACCGTCGGCGTCCCGCTCATCACCGAGAGCGAGATGGTCTACTACCGCAAGGACCTCCTGGAGGCCGCCGGTCTCGAGGCGCCCACCACCATGGAGGAGCTCGAGAACGCGGCCAAGACCATCAAGGAGGACAACCCCGGCACCGCAGGCATCGTGATGCGCAGCCAGGCCTCCGCCGCGGTCACCCAGTTCTCCGGCTTCCTCTACAGCCACGGCGGCACCTGGATCGACGACAGCGGCAACTCCGCCATCGACAGCCCGGAGGCCAAGGAGGCCTACGCCTACTACGGCGGGCTCCTGCACGACTACGGGCCTGACCAGATGAGCACCGACATGAGCTGGCCCGAGGCCTCCGCGATCTTCGCCCAGGGCAACGCCGGGTTCTGGATCGACGCCTCGAGCCTCTACCAGAACGTCTACGACCCGGAGAAGTCCAAGGTCGCCGACCAGGTCGGGTTCGCCGCGTTCCCCGCCGGCCCCGATGGCTCCAAGCCGTACAACGTCGCCGCCTGGGCCCTGGCCATCAACAGCCAGTCCCCGAATAAGGACAACGCCTGGGAGTTCATCCGGTGGGCCACCAGCCCCGAGATGACGCTCGAGATCCAGAAGGCGGGCGTGCCCAGCGCCCGCACCTCGGTGTGGGAGGACCCCGCCGGCACCGAGAGCTACCCCGAGGAGCTCGCGACCGCGATCGCGAAGAACGCCGAGAACGGCGTGGGTTATGACCGCCCGCGCGTGAACGGCGTGGCCCAGGCCCGCGAGATCGTGGGCGGCCCCATCGTCGCCGCGATCACCGGCGAGGACTCCGATGCCGCCGCCGACGAGGCGAGCACGCAGTTCCAGGAGCTTCTGGAGGGCGAGGAGTAAGCAGCGAGTTCCACAGCAGCTGCAGGTGCGGATGCATCCCGTTGCCGGGTGCCTCCGCACCTGCCCGTGCAGGCCGAGTGGGTGAGAGAACGCATGACCACGACCGTCCAGGACGCTCCCGGCTCCCGTGAGCGCGCCTCCCGGTGGATGAACGCCCACCGGAAATGGATCCTCGCCGCCCCGGCGATGATCTTCACCGCCCTGCTGATCACCTTCCCGATCGGGTGGACGCTCTACCTGAGCCTCACCGACGCCAGGGGATCCGTGCGCAGCCCCAAGGACTTCGTCGGGATCGAGAACTACCTCAGCATCCTCAGCGATCTCGACCGGTTCTGGCCGGCCGTCGTGCGCACAGCGGCGTTCACCACCGGGGCGCTCGTGCTCGAGCTCATCCTCGGCATGCTGATCGCCCTGCTGCTGTGGCGACCGTTCCGCGGCCAGCGGTGGGCGCGCACAGCCATCCTGCTGCCCTTCGTCGCCACGCCCGTCGCGGTCGCCATGATGTGGCGGCTGATCTTCGAACCGAACATCGGCTTCGCCAACCGATTCCTGAGCTGGTTCGGGATCCCCGCCCAACCCTGGCTCTCGGACCCCACCACGACCCTGCCCACGCTGGTCCTCGTCGACGTCTGGGAGTTCACCCCGATGGTCGCGCTGATCCTGCTGGCCGGGCTGACCACCATCCCGGAGGAGATCGAGGAGGCCGCCCGGATCGACGGGGCCGGCGCCTGGCAGCGCTTCTGGTCCATCACCCTGCCTCTGCTGCGGCCCGTCGTGCTGGTCGCGGTGCTGCTGCGGGCGATCGACGCCCTGAAGACCTTCGACCTGCTGTACGTCACCAAGGGGCAGGGCGGTGGATCCTTCCACGAGGCGGAGACGCTGAACATCTTCGTCTACGACCTCACCTTCAAGTACAACGACTACGGGGCCGCTTCCGCCGCACTGATCATCTTCTTCCTGATGATCCTGGTGGTCATGTGGTTCCTGACCTTCCGTCGACGAGGGGCGAAGCTATGACGACGACGCTGCCCACCGGCTCCGCCACGGCCCCTGCGCGACGGAGGAAGCCAGCGCGCACCAAGGTCTACCCGGTGGTGCGCGGCATCCTGATCGTCCTGGTCATCCTGATCTTCGTGCTGCCGCTGGCCTGGATGGTGATGGCCTCGTTCAAGACGAACGTCGACATCAACGACACCTCGAAGACCTTCCTCTTCGAGCCGGTGCTGTCGAACTATGCGAACGTCTTCGGCAATGCGAACTACGGACAGTTCGTGTTCAACAGCTTCTGGGTGGCGGCGTGGGCCACGGGGCTGTCGCTGCTGCTGGGAGTCCCGGCCGCGTTCGCGATGAGCCGCTTCAGCATGCAGAAGTCCGCGCTGACGGTGCTGCTGGCTCGCATCATCCCCGGTATCAGCCTGCTGGTGCCCTGGTACTACGTGTTCGCGAACCTGGGCATGGTGGGCGGCTACGGCGTGCTGATCCTGTCGCACATGTTCATCCTCATCCCGATCAGCGTCTACATCATGATGTCGTTCTTCGACTCGATGCCGCTCGAGCTGGAGGAGGCCGCCCTGGTCGACGGCCTCACCCCGATCGGAGCCTTCCTGCGCATCCTGCTGCCGCTGTCGGTCCCGGGGATCGCGACGGCGGGCATCCTGTCGTTCATCTTCTCCTGGAACAACTTCATGTTCGCCCTGGTGCTCTCCGGCGCGGACACCAAGACGCTGCCGGTGGCCGTGTTCGACTTCGTCTCCTATGCGAGCATCGACTGGGGCGCGATCATGGCGGCGACCGTCGTGATGACCCTCCCGATCGTGGTGATCGCCGTGATCGGCCAGAAGTACATCGTCTCCGGGCTGACCGCCGGCGCGACGAAGGGGTGAGCGGGCCGGCACCGGCGCGCCCTACCACCGCGGTCCATTCTGCGTTCCTCCCACTCGGCTGCAGAGGCCCGCACCCAGGAACTCAGCAGGTAGGCGATCACGGCCAGAGCGTTGTAGGTGCCAAAATCTCTCTTGGGCGAATCCGGCGCGCTGAGATGATCGAGGAGAGGGATCTTCCCCACGGTCGGCCGTGACGGTGCATTCTGGAGCTTCCGGTTGAAGAGCCTGGCGTGATGAGCGGCGACGTTCCGCACGTAGTTCAGACTGGCCAGCCAACTGGTCATGATCTTCTTCGTAGGCACGCCGAACGCATAGGCGATCTTCTCCGCATCCTGCTGGAGCATCCCTCGGTACACGCGGGAGAGCTGGCCCATCTCGAGCAGTTCGGTGAGCGCCCAGATCGGCATTCGCCCGTCGTACTTCTCCCGAAAGTGCTCTACGAACAGTTCATCGGATTTGTCCCGGCTCTCTTTCACCCGCTGCAACCACAGCACATGCGCACCGGCACGGGGATCTCGACTGTCCGTCCGCGGGGCCGTGAACGCTTCTGTGAAGCATGCAGGGTCCTCATGCGCGAAGGCCGACAACTCCCAGAGGACGTATCCGGTCCTCATCCGCAGAGCGACGTCAAGGCGTTCAGCACCTTCCATGACCAGCATGCGCAACCTACGGTCGAAGTCGATGATCTGCTCAGCGTGGTGGAGCGCGGTGCCTGGCCGGTACCGGCTGAGCACACGCCTCCGTGTGCGGCCTCCCCGCCCCGCTCTTCCGAGCGGAGGAACGGGTACAGGTACCCGGTGAGCCGGTAGTACCCGACAGATTGCAGGAGAGCGGCAGCACGGCTCTCGTCACCGATCTCGAGACCCCGTGCAACGAGCCGCTCGACCTGCTTCTCCAGAGGAAGCCACACCTTCGTGTACTCCACCATGAGACTCCTTCACACAGAAAATCAGCCCGCGCCATGAGGCAACGGGCTGATCGTGATAGTCCGATCATAGCACCGAGCCCTGACGGGTACTGCTCGACCTTCGGGCCCTCGCCCGGGAGTCCGTCGATTCGACGTCCCCTTCGAACAGCGCCCATCGTTCAGCTCGAGCGGACAGTCAGGTAACGAGCCATCGCCAGGCACGGCGCCACCATTTCCGCCTCTCCGGATGAGGTGGCGGGACAGGATCTCCCGGGACGGCCCGGGCACTCGCAGCCAGATCGTCTTCCCCCACACTGTCGCTGCCCCTTCATGGCGCGGCATCCCCATGGTTCCCCTCACTCGTTCTCGGCCGACATCGTCATCGTCATCGTCATCGTCATCGTGGAACGGCAACGACTCTAGCGATGGGGTCGGACGGACGAGCGCAGCATGTGGCACTCCCACGCGCCCCGGTCCCTCTCGGCGGTCGTCCGGCTTGTCATGCAGGCACCGACGGCGGCGCGGCGATCCGCCATATCGCGCGCGAGCCACATAGTGATGAGAGGTGGCATATCTGCCAGCTCAGTGGCCCGTCGGCGATACGTCCTGGTCTGCCGACTCCCCGCTCAGCACCCCTTCCAGGTCCGAGGCGTCCACCAGCGGGTCGTCCAGGTCCACGGTGAGCTTCGAGCGGGCCATCAGCCGGGCGGTGCCGGTGATGGTGGAGTCCCAGGCCGGGAAGTCGCCGACGGTGGTGGGTCCGAGCACGGTGCCCACGAAGCGGTTGCCGCGCGGGGAGATCGTCTCCAGGGTGTCGCCCGGCCCGAGTTCGCCATCACCGGCCAGCAGCGCGAGCCGGGCCGAGGTGCCGGTGCCCGTCGGGCTGCGGCAGATCACGCCGGGATGCACGTAGGTGGCGGAGCGGGAGTGGGCCATGCCGTCCTCCCCGGTGCGCACCCCGCCCATGAAGTGGACGAAGGGCAGCGGGCCCACGTCCCCCAGCGACGGGTGCTCCTGGCGCAGCCCGGGTCGGGCCGTGCGCACGAAGGCGTCCCCGAAGGCGGTCAGCGCGATCTCCTCGTCGGCCGTGAGCTCGAAGCCGTGCTCCGCCGCGCGGATCATCGCGTAGTAGGCGCCGCTCCACACCAGGTCGAAACCCACCCTCCCGTAGTCGGGCACCTCGACCGCGAGTCCGCGCTCGGCGACGTAGGCGGGCTCGCCCTGGGTGGTGACCTGCTCGACCCGCCCGTCCGCCGTGGTCGCGGTGATGCGGGCCAGCCCCGCCGGGGACTCCAGCACGATCCGCTGCTCGCCGCCGGTCATCTCGATGATCCCGCTCTCCAGCAGCGCGGTGGCGACGCAGAGCGTGTTGGAGCCGGAGTACATGGGGTACCCCATCGCCTCCATGATGATGTAGCCGGCCTGCGCCTGGGGATGACCGGGCGGGACGATCAGGTCCACCGACATCGCCGGGTCGCCGTAGGGCTCCGAGAGCAGCAGGCGTCGCAGCCCGTCCCCCTCACGCTGCAGCCAGCGGGCCTGCTGAAGCACGCTCGCGCCGGGCAGTTCCCGGATTCCGGCGGTGACCACGCGGCTCACGTCCCCGCCGGACTGGGTATCGATCAGCGTGATGCTGCGTTCACGGCGCATGGGGAGCCCCCACGCTCTCCCAGTGGCGGTCCGGGACCACCACCAGCTTGCCGATGTAGGTCTTGGCCATGAAGGTGCGCTGGGCCTCGTGCAGGTCCGAGAGGCGGAAGGTGCGCTCCAGCAGGGGCCGGATCTGCCCGCTCTCGATCATGCCGACCAGGCGGCGGAACGCGGTGCGGGTGCCCTGGGAGGAGCCGTGCAGCTCGAGGTGCTTGAGGTACATGGTGCGCAGGTCCAGCTGGACCACGGGGCCGCCGATCGCGCCGGCGGTCGTGTACCGGCCCTCCGGTCGCAGGATCCGCAGCAGGTCGTTGAACATCTTCCCGCCCACGAGGTCCGCGACCACGTCGATCGGCCCGTCGGCGGTGCGGGCCACCTCGGCGACCAGATCGTCGCCGCCGCGCAGCACGACGTCCTCGGCGCCGATGTCCCGCAGCGCCTGCTCCTTGCCGGCGCTGGTGACCGCGTACGGGATCGCCCCGCGCACCCGCGCGAGCTGGATCAGCGCCGATCCCACCCCACCCGAAGCGCCGGTGATCAGGATGTTCTCCCCCTCGGCGAGGCGGGCACGGTCCAGCATCTGCTCGGCGGTGAGATAGGCGCAGCAGAAGGTCGCCAGGCCCGCGTCGGGGATATCGGCGGTGATCTCGTGGGCGTTGGCGGCCGGGACCGCGACGTAGTCGGCGAAGCCGCCGTCGCGGCCGTGGCCGATGTAGTCGATGTCCGCGAGCGACTCATCGCCCTCGGGGCGGTGGTAGAGGCTGAAGTCGACCATCACCCGCTGACCGATCCGGTCCCGGTTCACCCCGCCTCCGACCTCGGCGATGCGGCCGACGATGTCCGCTCCCTGGATGCGGGGGAACTCCAGGGTGGAGCGGCCGCGCCGCCAGGTGGAGACCTCCGAGGGGTCGGTCTCGGACCCGTAGGCCCCCTCGCGCACCCAGATATCGGTGTTGTTCATCCCGCAGGCGTGGACGTCGATCAGCACCTCCCCCGGTGCCGGGGCGGGAGTGCGCGCCTCCCGGGTGTGGACGAGCTGGTCCAGGCCGCCGTGGCCCATCAGCCGCATGGCCTGCATAGTGCCGGGTACCGTCGCCATCGAAGCCCCTCCTGTCCTGGGGCGCGCGAGCACGCGCTCGCGCCGCTGAGGCCAGCATCTCACCGCAGGACGTCCCCGGTCCAGGGATGCTGGCGGCCCCGCCCAGGTGAAGAATTGACACCCGCCGGGCAACCCGGTTCTATGGCCACATACCGAACCGGTTCGGGGGATGGGGGCACGTCCCGAACTGCGACGACGCCAGAGCGCTCTGGCCCACTGACGACCTCACCGCGGAGGGGATACCGCATGAGCACCATCGACAAGGCGCCCGACGGCGACGCCGTCCGCCGTGGCGACGCCGCCGCTGAGTGCGCCCGGCTGCAGCACGCCACCGCCGCCGAGACGCCGCAGGCCGCTTCGCGCTGCGACGCCCGGTCGCCGGAGTCGGTGCGCGCCGGTGCCGTCGGCCTGGTGGTGGCTCGAGACCCCGAGACCCTCGCGAGCGACACCTTCTTCCCGGGGTTCATCGCCGGTTGCGAGCGGGTGCTCGCCGCCCACGGCATGGGGCTGATCCTGCACGTGGCCTCCAGCGAGGAGGCGGAGCGCACCGCCTACGAGCATCTGGCCGCGGGCCGCGCCGACGGTGTGATCCTGCTGGATGTGCGTGTGGGCGATCCGCGCTTCGCGCTGATGGCCGAGCTCGCCCTGCCCGCTGTGGTGCTCAGTGCTCGCGCCCCGGGCCTCGAGGAGACCTCGGGGCTGCCCACGATCTACTCCGACGACTCGCCCGCCGTCGAGGAGCTCGTCGAGCTCTTCGCCGAGGCGGGTCACACCCGGATCGCGCATGTCTCCGGGCCTCCTCGCTTCCTCCACGCCCGAGTGCGCGGCGCGGCCTTCAGCGCCGCGATGCGAGCGCGCGGACTGGACGACTCGTTCGTGGTCGAGGGCGACTTCACCGCCGAGTCCGGGCGTGATGCCACCGCACAGCTGCTGGACCTGCCCCACCCGCCCACCGGCATCCTGTACGCCAACGACCTGATGGCGATCGCGGGCCTCTCCCTCGCCCTGAGCTACGGGATCCGTGTCCCGCAGGAGCTCTCGCTCACCGGCTACGACGACAACGTGCTCTCCGCCCACCTCTCCCCCGGCCTCACCACCGTCGCCACCGCCGACCGGCAGCGTGGGGAGCTCGCGCTGCGCACCCTGCTCTCCGTCATCGCCCGGGAGCGTCCGGAGAACGACCTCGCCGGCCACACCACCGTCGTCGTGCGCGGCAGCGTCGCCCCTCCGCCCCAGCCCTGAGCGGCGCCGCCGTCCAGAACGGGGCCAGCTGCCTCGAGGAGTCCGGCGCCTGCCCCGGGCGGCTCTCCCCCTCCCCGCCGCGAAGGACCTGGTGAGGTCCCTCCGCAGCGGGCAGTCACCCATTCCCCGATTCCTCGCATGCGCCCTCCTGGGAGCGGCTACCGTGGCGTCACCACAGCGCAGCGCAGCGCAGCTGGAGCTCACCGAGTCGAGGGAGACAGGACCATGTCGCTTTCCACCGAGGGGTCGACGCTCGTCGACGAGCACGGTCGCCAACGGATCCTGCACGGCATCAACCTGGTCGCCAAGGGCAGTCCCGGCGCCACCGAGCCCTCGGCGTTCCGGGGCTGCTGGACCGGCGAGGACCTCGCCCAGCTGCGGGACATCGGGCTGGACAGCGTGCGCCTGGGAGTGAACTGGGCGGCGACCGAGCCCCGACCCGGCGAGTACTCCCCGCAGCACCTGGACTGGCTGGCCCAGCAGCTGGATCTGCTGCACGACGCCGGATGCGCGGTGATCCTCGACGGGCACCAGGACCTGTTCTCGCAGTCCTTCGGCAACGGCGCCCCGGCCTGGGCGACCCTGACGGCGCAGCGGTTCGAGGCCACCGAGCTGTGGTCGGACGCCTATCTCTCCTCCCCCGCCGTGCACGAGGCCTACGACGCCTTCTGGGCCGACGCCCCCGCCGGGGACGGCGTCGGGATCCGCACCCGTTTCGTGGCGATGTGGGGGATGCTCTCTCAGCGGTTCGGCTCGCATCCGGCGGTGATCGGGTACGACGTGCTGAACGAACCGACCCCGGGGTCCGCCGCCCCGCAGCTGTTCGGGGCGATCATCCACGTCGTCGCCGAGCTCACCGGCCAGGCCCCGGAGCAGGTGATGGCCGACTTCGCCGACCCTGCCGCGAAGCTCTCCCAGCTCGCCCAGCTCGAGGACCCCTCCCTGCATCGCACCCTCGGGGACCGGATCGCGCCGATGCTGGCCGAGTTCGAGCAGGGCCCCGTCCATGCGCTGTACACCGCGGCGGCGCGCGCGATCCGGGAGGCGGATCCGCGCGGCCTGATCCTGCGCGAGCACGACTACTTCGGCAACATCGGCATCCCCGCCTCGATCCCTCCGCTCGAGGACGCGGCCTGGGCCTACTCCCCGCACGGCTACGACCTGGTGGTGGACACCGCAGCGATGCCGCAGGCCAGCGACACCCGGGTCACCACGATCTTCGAACGCGCCGCGGAGACCGGCGAGGGCCTCGGCGTGCCGGTGATCGTCGGCGAATGGGGCGCGTTCGGGACGCATGAGGGCATCGCTCGCCACGCCGACGCGCAGCTGGAGCTGTTCGATGCCCGCGCCTGGAGCTGGTTCTACTGGTGCTGGGAGCCGGGGTTCGCGGCCACGGAGGCGGCGGCGCGGCTGCGTCGGCCGCGGCCCCGCGCGGTGGCCGGGCGGGATCTGCGGGCCGGCACCTCGGCGGGTGGGGGCTGGCGTGCGGCCTGGACCGGTATCGACTGCGATGCGCCGAGCGAGTTCTGGATCCCGCCGGAGCGGGAGGTCGAGCACCTCGTCGACGGTCGTCGCCAGGAGCTGCGACGGGAGCAGGCCACGGTGCTGCTGGCCCCCGGGGCTGGCGAGCACCGGCTGCGGGTGAGCTGAGATGACCGCCTCGACCACCCGCCCGCTCACGAGCGCGGGACGAGCCGGGGGTCCCTGAGATGGCGATGCCGCTGAAGCGGCGGCTGCTGCTGGCCACGCCCCTGCCGGCGGCGTGGATGTCCTCGGTGATCATCCACAACGTCTACGTGAAGTTCTACACCGACGTGGTGGGGATGGATCCGCGGTACGTGGGCTGGGTGTACCTGATCTTCAACATCTGGAACGTGCTGAACGATCCGGTGTTCGGCGTGCTGCTGGACAAGATGCGCTACCGCCCCGGCAAGGGCAAGTTCCTGCTGGTGATGCGGGTGACGATCCCCTTCCTCCTGCTGGGACTGGTGCTGATGGCGTGGACGCCGTCGTCCTGGTCGCAGGCCGCGATCTTCACCGTGTTCCTGGTCGAGCTGTTCCTGTTCGACGTCGCCTCGACGCTGTACCTGATCTCTGCGACCAGCTACGTCTACCTCGCCGCCCCCACCCGCGAGGACCGGATCGACGTCGAGGTCGCCCGGGCCTGGATCGGGAACATCATCTCCGCGGTCGCGACCGTGGTCGCCACCCAGATGCTGGTGGGCGATGCCGTCACCGAACGGATCACGCTGAACGTGATGCTGATGGGGGTGGTGCTGGTCAACGGTGCCGTCTACGCGTTCGCGGCCTGGGCGCTGCGCGACCCGCCGGAGCTGTACGAGCAGGGCGACGGCGGCGCGGCCCCGGTGACCGCCTCCCGTCTGCTGCGGGACCTGCGCTCCGTGGTGCGGATGCGCGCGTTCTGGGCGCTGTTCTTCCACGGCATGCTGTTCATGGCCCCGATGGGGATCTACTTCACCGCGTTCCTGTACTTCATGGACCATGTGGTCCGCTCCACCGGCACCCAGGCCACCCTGGCGGACACCGGTTCGATGGTCGTCGTGCTCGTGCTGCTGCCCCTGGTCGCGCAGGGCATCAAGCGCCTGGGCTCGCGCACGGCGATGTGGGTCGCGGCGCTGCCCTACCTCGGCGGTTTCGCGCTCCTGCTGCTCTGGGCCGATACCTGGTGGAACGTGCTGCTGTGCTACGTGCTGATCATGACCGGCCGGTACACGGTCTCCACCGCCACCACCGCACTGGATGCCGCGCTGATCGATCACAACGAGCGCCTCACCGGGGTGCGCAAGGCGGGGTCGATCGCCTCGGTCCGGGCGCTGCTGACCGCGCCGATCGCCGGAGTGCAGATGGTGCTGTACATGGCGATCCTCACCGCCGGCGGCTACGACATCACCGCCGAGGTGCAGTCCCCGCAGACCCAGGAGGCGATCCGCCTCGCCACCGCCGGGGTGCCGATCCTCTTCGCCCTGGTGGGCCTGATCCCGCTCGTCTTCCTGCCCTACGACCGGGCGCGGGAGCGGGAGCTCAGCGAATGGTCGCGGGCACGCCGGCCCGAGGAGGGGACGGCGGTGGGGCCGGACACGACCGAGTGACCGCTCGAGGGACCGCTCGAGGGACCGCTGCTGAACAGCACCCGACCGTGCACGTCGCCGCGCGGATCGGACGCCGACCGTGGCCGCGACCATGGTGCTCTTCACGATCGAGGGTGTGATCGGGGTCCACGATGACTTGAGACGTCACATGAGAACGTCCATCCTCGGGAGACCTCGACGCCGATCCAGGCACCGACGCGCCGGTCGCCGACGCGACGACGGTTGCATCCTCGTCTGCGACGATCTTGCAAGATCCCTGCTCGGGAACAGCACCTGCACGCCCGTGGAAGATACTTCACATGACGCCAGAGCCCAACGCGGACACCCACCCGCTCGACCAGTACCGCGACCCGTCCGACGCAGCCTTCGTCCGCGACGTGGCCGCCGACGTGGCGGCCCACTTCGGTGGCGACCTCATGCGGATGCGGCGAGCAAACGGGTACTCGAACGCGACCTGGGTCGGTGACGGCATCGCCGTGCGGATCGCGCATACGCCCGTCGACATGGCTCGGGAGACCGCACTCGTGCGTGCTCTACCACGAGAGGTCGGGCACCCAGAGATACTCGGGGAGGGCACTGCCGAAGGCCACGGCTGGATCGTGACCAAGGAGGTTCGGGGCCAGAACCTGCATGAGGTCTGGCCAACCCTGTCACCTGTGGAGCAGCAACAGGCTGTCCGGCAACTGTGGGCTCGGGCCCATATCGTGCACGACGCGAGCTCCTCTCTCAGGACGCATGTCGCAGCGTACGGGGGTTTCGTTCCGGCCACGCTCGGCGATGCCACGACGGCGGCGGGACGCGCCACCGATGCGCTCGGACTGTCCAGCGCCCAGCAGTCGCGGCTGGACGAAGTCATCGAGGAGTACTTTCGAGCTGCGCCCCTCGTCGAGCAGTCTGTCAACCACGGCGACCTTGCCCTGATGAACGCCCTCTGGGACGGCGAGGTCATCTCCCTGCTGGACTTTGAGTTCGCAGTGCTCGGTCCGGTCGAGATCGACCTATGCCGGCTGGTATGCGAGGCCCGTGTATCCGAGGACGGCCAGCAAGAGGACTCGAATGCAGGGGCAGTCGCGCTGGAGATCACCGCTCGTCACATGGATCCGGTTCATGGTCGCGCGCTTCTCCACGGCGCCGCGGTCCTCGACCAGCTCCGCGACCTTGACATCTGGCTCGGCCATGACGACGCCCCAGGACGGGTCGAGGACTGGCGCCCGTGCCGCCTGCTCACGGACCTGCTCGACACCGAGGGCGGTTACCTCGGGCCCCTGCTCTAGTAACCGGCTCTTGCACGGTGCACGAGGGGCGACCGTGGTGCCGGGCAGACGCGCACTCGCCACTGCTCGAGACCGGTGGCTTCCGTCCCCAGCTGCTACACCCTCCTCCGCGAAGAGCCAGCATTGGTCACTGTGCACTGGCCGCGGCCGGGGCGTCGGGCCTAGGATCGGGAGGAACTCATCGCTTCCAGCGTCGGCAGCGTGTCCGTCCCGACCCGCGCTGGAGGCTCCCCGATGTCGCATACGCCGACGCCACCCGCACCGCTGTCCCCCGGCCGGCTGCGGCTGGTCATCGTCGCGATGTCCCTGGGCGCCTTCGCGATCGGCACCACCGAGTTCGCCAGCATGGGCCTGCTGCCCCAGATCGCCCGCGACCTCGAGGTGTCCATCCCGCAGGCCGGCATGCTCATCACCCTGTACGCCCTCGGCGTGGTGATCGGTGCGCCGCTGGTGACGATCGCGGCGGTGCGGATCCCCCGCGCCCGGCTGCTGGTGCTGCTGATCGGCCTGATCGGACTGGGGAACCTGCTCTCCGCGATCGCTCCGGACTTCGCCACGCTGGCCACCGCCCGCTTCCTCGCGGGGCTCCCCCACGGCGCCTACTTCGGGGTCGCCTCGCTGGTCGCCGCCCGCCTCTCCCCGCCCGGCCGCCGCGCCCGCTCGGTGTCGCTGGTGATGCTGGGCCTGACGATCGCCACCATGATCGGGGTCCCGGCCTCCACCGCGCTCGGCCAGCAGGTGGGCTGGCGATCGGCCTACGTGATCGTGGTGGTGATCGCCGCCGCGACCACCCTGGCGATCTGGCGCCTGGTGCCCGAGCCCGAGGGGGCGGGCGCCACCGGTTCGATCCGCGGGGAGCTCGGTGCCCTGCGCCGCGGCCAGGTGTGGTTCGCGCTCGGGATCGGCGCCATCGGCTTCGGTGGCATGTTCGCCGTGTACAGCTACATCGGCGAGATCGTGCCGGGCGTGATGGGCCTCGGCGTGCGCGCCGTGCCGGTGGCGCTGTTCGTGTTCGGCCTCGGCATGACGCTGGGCAACCTCCTCGCCGGCCGCCTCGCGGATCGCAGCATCTACGGCACCATCTTCCTGGGCCTGACCGGCATGGCGCTCAGCCTCGCCCTCTTCGGCCTGGTCGCCCAGAACGCGATCGCCGGGATGGTGGTGCTGCTCGCGATCGCGATCACCTCCCAGCTGATGGGCCCCTCCCTGCAGCTGTTCCTGCTCGACGCCTCGCCCGACGCCCCCTCACTGGCCGCCGCCCTGCACCATTCGGCGCTGAACATCGGCAATTCGCTCGGCGCCGCCCTCGGCGCGGCCGTGCTCGCCGCCGGCTGGGGCCTGCTCGCCCCGGCCTGGACCGGCGTGGTGCTCGCGGTGCTGGGCCTCGGGATCGCCGGCTGGTCCTACACCGTCCACCGCAGGCAGCGTCGCCGGGTCGAGGCGCCGGCGTCCACCGAGAGTGAGCTGTCGGTGCCGGCCTGAGCCCCCGACGGCGCGACTCTCCCGTGCGAGGGTGATCAGAGACCCCGGCTCCCCCGCACGCGGGCGACGGCTCCGCGCATCAGAGCGGGGGCCCGATAGGTCCGCACCGGTCTCCTTCCCGGTGCGTCGGCCTCGTACCAGTGCTCCTCCTCGTCGCCCCCGTCCGTGACCACTCCGCACGTGATCAGCTGCTCGAGGGTCCGGGCGGTCAGGGCGAGCCCGCGCAGGGCGCTGTCGGCGACGTGCCCGCTGCTCCGGTCCAGGGGCACGTCGCGCACGTAGGGGTGGCGGACCAGCCCCACGAGGAAGTCCACCGACTCGACGCAGTGCAGGAGCCTGCCATCGCACGGGTGATCGGGCAGGACCAGGCCGTCCGGCCCGCTCGCCACCAAGAGCGCATCCCAGATGTCGTCCTCGGCCCTCTCCATGGTCGAGAACTCCCGGAATGCGGGGCGAGCGCTCTCGAGCACGGCGACGAGCAATCGGCGGGCACCGTCGAGCCCGTCCTCGTCGGGACCGTCCTCCGCGCGGGCATCGCTCCCGGTGCCGACCAGGGGCGTGCCCGTCGGCCGCACCCCTGCGTCCTCCCTGACGAGCCAGCCGTGACGGGTGAGCAGGTCCCAGGCCTGCTGGACTCGGGAGTCCGTGCCGCAGGGATGCCAGGCCCAGCCGTCGGAGCCGTCGCGGCACGACTCCTCGACCCGCCGGCGATCGACGGCGTACAGCGTACCCAGCTTCGTGGTCCGGCACCCGTCCCCGACGAATTCCAGCAGGTGCTGGGCCACCCGGAGGAACGGCAGCTGCGCGGCCTCCGCCGCCATCGCGATGCGACCCGCCTCGTCCGAGGGTTCCTCCCTCGGGGCCGGGGCGTCGCCGAGGAACCAGGGTCTGGGCCGGTCCGGCGGTGTCGGGGGTGCACCGGCGAGGTCCTCGCCGAAGAGGTCAGCGGCCGTGGGCACTGCGTCATCGATCGTCATGGGTCGAGCGTGCTGGACGCCCCGGCGGGTGCGCCATGGCCCCTCACCGGGTGTGGACGACGGGGCCACGGGGAGGAACGGTCCCTCGCGCGGGGGGCGCCGGGGGCGTGATGCCCGGTGCCGACGGGGCCCCTTCCCGCCCTTGACGGCACCCGGTGACCCGCGCCACACTCGAGGATGAATGGTCATTCATTTCTGCTGAGCGGCGTTCTCACGCGTCTCGGCCCGACGGTGCCCCACACCAGGAGGAGGGACCATGCCCCGTCACGATGCGGCGATCGCTCCGGAGGAGGCCGCCCGTGCGGCGCGCTCGGATGCGCGCCGGCGGCAGGTCCTGCACGCGGCCGTGCCGCTGATGGAGCGCAGCGGCTCGCCGGCGGTGTCGATGCAGGCGATCGCCGACGAAGCCGGGGTCTCCGTCGGCCTCATCTACCGGTACTTCGCGAGCAAGCAGGAGCTCGTGCAGGCCGTGACCGAGGGCGTGCTCGATGACATGGCACGGATGCTCGCGGAGACGGTCGAGCCGGAGGAGGACCCGGTGCGGCAGATCGCCGGCGCCTTCGCCACCTACTGCACCGTCATCCGTGACAGCCGTCAGGCGGTGATGCTCACCTATCGCGAATCGAACACCCTGGACGAGGTGGGTCGGAGCGTCGTCAAGGAACTGGAGGTGCGCACCGTCGAGCCGTTGCGCAGCGCCGTCGACACCGCTGTCGAGCAGGGTCTGCTGCGCCCGATCCACGCCGAGCTGTTCGCCTACGACCTGCTGACAGTGGCCCATTCCTGGGCGCTGAAGCACTGGTACTTCGCGCCGCGGATGACCTTCGAGGAGTTCCTGCGCTCCCAGACCGCACTGCTGCTGTCCACCGCGATCCACCCCGAACACCGCCACCGCTACCCCGACCTGCTCGGCGACCTCGCGTAGGACCACCTCGCGCAGCACCGGAGCCCCGCACTGCTGACGCGCCCACTGCCGAAGGAGGCCACATGGATTTCGTCATCGACGACGCGATGCAGGGCTATATCGACGCGGCCGCCGAGGTCGCCACCCAGATCGCCCCCGCTCAGCAGCAGCGGGAGCAGGACCGGGTGATCGCCCCGGAGCTGCGCCGCCGGATGGGCGAGCTGGGGCTGATCGCCCCGGAACTGCCCTCGACGCTCGGCGGCCGTGACGAGCGTGCGCTGACCTCCGGGATGATCGCCGAGCAGATCGCCCGCGGTGACCTCACCGTCGCCTACGTGCAGATCATCAGCTCCCTGGTGGGGCAGGTCCTGGTTCGGAACGCTCGGCCCGAGGTGGCCGCCGACTGGATCCCGCGGATCACCAGCGGCGAGGACCTGGTGGCGATCGGGCTCTCGGAGCCGGGCGCCGGCTCCGATGCCGGCAACCCCTCGATGACGGCCCGGCCCGAGCGCGACGGGTGGGTGCTGGAGGGCACCAAGTCGATGTCGTTCGCGATGGATGCACGTGCCGCCGTGGTCTTCGCCCGCACCGAGCCGGGGCGCCGCGGCAAGGGCATCACCGCCTTCCTGGTGGAGCTGGACCGCGACGGGATCCGGCGCCGTCGCGCCCCGGACCTGGGGACCCGGGCCGTGGGCCGCGGATACATCGACTTCTCCGGCACCTGGATCCCTGCCCGGAACCAGCTCGGTGAGCTCGGTGAAGGGTTCACGCAGGTGATGCAGGGCTTCGACTTCTCCCGCGCGCTGATCGGTCTGCAGGTGATCGGCACCGCCCAGGTCACCCTCGAGGAGACCTGGGAGTACACCGGTACCCGCACCGCCTTCGACCAGCCGCTGAGCTCCTTCCAGGGCGTCGCCTTCCCGCTGGCCGAGGCGGAGACGCTGCTGGCCGCCGCGCGGCTGCTCTGCCAGAGGACGCTCTGGCTGAAGGACTCCGGGCTGCCGCACACCAAGGAGGCCGCGATGTGCAAGTGGTGGGCCCCGAAGACGGCGTACGACGTCATCCACCAGTGCCTGCTCAGCCACGGACAGAACGGCTACCTCACGGACCGGCCCATCGAGCAGCGCCTGCGCGACGTGCTGGGTCTGCAGATCGGCGACGGCACCGCCCAGATCATGAAGCTCGTCATCGCCCGCCACACCGTGGACCGCGAGCTCGCCCCGTGACCGACCCGAGAACCGACCTGAGGAGCACCGCCATGGCCGAGACCCCGGCCCCCGCCATCAACGACCAGGACCTCACCGGCCGCATCTGCCTCGTCACCGGCGCCGCCGGCGGCATCGGCCGGGGCATCGCCACGAAGCTCACCGCCGAGGGCGCGATCGTGGTGGTCGCCGATCTCGACGAGGAGGCGGCGCAGCACGTCGCCGCGGAGCTCGGCGGCCCCAGCCTCGCCGTCCCCGTCGACATCGCGGACCGAGCCTCCGTGGACGCGATGACCGCCCAGGTCGTGGACCGCTTCGGCCGGATCGACGTGCTGGTCAACAACGCCGGCTGGGACAAGGTGGGCCCGTTCCTGGACCAGGATCCCGCGCTCTGGGACCGCATCATCGGGATCAACCTTGTCGGCACCCTGCACTGCAGCCAGTCGGTGGTGCGGGTGATGACCGCGCAGGGCCACGGCACCGTCGTGAACATCGCCTCGGACGCGGCCCGGGTGGGCTCCAGCGGCGAGGCCGTGTACTCGGCGTGCAAGGGCGGGATCGTCGCCTTCACCAAGACCCTCGCCCGTGAGAGCGCCCGCGCCGGCATCACCGCCAACGCCGTCTGCCCCGGCCCGGCGGACACCCCGCTGTTCGACTCCATCTCCCAGGACAACCCCAAGCTGCGCGCCTCGCTCGAGCGAGCGATCCCGCTGCGCCGCCTCGCCCAGCCGGAGGACCTCGCCCACGCCGTGGCCTTCCTCGCCTCACCCGCCTCCCACTACATCACCGGCCAGACCCTGTCCGTCTCCGGCGGACTCACGATGGCCTGAGAACCCACGCCGGCCCGAACAGAGAGCAGCAGACCATGACGGACCAGCAGTCCCCGCACCTCACGGCCCTCCGCACCGAGGTGAGAGACCGGATCGGCACGATCACGCTGCACCGTCCGGAGCAGCGCAACGCCCTGAACCAGGCCCTGCTGGCGGAGCTCTCCACCGTGCTGGACGCCTGGGAGGCCGACGCCGCCGTGCAGGGGATCATCATCACCGGCAGCGGCCCGCAGGCCTTCGCCGCCGGGGCCGATATCTCCGAGGTCGCGGCCTGGGGCGTCACCGAGGGGCTGGCCGCGACCATGCAGCGCCTCTACGACCGGCTCCAGGACTTCCCCAAGCCCACCCTCGCCGCGCTCAACGGCGTCGCGATGGGCGGCGGGCTCGAGCTGTCGATGAGCTGCGACATCCGGATCGCCGCCGAGGAGGCGCGGATGGGCCTGCCGGAGGTGGGCCTCGGGGTGCTGCCCAGCGCCGGTGGCACCCAGCGGCTCTCCCGCCTGGTGGGCACCGGGCGGGCGCTCGAGATGATCCTCACCGGCAGGGCGCTGACCGCCGAGCAGGCCGAACGGTACGGCCTGGTGACCACGGTGGTGCCCGCTGCGGACCTGCTGCCCACCGCGGCGGAGATCATGACGAGGATCCTCGCCAAGGGCCCGCTCGCGATACGACTCGCCAAGATGGTCATCGGCCCCGGCCACGACACGGATCAGCGCACCGGGCTGCTGCTGGAGCAGCTGGCGCAGACGCTGCTGTTCACGACCGCGGACAAGGCCGAGGGCACGGCGGCGTTCCTGGAGAAGCGGGCACCGGACTTCGACGGGCGGTGACGAGGTCCGCCAGCAGGTGCTCGGTAGGGTGGGCGGTTCCGGCGCCGGCATGCCTCGTCGTCCCGAGTGTGCGCTCCTTGAACATTCCCGCCGCGCCCCGGAGACTCGACGTCCCGCCGTCCCGCCGTCCCGCCGTCCCGCCGTCCCGCCGTCCCGCCGTCCCGCCCCGAGCGAGGTCACCGATGCCCCAGCACGCGCCACCGTCCCACCAGCGCACCGTCCAGCCCCGCGACAAGTCCTTCCCCGCCGAGCTCGTCGGCCGCCCGATCACCGCACTGGACGCACCGCTGAGCAGCTTCTCCACCCCGCTGCTGGTGCTCGACGAGTCGGTGATCGCGCACAATCTGCGGGTCATGGCGCGCTGGACCACACAGCGCGGCCTCGAGCTGATGCCGCACGGGAAGACCACCATGGCGCCGGCGCTGTGGGCGCGGCAGCTGACCGCCGGCTGCACCGGGATCACGGTCGCCACCGGCTGGCAGGCGGATCTCGCGCTGCGGGAGGGGATCCGGACGGTGCAGCTGGCGAACACCTGCACCGATCCCGCCCTGCTGCGCCGGCTCGCCGCCCACCTGGCGGAGCATCCCGAGCAGGAGCTGGTGTGCTGGGCGGACAGCCTCGCCACCATCGACCTGCTCGAACGCGAGCTGCCGGCCGGCTCCTCCCTCGGGGTGCTGGTGGAGCTGGGGGCCGCCGGGGCCCGCACCGGCGCGCGCGAGCAGGCGACGGCCCGAGAGATCGGCGAGCGCATCGCCGCCTCCGCGGTGCTGCACCTGGTCGGCGCGGCCGGGTACGAGGGCGCGATCGCCCATGACCGCTCCCCCGCCTCCCTGGCCGCGGTCGCCGCCTACTGCGAGCGCCTGGCCGCTCTCGCGGAGTCGCTGCGCCCGCTGATCGCGGGGCCCCCCTGGGTGAGCGCCGGCGGCAGCGCCTACTTCGATCTGGTGACCGACGCGCTCGCGCCGCTCCGGGGCATGCGGAGGATCCTCCGCTCGGGCGCGTACATCGTCCACGACTCCGGCTTCTACCGCGGCATCTCCCCGCTGGATGCCACCCGCGGCCTCTCCGACCAGGAGGCGCTGCTGCCGGGGATGCGCGCCCACGCCCGGGTGGTCTCGATGCCGGAGCCCGGGCTGGCCCTGCTCGACGCCGGCAAGCGGGACGTGCCCTATGACGAGGGTCTGCCCGTCCCGCTCGGTGTCGCCACCGCGCTCGGCGGCCCCGAGCGTCCGCTGGAGGGGGAGATCACGGCCCTGAACGACCAGCACGCCTTCCTCCGCCACCCGGGCACGGCGGAGCTCGCCCTCGGGGACGTGGTCACGCTCGGGCTGTCCCATCCGTGCACCGCCTTCGACAAGTGGCGGCTGATCCCGATCGTGGACCCCGCGACCGGCACGGTGCACGAGGCCGTGGAGACGTTCTTCTGAGGGCGCGAGCGAGGTCCCAGCCGATGAGCACCCACCGATGAGCGCCGTGCTGCTCCGCGGCGGCCGGGTCGTCGCCCCGGACGGCCTGGTCCGGGCCGACGTGCTCGTCGAGGGCGCGCGGATCACCGCCGTCGGCCGCATCGACCCCTCCCGCGCCCGGGGCGCGCAGGTGCTCGAGGCCGACGGGCGCCTGGTGATGCCCGGATTCATCGACGCCCATTCCCACGCCGACGGCGCCGTGTTCGAGCCCGAGGTGCAGCTGGCGCTGCTGCGTCAGGGAGTGACCAGCGTGATCGGCGGGCAGGACGGCGTCTCCTACGCCCCCGGCGACGGCACCTGGGCGAGCGAGTACTTCGCGGCGATCAACGGCCCCCACCCCACCTTCCGCGGCGGCTCGGTGGCCGACCTGCTGGCCACCTACGACGATGCGGTACCGCTGAACGTCGCCTACCTGGTGCCCGCCGGGACCGTGCGCCACCAGGTGATGGGCGGCGCCGAGGGTCCGGCCGACCCCGCCGAGCGCGCGGCGATGACGGCGCTGGTCGCCCGCGCGGTGGCCGACGGAGCGGTGGGGCTCTCGACCGGGCTGGACTACACCCCGGGCCTGTTCGCGGACGCCGAGGAGATCGCGGCGCTGTGCAGTCCGCTCGCCGCCGCCGGGCTGCCGTACGTCACGCACATGCGCGGCGGCTACGAGGAGAACTCGCAGGTGGGGATCGAGGAGACGGTCCGTATCGGTCGTGCGGCCGGGGTGCCGGTGCACATCTCCCACTTCCACACCCGGGCCGCGGAGGCCGAGCGGCTGATGGGCCTCCTCGCGCGGGCGGGGGTGGAGGCGAGCTTCGACGCCTACCCGTACACGCGCGGCTGCTCCCTGCTGGGGATGACCCTGCTGCCGCCGGCGCTGAACGCGATGGCTCCCGGGGAGGCGAGCGCACTGCTGCGGGACCCCGCCCGGCGCGAGCTGCTGCGCCGCGAATGGTTCCCCGCGGTGGCGCATCATCCGAGCCTCGGGCCGGACTGGCCGGAGCTGCTCACGATCGCCCACACCGTCGCCGAGGAGTTCGCCTGGGCTCCCGGGCTCACCCTCGCGCAGGTCGCTGTGCGTCGCGGCACCGATCCGATCGATGCGGCGCTGGACCTGCTGTCGGCGTCCGCGCTCGAGGTGAACGTGGTGATGGCGGTGCGCGACCAGCGCCCGGTGGAGGACCTGGGGAGGCTGCTGGCCCATCCGCGGCATCTCGGAGGGTCCGACGGGATCTTCGTCGGCGCCCATCCGCATCCTCGATCCCGCGGCGCCTTCGCCTCCTATCTCGCCACCTACGTGCGTGAGCACGGCTTCCTCGACTGGACCCAGGCGGCGCAGCATCTCTCCTCCGGGGCGGCGGAGCGCTTCCGTCTCGGTGAGCGCGGCGCCGTCGCCGAGGGGTTCCTGGCCGACCTGGTGCTCGTGGATCCCGCAGCCGTCACCGATCGCGCCACCTACCAGGACCCGCTGGCGATCGCGGTGGGGATCCAGGACGTGCTGGTGGCCGGGCGGCCCGTGCTCGCCGGCGGCCGCCTCACCGGTGAGCTGCCCGGTCGCGGGCTGCGCGCCGCACCCCGCAGACCGGACACCGCCGCCGCCCCGCACCTCGACGGCGTAGCCTGCTCGGTCCCGCCGCTCTCGCCGGGCAGCGCCTGCGCCGCGCCGACGAACCGCCCACTGTCTCCAGGAGAACCATGAGCCACAAGGACGCCCTCCGCACCGACGACGCCCCGCAGCCTGCGGGCCCCTACAGCCAGGCGATCGTGACCGGTGACCTGCTGTTCACCGCCGGTTTCGGCCCGCAGCACCCGGTCACGGGCGAGGTCGCCGCCACCGTCGGCGAACAGACCCGGCAGGTGCTGCGGAACCTCGAGGCGGTGCTCGCCGAGAGCGGCGCCACCCTCGACGATGCGCTGAAGGCCACAGTGCACCTCGCCGATCTCGCGGATGCCCCGGAGTTCAACGAGGCGTACCGCGAGTTCTTCACCGAGCCGTACCCGGTGCGCACCACCGTCGGCTCCCAGCTGGCGAACATCCTGGTCGAGATCGACCTGGTGGCACGGATCCCCAGCTGAACCCTGCCCGGCGGCGGGCCCGGCGCGCCGCGCGGTCGCGGAGGAGAGATCCTGCGGCGCTGCGCCTCCGGTCCGAGCGGTCAGTCCCTTGGGACGAGCGGACCGAGGGCGTAGCGTGCGAGGCGGGACACGCACCCCGCCTGTGGGGCCCGGCCGCTGTCCCCGCCGACGACAGGAGACCACCATGGGCCCGGACGTCCCCTCACGACCTGCTCCGAATGTCACGCTGCGGTCGCTCGAGACCGCTGTCCCCGCCACCGAGCTCCGCCAGAGCGAGGTGCGCGATGCCCTTGCCGCGCAGCCGGACCTCTCCCGCCTCGGGAAGCGCCTGATCAGCACCTCCTTCGACGTCTCCGGCATCGAGCGCCGCTACAGCGCCCTGTCCGAATGGCACGGGGTGGCCGACGGCGAGGAGCCCGTGTTCTTCGAGGCCGGGACGGGCCGCTTCCTGCACCCGCCCACCGGGGCCCGCAACCAGGTCTACGAGCGGGAGGCCACCGCGCTGTACGAACGGGTCGCGGCCGCCGCGCTCGAGGCGGCCGAGGGGATCTCCGCCGCGGACGTCACCCACGTCATCACGGTCTCCTGCACCGGGTTCTTCGCTCCTGGCCCCGATTACCGGATCGTCCGCTCCCTCGGGCTGAACTCGTCCGTGCAGCGTTATCACCTGGGGTTCATGGGCTGCTATGCGGCGCTGCCGGCCCTCCGTCAGGCCCAGACGATCTGTCGCGCCGATCCGGACGCCGTGGTGCTGATGGCCACCGTCGAGCTCTGCACCCTGCACGTGCGCCCCTCGAACGATCCCGACACGATCGTCGGCTCGTCCCTGTTCGCCGACGGCGGTGCCGCCGCGATCATCACCGGGAAGGATCTGCCCGCGAGCACGCCGCTGCTGGAGCTGGACCACTTCGAGACGGTGCTGACTCCCGTCGGGGAGGAGGCGATGGCCTGGCGCATCGGCGACCAGGGCTTCGAGATGGTGCTGGGCACCTACGTCCCCCACATCATCGATGAGCACATCACAGGTGCTCTCCAGCCGCTGTTCGCGCATGAGCCCGAGCTGGCGGGGCTGGCCCACCGCGACATCGAGCACTGGGCGATCCATCCCGGCGGACGCAGCATCCTGGACAAGGTCGAGGCCAAGCTCGAGCTCACCGAGTCCCAGCTGGTCCCTGCCCGGGAGACCCTGCGCGACTTCGGCAACATGTCCAGCGCGACCGTGATGTTCGTGCTCCAGCGGATCCTGCGCTCCGCGACCGCCGGCCGACGGGAGCGCGTGTGCGCGATGGCCTTCGGGCCGGGGCTGACGGTGGAGACGGCGCTGCTGACCACCATCGGCGCGCCCGTCGCTGCCGAGGCGGCGACCGCTGCGGCCGAGGAACTGGCGGCGGGCGGGCCCGCGGTGCGGGCATCTGCGGCGGGTGGCTCCGCGCCCCGCCGATGATCCTGCCCTCCCTCGTCGCCCGCGACGAGCAGGCGCGGGAGCGGATGGACGACCCTCGCTGCGATCCACGCCGCCTCGCCCGCACCTACGCCTCTTTCCGCCCGGTCAACGCCGCTGTCGCCGGCTGGCGCAGGGCGTACCGCCGCCACCTGCGACCGCATCTGCGCGCCGAGGGGGCCACCACCCTGCTGGACATCGGCTGCGGAGGCGGGGACGTGGCCCGTGCCCTGGCCCGCTGGGCGCGCCGGGACGGCTACGACCTGCGCGTGACCGGCATCGATCCCGATCCGCGTGCCCATGACTGGGCCCGGCGCCGGACTCCCGTCGCGGGGGTGCAGTTCCACCGGAAGCTCTCCAGCGAGCTGGTCGCCGCCGGCGAGCGCTTCGACCTGGTGATCTCCAACCATCTGCTCCATCATCTGAACGAGGAGCAGCGCGACGGCCTGCTCGAGGACTCCGCCCGCCTGGCCCGCCGCGCGGTGGTGCACAGCGACATCCGCCGCGGCCGCCTCGCCTATGCCCTGTTCTCCGTGGCCACCTGGCCGCTGTTCCCCGGCACCTTCATCCGCGAGGACGGCCTCACCTCGATCCGCCGCAGCTTCACCGCACCCGAGCTGCGCGCCCGGATCCCGTCCGGCTGGACGGTGAGCACGCCGGGACGCTTCCGACTGCTGCTGCTGCACGATGCACTCGCCCGGGCGCGGCGATGACGGAGCCCGCCGAGGAGGACGAGTGCGCCGTGGCGATCGTCGGGGCCGGGCCGACGGGCCTGGTCCTGGCCTGCCTGCTCGCCCGGCGCGGGGTGGAGGTGCGCGTGCTGGAGCGACGCACCGAGGCCCCGGCCAGCTCACGCGCCATCGGACTGCACCCGCCGGCGCTGCGCGCCCTCGCCGAGCTCGGCCTGGAGCGGGAGGCGGTCGCCCTCGGCGAACGCCTCCGCGTCGGGCGTGCACGGTGCCGGGACCGGGAGCTGGGCTCGGTGGACTTCGCCCGGGCCGATCCGCGCCGTCCCTACGTGCTCGCCCTGCCCCAGACCCTCACCGAGGAGCTGCTGGCCCGGCGACTGGCCGCGCTCACCCCCTCGGCGCTGCGGCGGGGCTGGGAGGTGACGGACCTGCGGGAATCCGCGCGCACCGTCGCACTCACCGCGCGAGACAGCGACGGAGGCGGCGGCACCCTCCGGCTGCGGGCGGGCCTGGTCGTCGGCGCCGACGGCTCCCGCTCCCGGGTGCGCGCCCTGCTCGGGATCACCACCCGCGGACGCGACTATCCCGATACCTACCTGATGGGTGATCTCAGCGATCCCACCGCAGCGGGCGGCGGGCGCGAGGCGGTCGTGCATCTCGAGCCCGGCGGCGTCGTGGAGTCCTTCCCGCTGCCCGGCGGCCGACGGCGCTGGGTCGTGCACACGGGCAGGACCGGCACCGACCCCTCCCCCGCACAGCTGGTGGCGCTGGTCCGCGAACGCACCGGCACCGTCCTGGACCCGGCGACGACCACCATGCTCAGCGCCTTCACGGTGCGCCGGCGCACCGCGCGGCGCCTGCTGAGCCGGCGCTGCGTGCTGCTGGGCGATGCCGCCCACGAGATCAGCCCGATCGGTGGCCAGGGCATCACGCTGGCCTGGCTGGACGCCCTCGACCTCGCCCCGCTGCTGGGGCGAGCCACCAGCGGCGAGCGGACCGGTGCGCTGCAGGACGACCCCGCCTGGCGTCGGGCGGAGCGGAGGATCCGGTGTCGGGCCCGACTCGCCGGCGCGGTCGCGGCGGCCAACACCGCGCTCGGCCGGCCGGCCGGGGCGAGAGTCTCGGCACTGCGCGCCCTGGCGGTGCGCGGGCTGCTGGCCACACCGTTGCGGCGCGGGCTGGCGTGGGCGTACTCGATGGGATGGGTGCGAACGGGGTGAGCACGGGGCCTCGCGGCGTTGCCGTGATCCGTGCATCGCACGCCTATCACCCCGTCGGCCTCAGGACTCCCCCGTTCCCCCACACCGCCGATCCGGGACAATAGACCCATGGCCCCCACCCTCACCCTCACCGACGAGTTCCAGGCCGCTCTGGATCACCTGCACGCCGGGGACCACCTCTTCCTCACGGGCCGGGCGGGCACCGGCAAGTCCACACTGATCCGGCACTTCCTGGAGACCACAGAGCGTTCCGCGATCACGGTCGCCCCCACCGGGATCGCGGCGTTGAACGTGGACGGGTACACGATCCACCGGCTGTTCTCCTTCCCGCTCGGGGTCAACGAAGAGCTGGTGCGCGGCGCCGGCTACTACCCGGGACGCTTCGCGAACGCGCTGACAGCGCTGGACACGCTGATCATCGACGAGGCCTCGATGGTGCGGGCGGACCTGTTCGATGCGCTGACCGCGGCGCTCGAGCGCTTCGGTCCGAAGCCCGGCACGCCGTTCGGCGGGGTGCAGCTGGTGCTGGTCGGGGATCTGTACCAGCTGCCGCCGGTGGTGACCGACGCCGAGGCCGCGTTCATCGAGGAGCACTTCGGCACCCCGTTCTTCTTCTCCGCCCGCTCCTTCGACCGGGAGACCTTCCCGGTGGTGGAGCTCGGCACGGTGTTCCGCCAGCAGGGGGACGGCCGCCTGGTGGAGCTGCTGAACGCCGTGCGCGAGGGAGCCCTGCTCGAGGATGCCCGCCAGGAGCTGAACCGGCGCACGGATCCGGATTTCGAACCCCCGCTGGAGGAGTTCTGGCTGACTCTGGCGACCACGAACCGGATCGTCGGCGCCCGCAACCGGCAGCAGCTCGAACGCCTGCCGGATCCTGCCCAGTCCTTCACTGCGGCGATCCGTGGCCAGAGCGACGGCTTCGAGCACCCCACCGAGGACACGCTCCGTCTGGCCGTCGGCGCCCAGATCATGATGCTCACCAACGACCCCTCGGACCGCTGGGTCAACGGCACGCTGGGACGGATCATCGCTCTCACCGAGGAGACAGCCGACGCCGACGGGCCGGTGGTCACCGTGCAGCTGCGCAATGGCCGCACGCTCGAGGTGCCGCCGCACACCTGGGACATCACCCGTCCCAGCGTGCAGGGCGGCGCGCTGGTCCACGAGGTGGTCGGCACCTTCACCCAGCTGCCGATGAAGCTGGCCTGGGCGATCACCATCCACAAATCCCAGGGGCAGACCCTGGATCGCGTGATGGTGGACCTCACCGGCGGCACCTTCGCCAACGGTCAGCTGTACGTGGCACTCTCGCGCTGCACGAGCCTGGAGGGACTGGTGCTGAAGCGGGACGTCCTGCCGCGGGATCTGAAATCCGATGCCCGGGTGCGACGCTTCCTCGCCGCGCACGCCGCGCCGACGGAGACGCTCGGCGAGGTCTACCTGGCCTCGCTCACCGTCGGCAACGACGGGGACCGCTACCGGGCCCGGCCGGTGGAGATCGCGGCGGTCACCGACGAGGGCGATGAGGCCACCACCGTCATCAACCCCACCAGCGACCTGTTCGCCGCGCGCACCGATTTCGGGATCACCACCCGCGATGTGCAACTGGCGCCGCTGCTGGCCGAAGCCTGGCCGGCCCTGTCACCGCTGCTGGCCGGACGGGTGCCGATCGGGGCCGGGATCGATCAGCAGCTGGCGTGGATCGACTTCGAGCTCAAGCGCAACGGGATCGTGGCGCAGATGCCCCTGGGGATCGATCTGCCCACCACAGCCCTCTCCCCCACCGAGCGCACCGGCCTGCGCGCCCCGACCGCGCTCGAGCGCGCCCGGACCGTGCGTGCGGCGGTGCAGCAGCTGCGGGCCGACGACGCGATGCCGAACATCGGCGGGACCACCTTTCCACAGCTGCTGCGCGGGAGCGGCTACCTGCTGGCCCGCAGCACCGGGGCCGACGGGACGCACAGTCCTAAAGGTTTCGTCGTGGGCGGGAACCTCTCCGCCGAGGACGACGCCGCCCAGGTGCTCGCAGAAGCCCTCGGTACGGCATGGGAGCGGGTGCTGCACCCCGACCAGATCGTGGCGGACCGGTTGCGTGCCGTCGAGCAGCACTACGGGGTCCGCGTGCTCCCCGAGGACTTCACGCTCGAGGAGCAGAGCGCGCTCGACGAGATGCTGGTGCCCGGGGCGCGGGTGTGCTTCACCGGCGAGGTGGTCTCCGACGTCCATGGCGTCATGGGACGGGACCGGATGGAGCGCCTTGCCGAGGATCGTGGTCTGCGGGCCGTCGCCACCGTCACCAAGACGAGGACCGACGTGCTGGTGGTCGCCGAGCTCGGCACCCAGTCCAACAAGACCAAGAACGCCGTGAAGTGGGGCAAGCCCGTGATCGCGGCCGAGGACTTCCTGGAGTGGACGGAACGGGCCTGACCGTCTCCCACCATGGAGCGGCATCGCCGCAGAACGCGGCCGGCTGTTACAGAGCTGCTGTGCAGCTTCGCTGCCGTTCTCGGGCATGAAAAAAGGGAGTGGAGGAGGCGAACACCCCGCAGGGGTTCCAGCACTCCTCCACTCCCAGTGAAGATGTCCGGCGGCGACCTACTCTCCCACACCCTTCCGAGTGCAGTACCATCGGCGCAATCGAGCTTAGCTTCCGGGTTCGGAATGGAACCGGGCGTTTCCTCGACGCTATGACCGCCGTAACACGATGAGACCAACCAGACCCCACACCCCACACACCCCACAAGGGAATGCCCGGGTTGTCGAGGTTGTTTCTCGAGAACCGCACAGTGGACGCAAACACACACAGTAAACAACAAGCACGAAGAAATGTTGTTGTAAGTCATCAGCCATTAGTACCAGTCAGCTCCACACATTGCTGTGCTTCCACATCTGGCCTATCAACCCAGTCATCTACTGGGGGCCTCTCACACCCAAAGGGTGTATGGATATCTCATCTCGAAGCAGGCTTCCCGCTTAGATGCTTTCAGCGGTTATCCCTTCCCGACGTAGCCAACCAGCCATGCCCTTGGCAGAACAACTGGCACACCAGAGGTCAGTCCATCCCGGTCCTCTCGTACTAGGGACAGGACTTCTCAAATATCCAACGCGCGCAGCGGATAGGGACCGAACTGTCTCACGACGTTCTAAACCCAGCTCGCGTACCGCTTTAATAGGCGAACAGCCTAACCCTTGGGACCAACTCCAGCCCCAGGATGCGACGAGCCGACATCGAGGTGCCAAACCATGCCGTCGATATGAGCTCTTGGGCAAGATCAGCCTGTTATCCCCGGGGTACCTTTTATCCGTTGAGCGACACCCATTCCACAATGAGGTGCCGGATCACTAGTTCCTGCTTTCGCACCTGCCCGACATGTCTGTCTCGCAGTCAAGCTCCCTTGTGCACTTACACTCAACACCTGATTGCCAACCAGGCTGAGGGAACCTTTGAGCGCCTCCGTTACTCTTTAGGAGGCAACCGCCCCAGTTAAACTACCCATCAGACACTGTCCCTGATCCGGATCACGGACCGAGGTTAGGAATCCAGAACGACCAGAGTGGTATTTCAACAATGACTCCACACTCACTAGCGTGAATGCTTCCCAGTCTCCCACCTATCCTACACAAGCCGTCCCGAACACCAATATCAAACTATAGTAAAGGTCCCGGGGTCTTTCCGTCCTGCTGCGCGTAACGAGCATCTTTACTCGTAATGCAATTTCGCCGAGTTCGCGGTTGAGACAGTGGAGAAGTCGTTACGCCATTCGTGCAGGTCGGAACTTACCCGACAAGGAATTTCGCTACCTTAGGATGGTTATAGTTACCACCGCCGTTTACTGGGGCTTAAATTCTCAGCTTCGAACTCCGAAGAGCTCTAACCGGTCCTCTTAACCTTCCAGCACCGGGCAGGCGTCAGTCCGTATACAGCGTCTTACGACTTCGCACGGACCTGTGTTTTTAGTAAACAGTCGCTTCTCCCTGGTCTCTGCGGCCCTCACCGCTCTCACGGTTCGGGCCCCCCTTCTCCCGAAGTTACGGGGGCATTTTGCCGAGTTCCTTAACCACGATTCTCTCGAACGCCTCGGTATTCTCTACCTGATCACCTGAGTCGGTTTAGGGTACGGGCGACCGTATTCGTCACGCCGGAACTTTTCTTGGCAGTACAGGATCACTCACCTACGCCCATACGGGATCCCCATCACGTCTCACCCTCATGGCCCCAGCATTACCCGGGGCCGGGCTGCACGCTTAGACGGACTATTCCATTAAGTCCGCGGAAGCTACCTCTCTGCGTCATTCCTCGCGCTGACCTACTACAACCTTGGTTCCCAGCCTCACCACTCTCCACACCCCGAAGGGTATGGGAACAGCTCGGGTGGTTAGCATCGACTGCCTCGGTATGGGTCCTCCTACGATCGGTTCGGGAATATCAACCCGATGTCCATCGACTACGCCTGTCGGCCTCGCCTTAGGTCCCGACTAACCCAGGGCGGATAAACCTGGCCCTGGAACCCTTGATCAATCGGCGGACGGGTTTCTCACCCGTCTTTCGCTACTCATGCCTGCATTCTCACTCGTACAGCCTCCACCACTGGGTTCCCCCGCAGCTTCGCTGGCTGTACGACGCTCCCCTACCCACCCAGACACTAAGGTCTGAGTGACACAGCTTCGGCGGTGTGCTTGAGCCCCGCTAAATTGTCGGCGCAGAATCACTTGACCAGTGAGCTATTACGCACTCTTTCAAGGGTGGCTGCTTCTAAGCCAACCTCCTGGTTGTCTCAGCAACTCCACATCCTTTTCCACTTAGCACACGCTTAGGGGCCTTAGCTGATGTTCTGGGCTGTTTCCCTCTCGACTATGAAGCTTATCCCCCACAGTCTCACTGCTGCGCTCTCACGTACCGGCATTCGGAGTTTGGCTAAGGTCAGTAACCCGGTGGGGCCCATCGCCTATCCAGTGCTCTACCTCCGGTACGAAACACGCAACGCTGCACCTAAATGCATTTCGGGGAGAACCAGCTATCACGAAGTTTGATTGGCCTTTCACCCCTATCCACAGGTCATCCCCTCCATTTTCAACTGAAGTGGGTTCGCGCCTCCACGCGGTCTTACCCGCGCTTCACACTGCCCATGGATAGATCACTTCGCTTCGGGTCTAGAGCCGGCGACTGAACGCCCCGTTCAGACTCGCTTTCGCTACGGCTACCCCACACGGGTTAACCTCGCCACCGACCACTAACTCGCAGGCTCATTCTTCAAAAGGCACGCCGTCACCCCAAAAGGCTCCGACGGATTGTAAGCGCACGGTTTCAGGTACTATTTCACTCCCCTCCCGGGGTGCTTTTCACCTTTCCCTCACGGTACTTGTCCGCTATCGGTCAAGAGGTAGTATTCAGGCTTACCAGGTGGTCCTGGCAGATTCACACCGGATTTCACGGGCCCGGTGCTACTCGGGAACAGCATCACGCCATGCAGCAGTTTCGTCTACGGGGGTCACACCCTCTACGCCATCGCACTCAACACGACTTCGACTACCACTGCACGTCCACGCCGAACCGCCGGCAGACAGTTCTGATACGTCCCACAACCCCCAACCTGCAACCCCTGCCGGGTATCACACAGACCAGGTTTAGCCTCCTCCGCTTTCGCTCGCCACTACTCACGGAATCACTATTGTTTTCTCTTCCTGCGGGTACTGAGATGTTTCACTTCCCCGCGTTCCCTCCACACCACCTATACATTCAGTGATGGGTACCACGACATGACTCGTGGTGGGTTTCCCCATTCGGACATCCTCGGATCACAGCTAGGTTGTCAACTCCCCGAGGCTTAACGCAGACTCCCACGTCCTTCGTCGGCTCCTCTTGCCAAGGCATCCACCGTGCGCCCTTTAAAACTTACGGCAACACAAAGACTCTTCGCGCTCTACAAATATTGCTTACAAGATGCTCGCGTCCACTATGCAGTTCTCAAAAAACAACCCCACACCCACACCACCCCGCCATAGCGGCAGCGATGCAAGGGAGGACCAGCCACACACCCCAGAAAAGACCCACCCGAAGGTAGGCCTCGTCGGGGCCGCGTGCAGCCTCACAACCCAATAGCGTGTCTCCACCTCGAACCAGTCACACCACTCGTTCCAGACCCGAAGGCCGTACTGGAGCCGGTATCACCAGCGAAGTGCCCATTCATTGATGTTCCACCCTTGAGCAACCATCCCCACCACACTCGGGTGAGAAAATGGCCACCATAATTGGTGATGCTCCTTAGAAAGGAGGTGATCCAGCCGCACCTTCCGGTACGGCTACCTTGTTACGACTTAGTCCCAATCACCGATCCCACCTTCGACAGCTCCCTCACGAGGATGGGCCACTGGCTTCGGGTGTTACCGACTTTCGTGACTTGACGGGCGGTGTGTACAAGGCCCGGGAACGTATTCACCGCAGCGTTGCTGATCTGCGATTACTAGCGACTCCGACTTCATGGGGTCGAGTTGCAGACCCCAATCCGAACTGAGGCCGGCTTTTTGGGATTCGCTCCACCTCACAGTTTCGCAACCCATTGTACCGACCATTGTAGCATGCTTGAAGCCCAAGACATAAGGGGCATGATGATTTGACGTCGTCCCCACCTTCCTCCGAGTTGACCCCGGCAGTCTCCTATGAGTCCCCACCATCACGTGCTGGCAACATAGAACAAGGGTTGCGCTCGTTGCGGGACTTAACCCAACATCTCACGACACGAGCTGACGACAACCATGCACCACCTGTGCACCAGTCCGAAGAAAACCCCATCTCTGGAGTCGTCCGGTGCATGTCAAGCCTTGGTAAGGTTCTTCGCGTTGCATCGAATTAATCAGCATGCTCCGCCGCTTGTGCGGGCCCCCGTCAATTCCTTTGAGTTTTAGCCTTGCGGCCGTACTCCCCAGGCGGGGCACTTAATGCGTTAGCTACGACGCGGAGAACGTGGAATGTCCCCCACATCTAGTGCCCAACGTTTACGGCATGGACTACCAGGGTATCTAATCCTGTTCGCTACCCATGCTTTCGCTCCTCAGTGTCAGTAATGGCCCAGAGACCTGCCTTCGCCATCGGTGTTCTTCCTGATATCTGCGCATTTCACCGCTACACCAGGAGTTCCAGTCTCCCCTACCACACTCTAGCCTGCCCGTACCCACCGCACGCCCGAGGTTGAGCCTCGGGTTTTCACGGCAGACGCGACAAGCCACCTACGAGCTCTTTACGCCCAATAATTCCGGACAACGCTTGCGCCCTACGTATTACCGCGGCTGCTGGCACGTAGTTAGCCGGCGCTTCTTCTGCAGGTACCGTCACTTTCGCTTCTTCCCTACTGAAAGGGGTTTACAACCCGAAGGCCGTCATCCCCCACGCGGCGTCGCTGCATCAGGCTTTCGCCCATTGTGCAATATTCCCCACTGCTGCCTCCCGTAGGAGTCTGGGCCGTGTCTCAGTCCCAGTGTGGCCGGTCGCCCTCTCAGGCCGGCTACCCGTCATCGCCTTGGTGAGCCATTACCTCACCAACAAACTGATAGGCCGCGAGTCCATCCTTCACCGATAAATCTTTCCAGCACCCACCATGCGGCAGGAACTCATATCCGGTATTAGCCACGATTTCCCGAGGTTATCCCGAAGTGAAGGGCAGGTTACTCACGTGTTACTCACCCGTTCGCCACTAATCAGACAGGGCAAGCCCCGTCGTCATCGTTCGACTTGCATGTGTTAAGCACGCCGCCAGCGTTCGTCCTGAGCCAGGATCAAACTCTCCATGAAAAAACATGAAAAACAATATCCTGACAAAATAAACAAACAACCAGCAAATTAAACTGCTGTATCATCCGTATACTTGCCATTCAAACAAATGGCATCAATAAACAGACACGCTATTGAGATATCAAGCAACACGCGCACTCAGTGCTTCGGACCCTTCCGGGCCATCCGCTCCGAGGCAACCCCGCTAACCTACTGCGGCTCAGTTCTCCGAGTCAAATCCGTGCGGTGTGATCCGCGCCGCGATCCTCTCTCGGAAGACCAGTCATGCCTGGCCAGTGCGAGAATCTCGGTCCGGCGCGCTGGCCGTTCCTCGTTCCCGTTGTCCGGGGCACGAGGAAGAACATTACGCACCCCCGACACCCCCGTCAAGCCAGAACGACCCTTTCCGACGTGTCCTCGACCACACCCCGATGATCGGCGTCTGTCGAGGTCAGGAACGGGCTACGCGGACGTAGCCAGGGCCCTCGCGAGGCCCCGTTCGAGACCGCCGGTCCGGGACTGCTCGCTTCCGGGCCGTCGGGCTCTGCCTAATGGCTCGCCGGGCGCAGACGCCACAGGACCGTGGCCTCCTGTGAACGCGCGGCGTGGAGCCGGTCGCGGGGATCCTTCGCCCGCGGATGCCGGGGGGCGGTCTCCAGGGTCCCGGCCACCATGAGGCCGGCGCCCTCGATCATCCGCAGCAGCTCCTGCCGGCCTCTCAGCTGCAGATGCTCGGCGAGGTCGGAGAGGATCAGCCAGCCCTCCCCGCCGGGGCGCAGATGCTCGGCGAGTCCGTCGAGGAAGCCTCGGAGCATGCTCGAGGACTCGTCGTAGACGCCCAGTTCCAGGGCCGAGGTGGCCGCGCCCGGCAGCCAGGGCGGATTGCAGACCACGAGATCGGCGCGTCCGGGTGGGAAGAGGTCGGTCTCGACCACGGTGACCCGCCCCTCCAGGCCCAGGCGCTGGACGTTCTCGCGCGCGCAGGTCACGGCCCGGGGATTGATATCGGTGGCGACCACGTGCGCGGCCCCTCGTCGGGCGAGCACCGCGGCCAGCACGCCGGTCCCGGTGCCCAGGTCGAAGGCTGCCGCTCCCCCCTCGATCTGAGGCAGCGGGGCCTCGGCGACGAGGTCGACGTATTCCGAGCGCACCGGGGAGAACACCCCGTACCGGGCATGGATGCGCTCACCGAGCGCCGGGATCGCCACCCCCGTCAGCTGCCATTGGTGGGCGCTGAGCACGCCGAGCAGCTCCGGGAGCGAGACGAGCATCGGCTCATGGAGTTCCCCGTAGGCCTCCCGGCAGGCCTCGGCGACATCGGGCGCACGCCGCAGATCGAGTCGATGGCCGGGGTCGAGGAGCACCACGACGCCGCCCAGAAGCGTGGCGCGATGTGCCCGCTGTGCTCGATGATCTCGGAACTGCTGCGCGATGTCGTCGCTCCGAGGCGGGCTGCGGCGGTCGATCCGGCGCCCGATGGCGGCCAGCAGCTGGCGGGCACCGGGGTAGTCGCCCCGCCACAGGAGCCCGTTCCCGGCGCGCAGCCGGCGCAGGGCCGCATCCGCGGTGAGGGCGTCATCGGCGATCTCGAGCCGCGTCGGCGGTGGGGCGCCGTTCTCCGAGTGCCACCGTGCGGCATGCTCGGCGCCGTGCTCGGACCAGCGGACCAGCGACATCGGGTTCTCCTCCAGGGCGTCTGCACCACGAGCGCCGGGGATCGCGTCAGGCTCGGAGGCCGGGGACTGCTCGCGATGAGCCCCTCTCGTCGGGGATCCCAGTATCCCAGCTGCCGCGGGCCGCACCTCACTCCTCGGACGGGGTGAGCTCCTGGGGAGGCGCCTCGGTCTCGAGGTGGTCGGCCATCGCCTGCAGGAAGTCGATCGCCGCAGGTCGGGCCGATGCCGGGACCGCCCGGGCGATCTCGAGCATCTGCTCGTGCATGCCGCTGAGCCGCTCCCTGACCTGGGAGTGCGCATGGTCTGTGGCCACCACGATCCGGGAGCGTCCGTCACGGGGATGGGGTGCCCGCTCGAGGTGGCCGGAGGCGGTGAGCCGGTCGAGCAGCTTCGAGGTCGAGGCACCGGAGATCTCCAGCTGCTGGGCGAGCCGCAGCGGGGTGACGGGGTCCCCGGCCAGCTCATGGGCGATGACGCATCTCAGCGCCGCGAGGTCCGTCATGTTCATGCCCATGCCGGCACTCATGCGCCGGCGCATCTCGTGGTCCGCGCGGCGGAAGCGACGGGTGGCCGAGAGCAGTTCGACGGCGGAATCGGCATCGCCGTACCAGTACGTGTGCGCGTCGCCGACGTCATCGCGCTGTGGGGCCTCGGTCATGCCTGGATGTTACAGTTCATGTGCGTAGATAGGCTAAGTTTCTTTGGGGAGGGACCATGATCGACAGTCGTCCAGCTCAGACCGACGCAGAGGACCATGTCATCCTCGTGGAGCCCGACGGCTCCCCCCGCGGTTTCGCCCCGCGCGCCACGGTCCATTCACGCGAGACCCCGCTCCACCTGGCCTTCTCCTGCTACGTGATCCGTGAGGACGCTCGGGTGCTGCTCACCCGTCGCGCCCTGACCAAGCGCACCTGGCCCGGGGTGTGGACGAACTCCTTCTGCGGCCACCCCCGCCGGGGCGAGTCCTTCGCCGAGGCGATCGCCCGCCATGCCCAGCACGAGCTGGGGATGAGGGTGCGGACCCCCGAGGAGGCGCTCCCGGACTTCCGTTACCGCGCTGTGGACGCCTCCGGCATCGTCGAGAACGAGATCTGCCCGGTCTTCCTCGCCGTCGCCGACGGCGAGGCCGCACCGAACCCGGCAGAGGTGATGGATCTGCGGTGGGTCGCCCCTGCCGAGCTCGCCTCTCTCGTCGAGCTCTCACCCTGGACCCTCAGCCCGTGGACGGCCTCCCAGGTCCCTCAGCTGCGCGGGATCCTCGAACGTGTTCCCGCGAGTGCTCCGTGACCACCGCGCACCAGCATGCCGTCGAGGGCGAGATCCAGCGCCTGCTGAGCCTCGGCGCGACCCGCCCCGGAGCTCTGCCGCTGCCCGATCACCACGACCTGTGGGACGCCTTCTCCCGGGCCAGCGACGGTGGGAAGCGGTTCCGCCCGAGCCTGCTGCTGTCTGCCCACCAGGCCCTCGGCGGTACTCGGGAGCCCGCCGCGGTCCAGGTGGCAGCGGCACTGGAGCTGCTGCACACCGCCCTGGTCGTGCAGGACGACGTGATCGACGGCGACCAGGTCAGGCGCGGGGTGCCGAGCCTGCCCGGAGGCATCGCCGCCGATGCCCGACGCCGTGGCGCCGGCCCCGCCGAGGCGCGGCGGCTCGGGGAGGCGGCCGGCATCCTGGCCGGTGATCTGGGCCTGATCGCGGCGATGCGGGCGATCGCCCGCTGCGAGGCGCCCGCCCCGGTGATCGAACGGCTGCTGGACCTGTTCGAGAGCACTCTGCACGCCACCGCGGCCGGGGAGCTCGCCGATGTGCGCCTCCAGCTGGGTCCGGCGCACGGCTCGGTGGTGCTGCGGGAGGCGCTCGCCGTCGCCGAGCTGAAGACCGCTCTCTACTCCTTCCAGCTGCCGCTGCGGGCCGGGGCCCTCCTGGCCGACGCCTCGCCCGAGGTGCTCGCCGCCCTCGATGAGATCGGCAGCCTGCTCGGCATCGGCTTCCAGCTGTTCGACGATCTGCTGGGCGTGTTCGGCGACGAGCGCCGCACCGGCAAGAGCGCGCTCGGAGACCTGCGCGAGGGCAAGCGCACCGCCCTCATCGCCCACGCCTCGACCACCGACTCCTGGGACGCGCTGCAGCCGCTGCTGGGACGCGAGGATCTCGACGAGGCGGGGGCGCGCCGCGCTCGGGACCTGCTGACCTCCGGCGGCTCCCGCGCCTGGGTCGAGGACCTCGCCCGCTGGCACGTGACCAGCGCGGCCGAGGCGGCCGAGCGTCACGAGCTGCCACCGGGCCTCGCCGTCGCGCTCGATCTCGCGACGGCGGAGATCCTCCGCGCCGCGGACCTCACCCTGCCGACGACCGTTCCGGCCGATGCGGCGCCGGTCCGGCGCCGCGCCGAAGAAGGGCTCCCCGCATGAGCAGTCCCGGCTCCGCTGCCCACGACACCCCACTGGTCCTGGTCACCGGTGCCAGCGGCTACATCGGCGGGCGCCTCGTCCCCGCCCTGCTGGAGGCCGGGCTGCGGGTGCGCGCCATGGCGCGCCACGCCGACCGGCTCCGGGACCGTCCCTGGAGAGACCAGGTCGAGGTGGTCGAGGCCGACGTGGAGGACCCGGCGAGCCTGGATGCCGCGCTCGAGGGGATCGACGTCGCCTACTACCTGATCCACGCCATGGGCGCGGGTCGCCGCTTCGCCGACCGCGACCGGCAGGGTGCGCGGTCCTTCGCCGGCGCCGCGGCGCGCGCCGACGTGCGGCGGATCGTCTACCTCGGCGGCATCCACCCCGAGGGGGTCGAGCTCTCGGCGCACATGGCCTCCCGCAAGGAGGTCGGAGACATCCTGCTGGCCGGTCCGGTCCCCGCGGTGGTGCTGAGAGCGGCGGTGATCCTCGGCTCCGGCAGCGCCTCCTTCGAGATCATGCGCCACCTCGCCGAGCGGCTGCCGGTGATGATCGCACCGCAGTGGGTGCGCAACCGGATCCAGCCGACCGCTGTGCGCGACGTGCTCCACTACCTCGTCGCGGCGGCCCGGCTCGAGGGGGCCCCGAACCGCACCTTCGACGTGGGCGGCCCGGATGTGCTGACCTTCGCCCAGCTGCTGCATGCCTACGCCCGCGCCGCGGGCCTCCCCCGACGCCGCATCCGCACGGTGCCGGTGCTGACCCCGCGCCTGGCCAGCCACTGGATCGGTCTGGTGACCCCGGTGCCCACCGGGATCGCCCGCCCGCTGGTCGAGTCGCTGATCCATGAGTCCGTCGCGGCCGAGCACGACCTGCACGACCTCGTGCCCGACCCCGAGGGGGGCCTGACCGGGGTGGGCCGCGCGATCGAGCTGGCCCTGACCCGCATCCGCGAGCTCGACGTCGCCACCGCCTGGCACTCCGCGACGCCCGCCGGAGCGCCCTCCGCCCCGCTGCCCGAGGATCCCGACTGGTCCGGCGGGATCGTGCGCGGCGACCAGCGCGAGCGCCGCGTCGACGCCTCCCCCGAGACCCTATGGGCGGTGATCGAAGGCATCGGCGGTCGGCACGGCTGGTACTCCTGGCGCCTGGGCTGGGTCGCGCGCGGGCTGATGGACCGCGTCGTCGGCGGGCCGGGACTGCGTCGTGGCCGCCGCCACCCCGACCGGCTCGTCGTCGGCGACGCGGTGGACTGGTGGCGGGTCGAGCGCCTCGAGGACAGCCGGCTGCTGCGCCTGCGCGCCGAGATGCGGCTGCCCGGACAGGCGTGGCTCGAATTGGCGGTGGCACCGACCGACGACGGGCGCGCGATCCTCCACCAGCGCGCGATCTACCATCCCCGCGGGCTGCTCGGGGACCTCTACTGGTGGGCCGTCTGGCCCTTCCACGGGATCGTGTTCGGCGGCATGCAGCGCAACATCGCCCGCGCCGCGGAGACCGCCGGTCCCGTCCGCGCCCGGGCACGGCCGACGCCCCACGACGCCGCGACGACGTCCGGGGCCTCCCGCTCTCCCGATGACCCCGATGCTCCCGGAGGGATCGCATGACCGGCCCGCTCGTCCGTCGGCTCGCTGTGACAGTGAGCTTCCTGCTGGCGATGCTCGGCACCGCGATCGGCGTCGGCGCCTTCGGGGGCGACCCGATCGACGAGGCCGCCGGCGGCCTGCTCGCCGCCGACGCCACCCACCTGGCACCCGCCGGCTCCGCCTTCACGATCTGGTCGGTCATCTACGTCGGGCTCGGCGCCTTCACGCTGTGGCAGTGGTGGGACTCGCGCGATGCACGCGGCATCGCCCCGCCGGCGATCGCCTCGCTGCTGCTGAACGCCGCGTGGATCCTCACCATCCAGGCCGGCCGGGTCGGGCTCAGCGTGGTGGTGATCGCACTGCTGCTGGCGGTCCTCGCGGTTCTCTTCCGCCGCCTCACGGCCGTGCCGCCCGGCGGTGCGCTCGAGCGGATCGTCGTGGACGGCACCTTCGGCCTGTATCTGGGCTGGGTCAGCGTCGCGACCTGCGCGAACATCGCCGCCGCGCTCAAGGGTGCCGGGTTCTCCGGCTTCGGCGCCCCCTCGCTGCTGGCCATCGTCGTGCTCGCGGTGGTGGCGGTGATCGGTGTGGGACTGGCCATCGCCGGTCGCCGCCCGGTCGCCGCACCGCTGGCGATGATCTGGGGCCTGGCCTGGATCGCCGTCGGCCGCGCGACGGACGAGCCCCACGCCCCGGCGGTCGCGATCGCCGCTGCGGTCGCCGCCGCCGTGATCGCCCTCGCCGCCGCCGCGCAGTGGCTCCGCCCCCGACGCCGCGGGCTCGCCTCCACGACGCGCACTGCAACGACGACGACGACGGCGAGGAGGGTCCGATGACGGCCCGCAGCGCGGCTCACGTCGCGAGGAACCGCTACGACCGGGTCGCTCAGCGCAGCGCCGGCTGCGTGATCGCCGGCTACTCCACGTCCTTCGGGTGGGCGACCAGGCTGCTCGACGAGCCCGTGCGCACCCATGTGCGCAGCATCTACGCCCTGGTCCGCATCGCCGATGAGACGGTCGACGACCCGGACCCGACGTTCCCGGCCTGCGAGCGGTCCCGGCTGCTGGAGGACCTCGCCGCCGAGACGGCGCGCGCCGTCGCCGGCGCCCGGTCCACCAATCTCGTGGTGCAGGCCTTCGCCCTCACGGCGCGGCGCTGCGGCATCGGTTCCGCGCTCATCGAGCCCTTCTTCGCGTCCATGCGCGCCGACCTCGACGTCTCCACGCACGACGAGGCGAGCCTCGCGCAGTACGTGCACGGCTCCGCCGAGGTGGTGGGGCTGATGTGCCTGCGGGTGTTCCTGGACGGGGATGATGCCGCCTATGCACGGCTCGCCCCGGCGGCGAGCGCGCTCGGCGCCGCCTTCCAGAAGGTGAACTTCCTGCGGGACCTCGCCGAGGACCACGACGAGCTCGGGCGCACCTATTTCCCGGGCCTGGACGTCGAGGACTTCGGCGATCTCGAGCGCGACCGGCTGCTCGACGACATCGATGCCGACCTCGCCCAGGCGGCGACGGCGATACCGCAGCTGCCCGTCTCCAGCCGCCGCGCCGTGGCCGCCGCCCACGGCTTCTACGGCGCGCTCTCGCGCCGGCTGCGCGCCACCCCGGCCCAGCAGATCCGCCGTGCCCGGGTGCGGGTCCCCGACCACGAGAAAGCAGTGATCATGGCCCGTGCCGTGCTCGGGGCCCGCCGATGAGCGCCCGCCCCACCCCGGATATGCAGGACTCGAGCGCCACTGAGGGGACCGCCGTCGTCATCGGCGGCGGCATCTCCGGCCTCGCCACGGCCGCCCTTCTGGCCCGGGACGGCTACCGGGTGGAGCTGGTCGAGGCGCGCGAGCAGCTCGGCGGCCGCGCCGGCAGCTGGGAGCAGGACGGGTTCCGCTTCGACACCGGCCCCTCCTGGTACCTGATGCCCGAGGTGTTCGACCACTTCTTCCGCCTGCTGGGCACCTCCGCCGCCGCACAGCTGGACCTCGAGAGACTGGACCCCGGCTACCGGGTGTTCTTCGAGGACCACGAGGAACCGGTGGACATCCACGCCTCCGTGGCCCGGAACGCGACCGCCTTCGAGGCGATCGAGCCCGGTGCCGGGCGGGCCCTGGACCAGTACCTCGACTCCGCCCAGCACACCTATGAGATGGCGCTGGAGCACTTCCTCTACTCCTCGTTCACCCGTCGCCGGGAGCTGCTGACCGCCCCGCTGCTCGCCCGGGCGCCGCGGCTGCTGCAGCTGCTCGTCGAGCCGCTCGAGCGCTTCGTCGGCCGACGGTTCCAGGATCCGCGGCTGCGGCAGATCCTCGGCTATCCGGCCGTGTTCCTGGGCTCCTCCCCGGACCGCACCCCGAGCATGTACCACCTGATGAGCACCATGGACCTCACCGGTGGGGTGCTCTACCCCCAGGGCGGGTTCGCCCGGCTGATCGAGGTGATCGCCCACCTCGCCGAGCGCGAGGGCGTGCGCCTGCGCACCGGCACCCGCGCCACGCGGATCCTCACCGCCCCGCAGCCGGGCCGGCGCCGCCCCCGGGCGGTCGGCGTCGAGATCCAGGAGGCCGACGGGACGGTGCACGAGCTGCCCGCCGACGTGGTCGTCGCGACCGCCGATCTGCATCACGTGGAGACCACCATGCTGCCGCCGGCGCTGCAGACCTACCCGCAGCGCTGGTGGGAGAAGGCCACCTCCGGTCCGGGCGCGGTGCTGCTCATGCTGGGGGTGGGGGGATCCCTGCCCCAGCTGGCCCATCACAGCCTGTTCTTCACCCGGGACTGGAAGGAGAACTTCGGCGCGATCCGTGAGGGCCGTGTCCCCTCCCCGGCCTCGCTCTACGTGTGCCGGCCCTCGGCGACCGATCCCTCGGTCGCCCCGCCCGGGCAGGAGAACCTGTTCGTCCTGGTCCCGATGCCGGCCGAGCCCGGACTGGGGCACGGCGGGATCGACGGGACGGGATCGAGCGCGGTCGAGGCCATCGCCGACGAGGCCGTCGCACAGATCGCCGCCGGGGCAGGCATCCCCGACCTCGCCGAGCGGGTGGTGGTGCGCCGCACCGTCGGCCCGGAGGAGTTCGCGACCGACCTGCGCACCTGGAAGGGCGGCATGCTGGGCCCCGCGCACACCCTGCGCCAGAGCGCGTTCCTGCGCGCCGGGAACGCCTCGCGGAAGGTCGACTCCCTGCTGTACGCGGGATCCAGCACGATCCCGGGGATCGGCCTGCCGATGTGCCTGATCAGCGCCGAGCTGGTCGCCAAGCGTCTGCGCGGCGACCACTCGGCCGCGCCGCTGCCCGAGCCCGCGTCCGCATCGGCGCCCACCGCGCAGAGCGGGGCGGAGGCATGACCTCGCTGGTGTACCTCCTCGCGCTGCTGATCCCGCTGGTGTGCATGGGTCTGCTGGATCGGCGCTTCCGCCTGGTGCTGTGGCGTGCCCCCCGGCGCGCGGCGCTCGTGCTGGTGGCGGGGATCGTCCTGTTCCTGCTCTGGGACCTCGCCGCGATCGCTGCCGGCCACTACCGGATGGGGGCGAGCCCGTGGATGACCGGGATCCTGCTGGGCCGCGAGCTCCCGCTCGAGGAGCTGGTGTTCATCACCTTCCTCAGCTATCACGCCCTGGTGCTGTGGGGGCTGGTGGACCTGCTGCTGGGGCGGGTCCGCCGCCGGAGCAGCGTCGGCGACCGGGAGGGGGCACGATGAGCTACGCCGCCCTGGCCGGGCTGTTCCTGCTGGTGCCTCTCGCGGTCCTGGTGCTGGCCGTCGTGCGGCGCCGCCCCGGACGCCGCTGGTGGCTGACCACCGCGGTGACGCTCGCGGGGCTGCTGGTGCTCACCGTCGTGTTCGACACGGTGATGATCGCCACGGACCTGTTCCGCTTCGCCGAGGACGACCTGCTGGGGATCAGGCTCGGCCTGGCCCCGCTGGAGGACCTGGCCTGGCCGCTGGCCGCCGGGCTGCTGCTGCCCGCGCTGTGGCTGCTGCTGACCCCGCAGGAGGAAGAATGACCGCTGTGAGCACCGCCCCCCGTGCGGCGGCTCAGCTGCTGGGCACCTCGCGCCCGCTGAGCTGGGTCAACACCGCCTACCCCTTCGCCGCCGCCTACCTGCTGGCCGGGGGCGGTGTCGATGCGGCCCTGGTGGTGGGCACGCTGTTCTTCCTCATCCCCTACAACCTGCTGATGTACGGGGTGAACGACGTCTTCGACCACGAGTCCGATCTGCGCAATCCCCGCAAGGGCGGGGTCGAGGGCATCGTGCTGGATCGGCGCGTGCACCGGCTCACGCTGTGGTCCGCGGCGCTGACGACGCTGCCCTTCGCGGTGGCGCTGCTGGCGATGGGCGGCGCGGTCTCCGCACTGGTGCTGCTGGTGGTGCTCGCGGCCGTGGTCGGGTACTCCGCCCCCGGGCTGCGGCTCAAGGAGCGCCCGGGGCTGGACTCGGTGACCTCCTCCACCCATTTCGTGGGCCCGGCCGCGTTCGGGCTGGCCCTCGCCGGGGCGCCGCTGGGACTCACCGCGGCGGCGTCTCTGGTGGCGTTCTTCCTGTGGGGCATGGCCTCGCACGCCTTCGGCGCGGTCCAGGACGTCCAGCCCGACCGGTACGCCGGCATCGGGTCGATCGCCACCGTGATCGGGGCGGCGCGCACGGTGCGGCTGTCGCTGGTCCTCTATGCCGCCGCCGGGGCGGTGATGCTGCTGACCGGGTGGCCGGCCGCCCTCGCCGGGCTGCTCGCGCTGCCCTACCTGGTGAGCATCTGGCCGTTCCGCGCGCTCAGCGACGATCGGGCGGAGCAGGCCAACCGCGGCTGGCGGCGCTTCCTGTGGCTGAACCTGGTGACGGGGTTCCTGCTCACCCAGCTGCTGATCGTGATCGCGCTGATGCGCTGATCTCGCGCGGGTGCGGAGCCGCTCACCGGGCGGGCCGTGCGCGTCGCCGCTCGGCACGACCGGTGCGATGCCACGGCAGTGCCGTCGTCCTTCCTGCGTGAAGGGTCCGGCATCGACGGTCAGCCGATCATGATCCCGGCGATGGTGGCGCTCATGAGGTTCGCGAGGGTGCCGGCGAGGATCGCCTTCAGCCCCAGCTGCGCGATCTCGGAGCGCCGCTCGGGAGCGATGCCGCCGAGCCCGCCCAGCAGGATCCCCAGGGAGCTGAGGTTCGCGAAGCCGGTCAGCGCGAAGCTCGTGATGGCGGCGGTCTTCGGGCTGAAGGTCTCGATCTGCGGTGCGAAGTCGGAGAAGGCCACGAACTCGTTGACGACCACCTTCTGGCCCACGAAGCTGCCGGCGGCGACCGCCTCGTCCCAGGGCACCCCGATCATCGCCATGATGGGTGCGAACAGCCAGCCCAGGATCTGCTCGAAGGTGAGGTCGCCGGCGCCGAACCAGCCGCCGACGAGTCCGATCAGCAGGTTGATCAGGGCGATCAGCGAGATGAAGGCGAGCAGCATGGCGCCGACGTTCACGGCCAGCTTGAGCCCGTCGGCCGCACCGCCGGCGGCGGCATCGATGACGTTCGCGTACCCGGTGTCCGTCTCCTCGTCCTCGCGGTCCGGGGCGGGGGCCTCCGCTGCGCTCTCTCCGTCGGCCGTGGCGGTGGTGGTGGTGCCGGTCCCCGCCGCGTCGGCCGATCGCGCGGAGCGCCCGCGGCTGTCGGCCGTGACGAGCGCGGCCTCCCGCGCCACCGCGTCCGGGTCGTTCTCCGGCACCAGGATCTTGGCCATCAGCAGCGCGCCCGGCGCCGCCATGAAGCTCGCGGCGATGAGGTACTCCAGCGGCGCGCCCAGGAGCGAGTAGCCCACCAGCACGGAGCCGGCGACGGTGGAGAGGCCGCCCACCATCACCGCGAACAGGCCGGAGCGGGACAGGCCCTTGACGTAGGGGCGGATCACCAGCGGCGCCTCGGTCTGGCCCACGAAGATGTTCGCGGCGGCGTTGACGGACTCGCCGTAGCTGGTGCCGAGGGCCTTGCCCAGCGCCCCGCCGAGCCACTGGACCACCTTCGGCAGGATCTTCCAGTGGTAGAGCACTGCGGTCAGCGAGGCGAAGAAGACGATCACCGGCAGCACCTGGAGCGCGAAGATGCTGCCCTCGCCCTCCTTCGGCAGCAGCGGCCCGAACAGGAAGGAGATGCCGGCGCCCGAGGTGTCGATGACGGCCTGGAAACCGGCGGAGACCTTCTCCAGCACCCACTGGCCCGGTCCCCAGTACAGGACCATCACCCCCAGACCGAGCTGGATCGCGAAAGCACCGATCACGGTGCGCAGCCGGATCGCCCTGCGATCGCTGGACAGCGCGACGGCGATGAGAAGGAGCCCGGCCATCCCGCCGATGCCCCACAGCAGGTCGATCATCACGCTCACCTCATTGTGGATCGGGAACAGAGCGATGTCGTGCGGGCCAGTCTAGGGGCGAGGCGCGCGGAGGGGCCGAGCAGCTGGACGGCGCGGGGCCGACGGGTCGCGGGCACCCGACTACGGTGTCCCCATGGATCGAGCCCGGCCGTTGCACGTGCGCGCCTCCGCCGCGGAGGTGCCGGACGAGGCGCTGGTCGCCGAACTGCGGGAACTGCTCGCCCGGGCCGACGGGGTGGAGGAGCTGGCCGGGCGCATGGCGCTGCTCTCCGACCCGCGGCGCCTGCAGATCCTGTTCTGCCTGCACGCCCACCCCGGGGTGCGCAGCTCGGACCTCGCCAGCGTGCTCGGCGCGCACGAGTCGACCACCTCGCACGCCCTGGCGGTGCTGCGGGAGGCCGGCTGGGTGCGGGCCCGGCGGGCGGGCCGCGAGGTGCGGTACGAGCTGGCCGAGGGATCCATCCACGAGCTGCTGCACCAGCTCGGCTCCGCGCACCTGCCCGGGGTCCATCACCCGGGGGAGCACGCCGGGGAGCCGCCGCACGGCCACGGCTGAACCGCTCGCCGACACTCCGCGGCACGCCGCTCTGCGACCCTGCCGATACTTGTACCTTTGTGCAAGTGATCGGGAAGGAGGGTCATGACCACCACCCACCGCACCTCCGCGCCGTCGGCTGCTCCGCCGCCGGCCGCCGCATCGTCGACCGCTGACCCGCTGGCCGCAGCGTCGCCGGCATCCCGCGATCCCCTCGGACTGCGCTCCCGCGCCCGCCGCAGCACCCTGCTCCTCGCCGTGCTCGGAGGTCTCGTCGCTCTCAGCCTCCTGCTGTGCGTGGGCATCGGCCCGGTCCCGCTCTCCCCCGCGGTCACGCTGCAGGTCATCGCCCATCACCTCGGGCTCCCGGTCGCCGCGCCCACCGACCCGGCGGCCGAGGCGATCATCTGGTCGGTCCGGGTGCCACGGGTGCTGATGGGGACGGCGGTCGGGGCCTGCCTCGCGATCAGCGGTGCGGCGCTGCAGGCGATGGTGCGCAACCTGCTGGCCGACCCGTACATCCTCGGCGTCTCCGGCGGCGCCTCCACCGGTGCGGCGGCGGCGATCCTGTTCGGCGTGGGTGCGGCGCTGGGCGAGTACGCGCAACCGGTGCTGGCCTTCGTCGGGGCGCTCGCCGCGGCGCTGCTGGTGTTCGTCATCGCGCGCAGCAACGGACGCGTCACCTCGCTGCGGCTGCTGCTGTCCGGGGTGGCGGTCGGCTACGCGCTCTCCGCAGTGACCAGCCTGCTGATCTTCTCCTCCGACTCCGCGGAGGGCTCGCGCTCGGTGATGTTCTGGATGCTGGGCTCGCTGTCCCTGGGCCAGTGGAACGCCTTCCTGGTGATCGCGCTGGTGGCCGGGCTGCTCGGCACCCTGGTGCTCACCGCCCGGGCCCCGCTGCTGGATGCCCTCGCCGCCGGGGACGGCATCGCCCACGGCCTGGGCATCTCCCCGGACCGCGCCCGCATCGGACTGCTGGTGGTGGTCTCGCTGTGCACCGCGGCCGCCGTGGCCGGCGCCGGGGCGATCGGCTTCGTGGGCCTGGTGATCCCGCACCTGGCCCGGCGCCTGGTGGGATCCCGCCACCGGGTCGCGATCCCGGCGAGCGCGCTGCTGGGGGCCGGGTTCCTGGTGTGGGCCGACGTCGTCGCGCGCCTGGTGATGGCGCCGCGGGAGCTGCCCATCGGGGTGATCACCGCGGCCGTGGGCGCGCCGTTCCTGCTGATCCTGATCCGCCGGATGCAGGCGCGGGAGGGGTGAGCCCGGGGCATCCTCCCGGCTCATCGTCCGGGCTCCGCGCTCCCGGCGCCCCTGTCTCCCGCTCCTCCTCCGCGCTCATCCGCCGTCTCCCGAAGGGCCGACCATGACCTCCTCCCCCACCCGCCGCACCGTGATGACCTCCCTCCTGGGGGTCCTCGGTCTCGGAGCGACCGCCTGCACCGCCTCCGGCCACGGCGCGCAGGCGAGCGGCGAGGACGGGGGCTCCGACGAGGGCTTCCCCCTGACCCTCACCGACTGCGACGCCGAGGTGGTCCTCCCGGCGGCGCCCGAGCGGGTGGTGCTCCTGGACAGCGCCCCGGTGACCACCCTCGCCGGGCTCGGGGTGCTGGACCGGGTCGTCGCCCGCGCCGGCTCCTTCCCGGAGGGCTACTACGACGACGACCTCACCGGCCGCCTCGCGGGGATCCCGGTGCTCTCCGAGGACATCGACACCACCGGTCACCTGCAGATCAGCCAGGAGGTGGTGATCGCGCAGCGGCCGGACCTGGTGCTGGGCCTGCCCGACGGCGTCACCCGCGAGGGGCTGCGCGCCGCCGGCGCCGAGGTGCTGATCCCGCGCTCGTACTGCGGCGGCCTCGAGGAGCGGGCGCGCTTCGAGATGCTCTTCGAGGAGATCAGCACGTACGGGGCGGTGTTCGACCGCGCGGCCGAGGCCGTGGCACTGGTCGGAGCGCTGCAGGAGCGGATCGAGACCGCCGCCGCGCTCCCGCTCGGGGTGAGCACCGCGGCGGTGCTGTACGCGAGCGCCGGTGGCGGACCGCTGTACGCCTATGGCGCGCCCTCGATGGCCACCGCGCAGCTGGACGCCCTGGGGATCGAGAACGTGTTCGCCGGCACCGCGCAGCGGGTGTTCGAGAGCGGGACCGAACCGCTGCTGGCGGCCGACCCCGACCTGCTCATCGTGCTGCACGAGGGCACCGTCCCCGAGGAGGAGCTGCTCACCGAGCTGCTCGGCAGCAGCCGCCTCGACTCGCTCCGCGCCGTGCAGGACAGCGCGGTGCTGCCGCTGCTGTTCAACTTCACCGAGCCCGCCTCGCCGCTGATCGTCGACGGGCTCGAACGGATCGGCGACTGGCTGAGCGAGCAGGAGCAGGCGGGATGAGCGAGGTGGTGCTCGAGGCGCGCGGACTCACCCACCGCTTCGGGGCCCTCGAGGTCCTGCAGGGGGTGGACCTGACCGCCCACCGGGGCGAGGTGGTGGGGCTGGTGGGCCCCAACGGCAGCGGGAAGACCACCGCGCTGCGGATCCTGCACCGGGACCTGGTGCCCGATGCCGGGCAGGTGCGGCTCGAGGGCCGGGATCTCGCCACGCTGTCCGGGCGTGAGCGGGCGCGTCACCTCGCGGTGATGGCGCAGGACAGCCCTTCCGAGCTGCCGATCACCGCGGCCGATGCGGTGATGCTGGGGCGACTGCCCCACCGCGGCGTCTTCGGCGCCACCACCGGCGCCGATGAGCGCCTCGCCGCCGAGGCCCTCGAGCTGGCCGGCGCCCTGCACCTGGCCCGCCAGGACCTCTCCACCCTCTCCGGCGGCGAGCGCCAGCGGGTGCTGATCGCCCGGGCCCTGGCCCAGCAGCCGCGCCTGCTGCTGCTCGACGAGCCGACGAACCACCTCGACATCGGCGCCCAGCACCACACCCTCCAGCTGGTGCGCGCGCAGCGCCTGACCACGATCGTGGTGCTGCATGATCTGAACCTCGCCGCCCGCTACTGCGACCGGGTGGTGGTGCTGGCGGGCGGCCGGATCCAGGCCGACGGACCGCCGTCCGAGGTGCTCGATGAGGCACTGGTCGGCGAGATGTACGCGGTCGCGGCGGAGCGTCGGACCGCCGCCGACGGGACCGCACAGCTCCTGTTCCGAGGGCTGTAGATCTCACCATGGACAACACTGTGCGTCACACACTATGGTGTGGCGTATGAGCGTTCCTCCCGATCTCCATCTGCAGGAGCTGCGCCGCGGCACCGTGGTGCTGGCATGCCTGCAGCTGCTGCGCACCCCCGGGTACGGCTACGGCCTGCTCGAGGATCTCGAGCGCCACGGGTTCAGAACCGACGCCAACACGCTCTACCCCCTGCTGCGACGACTCGAGAAGCAGGAATTCCTCACCAGCGAGTGGAACACCGACGAGGCCCGGCCGCGGAAGTTCTACCGCACCACACCCGAGGGTGAGCGCCTCGCGAACACCCTGACCGCGGAGTGGAGCGTCCTGACCGGCGCGATCCGTTCTCTCACCACCACCGACCCTGTCTCCGGCGAGGAGCACTGACATGCCCGCGACACTCACCACCCGCTACATCGACGCCACCGTCCGCTCCCTGCCGACCGAGGTCCAGGAGGACGTCCGCGAGGAGCTCTCCGCCTCCATCGCCGACGCCGTCGAGGCCCGCCTCGCCCAGGGTGAGGACCCTCGCGCCGCCGAACGCGCCGTCCTCACCGAGCTCGGGGATCCCGCCGTGCTCGCGGCCGGCTACGCCGACCGGCCGCTCCAGCTGATCGGACCGCGCTACTTCCTCACCTGGCTCCGTCTCCTGCGGCTGGTGCTGATGATCGTCGTGCCCGTCGTCGCGGTCATCGTCGGCCTCGTCGAGGGCCTCTCCGGCGGCAGCGTCGGCGACGTGATCGGCGAGGTCATCAGCGTCGGCCTCTCCGTCGCCGTCCATATCGCGTTCTGGGTGACCGTGGCGTTCGCGGTCCTCGAACGCAGCGGCGCGGAGACCGGCCTGACCTGGACCGTGGATCAGCTCCCGGAGCAGCGGAGCACCGGCACCGGCCGGGCGGACCTGATCGCCTCGCTGAGCTTCCTGGCCCTGGCGCTCGGCGCCCTCGCCTGGGACCGACTGCGGGGCCTGGCCACCGTGGACGGCGAGACCCTGCAGGCCCTCCATCCCGGCCTCTGGTCCGCCGGGATCCTGGTCCTGGTGGCGCTGGTGCTGCTGGAGGCCGCACTCGCCGTGGTGATCTACCGGCGCGGCCGCTGGAGCATCGGGACGGCGGTGGCGAACTCCGCGCTCGCGGTGGGCTTCATGAGCTGGTCGCTGACCCTGCTGGGCCGGGAGCAGCTGCTGAACCCGGAACTGCTCGCGGCCGCCCGCAGTCACGGCGTGGACGCGGAGTCGATGCGGATCCTGGGGATCGCGCTGGTGCTGCTCATCGTGGGCATCGCCCTCTGGGACATCGTCGACGGCTGGGTGAAGACTGCCCGTGATCGCCGGCGCTGACGCGGTGCGGGGCAGGAGCGGTGGGTGAGCGGACCGTGAGCGGGCCGGCCGCGCCTTCCGCAGGTGTCCACAGGTGCAGCGGTGACCGCCGGTCCTCAGTCCCCGAGGACGTGCCGGGGATGCCAGCCCAGCAGCCGCGCCGCGGAGTCGTCGGCGATCGAGTGGGCGGCGGCGGTGACGGCGATCGCCTCGTAGGCCCCGCCGCGCTCGCGCCGCAGTGCAGCCATCACCGCCGCCGCCAGATCCTCCGGATGCAGGGAGCTGATCGGGGTGCCGTCCTCCAGGGTGTGCAGCACCGGCTCGGCCTGCTCCTGCCGCAGCGGGGTGATCCAGCGGGGCCAGGCCTCGGCGGTGGTCGGGAAGGCCAGGCGCAGCGAGGTGATGGTCAGCGGCCCCTCCTCCGCCGTGGGCGCGGGGCCGTCGAGGGACAGGCGCAGCGCCTGCTCCGCCAACCGCTTCGAGAGGCCGTACAGGGCCGTCGCATCCGGGAGGGCCCCGGCCGGGATCGGCACCTCGCCGTATCGGGCGAAGACGTCGAGCGAGCTGATGTGCACGAAGGAGCGCAGGCCGAGGCGCCGGGAGAGCCGCATGGCCAGCAGTACCGAGCCGACGTTCACCCCGATCGCGGCGGCGGTGCCCGGCAGCTGCTCCGCCTCGCTGCCGTTCGGGAGCTGGGCGGCCAGATGCACCACGGCCTCGGCGCCCTCGAGAGCAGCGGTGAGCGCGGCGGGATCATCCGCCTCCCCGACCACGTCCCGCACGCCGGGCAGCGGGGCGGCGCCGCGGTCCAGGACCGTCAGCTCGTGCTCGGCCCGCCAGGCCTCCACCAGGGAGCTGCCGACCCCGCCCTTGCCGCCGATCAGTGCGATGCGCATGGGGTGATCGTCGCAGAGCCCGGCCATCGGCGCGAGAGATGGGGCACACCCCGAACCGGGTGCCCGCGCCCCCGGCTCCCCGCCAGGACCCTGACGACCGGGCGCGGGATCGGCGACGTCAGGCTGCGACGCGAGCCCGGTGCGCGGCCACCGCGGCGTCGGCGTCGGCCATGACCAGCATCCCGTGGATGTGGCCGCCGGCGAGCGCACCGCCGGCGGCCGCGGCCCCGACCTGCGCGCTGGGGTCCGCCGCGTTGCCGGCGACCCACACCCCGGGCACCTCGGTGGCGCCGGCGCTGCCGGTGGCGATCTTCCGCCCCATCTCGGCGGGCAGGTCCTCGACCTGGAGCCCGAGGTCCTCGAGGCCGTCCAGTCGCGGAAGCATCACGGTCGCGGTGGTCAGCACGCTGCGGGGCACCAGCTCCCCGCCCACGAGGCGCACTCCGGCGAGGCTGCCCTCAGCGTCCGCGACGATCTCCTCGATCCCGGTCTCGACGACGGTGACCCCGAGCGCCGTGAAGCGTTCGCGGGTCCCGGGGTCGATCTCGAGCCCCTCGGCCACGAACACGGTGACGTCCTCGGAGAGCGCCCGGAACATGAGCACCTGGTGGAAGGACATAGCACGGGTCGCGATCACGCCGATGGCCCGGTCGCGCACCTCCCAGCCGTGACAGAAGGGGCAGTGGACGAGATTCGTGCCCCAGTGCGCGGCCAGGCCCGGGATCTCGGGCAGCTCGTCGCGGATCCCGGTGGCGACCAGGAGTCGGCGAGCGGTGAGGGTGCGTCCGTCCGCGAGGGTGAGCGTGAAGCGCAGGTCCCCTTCGGCCGACGGGTCGGCGGCGCGGGCCGAGGTGACTTCTCCGGCGACGATCAGGCCACCGTACTGCCGCACCTCGGCGCGGCCGCGGGCCAGGTACGTCGCGGGCGCGGTGCCCTCGTTGCCGAGCAGGGCGTGGATGCCCTCGGCAGGGGCGTTGCGGGGCGCGGCGGAGTCGATGACGACGACGCTGCGGCGGGAGCGGGCGAGCATCAGGGCGCCGCTGAGGCCGGCGGCGCCGCCCCCGATCACGGCGGCGTCGACGACGGTGGCGGGGAGCGCATCGGTGGTGGCACCGGCCTCGGCGACGGTGGGCACGACGGCGGAATCGTCGGCGGTGGTGGTCTGCGGGTCGATGGTGATCACGGGTGTCCTCTCGGTGGGGGCCTCCGACGGGAGGCATGCCCCGACCGTAGACACGCCTTGCCGCCAAGGCATAGCCTCTTGCTCATGACGCAAACTTCTGAGGGTGTGGACGGCCTGGTGCGCCAACGGCTGCGTGCGCTGCGTCTCGCCCAGGGCCTGTCCCTGGGGGATCTCGCGGCCCGCGCCCATCTCAGCCCCTCCACCCTGTCGCGCATCGAGAACGGGCAGCGCCGCCTCGCCCTGGACCAGCTGGTGGTGCTCGCCCGCGCCCTGGACACGGGCCTCGACGAGCTCGTGGAGACACAGGCCGAGGAGGTGGTCTCGAACGCGACCGCGGAGCACGGCACGGACGCGCTGCGCTGGCGGATCCGCCACGCCCCGAACACGGTGATCCTCCGCCGACGGGTCACCGGGCCGCCGCCGGCGCGGGAACGGATGCGCGCCCATCCCGGCCACGAGTGGCTGGTGGTGCTCTCCGGCACCCTCACCCTGCTGCTGGGCGAACGCCGCTACCGGGTCACCGAGAACCAGTGCGCCGAATTCGACACCATGCTCCCCCACGCCTTCGGCGCCGAGGGCGGCCCGGTCGATGTGCTGCTCATCGTGGACCCCGAGGCACGGCGCGGCCACGAGCACGACGGAGAGGACTGACGGGACGCAGGACCGGCACCGCAGGAAGGGCCCGCTGCGCGGTGACGCGCCGTGCCCGAGAGCTCCGGGGAATAATCCCCTGGGCATTGTGGTTGATCCCTGGTAGCGTCCGTCGTGGTCCCGGGTGGTCGAAGCCCGCGATTCGGACCGGCGACCTCGTCGCCATCCCGGCGGAGAGACCCGCCACCAGGGCGCTGACACCGCCCGCTCGACCACCGCGAGCTTCGCGGCCCAGCGCACTGCCATGACGGCAGCGCACCGGAGCCCGACTCGCACGGCCTGCGCCCTCGCACCGCCTCCATCCCGCCGACCAGGCGGCCTCCCGTGGAGCATCGCGATCGGTGCGCGCCACCGGCCCGTCCGCCCCAGCGGATGCGGCCCGGCGATCGTCCGCCCCAGCGGATGCGGCCCGGCGATCGTCCGCCCCAGCGGACCGGTCACCCCCGCGCAGATCGCGCATCCCGGCATCCCGCCGGCACTCGAACATTCGGTCGGCCCTACGCCGACCTCGAAGGAGAAACACCATGCAGCACACCGATCATCGACGTCCCGACCGCGCACAGCAGCCTCTCGTCGTATTCCGCGACCAGAGCGCAGGCCTGCGCTACCTCACCCGTTCCACCCGCACCTCGGAGCACTCCACCACCTGGGAGGACGGGAACATCTACCCCGTCGTCGAGGTGGACCTGTCCTCCGCGGCGCACTTCGCGCGGGAGAGCGGCAAGGGCCGCCACCGCGACCTGGCAGGCACCGCCGCCTGAGGCAGCTCCGATCTGCCCGGCGAGCGCGGCACCGGCACTCGGCACCGAGCTCTGCGCGGACAGCACACCCCAGCGAGCCTCGGCGTCCCGGGCGGTTCGCTCGGCATCGCGGGAGCGCGGCGAGCCATCGGGGTCTACCGTGGCACCAGGAGCGATCCGTCGCCGCGTCGAGAAGAGGCCCGCCATGCCCACCACATCCCCCGGCACCACCGCCGGCCCGCTGGAGACCGAGGTGCTGGTGGTCGGCGCAGGCCCGACCGGGCTGATGGCAGGCCTGGTCCTGCACCGCCGCGGCGTCGACTCCCTGGTGATCGATGGGAAGAGCGGACCCACCCGGGAGTCGCGGGCGCTCGTGGTCCAGGCCCGCAGCATGGAGATCTACGATCAGCTGGGGCTCGCCCAGCAGGTGCTCGCCGGCGCCAATCCGGCCCAGCGCATACAGCTCGGACCCGATGCCGCCCCGGGAGTAGATTTCGGCCCCCTGCAGGAGGGGTGGACGCGGTTTCCCGGTGCACAGGTATTCGAGCAGTCCCTGAACGAGGAGCTGCTCTCGCGGACGCTCGCCGAGGAGGGAGCTCCCGTGCGCTGGGGCCATCGCTTCACGGCCCTCGAGACCCCGGCGGATGTCGCGGGTCCCGTCGAGGTGCAGGTCGAGGGCCCCGACGGCCCGCTGCGGATCCGGGCCCGCTGGGTGATCGGGGCCGACGGGGCGGGCTCCCCGGTGCGTCACGCCCTGGGCCTCCCCTTCGAGGGGGTCACCGATGAGGCGACCTTCTGCGTCGCGGACCTGCGCGGCGTGACCGGCTCTCCGGCGAACTCGCTCACGGCCCGCTTCGGGCAGCGGCGGTTCGCGATCACCTTCCCGATGGGCCCGGACGGCCATGTGCGGGTGGTGTGGTTGCACGGAGAGCGTGAGCCCGCGCAGGAGGAGGCGCTCGCGGGGATGCGCGAGGACCTCGCGATCGCCTACGACAGGGTGGACTGGTTCTCCGCCTACCGGGTGCACCATCGTGTGGCCTCGCACTTCCGTCGCGGCCCGACGCTGCTGGCCGGGGACGCCGCGCACGTGCACTCCCCTGTGGGCGGGCAGGGCATGAACACCGGCCTGCAGGACGGGCACCACCTGGCCCACCTGCTGGCCGACATCTCCGCCGGGCGCCTCGCCGACTCGGCTCTGGACCGCTTCGAGCGCGAGCGCCGACCGGTGGCGCTCACCCTGATCAGCGCCACCGACCGCGCCTTCGGTCTGATCGCCCGGCCGGGCCGCGGGACCGGGCTCCTCCGCCGACGGGCCCGCGACGTCCTGGGCGCCCTGGTCCCACGGCTGCTCGCCACGGAGCTGGGACCGCACGTGGCCGGGCTGCTCGGCCAGTACCGGATCCGCTACCACGCGGTGCCGAAGGGCGAGCCGTTGCCGCGGTGGGCACGGGAGCGCGCCGTCGGTCTGCGCCTGCCCCCGACCGATGAGAACGCCGAGATGCTGCGGGAGATGAGCTGGCAGCTGCACACCTACGGGGCCGACGCCGTGCGGCCCGCCGCGGTGGCCGACTGGATCGACGGTCCGTTCGCCTTCTCCCCGGATCCGCGGCGCCGACTGCGCACCGACCGCCTCTACCTGGTGCGGCCCGACGGGTATGTCGCGGCGTCCTGGCCCGTCCATGCCGGGGCGGTGGCGACGGCCGATGTGCGGGAGGCGCTGGCCGCGTACGCGGTGCGAGGCTGAAGCGCTGCGCGGCCTCGCACCCGTTCTGGACCGGGCGCTCCGGCGTGGTCGACACCGCCGGCCACCTGGAGCGCCTCCGTCGCCGCTACGCGGACACGATCGTCACGCCGCACCGCCTTACGGCCTGAGGTCGCGCCGCTGCGACTCGTTCCGAGACGTGCCCCGCCCTCGCTCAGCCGAGCACGGCGGCGAGTCGCGGGGCGACCCGCTCGGCCATCACCCGGTAGCCCTCCGGCGTGGGATGGAGCAGGTCACCGAGCAGGTGCAGCTCCTTCGCCGTGACGATCTCCGAGCCGTCGATCAGGGTGATCAGCGGGTCGTGCCGCTGCAGCACCGCGACCGCGCGGTGGATCAGTGCGCGGATCTCGCGCTGATCCAGGCCTGCGCTGTTGGGCTGCTCCTCACGGTGAGGCCCGGCGGTGGTCGGGCTCATGAGCACGATCGGGGCATCCGTCAGGCGCCGCACATGGTCGACGAACCCGATCACCATCGGCGGCAGGCTCCGCGCGGTGAAGGTGCCCGCCCCGTAGATGTTGGCCCCCAGGCACAGCGTGACCAGGTCCGGGCGGGACGCGCCGATGGTCTCGGCGAGTGGCGGATCCAGGTGGCACTGCCCGGATATGCCCAGCGCCGTCAGCTCGAACGAGTTCCGCGCGGCGAGCAGCGCGGGCCAGGTGCCGGTGGGGCTGACCGCCTGGTTGCACTGGGTGATTGAGCTGCCGTAGACGGTCCATCGCGGTCCGCGCGGTGCGGCCGGCACGCACTCGGTGGCGCCGTCCAGGACCACCTCGTGCAGCACCGTCGGCGCCGCATGCGGCAGCCACAGCTCCACCCGCGCGGGTCGGCCCGGCAGCTCGACGCGGAAGCTCACGCGCCCGCGGGCCTCGTGGCTCGCCGCCAGCTCCCCGTCCACCACCACGTCGAGGCTGCAGACGGAGCCCACCGGGGCCTCGCTCGTGGTCAGGGAGACCTCGAGGGCACTCGCGTCGGTCTCGATCTCGAGCCGCACCCCGTTCGGGATCCGGGCCAGCTCGTCGACCTCGGCGCTCATGATCCGCTCGAGATGCTCGGGTCGCACCCGCCACGGCTGCTGTCCGTGGGCCGCTGCGGTCCAGGTGGCGGCGCCGTGCCAGGCCTCCGGAAGATCCGCCGGTGAGATCGATCGGCGGGTGCTGACAGTGCTGGTCATCGGGATGACTCCTGGGGCGGCGACGATGCTGCGGGTGAGGACGGGACGCGCCAGATCGTACCGGGCGGCCCGTGCTCATGGCGTCACGCCGCCGCGGAGCCCGACGACGTGGTCGAGCACTCCGCACGTCCGACCCCTCGGATAGCCTCAGCACCAGCGACGACGAAGCCCGCCGGCGTCCAGCACCACTGCCCCGCGCCCGTCGCCCCTCACCACCGACCACACGCCGCAGGAGATCGCGCCATGACACAGCCATACAACGGGAACGAGAGCCCCGCACCCATCCCGAGCTCGCCCGACTCCGCCTACGGGCCCGATCTCGCCTATGGGCCCCAGTCCGTCGCGGGCTCGACCGCGGCCGCCGGCCATCAAGAGGCCGGATTCTTCCGCGCCATGTTCGACTTCTCCTTCACTCATTTCATCACGGTGAGGTTCTCGAGCTTCATCTATGTGCTCGCATTCATCGTCGCCGCGCTCTACTGGGCAGTGCAGGTGATCACCGGAGTTCTGATGGGCCTGGCACTCGGCGCCGACGTCTGGACCGGTGAGCAGGGCTTCAACGCCGTACCGCTGATCCTCGCCATCCTCTTCGGGTGGATCCCCTCCGTGATCCTGCTGATCGCCATGCGACTGGGACTGGAGTTCGCCGTCGCCACGGTCCGCACCGCGCAGAACACGAAGCGCATCGCCGACGCCACGGAGGCAGGTCGCTGACGCGAGCCGCCCAGCGGCACGCCGCTGCGACGGGCACCTGATCACCTGGGCGGGCAGGTGCCGCCCGCGCATAGGGTTCAGGGATGGAGCTGAACCACATCACGGACCGGATCGAGGCGCTCTCCGCGCAGTACGCGGAGCTCTACGGCATCGAGAGGTCCGGGAGCTGGGCGCTGCTGAAGCTCACCGAGGAGGTCGGGGAGCTCGCGCAGGCACATCTGACCGCGACCGGGCAGAGCCGTGACCGCGGCCTGAGCAATGAGGAGCAGGAACGGGTGGTGGCGGAGGAGCTGGGCGACGCGCTCGGCATGTGCCTGGTCTACGCCCGCCAGATGGGCATCGACCCCGAGCGGGCGGTCGCCGACAAATGGTTCCGGTACGAGCGCAGCACACCGGCGGCCACCGGCCCGTCGGCCCCCTGAACGGCGGACCCTGGTGTTCATCCGTCTCCAGAGCGCCGTCCCGAATCGTCGCGGTGTGTTCCCGGGCGTCTTCGCGATGGCGAACGGCCTGCGCGACGCCGGACTGCTGAGCCCGACCGATGAGGAACAGGTGCGCCGCTGGAACGCGCACGGCGAGCGCACCTACACCGACCCCAGCACCGTGCTCGCCGACTGCTATGACCCCGCCGTCAACCCCGGCGCGAGGTCATGGTTCAGGGACGACGCCACCGAACTGCTCCAGATGGCGCTGCGGTACACGGAGCTGCTGGACCGCTGCGAGGTGCCCTGGACCCAGCTGCGCACCGCCCGACCGGGGCGCATCGTCTACGAGGACCCGGTGCAGGTGGTGGCGGTGCCGTTCACGTATGACGAGCACTGGCCGCTCACTCCGCCGCGAACTGCCTGACCCACTCGGCTTCGCTGCGCAGCGGCCTGCCGGGCACCAGCGCCCCGTCGTCGACGAATCCCTCCTCGCGGTCCTCGAGGTGGGCGATCAGCAGCTCACGGTGACGGGCGAGCTCATTCGCGTGCTCCCCGGCCGCGACCAGGTCGACGCACTCGTAGGGATCCTCACGCAGATCGAACAGCTGTTCGCGCCCGTCGCCGGAGAACCACACGTACTTGTGGCGCTCGGTGAGGATCCACTGCATGGAATGCCGACCGAGCTGGTGGATCAGGTGCTCGCCCTGCAGGTGGTCGCGCACCGCGGCGCCCTCCGTCACCGTCCGTCGCACACTGGTGCCGGTCACCGGTGCGGGGATCGGCACCCCGGCCAGGTCCAGCAGGGTGGGCATCACATCGCGCAGCTCCACGATCGCCTCGACGTCACCGGCCGGGCCCCATTCCTTCCGCAGCCGCGGCGGCAGGTGCAGCAGGAAGGGGATGTGGCTGGAGCCCTCGTAGGCCACGGACTTCCGGTACAGATCGTGGTCGCCGAGCATCTCGCCGTGGTCGGAGACGAACAGGATCGCGGTGTCCTCGGCGACGCCCTGGTCGCGCAGGGTCTCCATCAGGCGGTTGATCTGGAAGTCGATGAACTCGATGCTGCCGTAGTAGCCGGCCTTCACCGCGTCGTGCCGCGACCGGGGACGATGCGCGAACTCGGCCTCGTCGTCACCGTCGTGGCGGAACTGCTCGAACTGTTCGACCCAGTCCCCCATCGGGCGTTCCGGCTGGTCGCGGCGGGAGTACTTGTCCCACAGCCAACCGGGCGGGTCGAAGGGGGCGTGCGGGCGGTGGAAAGACATGTACAGGAAGAACGGACGAGTGGGGTCCCGCCGGTTCAGGAACTCGAAGGAGGTATCGGCCACCCAACGGGTGGGGTGCAGCCGCTCCTCCCGCTCCCAGGGCCGGGCCACCATCGAATTGCAGCCCAGTCCCGTGTCCTGGTAGTCGGCAGCCGGATCGCCGGTCTGCGCCCGCAGCCAGGGCAGGTAGTCGTCGCCGCGGGCCGAGGCACCGCGATACTCTGCTCGGCTGACGTGCAGGTAGCCGTCGTGCAGCTGCACGTCGTCGAAGCCGCAGCGCGCCCGCTCGGGAAACACGTGCATCTTGCCGACGCCGTAGGTCTGGTACCCGTGCTCCCGCAGGGTGCCCGGCAGCGTGGTCGGGTACGCGTCGGGGAAGTTGATGCCCTCCCGGTAGCCGTAGCGGCCGTGGGTCTCAGGGCCCGTGCCGGTGAACATGCCCACCCGCGCCGGGATGCAGGTCGGCGTCGAGGAGTAGGCGCGGGTGAAGCGGTTGCCGCGCCGGGCCAGGGAATCGAGGTACGGGGTGTCGATGTGCTCGTTGCCCGCGCAGCCCATGGCGTCGAACCGCATCTGGTCCACACAGACCAGCACGAGGTTCGGTCGCCGCGCGGGCTGCGGGGCGGAGTCGGTGCTCGCGGCGCTCATCGGACCACCCTATGACCGGCTGCGACGGGGCATCCGGTTCACGCCTGCCCCTCGTCGAAGTAGCGGCGCAGCTCCTCCGGCACGGCCGGGACGTCGTACGGCATCCCACCGTCGCGGATCGACTCCGCGCCGTACACCCCGGTGGCCACGGCCTCGCGGGCGGCAACGGCGGAGACGTCGGTGATGCCGCCATGGCGCACGAAGGCCAGGAACTCGGCGACCAGGCTGGGATCGGCGCCGCCGTGGCCGCCGTCGGCGCGGGCGACCACCTCGACGGCGTCGGGTCGGCCGGGGCCGGAGCGGCGGGACTCCCAGATGTGGATCTGGTCCCCGCTGCCATCGCCCATGTTCTCGATCCGGCCGGCGTCCCCGATCACCGTGTAGTTGCGGAAGTAATCCGGGGTGAAGTGGCACTGCTGGTAGGAGGCCAGCACCCCGTTGTCCAACGTCATGTGGAGCATCGAGATGTCCTCGACATCGATGACGGGATTCAGCTCCTTCTGAGCGGTGGGCGGCCAGATGTCCGCGTCGTACCAGTCACGCATCTGGCGGTCGGAGTTGTCACGGCGGTCGGTGACGTCACCGTAGACGGCGAGATCCCCGATGCCGGAGACGCGGCGGGTGTAGCCGCCGGCCAGCCAGTGGATCACGTCGATGTCATGGGCGCCCTTCTGCAGCAGCAGGCTCATCGACTTCGCCCGCTCGGCGTGCCAGTCCTTGAAGTAGAAGTCGCCGCCGGCGCCCACGAAGTGCCGGCACCAGATCGCCCGCACCCGACCGATCCGGCCGGAGTCCACGATCGCCTTCATCTGCCGCACCACCGGCATGTGCCGCATGTTGTGGCCGATGTACAGCCGCGCCCGCTTCTCCTTCGCCAGCGCCAGCATCGCGTCGGTGTCCTCCACACCGATCGCCATCGGCTTCTCGCAGAAGGTGGGGATCCCGGCCCCGAGGGTCTGCAGCGCGACCGCGGCGTGCGCGAAGTCCGGCGTCAGGATCATCACCGCGTCGACGTCGTGATGGGACAGCAGCTCCTCAACGGTGCCGACGATCGGGATGTCCTCACCGAACGCCTCCCGGGCATTCACCTTCCCCCGCTCACCGGGATCGGCGACGACCGTGACCGCAGAGCCCTCCCCGGGCTGGTGGGCATGAGTGGCGAGGTAGTGGCGCGCGCCGAAACCGATGACGCCGATCCTGAGGTCTTCCATGAGGTTCCTTCCTGAGGGCTGAGACGCCGCACTCTCCGCCCATCAGCGGTGACGACGACTCCTGAGCGTGACACGGACTGCTGTGCCCGCCCCAGATGTAAAGCGTTTTACGAGAGCCTAACCCATGCCCCTCCTCGTACCGAGGGCCCGGCGTCCACGAGAAGAGCGCATGTAAACCGATTCACGACGAGGTGCTACAGTCCGCGTGAACCGTTTAGCAGAGGCGTCGATGACGCTCTCCGATGCCCTGCCGTGGCGGGAGACGACCGACATCGAGACGCCAACGGAGGCACCGTGAGCGATACCCAGAAGGTCGTGCCGAGCACCCCGGCAACGATCTCCCCCGCACCACTGCCCAAGCGGGCGCGAGGCCGCGGCGGTTCCTTCCTGCTGCAGCGGGCCGGCTTCTACGTCGTGACCGCCTGGGTGGCCCTCACACTGAACTTCCTGATCCCCCGCTTCATGCCGGGGGATCCTGCGCAGGCCCTCGCTCTGCAGATCACCAGACAGACCGGCGCCCAGCTCACCCCGGAGATGCTCGACTCGATCCGGACCCTGTACGGAGACCCGAACACCAATCTGCTCGAGCAGTACGTCTCCTACCTCGGGAGCATCGTCACCGGTGACTTCGGCATCGCCGTCTCCCGCTATCCGACCCCGGTGCTCGACCTGATCCTCGCCGCCCTGCCCTGGACACTGTTCCTGGTCGGAGTGAGCACGATCGTGGCCTGGGTGGTCGGCACGGGGCTCGGCATCATCGTCGGCTATCGTCCCGGCGGGAAGCTGGACAACTGGCTCACGCCGATCTCCCAGTTCTTCTCGTCGATGCCTTCGTTCTGGGTCGCCCTGGTCTGCTTGTGGATCTTCGCGCTGACGCTGGGGCTCTTCCCCTCCTCCGGCGGCTACGACCCCAGTGTGCCCTTCGAGATCACCAACTTCTGGTTCCTCGTCTCCGTCCTCCAGTACGGAGCACTGCCGATCCTGACCTCGATCTTCGTCGGCTTCGCCGGGTGGCTGTTCGCGATGCGCAACATGATGGTCACCACCGTCAGCGAGGACTACGTGACCCTGGCGCGTGCAGAAGGACTCAGCAATCGCCGCGTGACCTTCCGCTACGCCGCGCGCAACGCGATGCTCCCCAACGTCACCGGCCTGGCCACCTCGATCGGCGCGATCCTGGGCGGCGTGGTGCTGACCGAGATCGTGTACACCTACCCCGGCATGGGCTACCTGCTCTTCAACGCGATCACCACCAAGGACTACCCGCTGATGCAGGCCATCTTCTTGATGATCGTGCTCGCCGTGCTGATCGCGAACTTCATCGCGGACTCGCTGTACGTCCTCCTTGACCCCCGCACCAGGGAGAGCTGACATGAGACGACTCCTGAACAACCGCAAGTTCGCCGTCGGGATGATCATCTCGCTCTTCTTCCTGGTGGTCGCGCTGCTCGGCCCCTGGGTCGTCACGGCCATCATGCAGGTCGATCCGCGAGGCATCGACTACGACGCGATCTCCGCACCCCCGTCGGCGCAGCATCTGCTGGGCACGAACCATGTGGGACAGGACGTGCTGGCCCAGCTGATCATCGGTGCCCGCGGTTCGGTGACCGTCGGGCTGCTGTCCGGCATCATCGCCACGGTCATCGCCGTGCTGGTGGGCACCACTGCCGGCTACCTGGGCGGGGTTCCCGACAAGGCCATCAATGCCGTGGTCAACGTGCTGATGACCCTGCCCGGCTTCGCGCTGCTGTTCATCATCGCGGGCTACGTGCAGGAGGCCGGGATCCTGCTGATCGCGGTGGTGATCGGCCTGCTCGAATGGCCCGGTGGTGCCCGCTCCATCCGCGCCCAGACCATGAGCCTGCGCAATCGTGATTTCACCAGCGCGCTGCGCACCGTCGGCGAATCCACTCCCCGCATCATCGCTGTCGAAGTGGTGCCGCACCTGGGCGGCGTCATCTCCTCCATGTTCCTCAAGGCCGTCGTCGCCGGCATCTTCATGGAAGCGTCCCTGGCCTTCCTGGGCCTGGGCTCCACCAGCGAGATCACCTGGGGAACGATGGTCAGCCAGGCACAGACCGGCGGCGCGATCCTGCGCGGCCATTGGTGGTTCTTCCTCCCGCCCGGCCTGGCCATCGCGCTGATCGGATTCGCCACCGCGATGATCAACTTCGGCCTGGACGAGATCACCAACCCGCAGCTGAACGCTCGCCTGAACGCACGCACCCGCCAGTTCAACCGCGAGCAGCGACGCCGCCGCGCACTGGCCGAGGCAGGAGGCCCCGCATGAGCATCACCCCCACCCCACCCAGCACGGCAGAGGACGTGCTGCTGGAGATCCGCGACCTGGACGTGCTGTACCTCGGGACCGAGGACTCCGCGAACGTCAAGGCGTGCTCGGACATCAACCTGGCCGTGCGCCGCGGAGAGATCCTCGGCATCGCCGGCGAGAGCGCCTCGGGCAAGTCCACCCTGCTCAACGCCATGACCCGTCTGCAGCAGGCCCCCGCGGTCACCTCGCGGGGCAGCGTGATCTTCCATGAGCATCCCGGCGCGGACGGCGTCGATCTGGTCGGCTGCGACGACCGGGCGATGCAGCGGTTCCGCTGGTCGGACATCTCCATCGTGATGCAGTCCGCGATGGCCTGTCTGAACCCGGTCATCCGCCTGCGGGACCAGTTCTTCGACGTGCTGCGCGCGCACGACCGGAGCCTGGGCCGGGCCCGGCTGCAGGACCGCGCCGCCGAGCTGCTGCAGATGGTCGGCATCATGCCGGATGCGCTGAACAAGTATCCGCACGAGCTGTCCGGCGGCATGCGCCAGCGAGCGCTGATCGCGCTGTCCCTGGCCTGCGATCCGGATCTGATCGTGATGGACGAGCCCACCACCGCCGTCGACGTGGTCATGCAGCGCCAGATCCTCAACCAGATCCTGCGGCTGCAGCAGGAGCTCGGCTTCGCGGTCGTCTTCGTCACCCACGATCTCTCCCTGCTGCTGGAGATGGCGGACCGGATCGCCATCATGTACGGCGGCCGGATCGTGGAGGTCGCCGACGGCTCCACCATCTCCGAGAACCCCCAGCACCCCTACACCCGAGGACTGCGCGAGGCGTTCCCGTCCCTGGTCTCCGAACGCGGCAAGCGTCATGGCATCCCCGGCTCCCCGCCCGATCTGCGCCGCCTCCCCAGCGGCTGCGCCTTCAACCCCCGGTGCACCGAGGCCATCGAGCTGTGCTCGCAGGTGCGCCCGGAACTGACCGTGCTGCCCGACTCGATCGCCGCCTGCCACGTTCGACGCATGGAGGCCGATGACATCGCCGCACACACCATCCTCGAGGAGGCCCGATGAGCGTGGACCAGGCCGATCCCGCAGCTCCCGACCGGACGGACGCCGCCGGCCCCAGCGTGCTGCGCGCCGAGAACGTCTCGGTGGTCTTCGACGGCAAGGACAACTCCGGCCGCAAGGTGGAGATCCACGCGTGCCGCGAAGTGGACGTGGACCTGCGCCGCGGCGAGATCGTCGCCCTGGTCGGTGAGTCCGGCTCCGGCAAGTCGACCTTGGCCCGAGCGTTCTCGCTGGTGCATCCGCCGACGGCCGGCCAGATCCTGCTGGACGGCGAGCCGATCGGCGGCCGCACCCGCCGGCGTCCCTTCTACAAGCGGGTCCAGCTGATCTACCAGGACCCCTTCGCCTCGCTGAACTCCCTGAAGTCGATCCGGCACATCCTGGGCCGGGTGGTGAAGATCCACACCCCGGGCCTGTCGCGCAGAGCGGTCGAGGCACGCACCCTCGAGCTCCTCGAGCTGGTGAGCCTGACCCCGGCGGAGGATTACATCGACCGGTTCCCCAGCTCCCTGTCGGGAGGGCAGCGCCAGCGGGTCTCGATCGCTCGTGCCCTCGCGGTGGATCCGGACGTGCTGCTGGCGGACGAGCCCACCTCGATGCTGGATGTGTCCATCCGCCTGGACGTGCTGAACCTGCTCGACGAGATCCGTCGCGAGCGCGGAGTGGCGATCCTGTACATCACCCACGACATCGCCAGCGCCCGCTACATCTCCGACCGCATGGCGGTGATGTACTCCGGCGAGCTGGTCGAGACCGGGCCGACGGAGGACGTCGTCGCCCACCCCAAGCACCCCTACACCCGGCTCCTCATCGAGTCCGCACCCGATCCCTCACGGCGTCGGGACAGCGCATCGGCCGAGTTCGAGGAGACCTCCCTGGGAGAGCCCGCGGACCCGGCGCAGGAGATCGCCGGCTGCAGGTTCCAGGCACGCTGCCCGTTCGTGATGGCGCGCTGCCGACAGGAGGCCCCACCCCTGCTGACCACGGCCACCCAGCATGCACGGTGCTGGCTGTTCGACGACGACGCGGACGACACCGCAGACACCATCCGGGCCACCGGGGCCCACCCCTCGAAGGAGAGCTGACATGACCCGTTTCACCCGACGTACCTTCGCCGCGGGAAGCGCCGCCACGCTGACCGCTGCGGCACTGGCCGCCTGCAGCTTCGACCGCGGCACGGGCGGCGGCGAGGGGGAGGACGCCCCCCGCGACATCCACTGGCTGGGCTGGGGAGGCACCACCTGGAACCAGAACTTCAATCTGTTCTCCCCCACGGGCGTGAATGTCACTCCCGGGACCTCCTTCGTGTACGAGCCGCTGCTGCGTGTGGACCGCTCCACCGCCGGTGAGTTGCTTCCCCATCTCGCGGAGTCCTGGGAGTTCAACGACGAGGGCACCGAGCTGACCTTCACCCTGGTCAGCGATGTCACCTGGTCCGACGGCGAACCGTTCACCGCGGGCGACGTGAAGTTCACCTGGGACCTGGTGCTGGCCGGGAAGACCCCGAACTCCTACCCCTTCGCCTCCGTCGAGGCGCCCGATGACCAGACCGTCGTGGTCACCTACGACGAACCCAGCTTCGCCGACCTGGTGGGCTTCGCCACCCGACAGATCGTCCCGGAGCACGTCTGGGCCGAGCAGGACGTCCGCACCTGGACGAACCCCGAGCCCGTGGGCACCGGGCCCGGCGTGCTCGCCAGCTTCTCCCCGCAGCAGATCGCCTTCGACCTGCGCGAGGACTACTGGGGCGGCGCTCCGAGCGGCCCGAACAAGCTGTTCATGCACGCCGTCACCGGCGATGCCGCGAAGCAGCAGCTCATCGACGGCACCCTCGATGTGGGCGGCACGGGGTGGGAGAACGCCGACGAGGAGTTCGTGGCGCTGGACCCGGAGAACAACGTCTACACCTTCTTCCCCGTCGGCACCGCGGACGGCCTGATCTTCAACACGACGCAGGCTCCCTACGACGACGTCCATGTGCGTCGTGCGCTGCGGGCCGCCGTGGATCTGGCGATCGCGGCCGAGGTCGCCGCGGTCGGGTACAGCGTCCCGACCTTCGCGGGCCTGGATGCGACCGTCTTCTCCGAGATGCTCGCCGAGGACCAGGAGCAGAGCCAGGACATCGAGTACGCGAAGGCGCAGCTCGAGGAGGGAGGCTGGACCGTCACGGAGGCAGGCAAGCTGGAGAAGGACGGCGAGACCTATGAGCTGCGCTACGACGTCTACCAGCCCTACGCCGAGTGGGTGACCACCGGGCAGATCCTGGCCGACCAGTGGAACGAGACCCTCGGCTTGACGGTGGCGGTGAACAAGATGGCCGACGCACCGTTCACGGAGGCCAGCTCCATCGGCGACTTCGGGATGCTGTCGTACTCCCCCTTCGGCGGCAGCATGCCGTACGACATGTTCGCGACCATGAGCGATCTCCAGTTCACGCCGATCAGCGAGCAGGCGATCTGGAACTACGGTCGATTCCAGAACGAGGAGTACGACGAACTCGTCCACGAACTCGGCTCGATCCCTGCGGGCGAGGACGCCGAGCGCAGTCGTGAACTGATCATCCGCATCCAGGAGATCCTCACCGAGGAGGCGCCGTTCATCGCGACCGCGACCGCCGGTTGGAAGCTCGTCGCAAATGAGCAGAACTGGACCGGGTATCCCACGGTCGAGGGGGGCTTCGACTACGGCCCCAATGGCACGGTGCCCGCTGACGGGATCCTGACGGTCATGAATCTCGAACCCAACAGCTGAGCTCGGCCACGACGCAGACGGGCGGCTCCAGGACTACGGTCCCGGGGCCGCCCGTCGGCGTCGGCAGCGGAGCGGTGAGGCTCAGACCCCCGGCGTCACGAACACGTGCTCCGTCACCAGCGCGAGCGCGGTCGGCCGCTTCTCGAGGTCCAGCAGCAGCACCTCGTTGCGGCCCGCGCGGACCAGCGGCGCCGGCACGTACAGGCTCTGCTGGGGCCCGATGTTCCAGTACCGGCCCACGCAGAAGCCGTTGACATAGGCGACTCCGTGCCCGGCGGCGGAGACATCGAGGAAGGTGTCCGTGGGCGCCTCCGCCTCGAAGGACGCCCCCACCAGCACGGGCAGCGCGTCGCTGTCGCTGTCGGCGGCGAGCGCGGGCGCTCCCTCCAGCAGTGCGGCCAGCTCCTGCCCCATCTCCTCGAGCGGCCAGGCGTCGGCCTCCCAGTCGTTGAGGTAGCGGATGGTCTGCCAGACCCCGCCGAGGATGCCCTTGCGCTCTCCGAGCCGGGGGCCGAAGTTCACCCGGCCCAGGTTCTCCACCAGGATCTCCACGCGCACGGTGCGGTGACCGCCGTCCGGCAGCAGCCGGTCGGCGAAGGGCGTGAGCTCGACGGTGGCCGGATCGGTGGCGTCGGTGCGCTCCGCGTGCGGGACGTCGGCCTGCGCCGGGTCCAGCCCGGTGGCCCCGACATACACCCCGTCGACGTACACCCAGGCACGGTCGTGCAGGTCGTAGAGCTTCAGGGGGGAGATCTCGGTGCGGCCCTCACGCTCGGCGGCCGCGATCTCGATCTCGCGGGACAGGCGCAGCAGCCCGCGCTCCAGCCCGAGGTCCTCGAAGGCGGGCGGGGTCGGGTGCACCTCGGCAGGGCGGGTGAAGCGCTCGGTGGCGCGCAGGGAGGCGACCTTCTCGATCGCGACCTCGCCCGCCGGGAGGGTCGCCGGGTGGTCGGCGATGCCCAGCTGCGCGAGATGCTCCTCGTACGCCGGCAGGTCGCGGTGCGCTGCGATGACCTCGCGGAAGGCGCGGAACTTCTCGGTGAGCGCGCCGTTCTCGGCGATCGGGGCGTCGTAGTCGTAGCTGGTGGTGGTGGGCTGCAGCGTGCCGTCGTGGTTGGCGCCGGCCTGCATGCCGAAGTTGGTGCCGCCGTGGGCCATGTAGAAGTTCACGCTCATGCCGCTGTTCAGCATGTCGGAGAGCTCGCCGGCCGCGTCGCCGCCGGTGCGCTCGTGGTGCTGCTCGCCCCAGTGGTCGAACCAGCCGTTCCAGAACTCCATGCACATCTGCGGCTGGGCGGGCAGCTCGCGCTCGGCCATCGCGAGCACCTCGAGGGTGCGGGAGCCGAAGTTGACGGTGCCCAGCGCCCCCTCGACGGTGCCGCCGGTCAGCCACATCCGGGCCGGGCCGTCGGAGGTCACCAGCAGCTCCTCGATGCCGCGGGCGAGGAGGCCGTCGCGCAGGTGCGCGAGATAGGCCTTGTCATCGCCGAAGCTGCCGTACTCGTTCTCCACCTGCACCATCACCACGTTGCCGCCGCGCGCGGCCTGCCGCTCGGCGATCACCGGGATCAGCTGGTCGAACCAGGCGTCGACCAGCTGCAGGTACGGGGCGTTGCGATTGCGCAGGCGCAGGTTGCGGTCGGCGAGGATCCAGCCGGGGAAGCCGCCGTTCTCCCATTCGGCGCAGATGTAGGGGCCGGGGCGCACGATCGCATCGAGCCCCTCCTCCGCAGCGATGTCGAGGAAGCGACCGAGATCCGCGATGCCCTCGAAGGTGGTGACGTCCTGCGCGGGCTGGTGCACGTTCCAGGCCACGTAGGTCTCCACCGTGTTGCAGCCCATCGCGACCAGGCGGCGCAGGCGGTCGCGCCACTGCTGGGGATGGACCCGGAAGTAGTGGAGCGCACCGGAGATCACCAGGTGCGGATCCCCCGCACGGAGGAATCCGTCAGGGGTGGGGCGGAGCAGGGCGGTCATCGTCGGATGTCCTTTCATGTAAAACGTCTTACGCCAGTGTGTCAGGTGTTCGGGCGCGGGGCGCACCCGTCCGGGCGCACCCTGCCCCGAGGCGCTCGGCGGTCGGTCAACGGGTCTGCGTGGGGTCGCCGATCCAGCCGACGACGAGCGGAGCGAGCGTGGTCCGCTCATAGGCGACCACCAGGAACGGCGAGTCCAGCACCAGCTCGTGCTCGGGCACCTGGGCAGAGGTCTCGGCGACCATCACGGCGGTCGCGGCGGCGGCCTCCATCCCGTTCTCGTCGACGGTGAGGACCGCCTTCTGCAGCACCTCATCGATCACCAGGTCCTTCGTCCCGGTGACCCCGGAGAAGTCGGCCGCATCGGAGAACGCCTCGGTCATGCCGAGGCCCTCCAGGAGGTCCTTCAGCGAGGCCCCCCAGTCGATGTCGAAGGCGGGGACGCCCAGCTGGGTTGTCACCTCGGAGGCCTCGAGCCCGGCCAGCAGGGCGCCGAGACCGGAACCGCCCCCGGTGGCCGCCTCCGACCAGCCCTCGAGCACCTCGGCGAGGCCCCCCGCGGGCTGCACGAGGGCGAGGGCGAGATCGCCTCCGTAGGTGTCCAGGGAGGTCGCCCGGCACACCTCGTCCTCGTACCAGGTGCCGGTGGCGCCCTGGAGCATCTCCACGCCGAGCTCCTCGCCCTCGGCCGTGGTGAAGGAGCCGTCGGCCGTCGTCAGCTCCTCCTGCCAGGCGGCTTTCAGGTGCAGGGCGTTGACCAGCACCAGGCGAGTGCTCGCCGTCAGGGTGCCCTCGGGGATCAGCTCCTCGATGAGGTCCTCCGTGGACTCGGCGACCCAGCCGTTGATCTCCTCGCGGGCCGCTTCGCGCTCGGCGTCGTCGGTGAAGTCCGCCTCGAAGACCCCGCTGCCGAACCAGGTGGCGAGGTCCTCGAGGAAGGACTGCTGGACCTCGAATCCCTCCTGCAGCCAGGTCCCGTTCACGAGCGAGGCGCGGGCCGGCTCGGGCGATTCCTCGTCGTCCTGCTCCCGCTCCTCGTCGCCGACGGCGGCCAGCAGCTGGGAGAGCGTGTTCGCCGTCGCGGCGAGGTCCTCCATCCGCCCGCCGAGCACCTCCTCCATCTGGGTGCGGGTCGCGCCGCCCGCCCCCATCCCGATCATGGTGAGCGCGATCTGTGCGGACAGCGGCGCACAGACGGCGTTGACCTCCTCGCGATCGATCGCCCCGAGCATCCGCGCGGTGAAGGGAGTGACGAGCTCACCGGCATCCTCCACGGGTCCCGGCTCGGCGCGCGGCAGCTCGGCCGAGAGATCCGGCGCGGCACCGCCGCCCTCGCCCTCCGCCCCGCACGAGGTGAGCCCGGCGACCACCAGCGGCAGGGTCGCCGCCGCCGAGAGCGCCGTGCGACGGCGGAGCGGGACGCGATGATCGTCGACCCCGCACGGACGGGGAAGCGTCGGTCTCACCCCTTGACCGACCCCTCCGTCAGCCCGCCGCGCCAGAAGCGCTGCAGGACCAGGATGAGGATCGCCAGCGGGATCACCGACAGCAGCGCGCCACCGGTGGTGAGCTGGTAGAACTCGGGCAGCCGGTCCGTCTGGGCCCGCCAGTTGTCCAGGCCCAGCGTGATCGGGTAGAGCTTCTCGTCGGCCAGCATGACCAGCGGGAGCATGTAGTTGTTCCAGATCGCGACGAACTGGAACAGCAGGATGGTCACGATCGCCGGGGTCAGCTGCGGCAGTGCGAGGCGGTGGAACAGGCCCAGCTCCCCCACCCCGTCGATCCGGCCGGCCTCGAGCAGCTCATCGGGCACCGCGGCGCTCGCGTAGATCGAGGCCAGGAACAGCCCGAAGGGGCTCACCAGCGAGGGGATCAGCACGGACCAGTAGGTGTTGGTGATCCCGATCGAGCTGAACAGGAAGAACAACGGCAGCGCGATGGCGGTGCCGGGCACCAGCACTCCTCCCAGGACCAGCACGTAGACGAAGCGCCTGCCCGGGAAGCGGTACTTGGCCAGGGCGTACCCCGCAGCGGTCGCGAAGTAGGTGGCGAGCACGGAGCCCAGGCCCGCGTACAGGATGGAGTTCAGTCCCCAGCGCGGGAAGATCCCGCCGTTGGCGCTGAGCACGGCCTTGAGGTTCTCCCACAGCTGGAAGCTCTCGCCGAACCAGAAGCCGTTGGTGCCGAAGAGGTCCTCGGTGGACTTGGTGGCGTTGATGAGCACCCAGTAGACGGGGACCAGGAAGTACAGCGCCACGATGACGAGGATCGCGGTGATCAGGATGGTGGTCGTCGGTTTCCGTCCTGCGTCGCGCGCGCCGGTCCGGCTCTCCTGCGCGGCGTTCTTCACGGCCTTCGCGGACTTCGCGGGCTTCGCAGCCTTGCGACGCCCGGCGGGTGCAGTGGTGTCGGGGGTGGGGTGTGAGGTGCTCATCGGCGCTTCTCCATCCAGGAGGAGACTCCCAGCGCGACCGCCGAGAGGAGGAAGGCGGAGACCGCGATGATCACGGCCTGGGCGGCCGCCATGCCGATGTCGTTGTACTGGAACGCATAGGCATAGGCGGACATGTTCGGGGTGTACTCCGAGGTGATCCCGGCGCTCATGGACTGCATCAGCCGCGGCTCGGCGAACAGCTGCAGGGTGCCGATGATCGAGAAGATCACCGTGAGCATCACCGCCGGGCGGATCAGCGGCAGCTGGATCGCGGTGGCCACCCGGATCGAGCCGGCCCCGTCGATCTTCGCGGCCTCGTACAGCTCACCGGGGATCGACTTGAGCTGAGCGATGATGATGAGCATGTTGTAGCCGGTGTAGGTCCAGGTCACGATGTTCGCGATCGACCACAGCACCATGTTCGGGCCCAGGAAGTCGATCGGCAGGCCCACCAGCTCCAGCACGTCCACGATCGGGCTGAGCCCGGGGATGTACAGGAACGACCACAGGATCGTGGCGATCACGCCGGGGATCCCGTAGGGCAGGAAGTAGGTGGCGCGGAAGAAGCCCGGCCACTTGGCGTTCGCGCTCTCCAGCAGCAGCGCGAGGATCACCGCGGCCACGATCATCACGGTCACCTGGACGACGCCGAACAGGACCATGCGCCCGATCGACTCGACGAAGTTCGCGTTCGACAGGGCCTTGAGGTAGTTCTCGAAGCCGGCGAAGGTGTTGGTGATGCCGTCCTCGCCGAGCAGGCCGTGACGCTCGACGGAGTTGAACGAGTACCCGATCGCCATGATGATCGGCACGATCATGGTGCCGAGGAAGACGATCAGGAAGGGTGCCAGCAGCACCCAGGGAGCTGTTCTGGACCTCATCGTGCCTCCTCCGCGTTCAGTCCCATGTCGCGCATGATCTGCACGATCCGCCTCTGCGTCTGCGGGAGCATGTCCACCAGCGGGACCTCCCCGGTGACGGCGGTGGTCATGCCGTCACCGACCATCGCCGCAGCGCGCTGCATCATCGGCGCCCAGGTCCATTCGAGGTTCTGCCCCTCCGCCATCGGCAGGATGACCTCCTGGTTGTAGTCCTGCCCCGAGAAGAACTCGGAGGGCTCCAGGCGCGCCTCGCCGATGTAGTCCTCGGCGGGCGACCAGCCGATGCCGGAATACTTGATCATGGCGTCGATCCCCTCGGGGTCCGTGCACATCCAGGTGATGAATTCGAGCGCCTCGGCGGGATGCTCGCTCGTGGACAGGACCGCGGCGGCCGATCCGCCGTGACCGCCGGAGGCGTATCCGTCGGGCCAGGTCGGCATCGGGGCCACGGCCCACTTGCCGTCAGCGCCGGGCACGGACTTGATGAGCGCGTCGGACCAGGAGCCGCTGATGGTGGCGAGCACATCGCCCTCACCGGCCGCGGCCATCCACGGCGTGGAGAACGCGCCGTAGCCGGTGCCGATGATGTCAGCGGCGAAGATCTCGTCCCAGAACTCGGCGACCCGCATGGAGGCGTCGCCGGTCATGTCGACGATCCAGCCGTCGTCCTCGGGCCGGAACCACACGGCGCCGGACTGCATCATCCAGGAGATGAGGTAGGAGCCGTCGGACGGGTCCAGGGTGATCAGGCTCTTGCCGGCCTCCGAGACGGCCTCGGCGGTCTCGCGGAACTCCTGCCACGTGGCCGGGGCCTGCAGCCCCAGCTCCTCCTCGAGGACCTGGCGGTTGTAGAAGGTGGCGACGGGCCCGGTGTCCTGCGGGACCGCCCAGTAGGACTCGCCGACCTTCACCTGGCTGAGCGCCCCGGGATCGAAGGCGTCGGCCTGCTCGGCGAGGCCGTAGCGGGTCAGCTCCGTCAGCGCGCCGGCAAGGGCGAACTCAGGGACCTGGCGCAGCTCGATCTGGGCGATGTCGGGACCGCCGCCCGCGGAGACCGCGGAGAGGATCTTGGCATAGCCGCCGCTGTTCCCGCTGGGGATCCAGGTGGTCTCGACCCGGATCCGGTCCTGCTTCTGGTTGAAGATGTCGGCGACCTTCTGCAGGTCCTTCAACCAGGCCCAGTAGCTCAGGGTCACGGGACCATCGCTGGGCGGGATGGTCGCGTCGTCGTTGATGTTGCCCGGATTCGGCGGTGCGCAGGCGGTCAGGCCGGCGAGCACCCCCGCTCCGGTGCCGGCCAATGCGGCGCGCCGGGTGGGACGTGGCTTCATCGCTGGTACGTCGTCCTTCCTCGTCGTCGAGTACTGCGTGCCGACTCCGCTGCGACGCGTGAGCGCAGCATCGGGCCGTGAACGTTCACGCGAGGTGATGCTACGCGATGATCCGGCCGCTGCCCAGACCCGGTCCCTCTGCGGAGCCGACGTCCCGGTCCTGCACGGCACGAGCTGTCCGGCCGCCACCTGCCACCGGCGCACCCGCGACGACCGGATCGGTGCTCGCCAGGGGTGCGCGCTGCGGCAGTTCTCTGCGGTGGTAGCGTGATCGCACGTCGGTACAGTTGCCGCACGCCTCGTCCAGGGTGCTGCACACCCATCGAGGCTTCCCTCCTCATTCCCCCAGGAGAACGTCTCCTATGGTCGACATCCGCCTCGACGCCCAATGGGTCGACTACGCGATCATCGCGTTGTACTTCGTCTTCGTCCTCGGTGTGGGCTGGTACGCCAAGCGCGGCATCTCCACCTCCATCGAGTTCTTCCTCTCCGGCCGCTCGCTGCCCGCCTGGGTCACCGGCCTCGCCTTCATCTCGGCCAACCTCGGCGCGGTCGAGATCATGGGCATGTCCGCCACCGGCGCCGAGCTCGGCATGCCGACCATGCACTACTTCTGGATCGGCGCCGTCCCGGCGATGCTGTTCCTGGGCGTGGTGATGATGCCCTTCTACTACGGCTCCAAGGTGCGCTCCGTCCCGGAGTTCATGCGCATGCGCTTCGGCGCCAGCGCGCACCTGGTCAACGCCATCAGCTTCGCCGTCGCCCAGCTGCTGATCGCCGGTGTGAACCTGTACCTGCTGGCGTTGATCGTCCATCGCCTGCTGGGGTGGCCGCAGTGGGTGGGCCTCGTCGTCGCCTCGGCGTTCGTGCTGTTCTACATCACGGTCGGCGGCCTCTCCGCCGCGATCTACAACGAGGTGCTGCAGTTCTTCGTGATCGTCGCGGCGCTGCTGCCCCTGACCCTCATCGGCCTGCACCGCGTGGGCGGCTGGAGCGGCATGAAGGAGCGCATCACCGATGACGGGATGCTCGGTGCGGAACAGCTGCACACCTGGCCCGGCACGGCGCTGTCCGGTTTCGACAGTCCCGTGCTGTCCGTGATCGGAATCGTCTTCGGTCTCGGCTTCGTGCTCTCCTTCGGCTACTGGACCACGAACTTCGTCGAGGTCCAGCGTGCGATGGCCAGCAAGTCCATCACCGCCTCCCGGATGACACCGATCATCGGTGCCTTCCCGAAGATGTTCATCCCCTTCATCGTGATCATCCCCGGCATGATCGCCGCCGTGCTGGTGGGCCAGCTGACGGAGTTCAAGCAGCTCGACTTCGCGGGGGACGCCGCCGGTGCCGCCGCGACCGGCGTCACCTACAACGATGCCCTGCTGCTGCTGATGCGGGAGGTGCTGCCCAACGGTCTGCTGGGCGTCGCGATCGCGGGCCTGCTGGCAGCGTTCATGGCCGGTATGGCCGCGAACATCTCGGCCTTCAACACGGTGGTCAGCTACGACCTCTACCAGCAGTACGTGAAGAAGGACGCGCCCGATCACCACTACACGGTGGTGGGGCGGATCGCGACGGCCGCGGCCTGCGTGATCGCGATCTTCACGGCACTCATCGCCGGGCAGTTCTCCAACCTGATGGACTACCTCCAGACCCTGTTCGGCTTCTTCAACGCGCCGCTGTTCGCGACCTTCATCCTGGGCATGTTCTGGAAGCGGATGACCCCGGCCGCGGGCTGGACCGGCCTGGTGGCGGGCACCCTGTCCGCCATGGCGCTGTGGGGTTCGTCGACGTTCTTCCATCTCTTCGAGCTGCCCGGCCAGGGGCTCGCCTTCATGGCCGCCGCGACTGCGTTCGTCGTCGACATCGTCGTCTCCGTCGTGGTCACCCAGTTCACCGCCCCGAAGCCCGTCCACGAGCTGAAGGGCCTGGTCTACTCGGAGACCCCGAAGGCCGATCTGGTCGATCCCGAGGAGAAGGGCATGCCGTTCTGGCGCCGGCCCGTCCCGATGGCCGGCATCGCCCTGGTCCTCGTCATCGCCCTGAACTTCCTCTTCGTCTAAGGAGCTCGCCATGACCCCCACCTCCAAGGAATCCCCCGAGGGCGCGAGCGCGGTGCCCGAGTCGGCGCACATCGAGACCGCCGGCGCCTTCGACATCCGCAATTTCATCGGCACCCTGCTGGGCCTGTTCGGCCTCATCCTGCTCGCCATGGGCCTGTTCGCCTTCGACGACGGCGCCGCCACCAAGACCGACGGTCTCAACGCCAATCTCTGGGCGGGCATGGGCATGGTGATCGTGGCCATCGCGTTCCTGGTCTGGACCAAGGTTGACCCGATCCGCATGGTCGTCCGCGAGAACGAGGAGGGCGCGGACGAGCCGCGCGATATCTCGCCGCTGGACTGATCCGCCGGCGACCCCTCCGCGAATCCCTCGCTCTGCACCCGCAACGGTGCGGAGCGGGGGATTCGGTGCACCCCGGGGGTGCCCTGGTGCCGCATCCTGTGGACAGGGGCCTCGCATAGCATCGACGTCGACGCCGGACCCGACGAAGGAGCACGAGTGAACGCCGAACCCACCACCCCCTCCCCCGACAGCACGACGAGCGCTGCTGACCCGGTCGCCGAGAAGCCCGAGGACCACCTGGTCACCACGCTGCACTCGCTGTCCCTGCCCGACGGGGCGCTCGACTACACGGCCACCGCCGGCACCGTGGTGCTGACGGAGGAGCCCGAGGGCGAGGAGTACGGGCGGGGCGCCGCCCACGCGGAGCTGTTCTCCGTCTCCTACGTCGCCCAGGGCACCGATGCGGCCGAGCGACCGGTGATGTTCGCCTTCAACGGCGGGCCGGGCGCCTCGACGGTATGGCTGCACCTGGGGCTGCTGGGACCGCGCCGGGTGGACTCGGGGGATGCGGGAGCCCCGGCCGCTGCCCCGCACCGGCTGCTGGACAACCACGAGACGATCCTCCAGGACGCGGACCTGGTGGTGGTCGACGCGATGACCACGGGCTACTCCCGACCCGCCCCCGGCCAGAAGCCGAACCGCCATCACGGGCTGGCGGAGGACCGCGACCTGATCACCGCCTTCGTCATCGACTGGCTCACCCGCCACCAGCGCTGGACCTCGCCGCTCTACCTGGCCGGGGAGTCCTACGGCACCACCCGGGCCTCCGCCGTGGCCGCGCATCTCATGGACCGCTACTACGTGGCCGTCGCCGGGATCGCACTGATCTCCCCGGTGCTCGACTTCGGCACCCTCCGCTTCCATGCCGGCAACGACCGCCCCTACCTCCACTACCTGCCCACCTATGCCGCGATCGCCCACGCGCACGGCAAGCACTCCGGCCGGATGCTGCAGGACGTGGTCGACGAGGCCGAGGCCTTCACCGAACAGGAGTACCCGGCGCTGCTGGCTGCCGGGCTGCGGCTCACCCCGGAGCAGAAGCAGGAGGCCGCCGCACGTATCGGCGCCCTGATCGGGGTGGATCCGCAGTGGGTGGAGCGCGCCGATCTGCGGATCGAGCACATGGCCTTCCTCGCCGAGCTGCTGCGCCAGGAGGGGCTGGTCACCGGGCGCATCGACGGTCGCTTCACCGCACCGGCCGGGGACGGCAATGCCCCGCGGATGGAGACCGACCCCTCGATCGACCAGCTCGCCCCCGCCTACACCGCCACGATCAACCAGTACCTGCGCGGGGAGCTGGAGTTCTCCAGCGACGTGGTCTACGAGATCATGTCCGGCCGGGTGCATCCGTGGAGCTACAAGGACTTCGAGAACCGCTCGGTGGAGGTCGCCTCGGACCTCGCCCGGCTGCTGCGCAAGTCCCCGCACACCAAGGTGCTGGTCTCCCACGGCTATCACGACGCGGCGACCCCGTTCCACGCCAGCGAGCACGTGCTCGCCCAGCTCGCGATCCCGCGCGAGGACTACGGCGAGCGGATCCGCATCGAGTACTACGAGGCCGGGCACATGATGTACTGCCACGAGCCCAGCCGGCTCGCGCTCTCGCAGCACCTCAGCGAGTTCGTCACCGGTGCGGAGGGAGCCCAGGACGAGCTGGGGTGACCGGCACGGTCCCTGCCCACCGGCCTGCGTCGAGCGGCCCCTCGGGGGCGAGCGGCGCCGGTCGGGATCGGAGCACCGGGATCGCGTGTCCTCAGCGGTCGGGCGGTGACTTGCCTCGCTCTGCGCTGACGTGCAAAGGTCTCGCCTCATGACCAGTGATCGATTCCCCTCCTCCCGTCCCGACGTGCGGGAATCCACCGATGCTCGACCCCCGCAGACCCGTCCCTCATGGCCGCTCGGCCTGGATGGCCTCGCGTACGGCGGTGACTACAACCCCGAGCAGTGGACCCGCGAGACCTGGGTCGAGGACGTGCGCCTGATGCGGGAGGCCGGAGTGAACCTGGTGAGCATCGGGATGTTCTCCTGGGCGAGCATCGAGCCGCGCCAGGGCGAGTTCCACTGGGAATGGCTCGATGAGATCTTCGAACTGCTGCACGAGGCCGGGATCCGGATCGACCTGGGCACCCCCACCGCCGCTCCCCCGGCCTGGTTCTTCCGCGCGCATCCGGAATCGCGCGTGGTCGACCGAGCGGGCCGGTCCCTCGGGCCCGGGTCGCGGGGCATGGCCTGTCCGTCGTCCCCGGCGTACCGTTCGGCGGCCACCGGCATCACCCGAGCGCTGGCCGAGCGCTACGGGGACCATCCCGCGCTCGCGCTCTGGCACGTCCACAACGAGTACGGCGCGCCCGTCGGAGAGAGCTTCTCGACCTTCGCGCAGGATGCGTTCCGCCACTGGGCGCTGCGGCGCCACGGCTCGCTCGAGGCGGTCAACTCCGCCTGGGGGACCGCCTTCTGGGGCCAGAGCTTCGGCGTCCCCGAAGAGATCCACGCCCCGCTGCCCACCCCCTCGGTGCACAACCCCTCGCTCGCACTGGACTGGCGTCGCTTCAGCTCCGAGCAGATCCTGGAGTGCTTCCGCGCCGAGCGCGACGTCCTGCACGAGCTCGCGCCCCATATCCCGGTGACCACGAATTTCATGGCGCACACCTGCCGGAACATCGACCTGTGGAAGTGGGCCGACGAGGTCGACGTGGTCTCCAACGACCACTACCTGATCGCCTCCGACGACCGGAACTTCGTCGAGCTCGCCCTCGATGCCGACCTCGCGCGCTCCATCGCCCGGGGCCGTCCGTGGATGCTCATGGAGCATTCCACCTCCGGGGTGAACTGGCAGGGTCGCAACGTCGCCAAGCAGCCCGGGGAGATGGCCCGCAACTCCCTGTCCCATGTGGGCCGGGGCGCCGATGCCGTGATGTTCTTCCAGTGGCGAGCCTCCCGCAAGGGCGCCGAGAAGTTCCATTCGGCGATGCTTCCGCATGCGGGCACGAACTCCCGGATCTGGCGCGAGGTCCGCGAACTCGGCACACAGCTGGAGGGCCTGGCGGGGATCCGCGGCACGCGAGTGCGGGCCGACGTCGCGATCCTCTGGGACTGGGAGTCCCACTGGGCGCAGGACCTCCCCTGGCGACCCGCGGACGACCTGAGCCACCGCGCCCAGATCCAGACCTGGTACGAGCGGCTGTGGCGCGATCACCTCGCAGCCGACTTCGCGCACCCGGAGGACGACCTGAGCGGGTACCGCCTGGTGCTCGCGCCGGCCTCCTACCTCCTCACCGATGCCGCGGCGGCGAAGCTCGCCGCGTACGTGCGCGAGGGCGGGAACCTCGTCGTCGGACCCTTCTCAGGCGTCGTCGATGCAGAGGACGGAGTGCGCGAGGGCGGGCTGAACGCCTCGCTGGCACCGGTGCTCGGTGTCGAGGTGCACGAATTCTGCCCGCTGAGAAAGGGGGACGACGCACGGATCGTCCTCGGCGGGCACTCCGTGCGTGCGCGCCTCTGGTGCGAGGATCTGCAGCTGCGCGGGGCGGAGCCGATCGGCAGCTACGCCGATGGGCCGGTGTCCGGGGGCGTCGCTGCGACGCAGCACACATACGGCCAGGGCACGGCCTGGTATCTCGCCTCCGATCTCGACGTCGTGGACCTCTCCGTCCTGTTCAGCGAGCCGTACTGCGCCGCGGGACTCGCGCCGAGAGAGCTTCCCGAGGATGTCGAGCTGCTCGAGCGCATCGGGGAGGACGGCACCCGTCATCTGATCGCGCTCAACCACACCGCTGAGGACCAGGCGCTGCCCGCTGGGGACCACGGCACCGTGTCGGTGCCGGCGCACGGCGTCGCGACCTCCCGCCGTCCGCGAGTCGGGGCATGAGCGCGGGCCTCGCGTCCTCGCCGCTGCCAGGAGCCGCACCGGCGAGTCCGCTCCCGCAACCGGGGGACTGCCCACCGGATCCGGGGCGCCCTCCCCGGCGGGCGCAGTCCGTGATGGACTGTCCCCATGTCGAGCCCGCTCATCGAAGATCATGCCCTGCTGTCCGACCAGCGCGCCTCCGCGCTCGTGACCCGGGAAGGAGACGTCGATTGGCTGTGCCTGCCCCGCTTCGACTCCGATGCCCTGTTCTGCTCCCTGCTGGGCACCGAGGAGAACGGGCACTGGTCGCTGCGGATCACGGACGGCGAGGTGCTCTCCCGCCGCTACCTGCCGGGCACCATGGTGCTCGAGACGGTGTGGCGCTCCCCCACCGGGACCGCCACGGTCACCGAGTTCATGCCGGTCAGCGGCGAGGGCGGGGACTCCGGTACCACCGGTGGCGCGCTCTCCGCCACCACCGGCGGCTCCCGCGCCCGCAGCGCGACCTCCCTGGCCGGGGACATCGATGACCTCGCCGAACTGGTGCGCACCGTCGAGTGCGTCGAGGGCGAGGTCGAGGTGGTCCAGGAGCTGAAGATCCGCTTCGAGTACGGGCAGGCCGCGCCCTGGGTGCGCCGCGGCGAGGACCAGGCCGGCGACCCCGTGCTGATCGCGGTCGCCGGCGGCGACGGGGTCGCCCTGCACGGCCCCGCGCTGAGCGCGAACGGCCGCTCCCACCACGGTCGCCACCCCCTGAGCGCCGGCGAGACCGCCTCGTGGGTGCTGACCTGGTTCCCGTCCTGGCAGCCGGTCCCGGCGACCCCGGATATCGAGGCCTCGCTGGCCGCCACGGTGGCCGAATGGTCCGGCTGGCTGGGGCAGGTACGGGTCGAGCAGGAGTACGCCGTACCCGTGACCCGCTCCCTGCTGGTGCTGCGCGCTCTCACCCACCGCCGCACCGGTGGCATCGTGGCGGCCCCGACCACCAGCCTCCCCGAGGACTTCGGCGGGGTGCGCAACTGGGACTACCGCTTCTGCTGGCTGCGGGACGCCGCGCTCTCCCTCGAGGCGCTGCTCGCCCACGGCCACGTCGATGCCGCCCAGACCTGGCGCCGCTGGCTGCTGCGCGCGATCGCCGGCGACCCCGAGCGGCTGCAGATCATGTACTCGATCACCGGCGACCGGAACCTGCTCGAGCGGGAGCTGGAGCACCTGCCCGGCTACGAGGGTTCGGTGCCGGTGCGGGTCGGGAACGGCGCCGCCGGCCAGTACCAGGCGGACGTCGTGGGTGAGGTGATGATCGCGCTGGCGGCGATGCGCGACGCCGGTCTGGAGGAGACCCGCTGGTCGTGGCCGCTGCAGAAGGCGCTGCTGCGCTATACCGAGGACCACATCGATGACCCCGATCAGGGCATCTGGGAGATGCGCGGCGATCCGGCGTACTTCACGCACGGCCGGGTGATGGTGTGGGCGACCTTCGACCGTGCGATCCGGGCGGTCCGCGAGCACGGGCTGCCCGCCTCCGAGGAGGAGGTCTCCCGCTGGCAGCAGCTGCGGGACCAGGTGCGCGAGGAGGTCATGACCCGCGGGGTCGGGACCGACGGCGCCTTCACCCAGACCTACGGCTCCACGGAGGTCGACGCCTCCCTGCTCCAGATCCCGCACACCGGCTTCCTGCCGGCCGACGACCCGCACATGCTCGCCACCGTGACCCGCATCGAGCAGGACCTGCGCACCGCGGACGGACTGGTCCTGCGCTACCGCACGCAGGGGCAGGACGGTCTGCCCGGCGACGAGCACCCCTTCCTGGTGTGCTGCTTCTGGCTGGTCGAGCAGTACGCCGCCTCGGGGCGCCGGGAGGAGGCCGGGGCGCTGATGGATCAGCTGCTCGCCTGTGGCAACGATCTGGACCTGTTCGCGGAGGAGTTCGACGGGGGTGCGGGCAGGATGGCCGGCAACTTCCCGCAGGCCTTCAGCCACCTGGGCCTGATCCGCGCGGTCGACGCCCTCACCGCCTGCTGAGCCCGCCGCCGTGGCCGGCGGAGACGCCGGTCACGTCGCAGGTCACGACGAGGTCGCGGTCCGGTGGCGCCGTCGGGGCCGGTGGGTGAACACCGGAGGTCGCGCCGGTGTCCGTCCGGGGACGGGGCGGCGATCCGGTGCCGTCCGCGCGGCAGCCCGCGCCCCCTGCACATCTCCATGAGCAGGGATGATGGCACGACGCTGGGTGGAGCGCGGGCCCGGTCCCGAGAAGGTCACGGAATCGCCCCGATTCTGCGGACCTCGCTCCCGACGAGATGGCCACGCGTACTGTGACCCTCGTGACGTCCCCCGCTATTCCCGGTCTCGAGAGATCGGCCTCCGACCAGGAGCCGATCAAGCGGTCCCGCGCGCTCAACTGGCGGCATATCGGCTTGGCCACCGCGCTGATCCTGCCGAACATGATCCTGCTGGGCGTGTTCACCTACCGCCCGCTGATCGACAACTTCCGCATCTCGTTCTTCAACTGGAACATCTCGTCCCCGACGATGACGTTCATCGGCTTCGGCAACTACGTCGAGTGGTTCACCGATGACACCAGCTGGCAGATCGCCCGCAACACGGCGATCTTCACCCTCGTGGCGGTGGTCGGCTCGATGGCGATCGGGCTGGCGCTGGCGATGCTGCTGGATCAGCATCTGCGGGGTCGTGGCCTGGTGCGGACCATCGTGTTCGCGCCGTATGTCATCGCCGGCGCGGCGATCGGCGTCGCCTTCCAGTTCGTCTTCGATCCCGGCTACGGTCTGATCCAGGCGGTGCTGGACTGGGTCGGTCTGGACTCCCCGCACTTCTACCAGCATTCCGGCTGGGCGCTGTTCATGATCACCACCACCTACGTGTGGAAGAACCTCGGCTACACCTTCGTGATCTACCTGGCGGCCCTGCAGGGGCGGCGCAAGGACCTCGACGAGGCGGCGGAGATCGACGGCACCCCGGCCTGGCGGAAGTTCTGGCGGGTCACCCTCCCGCAGCTCAAGGGCACCACGTTCTTCCTGTCCGTCACGGTGCTGCTGAACTCGTTCACGGTGTTCGACATCATCCAGGTGATGACCCAGGGCGGTCCCTTCGGCACCGGCACCTCGACCCTGATCTACCAGGTCTACCAGGAGACCTTCGTGAACAATCGAGCTGGCTACGGCGCCGCGGTCGCCACGATCATGTTCCTCGTCATCCTGGTGATCACGCTCGTCCAGGTGAAGCTCCAGGACACGCAGGATTGACCAGGCCAGGAGGGAGGGAGAACCCATGACCATGACCGACGACACCACGCCCGTCCTCCCGCCCGTGCCCGGGACGGGCCCCGAGGACGCGCCCGAGCTCACCCCCGCGCAGAGGAAACGGGCCGGTTCCCGGCACCAGGCCTTCGAGGGCGGGACGGGCGGGAAGCTCCTCGGCTATGCCGGGATGGTGGCCGCCGTGCTGCTGTTCTTCGTGCCGCTGTACTTCATCGCGATCACCTCGCTGAAGAACCACGGTGACATCTACTCGGACCCCATCACGTGGCTCCCGAATCCGTTCGTGCCGGAGAACTACTCCTATGTGCTCTCCGAGGTGCGCTTCGACCGCTACCTGCGCAACTCGATCATCATCACCTCGATCCTCACCGTGATCGAGGTGAGCCTGGGCGTGATGTGCGCCTACGGCTTCTCGTTCCTGCGCTTCCCCGGCCGGAACCTGCTGTTCCTGCTGGTGATCGCCTCGCTGATGGTGCCCAACCAGGTCACCGTGATCTCGAACTACGCGCTGGTGGCGAGCTGGGGGTGGCGCAACACCTTCCAGGGCATCATCGTGCCGCTGGCCGCGGTCGCCTTCGGCACCTTCCTGATGCGCAACCACTTCCTGTCCCTGCCGAAGGAGGTCATGGAGGCCGCCGAGCTCGACGGCACCGGGTTCTTCCGGACCCTGTTCCGGGTGGTGCTGCCGATGTCCTGGCCCACCCTGATCGCCTTCACGCTGATCACGGTGGTCAACGAGTGGAACCAGTACCTGTGGCCGTTCCTGATGTCGGACACCGACAAGGTCGCGCCGCTGCCCATCGGTCTGACCCAGCTGCAGGACAACGAGGGGCTGACCAACTGGGGCCCGGTGATGGCCGGCACCGTCCTGACCGCCGTCCCCATGCTCATCGTGTTCCTGATCCTGCAGAAGCAGATGATCAAGGGCCTCACCGCCGGGGCCGTGAAGGGCTGAGCGCCCGTCGCCACCCCGCTGTCCCCCCTCCCCGTCCCGGTCGGTTCGCGCCGGCCGCTCCCCTCCCCCGCAGCACCTCACGAAATGGAGATCGACATGGCATTCTCACGACGCTCACTTCTCGGTATGGCCGGCGCCGGCTCGGCAGCGCTGGCGCTCGGAGCCTGCGCCGGCGGCTCCACCTCCGCCGGGGGCGGCGGGGGCGAGGAGGGTGACGGCACCCTCCAGTTCTGGTCCAACCACCCCGGCAGCTCGAAGGATGTCGAGCAGGCGATCATCGATCTGTGGAACGAGGAGAACCCCGACACCCCGGCGAAGCTCATCGACGGCGGCGCCGACTACGAGGAGCTGGGGCAGAAGTTCAACGCGGCCCTGGCCGGCGGCGGGCTGCCGGACCTGATCGTCGCCTCGGACGTCACCTGGTTCAACTTCGCCTTCACCGGCGCGACCACGCCGCTGGACGACCTGTGGACCGAGGCCGGGGTCGACTCCGACGACCTCGTGGACACCCTGCGCGAGGACTACGCCTTCGACGGCAAGCACTACGGCATGCCGTACTCCCGCTCCACCACGCTGATGTACTTCAACACCGACGCGATGTCCGCGGCGGGACTGCCCACCGATCGCGGCCCGGAGACCTGGGAGGAGTTCGCCCAGTGGGCTCCGAAGATCATGGAGGCCAACGGCGGCAAGCCGGCGCTCGTCGTGCCCGACGGCTCCAACTACCTCGACTGGTACTTCCAGGGCATGATCTGGACCTTCGGCGGCGCCTACTCGGAGGAGTGGACCCCGACGTTCACCGAGCAGGGGTCGATCGACGCGGCGACGTTCCTGCAGGAGCAGGTCGCGGCGGGCCATATCCAGATCGCGCAGGATGCCAACAACACCTTCGCCATCGGCAACGCCTCGGGTCTGCTGCAGTCCACCGGCTCGCTCGGCGGGCTCAACGACTCGGCGGAGTTCCCCTTCCACACCACCTATCTGCCCGGGCCCACGCCCGGCGCCTGCACCGGTGGCGCGGGGATCGCGATCCCGGACGGCATCAGCGACGAGCGCAAGCTCACCGCGATGAAGTTCGCCGACTTCCTCACCAACACCGAGAACACCATCACCTTCAGCCAGGCCACCGGCTACATGCCGGTGCGGAAGTCCGCGATGGAGGATCCCGAGGAGGCGAAGTACCTCGAGGAGAACCCGAACGCGATGACCGCGATCCGGCAGCTGAACGAGAACACGGCGCCGCAGGACTACGCCCGGGTGTTCGTCTCCGGCGGCGGCCAGCGCATCGGCGCCGGCCTGGACCGGATCGCGATCGCCGGGGAGGACGTGGCGGCGGTGATGGAGGACCTGCAGACCGAGACGCAGGAGGTCATCGACCGGGACATCACGCCCAACCTGTGATCGCCCGACCGACCCCCTGAAGGAGCACGAGGAACACCATGGCCATCGTCGAGTACCAGCAGGCCTCCCGCATCTACGATCCCTCCCGCCCGCCGGCGGTCAACCGGGTCTCGCTCACCGTCACCGACGGCGAGTTCCTGGTGCTGGTGGGACCCTCGGGCAGCGGGAAGTCCACGGCGATGCGGATGCTCGCCGGTCTCGAGCCGATCGACGAGGGCTCCGTCCTCATCGACGACGTCGACGTCAGCGAGCTGCGCGCCCGGGACCGCGACGTGGCCATGGTGTTCCAGTCCTATGCCCTCTACCCGAACATGACGGCGCGGCAGAACATGGCCTTCGCCCTGCAGAACCTCAAGCTGCCGAAGGCGGAGATCGACCAGCAGGTCCAGCGTGCCGCGGCGATGCTCGAGCTCGAGCCGCTGCTGGACAAGAAGCCCTCGCAGATGTCCGGCGGCCAGCGCCAGCGGGTGGCGATGGGCCGCTCCATCGTGCGCAATCCCAAGGTGTTCTGCATGGACGAGCCGCTGTCGAACCTGGATGCGAAGCTGCGGGTCTCCACCCGCGCCCAGATCGGCTCCCTGCAGCGGGAGCTCGGCGTGACCACGGTCTACGTCACCCACGACCAGACCGAGGCGATGACCATGGGCGACCGGGTCGCGGTGCTCAAGGAGGGGGTCCTGCAGCAGGTCGACGAGCCGACCCACCTGTACGAGCACCCCGGCAACACCTTCGTCGCCGGGTTCATCGGCTCCCCGGCGATGACCCTGATCGACGGTGCCACCGTCACCTCCGACGGCCGGGCCCAGCTGGGCCCGGGCCACGGCATGGACCTCGGCCTGCCGCGGGAGCACGTCGCGAAGACCACCGACCAGGTGATCGTGGGCGTGCGGCCCGAGAGCTGGGAGATCGTCGGCGGCGCCGACGGTGCGTCCGATGGGCAGGAGAGCCTGCCGCTGACGGTGCGACTGGTCGAGAAGCTCGGTGGGGAGGCGTTCCTGCACTGCCACGCCCGGGAGACCGAGTCGATGACCGCCGCCGTGCGCGGTCACCAGCTGGTGCTGCGCCTGGACCACGGCTTCAAGGACATCGCACCGGACTCCACGATCCACGTGCGGCCCAAGCCCGGCTCCAGCATGTTCTTCCACCCCGAGAACGAGATCAACCTCGAATATCTCTGAGAGGGGTGGTCGGGTAGTGGACCCCACGCGACCTCTGCGGAGATATCGGCATAGTGATCGCCCACAGTCCAGTACCCGACCATCCCCACCGCAGCGACCAGACCCCGGACCGGACGTTCACGGAGGTCGAGATCGAGGTACGGCACAGGATGGCGAGCGTATGGTGCATCGAATCTGGATCTCGGTGGCGCCGAGGCCGCAGGGGCGTCCGACGGGCGGTGACCGCACCGGAACCGCCTAGGCTCTGCCCCCGTCATCACCGCGAGCACGCGCAGATCCCGCCCCTCCGGGTCGCCGATGAAGGCGACGTCGTGGCGGTACCCGTCCACCCAGCCGGATTTCGAGCCCCACCGGACGCCCTCCCGCAGAGCGGTGCCGATCACCGGGATCCGCTGCGCGTGCAGCGCCTCCCGCACGAGGGCCACCGAGCTCGCGGGCAGCGGCGGGGTCAGGCCGTCCGACGTCACGAGGGCGCGCATCGTCAGCGCGAGATCCGCGGCGCTGGTCTCATTGGTCGCCCCGGTCCGCAGCCCGGCCGCGTCCCCGATCAGGCGTTCCACGCGGGTCGCCCGCAGCCCGAGTCCGGCGATCGTCGCCGCGATCGCGTCCAGGCCCACCAGTTCGATGACCTGGTCGGTGGCCTCGTTGCTGGAGCGATCGATCATCCGCCGCAGCAGCTCCCGCACCTCGACGGGGGCACCCTCAGCGGGATGCGTGGGGTCGAGGTGGTCGCCGCCGAGGGTGAAGGCGGCGCCGTTCGCCCCGGTGAAGCTGCGCGTGGCGGGAATGCTCGCCGACAGGTCGAGCCTCCCCTCGCCCGCCTCCCGCAGCGCCGCCAGCAGCACGTGGAGCTTGATGGTGCTGGCCGCGTAGTAGGGACGATCGGCGCCCTGCGCGTGGAGCACCGATCCGTGGACGTCCAGCAGGCAGTGGGAGACGGTGATCTCCTCGGGCGCAGCGGCGGTGGGGAGCGACATGATCCGACCCTACGACGCCCGGCCTCCGGCCCCGGCCGGGGCCGGGAACTATCATTACCGCATCCGGCGCCTCGGCCCTGGCTCTGTGCACGGCCCGCAGCGCCGAGCACACGGCCCCGGCCACCGCCCCCGATCTGGAGTCGTCCCATGCCGCGGAAGTCCTCCCGCCCGACCGTCGCCACCATCGCGCGGGACCTCGGCATCTCCCCCGCGACGGTGAGCTACGCCCTGAACGACAAGCCCGGGGTGAGTGCGGCGATGCGCGAACGGGTGCTCGACCATGCCGCCGCCGTGGGCTGGACCCCGCACTCCGGGGCACAGGCCCTGCGCCGCGGCCGCAGCGGGAACATCGGACTGGTGGTGGTGCGCGATCCGGAGGAGCTCTCCCGCGAACCCTTCTACTCGGCGGTCACCGCAGGCATCGAGGCGGCGACCAGCGCCCATGGCTTCGAGCTGCTGATCCGCTTCGTGCACGGCGGACCCGACGACGAGGTCGACGTCTTCCGCGCCTGGTCACATCAGCGGCGCGTCGACGGGGTGGTGCTGCTGGACCTCGCCGAGGACGACCACCGCCCGCCGGTGCTGGAGGCCCTGTCGCTGGACTTCGCGGTGCTCGGCCACTACTCGGGCCCCGAGGACTTCGTGAAGGTGACGACCGCGGAGGCGGACGACGCCGTCACCGTGATCGACCATCTCCTCGAGCGCGGCTATGACGGCTGCCTCCAGTTCACGGGCCCGTTCGAGTATGCGCACGAGGGACGCCGCCGTGAGCTGCTCGCGCAGCTGTGCGCGGAGCGCGGCATCGCGCATATGCACATCCCCGGCACCTACACGGTCGACTCCGGCTACCGCGCCTTCCAGGCAGCCGACCTGTCGCTCAGCACCCGCCCGGCGGTGGTCACCTCGAGCGATCTGATCGCCGTGGGGGCGCTGCGCGCCGCCGCCGTGCAGGGGATCGACGTCCCGCGCGACCTCGGCCTGGTGAGCTGGGACGACTCGCTGATCACCGAGGCCACCTCCCCGAGCATCACCGCCCTCAGCCGTCGCCCCTTCGACATGGGTCGCTCCGCGGGCGACCTGCTGGTGCAGAAGATCGACGGGCGGATCCCCGGCGGCACGGTCCTCGAGAACGCCCCCGCGGCGCTGATCCCGAGAGGCTCGACCGCCCGCGGCTGAGTCCCGGCGCGGCCGAGCCCGTCGAGAGGCGACTGCCGACCTCTGCCCATTGACATTCCCGTCGGGCTCCTCCCATAATTGCCGAATCGATTAAGTTCGAATCGATTAAGCTCGGCCGTCCCCGACGGCCGGAGCGGCAGTTCCCCTCACTGTCCCCTCTGCGACCGCTCACTGATGACGGCGCACCAAGGAGTCCCCCGATGCGACGCCGCACACTTCTGTCCGCCGCCCCTCTCGCCGCCGTGACCGCAGCCGGCCTCGCCGCCTGCGGTTCCGGCTCGGGCGGCGGCGGTTCCAACGACTCGCCCGACTCGCTCACCTACTGGGCCTCGAACCAGGGCACCAGCCTCGAGAACGACAAGAAGGTGCTCACGCCCGTCCTGGAGAGGTTCACCGAGGAGACCGGCATCGAGGTGTCCCTCGAGGTCATCGGCTGGTCCGACCTGCAGACCCGCATCCAGACCGCGATCACCTCCGGGCAGGGCCCGGACGTGCTGAACATCGGCAACACCTGGGGCGTGAGCCTGCAGGCCACCGGTGGTCTGATGGAGCTGGGCGATGCCGAGTTCGAGGCGCTCGGCGGGCGGGACCGCTACGTCCCGGCCGCCCTGGCCACCGGCGGCGCGGAGGGCACCGACCCCACCTCGATCCCGCTGTACGGCCTGGCCCACGGCATGTACTACAACGTGCAGATGTTCGAGGACGCCGGCATCGAGCCGCCCACCTCCTGGGAGGAGATGGTCGAGGCCGCGAAGGCGCTCACCGACCCCGAGGCCGACGTGTACGGCATGTCGCTCGCAGCGGGCTCGTACACCGAGAACAACCACTTCGCCTTCATCAACGCCACCCAGAACGGGGCCTCCCTCAACAGCTCCGACGGGAAGCCCACCTTCACCGAGGACGGCGTGGTCGACGGCATCCTGCGCTACCTGGACCTGATGCAGGAGCACCAGGTGGTCAACCCCTCCAACGCACAGTTCGACAACGGCACCAAGTCCGTCACCGCCTTCGCCAACAAGCAGGCGGCGATGATCATCAACCAGAACAACGCCCACGCCACCATCGAGTCCCAGGGCATGACGCCCGAGGAGTTCAAGGCCGTGCCCTTCCCGGCCCCGGCCGCTGCGGTGGACGACTGCGCCTCCCACCTGGCCGGCATCAACCTCGCCGCGATGGTGGACACCGACAACCGCGACGGCGCCCTCGCCTTCATGAAGTTCATGACCTCCCCGGAGACGCAGGCCGAGCTCGGCGCGCCCTTCGCCTCCCTGCCCGTGCTGGTGGACGGCGAGCCCACCTTCACCGAGAACACCGAACAGGCGGACATGTTCATGGAGATCTACTCCGAGCGCTCCGCGCCGCTGCCGCTGGTGCCGTGGGAGGACCAGTTCGAGACCACCGTCGGACAGGCGATGAACGGGATGTTCGCGACCATCGCCACCGGCGGCACGGTCACCCGTGAGGACGTCATGACCGCCATGCAGACGGCCCAGGACTCGATCCGGGCCTGAGCGCACGAGGACCGACGGGCGGGAGCAGCCCGCTCCCGTCCCGTCGGCCGCTCCGTCCCGCGCCTCCCCTGCCCCGAAGGACCCCCATGACCCTCTCCACCCGCCCCCGGACCTCGGCGCCCGCCTCGCGCCCCGATCCCCCGGCGCCGCGCCGCCCCCGTCGCAGCTGGTTCCCGTACCTGATCCTGCTGCCCGCAGTGATCCTGGAAGTGCTGATCCACCTCATCCCGATGATGACCGGCTTCTGGATGAGCTTCGTCGAGCTCACCAAGTTCTTCATCCGCCGCTGGACGGAGGCCCCCTTCGCGGGGCTGGAGAACTACCGGATCGCCGTCGACCTGAACACCCCGGTCGGCCAGGAGCTGCTGAACTCCTTCCTGGTCACCGTCGGCTTCACCGTGCTGGTGGTGGGGCTGAGCTGGGGTCTGGGCATGGCGGCGGCCGTCGCCCTGCAGCGCCCCTTCCGCGGGCGCGGCGTGTTCCGCACCCTGTTCCTGATCCCCTACGCCCTGCCGCTGTACGCCGCGGTGATCACCTGGAACTTCATGCTCCAGCGCGACACCGGGGTCATCAACCACCTCCTGGTCGAGCAGCTGGGCCTGCTCGAGGACGCCCCGTTCTGGCTGATCGGCGACAACGCCTTCGTCTCCGTGGTGGTGGTCGCGGTCTGGCGCATGTGGCCCTTCGCGTTCCTGATGTTCATGGCCGGGCTGCAGTCCATCCCCGGCGAGCTCTACGAGGCCAGCGCCATGGACGGTGCCACCCCGCTGCGGCAGTGGCGCGCCGTCACCCTGCCGATGCTCGCCCCGGTCAACCAGACCATGCTGCTGGTGATGTTCCTGTGGGTGTTCAACGACTTCAACACCCCGTACATCCTGTTCGGCACCGCCCAGCCCCCGGCCGGCGACCTCATCAGCTTCCACATCTACAACGCCTCGTTCCTGTCCTGGGACTTCGGCGTGGGCAGCGCGATGAGCGTCCTGCTGCTGCTGTTCCTGCTGGTGGTGTCCCTGCTCTACCTGTACTTCACCCAGTGGAGGAAGGAGTCCTCCCATGCGTGAGACCCTCGGCGAGAAGATCTTCCGCATCGTCGTGCTCGTGGGCCTCGGCCTGTTCGTGGTGCTGCCGCTGTACGTCATGATCACCACCAGCCTCAAGCCGCTCGGCGACGTCCAGGCCGGGTTCTCCTGGTGGCCCAGCCGCGTGACCTTCGGGCCGTTCATCGAGATGTGGTCCACCGTGCCGCTGGCGCGGTACTTCATGAACTCGCTCGTGGTCACCTCGGTGGCGACGCTGTGCAGCGTGGTGGTGGCGATCTTCGCCGCCTATGCCGTCTCCCGCTGGCGGTTCCGCGGCCGCAGCACGTTCATGACCACGGTGCTGTCCACCCAGATGTTCCCCGGTGTGCTGTTCCTGCTGCCGCTGTACCTGATCTTCGTCAACATCGACACCACCTTCGGCGTTCCGTTGGTGGGCACCCGCATCGGCCTGATCATCACCTACCTGACCTTCTCCCTGCCCTTCTCCATCTGGATGCTCGCCGGCTACTTCGACGGCATCCCCCGGGAGCTGGACCAGGCGGGCAAGGTCGACGGCGCCGGCAACCTCACCATCCTGCTGCGGATCATCCTGCCCGCCGCCCGTCCCGGCATCGTGGCGGTCGCGATCTACGCCTTCATGACGGCCTGGGGCGAGGTGCTGTTCGCCTCCGTGCTCACCACGGAGGACACCCGCACCCTGGCCGTGGGCCTGCGGCAGTACGCCACCCAGACCAACGTCTACTGGAACCAGGTCCTCGCCGCCTCGATCGCGGTGTCGATCCCGGTGGTGGGCGGCTTCTTGATGATGCAGAAGAACTTCGTCGCCGGCCTCACCGCCGGCGCCGTGAAATGATCCCACCACTTCTCCCCGCCCACCGCGAAAGGACCCCGATGGAGATCTCCGTCCAGATGTACAGCGTGCGCGAGTCGCTCGCGACCGACGTCCAGGCCACCGTGCAGCGCCTGGTCGAGCTCGGACTCACCCACGCCGAGCCGTACCACCTGCTGGAATACCGCGACGAGCTGGTGCGCGCCCGCGAGCAGTTCCCGATCGACTTCCCCAGCGCCCACCAGTCGTTCCTCGGCGAGGTGGACTTCCCCGCCGTGCTCGAGGCCGCCCAGGCGGTGGGGGTGCAGTACCTCGTGGATCCGTTCTGGAATCCGGAGGACTGGACCGACGCCGAGAAGGTCCGCGCACTGGCCGACACGCTCAACCAGCGGGCCGCGGAAGCCGCCGAGGCGGGGATCCGCGTCGGCTACCACAACCACCATTTCGAGCTCGCCTCGCAGCTGGGCGGACGCACCGCTCTCGAGGTCTTCGCGGAGGCGCTGGACCCGCAGGTGGTCCTCGAGGTCGACACCTACTGGGCGGCCGTCGGCGGGGCCGAGGTGCCCGCACTGCTGGGCCGCCTCGGCGAGCGGGTGCAGCTGGTCCATCTCAAGGACGGCGACCTGTCCACGGATCCCGCCGCCCAGCTCCCCCTCGGCACCGGGGCGATGCCCCTGGCCGAGACGCTGCAGGCCGCTTCCGGCGCCGCCTACGGAGTGATCGAGTTCGACGACTACGCGGGCGACATGTTCGAGGGCATCGCGGCGTCGGTCGCCCACCTGCGCTCCGTCCTCTGACCTCACGCGGACCGGCCCTCCCGGGCCCGCACCCCGCGCTTCGCACCCCACCCTCGAAGGACACCCCCATGACCTCTCAGACCCCGACCGGTCCCGTCGGCGTCGGCCTCATCGGCGCCGGCACCATCTCCACCCAGTACCTCACCCACCTCACCTCCTTCCCGGACCTCACCGTGCACATCGTCGGCGACCTGGTCCCCGAGGCCGCCGCGGCCCGCGCCGAGGAGTTCGGCGTCCCCGCCTCCGGCACCGCCCAGGACGTGCTGGACCACCCCGAGGTGGAGATCGTGGTCAACCTGACCATCCCCACCGCCCATGCCGAGGTCTCCCGCGCGATCGTCGCGGCCGGCAAGCACGTGTGGACCGAGAAGCCGATCACCACCGACCCGGCCGATGCGAAGGCCCTGCTCGCGGCGGCCGAGGAGGCCGGGGTGCGGGTGGGCGGCGCGCCCGACACCGTGCTCGGCGCCGGCATCCAGACCGCGCTGCGCACCCTGCGCGAGGGCGGGGTCGGCGCCCCGGCCAGCGCCCTGACCCTGTTCCAGTCCCCGGGCCCCGAGTCCTGGCACCCCAATCCCGCCTTCCTCTTCCAGGAGGGTGCCGGCCCGCTGTACGACATCGCCCCCTACTACGCGACCACCCTGGTGCTCGCCCTGGGCCCCGTGGCCTCGGTCAGCGCCGTCGGCTCGACGGCGCGCGAGCAGCGCACCATCGGCTCCGGCCCCCTGGCCGGGGAGGTCTTCGACGTCACCGTGCCCACGCAGGTCGCGGCGCTGCTGCGCTTCGCCTCAGGTCAGAACGCGACCGTGCTGCTGAGCTTCGACTCCCCGCACACGCGCGCCGGCTTCGTCGAGGTGTACGGCACCGAGGCGACGCTCGCCTTCCCCGATCCCAACGTCTTCGACGGCGACTCGGCCCTGACCGCCTACCGCGGCGAGGAGCCGACCGCGGTGCCCGCTGCGGGCGCCACCACCGGGCGCGGCCTGGGCGTGCTGGAGATGGCGCGTGCGCTCCGCGCCGGGGTGCCCCACCGTGCGCAGGGCGAGGTCGCCGCCCACGTCCTGGACATCATGGTGGGCATCGAGACCGCGATCGCCGAGGACTCGATCGTGCGGATCGATTCGCGCTTCACGGAGGTCGAGCCGATGCCGGCCGACTTCGACCCCTTCGCCGCGACGCTGGCGCCGGTGCCTGCCCGGTGAGCCACCGGGGCGGGGTTCTGCGTAGTCTGAGCCCACGCCCCGGTGTCCGTGCCGGGGGAAGATCCTTCCCGAGGAGGCCCGATGCCCGCTGCCCGCGACGTCAGCCTGATCGTGAGCGTCGCGCGCCTGTACTACGACCAGGGGCTGTCGCAGTCACAGATCGCCGCCGAGCTGAACCTGTCCCGCTCGAACGTCTCCCGGATCCTCTCCCAGGCCAAGGAGCGAGGGATCGTGGAGGTCATCATCCATGACCCCGCCGGACCACCCGTCCGGGTGGCCTCCCTCGAACAGCAGCTCCAGGCGGCGTACGGGCTGGGCGATGTGCATGTGGTCGCAGCGACCCGCTCCTCGGCGCCCGAGATGACGGCCCGGCAGGGTGCCCTCGTGTTCACCCAGCGGCTGGCAGGGGTGCGCCGGGTCGGGGTCTCGTGGGGGCAGGCGGTCCAGAGCGTCATCGATCACCTGGAGCAGCAGCGGCTGCGCCCGGTACCGGAGCTCTTCCCCCTGGTAGGGGGGCTCAGCGCTCTCGATCAGCTGGCGTCCGGGGAATCCGTGCTGCGTGTGCTGTCCGCAAAGCTCGAGGCCCGGGCGCACACCCTGTATGCCCCGGCGGTGCTGGAGTCCGCCGAGACCGTGCGGAGCCTGCGCACCGAGTCGACCATCGCCTCGGTGCTCGAGGCGGCGGCCGCGGTCGAGCTGGCCCTGGTGGGCATCGGCTCGGTGGGCGTGCACTCCTCGCTGCACATCGTCGAGCGGATGAAGCTCACCGACGCCGAGAAGCGCACCTTCGCCAAGCAGCATCCGGTGGGCGACATCTGCGCCCGCCTGGTCGACGCCGACGGCCGTCCGGTGGGCGCTCCGGCGGAGGACCGTGTGCTCGCGGTGACCTTCGCGGAGCTGCGCGCGATCCCCGAGGTGGTCGGGGTCGTGTTCGGTGTGGAGAAGGCTCCGGGGGTCAGCGGTGTGCTGCGCAGCGGGGCGCTGGACACCGTCGTGCTGGATGAGCACCTCGCCCGGGAGCTGCTCTCCACGGTCTGAGCGGGCCTGCCGCAGGCGCGCTCCCCCGGCGGGCGGCGCGTCGCCGGCTGCTCACCCGGCCAGCCAGTCCCGGGCGCGACGCTCGAGGTCCGCGTCGTCGCTCGCGGCGAGCATCGCGCGCACGGCGTCGGGCTCCTGCAGCCGTGCCACCAGGTTCTGCAGCGCCGACAGCTGGCTGGTGGCATCGGCGAGCACGAGCATGATGATCAGCTCCGCCCAGATGGTGCGCTCTCCGGAGGAGCCGATCTCGCCGAACGCGACCGGCTCCTCCGGGACCGCGACGGCGAACCCCGGGGTGATCACGTGCTCGGGGTCGGTGTGCGGGATCGCCGCGGGCACGAGCGTGGGCAGGCCCGTGGGGTGCTTCTCCTCGCGCAGCAGCACGGCCGCTTCGAAGGAGTCGGTGACCGCACCGATCTCCCGCAGGCGCGCCGAGAGGGCCCGCAGAGCGGCGGGGGCATCATCCGCCTCGAGGCCGAGGAGCGCGGCGCCCGGCAGGATGCTCGCCTGCGGCGCAGCAGCGTCCTCGTCCGCGGCCGCGGCGTTCCCGCTCTGAGCGGTGCTGTCCTCGTTCATGCTCCTGCTCCGTCCCGCGCCGCGGCGCCGTCCGTGGTCTCCGCCGCGAGTGCGCGACGGTCCCGGGCCTTCATCGCGAAGCGGATCGCGACCACCCCGGCCAGGCACAGCACGGCCGTGGCGAGCACGCCGACGGTCCCGAGCTCGGCACCGGCGAAGAACAGGCCGGTCAGCGGGTTCGCCCCGTCGACCAGCGAGGAGATCGTCGCCTGTCCGTCCTCGAGGGCGAAGCCCGATTCCACCGCGATCTGGGTGAAGGTGGGGGCGATCCAGGTGGCGATGAACAGACCGGCACCGATCAGGATGCCACCACCGATCACCGAGCGCACGATGTTGCCGCGGAAGATCGGGACCATCACGGCGACGATGAACGGGATGGTGGCGAGGTCCACCAGCGGCAGCACCCTGTTGCCGGCCGGTGCGAGGATCACTGCGATCAGCAGCGTGATCGGCACCAGCAGCAGCGAGGTCGCGATCACCGAGGGCTGGCCGACGGCGATCGCGGAGTCAAGGCCGATGTAGAAGGTCCGCCCCGGGAACCGCTTCTGCACGAAGGTGCGGGCGGCCTCGGAGATCGGCATCAGCCCCTCCATCAGGATCGCCACCATCCGCGGCAGCAGGAACATCGCGGCGGCGAGCGAGATCGCGAGGGTGAGGATCGCGGTGGAGTCCTCGGCCGGAGCGTCGAAGCCGTAGCCGAGGATGCCGATCAGCACGCCCAGGATCAGGCCCATCATGAGGGTCTCGCCGAACAGTCCGAAGCGCTTCTGGATCGCCTCCGGGGTCGCGTCGAGCCTGCGGAGCCCGGGGATCGCGTCGAACACCTTATTCATCGGGATGGCGAGCAGCCCGTACGGGGCGGAGGTCCCGTGAGGGAAGGAGATCTCCGGCAGCTGGAAGTACTTCTGCACGATCGGGGCGGTGAGGTCGGCCATGGCGAGGATCAGGGCCAGGTGCACCGCGGCGCTCAGCAGACCCAGCAGGTAGTTCCCCGTGACGGCGCCGACCAGCGCCCCGATCATCGCGCTGTGCCAGTAGTTCCACAGGTCGATGTCGAAGGTGCGGGTGAGCCCCGTCAGCAGCAGCACCACATTGACCACCAGGCCCAGCGGGATGATCATCGCTCCGATCGAGGAGCCGAAGGCGATCGCGGCCGAGGACGGCCATCCGACGTCCACCACGTCCAGGCTCACGCCGAGCCCTTCGGCCATCCCGGTGGCCGCCGGGGCCACCTGCGCTGCGAGCAGGCCGATCACCAGGTTGATGCCGATGAAGCCGATGCCGATGGTGACCCCGGCACGGAAGGACTTGCCCAGTCTCAGGCCGAGCAGCAGACCGAACAGCGTGATGATGACCGGCAGGACCACGGAGGGGCCCAGCGTGTTGAGATAGCTCGAGATGGGTGCGAGGAAGGACTCCATGATGCTCTCCTTTGAGCGTGGAGGGATGGGAAGGGCCGAGGCCAGGTCAGCTCAGGGCTCGGGAGATCTCGTCGAGCACCTCGTCCTGACCCATGCCGGTCAGCAACGGCAGCGCCCGGATCACGGGCACGGTCACCGAGGCGGGAACATCGGTGGTGGCCACGATGAGATCGGCGTCGACGTCACCGCCGACGAGGTCCATGACCTTGCCCTGAGCGACGGTCGCCCCGATGCCCTTCTCGGCGAGGTGGTCTCGCACCTTGGCGGCGACGACGGTGGAGGTCGCGACGCCCGTGCCGCAGATGATGAGGACCTTCTTCATGGCTGCTCCTGGAGGATCGAGGGTGGGGTGATCGGTCGATTCTGTGTGCTCACAGCGCCAGCCGCAATGGATCGTCCAGCAGTTCCTGGATCTCCTGGAGCGCCCGGGCGGCGTCGGCGCCGTCGGCCACCCGGTGGTCGATGGACAACCCGAGCTCACAGCTCATCCGTCCGGTCACGGTGCCGTCCTGCTCCACCACGGGAGCGAAGCCGACGGTGCCGATGCTGAGCGCCGTCGCCTGCGGCGGGGTGATCAGCGCATTGAACCGGTCCACGCCCATCCCGCCGAGATTCGAGACGGTGCCGGTGGCGGGTCCGAACAGGGAGGGGTCCACGGTCCCCGCCTTGGCGGAGGCGCCGATCTCGCGGATCTGGGCATCCAGCGCCCGGACGCTCTGCAGATCCGGTTCGCGCACCACCGGCACGAGCAGGCCTCCTGGGGTGTCCACGGCCAGGACCACATCCACGCTGGGGTTCCGCTTCACCCCGTCACCGGCCCAGGACCCGTTCAGCTGCGGGGTGGCCCGCAGCAGCAGTGCGTAGGCGCGCACCAGCAGGGTGGTCCAGCTGATGCCCTTCAGCACGCCGGTGCGGGCGCGGGCGGCGGTGGACAGGTCCATCGTCCGGAAGGCCGTGAACTGCGGGATCAGCGGGGTGGTGGCCATCGCACGCGCCGTGAGCTGACGGGTGCGACGGTCCCGGGCCGAGCCCAGCAGCTCCTCGGGAGCGGCATCGACCACGGGTGCGGCGAGCGCCGCTGCAGTGCTCTCATCGGCGGTCGATGCGGGGGCGGCCGACGGGGCGGACGGGGCCTTCTGGTCGGAGACGCGCTGGGCGTCGGTCGCGGCGATCGCCTCCTTGACGTCCTTGACGCGGACCGTGCCGTGAGGGCCGGTCGGGGTGAGCGCGCGCAGGTCCAGTCCATGGTCCTTGGCGAGCTTTCGCGCCAGCGGCACCGTCGGCGGCATCGGGCCCTCGGGCCCGGAGGCCGGTGCGACCGTCTCGGCGGGCTCGTCGGAACCGCCGGAGCCTGTCGTGCCCGTGGTCCGTGCGGCCTGGGCAGAGGTGTCCGTCGTACCGGGGCTCCCCTCGGCCGCGGCGCCCGCGTCCCCACCGTCGCCGGCGAAGAGGTCACCGAGCAGATCCTCCTCCTCGGAGGTGACCAGTGCGATGTGGTCGCCGACGGCGACGACGTCGCCCTCGGCGTGCAGCAGCTTCGCGACCACCCCGGCGGCCGGGGACTCGACCTCCATGTCGACCTTGTCGGTCATCACCACCGCGACCACGTCGCCCTTGGCGATCTCATCGCCCTCGGCGACCTGCCATTCGGTGATCGTGCCCTCGTCCATGGTCATGGACATCTTGGGCATCGTCAGCGGGATCTCGGCCATGGCTCACCACTCCTTCACGAGCGCGGCGGCTTCGCGGACGATGTCGTCCACCTGCGGGACCGCGGCCTTCTCGAGCTCAGGGTTGTAGGGGATGGGGATGTCGAGGCCGCAGAGCCGCTTCACCGGTGCCTGCAGGTGCCCGAAGGCGGAGGACTCCACGATCGACGCGGCGATCTCCCCCATGAATCCGCCGAAGCGCACGGACTCCTGGACCAACAGGGCGCGGCCCGTGCGGGTGACGCTGTCGACGATGAGCGGCAGGTCCAGGGGCTTGAGCGTGCGGGGATCGATGACCTCCGCGCTGATGCCGTCCTGGGCCAGGGATCCGGCCGCCTCCAGGGAGCGCTGCACCTGGACGCCGGTGGCGACGATGGTCAGGTCGGTCCCCTCCCGCTCGATCTTCCCGACCCCCAGGCGTCCGACCTCGAACGTCTCGGGCACCTCGTAGGTCTGCTTGTAGAGCAGCTTGTGCTCGAGCACCATCACGGGGTTCGGATCCTCGAGCGCTGCCAGCAGCAGCTCGGCGGCGTCGCGCGCGTTCGAGGGCATGACCACCTTGATGCCCGGGACGCAGGTGAACCAGGCCTCCAGGGACTGCGAGTGCTGGGCGGCGGCGCCGGTGCCCGAGCCGCCGGGGGCACGGATCACCAGCGGGACGTTCGCCTGCCCGCCCACCATGAAGTGGAGCTTCGCGGCCTGGTTGGCGATCTGGTCCATCGCCTGGGCGGTGAAGTCGGAGAACTGGATCTCGACGATGGGCCGCATGCCGGTGATCGCGGCGCCGACGCCCATCCCGACGATCCCGAGCTCGGAGATCGTGGTGTCCCGCACCCGCTCCGGGCCGAAGCGGTCGATGAGGTCGTTCTCGACCCCGAAGGCGCCGCCGTACAGGCCCACGTCCTCCCCCATCAGGAAGACCCGCTCATCGGCGGTCATCGCCTGGGCCATCGCCTCGCGGATGGCCTCGGAGTACGTCATCTCACGGGTGCTCATCGTCCTGCCTCCGCATCGTCAGTGGTCGCGCCGGCGGTCAGGGCCGTCTCGGCATCACGGGTGTCGGTGGCGTCCACGGCCGAGGGGGCGTAGACGGCGTCCAGCAGCGCGGCGGGATCCGGGTCCTCGCCCTGGGTGCCGAAGACGACCGCCTCACGGATCGCGGTGCGCGCATCCGCCTGCAGCGCATCGAGCTGGTCCTGGTCGAGGATCCCGGCCTCCAGCAGGTGATGGGCGAAGGCGGCGATCGGGTCCTTCTCCTTCCACTCGGCGATCTCCTCCTTGGAGCGGTACCGGTTCTTGTCCGACTTGGAGTGGCCGCGCCAGCGGTAGGTCACCGCCTCGACGAAGCTCGGCCCCTCCCCCGCCCGGGCCCGGTCGATCGCCCGTCCGGTGGCGTCGGCGACGGCGTGGACGTCGTTGCCGTCGACGCTCTCGCCGGGGATGCCATAGCCGATCGCCTTCACCGCGAGGTTCTCGACCTTGAACGCCTTGTGCGAGGACATCGACATGCCGTACTGGTTGTTCTCGCAGACGAACACCACCGGCAGGTTCCACATGGAGGCGAGGGTGAGCGCCTCGTGCCAGGCGCCCTCACCCACGGCGCCGTCGCCGTGGAAGCAGACCGCGACCCGTCCGTTGCCGGTGAGCTGGTTGGTCAGCCCCGCCCCGGCGGCGATCGGGACACCGCCGGCGACGATGCCGTTGGCGCCGAGGTTGCCGGTGGCGACGTCGGCGATGTGCATGGAGCCGCCGCGGCCGCGGCAGTAGCCGTTGTCCTTGGCCAGCAGCTCAGCCATCATCCTGCCGAGGTCGGCACCGCGGGCGATGCAGTGCCCGTGGCCGCGGTGGGTGGAGGTGATCTGGTCACCCTCCTCGAGGTTCAGGCAGGTCCCGGTGGGGACGGCTTCCATCCCGATGGACAGGTGCATGGTCCCGTGCATCATGCCGCGGCCGTAGAGGTCCTCGACGGCCTCCTCGAACAGGCGGATCCGCCACATGGTCGCGAGCGCCTCGCCCGCGGTCCCCGGGTCGGAGAGCAGGGCATCGGGGCCGGGGCCGGCGGCGGTGGACTCACCGGTGGTGGGCGTGCTCATCGGATCACTCCTTGCGCGATCATCGCGTCCTGCATCCGGCGCATCGCGACCAGCGGCCGCGACTCGTCGAGGAGGACGTCGTCGTAGGTCAGGGCCTGCCCGGCCGGGACGTCCCGGACCAGGGTCGAGGTGGCGGCGAGGGCGATCGGCAGCAGCTGCTCCTGGCGGGTCTGCGCCGCGTCGTAGGCGGTGCCGTGCAGGTGGTGCCCGCCGATCCCCTCGAGGACGGTGCCGTCGGAGAGGTCGGACTTGGCGGTGGCGATGACATCGGCGGTCCACGCGGTGGCGGCGAACGACGGCCGACGATCCAGCACCGCCTCGCCGATCGACAGCGGTGCCTCGACCGAGGCGAGGTGGAAGGGACGGTAGAGCTGGAAGTGGTTCCCCTCCCCCGGCAGGCGCAGGTAGTGCAGCTCCTCGGTGACCACCTCGCTGTCGGAACGCACCACGACGAACACCCCGGGGGCGACGTCCCCGGTCACGTACTCGACCACCGGCCCATCGGAGGTGACGATCCCGCCCTCGGCCACCGGGCGCAGCGTCCTGGCGAGCCCGTCGAGGTCCACGGCCGCGCCGTGCATGCCCGGGGTCTCGATCGAGTAGCCGGTGGCGTTGGCGAGCGCGGCCATCTCGATCTGGGTCTTGGTGCCGTCGGTGAAGGAGGTGAGCATCTTGGGATTCATGCCCTTGCGCTCGGCCTCCTCGGCCACGTCCTCGGGGACGTCGGTGGGGCGCATCGGGTTGTTCTTGCCCTTGCCCGCCACGACCACCTCGAGCCCGAGGTCCGTCGCGTACTCGACGAGCTTGAGGCATTCGACGGGTTCGTCGCCGCGGCACACCGTGTACACGGCGCTGCCGGAGGCTGCCGTCCGTGCCAGCAGCAGTCCCACGGTCACATCGGCCTCGACGGTCATCAGCGCGACGTCCGTGCCGGCGAGGATGCAGGACAGCGCCACCTGCGCGGCCACGTCCGGGATCCCCGAGACCTCGACGACGATGTCCAGCGGGAGTTCGGCCAGGCGCAGCCCGTCGTCCAACACCGCGGCGCGACCGGAGGTGATGACCTCGGCGGCGTGCTCGATGCTGGTGGCTCGTTCGACGTCGCTGCGGCCGGCCCCGGCGAGCGCTGCCTCGGCACGGTCGATCGCGACGTCGGCGACGGCCGCGACCACCATCCCCCGGGCGCGGTGGACCTGAGCGACCAGGCCCGAGCCCATCTGCCCGGCACCGACGATGCCGACCCGCACGGGGCGGCCGAGCGCGGCCTCACGCTCGATCAGACGCTGCGAGTAGCTCATGCCGGGGTTCCTTCCGCAGTGGCTGTGCGGGGGCTGCGCGCACGGAGGGAGCGGGTGGGCCTGGTGGTCTCGCGGAACTGCGCGGTGGCCTGCTCCAGGGCCGTGACCATGTGCTTGCTGGTGGCCCTCTCGAGCGCGCCCTTGAGATTGCCCTCGAGGAAGCGGGTGCGGCGGAACCGGGCGAGCACCGTCGAGCCCTGCATGGTGCGGGCCTCGAGGATGCGACGGGTGGTGGCGTCGACGGCGAGGATCACCACGCAGCCGCGCAGGAAGCCCTTGCCGCGGCCGGAGACGACCACGATGCCGTTGCGGTCGTGGGCATCCGCGAGCTCGCGGATCGCGCCGACGTACGCGCGGTGCTGCTGATAGCTGAACGCGAAGGACAGGACGATCGCGAAGATCAGCAGTGCGATGAATCCGAGCTGGTCCATGAGGTGCTCCTCGGGAGAAGGGAGAGTAGGGATGGTCAGGCCGAGCGCAGGATGATCTGCTCCCCCGCGGCGGGCGGAGCGGCTGGGACGGCGTCGCCGCGCACGTGCACGGCGCCCGGCAGCAGCGTCTGGTCCACGGAGTTGAGGTAGAGGACCACGTGTCCGAGCTCGCGCAGGTTCTCGGTGGCCTTCTCCCCCACCTCGTCCACCGGGTACTGGCGACCGGCGACCTCGAAGACATCCCCCACCCGGATCTCCCGACCCGGTGCGCCGGCAGGGGTGTGGACGACGGAGACGTCGGCCAGGGCCGGCGGCACGGGCTCGGCGAACAGGATCATCACCCCGGCGTCGAACATCTCCTGCGCATCGATGCCGATACGGGTGACGGTGGTGGTCCAGAGGGGGGTGCTCACAGCGGGGCGCTCCTTGCGGGTCGGAAGAGGTCGGTGGGGTCCGGTCAGTTGACGAGGAAGCCCGCGAAGTACGCGATGATCACCGCGATCGGTGAGGTGATCAGGCGGGAGAAGAGCACGGCGGGCACACCCACCGAGACCGTCTCCGGCTTCGCTTCTCCGAGGGACAGGCCGACGGGGATGAAGTCACAGCCGACCTGGCCGTTGATCGCGAACAGGGTGGGCAGCGCGTACTGGACGGGCAGGTTGCCCGCCGCGATCTGGGTGCCCATGAGCACGCCGACGACCTGGGCGATCGCGGCGCCGGGGCCGAGGATCGGGGACAGGATCGGGATCGCGGTGATCACGCCCAGCAGGATCAGACCCAGCGGGTTGCCGACCAGCGGGGTGACCAGCTGGGCGATGCCCTCGGAGATCCCGGTGTAGGTGACGATGCCGATCAGCAGCGACACGTAGGCCATGAACGGAATGATCGTCTGCAGGCACAGCTGCACGGCCTGGCGCCCGGAGGAGAGCAGGGTGTTGATCAGATAGCCGATGACCCCGCCGAACTTCACCACCACGCCGGTGAATCCGCCCATGCCGCCGGATGCCATCGCGGCTCCGGTCTGCTCGATCCGCTCCTGCTTGGACGGCAGGGTCTTGGGATCGGTGGCGGTCGCCCCGTCGGTGCCGGCACCTGCCGCTCCGGCGGCTCCGGCGGTGGTGGCCGCAGCCGTCGCCGCCTGGTCGGAGTCCAGGAGCTCGACGTCCGCCGGCGCCACCGCGGAGACGAAGATGTCCGCCGTGATGAACTGGGCCAGCGGGCCCGAGGGCTCCCCGGCGTACACGTCGACGGTGGGGATCCGCTTCTTGGGGTAGACGCCGATGCGGGCGGTGCCGCCGCAGTTGATCACGGCGACCATGACCTTGTCGTCCTCGACGTGGTTCGTGAACCCGTCCACCGCGGTGGCGCCGGTCAGCTCCGCGATGCGGGCCGCGACCGGGTGGATTCCGCCGTTGGTGACGGAGAGGACGACGTCCTTGGTCTCAGTGGGGGTCAGGGTGAGTCCGTCGCCCCAGCCACCACGACCCCGACGGACGTGGACGCTGCGAGCGCTCATCGCAGGCCTCCCTGGATGGTGCCGGCCGCGTAGTCCTCGTCGAACTGGTCGAACTTCTCGCGGTCGGGGCCGCGGCGGATCATCACCTCGGTGATCCACTGGGTGACGATGCCGCGGATCAGGATGACCACGATGCCGACCAGGAAGTACATGACGGCGAGCTTCGCGTAGGCCTCGGGGTTGATCGCCAGCACACCGGCGCTGACGCCGGCCCACACGAAGATCTCCCCCGCATTGGCGTGCGGGAAGAAGCTGGTGACCGGGTGGACGAACGAGACGGCGGAGTCGTAGAACGCCGGCTTCTGTCGTTCGGGCAGGAATCGACCGAACGTGTAGCACATCGGGTTGGTGAGCATGATGACGGCGAGGATCGGCATCACCGTGTACCGGGTGAGCGCGTACTTCCCGGACCAGCGCACGGCGCGGGTCACCCGTTCCTCACCGATCCAGGTGGTGACCGCGTACATCGCGGTGAGCAGAACGATCAGCAGCGGCAAGATCCCGGTGAAGAGTCCGGTGAAGCTCTCCGCCGCGGCCTGGAAGAGGCCGATGAAGTGCTCGGCGGCCCAGGTGATCGCCTTCATCACCGGGTTGTCGGCACCGACTGCGGGAGCGGGATCGGCGAGGATCACACCTCCCGCGAGCTGTTGGCTGTCGAGCCCTGCAAGGGCTGTGACGGTCATGGTGAATCTCCTTCGATCCACGCAGCACCCCTCGGAGACCGAGGGCCGCTGCTCGTTTCGGGGAAGGTGCCGACCGGCCACGGACCTCCGGTTGTCACCTTCGTGACTATCTTTCGCACATCAGTGTGCACACGCCCATCATGGTGCCCTGGCTCACAGGATGAAGCAAGTGTTACGACAAGAAGTCACGAATGTGAAGATAAGCCACGCGTCATGAGCCTCAGCAGTGGCCCGTGCAATGGGCTCAGCGAGTGAGTTCAGCAGGCGAGATGGTTCCGGTGGGGCACCGGGCGGGTGGTCCCGCCTCAGGCTCCCTGGTGACCGGCGAACTCGGCCGGGTGCTTGCCGCGGCGGCCGTCCTCACCCTTGTGCAGGGCGCTGATCTGCGCGACCTCATCCTCGGTGAGGCTCAGCTCGATGAGGGCCTTCCAGGTCCCCACGGACATGCCCGCCGACGGGGCGGGCCAGCGGATCAGAGAGAGGTCGAGGTCCTCGAGGCCGAGGTCGGCCATGGTGGCGTCGAAGGAGGCGAGGGGCGGTCCTGCCCATCTATCGGCTCGGCATCGGCTCGGCACCGACCCGCTGGCACCTCAGCCCCTGCTCACGCCCAGGGAGAGCGGCCGATCGCTGGGATCGGACTCGAGCCACCGGGCGAGCGCCGGAGGCTGGACGTCGTAGTCGCCGAGGCTCTCCAGGGGCAGCCACGCGGTGCCGGCCTGCCTGCGGTCCGGATCGGTGCCCTCTCCCGGCTCCTCCCCCTCGGCCAGACCGCACCAGTAGGCCACGTTGACCTGGTGGAAGGGAGCGATCGCGGAGTCATCGCGGATGCTCCGCGCGGTCATGAACTCGAACAGGCAGGCGACCTGGTGGACCTCGACCTGGGCGCCGGTCTCCTCCCGGCATTCCCGGATCAGGGCTGCCGGCTGGTCCTCGCCGTGCTCCTGGCCGCCGCCGGGCAGTTCGAACATCTCGTGGCCGGCGGGGTGCACGTAGCGGTTCATGAGCACCTGTCGGTCGCGGATGATGAGGGCCTTCACGGCCACGCGCGGGCCCCTCACGCCTCGGCCCCCGTGCTGTTGTCAGGACCCCCGCAGTCGATCGCCCCTCGGTCGGTGGCCTCGCCGTCGATGGCCTCGCCGTCGATGGCCTCGCCGTCGGTGCCGCTGCCAGTCGGATCACTCCCCACGGGCCCGCCTCCCGCGGAGCCGGGCAGCGTCGCGGCGAGGAGCGCCGCAGCGCGCTCCCGCAGCGCCTCGTCGTCCGTCATCTCGAGCAGCTCTGCGACGGCGGCCTCGTCCCGGAGCAGGCCCATCAGCCGCTGCAGGGCGGTGAGGTGCTCCCTGGCATCGGTCAGCAGCGGCATCACCACCAGGCGCACGTCGACCGTGCTCCCGCTCGCACCCATCTCCCCGAAGGGGACGGGGCGGGCGAGGGTCGCGAGCGCCAGCCCCGGGACCACCACGTGCTCCGGATCCGCGTGCGGGATCGCGGTGGGGATCGGGGTGGGCAGACCGGTGGGGTAGGTCCGCTCCCGCTTCCGCAGCGCCTCGGGGAAGTCGACGGTCACGGCACCGGCGTCGAGCAGGCGTCCGGCGAGGGAGCGCAGCACGTCCTCGTCGTCGGCGACGTCCAGGTGCGCGAGGACCACCGTGAGCCCGAGGGGCGGGCGGGGGTCCTCCGCCGAGGGTCGCGGGTCTGTGCTCATGGTTCCTCCCGGGTCGGTCACCCCTGATTCTGGCACTTCTCGGCGGCGGTCTGCGTACGCTGGGCGCATTAATCCGGCCCGCAGCCCCGCGACCGGCAGGAACCTGCCCCCAGGAGCACCATGCCCGCCCCTCGTGACACCGCCGTCGTCGTGCGCGCGGCGCGGCTGTACTACGAACAGGGGCGCTCGCAGACGGAGGTGGCGCACGCGCTGGAGCTGTCCCGCTCGAACGTCTCGCGGATCCTCGCCCAGGCCCGGGACCGGGGCATCGTGGAGATCACGATCCATGATCCCGACGGTCCTCCGCAACGCGATGAGGCGCTCGAGATCGCCCTGCGCACCAGCTTCTCCCTGCGCGCGGCGCATGTGGTCTCCGCGCCGCGCACCTCGGCGATGGAGTCGGTGGCCCGCGAGGGGGCGGCGGTGCTCACCGAGCGGATCGGGAGCGTGCGCAGCATCGGGGTCTCCTGGGGCGAGACGGTCCAGAGCGTGGTCGCACAGCTGGAGACGCTGCGTCCCCGACCGGTTCCCGAGGTGCTGCCCCTGGTCGGCGGGCACAGCGCGCTGGACCAGTTCGACTCGGGCGAGTCCGTGCTGCGGGTCCTCGCCTCCCGGGTGGGGGCGACACCGCGCACGCTCTACGCCCCGGCGGTGCTGGAATCCGCCACGGCGGTGACGACGCTGCGCGGGGAGTCGAGCATCGGGACGGTGCTGGCCGCGGCCGCCGGGGTGGAGCTGGCGCTGGTGGGCATCGGCTCACTGGGGGTGCACTCCTCGCCGCACGTGCTCGAGCTGATGCGCCTCAGCGACTCCGAGCGCGCCGCCTTCGACGCACAGCGCCCGGTGGGCGATGTGTGCGGGCGCTTCATCGACGCCCACGGGATACCACTGGGCGCACCGACGGATCAGCGGGTGCTGGCGGTGACCTTCTCGGAGCTGCTGCGGATCCCGGAGGTCGTGGGCGTCGCGGCAGGACCGGAGAAGGCGCCCGGTGTGCTCGGCGTGCTGCGCAGCGGGGCGATCGACACTGCGGTGCTCGACGTCGATCTCGCCCGCGAGGTCCTCGCGCGCGCCTGACCCCGCAGCTCACCCCCACAGCTCCTGCCGTCCGGCTCCGGCCGGGCAGCGCAGACCGGGCAGCGCAGACCGGGCAACTCCGGCCGGGCAGCTCAGGCCTGGCCCTTGAGCACCGTCTGGAAGCGGGCGGTGAGCTCGTGGTCCACCGGCAGCTCGGCGTCGTCGAGATGGGTGATCGGTGCGGCCAGCCGGGTCGAGGAGAGCAGCCAGGCGCCGTCGGAGCCGGCCACGTCCGCCGGCGTCATCAGTTCGTCCCGCACCGCGACGCCGTCCTGCTGCAGCCACGTGAACAGGCTCTTCACACTGGTCCCGGGCAGCACCCCGGCGCTCACGGGCGTGGTGAGGAACTCCTCGCCGCGGCGCACCAGCAGGGTGGACGTCGGCCCTTCGAGCACGAAGCCGTCGCTCGACAGGAACAGCACGTCGGCCGCGCCGCGCCGCTTGGCCTCGCGGACGGCGGCCATGTTCACCGCGTAGCTGAGGGTCTTCGCCCCGGACAGCAGCCAGGGACTGGTGCCGGTGACGGTGGTGGCCAGGCCGCGATCGAGCACCGCCACCCGCATGCCGGCCCGGTACGGGGTCCAGTCGTCCGAGACGCGGGCGTGGATCCAGCAGGTGGGGGTGCCCGCGCCTTCGATGCCGCGGGTGAGCATCACGCGCACGCTGAGCTCGGCGACCGGCTGGTGGGCGGCGATCGCGGCGTCGACCGCCTCGGCCAGGACCGCCTGATCCGGCTCGGGCAGCTCGATCAGGCCTGCGCTGCGGGCGAGCCGTGCCAGATGAGGGCCGACGTTGACGGGCACCCCGTCGAAGGCGCCGATGGTCTCGAAGATGCCGTCACCGCGGGTCGCGACGAGATCGGTGACCGACAGCTGCGGGACGGTCGCGTCGGCCAGGTGGAACGGGGCGCCGCCATCGGCCGGGGCACCGGTGGCACCGGGGACGAGGACGAGGACCGGAGCGGGGGCTGCGGGGCTGGTCGTGGGCATGTCACGGCTCCTGATCGGGGGTGCCTCGCGGGCTGCGAGGCGTTCCTCCCAGGGTAGTCCCGTCGCTGGGAGAGCTCGACGGTGCGAAGGGAGCAGCGCTGCGGGCCTCGTGACCGCGGCGGTGCATCCCGCTCGCGCGCAGACCCTCATGGACCCTGGTCGAGTACTGGCGTCGCAGCGACATCTGCGGCGATATCGGCATAGTCATCGCTCAGCCGCCAGTACTCCACCGTCGCTCCCGCGGCCCCCGCCGAGCTGGTACCGCGCGGGGCTCAGCTGTCGCAGAGGACGATCACGCGGCCTCGCTCGCGCCAGAGGACATGCATCTCGAGCGGGTCGCCGGGCACGTCGACCTCCATCAGATCCACGCGGGCGCCGACGGGCGCGCTGCGCAGATCGGCGACGGCGAGCGTTCCTTCCGGCAGATCGGTCAGACCGGAGGTGGCCGGATCCTGCAGCGGGATCTCGGCGCTCTCATCGGGTTCGGCCATGCCCAGCAGTGCGGCGAAGAGGTGCTGATCCATCAGCTGCTCGGCCGCGTCGGCGCGCGAGCCCTCGGACTCGTCATCGGCCGGGCCGCGCTCGGCGAGCGCGTCCAGCGTCGTCTCCAGGGCGTCGGCGAAGCGCTCGAGGTAGGCGGCGAGGTCGTCGGCGGCGAGCTGCAGGGCGAGATCCTCACCGATGCCGTACACGGCTCCGGGGGTGCCGTCCTCGTCCAGCGCCAGGACCACGGCCGCCTCCGGGGTCTCGTACAGCGGGTAGTAGCTGGTCGCGGGGCCCAGCAGGGTGTACGGGCCCACGTCGGTGCGGTCCTCGATCTGGAGGGTCAGCATGGTCAGCCCGCGCACCTCGATGCCGCCGAGCTCATCGCCGATCTGCTCCAGGGCGGGCGGTGGATCGGCCGCCACCTCCTCCTCGGTGACGGCGAGGCCCGGGATCAGTGTCGAGTCCTCCTCATGGGTGTTCACCAGCGAGGCGAGACGGTCCAGGACCGGTCGCACGGAGGCCAGCGGCAGCACCTCGGCCTCGGTGGGCCAGGGCAGGGAGTTGTTCATCGGCGTGCTCACGCGCCCAGTCTGTCACGGGCCCGCGCGCTCAGCCCGGTGCGATCTGCCCGTCGAGCTCCTCGGGGGTGAGCTGCCCGTTCTGGGAGGCGGCGATGACCTCCCGCGCCCGGTCCACGGAGTCCCAGGTGTTCCACAGCAGCACGCCCTCGACCCTGCCGTCCTCGAGGTAGTGGACGACGGCGGCGATGCGGTCCTGGTTCCACACCTCGCGCATCTCCATGGAGGCATCCAGGCGGCCGACGGCCTCGTAGCCGTCATCGAAGAGGTCGGAGAAGAACAGCGGCGTGTACTCGTACGCCTCCTCGGCGCCGGCCATGTTCTTCCCGGCCGCGGCACCGGAGGCCTGGGCGTGGTCGACGTGCTCGACATGACGCAGGCCCAGCAGGGGGTCGTCGAACAGGGCCACGTCCCCGGCGGCGTAGACGTCCGGGGCACTGGTGCGCAGGTAGGGGTCCACGACCACGGCACCGAGGTCGAGGTCCAGGCCCCCGTGCTCGGCCAGGTTCGTGTTCAGCTCGGCGCCGAGGCCGAGCACGGCGGCGTCGGCGTGCAGCGACTCCGCCGCGCCGGAGTGCAGCACCAGCTCGTCCCCGGTGTCGATCCCCAGCAGCCGGAACCCGGGCACCACGGTGATGCCGTGCTCGGAGAAGGTCTGCTCGAGATGCCCGGTGATCGAGGCGGGGAACATGTGCTCGAGCAGATGCTGCCCGGCATGGGCCAGCGTCACCTGGGCGCCGGTGCGGGTCAGCGCCGCGGCGATCTCGGTGCCGATGTAGCCGCCGCCGACCACGACGATCCTGGCGCCGTCCTTCGCCAGCCCGCGCAGGTGGCGGTAGTCGCCGACGGTCCGCAGGCAGACGACCCGGTCGTCGTGGACGTCCGGGACGTGACGGGCGGAGGAGCCGGTGGCCAGCAGAGCCTTCTTGTAGTGGGTGAGCTGTCCGCGGGCGGTGACCACGCTGTGCGAATGGGGCAGCAGCTCGGTGACCAGGGTGGAGGTGAACAGCGTCGCGCCGGTCTCCTCCGCGGTGTGGAGTTCCTGGCTCTCGGGATCCGGGTCCTCGCCGGTCCAGAGGTCCTTGGACAGCGCAGGCCGGTAGACCGGGCTGTGCGGATCGGCCGAGAGGATCGCGATGGTGGCGTCCGGCTCCGCGGTGCGGATCGCCCGGGCAGCGGAATCGGCGGCGACACCGCCCCCGATGATCACGTGATCGTAACGGGCTTCGAGGTTCGTCATCGCAGGCTCCTTCACCGACCGGATGGTCCCTCCACACTATTCCCGGGCGCTCATCAGGGCAACGTCCCGGAATCCGCAGGGGCCGGGACCGCTCCAGGAAGCGCACGGGGACCCGCCGCGGGGTCCGGTCAGCGGCTGTCGGTGCGCACGGGTGCCGCTGCCGTGCTTGGATGAGCGTTCCCCGCCCCGTCAGCCCCGGAGGTCCTCATGGGACGCGAGATCGGCAGCACCGAGTACACCCGCTCCCAGCGCACGCGCTACCGCCGGGAGCTGCGGCGCAACCTCGACCTCTTCGAGTCCTTCCTGGACACGGCCGAGTTCGTGAACGAGGGGACCGTGGGCGTCGAGCTCGAGATGAACCTCGCCCGGACCGACACGATGGCGCCGGCGCTGATCTCCGACCTGGTGCTCGAGGACCTGGACGACGAGGACTACGTCCACGAGATCGGCCGCTTCAACATCGAGGCGAACCTGCCGGTCACCCACCCCCAGGGCAGAGGTCTGCGGGAGCTCGAGCAGGAGCTGGCCGAGAAGATCGACCGCGCCGATGTCGCCGCTCGCGCCCGGGGCGCCCGGGTCATCCCCGTCGGCCATCTGCCCACGATCACCGAGGAGCTCTTCGCGGACGACGAGTGGCGCGCTCCCGGCGCCCGGTACGAGGCGCTCGAGCGGACCGTCCTGGAAGCACGCGGGGAGGAGATCGCCCTGCGGATCGAGGGCGAGGGGAAGGGCCGCGGCCTGGACGTCACCTTCGACTCCATCGCGCCGGAATCCGCCTGCACCTCGATGCAGCTGCACCTGCAGGTCCCGCCCGAGCAGTTCGCCGACGCCTGGAACGCCGCCCAGGCGATCGCCGGCCCGCAGGTGGCGCTGGCCGCGAACTCTCCGTTCCTGCTGGGCAAGCGGCTGTGGCACGAGACCCGCATCCCCACCTTCGTGCAGGCGCTGGACACCCGGCCACCGGAGTACGAGGCCCAGGGCGTGCGCCCCCGGGTGTGGTTCGGCGAGCGCTGGATCACCTCGATGTTCGACCTCTTCGAGGAGAACGTGCGCCTGTTCCCGGCGCTGATCCCCGAGCTGCGGGAGATGGCCGAGGAGCCGCTGCTCACCGAGGGCTCCTCCCCCCGCCTGCACGAGCTGATGCTCCACAACGGCACCGTGTGGCGCTGGAACCGGCCGATCTACGATCCCGGCGTGGACGTCCCGCACCTGCGGCTGGAGAACCGCCTGCTGCCGGCGGGGCCGACGCCCGCGGACATGGCCGCCAACGCCGCCTTCTTCTACGGGATCCTCCACTCGCTGGTCCACGAGCGACGCCCGCTGTGGTCGCGGATGAGCTTCGAGCAGGCCGCTGAGGCCTTCCAGCAGTGCGCCCGCTGGGGCCTGGAGGCCCGGGTGCGCTGGCCCAGGGTGGGCCGGGTGCGGGTCGCGGACCTGCTGCGGGAACAGCTGATCCCGCAGGCCATGGACGGGCTGCGGCACCTCGGGGCGCACCCCGATGTGGTCGAGCACTACAGCGGGATCCTCTCCGAGCGCGCCCGTACCGGCCGCAACGGCGCCCGCTGGCAGATCGACACGGTCACCTCGCTCGAGGTGCGCGGCGCGAACCGTCCCGAGGCGCTGGCACAGATGACCCGGCTCTACCGCGCCGCGGTGGACACCGGGCATCCGGTCCATGCCTGGCCGGTCCCGGCGCGACAGCGGAACTGAGCGCCCCACGCCCCACCCCGCCCCCGCGCTCGGTGCCCCGTCGGCGCTCCGGCACCCCGAGTCACGGATCACAGCGCGACCAGCGGTCCACATCGTGGGATGTCGTCTCATGAGGCGGTACGATGCGGCGCATGACCTCCTCATCGCCCGCTCCCACGACGGAGGACGCCGCTGCCTCCTCCGGCGCCCCGTCCCCGTCGCCCCTGTCCCCCGAGGACCGCTCCGCCCGCATCGCGGTGACCGTCTTCCCGGTGCTGATCCTCGCCGCCGCCGTCTTCGCCTTCTTCGTCCCCTCCGCGGGCCAGGCCCTCGCCCCGTTCACGGCGATCTTCCTCGGCATCATCATGTTCGCGATGGGTCTGACCCTCACCGTGCCGGACTTCGCCCTGGTGGCCCGGCGTCCGCTGCCGGTGCTGATCGGTGTGGTCGCCCAGTACCTGCTCATGCCGCTGATCGGCCTCGGCATCGCCCTGCTGCTGCAGCTGCCTGCGGAGCTCGCCGTCGGCGTCATCCTGGTGGGCAGCGCCCCGGGCGGCACCAGCTCGAACGTCATCGCCTACCTGGCCAAGGCGGATACCGCCCTGTCGGTGACGATGACCTCGATCTCCACCCTGCTCGCCCCGCTGCTCACCCCGCTGCTGACCCTGTGGCTGGCCGGCTCCTACCTGCCGGTGGATGCGGGCGCGATGGCGATGTCGATCGTGAAGATGGTGCTCATCCCGGTCATCGGCGGCCTCGTGGTGCGGCTGCTGCTGAGCAGGCTCGTGGACAGGGTGCTGCCGGCCCTGCCGTGGGTCAGCGTCGCCGGCATCTCGCTGGTGATCATCGCCGTGGTCAGCGGCTCCACCGAGGCGATCGTCTCCGCCGGCGCGATCGTGCTGCTCGCCGTGGTGCTCCACAACGGCGCGGGCTACCTGCTCGGCTACTGGGCCGCTCGCCTGCTCCGCCAGGGCGAGCGCGCCGCCCGCACCACCTCCATCGAGGTCGGCATGCAGAACTCGGGCCTGGCCGCGACCCTCGCCGCCGGCGCCTTCGCCCCGGCCGCCGCCCTGCCCGCCGCGGTCTTCTCGATCTGGCACAACCTCTCCGGGGCCATGCTGGCGACCTACTACCGCCGCAGCGCCGAGAAGCACCAGGACGACGCCTCCTGAGCCGACTCCGCGCGCTCACGACGGGCCGATGCCCCGCATCCGCGGGCATCGGCCCGTCGCGCTCCCTGCGCAGAGGGGCCGCCCGGGGGTCAGCCGGCCGACGGGAGGACGACGATGCCGTCCTCGTCGCTGACGAGGAGCGCCCCCGGGGTGAAGACGGCGCCGCCGAAGCCGACCGGGACGTCACGCTCGCCCAGACCGTGCTTGTGGGAGCGGCGCGGGTTCGTGCCGAGCGCCTTGATGCCGAGGTCGAGCTGGGCCAGGGCCGCGCTGTCACGGACCGCGCCATGGACCACCAGTCCTGCCCAGCCGCTCTCCAGCGCGGTCGCCGCCATGCGGTCGCCGAGCAGCGCGCAGTGCAGCGAGCCGTTCCCGTCCACCACGAGCACCCGATCGCGACCGGGCTCTCGGACGATCTCCTTGAGCAGGGAGTTGTCCTCGTGGCTGCGGACGGTGACGATCTCCCCGCGGAAGCGACGGCGCGCACCGAACTGGCGGAACTGGGTGTCGCAGGTCATCAGGGCCTCACCATGCTCGTCGTGCAGGTCGGTGGTGGCGGTGACGTCGGTCATCGGGTTCCTTTCGGGAGGAGGACGGCTCGTCGCATGACCCGCACGGTCAGGCCGGTCGGGTCTACAGCGTCCGTCCGTCCTCCGGCAGCTCGGCCTTCCCGCTGCCCGTGCGCGAGGGCAGGGTGCCGTGCTCCGGCTGGAAGTCCAGGTCGATGTCCGCGATCTCCTCGTAGGGATCGGTGAGCACCGGCACCTCGGACGTGAAGGTCGGCTCGACGACATAGTCGTCGGTGTCGTACTCCCCGTCCTCCTCGCGCCGCTCGTACTCCTCCGGCGGCAGCACCTGGGCCCATTCGCGGGTACGGATCGGAGGCAGCTCACCGGCGTCCTCCTTCAACGCCCGCAGCAGGGCGTACATCTGGAACCAGCCCATGACGAAGAACGGCAGTCCCACCAGGATGATCGTGGATTGCAGCGCGGTCAGCCCGTCTGCGCCGGAGAAGACCAGCAGGGCCGCGGTGACCAGCGCGATCGCCACGCCCCAGAAGATGCGCTGCCCGAGCGGGTTGTAGTCCTCGTGCCCGTTGGCCATCGAGTCGGTGACCAGGGCGGCGGAGTCCACCGAGGTGACGAAGAAGATGATCACCAGGATGATCGCGACCACCGAGATGAAGAACGAGGCCGGATAGTGCTCGAGGAAGGCGAACAGGGCCCCGGGGATATCGCCCTCGCCCACCACCCGATCGACCAGTCCGCCCTCGCCGTTGAGCTCGATGTTGAAGCTCGAGTAGCCGAAGATGCCGAACCAGATCACGGAGAAGCCCGAGGGGATGGCGAGCACGCCGGCGACGAACTGGCGGATGGTGCGGCCGCGCGAGATGCGGGCGATGAAGATGCCCACGAACGGCGACCAGGTGATCGTCCAGGCCCAGTAGAAGACGGTCCAGGTGTTCTGCCATCCGGTGTTCGCGAAGGTGTCGTTCCACAGGGCGAGCTCGGGCAGGTTCACCAGGTAGCTGCCGAAGGACTCGATGGTCCCCTTGAGCACGAACAGGGTGGCCCCGCCGGCGAACAGCACGAAGATCAGCATCAGCACGGCGACCACGATGTTGAAGTTCGAGAGCACCTTGATGCCCTTGTCCAGGCCCAGGGACACCGAGATCAGCGCCAGCCCGCAGACCACACCGATGATGATGAGGTTCCATCCGGCGTTCTCCGGGATGCCGAACAGCTGGTTGAGGCCGCCGTTGATCTGCAGGGTGCCCAGACCCACCGAGACGGCGATGCCGAAGACGGTGCCGATGATGGCGATGATGTCGATCGTCTTGCCGATCGGCCCGTGGATGCCCTCGCCCAGCAGCGGCTGGAAGATCGAGCTGACGCGCGGCGGCAGGTTCCGCTTGTGGATGAAGTAGGCGAAGCACAGCGCCGGCAGGGTGAAGATCGTCCAGGTGTGCAGTGTGAAGTGGTAGTACGTGAAGTTCATGGCGTCACGTGCGGCGTCCATGGTGCCGGCCTCGATGCCGAGCTCGGCGGCGCGCGGCGGATCACCGAAGTGGCTGACCGGCTCGGCGACGCCCCAGAACATCAGGATCGAACCGATGCCGGCCGCGAAGAGCATCGCGAACCAGGCACCGCCGGAGTGCTCCGGCGGCTCGTCGTCCGGTCCCAGCTTCACGCGGCCGAAACGGCCGATCGCGATGAAGATCAGGAAGCCCAGGAAGACGGTGACGCCGAGGATGTAGAACCATCCCAGGTTCGTCAGCAACCAGTCCGAGGCGGCGGTGGTGGCCTTGTTCAGCGGATCGGTGAAGGCGATCGTCCCGACCACGAAGGCGATGATGATCGCCGCCGAGCCGAAGAAGATCACCGGTGAGGTGCGCAATCGCAATGCATCGTGCAGTCTGTTCAGCAAGTTTCTCGACTCCTCGTGTGCTCGGAGTGCAAGCACGTCGTCGTCCGCAGGCGGGCCCGAACCGGTCCCCGTGACCGAGCATAATTCCGACACCGGCAGGAATTCACAAGTTCTCCGCTTCATCGTCCGGGAATTCCCTTCCCCGGACGGCCGTTCCGCGCTGATGGGGAGTCCTCCCCATCGCGTCGTGGACAACTGACCGATAGCGTGATCCCGACAGATCGGCGTCGACGCGGAAGAGATCATGAGCACCCCCTACGGAATGCCCCCCGAGGCCCCCCAGCCTCCTGCGACCCCTCGGAAGAGCCGCACGGGCCTGTACGTCGGGATCGCCTGCGGGTGCCTGCTGCTGATCGCCGTGGTGATCGCCGTGGCCGGGGCGGGACTGTGGATGTTCTCCCGCGACAGCGGCGAGGACGGCCCCACCACCGGCCCCTCCACCAGCGAGTCCTCGACCGAGGTCCCTTCCGACGAGCCGACGGAGGAGCCCACCGAGGAGCCGACGGATGAGGTGACGGAGGACCCCACCGACGAGCCGACGGACGAGCCCACAGAGGCCCCCTCGGACGACTCGACGAACATGGCCCATTTCGAGGCCGAGGCCTCCGCCCCCGAGGAGGGCACCACGCTCGACACCGGGAGCGAGACCATGACCTCGGCGAACGGCAAGTACATCGGGGTCAAAGTGCTCCTCACGAACACCGGGGACCGCGGGATCGCCCTGGACCTGGACCGCTTCACCTTCCTCGACGTCGACGGCACCGAGTACCAGCTCATGCACGGCGTCTTCTCCACCATCGGGCCGATCGAGCCGGGTGAGGAGGCGAGCGCAGAGCTGTACGCCGACGTCCCGGAGGATGCGGAGCTCGAAGCGGTCACCTACAACCCCGCGTCCGGGCCCGGTGGGCAGTCGGTCTCGATCCCTGTGGGCTGATCCGACCAACCGGTCAGGCCTACCGGATCCGCTGGTCGTCGGCACGACCCACGCTCGAACGGCCGGGCGCTCAGGGAAAGACCAGCCTCACCACAGGGGTCTTTCCGGGAGCTGTCGTCTACTGGATCCAACGCGTCACCGGAGGACCCGCCGACTGAGGAGGAAGCGGGCTCCACATATCCGGGGCGCGGGGGAAAGGGATGGCCCCGGCTCGTGGGGACGAGCCGGGGCACTTTCCTGTGCAGGGTCGGGCCCTGCCCGGTCGGGCTCGCGCCGCGGCCTTCGCTCAGCGCCGCAGGTCGATCCCGAACACCCGCCGGATCTGCGCCACCGCGTGCCGGGTGAAGCGCCGGTCCGAGGGGGTCGAGGCGAAGGGCAGCACCAGCCCCGGATGATCCGGATGACTGACCCGGCCGTGCGTGGCCCCAGGGGTGACGACGAATCCCTCCGCCTCCATGCGGCCCAGCAGCTCGCGGCGCGAGGTGGGATGCCGGGTCCCCCGCCCGCCGCGCGCGCTGGGCCCTGCGGCCTCCTCGGCGATGTCCAAGGCCGGCTCGTACTCCGCCGGCCGCACCGACAGCGCGTAGCGGGTGGAGAACAGGCCGATCACGGCGTTGTCCGACCGACGCACCTGCACCACCGCCTCCGCACGCAGGAAGTGGTCGCTGGCGCCGGCATCCGCGGTCCAGGCATCCTCCGGATCGGCGACCGTCTGCACGATCTGCTCCGCGGACAGGCCGTGGACCCCGACGGTGCGGATGTCCTCGTCCTCGATCCGCAGCGGCCGCGGCAGCGGGCGCGGATCCGCAGCGCTCAGCGAGTGCACCGCGCCGACCGGAGGGGCCGGCACCGGGCGCGGCAGCTCGACGGTGCGGGCCCGGGTCCGGGGACGCTTGGCCGCCGGGGACCGGGCCGGCAGCGCGGCCGCTCCGTCACCACGTCCGGGCTCCGCCCCGGCCGGAGAGCCGGGTTCCGCAGCCGGCCGTCCTGCCCCCGCGCTCCAGTCGACGGGTCGCACCCGGCGGGCGGGATCGGTGCTCCCGCCCAGCGCCCGGGGAGTCGGCCGTGGCAGGCCCGGCCGGCCTGCGCCGTCGTCAGCACGCGCCATGGTCCGCCTCCCGTCGCGCTCCGCGGCATCTGAGATGCTCTGTCCCCCAGATGGTGGCATGCCGGAGCAGTCCGCTAGCGTGTCGCCGTCGACATCTCCTGCCGTGAGGATCCGCGTGTCTGCTCGCACCGCCCCCGTCCGCCCCTCCGTCGCCCGCCTCATCGCAGCCCTGTTCGCCCTGACCCTGCTCGCGGCCGGCTGCGGGGAGAGCACGCCGGGTCCCGAGCAGACGTCCGCGAGCTCTGCCGCGTCCGACGGCGGCGGTGCGGCCACGGACGGCGCCTCCGACGGGGGCGGGAAGACCGCCGCCGCGGTGCCCCAGGAGAAGTACGCCGTCACCCCGGCGCCCGAGGGCTTCACCCCGCCGGAGCCGTGCTCGGGCGAGGGCGCCTATCTCGCGGAGGTCGGCGGCACCGCCACCCCCGAGCTGCCCGAGCGTGCCGGCGAGACCCTCACGATCACGGCCGAGAGCATCGAGGGCGCGGACGCGCAGCTGACCGCCACCCTCGGCGACGCCAGCTCCCGCCCGCTCGAGGTCATCACCCTCGGGGAGACCGTGACCATCGATCTGTGGACCCTCTCCGTCACCAGCGTCTGTGAGGAGACCCAGCAGGTCGAGTTCGACCTCATCGACTGACGTCCGGACGGCAGGGCGTGCCCGAGGTCGATTCCCCGGGCCGCGCCGCGCGGCGCGGCATGATGGGTGGATGCCCGCTCCGCAGTCCACTCCGCGCTCCGCCCCGCATCGCTTCGACCTCGACGTCATCGGTGCCGGGCTGCCCGTCGGGGCGGCCCGGACCGAGCTGGAGGCTGCCGCGCGCCGCGGCGCACTGGTGGTCACGGCGCCGCCCGGCACCGGCAAGACCACCCTGGTGCCGCCGCTGGTGGCGAACCTCGCCGACGGCCTCACCCTGGTCACCCAGCCGCGCCGGGTCGCGGTCCGTGCCGCCGCCCGTCGCCTCGCCCAGCTGGATCGGACCCCGCTCGGCGGACCGGTCGGCTTCACCGTGCGCGGGCAGCGGGAGGTCGGCACCGCAACCCGGCTGGAGATGCTCACCCCGGGCGTCCTGCTGCGCCGCCTGCTCGCCGATCCGGAGCTGCCCGGGGTCGCCGCGGTGGTGCTGGACGAGGTCCACGAACGGTCCCTGGAGACGGACCTGCTGCTGGGGATGCTCGCCGAGGCCCGGCAGCTGCGCGAGGATCTGCTGGTCGGAGCGATGTCGGCGACGCTCGATGCGGCGGCCGTGGCGGCCGTGCTGGACGGCGCCGCGATCGTGGAGGTCCCCAGCGCCCTGCACCCGCTGAGCATCGACCACGCCCCCTCCACCGCCCCCCGCCTCGACGTCCGCGGCATCACCCGCGAGTATCTCGACCACCTGGCCCGCACCGCCGCCCGGGCGCAGCGCGCGCAGGGCAGCGATGCCCTGGTCTTCCTGCCCGGCGCCCGTGAGGTCGACGCGGTGGTCTCGCGCCTGCAGGAGCTGGTCGGCGACGAGGTGGAGGTGCTCGCCCTGCACGGCAGGCTGCCCGCCGCGCAGCAGGACCGTGCCACCGGCGGCCGGCGCCCCGGCGAGAGACCCCGGATCGTGGTCTCCACCGCGCTCGCGGAGAGCTCCCTCACCGTGCCCGGGGTGCACCTGGTCGTCGACGCGGGGCTCTCCCGTCAGGTGCGCCGGGACCGGGCCCGGGACATGTCGGGCCTGGTCACCGTCAGCGCCTCCCGGGCCGCGGCCGAGCAGCGGGCCGGTCGCGCCGCCCGCCAGGGGCCCGGCCAGGCGGTGCGGGTGTTCTCGGAGGCGGAGCTGGCAGGGATGCCCGCGCAGTCCCCGCCGGAGATCACCGCCACCGACCTCACCGACGCCGCCCTGTGGCTGGCCTGCTGGGGCACCCCGCGCGGGGACGGGCTGCCGCTGCTCACCCCGCCGCCGCGCGCCGAGATCATCGCCGCCGAGCAGACCCTGCAGGCCCTGGGTCTGGTGGACGAGGAGGGCCGGCCCACTCCGTCGGGCACCCGCGTGGCCCGCCTGCCGGTGGGGGTCCGGGAGGCTCGCGCCCTGCTCGACGGAGCACGACGGCTGCCGGGCCGGGAGGCGGCGCGCACGGCCGCCGAGGTGGTCGCGGCGGTCTCGGACGATCACCGGCCGGCCGGGGCGGATCTCCCCCGCCTGCTGCAGGACCTGCGCTCGGGCCGCGCCCCGGGGGCGGAGCGGTGGCGGCGCGAACGGGACCGGCTCACCCGCATCGCCCGGAGCGCGCCCGTCACCTCCCAGGCGGGACCTGCCCGCCCGCGGCCGCCGGCAGCACCGGAGGCACCGGATGCCGCGCACGAGGCGGGCATCGTGCTCGCCCTCGCCCGCCCCGAGCGGATCGCCCGCCGCACCGAAGCCGGGTCCCGCTCCTACCTGCTCGCCTCCGGCACCCGCGCCGCGCTGCCCGAGGGCAGTGCGCTGGCGTCCGCCCCCTGGCTGGTGGTGTGGGAGGTGCAACGGGCCGCAGGGCGTGCGGCCGACGGCACCGGGGCGGTGATCCGCGCCGCCGCCCCGCTGACCGAGCAGGACGCCCTGCTCCTCGGTGCCGGGCTGCTGCTCGAGGAGCGCACCGCTCTCCTGGAGAACGGCACGGTGCGCGCCCGGCAGCGGCGTGCCCTCGGCGCGATCGAGCTGTCCTCGACGCCGGTGGCCGCGACCGCCCGCGACACCGTGCCGGCCGTGCTGGCCGCGGTGCGGGCCCGAGGGCTCGACGCACTGCCCGACGATCCCGGGGCCGCGGCGCTGCGGGCCCGGCTCGCGCTGATCCACCGTGAGCTCGGCGACCCCTGGCCCGCCATGGACGAGGCCTCGCTGCTCGCGGACCTCGAGACCTGGCTGGCCCCGCAGCTGTCGGCCCGCACCACGAAGCTCTCCGCAATCGACCTGAAGGGCGGTCTGCGTCACCTGCTGCCCTGGCCGGAGGCGTCCGAGCTGGCGGGACTGGCCCCGGAGCGGCTCGCCGTGCCCTCGGGCGGCACCGCCCGCATCGACTACCCCGCACCCGACGCGGAGGACGGCCGTCCGGTGGTCTCGGTGAAGCTGCAGGAGGTGTTCGGCCTCGCCGAGACCCCCCGCCTGGTGCGCGGCCGGGTGCCGGTGCTGTTCCATCTGCTCTCGCCGGCCCGTCGGCCGCTCGCCGTCACCGATGACCTGCGCTCCTTCTGGGACGGCCCCTACCAGGAGGTGCGCAAGGAGATGCGCGGCCGGTACCCGAAGCATCCCTGGCCGGAGGATCCGTGGACCGCTCCGGCCACCGCCCGCACCACGCGGGGAGCTCGGCACAGCACGCGGCGCGGGTGACCCTGCTCGCGGCACCCAGCGCACATCGAGCCGCACCTGGCACCATCAGGGCATGCATCTGCTCTCCACCCCGTCCCGTCTGTACCGAGTGCTGGCCCTCGCCGAAGTGGTCACCTGGACCCTCCTGCTGGGCGGCATGTTCGTGAAGTACGTGCTGCAGTCCACCGAGCTGCTGGTGCGGATCGGCGGTGGTCTGCACGGCTTCACCTTCCTCTCCTACGTGGTGGTGACGGTGCTGGTCGCGGTCGATCAGCGCTGGCGGCTGAAGGACCTGCTGCTGGGGATCGGCTCCGCGGTGATCCCGTACCTCACAGTGCCCTTCGAACGTTCGGCGCACCGCCGCGGCCTGCTCGGTGAGACCTGGCGGCTGCGCGCGGAGCAGGGCCGCACGGCCCCGCAGCGCCTCGTGTCCCTCGCACTGCGCCATCCGCTCCCGGCGGCCCTGATCGCGATCGTCGGCGTCGCGATCGTGTTCTCGATCCTGCTCTCGCTGGGCCCGCCCACCGAGTGGTTCGACTGAGGCGAGCACCCCTTCACGACCGGGTCGAGCCGCGGCCTCTGTCGAGGACGTCCGGCCACGTCTCCTGACCCGTCCGTGACGGCAGCCGAGGGGTCCGACAGCCGACCCCGCCGCCCGTAGACTCCTTCCGTGCGCTGCCCTCATTTCGACTCCGGCGCGTGCAGGTCCTGCACGCTGCTGGACCTCCCGCGCCCGCGGCAGCTCGCCGAGGGACGGGCCCGGGTCGAGCAGCTGGTGGCCCCCTTCCTCGCCCCCGGCACGCAGTGGGATCCGCCGATCGTCGGTCCCGAGGCGGGGTTCCGCGCCCGGGGGAAGATGGCGGTGGGCGGCACCGCTCAGGCACCGGTGCTGACCCTGCCGGGGCAGTCCGCGGGCACGGACCTGTGCGACTGCCCGCTGTACCCGCCGGGCGTCGAGGAGGTCCTGGGCGGTGCGAAGGAGCTGATCCGACGCGCGCAGGTGCCGCCCTACGACGTCGCGAGGCGTCGCGGGGAGATCAAGAACGTGCTGGTCACCGCCTCGCCCGACGGGGAGCATCTGCTGCGGCTGGTGCTGCGCAGCGAGCGCGCGCTGGAGCGGATCCGCGAGCACCTGCCCGCGCTGCTGGACGCCCACCCGTCCGTCGTCGCGGTCACCGCGAACATCCACCCCGACCACACCACCGCGGTCGAGGGCGAGCAGGAGATCCACCTCGCCGGCGCCGCCTCGATCGCGATCCGCACCGGGGACGTCACCCTGTTCTCCCGCCCGCAGTCCTTCCTGCAGACGAACACCGAGGTCGCCGGGCAGCTCTACCGCCAGGCCGCGAGCTGGGTGCGCGAGATCGCGGAGGAGCACGGCGACGCAGGGCCCGCCGGTGCCCCGCGGATCTGGGACCTGTACTGCGGGCTCGGCGGCTTCGCCCTCCACGTGGCGCGTGCCGTCCCCCGCGCCCGCGTCACCGGGGTCGAGGTCTCCGCGCAGGCGATCGACGGTGCCCGCGAGGCCGCTGCGGCGGCGGGGATCGGGTCGGCGACCTTCCTCGCGGACGACGCCACCCGCTGGGCGGTCGACGCGGCGGCCGGTGCGGACGGCCCGCCCGACCTGGTCGTGGTCAATCCGCCCCGGCGCGGTCTGGGCACTGAGCTCGCCGGCTGGCTGGAGCGCTCCGGGGTGGCCGATGTGATCTACTCCAGCTGCCACCCGACCACCCTCGCCGCCGATCTCGCGGCGATGCCCTCGCTGCGCGTGGTCGCCGGCCGCTACGTGGACATGTTCCCGCACACCGCGCACGCCGAGGTGATCGTGCGTCTGCGCCGCACCGACCTGGCACAGTGGGGCCCGACCCCCGTCTTCGAAGGAGCCCCATGACCGCGAGCCCGACCAGCCAGCTCACCGACGTCACCCGCACCGTCACTCCCACGTCGGGGGGCCATGTCGTGGCCCTCTCCCAGCCCTTCGCGGTGCATCCCGAGGAGCTGTGGTCCGCGCTGACCATCGGCTCCCACCTGGAGCTGTGGTTCGGGCGGGCCAGCGGCGAGGTGGTCGAGGGCGGCCGCTACGAGCTGCCCGACATGGAGACCAGCGGTACCGTGCTCGCCGTCGAGGAGCCCCGCCGGCTGCTGCTGACCTGGGAGTTCGGCAAGAGCAGGAACCAGATGGAGCTGCTGGTCGAGTCCGTCGCGCCCGAGCAGCCGACGGTCCCGGCCTCGGAAGCCGCCGCCGGGTCCGACGCCGCCGCCCAGCCGGTCGCCACCACCTCGCAGGTCGCCACCCGCTTCACCCTGCGCCACACCGTCCCGGCCGACGCCCACTGGCAGGCCTTCGGCCCGGCCGCGACCGGTTGCGGCTGGGATGCGGCGCTGTACGGGCTGGCCCTGCACCTCGCGGACCCGGCGGCCGATCAGCTGCCGCGGCTGAGCCGTTTCGCCGCCTCGCCCGAGGGCGCAGAGTTCACCCGCGCCACCGCGGACGCCTGGTTCCAGGCGCACGTCGCCTCCGGAGCGGACAAGAAGCCGGCCCGCAAGGCGTCGGTGCGCACCGCGGCGTTCTACCTCGGCGAGGAGCCGGAGCTGTCGTGAGCAGGAGGGTCGCGCTGCTGTCGCTCGGCGGCACCATCAACATGACCCAGGACGCCTCCGGCGGCAACGCCCGTCCCGACGACGGCGTCGGCGAGCACCTGCTGGTCGCCGTCGACGGGGCCCGGATCGACGCGCACCCGCTGGCGAACGTCTCCTCCTCGGACGTGCGCCCCCACCACCTCTCCGCAGTGCTCGCCAGCGCCCGGGCCGCGGTCGACGAGGGCGCCGACGGGGTGGTGCTCACCCACGGCACGGACACCCTCGAGGAGACCGCGTTCCTGCTGGAGCGCTACTGGGACCGGGAGGCGCCGCTGGTGGTCACCGGCGCGATGCGACCGGCCAGCGACCTCGGGGCCGATGGGCCGGCGAACCTGCGCGACGCGGTGCGTGCGGCGACGGCGTCCTCTGCCCGGGGGCTCGGCGTGCTGGTGGTCCTGGACGGCCACGCCCACCTCGCCGACCAGGTCACCAAGGCCTCCTCCCGGTCGGTCTCCGCCTTCGCCTCGGCCCCCTCGGGACCGTTGGCGATCATCGAGCAGGACGATCTGCGCCTGCTGCACCGCCCGCTGTCCCGCACCGCGCGGCTCCCGGGCTCCCCGCCGGACCACTTCCCGGCCGTGCCCGTGCTCGCCGCGGGGCTCGACGAGGACCTCGCGCTCCTGGACCACATCCCGCCGGAGCAGCTGGCAGGGCTCGTCATCGCGGGGGTCGGGATGGGGCACGTCTCCCCCGCCGCGATGCCCCGGCTGCGGCGTCTGCTGGAGGGCGGGATCCCCGTCGTCGTCGCCTCCCGCACCTGGTACGGCGGGACCTCCACCCACCATTACGCCTATCCCGGCTCCGAGGTGGACCTGCTGGACGCCGGCGCCGTCATGGCCGGTCTCCTCCCGCCGGCGAAGGCGCGCCTGCTGCTGCAGACGCTGCTCGCCGACGGTGCGGACCCGGACCGGATCCGCGAGGCCTTCGGGGCCTTCGCCTCGTAGCACGGGCCGTTCAGACGGAGCGGCAGAGGCAGAACGGGTGGCCGGCGGGGTCGAGATAGACGCGGAAGCTGCCCGAGCCCGAGGGCTGGTGCTCATGGACCACCGCCCCCAGGGCCAGTGCCCGCGGCTCGGCCGCCTCGATGTCGGAGACGGCGAGGTCGAGATGGAACTGCTGGGGATGGGTGCCGCCCGGCCAGGTGGGGCGCTGGTAGTCGTCGATCCGCTGGAAGGCGAGGGAGGCCTGCCCGTCGGGCTCCTCAGCCGAGACCCTGCCGCGCGGCGGGAGCAGCTCGGCCCAGTCCGAGTCGCTGCCCTCCTGAACGCGCCAGCCCAGGAGCTTGGCGTAGAAGGTCGCGAGCTGCAGCGCGTCGGGGCAGTCCAGGACGATGACATCGAGGACGGGGAGGGCGGGTTCCTGCTCGAGGTTCTCCATGACCCCACCGTAGGAGTCGACAGCCGTCCGGCGGAAGAGGCGCGACGGGCACGGCCCGGGCGGCGGGTCCCGGTGCGGCCGCCCCCGACGATCCCGGACCACCGAGGTGATGTCCGCCCTCGGCGGAGCCTCCGGGACGCCACGGCACCGCCCGCAGTGACAGACTGGAGGTACACCCGTGCGCCATCGACCGTCGAAAGGTGAACTGATGACCGTTCCTGCTGATCCGACCCCCGCCCTGCAGGAGTACGCCCGGCCGGAGAAGCTGGTGAGCACGCAGTGGCTCGCCGATCAGCTCGCCGCCGGCCGCCCCGAGGGCCTGGTCGTCGTCGAGTCCGACGAGGACGTGCTGCTGTACGAGACCGGCCACATCCCCGGCGCGGTGAAGATCGACTGGCACCTGGACCTCAACGATCCGGTCACCCGCGACTACGTCGACGGCGCCGGCTTCGCCACGCTCATGGACGCCTCCGGCATTTCCCGCGAGACCACCGTGGTGATCTACGGCGACAAGTCGAACTGGTGGGCCGCCTACGCGCTGTGGGTCTTCGAGCTGTTCGGCCACCAGGACGTGCGCCTGCTCGACGGCGGCCGCGCCGCCTGGCAGGCCGAGGGCCGCGAGCTGACCACCTCCGAGCAGGGCAAGCCCGCCCCCACCACCGGCTACCCGGTCGTGGAGCGCCAGGACGCCCCGATCCGCGCCTACCGCGAGGACGTGCTGGACTTCCTCGGCGGGCCGCTGATCGACGTGCGCTCCCCGCAGGAGTACACCGGCGAGCGCACCCACATGCCGGACTACCCGCAGGAGGGCACCGTGCGCGGCGGGCACATCCCCACCGCCCGCTCCGTGCCGTGGGCCCGCGCCGCCGCCGAGGACGGCCGGTTCAGGACGCGCGCCGAGCTGGAGCAGATCTACCAGTCCGAGCTCGGCTTCGACGCCGCCACGGCGACGGTCGTGTACTGCCGCATCGGCGAGCGCTCGGCCCACACCTGGTTCGTGCTCACCCACCTGCTGGGCTTCACGGACGTGCGCAACTACGACGGCTCCTGGACCGAATGGGGCAACGGCGTGCGCCTGCCGATCGCGCAGGGCACCGAGCCGGGTGAGGTCCCCGTCCGATGAACGACAGCGCGATGAACGAGCGCACGATGAGCGACAGCACCGCCCTGCCCGGGGCCTTCGCCGAGATCGCGGACGACTTCCACGCCCTGTCCGGTCGGGACCGGCTGCAGCTGCTGCTGGACTTCTCGAACGATCTGCCGGCCCTGCCCGAGCGCTATGCCGACCATCCCGAGCTGCTCGAGCCGGTGCCCGAGTGCCAGTCCCCGATCTTCCTGATCACGGAGGTCCAGGGCACGGGCCGGGAGGCGACGGCACGGCTGTTCTTCTCGGCCCCGCCGGAGGCGCCGACCACGCGCGGCTTCGCCTCGATCCTCGCCGAGGCGCTCGATGGCCGCACCGTCGGCGAGGTGCTGGACACCCCCGAGTCGGTCACCGGCGCGCTGGGATTGGCCGAGGTGGTCAGTCCGCTGCGGCTGAACGGCATGGCCGGGATGCTGGTCCGGATCAAGCGGCAGCTCGCGGAGAAGTCCGCGCCCTGACCTCACCCTGACGTCCGGGCGGCGACGGCGCTCCACCGCGAAGCGGTGAGCCGCCCCGCGTTCTCCCGGTGCCGCGCCCGCGCCCAGCTCAGGTCCGTGGCGGGGTGCGCGGCGGGGTGCGGGTGCTCCCGTACCGCTCGTACGCCCTCTCCGCCCCGCTGCGCAGCGCGCCGAAGGCGGCACGGCCGGCCTCGGACTGCGCGAACTCGAAGGCCGACCGGGCCCGTCGGCCGAGGTCAGCGCGCTCCTCGGCGGTGGCGTGCGCGTCCCCGGGGCCGCCGGCGGGCGAGGCGAAGCCCTCATCGGCCTCCCCCCGCACCACCCGCTCGTGGCGGTCCCGGGCCACCGTCAGCTCGAGCGGCACCCGCACCTGGCGCACCAGCGCCGCCCGCACCTCCTCCCGGATCCGTCGCGCCTGCGCCTCGAGATGCTCTTCGAGCCCCTCCGCACCGTCATCGAGCGCGTGCGCCCGGCACAGCAGATAGGACGCGAGGTCGGAGGCGACCTCGGGGGAGAGCCCGTAGGCGTCGGAGGAACCCCGCGCATCCCGCAGCTCCACCGCGTCATCGCGCTCGAGCGGACTGGGGGCGATGTCGACCGCGCTGAGCACGTCCTCGACGAAGGCCTGGAAGCTCGCCTCCCCGGGGACGTCGGCGCGGCGCAGCTCGGCCCGGCTGGCGTCCGCCGGCGGCAGCGGCACCCGGGTCACGCCCTCGCGCGCGAACTCGTCCTGCGCGGCGCGCCGCAGCAGGCGGCGGGCGGCGCGCTCCAGATGGCCGGCGTCCGCGTCGCGCGGGATCTCGGGGGCCACGGCCCGGGCATCGGCGATCACCGACGCGCGCAGCGTCGAGGTCTCGGCGCGCCGGCGCACCGTGGACGGGAGCGCGGCGAGCCGCTCTCGGAGCGTGAAGATCTGCACCACGGGTGCACCTCCTGCGGGAGCGGGCTGGTCCTCCCCATCGTACGGACGCCGACGGCGGGTGGCCACGGCGCCGAGTACGGTGAGACCCCCGAACCACCAGGAGGACCCCGGCATGCCGATCGCCGCCCCCACCGCCGATGAGCTCGCCGTGCTGCAGGACGAGGCCGTCCGCTTCACCCGCGAGCTGATCCGCATCGACACCACCAACTTCGGCGGGAACGATCCCGCCACCTGGGGCAGGGGCGAGGCGGAGGCGGCGGATCACGTGGTCGCCCTGCTGCGCGAGGTGGGGCTGGAGCCGACGGTGATCGAGTCCCATCCGGGCCGTCCCAGCGTGATGGTGCGGATCCCCGGTGAGGACCGCTCCCGCGGCGGCCTGATCCTCCACGGCCACCTGGACGTGGTCCCCGCCCGGGCCGAGGACTGGTCCGTGGATCCCTTCGGCGCCGAGATCATCGACGGCATGATCCACGGCCGCGGCGCCGTGGACATGAAGGACATGGTGGGCATGATCCTGGCGGTGGCCCGGCATCTCGCGCGCACCGGGCAGGCCCCGCCCCGCGACCTGATGTTCGCCTTCTTCGCCGACGAGGAGAACGGCAGCGTCTGGGGCGCCCAGTGGCTGGTCGAGAACCACCCCGAGGTGTTCGACGGCATGACCGAGGCGATCAGCGAGGTGGGCGGCTACTCGATCACCCTGCCGGAGCAGGGCACCGGCCAGGACGTGCGCGCCTACCTGATCCAGACCGCCGAGAAGGGCCTGGCCTGGGGGAGGCTGCGCGCCCACGGCCGGGCCGGCCATGGCTCGGTCCCCAACGACGAGAACGCGATCGTGCGCCTGGCCCGGGCGATCGCCGCGATCGACGCCCACGACTTCCCGATCGAGTACATCGCCAGCGTGCGGGCGCTGTTCGACGGGATCACCGAGATCACCGGCACCGGCTGGGACGAGCAGGACATCGAGTCCTTCCTGCCGCTGACGGGCGGAGCCCGCCACTTCGTCTCCGGAACGCTGCGCGACTCGGCGAACCTCACCATGGTCTCCGGCGGCTACAAGGTGAACGTCATCCCACAGACCGCGGAGGCCGGCTTCGACTGCCGCTTCCTCCCCGGCCACCAGGAGGAGGTGCTCGCGCTGCTGGACGAGCTCAGCGGCGAGCACGTCGAGCTGATCATCGATCACGTGGGCGTCTCGGTCGACTCCCCGCGCGAGTCGCCGCTGGTCGAGGCGATGACTGCGGCGGTCCAGGCGGAGGACCCGGGCTCGAAGGTGCTGCCCTACTGCCTCAGCGCCGGGACCGACAACAAGCCGCTGAGCGCCCTGGGCATCACCGGCTACGGCTTCGCGCCGCTGCAGCTGCCGGCCGACCTCGACTTCGCGCCGCTGTTCCACGGCGTCGACGAGCGGGTGCCGGTGGATGCCGTGCGCTTCGGCGCCCGGGTGCTGCTGCGCCTGGTGGGCGAGGCCTGAGCCGGCGGAGCGGCTGCTGGACCGGGTCAGCTCTCCTCGTCGGCCGTGACCTGCCGGCAGATCTCCAGCAGCTCCGCGGCGCCGGTCGGCGCCCCCGGCTCCAGACCCGTGTACCAGCTCGGGGCGATGGCCAGGATCGAGTCGAGCAGGCCGGTGGCGTCCGGCACTCCGCCGTCCGCGGCCGCCTGCTCCGTGGTCACCAGCCAGTGCTCGCACAGAGCCAGGCTGCCGCCGACGATGGCGCGGCGGGCGTCCTCGGTCCGCAGATGCTCGGGCACCGCGTCCCCGAGGCGGTCGGTCGCCTCGGCGTGCAGCTCGGTCATGGTGTCGACGAGGACCAGGTAGGTGCGGCGGGAGAACTTCCAGTCCAGCGCACCGCGCAGGAAGGTGTGGTGCCGTTCGACGTACGCCACCAGCATCCCGAAGCCGAACCGCACCCGCTCCTGGACGGTCCGGCCATCCCGGGCGCAGGCGGTGCTGCGTTCGTGGGCGTGGTCGAACATCTGCGTCAGCATCGCCCCCATCAGGTCGTCGAGGCCCGAGAAATGGCTGTAGAACGCGGCACGGCTGACGCCGGCGCGCTTGGCCAGGGCGTTGACGGTCACCTCGCCGTCGGAGACGGTGAGGGCGCGGGCGGCAGCGAAGATCGCCGCCCTGGTCCGTGCAGGTCGGGGATCCTCGGCGCGCTCACTCGTGCTGGGCATCTCCTCATCCTAGCCTCGCCGCCGCCCGGGACCCCCTCGACCCTCGTGCGGTGCGGCACGATGGGGGCATGGACTTCTTTCTGCCCGGGGTGTCCGGCCGTGGCCGTCCGCAGGACCATCCGCTGCTCGATGCCCTGCGGGGGCAGACCGTCGTCCACACCCAGGTCGCCTCACGCGGCACCAGGACCGTGACGGCGCGCGGCTGGGTGCTGCGCTCCCGGATCCAGGAGCTCGAGGGGCCGTCGATCGCGGACGGCGGGGCCAGGGCCGTCGGCCTGCGCGATCCGCGCGTGGTCGGCGCCTCGGTCCAGCACGCCGAGATGCTCGAGGGGCTCCTCACCCTCAGCCTGCGCAGCGCGCAGGGGCCGTTACGGCTCACCACCGTCCCGCGCTGGCGGCTGGAGGGCCCACGCCGTGCCCTGCTGCAGGTCGAGGAGAAGGGGGAGCTCAGCGAGCGGCCTCCCGGGCCACCGCTGTACGCGACCCCCGAGGCGCTGGCCGAGCACGCCGCCTCCTCCCGCAGCGGCATCGAAGAGCGCCTGCTCGCGCTGGGGCGCCGGCAGTGGCTGCATCCGGGGGACGTCGTGAGGGTGCTGGAGAATGCGGGAGCGCTCGACGCCGCGGAGTTCGAGCGGCGCGGACCGCTGCTGCTGGCGCGGCTGCTCGCCCGCGGCGAGATCCGCGCCGGGTTCGTCACCGCCGGGCGGTTCACGGCCTGGGACCTGCCACCGGCGGACGTCGTCGAGCACATCGGCGCCACCTGGGCCGCGATCGGCGGGCGCACACCGGGTCCCGACATGATCGCCTGGTTCGAGCTGACCGAGGCGGGCAGGGCGGCCGTCGGGTCCCGCGGTGTCCGGGCCGCCGCACCGGGGATGTCCGGGTACGACTCCCCCGGCGTGGTCGGCGGATCCCGATGAGGACTCGCCGACGGGAGCGCCGGGCGGGCACCGGTGGCCTCGTCGCCGGTGGGCAGATGTCCGTCAGGGCGTGCGCGCGGATACCCTGGGAGGGACCACGTCGAGAAAGGCGCTAGAGATGCCAGCACGTACCGTGAAGGTCGCGAGCTCCAGCGGCCTCCATGCCCGCCCCGCCGCGATCTTCTCCCAGGCGGCCAGCGAGCAGCCCGTCGCCGTCACGATCGAGACCGCGGAGGCGGCACCGGTGAGGGCCTCCAGCATCCTCATGCTGCTGACCCTGGACGTCGGTCATGGTGACGAGGTGACGCTGCGCGCCGAAGGAGAGGGTGCCGAGGCAGCCCTCGACCTGCTCGCCTCCCTGCTCCAGAGCAACCTCGATGAGGAGTTCCAGAACAGCTGAGCCCGGTGCCGGCTCTGCTCCACCCCTGCGCCCCGCACGCATGAAGGCTCCCACCGGATCCGGTGGGAGCCTTCATCGACCTGGCATCTCCCCAGGTCACGAGCGGTAGCGGCGGGATTTGAACCCGCGGTGGCTATGAACCACACATCATTTCGAGTGATGCACCTTCGGCCGCTCGGACACGCTACCGTCGCACAGCCTAACCGCCGCGACCTCACCCGTTCAAACTCTCCGACTGCGGACGCGAGTCACGTCACTCGCGCTTGGCCGGGCGGACCACCGCGACGTTCCCCGTGGCGTGCAGGACGACTGCGTGCGCGGTCGACCCGAAGGCGCCCCGGCTCAGCCCGCGATGCCCGATCACCAACATGCGCGCCCCGGTGGCCGCGCTCAGCATCCCCTCGGCGACCGTGCGGTCCTCGATCATCCGCGCCTGGACCTCGAGCCCCTCGTGCCGGGCGGCCGCCCGGGCGGCCCCCTCCTCGAGCACCCCCCGCGAACGGCTCCCGGCGCGCCACACCTCGGCGCCGCCCGACGAGGGCGCATGCGACCCCGACCGCACATGGATCACGCGCAGCACGGCGGCCCAGGCCGCTGCGAGATCAGCCGCCTCGTCGACCGCCTCGCCGGCAGCCTCGGAGCCGTCGTACGCAGCGAGCACCGGGCCCGCCCGGTGCTGATCGGAGCGGATCACGGCCACCGGACAGCCCGCGTCGTGGAGGATCCCGCGGCTGACGGACCCCAGCAGCGTCCCCATCACGGCACCGAGGCCGCGCGTGCCGACGACCAGCAGGTCGGTGCGCTCGGAGATCTCCTCGAGCGCCTCCCGCGGCATCCCCTGGAGCAGCTCCGCCGTGACCGTCACCTCGGGGAACCGCAGGGCGATGCGCTCGGCGGCATCATCGAGGAGCCTCATGGCCTGATTGCGCGGCCCTGTCGGGTCGAGCACCGGGATCCCCGTCACGCCCTGTCCGAGCAGGGGCCAGGTCCAGGCGTGGACGAGGTGCAGCCCGGACTGCGTGCTCCGGGCGAGATCCGCGGCCCAGTGGACGGCCGCCATCGATGCGGTGGTGTCGTCGTAACCCACCACGATGTCCTGACCGGTGAATCCCATGGTGCACACCTCCCCGTGAGGCCGGGAACGGATCCTCAGGATACGCCGCCGTGCTCACGGCCGGGGAGGACCTGTGCGGGGGCCCGTGCGCGCCATGGCGCGGTCGGAGCCGGGCTCGTCGTCCTCCCGCTCGGTCCCGTCGTCCTCGTCGTCCTCGTCGTCCTCGCACTCGTTCTCCCACTTCCACCGCAGCCCGAGCGTCCCGGGCCCGAAACGGGCCTCGCTGACCTGGAGCCGTTCGCGACGGTCCAGGCGCACGCTGGAGGTGGTCTCACCGGATTCCGTGCGCTGGTATCGCACGCAGTCCACCGGCCTCCGGTCGCCGCGGAACTCGACCTCGATCAGCGCGTCGTTGGCCCGCCGCGGGAGGCTGTACACGACCGCCGTCATGTCCGTGGCCCGGGCGCTCAGCTCGACCCGGTAGTCGAAGGCCGCGACCTGGCCGGCATCGAGGTGGCCGTCCACCAGCAGCTCGACGCCGTAGACCCGGTGCTCGGGCCAGCTCACTCGGCGCCCGATCGAGCACCCCTGGACCGGGATGAAGTGCGGCGCGATGTTCGGCTCCGCCGGCTCCAGGACGTACACCGCCGGCAGACGGCACACCCCGGACTCGAGGGCCCGCACGATCAGGCCGAAGTCGAAGCTCTGGACATCCTGCGACGAGTCGATGGTCGCGTGCTGATGGAACACCCGTTCATGGGCGTACTGCTGCGCGGAGGTGAACCCCAGCTCCCGGAGCGCGTCGTTGAACACCTCCTTGCTGGAGCGGTGGCCGAGGAAGGACGTGGTCCGCACGGACCGTCCCCGCAGTCGTGGCGCCCCCACCAGGTCCGCGAGCGACTCGGGAGCCCGCCCCAGCAGCTCCTCGAGCGCCGCCACCACACCGAGTGACTGCTCCCCGCCGGGCAGGCTCCGGCCCGACTGCCAGTTGCTCAGCGTGGCGACGCTGACCGGTCGGTGGCGCGCCCGCAAACGGTGGGAGATCGCGGTCAGGGTCAGGCCGCTCTGCTCGATGGCTCTGCGCAGCTCAACTGCGAATCTCTCGTCATCACCTGCTGCCATCGCCGCGGCGCTCCCCTTCCCGGTCACTGGCCGTCGCCCGGCCCGGCGGTGTCCGCCGCCGTTCACCATTTCTGACATACCTCTGAAATGCCCACAGTAGCCTGTATGACAGACCTCACATGGTGGTCCTGAGAAGTACGTGACAAGGAGGCTAGATCGATGTGAACTCCGGAGGACAGTGCCCTCCGGCGCGACGTGCCGTACTGCCCCGCCCTGACCGCCAGGGCTCCTTCAGTCCCCAGGCACCATCCCTCAGTCCCCAGGCACCATCTCGATGAGAACTGCTGCACCTCGGTCGGCAACGACGCCGGTCACGCCGGTGCCTCAGCTCACTGCGGACGTGCACCGGTCCCGATCGATGCTCGCCGTACCACGGATGGTTCTCCCCGACAGGAAAGCTGCACCCATGTCTCAGCACACAGTCTCCTCGACGAGCTCGGCACGTCGTGGCAGCGAGATCTCGCGCGACCTCATCCCACGCCCTGCCCCGCGCCCCGTCGAGCGGGCTCTGTTCGGCGACGCCGTCCCGATCCCGTACCGCTGGCTGCGTGCCGCCGACTCCCCTGACGTCGCCCGGCACTTCGCCGCGGAGAACGCGCATACCGACGCGCGGACCGCGCATCTCGCCTCCCTGCGCGAGGAGCTGTGCGCCCTGGTCGACGACCCCGTCTCGCCGCTCGAGCTGTCCGCCCCCGTCCTGCTCGACGGATGGTGGTACATCGACCGTTTCGCTCCCGACGGCACGGCCACGCTGTCCCGGGTCCGCGACCGGGAGGGGCTGCGGAGCCCCTCCGGGATCCCCCGGATCGAGCCCGAGCGGCTCCTCGACGGCGAGGAGATCCTGGTGGCCGACTGCCTGTCGATGATCGGCTTCGCCGTCTCCTCCGACCACAGACTGCTCGCCCGCGCCGAGGCGGCGTTCGGCGGATGCCGACTGATCATCACCGAGGCCGCCACCGGCCAGGTCGTCGACAGCGCCGTCGGCGGGGCCGGACCCGATATCGTCTTCTCCGCCGACTCGCGCTCCCTGCTGCACACCCGGGTGGACGATCTCGGCCGTCGGCACCAGGTCCGCAGCCACCGCCTGGGCACCTCGGCGGAGGAGGACATCCTCCTGCTCGAGGAGTCCGACCACTGGGCAGAGCTCGAGCTCTCCCGCTCCCGGGACGGCTCCGCACTGATGATCCGCTCCGTCTCTCCCCAGGGCAGCGAGGTGTGGCTCTGCGATCTCCGCGCCGCCGAAGCGCCTCCGCGGCCGGTGACCGGCCGGCTCACGGATGCGCGACCCGCGCGCCTGGAGCATGCCGGGGACCGGCTGCTGGTGATCCACGAGGACCGCGAGACCCAGCGGACCGTGCTCAGCGAGATCGGTCTGGACACGACCGGCGGCCTGCCGGGCATGTCCGCACTGCTGAGCGCCGAGGACGACGAGCACTTCGAGTCCGTGGAGGCCTTCGCCGATGTCATCGCCCTCCAGCTGCGCGGCGGCGGCGTCCCGCGGCTGCGGCTCATCCCGCGCCGGGCCGACGGCTCCCTCGACCTGCAGGCGGCGCACACCGTGGGTCGTGGCGGGACGCTGGACTCGGTGCGCCTCGAGCCCGTCCCGGCCTGGGGCACCCGACGGATCCGCTACCGCCTGGACAGCTTCCTCACCTCCGGCATGCTCCTGGAGCACGACCTGGACACCGGGGAGAGCATCGAGCTCCTGCGAGAGGACGCCGCCGACTTCGATCCCGCGCAGTACGTGGAGCGTCGTCTGTGGGCGACCTCGGCCGACGGCACGCGGGTGCCGATCTCGCTGCTCGCCCGGCGGGACACGCCGCGCGACGGCACCGCACCCGCACTGCTCTACGGCCACGGCGCCTTCGGCATCTCCACCGAGCCGAAGCTGCGCCCCGAGGTCCGAGCGGTCGTGGACCGCGGGGTCGTGCTCGCCATCGCGCACGTGCGCGGCGGCGGCGAGATGGGCCCGCAGTGGCATCAGCAGGGCCGGGGTCCGCGCAAGCAGAACTCCTTCGCCGATCTCCTGGCCTGCGCCGACCATCTCGTGGACACCGGTTGGGTCGCAGCGGACAGGATCGGCGCCGTCGGCGACGGCGCCGGAGCGCTGCTGGTCGCGGGAGCGGCCAACCTCGCCCCGGAGCGGTTCCGGGCGATCCTCGCCGGGGGTCCGCTGGTGGATCCCCTGGAGACCCTCCTGGACCCGAACGTGATGCTCACCCTCGAGGAATGGGCCGAGTGGGGCGATCCCGCGGCCGATGAGGCGACCTACCGCTCTCAGCGCGGGTACAGCCCGGCGGAGAACATCCGGGAGACCGAGTACCCGGCAGTCTTCGCCTGGACGGCGCTCGACGGCATGGACGTGCCCCCGGCCTGCGCGGCGATCTGGGTCGCGCAGCTGCGGGCGCGGGTCACCTCGGACCCGTCCGAGCGCCCGATCCTGCTGCGCGCGACCCCCACCCTGGGATCCGCCGGCGACCCCCGGGTCGAGGGAGTGGCCTGGCTCCTCGAGCAGCTGGGCGCGGTTACCCTCGGGGAATGACCGCCGAGCTCCCTGCTGCCCCGACCCCTGCGCACCGCCCCACCGAGAGGACCTTCCACGGTGACACCGTGGTCGATCCGTTCGAGTGGATGCGGGACAAGACCGACCCCGAGGTGATCGCCCATCTCGAGGCGGAGAACGCCTACTCCGATGCCCGCACCGCACACCTCGAGCAGCTCCGGGCCACCCTGGTCCGGGAGTTCGTCGGGCACACCCAGGAGACCGACCTCAGCGTGCCGGTGCGCCGCGACCACTGGTGGTACATCACCCGCACCACCGCCGGGGACGACTACCCGAAGTTCACCCGCGTCGCCGACACCGGCACGATGCCGCAGGTCGAGCCGGGCGTGATGCTCGAGGGCGAGCAGGTGCTGCTGGACGCCCAGGCCGAGGCCGCGGGCGCCGAGTTCTACTCCCTCGGCGGGCTCGCCCCCTCCCCCGACCACACCCTGTTCGCCTCCGCCGTGGACACCGCGGGCGATGAGCGCTTCACCCTCCGCATCATGGACATCGCCTCCGGGACGGTCCTCGACGAGGCGGTCACCGGCGCCGGCTACGGTCTCGCCTTCTCCACCGACCAGCAGTGGCTGTTCTACGCCCGGGTCGACGACGCCTGGCGCCAGCACCAGATCTGGCGGCACCGCATCGGGGGTCCGGCCGGCGAGGACGTGCTGGTCATCGAGGAGCCCGACGAGCGGTTCATGATCGGCTTCGACCGCTCCCGCGATGGCTCGACCCTGATGATCCAGGCGGGCTCCACCTCCACCACCGAGGCCTGGCTGCTGGACCTGTCCGATCCCACATCGGCCCCGGTGCCCGCGGGCGGCCGCCGGGACGGTGTGGACTACGGCGTCGAGCACGGCGGGGACCGGCTGCTGATCGTGCACAACGACGGCCATCGCGGCTTCGCGCTCGCGCAGGCGCCGCTGGAGGCACCGGAGCGCTGGGAGGAGCTGCTGGCCCCGGCCGAGGGCGAGCGGCTGCTCGCGGTCGAGGCGTTCGCGGGCTTCGTCGCGCTCGAGCTGCGCAGCGGCGGCCTGGCGAGCGTGCGGCTGATCCCGCGGGCGGCCGACGGCTCGCTGCGCATCGAGCAGGCCTGCGACATCAGCCACGGCGGCGAGCTGGACACCGTCGAGATCGACGCCAACCCGAACTGGGACCAGACCACGGTGCGCTACCAGCTCACCAGCATGCTCACCCCGTCCACCGTCGCCGAGCGGGAGGTCGCCTCCGGGGCCACCGAGATCCTGCGCGTCACGCCGGTGCCGAACTTCGACCCGGAGCTGTACGTGGAGCGGCGCGAATGGGCGAGGGCCGAGGACGGCACCGCGATCCCGCTGAGCGTGGTGGCGCGCCGCGACCTCACGGCCGACGGCACCGCACCGGGCTACCTGTACGGCTACGGCTCCTACGAGATGTCGATCGACCCCTCGTTCGTCCCCACCCGGCTGTCGCTGCTGGACCGCGGCGTGGTGATCGCGATCGCGCACGTGCGCGGCGGCGGGGAGATGGGCCGCGACTGGTACGAGCACGGCAAGCTGCTGGAGAAGAAGAACTCCTTCAGCGACTTCGTGGCCGCCGCCGCCCACCTGACGGACTCCGGCCTGGTGGCCGCGGAGCGGCTGGGCGCCGAGGGCCGCAGCGCGGGCGGGCTGCTGATGGGCGGCATCGCGAACCTCGCCCCCGAGCGGTTCCGGGCGATCATCGCCGGGGTGCCCTTCGTCGACGCGCTGACCACGATCCTGGACCCGAGCCTGCCGCTGACCGTGGGTGAGTGGGAGGAGTGGGGCGATCCGCTGCACGATCCGGCGGTGTACGAGTACATGCGCGGATACACGCCCTACGAGAGCATCACGGCGGTCCAGTACCCGGCGATCTTCGCCTCCACCTCGCTGAACGACACCCGCGTGTTCTTCAACGAGCCGGCCAAGTGGGTCGCCCGCCTGCGCGAGACCGTCACCTCCGATCAGGCGGAGCGGCCGATCCTGTTCCGCTGCGAGATGGTCGCCGGGCACGGCGGCCGCTCGGGCCGCTACCGCAAGTGGGAGCAGCGTGCGGACGAGCTCGCCTGGCTGCTGGACCAGCTCGGGGCGACCGAGCTGCTCTGATCCGACCGGCCGCCGACCTGACTCGGACGACGGCCCCAGGTGTCACGGACGGGCCGCTGGTGATGTGAGATGGCCATATCACCACCTCACATCACCAACGGCCCGTCGCCGACATGAGCCGCCGAGCAGAGGTCGCCGGGGGCCGGGGGCCGGGGGCCGGGGTGAGCGTCACCAGAGCCGCGCCGCCGGTGCCCGGGTCGCCTGAGCCGGTCCGGGGGCCGGAGGCAGGCTGCTCAGAAGGCGGGGATCACCGCACCGTCGTAGGTCTCCTCGATGAAGGTGCGGACGTCCTCCGAGCGCAGCAGCTCGTCGAGCGTCCGCAGCGCCGCGTTGTCCTTGTCCCCGGTGCGGACCACGAGCATGTTCGCATAGGGGTTGTCCTCGCCGGACTCGAGGGCGAGGGCGTCCTCGGCCGGGCTGAGATCCGCCTCCATGGCGTAGTTGCCATTGATCACGGCGATCGCGTAGTCGCCCAGGGTGCGGGGCAGCAGCGCCGCGTCGATCTCCTGGAACTCGAGGTGCTGGGGGTTCTCGGCGATGTCGTCGACCGTCGCCTCGGTGGGCTCGATCCCGTCCCGCAGCGCCAGCAGGCCCTCGGAGGCGAGCAGCGCGAGCGCACGGCCGCGGTTGGTGGGGTCGTTCGGGACGCCGACGGCGGATCCCTCCTCGATCTCGTCGAGGCCGGTGAGCGACTCGGAGAAGATGCCCAGCGGCTCGATGTGCACGCCCTCGAAGGGGGTCAGCTCGTAGCCGTTCTCCGCCATCTCGGTCTCGAGGTAGGGCAGGTGCTGGAAGTAGTTCGCGTCCACCTCACCCTCGTCGAGCAGACGGTTCGGGATCGGGTACTCGGTCTGCTCCTGCAGGTCGAGCTCGAGCCCGGCGTCGGCGGCGAGGTTGTCCTTGACGAAGGTCAGGATCTCCATGTGGGGCAGCGGGGTCGCGGCGATGCGGATGGTGGTGACACCGCCCTCCTCGGTGAGCGGGGCCGCCGTCTCACCGCCGCAGGCGGCGAGGGCGAGGGCGGTGAGCCCGGCGCCGGAGGCGAACAGGGTGCGGCGGGAGACGGTGCGCATGGAGAGCTTCCTTACGAGGTGAGGGGACAGCAGGGGTGAGGGGATCAGGCGGTGCGGGCGCGGTGATCGACGGCGCGGGAGAGTCGGTCCCCGAGCAGCTGCACGAGGATCACGATGGCGATCAGCAGGATGACGGTGACGACGATGATCTCGGTCTGGTAGCCGGTGTAGCCCCGGTTGTAGGCGAGCTGGCCGAGGCCCCCGGCGTTCACGGAGCCGGCCATCGCGGTGTAGCCGATGACCGCGATCGTGGTGGTGGTGATCGAGCCGATGATACCGGGCAGCGCCTCGGGGATCAGCACCTGGCGGATCACCTGCCAGCGGCTCGCGCCCATCATCCGCACCGCCTCGATCTTCCCGGCGGGGATCTCCCGCAGGTTCAGCTCGAACAGGCGGGCGGCGAAGGGCACCGCCGCGATGGTCAGCGCGATCATCGCCGCGTTCGGGCCGGTGGAGCGGCCGGTGATCAGCGAGGTGATCGGGATCAGCGCGATGATCAGGATGAAGAAAGGGAAGGAGCGCAGCACGTTGACCACGAAGCCGGTGACCTGGTTGAACCGGCGCACCAGCGAGGAGGCGGAGTCATCGGTCTCGAACAGCGCCACGCCCAGCGGCAGGCCCAGCAGCACGGTGAGCGCCATGGTCACAGCGGTCATGTAGAGGGTGACGAGGGTGGCCTCCCAGGGACCGCCCTCCCAGCGCACCAGCAGCGGGTTGGACAGCCATTCCTGCAGGATCGCGATCATGCGGTCACCTCCGTCGCGACCACGCCGGCCGCCTCGAGCTCGGTGAGGAAGGCGGTCAGGCCCTCCCGGGAGATGGGCCGACCGGAGCGGTTGCGCAGGGCGAGCTGCACGCGGCCCACCTGGCGCCCGCCGATGGTCTCGATGGTGCCGGCGACCAGCGTCGCCTCGGCCTGGTAGGTCTCGGCCAGACGGATCAGGTCATCGTTGGTGCGGAAGCGTGCGGAGTTGCCGTAGTCGCAGTTGACCACGAGGGCGTCGATGCCGGTGGGGGCCGGCGGCAGCGGGATCAGCTCGGCGCTCAGCGGGCCGTGCGGATCCGCGGCGACGTCCAGCAGATCACCGCTCTGGGTGATCCGGCCGTCCTGCAGCAGGGTGACGGTGTCGCAGACCTCGCGCACCACGCCCATCTCGTGGGTGATGATCACGACCGTGATGCCGAGGCGCTCGCGCAGGTCGGCGATCAGTCGCAGGATCTGGCGGGTGGTGGAGCCGTCGAGCGCGCTGGTCGGCTCATCGCACAGCAGCACCTTCGGCTCGGCGGCGAGCCCGCGGGCGATGCCGACGCGCTGGATCTGCCCTCCGGAGAGCTGGGCGGGGTGGTTGTGCTCGCGCCCGGTGAGCCCCACCAGCTCCACCAGCTCGGCCACCCGCTGCTGCCGCTGCGCACGGGGCACGCCGGCGATCTCGAGCGGGTGGGCGATGTTCTGGGCGGCGGTGCGGGAGTCCAGCAGGTTCGCGTGCTGGAAGACCATGCCGATGTTTCGGCGGGCGGCACGCAGGGCGGCACCGTCCAGGGCGGCGATATCGGTGCCATCCACCTCGACGCGCCCGGTGGTGGGCTTCTCCAGCCCGGTCAGGCAGCGGATGAGGGTCGATTTCCCGGCCCCGGAGCGGCCGACGATGCCGTGCACCCGGCCGGGCTCGAGGTGGAGGTCGATCCCGTCGAGCGCGACGACGGGGTCTCCGCCGCCGGGGGCGGGGAAGACCTTCGTGAGGCGGTCCAGAGTGATCACCCGAGGATTCAAGCATCGCCGGGCACCCGGGCCGGACGATTGGTTCATCTGCCGCAACAAACGTCACAGACCTGCGGTTCCGGGTGTGCAGGGGGTCACTCCGAGGGTTCGCGCAGAGGGATCCGAGCCCTCACCCCTGACATTTCTCATGGGAGGGCGATGAGGTTCCCATCCCAGGCCGTGAGGCGGCGCCCTACTGACCGCAGACGCTTCTCGGAAGAGTGGGGGCATGACATCGACACCGCGCACCGCTCCCTCGCCCGCACAGTCCCCCGAACGATCCGTCCTGATGGACCTGATGGCCCTGACCCCCTCCGCGACCCTCGGCCGCGAGCTGCTCGCACTGGTGGTGGACCTGGCCCTGATCGGGGCTGTCGTCCTCGTGATCCAGCCGGAGATGCTGGCCATCGCGGTCATGTTCGGCGTCGTCGGCATGTTCATGGCCGTCCGCCTGGTGGCCGGCTTCCGCACCCGGGGATACTCCCGCGAGCTGACGGGCGGGCGCTGAGATGTCGACCCTCGAGCAGCCGGACACCCGCGCCGTCACCGCCACCCCGCCCGCCGACCTGCCCACCGACCAGTGCACCGACGTCGTGCTGCAGGCGAGCGGACTCAGCCGCCGCTACGGCCGCGGCAGGGACTCCTACCTCGCCGTGGACGGGCTGGACCTCACCCTCCGCCGCGGCGAGCTGTTCGCGCTGCTGGGCACCAACGGCGCCGGGAAGACCTCCACCCTCGAGATGCTCGAGGGCCTGGCCCGGCCCACCTCCGGGACGGTGAGCGTGTTCGGGCACGACCCCTTCCGGGAGCGGCGCGCCGTGCGCCCCCACCAGGGGCTCATGCTGCAGACCGGCGGCTTCCCGGCGGACCTCACCGCGCTCGAGGCGCTGCGGATGTGGAGCCGGACGCTGAGCACCCCGCGCCCCGTGCTCGAGGTGCTGGCCGAGGTCGACCTCACCGACCGGGCCGGTACCCGCATCTCCTCCCTCTCCGGTGGGGAGGTGCGGCGCCTGGACCTGGCCTGTGCGATCGCCGGCGACCCGGAGCTGCTGTTCCTCGACGAGCCGACCACCGGGCTGGACCCCGAGTCGCGGGCGCGGGCCTGGGAGCTGATCGCCTCCCTCACAGCGCGCGGCACCACGATCGTGCTGACCACGCACTACCTGGACGAGGCCGAGGCCCTCGCCGACCGACTCGCGATCATGCACCGCGGGAGGATCGTGCGCGAGGGCACGGTGGCCGACGTCGTCGCCGGGCACGCCGCTCGGATCCGCGCCACGCTCCCGGCGAGCGCCCCCGCGCTCCCCGCCCTGCAGGGCAAGGCCGTCCGCAGCGCAGAGGGCCTCCTCGAGGTGGCCACCATCTCGTTGAACGCGGACCTCCACACCCTGCTCACCTGGGCCCGCACCGAAGACGTCGAGCTCACCGGCCTCGATGCCCGTGCCGCCAGCCTCGAATCGGTGTTCCTCGCGATCGCCGGCTCCACCCTCTCCCCCGAAGGATGATCATGACTGCCACCGCGTTCCCTCGCACCGTCCCCACCCGCACGCGCCGCGCTCCCCGCCTGCTGGGGCTCGCCGCCGCGGAGCTGTCCCTCCTGCGCCGCAACCGCATGCAGCTCATCACCGCCATCGCACTGCCGCTCCTGCTGCCGTTCTGCTTCCTGCCCCTTGCGCAGAACGGCGCCTCCGGGCCCGCTCTGGCCGCCGTGCTGGGCACGATGCTCGTGACCGTGATGCTGTTCATCGTCTACTACAACCTCCTGTGCTCCTATGTCGCCCGCCGCCAGGACCTGGTCCTGAAGCGTCTGCGCACCGGTGAGGCCTCCGATGCGACCGTGCTCGCCGCGACGGCCACCCCGGCACTGCTGCTCACCGCGGTGATGCTCAGCCTCACGATGGCGCTCTCGATCCCGGTGCTGGAGCTCCCGCTGCCCCAGAACCCCCTCGTGCTGGCCCTCGGCCTGGGGCTCGGTGCGCTCATGCTCGTGCCGCTGGCGCTGGTCACCGCCAATATCACCCGCACCGTCGAGTCCGCTCAGATCACCTCGCTGCCCGCGATGGCCGTCCTGATGATCGGCGCCGGCGGCATCCTGCCCCTCGAGCTCCTGCCCGAGTGGGCGACACGGCTGATCGCGTTCCTCCCCTCCGCCCCGATCACGGCGCTGGTGCGGCTGGGCTGGCTGGGCATCGATGCCGACGGGGCGACCGTGACCGGTGCCGACGCCTGGCTGCTCCTGGCCGGACAGACCGGGATCCTGCTCGGCTGGGCCCTGCTCGGCGCCCTGTTCGTGCGCGAGCACTTCCGCTGGGAGCCGCGGCGCTGACCCGATAGGCTCCCCACCAGGTCGTCCGTCCTGTCGACGATCACGAGAGGATGAACGTGCAGACCACGACCGGCCGCCAGTGGAGCGTGTTCTACGCCTACACGGCATGGACCGTCGTCGGCGTGGTGGCGGTGCTCCCGCTCGGCATCGCCCTGTTCCTCGGCCTGCACATCCCGACCGCCTTCGCCGCCGCCCCGCTGAGCACCACGGTGCTGGGCGGGCAGATCGTGCTCGGTGCCTGGTCGGCCTGGCGCGCCATGGAGGCGTGGGCCGCCACCGCTCCCTCCCCCGCACGGGACCGCTGGGGGATCCGCCGGGTGGGGCGGCTCCCCTCGGATCTCTCCCTGCTCACCGCCGCGGCACCGTCGGCGCTGATCGCCGGTACCACGCTGCTCGGCGGCGCGAATCTTCGCCTGCTGGTCATCTCCCTGTCGCTGCTGGTCACCACGGTGGCGATCCGATGGCGGTGGGAGCTGGGCCTGGTGCTCGTGATGGCGTTCACGGCGGTGGCGGCGCTGCTGCTGGGTCCCCTCCCGTGGGTCCTCTCCAGCGGCGTCCTCGTGGTGGTCACGGTGCCCACCACCCGGTTGTCCCTGTGGCTGGCGGCGCTGGTGCGCGAGCTCGATGACGCGCGCCAGGCGCAGGCCCAGCTCGCCGTCGCCGAGGAGCGCCTGCGCTTCGCCCGGGACCTGCACGACGTCTCCGGCCGGGATCTCTCGGTGATCGCGGTGAAGGCGGAGCTGGTGGCCCAGCTCGTCGAGCGCGAGGATCCCCGCGCCGTGGAGCACAGCCGGGAGGTCGCCCAGATCGCCCGCACCTCGCTCGCGGAGATCCGCGGCCTGGTGCGCGGCTACCGCGAGGCGGACCTGGCCACCGAGCTGCGCGGCACCGCCTCCCTGCTGCGCTCCGTGCACGCCGAGGTCACGATCCATGGCGACGCCGACGACGTCCCCGCCCGGCACGCCGGCACCGCCGCCTGGGTGCTGCGCGAGGGCGGCACCAACATCCTCCGCCATGCGGATCCCTCCCTCGTGACCATCACGCTGGGCCCGGAGGGGATCACCCTGGTCAATGACGGCGCCTCCGGCTCCGCGGAGCTCCACGAGGGCAGCGGGCTGACCGGGATGCGGGAGCGGCTCGGCGCAGACTCCGCGCTGAGCATCCGCCGCGACGGCGGCAGCTTCACCCTCGACATCCGCTTCGATGCCTCCGGAGGCACCCGATGAACGCTGAGTCCCCCGACCCCGCCGATGCCCCCGCCCCGCTGCGTGTGGTCCTCGTCGATGACGAGCACCTGATCCGATCAGCGCTGGCCACGATGCTCTCCCTCGAGGCCGACCTCGAGGTGCGAGGAGAGGCCGCGACGGTCGCCGACGGCGTCCGTCTCGTCGGCGCCGAGCAGCCGGACGTGGCAGTGCTCGACCTGCAGCTGCCCGACGGTGACGGCCTCGAGCTCGCCGCGCGGATCGCCGAGGCCTCCCCCGCCACCCGCTGCCTGATCCTCACCTCGCACGCCCGACCCGGATACCTCAAGCGAGCACTCGCCCAGGGGGTCCTCGGCTTCCTGCCCAAGACCACCTCGGCCGATCAGCTGGCCCGCGCCGTGCGCGCCGTCGCCGACGGACGCCGCGTCATCGACCCGGAGCTCGCGGCGGAGACCATCTCCTCCGGGGACTCGCCCCTGACCCCGCGGGAGGCGGACGTGCTGGAGTTCGCCGCGGATGGTGCCGCGATCGAGCAGATCGCCCGCCGCGCCCATCTCGCCGAGGGCACGGTGCGCAACTACCTCTCCAGCGCGCAGGCGAAGCTGCAGGCCGCCAACCGGCATGAAGCGGTCGCGCTCGCGCGGCGCCAGGGCTGGGTCTGAGCGTGGAGCCGCTCCGCCCGCGCGCGGTGTGCATCCAGTGGCGCTGAGCCAGCACACACCCCGGATATACGGCGACGTCTGCTCACCTGACGCCGATGGATGCACACCGGCCGCGCCCGAACACCACCGACCGCACCCGCGCCCACCGATCGGGGCCCCGGCGGCGGGCCTCAGGCGTCGGCGCCCTCGGCGAAGCTCGCATCCACGATCCCGGCCACGTCGATCGGCTCGGCGTACGTGATCTGCTCGGCCTCGATCCACACCGCCTGCATCGCCTCGAGCTGTTCGGGCTGCGGGGCGAGGTCGGGCAGGTAGGAGTACATCGGCGCGGACTTCAGCACCTCGAGCTCCTGGCCCAGGGTGTCGGTGAGGATCTGGTAGACCTCGTCGGTCTGCGTGCCGTCGCTCGAGAGCTCCTGGGAGCCCCGGGCGAGTGCCGAGAAGAAGCCCTGCGCGAGCTCACCGCCGACGAACGTCTCGGAGTAGAGCACTCCGGTGCCGGTGGTGCCCTGCTTCGGGACCGCCAGCGGTGAGGCGACCCCGGCCTCCTCCATCGCGGTGGAGAAGGGCGCCGAGGGGGTCGCCGCGGCGACGGAGCCGTTGGCGATGGCGGGCTCCTGGTCGGGGGTGGAGAGGTTGGAGACCTCGACGTCGTTCAGGGTCAGCCCGCCCTCCTCGAGCATGGCGGCCAGCAGGTAGCCGCCGGTCGCGCCGGGGCCGCCGGCCACGCCGATCTTGCGGCCCGCGAGATCGGCGACCGTGGTGACCGAGCCGTCGTCGATGAGCTCCTGACTGACCTCGAGCGCAGTGGGCGAGTTCTCCGGGTCGCCCGGGGAGATCCCCATCGAGCCGACGATCTTGAAGGCCAGTCCCTGGTCCAGGGCGTTGAACATGCCGGCGCTGAAGCCCGCGATCATCACGTCGAGCTGGTCGTTGGCGAGCATCGGGATGCCGTCCTGGCCGGACTTCAGCGGGGTCAGCTCGACGGTGATGCCGGCCTCTGCGAAGTACCCCATCGCGTCGGCGACGTAGAGCGGGGCGAACAGGGAGGACGGCACGTGGCCGACACGAACTGTGCCGGACTCGGCCCCGGAGCCCTCACCGGACTCCGTGCCGGTCACGGCCGGACCGCAGGCGGCGAGGGTGCCGCCGAGGGCGGCGGCGGAGGCGAGGGAGAGCAGGGCGCGACGTCGCATCAGGGATTCCTTGGGGTGAGTGGGGCGAGAGGGGTGAGGGACGGGAGGATCAGGCGCTGCGGCGCCAGGGCAGCAGCAGCTTCTCGCTGCGGCTGAGCAGCGTGGTCAGGGCGGCACCGATGATGCCGATGACCAGCAGGCCCACGTAGAGCTTCTCGGGGATGAACAGCTGCCAGGAGTTCCAGATCAGGTAGCCGAGACCGGTGGTGGAGGCGCCGGTGAACTCCACCGCGGTGACCACCACGACGGCGGTGCCGGTGGCGGTCTTCAGACCGGAGAACACGAAGGGCATCGCCCCGGGCAGGACCACGAAGCGGAAGCGGGCGAAGCCGGTGGCGCCGTACGCCGTGCCCGCCTCGAGCAGCTGGCGGTCGATCGCCCAGACCCCGGAGACGGTCGCGATCTGCATGACGAAGAAGGTCGTGATGAACACGGCGATGATCTTCGGCAGCTCGGTGGGTCCGAAGATCATCAGCAGGATCGGGAAGATCGCGATCTTGGGAAGCGGGTACAGCGCGCTGAACAGCGGCCCGAAGGCGGCGTTCAGGGCACGCGAGGAGCCCATCAGCAGGCCCACCACGATGCCGGAGAGCGCGCCGAGACCGCCGCCGACGAGCAGTCGCAGCAGGGTGGGGCCGGTGTGCTGCCACAGCTCGCCGTCCAGCGCCATCTCCCCCAGGGCCATGAGGATCGTGGTGGGCGGCGGGAAGAAGCGCGGGTCGATGATCAGCAGTCGCGCACACACCTCCCACAGCAGCACCAGCACGATCGGGGCGGCGATGGAGAGCACCAGGTCGCGGGTGCGCAGTCGGCTCTCCCGGGAGCGGTGGGCCCGGGCCGCCACGAGGGTGCGCTCGGCGCGCTCGTCCGCGACGCCCTGACCCGCGGGGCTCTGCTCGGTTTCGCGGTTCTCGATGGTGCTCATGCGGTCTCCTCGGCGGTGCGCACGTCATCGCGCAGCAGGTTCCAGATGCGGGAGCGCAGCTCGCCGAACTCGGGGCTGCGTTCGATGTCGAAGGAACGGGGGCGCTCGAAGGGGATCGAGATGTCCGCGCGCACGGTGCCGGGGCGGCCCGACATCACGATCACGCGGTCGCTGAGGATGATCGACTCGTCGATGTCGTGCGTGACCATGAGGACCGTCTTGCGCTCCTGCTCCCACAGGTCGATGAGCTCCTCCTGCATGAGCATGCGGGTCTGGGCATCCAGGGCGCCCAGCGGCTCGTCCATCAGCAGCACCGGGGACCCGGTGGCGAAGGCGCGGGCGATCGCGACGCGCTGGCGCATGCCGCCGGAGAGCTGGTGGGGGTAGGACTCGGCGAAGTCGGTCAGCCGCACCCGGGCGAGCCAGTCCCGGGCGGTGGCCTCGCGCCCGCGCCGGGAGACACCGGTCATGCGCAGCCCGAAGGCGACGTTGTCCAGCACCGTCATCCACGGGAACACCCCGTGCTCCTGGAACACGAAGGCCGCGGGCACGGCGTGCTCGGCCCCGGTCATGGTGACCGCGCCGACGGTCCGCTCCTCGAGGCCGCCGAGGATCCGCAGGAAGGTCGACTTGCCACAGCCGGAGGGGCCGACGATGCACGTGAAGGAGCCCGGCTCGAGGGTCAGGGAGAAGTTCTCCAGGGCCCAGACGGGATCCCCACCGGAGAAGAAGACCTTCGAGACGTCCTCGGCGACGACGGTCGCCTGGTCGGCGGCATGCATGGGATTCTCCCTCGGCCCCGTCGGCGGCAGACGGTGCGGGACGTGGCGGAGCGGACTCGGACCCGCTCACTGTAGGAGGTCACGGGGCTCCTCCGGCCCTCATCTCACTGCCCGGACAGAATGAGACAGACGGGTCCGCGGTCACCAGAGACGATCGGCACCCGCCAGGCTGTCGAAGGCCTCGTCCGCGCTCACCAGGGGAAGGCCCCGACGGATCGCCTGCGCGACGATCATCCTGTCGAAGGGATCCCGGTGATCCCACACGAGCGAACCGGCGAGGATCGAATCGGCGGAGTCGATGGGAAGCGGCGTCGCGCACCACCTCTCGAGATGCTGTGCGTAGTCGAGGATGAGGGACTCTGCTCCCGGCAGCTTGCCGATGCGGACCTTGGTGGCGATCTCCCAGGCCGATGCTGCGGAGACCCAGACGATGGTGTCCGGATCGGCGAGCGCGTCTTCGGCGGCGGGAGTGAGCTTCCCCGGTTCCGCCAACGCCCAGAGCAGCACATGGGTGTCCACGAGCAGCTCGGTCACGCGTCGCCCTCCCAGGCCCGCAGCTCCTCCTCGGGGAGCTCCTCGAAGAAGGTGTCGGGGACCTGGAACCGCAGGAACCCCATCGGGCGCCGGCGGTCCCCCTGGGGCGGTGCGTCGACGGGCACGAGCCGGGCGACCGCGGTGCTCCCCCGGGAGATGACGATCTCGCTCCCCGTCTCCACCTCGCGCAACAGCGAAGAGAGGCGTGTCTTCGCCTCCTGGACCTTCACCACCCGCTCAGGGTGCTCCGGCCTGCTTTCCGGGACCGTCTTCGCGCTCATGTCACCACAGTACAGCGGATCCGACCAGCTGGACAGGCACCTGGTCGACCAGTTTCCGCACCCTGGTCAACCTCGGGGATCGGCGACCCGTTTCCGCCGCGATCGGAAGAACTCCCGCAGCAGCTCGCCGCACTCCTGGCCCCGCACCCCGGTGGTGAGCTCCGCGCGGTGGTTCAGCCGCGGTTCGCGCACCAGGTCATAGAGCGATCCGGCGGCCCCGGCCTTGGGGTCCATGGCGCCCACGACGAGGCGCCGGATGCGGGCCAGCACGATCGCGCCGGCGCACATGGTGCACGGCTCGAGGGTGACCACGAGCGTGCAGCCGGTGAGGTTCCAGCGACCGGTGGCCGCGGCCGCGCGGCGCAGCGCGAGGATCTCGGCATGCGCGGTGGGGTCCTCGTCGGCCTCGCGGCGGTTCCCGGCGGTGGCGAGGACCTCGCCGTCGGGGCCCACCACGACCGCGCCGATCGGGACGTCGGCCGGCTCGCGGTCGGCGGCGGCGCGGGCCTCCTCGATCGCCAGACCCATCAGTTCGTCATCGGTCATGGGGTCATTGTCCGGTAGATTCAGCCCCATGCGCGTACTCGAGATCGACCACCCCCTCGTCGCCCACAAGCTGTCGGTGCTGCGCAATCGCGCCACCCACTCCTCGGTGTTCCGCCAGCTCGCCGATGAGCTGGTGACCCTGCTGGCCTACGAGGCGACCCGCAACGTCGCCGTGGCCCCGGCGGAGATCGAGACCCCGGTGACCACGATGACCGGCACCCGCCTGACCAACCCCAAGCCGATGGTGGTGCCGATCCTGCGCGCCGGCCTCGGCATGCTCGACGGCCTCACCCGCCTGCTGCCCACCGCCGAGGTGGGCTTCCTGGGCATGGTGCGCAACGACGAGACCCTCGAGGTCACCACCTATGCGAACCGTCTGCCGGACGATCTCTCCGGCCGTCAGTGCTTCGTGCTGGACCCGATGCTGGCCAGCGGGAACACCCTCATCGCATCCTGCCAGTACCTGCACGAGCGCGGCGCCCGCGACATCACCTGCGTGACGCTGCTGTGCGCCCCGGAGGGCCTGCGGAACCTGGAGGCGGCCCTCGATCCGGCGATCGACCTCACCGTCGTCACCGCGGCGATCGACGAGAAGCTCGATGAGCGGGGCTACATCGTGCCCGGCCTCGGGGACGCGGGGGACCGCCTCTTCGGCGTCGTCGACTGAGCCGACGAGGTCCGTCGATTGACCCCACCCTGGCGAGGGGTCAAGATAAGGGCTCTGCCCCCGTCCGTCGAGGAGTGTGCGATGTTCCTGAGTGTCCACGAGCAGGAACGGCTCATGGTCCATCTGGCCGGGAAGCTCGCCCTGGAGCGCAAGGAGCGCGGACTCACGCTCAACCTCCCGGAGGCGACCGCCCTGATCACCTCGTACCTCCTCGAGGGCGCGCGGGACGGCCAGTCCGTCGCCGATCTCATGGAGGGCGGGCGCTATGTGCTGGGCCGTGACGACGTGATGGAGGGCGTGCCCGAGATGCTCGCCCAGGTGCAGGTCGAGGCGACCTTCCCCGATGGGACCAAGCTGGTCACCGTCACCCACCCGGTGCAGTGAAGGGCGCGCGATGAGCAACGAGAAGCCTCCGCAGGATCCGGCCGCCGCGCCGGCGATGGAGGAGAACCCCTTCGACAACCCGGCGCTCGGTCCGGACGGCTCCCCCGAGCCGCCGTCCCACCCGTCGGACCACCCCGGCCGCGAGTACGACCGCGACGAGGTGGTGCGCAGCTCCGGCGTGGGCGCTCCCAGCGAGCCGCGCCGTTCCGGCTCCGGCAGCCGCCAGGCACCGCGGCGCGCCACCGACGGCGCGGTGGACCAGCGCGCCCCTGTCATCCCCGGGGAGATCCTGCTCGCCGATGGGCCGGTGCTGCTGAACGCCGGCAGCGAGCCGATCACGCTGCGGGTGGTCAACACCGCCGACCGACCCATCCAGGTCGGCTCCCACTTCCACTTCGCGGAGACCAATCCGGCGCTGGACTTCGACCGCGCGGCAGCTCGCGGCAAGCGTCTGAACATCGTCTCCGGTGGCTCCGTGCGCTTCGAGCCCGGGGCCGAGGAGGATATCCAACTGATCGACTTCCGCGGCCGACGCATCGCGCTGGGCTTCCGCGGGGAATGCGGAGGTCCGCTCGATGACTGAGGTCAGCCGTTCCGAGTACGTGGCCAGCTACGGCCCCACCGTCGGGGACCGGATCCGCCTGGCGGACACGGACCTGGTGATCCAGGTCGAGCAGGACCACTACGTCGGCGGGGACGAGGCGGTGTTCGGCGGTGGCAAGTCGATCCGCGAGTCGATGCTGCAGTCCGCCCGCACCCGCGCCGAGGGCACCCCCGACCTGGTCGTCACGGGTGTGGTGATCCTGGATCACTGGGGCATCGTCAAGGCCGACGTCGGCATCCGCGACGGCCGCTTCTGCGGGATCGGCAAGGCCGGAAACCCCGACGTCATGGACGGGGTCACCGAATCGCTCGTGATCGGCCCCTCCACCGAGGTGATGGCCGGCAACGGCATGATCATGACCGCCGGCGCGGTCGACACCCACGTCCACTTCGTCACCCCGGACCAGCTGAAGGTGGGCCTGAACGCGGGGGTCACCACCGTGATCGGCGGCGGCACCGGACCGGCGGAGGGCTCCAAGGCGGCGCTGGCGACCCCGGGCGCCTGGTGGCTGCAGAAGATGTTCCAGGGCCTGGACCCGTGGCCGGTGAACTTCATGTTCCTGGGCCGCGGCAACGCCATGAACGACGAGGCACTGCTCGAGCAGGTGCGTGCGGGGATGGGCGGCTTCAAGATCCACGAGGACTGGGGCGCGACCCCGGCCGTCATCGACAAGACGCTGCAGATCGCCGACGCCACCGGCGTGCAGGTCGCGATCCATTCCGACACCCTCAACGAGGCCGGCTTCGTCGAGGACATGCTGGCGGCGGTGAGCGGTCGCACCTTCCACGCCTTCCACACCGAGGGCGCCGGCGGCGGCCACGCACCGGACATCATCAAGGTCGCGAGCGAGCTGAACGTGCTGCCCGCCTCCACCAATCCCACCCGCCCCTACACGGTCAACACGGTGGACGAGCACCTGGACATGGTGATGGTCGCCCATCACCTGAACCCGCAGATCCCCAACGACCTCGCCTTCGCGCAGTCCCGGGTGCGGGCCGGGACGATCGCCGCGGAGGACGTCCTGCAGGACATGGGCGCGCTGTCGATCATGAGCTCCGACTCCCTGGCGATGGGTCGCATCGGCGAGACGATCATGCGCACCTGGCAGACCGCGCACCAGATGAAGCGCGTGCGCGGCCCGCTCGAGGGCGACACCACGGCCGACAACCACCGCGCCCGCCGCTACGTCGCGAAGTACACGATCGCGCCGGCGGTCGCGCACGGCATCGATCAGCACGTGGGCTCGATCGAGGTGGGCAAGCTCGCCGACTTCGTCATGTGGCAGCCGGCCCTGTTCGGGGTGCGGCCCTCGGCCGTGTTCAAGGGCGGGATGGCCGCAGTCGCCGCGATCGGCGACCCCAACGCCTCGATCCCCACCCCGCAGCCCGTGTTCGGTCGCCCGGGGTTCAGCCACTTCACGAAGGCCGCCGGGGCCAGCAGCCTGGCCTTCGTCTCGGAGCTGGCGATGGACAGCGGCGTGGTCGAGCGGATGGGGGTCGAGCACGAGATCGTCCCGATCACCTCCACCCGGAAGGTCACCAAGGACGACCTGCCGCTGAACACGGCCCGACCGCGGATCGACGTGGATCCCGACACCTACGCGGTGCGGATCGACGGCGAGCTGATCGAGCACGAACCGGCCCAGTTCGTCCCGATGGCGCAGCGGTACTTCCTGTTCTGACGATGCCGGGAACCTCCACCACCAGCGCTGCCGCCTCGCGCACCGCGGCGCTGTTGCTGCTCGGCGACGGGCGCCTGCCCGCCGGCGGCTATGCGCACTCGGCCGGTCTCGAGCAGGCGATCGCCCGCGGCTGGGTGCGCGACGCCGCCGACATCGCTGACCATCTGCGCGGCCGGATCCACACCACCGGGCTGGTCAGCGCCTCCTTCGCCGCGGCCGCGCAGCACCGGACCCGCCTCGCGCTCGGGGCCGGGGACCTCACCGGGCTGCGCGCACAGCTCACAGAGCTCGATCGGGAGCTGATCGCGCGCACCCCCTCCCCCGCTCTGCGGAAGATCGGGCAGGACCTGGGCCGCATGCTGCTGCGGGCCATGCGCTCGATCGTCCCGGAGCAGGCCGCAGTGCTCGCTGCCGCCGGACCCGTGCTGCAGCAGCCGATCGCCTACGGGGTGGTCGCCGCCGCGCTCGGGCTCGACGCCCGGGACGCGGCCGGGGTGGTGCTCTACGACTCCGCCGCGACCCCGGCGGTGGCCGCCGTCAAGCTGATGAGCATCGACCCGTTCGCCACCCACCGCTGTCTCGCCGAGCTCGCCCCCGACCTGGACCGGCTGGCGGAGCGAGCCGCCGCGCACGCCGCCTCCGACCCCCGCGAACTGCCCTCCCACGCCGCCCCGCTCACCGACATCGCCGCGGAGCTGCATTCACATCATGACCAGCGCCTCTTCGCCTCCTGAGCTCGCCGCCCCGCTGCCCGCCTTCGCACAGGTCGAGACGGGCCGCGGGCGCCGACGCACCCGTCGCGGCTCCTTCCTGTGCCATGCGGTGATCGCCACCGAGCTGCGTGCCGGACGCACGGCGATCTCCCGCCTGCGGGCCGACACCCCGCTGTCGCCGCGTCCCACGATCGCCAGCGGCGAGGAGCCCTTCGTGCGCGGCGGGGACGCGGCCAGGATCCGGATGTCGGCGAGCGCGGCCGGGCCCGTCGGCGGCGACACCTATCTGCTGGATATCCACGTGGGCGCCGGCTCCACGCTGGTGCTGCGGGACGTCGGCGCGACCCTGCTGCTGCCCGGTCCCCACGGCGAGCTCTCCCGCTGGGTGACGCGGCTGCGCATCGACGACGGCGCGACCTGCCTCTGGATCCCCGAGCCCGTGATCGCCGCCCGCGGCTGCCGTCACGAGCACGTCATCGAGGCCGAGCTGGCCGCCGGCGCCCGGCTGCTGTTCCGCGAGGAGCTCGTGCTGGGCCGCCACCGCGAGGAGCCGGGCTCGCTGTCCGCCCGCCTGAGCGTGCGCCGCGACGGTGCGCCCACGGTGAGCCAGCAGATCGACCTGGGCCCCGACGCCGCCGGATCGCGCTCCCCCAGCGTGCTCGGCGGCCATCGCGCCGTGGGCAATGTGGTCGTCGTCGATCCCGAGGGGGCACCCGGGCCGGCCGCCGCCACCCCCGACACCGGGAGCGCGGTGATGCGGCAGGATCCGTGCACCGTGCAGATCTCGGCGCTCGCCGCTGACGCCCCGGCTCTGCGCCACCGCCTCGACCTCGGCATGGACCTGCTCGGCCCGCCGTGGTCGGCCGCTGCTCCGCGCGGCTGGTCCGCCGTGCCCCGGTGACCGCCGTCCCACCACCCACCACCACCCATCGGAGGAACCATGAACACTGAGACCACCACCCCCCACCGGGCCCTGCGCCTGGGCGTCGCCGGCCCCGTCGGCACCGGCAAGAGCTCGACCATCGCGAACCTGTGCCGGGCCCTCGCCGAGGAGTTCCGGATCGGCGTGATCACCAACGACATCTACACCGACGAGGACGCGCAGTTCCTGCGCGCCGAGGGCGTGCTGCCGGGCGAGCGGATCCGCGCGGTGGAGACCGGGGCCTGCCCGCACACCGCCATCCGCGACGACGTCACCATGAACCTGCTGGCGGTCGAGGATCTCGAGCGCGACTTCGACCCGCTGGACATCGTGCTGGTCGAATCCGGGGGCGACAACCTCACCGCGACCTTCTCCCCCTCCCTGGTCGACGCCCAGCTGTTCGTGCTCGACGTCGCCGGCGGCGGGGACGTGGCGCGCAAGGGCGGTCCGGGGATCGGCCGGGCGGACCTGCTGGTGATCAACAAGGTCGATCTCGCGCCGTACGTCGACGTGGATGTCGCACAGATGCTGGCCGACGCCTCCGACGCCCGTGAGGGTCGCGCGGTGATCGGGGTGTCGCGGAAGCAGCCGGAGACGGTCCAGGCGCTCGCGGGATGGGTGCGGCAGATGCACAGCGCGTTCACCGCGGGTGGGCACATCCCGCAGGATCCGGGCCCGATGGCCCCGCACTTCCATGCCGATGAGGACGGAGAGGGCGGCTACATGCACTCGCACGAGGAGACGGCCGCCGGCCACTCGCACTGACCTCGAGGCCGCCTCGTGCCCCGTCTCCGTCCCGCCATGTGAACAGGGTCTTGCTCTCCGGGAGGGGACGGGGCATCCTCGTGCCATGACCTCGAACGCCGCATTCCGCGAGACCACCCGCCGGGTGGTCCGCTCCGCGATGCGCTCGATGATGTCCATGATGATGATGCCGATGATGCATCGTCAGCCGAGCCTCTGAGCGCTCACGACTCCTCCGAGGTCGGCTGACAGGAGCCGGCCGGAAGGCGCGGGCTCCAGGTGCTTCCGGGAGCACACCCCTGAATGATCCGCCTGCGGGCGTCGATCCCAGGGATCCCGGGTCCACCAGCCGCCGCGCTCACCGCGCCGCACCTCGGAGAACTCGCATCATGACCATCACCCTGGACCGCCCCACCCACACCGATCGTCGTCCCGCCGCGCGCCCGCTGTACCGGGCAGGGGGCGCGGCGCCGCGTCCGCGCCCCGCGACCGATGCCGTGACCATCACCGTGACGGTCACGCTTCCCGCCGGCACCGGCGACGTCGAGACCGCCCTGATCGCCGATGAGCTGCGCACCGGTGCTCAGCGCCTGGTCGGCGCTCGCGACGGCCGCACCGCCGTCGCGGTGAACAGCCCGAACTCCTTCGCCACCGCCGGCCGTGCCGCCTCCCGCACCCTGCCGCCCCGCGGCCAGGATGTCGCCGCCGTGACCCCGCCGCGTTCTCGCCGCACCGGCGTGGTCTCCCCCAACTCGCCCGCTCGCCGGGATGCGGAGGCCGCTCGGCGTCGTGCACTGCAGGCCACCGCCGTCAGCCCCTCCAGCCCGTCTGCCGCCCCGGAGGACAGCCTGGTCATCGACCTGTTCGGTCGGCGGGTGCGGATCGACGGGAAGGACGTGGACTTCACCTTCAAGGAGTTCGAGCTGCTCTCGCAGCTGGCCGGCCATGCGCGTCGGACCGTCTCGCGCACCGAGCTCATGGAGACGGTCTGGGCCGAGGCGCCCGAGGACACCGGCGAGCGCACGGTCGATGTGCATGTGCGCCGGGTCCGCACGAAGCTGGGCCGCTACCGCCGCCTGATCTCGACGGTGCGCGGGGCCGGCTACCGCCTGGACCCCGGCAGCGACGTCGCGATCCTCGGCTGATCGACGCACTGCGAGGAACGAGCGGCAGAAGATCAGCCAGAAGGTACAGCTGATCGACGCACTGCGAGGAACGAGCGGGAGAAGAAGCGACGAGCGGCCCGGAGCACTCAACCGACAGTGTCGGGGGCTCACGGACCGCTCGTCATGCCTGTCGTCCGTCAGGGGTGGGTGCGGGCGAACAGGCGGGACGGGCTGCCGAAGGTGGGGGAACCTGGCATGGTGCCCGTCTGGCCGCTCCCCAGGAGGGGGGTCTTGAGGAACGGCACATCTATAAAGTTTTCAACGTCTTCCGACTCTCGGAACACTACCAGGGGATCCGGAGGGTCGTCCCCCGATCGACTCCGAGGTCACACCCGTCGATGCTCCCCTCGCACCAGTGAGTCTAGGCCTTGCGGGGAGTGATGTAAACGCGCGGGGCATCCCATTTCCGCAGGTAGCAGGCATATTTTGGACGAGTGGAATTGAGCGTCGGTCACCCCAAGGCTTCGTCATGCGCACACCAAACCTCGAGGCGAGGCGGACCTTCCGCCGGAATTTTATGACCGAGATGTCCGATTGTATCGCCGTTGAGGCCTCCGTGTCTCCCGGCGATCCCGACGACCTCCTCAGGACGCCTCCGGCCGAAGTGTGAGCACTGTCGCATCGTCATGGAGCTTGCGGGGCCGCTGCCCGGCAGGGAGGTGCGCCTCGGCCCGGCGCAGTCCTCGCAGCAGGGCGCTCGGGTCCCCGCGCAGGGAGCGGGCGAGCGAGGAGTCGTCGTGCAGTCCCAGCAGGTCGACCGCGCGGGTGATGCCGTCGGAGACCAGGTGGACCGCCCGCAGATCCGAGAGCGCAGTGCTGCCGACCAGTGCCTGCCCGGCCGATTCGGGCTCGTGCCGTGCCACCCAGAATCCGCCGGCCGCATTGCGGCGGGCCTCGATCGCCTCCGCCCCGGTCTCCTCTCGCATCACGTCCTCGATCCTCGGATCGGTCAGTCGCGTCGTCGTCCCGTCGGCCCTCTCCAGCAGCAGCGAGGAGTCGCACAGCACCAGGTGCTCGAGGTGCTCGCCGCCCCATCGCACCGCGACCACCGTCGCGGACGGTCCGCCGAGGTCGAGATCGCACTCCCCCTCGTGGAGCGAGCGCACATCCGTGATCGCCTCGGCCAGCGCCTGCCGGAGCGGGACGGACGGGTCCTGGGCGCGGTCCAGCAGTCGCGCGGCGAGGGTGTGGGAGAACCACGCGACGCGGTGACGGCACCCGGCCCGGAAGCGGGAGGGCACTCCTGCGCCGTCGAGCACGACGGCGACGGGCCCGAGCACTCCCGCGGCGTCCTCGTTCGCGCCCTGGATCGCCGGGTCGGTGAGAAGTGTGGTGTGCACGCCGCCACTGTAGGCATTCCGCGGCGGGAGACGGAGCCGCTGCGCCCGTAGAGTGGTCCCGGACCATGCCGCCCGCCCCCTCCGGGCGCGGCGACGCTCAGGACGCGGAAGGAACCCAGATGATCGCGCAGGCGCGGATCACCTCCGACACGACTGCCACCGTGCATCTCGCCGAGGAGACCGTCGAGGTCTCCGGTGCGGACCTGCCGGAGATCCGGGACCGTGTGAAGCAGGCCTTCATCGCCGCGGCCAAGTCCGCCGACGAGGATCTCGACGTGGTCATCGTCGAGCCGGATGTGCGACACCACCTGCGGGTCGAGCCCTCGGGACGGATCACCGGCCGGGAGGCGGACGAGCGCCCGGTCCACGGCCCCGGGATCGACGACCCGCTGATCGCCCCGCCCACCGACGACATCGCCGAGCTCCGCGGGATCGCTCAGGCGCCGCTGCGCCCGCGGACCGGCCCGCGGACCGGCGAGCACGCCGCGATCGGTTCGCCCAGCACCGGGGAGCACGCCGCGATCGGCTCCCCCACCACCGGGGAGCTGCCCACCGTGCGCTCGCACGGCGGGAGGCGGCGTCGCGCTGCCGCGATGCCGCCCTCGGCCCGGCCCGCGTCGGCCGGGAGCCCGGCGTCCGGGTCGCACTCCGCCGGGTCGGGGCCCTCCGCCGCCTCACCCGCGACGGCGGCGTCCGCCCCGTCGGCGGCGTCGGCGGCGTCGGCGGCGTCGGCGGCGTCGGCCCCGTCCGCCACCTCCGCGCCCTCCGCGCCCTCCGCCACCTCCACGCCCTCGGCCGCCTCAGCACCGTCGGCACTGCCCGCGTCCTCGGCGCCGTCCGCCGCCTCCGCCGGATCAGCGCCCCCCGCCCCGTCGGAGTCCCCGTCATCGTTCGCTCCCGTCCAGCCTGCCGGGACGAAGCGACCGCTGCCCGCGCGCACGGCCCCGGCGACGGACAGCACGCGTCCCACCCTCCAGGACCTGCAGACCTCGACCGCGAAGCGAGCGCGGGTCAAGGCCACCCGCGGCGTCCCCGGGGTCATCACCCGGCTCACCCGGGGAGCGATCTCGCCGCGGCCGAACAAGCGCGAGCGGCGCGAGACGGAGCGCCTGGAGCGGATCCGTCGGCCGCTGGACGGCCCCCGCAACATCGCGGTGGTCAACCTCAAGGGCGGGGCCCACAAGACCACCGCCTCCCTGATGATCGCGGCGACCCTCGGCGTCACCCGCGGCGGCAACGTGCTGGCCTGGGACAACAACGAGACCCGGGGGACGCTCGGCTGGCGCGGCATCCCCACCGACCACCACCGCACCGCGGTGGACCTGCTGCACGACATCGACCAGCTGCGCTCCCCCGAGGCCAGCAATGCGGACCTCGATCCGTACGTGCGCCCGCAGGGCGGGATGCGCTTCGACATCCTCGCCTCCGACGAGGATCCCGGCTCGGCCGCCTCGATCGACGCCGCCGCCTTCGGCGAGCTCAACGATGCCCTCTCGCGCTTCTACCGGATCAAGGTCATCGACACCGGCAACAACGTGCGCGCCTCGAACTGGCTGGCGGCCGTCAGGAGCGCGGACCAGCTGATCATCGTCTCCACCGTGCGCGAGGACACCTTCAACGCCGCGGCCTGGATGATCGACGAGCTGCGGGCGACGGGGCTGGCCGAGCAGGTCGACAACGCGGTGACGATCCTGTCCCACTCCTCCAGGCGGAAGCTCGATGCGACGCTGCGCGACCGGCTGCGGGCGCATTTCGGTGCGCACACCCGCGCGGTCACCGAGGTGCCCTACGAGCGGCAGTTCGTCGACGGCTCCCACCTGGACTGGGATCGGGTCTCCCCGCGGACCAAGGAGGCCTGGCTCGACGCGACGGCCCTGATCATCGACGGCCTGTGAGCCCGCGGGAGCCGGCCCTGCGTCCACCGCCGGGCACCGGGGCCGACGGGTGTCGGGCGCGACGCCTAGTCTGAGCCCATGCCCGTCCGCCGCCTCCACCTCGTCGTCGACGAGGATCTCGGCCCTGCCCTGTGGGTGCGCGAGCAGACCGGGCCCCGGCGCTCGCGTGCGCTCGAGGACCTCGCGTCCCTGCGGCGCGATGCCCCCGCACCGATCGCCGAGACCCTCGCCGAGGCTCCGGACCAGCTGCGGCACCGGGTGCGGGTCCCCGGGCGCGACGGCGATCGCCGGGTGCCCGCCCTGCCGCTGTCCGGCACCGCGCTGACCGGGCTCGTCGGAGCGGCGACCGGCCTGCTCGAGGAGCGCTTCGGCGAGGAGCTGGAGGAGCAGCTGGCCATGCTGGTCGGCGACGGCGCTGCGGCCCGGCTGGCGGACGAGCTGATCGCCATGCCGGACCTGGTGGCGGCGATCGTGCTGGACCTGCGCGCACGGTCGCTGGTCGAGCAGCGCCATCTGCGGGCCCGGGCGGGGGAACGGTTCGGGCGGCCGCTGATGCAGTGGCGCGCGCCCGAGCAGGACGCCCCACCGATGCTGCACGCCCTGGTGGACGGGCACGCCCGCGCCGCGTTCGCCGCGCACCTGCGCCGTGCCGAGGCACCGTCGGAGGACCGCCACGGCGTGCTGTGGGCCCTGGCCGACGAGGGCGAGCTGCGCGCGGACCTCCCCGCCCAGCGCCGCCTCACCGCCGCCTTCGACGCCTACGTGGACTCCGGCCGGCCCGGGGTGACGCTCGGCTCGCGGGACAGCGAGGTGGTGGTGCGGCTGTTCCAGCCGCCGGTCGGGACCGCCTGGCCCCTGCAGACCTGCCTCCGGGAGGTCGACGGGACCGTGCATCCCGTGGCGGACCTGCGGGCCGTCGGCGACCTCACCACCGCCGGGGCCGCCGAGGCCTCCGCCGCGGTGATGCGGCTCGCGCCGACGGTGCGCGGCGCGGCCGTGGACGAGACGGGGGTGGACTGGCTGCTGACCACCGCCGAGGCCTCCGCCTTCCTGTCCCATGACACCCCCGCCCTCGAGGAGGCCGGGCTGACCGTGCTGCTGCCCCGTGACTGGACCCGGCAGAAGACCTCCGTCCGCCCGCAGGAGGTCGAGGAGGAGCCCGGCGAGCGCAAGGGCTCCGGAGTGGGGCTCGGGGCGATGGTCTCCTTCCGGTGGCGGGTCGCCGTGGGCGACACCGAGCTCACCGAGGAGGAGATGGAGGAGATCCGCGAGGCGCAGTCGGAGCTGGTGCGGCTGCGGGGGCAGTGGGTGCGGCTGGATTCCAGCACGCTGCGCGCCGCGGAGAAGTTCCTGGACGCCTTCGGCTCGCGGACGCGCGGAGAGAGGAAGGAGCAGCGGCGAACGGGCAGCTCGGCGCCCGGGCCGGCGACGCCCGGCCGCCTGCTCGAGGCGCGCCCCGCATCGGGAGCGCCCCCCGCCGCGGCGGGTCCGCCGGACCCCGCGCCGGTGCCGGCCGAGATCGCGGGCCGGGCGCCCTGGATGGAGATGTTCTCGCTGATCCTGTCCCCCGAGGCGGCGGACGTCGACTTCGGGGTCACGGCCCTGCTCGCCGGCGGCGAGACCGGCCTGGCCCGGCTGATGCCCGGCGCATCGGGCCCGTTCCCGCACCCGCCGCCGCGCAGCCTGCGGGCCACGCTGCGGCCCTACCAGGTCGACGGCCTGAACTGGCTGTGGGCGCTGGACCGGCAGCGCCTGGGCGGGATCCTCGCCGATGACATGGGGCTGGGCAAGACGATGCAGGTGCTCGCCCTGCTGTGCCGGGAGCGCGAGGGCACCGTCGGCGGGGAGGAGGGGGAGCCGCCGACCGGCTCCGTCGGCCCCACCCTGCTGGTGTGCCCGATGTCCGTCGTCGGGGCCTGGCAGCGCGAGGCCGCGACCTTCGCCCCCCACCTGGACGTGCACGTCCACCACGGCGGCGACCGGCGCCGGGACGCCTCCTTCGTCACCGGCGCCGCGGAGAAGGACCTGGTGATCACCACCTATTCACTGCTGGCCCGCGATCTGGCCCTGCTCTCGGCGGTCCCCTGGCACCGGCTGGTGTTCGATGAGGCCCAGCATGTGAAGACCCCCGCCACCCAGGTCACCCGCGCCGCGCGCACGCTGCAGGCCGCTCGCCGGCTGGCCCTGACCGGCACCCCCGTGGAGAACCGGCTCGCGGACCTCCACTCCCTGATGGAAGTGGTCAATCCCGGGCTGCTGGGCAGCGCGAAGAGCTTCCAGGAACGGGTGGCGACCCCCATCGAGGAGGAGGGCGACGGCGCCGCTCTCAGCCGCCTCAAGCTCGTCACCGGCCCGTTCATCCAGCGGCGGCTGAAGACGGACCGCTCGATCATCGCCGACCTGCCGGAGAAGATCGAGCTCAGCCGGGTGGTGAACCTGACCGCCGAGCAGGCGGGGCTGTACGAGGCGATCGTGAACGAGCTGATGGTGGCGATCGACGGCGCCGAGGAGAACCAGCGCCGCACCCTGGTGGTCTCCGCCATCACCCGGCTGAAGCAGGTGTGCAACCATCCCGCCCACTACCTCGGTGACGGCTCGCCGCTGGTGCGGGACGGCGAGCACCGTTCGGGCAAGCTCGAGCTGGTCGACGACCTGCTGCAGACCGCCTTCGAGGAGGGCCAGAAGGCGCTGCTGTTCACGCAGTTCACCGCCTTCGGGCACCTGCTGGTCCCCTACTGGCAGGAGAGGTTCGCCGAGTTCGGGATCGACGTGCCCTTTCTGCATGGCGGCGTCTCCAAGCACGATCGCGACCAGATGGTCTCCGAGTTCCAGCAGCACCGCGACCGTCCCGGCCTGATGCTGCTGAGCCTGCGCGCCGGCGGCACCGGGCTCACCCTCACCGCCGCGAACCACGTGGTCCACCTGGACCGCTGGTGGAATCCGGCGGTGGAGAACCAGGCCACCGACCGGGCGTTCCGCATCGGTCAGCGCCGCGACGTGATGGTGAACAAGCTGGTCAGTGCCGGCACCGTCGAGGAGAAGATCGACACCGTGCTCGAGGACAAGCAGGCGCTGGCGGAGCTGACGGTGGGACCCGGCGAGGACTGGATGGCCTCCCTCGACGATGACCGGCTCTTCGACCTGCTCTCCCTCGACGAGGAGGACGGACCATGAGCATCGCACTGCGCTCCCGCCGCGGAGCAGTGGGGACGAGCTGGCATGCGGTCGCGCTGCGCGAGGGCGCGGAGCATCTGCTGGGCCCGGCCCGGACGGGGCGCGGGAAGGCCGACGCCCGCGCCGGTCGGGTGCAGTGGCTGGACGTCGACGCCGGGGTCGCGCGCGGCGACGTGCGGGACGCCGACGGCGAGCTGTACCAGGCCCGGCTCGAGCTGCCGGCCTTCCGCCCGGACGACCGGCGGGTGTTCCTCCAGGTGGCCCGCGCGCATCCGGAGCTGCCGGCACGCCTGGCCGCCGGCGAGTATCCGCAGCAGATCGAGGCGGAGCTGGCCGCCTCGATGGTGTCCCTGCTGCCGCGGGACGCCACCGAGCTGTTCCATGACTGCTCCTGCCTGGACTGGCCCGGCCCCTGCCGGCACGTCTCCGCACTGCTGTACGTGCTGGTCGAGGCCGTGGACGAGGCGCCGCTGCTGCTGCTGACCCTGCGCGGTCTCACCCTCGAGGACCTGGTCGCGCCCGCGGGGCCCGGGGCACGGGCGCCGGGGCCGGAGCCCGCCGACGGCGCCGAGGGCACGGCCGCCCCGACCGCCGCGGCGCCCGCCGCCTTCGACCCCGCCCGCGCCGACCCGGCACGGCTCGCCGAGGTGGTCGGCGAGGAGGTCGCCGCGGTGATCCACCGCTTCTTCACCGGGCCCGCCTGAGGTCGCCGCAGGCTCTACAGTGACAGTCATGCCTGAGACCAGCCTGCTCTCCCCCACCCTGCCCTCGTCCGTGCTCGACGCCGTCTCCGCACTGTTCGACACCGCCGTCGCCGAGCACAGGACTTCGGGTGTGACCTGGGCGATCATCGGCGGCCACGACCACCAGCAGGCGGTGCTGGCCCATGGCGCCGCCGGTCACCGCGAGCTGACCGGCGGCCTGCCCGCCGCGAGCACCGCACCGATGGACCGCGCGACCGTCTCCCGCATCGCCTCGATGACCAAGTCGTTCACCGCCGCGACGATCCTCGCGCTGCGGGACGAGGGCCGCCTGCGCCTGGACGACCCGGTCTCCGCCCACGTCCCCGAGGCCGCCGGAGCCTTCGACCTCGCCGCCGACGAGCACGAGCCCACCCTGCGCCAGCTGCTGACCATGAGCGGCGGCCTGGTGACCGACAACCCCTGGGGCGACCGTCAGCAGGCGATGACCCGCGAGGAGTTCACCGCGACGCTGCGCGGGGGCCTGGGACATGTCCACCGCGTCGGCACCGGCTTCGAGTACTCCAACACCGGCTACGCGCTGCTGGGACGCGTGATCGACGAGATCACCGGCGGCGACTATGCGAGCGAGATCCGGCGGCGCTTCCTCACCCCGCTGGGGATGACGGCCAGCGGCTGGTCCGGCCAGGAGATCGACGCCGCGCAGCTCGCGACCGGCCACCGCCTCGCCGACCGCACCGACGCCACCCGCTTCGAGCCGGTGCCGCTGGACGGCCACGGCGTGTACGGCGCGATGGCCGGGCTGTTCTCCACCGTCGACGACATCGCGGCCTGGGTGCGCTTCCTCGCCGCGGCCGATGCCCCCGACGCCGCCGCCCGGGAGACCGGACCGCTGGCGACCGCCTCCCGCCGCGAGATGCAGCAGCTGCACCGCCACCATCCGCTGGGCTCCCTGCCCGCGGACCCCGAGGACCCCGCCCGCACCTCCCCGGGCTTCGACCGGGTGCGCGGCTACGGCTACGGACTGGTCGTGGAGCACTTCCCTGATCTCGGCGAGGTCATCTCCCACTCCGGCGGCTACCCCGGGTACGGCTCCTTCATGGTGTGGCACCGCGATTCCGGCGTGGGCGTGGTGGCGCTGGCGAACTCGAAGTACGCCCCGGCCACCCCGCTGTCCATGCAGACCCTGCGCCTGCTGCAGCGAGAGCTGCCCGCCCTGTTCGCCCGGCGCCCGCTGCAGGCCGCGCCCCGCACCGTCGAGGCCGCCGAGGCGGCGCTGGCCTGGCTGCGCGGGGTCGCCGGCGCGGATACCGATCCCGACCCCCTCGCTGATGCCTGGTTCGCGGACACCATGGATCTCGACGTCCCGCGCGCGGAGCGGCGGCGCCGGCTCACCGCGGCGCTGGCGAGGGCGGGGCTGGACGCACCGGTGCTCGAGGAGCTGCGGGCCGAGGGGGCCCAGGTGCTCAGCCGCGCCCAGCTCCGCTGGACGGTGCCCGGCCGCGGACCGGGCGCCCCGTCGCTGCGGATCGAGCTGCTGATGGATCCGCGCCGGGACGGGCTGGTGCAGTCCCTGGACACCACGACGATCGGCGCCCGCTGAGCCAGGGTCAGCAGGAGGCGAGCCCTGCGCCGTCCGAGGCCGCGGCGCAGGAGGCGTCGATGCTGCTCACCGCCGCGCCGTCGAACGGACCGGCGGCCGACGGCTCGCCGAAGACCAGCAGCAGCGCGATCGCCACGATCGCCCCGAGCACCAGCGCCGAGACCGTCCCCAGCGCCACCGCGATCATCGTGCTGCGCCGGTTCGTGCCGCTCCCCCCGGTGGGGCCGGTGCTGGACTGCGTCGCGGGGTACGGATGCGGGCTGAACGGCACGCTCTGCGGCGAGGGGGCGCCCTGCGGGGAGGGCTGCTGCACCCACTGCGGTCCCGTCTGCGGGGAGAGGGACGGGGAGCCGGAGCTGAAGCCCTGCTGGACCCGCCCGGACCGGATCGCCTCCATCGAGGGGCCGGCCGCCGGGGGCACCGGGTGCTCCGGGCGGACCGCCCCGGGAGCATCGGGCGGCAGCGGGTCGAGGGTGTCCCGCAGATCCAGCGGGGCCCCGTCGGCATGGGTCAGCGGGTAGCCCTGCGGCACCCGCGGCAGGTCGCGCCGCACGCTGTCGGCATCCTGGTAGCGGTCCTCGGGCTGCGGCGCCACCAGGCGGCGGATCACTGCCGAGAGCTTCGGGGTGACCCCCTTCAGGTACTGGTTCAGCTCATCGGGCCGGAAGGAGCCGTCGTGCAGCTTGATCGGGCCGTGGAGCGCGACCATCGCCACCACCCCGGCCGCGTACAGGTCGTGGGAGGGCACCGGCTCGGCCATCGAGAACAGCTCCGGGGCCATGAAGCCGGGGGTGCCGTTGACCATGCCCACGTGGGTGAAGCGCACGTCGGTCTCGTGGACCGCGATCCCGAAATCCGCCAGCCGGGAGACCGGGAAGGCGGTGCCGCGCGGCTCGAACATGATGTTCGCGGGCTTCACGTCACGGTGGATCCAGCCCTCCGCGTGGACATGGGAGAGACCGTCCAGCAGCTGATCGAGGATCACCACCACGGCGGGCTCGGCGAGCTTGCCCCGCGTCTTCACCACGGACTCGAGCGTGCCGCCGGAGGCCAGCGGCATCGCGATCACCACGTGCTCGTCCTCGGCACCCCAGCCGTAGGGGGTGAGCAGGTGCGGGTGGTCGAAGCTGACGCCCTTCTCCCGGACGAAGCGCATCAGATCCGCGGAGTCGCGCTGACGCAGGACCTTGGCGGCGCAGAGCCGCTGGGACTTGGAGTCCCAGGCGCGCCAGACGGACCCGGAACCGCCCTTCGCGATCAGATCGATGAGCGCGAAGCGCCCGACAATAACGTCAGCCATAGTATTTCCAGCATAACCTCAGGGTGCACAGCGGCGTTATGCTGACGGTGATCTGTGCGCCCCGGGGAGCACCGCCATAAATCCCGGGCGTTCTCGTCGCGATCTCAGGGGGCAGCAGTGGGCATCGTCGCAGGAGCCGCGCCGTTCGCCGCGGGCGCCCCGTTCTGGGAGCCGGTCGCCTTCTCCTGGCCCGTGCTGCTGATCCTGTCCGGCATCTGCCTCCTGCTGACCATCGGCTTCGTGGTGTGGACGGTGCTGCAGCCGGACGAGCCCGAGCACGACACCGCCGCACTGGTCGACAAGGCCACCCGGCAGGACCGTGAGACCGCGGCGACGATCCGCCGTCGGCTCGACGCGGACACCGGGCGCGCGGACGCGGCCGAGCCCGAGCTGCGGTGACCGGGCGGTGCCGAGCGGGCGCCGATGAGCGGGTCGCTCTCCTGCGCAGGCGCGGCCGCGGTCAGTGCGCGGCGCCCGCGGTCTCTTCCATGCCCATGGCCCTGCGGGCGGCGTCGATGAGGAAACGGCGCGCCTGCTGGGAGTGCGGACCGGGGCCGGCGATCGCGACCTGGTCACCGCCGCCGGCGATCTCGAGATGCCGGTGCCGGGCACCCGCCGCGGTGAGGGCGGCGTCCAGGCGGCGGCCGTCCTCGACCAGCACGCACTGCGACCCGGTCACCAGCTGCACCGGCGGCAGGTCGGAGAGCTCGCCGTGCAGCGGGCTGAGACGCGGTTCGGTGCGCGGCACGGCGCCGGCGTAGAGCCGGGCGGCCGTTGCCCGCAGATCGTCGGCGTACTCCTCGCGCGTGAGATCCACCCACGGCGAGGAGAGCAGCAGCGCGGCCGGGGAGCCCACCTCGGACGCGGCGAGGACCTGCGCCACGGCGAGCGCGAGCCCGGCGCCGGCCTCATCCCCGGAGAGCACCCAGCATCCGGGCCGCAGCGTGGCCTGCACCGAGAGCGCATCGAGCGCGTGCAGCACGTCCTCGATCGCGGCGGGGAAGTTGTGGCGCGGGGCGAGACGGTAGTGGATCATCGCCCCGGCCGCACCGGTGCGGCGGGCGGTCTCCTCGAGGAAGTTCCAGGTCTGCGCGCTCTCCCCTGCGACATAGGAACCGCCGTGCAGATGGACGATGGTCGCGGTGCTCGCGAGGTGCGGATCGATCCAGGTGACCGGCACCTCGCCGTGCCGACGCCGCTCGACGCGCGCGGGGGCGGCGAGGGCACGCGGAGGCAGGGACGGCCGCTGCGAGGCCAGGATGCGCAGGGTGCGGACGAGGCTCATGGGTGCATCCTCCCACGGATCAGGCTGTTCCTCGCAGGGAATCCACCGCGCCCCGGCATCGTCTCCCGGGGAGGTCAGGACCTGATCTCGTGGTCGACCAGGCGCGGCAGCCCCACCCGGAAGCCGGCGACGGCCAGCAGCAGACCGGTCCCGGCCAGGAACCACAGCACGACGCCGGAGGATCCGGTGGCATCCATCAGGAGGCCCGCGGTGATCGGACCGAGCGCGGCCAGCAGATAGCCGATCGGCTGGACCATGCCCGAGAGCCGGGCGGTGACCAGCGGGGAGCGGGTGCGTGCGGGCAGCAGTGCGATCGCGGTGGGGAAGGCGAAACCGCCGATGCCCAGCACGCACGCCCACAGCATCGGGCTGACCGTCGGCACCAGGAGCAGGCCGAGGTAGCCGGCGGCGTTGAGCAGGCCGAAACCGCCCACGATCCAGGGCAGGCCCGGGACCCGTGCGATCACCGTCGGCATCACCAACCCGCCCACCAGGCCCCAACCGGCGATCACCGCGACCAGCACGCCGGCCCGTGCGGGGCTGATCCCGGCATCGGTGAGGACCAGCGGGAGCATGCCGAACTGGGTGTAGGCGTTCAGCGACTGCAGGGCGAACATCAGCGTCAGAGCGATCGCGGTGGGCGAGCGCAGCAGCGAGCCGCCGATCTCGCCGTGCGCCGGGGGAGGCGGGAAGTCGTGCCCGGTGCGGGCGAGCACCATCGCCCAGACCACCACCGGCACCGCGATCACCATCCCCCAGACCAGCAGGGAGTCCTTCCACCCGTCGACCGCGGCGCCGGCCAGCGGCACCGCGAGCGCCGAGGCGGCCGAACCGCCGATCGCGAGGGTCGCGCTGTACAGCGTCATCAGGCCGACGGTGCGGTTCCCGCCGTGCAGCTTGATCCAGGCCGGCACCAGCACGTTGCCCAGCGCCGGGCCCAGCAGTGCGAGCCCGGACAGCGCCACGAACAGGGCGAAGGCCTCGCTCGCGGGCCGCAGCAGCAGGCCCAGCGCGGCCACCACGAAGGAGGCGATGATCGTGCCGGTCAGCCCCATCCGACGCGACAGCGGGACGGCGAGCAGCCCGAACGCACCGAAGATCAGCGGCGGCAGGGCGGTGAGCAGACCGGAGGCGAACGCTCCGCGCCCGTAGGCATCGACGATCTGTGTCATCAGCGGCCCGACGCTGGTCGCTCCCGGGCGCAGGTTCACGCCGACGGCGAGGACAGCGATCACCGTCAGCAGGATGCCGAGGGGTCGAGGTCGGCGGGGCGCAGGGGTCGTCACCGTACTCTTCTACCCCGCATCGTCGGCCTCGGCCACAGGATGACGGGGATCTCACGTCCCCCTGCCGGGGCCGCGCCCGCGGCAGCGGCCGGCAGAGGCCTACGCTGGTGCGCGGCCCGCCCCGGCCCGCTCCCGCTCCCCACGTCGAGGTCCGTGCTCGACGGATCCACAAGGACCCCCATGACCACCGCCGCAGTCCCCGCGCCCCTGCCCGGCACCACCGCCCCGCGCCGCCATCCCGTCGACCAGGTCCCGCCGGCGGGTCGGCTCACGGTGCTCTCGCTCCAGCACGTGCTGGCCTTCTACGCCGGTGCGGTGATCGTGCCGCTGCTGATCGCCTCCGGGCTGGGCCTCACGGCCGAGCAGACGATCCACCTGATCAACGCCGACCTGTTCACCTGCGGCATCGCCACGCTGATCCAGTCCGTCGGCTTCTGGAAGGTGGGCGTGCGCCTGCCGATCATCCAGGGCGTGACCACCACCGCGGTGAGCCCCATCATCGCCATCGGCCTGGCCGCGACCGGCGGCGAGGGCGGCGCCGAGGGGCTGCCGATGATCTACGGCTCGATCATCGTGGCGGGCCTGTTCACCTTCCTGGCCGCCCCGTACTTCGCGAAGATCCTGCGATTCTTCCCGCCGGTGGTGATCGGCACGGTGCTGACCACCATGGGCATCACCCTGTTGGGCGTCTCCGCGGGGGACATCACCAACTACGCCGAGGGCACTCCCGCCACCCGCGACATCCTCTACGCGCTGGGCACGCTCGGGATCATCGTGCTGGTCCAACGGTTCTTCCGCGGCTTCCTGGGCACCATCGCGGTGCTGCTGGGGCTGGTGATCGGCACCGCCGTCGCGGTGCTGCTGGGGGACACCTCCTTCAGCGGCGTCACCGAGGCCTCCGCCTTCGGGGTGACCACGCCCTTCTACTTCGGCGTGCCCACCTTCTCGCTCACCGCGATCGTCTCGATGATCATCGTCATGCTGATCACGATGGTGGAGACCACCGGTGACGTCTTCGCCGCCGGGGAGATCGTCGGCAAGCGGATCCGTCCGAAGAACATCTCCGAGGCGATCCGTGCGGACGGCCTGTCGACCCTGCTGGGCGGGGTGCTGAACTCCTTCCCCTACACCTGCTTCGCGCAGAACATCGGCCTGGTGCGCCTGACCCGGGTGAAGTCGCGCTGGGTGGTCGCCGGAGCCGGCGTGCTCATGATCGTGCTCGGCGTGCTGCCCAAGGCCGGGGCCGTGGTCGCCGCGATCCCCTCCCCCGTGCTCGGCGGCGCCTCGCTGGCCCTGTTCGCCTCGGTGGCGCTGGTGGGCATCCAGACCCTGTCCAAGGTGGACCTCACCGACAACCGCAACTCCGTCATCGTCGGCACCTCGCTGGGCCTGGCGATGCTGGTCAGCTTCAAGCCCGACATCGCCGGGGTGTTCCCCGCCTGGGCGCAGGTGTTCGTCTCCTCGGGGGTGACCGTCGGCGCGATCACCGCGATCGTGCTGAACCTGGTGTTCTTCCACATCGGTCGCCAGCGCGGGGCGCACATCGCCACCACCGCCGCGGGCGAGCGGATCGGCATCGCCGAGGTCGATGCGATGGACCGTGAGACCTTCGTGGCCACCTTCGGGTCGCTGTTCAACGGCGCCACCTGGCCGCTCGAGCGGGCCTGGGAGGCCCGCCCCTTCACCGACGCCACGACTCTGCGCGCCGCGATCGAGGAGGCGGTGCTCACCGCGGAGCGCTCCGCGCAGGATGCCCTGGTGCGGGCCTACCCGGACATGGCCACCCTGATCACGGCCGACGAGGAGCAGGCCGACGCCATCAGCCAGGACGTGGGCTCCTTCGCGCTGGAGAACCTGTCGGACGAGGACATCCTCGCGGTCCGCGATCTCTCCACCCGCTACGCGGAGCGGTTCGACATGCCCTTGGTGGCCTGCCTGGGCCGCACCGACTCGTTCCAGGCGGTCATCGAGAACGGCGTGCGGCGCCTGGACCACTCCCGCGAGCACGAGCGCCGGGTCGCGCTGACCGAGGTCGCCGAGATCGCGGGGGACCGCTTCGGCATCATGGTGGCCGACGCCAACCCCGTCGGCTCGGCCTGGATCCGCAAGTTCGAGTCCCTGCAGTGACGCAGTGACGGCGTCGTCGACGACCTCGGTGCTCGCGTAGTCTGGCGGGGCATCCCGATCGACGACGATCCAGGAGATCGATATGACAACGCCAGTCACCGTGACCGTCACCGGGGCCGCCGGGCAGATCGGCTATGCCCTGCTGTTCCGCATCGCCTCCGGCCAGCTGCTGGGCCCGGACACCCCCGTCTCGCTGCGGCTGCTGGAGATCCCTCCAGGGGTGAAGGCCGCCGAGGGGACCGCGATGGAGCTCGATGACTGCGCCTTCGGGCTGCTCGCCGGCGTCGACGTCTTCGACGACCCGACCGCCGGTTTCGACGGCACGAGCATCGCCCTGCTCGTCGGCGCCCGCCCTCGCGGCCCGGGCATGGAGCGCAGCGACCTGCTCGAGGCCAACGGCGGCATCTTCGCCCCCCAGGGCGCAGCGATCAATGCGGGCGCCGCGGAGGACGTCAGAGTCCTGGTGGTCGGCAACCCGGCCAACACCAATGCCCTGATCGCCGCCGCGCACGCCCCCGATGTGCCGGACGACCGGTTCACCGCGATGACCCGGCTGGACCACAACCGGGCGCTCAGCCAGCTCGCCGCCCGGACCGGCACCGCGGTCACCGACATCGAGAACGTGACCATCTGGGGCAACCACTCCGCCACCCAGTACCCGGACATCTCCCACGCCTCGGTGGCCGGCCGACCGGCCCTCGAGGTGGTGGATGACCCGGCCTGGGTCACCGACAGCTTCATCCCCACCGTGGCCGAGCGCGGGGCAGCGATCATCGACGCCCGCGGGTCCTCCTCGGCCGCCTCCGCGGCGAATGCCGCGATCGACCACCTCCACGACTGGACGCACGGCACCCCCGAGAGCTCCTGGACCTCCGCCGGAGTCGTCTCCGACGGCTCCTACGGGGTGCCCGAGGGGCTGATCTCCTCGTTCCCGGTGCGCTCCTCCGGAGGGCGCTGGCAGATCGTCCCCGACCTGGAGATCGACGACTTCTCCCGGGGCCGGATCGATGCCTCGGTGGCAGAGCTGGTCGAGGAGCGTGACGCGGTCCGACGCCTCGGTCTGCTCTGATCCGCCGGCAGCCGGACGGCACCGGACGGCTGCGGGTCTCCCCCGGGCGGGACGAAGGACCCCGCTCCCGATCCCCGCGCCGGGGCTAGGGTGGGGGCAAGCGCCCTTCGCGGCAGCGCGGGGGCGACCGCCGATCGAAGGAGTCACCATGCCCCGTCCCGTCGTCAGCACCGGATCCACCGCCTGGAAGGGCGATCTGCTCTCCGGCTCAGGGACCACCACCCTGGAGACCTCGCAGCTCGGCACCTTCGACGTGAGCTGGAAGGCCCGCTCGGAGGAGGCCGCCCAGGGCACCACCTCCCCCGAGGAGCTGCTGGGGGCCGCGCATGCCACCTGCTACTCGATGCAGTTCTCGAACATGCTCGCCGAGAACGGCACCCCGCCCACCTCGGTGGACACCTCCGCCGCGGTCACGTTCAACATCGCCGAGGGCGGGATCACCGGTATCGCGCTCACCGTCACCGCGAAGATCGACGGGATCGAGGACGCCGACTTCCAGCGCGTGGCCGAGGAGGCCAAGAGCAGCTGCCCCGTCTCGAAGGCGCTGGCCGGCGTGGACATCACGCTCACGGCCGCGCTCGCCTGAGCCCGCGCTCCCCTGCCGACCTCCGGCCCCGCACCCGTCGCGGTGCGGGGCCGGACCGCGTCGGATCGCCTCGGCGGCCGCGGCCGGGGCTCAGTGCGTCAGCGAGCGGGGAATGATCCCGGCGCCGCGCACGCCGCGCACCAGGCGCTCATCGATCGTCTCGCCCCGATGCACGATGGTCAGGCCGCCGCGCGGCTCGAGGATCACCAGGTCGGTCTCGATCACGCGGCGCACACCGCCCCGTCGCAGCAGCGTGAGCAGCTGCGCCTCGCCCAGCCCCAGATGGCGCAGCTGCCAGCGCAGCACGTGGCCGTGGACCATGACCACCGTGGGCCGGGGACCGCGCCGGGTGAAGACGCGATCGAAACCGGGCCGGAGGCTGCCCAGCAGGTACTCGAGCACCAGCAGGGTGGAGACCGCGATCAGGCCGCCCACCAGCGTCGGGGTGTTGCCGAGGATGGCACGGGCGATGAGGGACCCCAGCAGTGCCATCACCGCGAAGCTCAGCATCGACGGGTTCGCGCTCAGCCGCGGCCCGGCGATCTGGAGGATCAGCGTGAACACCAGGTACAGCATGATGCTCGCGATGAGCACGCCCAGCGCGCCGGCGGGCGATGCCCCGATCTGAAACCAGAGCTCCTGGAAGAAGGTCATAGGCTCATTCTCCCCCAACCCGCGCTCCCCCGCTCCGCGGTGGGGCACCGTCGGCGCTTGCTGCGTTGGGCGGATGGAGCTTGCTACGTTGGGCGGATGGACCTCCCCGACCTCTCCCTGACCGGCGGCGACGATGGCTTTGTGCACGTGCGCGGGGCACGTCTGCACAATCTGCGCGAGGTGCAGGTGGATCTTCCGCGCGGTCGGCTGGTCGCCTTCACCGGTGTCTCCGGCTCCGGGAAGTCCTCGCTCGCGTTCGGCACGATCCACGGTGAGTCCCAGCGCCGCTATCTCGAGTCGGTCGCGCCGTTCGCCCGGCGGCTGATCGGCAGCGCCGTGGACCCTCAGGTCGAGGCGGTGACCGGGATGCCGCCCACGGTCGCGCTCGAGCAGCGCACCTCTGCGGGCGGTGCCCGTTCCACCGTCGGCACCACCACGAACCTCTCCAACGCGATCCGTCTGCTGTACTCACGGGTCGGGGACCATCCCTCCGACGTGCTCGAGAAGGGCTCTGCCCTCCACGGCGGCCGTCTGACCTCTGATTTCTTCTCGCCGAACACCCCGGACGGCGCCTGTCCCCGCTGTCACGGGGCGGGTGTGCTGCGTGAGCCGACGGAGTCCTCGATGGTCCCGGATCCCTCGCTGCCGATCAGCGAGGGCGCGATCGCCGCCTGGCCCGGGGCGTGGCTGGGCAAGAACTTCCGCGACATCCTCGACACCCTCGGCGTCGACGTCCATCGTCCCTGGCGCGACCTGCCGGAGCAGACCCGCCAGTGGATCCTCCACACCGAGGAGCAGCCGGTGGTGACCGTCCATCCGGTGCGCGAACCGGGCCAGACCCACGGCACCTACCGGGGGCAGTGGCGCAGCGTCGAGCGGTATCTGCGCGACACCGTGGCGACCTCGAAGGCGGAGTCCTCCCGGCGGCGCGCCCTCACCCACTTCTCAGTGACGCCCTGCCCGCTGTGCGAGGGCCACCGACTGGGTCCGGACGCCCTGCGCGTGACCTACATCGGACGCCCGATCTGGCAGCTGGCCGCGATGCCGCTGGACGATCTGCTGACCGCGCTGACCTCCCGCCTCGGCGCGCTGCCCGCGGAGGAGGGCATCCCCGAACAGGAGGCGGAGCGGATCCTGCTGCCCACCGTCCTGCCCGTGCTGGGCACCATCGTGGGTCTCGGCCTCGGGCATCTCGCCCTGGACCGTCCGGCGGGGACCCTCTCCACCGGCGAGCTGCAGCGGCTGCGGCTGGCCGCGCAGCTGCGCTCAGGGCTGTTCGGGGTGGCCTACGTGCTGGACGAGCCCTCGGCCGGGCTGCATCCCAGCGAGAAGGGCGTGCTCCAGCATCTGCTGGACTCCTTCCTCTCCGAGGGGAACTCGGTGCTGCTGGTCGAGCACGACATGACCCTGGTCGCCGACGCCGACTGGATCGTGGACGTGGGCCCGGGCGCCGGGGCCGACGGCGGCGAGGTGCTCTACTCGGGCGTGGTCGACGGCCTCGGCGAGGCGAAGGACTCGGTGACCGCCCGCTATCTGCAGCCCGGAGCGCTCACCCTGCGGACCCCGTCCGAGGTGCGGGATGCCCGCGGATGGCTCGAGATCGACGCGCTGGCCACCCGCACCCTGCAGGGCGTCGACCTGCGGCTGCCGCTGCGCTCGTTCACCGCCGTGACCGGGGTCTCCGGGGCCGGGAAGAGCACCCTGGTCACCCATGCGCTCGGCACCGTGCTCGGCGAGCGCGTGCGCACCACGGTGGCCGACGAGCCCGACCCGACGGCCGATGCGGGCGAGAGCACCGCCTCCGAGATCGGCCCCGGCAGCGACCTCGCCGCCGACCGGGTGCGGCACGGGGAGGTGCGGGGCAGCGAGGGCATCGATCGGCTCGTGCACATCACCCAGACGCCGATCGGCCGCACCCCGCGCTCCTGCCTGGCCACCTACACGGGCCTGTTCGACCGGGTGCGGCGCCTGTTCGCCGATACCTCCGAGGCGCGGGCGCGCTGCTGGGGCGTGGGCCGCTTCTCCTACAACGTCGCCGAGGGGCGCTGCCCCGAATGCAGCGGGACCGGACACATCGAGGTGGAGCTGGTGTTCCTGCCCGGTTCGTACGCGACCTGCCCACGCTGCCACGGCACCCGCTACAGCCCCGAGACCCTCGAGGTGACCTGGCAGGGGCTGAGCATCGCCGAGGTGCTGTCGCTGTCCGTGGCACGTGCCCGCGAGGTGTTCGCGGACGATCCGCGGATCTCCCGGGCACTGGATGCACTGGCCGCGATCGGGCTCGGCTACCTCGCCCTCGGCCAGCCCGCCACCGAGCTCTCCGGCGGTGAGGCGCAGCGGATCAAGCTGGCCACCGAGCTGCAGCGCACCGTGCGCGGGCACAGCGTCTACCTGCTGGACGAACCCACCTCGGGTCTGCACCCCGCGGACGTGGATCTGCTGGTCGGCGAGCTGAACCGACTGGTGGACGCCGGGCAGACCGTGGTCGTGGTCGAGCACGACCAGCGCGTGATCGCCCAGAGCGACCACGTGCTCGACATGGGCCCGGGCGCCGGCGACAAGGGCGGGCGGATCATCGCCCAGGGTGCTCCTGCACAGATCCTCGAGGCGGAGGCCGGCGCGACCGGGAGCGAGCTGCGGAAGGCCTCCGCTCAGCTGCTGAAGCCCCCGCTGCCCGCCATGTCCTTGAACCGGGAGTAATGGCCCTCGAAGGCGACCGGGATCGTCTTGGTGGCGCCGTTGCGGTGCTTGGCCACGATGAGATCCGCCTCGCCGGCGCGGGCGGACTCCTTCTCGTAGTAGTCCTCGCGGTGGATCAGCAGGATGACGTCGGCGTCCTGCTCGATCGAGCCGGATTCGCGCAGGTCGCTCATCATCGGGGTCTTGTCGGTGCGCTGCTCGCTGCCTCGGTTCAGCTGCGAGATCGCGATGACGGGGCAGTCGATCTCCTTGGCCAGCAGCTTCAGGGCGCGGGAGAACTCCGAGACCTCCTGCTGACGGGACTCGACCTTCTTGCCCGAGCTCATCAGCTGCAGGTAGTCGATCACCACGAGGCTGAGATCGTGCTTCTGCTTGAGCCGGCGGCACTTCGCCCGGATCTCCATCAGGGACATGTTCGCGCTGTCGTCCATGAACAGCGGCGCGTCGGCGATGCGGCTCATGGCGCGGGCCATCGCCTGCCAGTCACGGTCGTCCATGGAGCCGTCGCGCATGCGGTTCATCGGCACCTGCGCCTCGGCCGAGAGCAGACGCATCGTGATCTCGGTCTTGTCCATCTCCAGCGAGAAGATCACCGAGGTCTTGCCGTTGTGGATCGACGCGGAGCGCAGCACGTCCATGCCGAGCGTGGTCTTGCCCATCGCGGGGCGGCCCGCGAAGATGATCATCTGGCCGCCGTGCAGGCCCTGGGTGAGGTCATCGAGCTCGGCGAAGCCGGTGGGCACCCCCGTGACCTGACCGCCGCGGTTCTGGGTGGCCTCGATCGTATTGAGGGTCTCGTCGATCACCTCGCCGAGGGCCAGGAAGTCCTCGCTCTGGCCGCGCTCGGTGACCGCGTACACCTGCGCCTGGGCCTCGTTGATGGCCTCCTCCACCTCGCCGCCGTCGGAGGCGTAGCCGAGCTGGACGATGCGGGTGCCGGCCTCGACCAGGCGGCGCAGGGTGGCCCGCTCGACGACGATCTCGGCGTAGAAGCCGGCGTTCGCGGCGGTGGGGACCATGTCGATGAGGTCGGCGAGATAGGCGCCGCCGCCCACCCGCGCCAGCTCGCCGCGCTTGGAGAGCTCGTCGGAGACGGTGACCAGGTCCGCCGGTTCGCCGCGGCCGTACAGGTCGATGATCGCCTCGAAGACCATCTCGTGCGCGGGGCGGTAGAAGTCGTTGCCGCGGACGGTCTCGACGACGTCGGCGATCGCGTCCTTGGACAGCATCATGCCGCCCAGCACGCCGCGCTCGGCGGGGAGGTCCTGCGGCGGGGTGCGCTCGAGGCCGCGATCGGGCCCGGCTTCGAAGGCTTCGGTGGATGTCACCGGGCCAGTGTAGGAAGTCTGCTGCAGGAGGGGTACCCGCCGGGCGTCGCGGGGGACGAGGCTCATGCAGCAGTGCCGGGAGGCCGCTGGGGAGGACCGGTCGTGGACACGGTGCGACAGGGCCGGCCTCTGCCTCCTGCCATCGCTGACGCCCGGGCTCCGCGACCTCTTGACACAAGGCAGTGCACCTCAGGTACAGTCCCAGTAGGCACTACACCTTCGGTTCACTACCACCGTCCTGCAGGAGGGTCGCCATGACCACCACCCCCGCCTCGCCACCGACCGGCGCCGCGTCCCGGACCGTGCGCGCGCACGCCACCCTGCTCCCCTACGCGCTCTGCCTGCTCGCGGCCACCGCGGCGGTGCATCTGCTGATCGTGCTCGCCGGCAACCGCATCACGGTGCTGACCACGCTCCCCCTGGTCGCGATCGCGATCGGATACGCGGTCTACCTGCTCGTCTACGGCCGGTCGCTGGGCCGGGTCCGCTACGGGCGCCTGGTGGCCCACGCGCTGACCTATGCGATGGTCAACACCGGGTACCTGCTGCACGCCTACATCCTGATCGCGTCGGGATCGCCGGCGATCCAGGGCGACGGCCATCTCGCCCTGGATGCGGGCTGGTTCGGCGCCACCCTCGGCATGGCCGGCTTCTGGGGGCTCGGCCTGATCGCCCACGGCATCGCGGCCCTGGGCGAACGCGGCTTCGAGGGCCCGCGCCCGTGACCGCGCCGGATTCTCCCGCCGCGGAGGACGCCGAGTGGGTGGAGGAGCTGGCGCGCTCCTGGGTCGAGGTCTACAAGAAGTCCGCCACCACGCTCGCGCTGCTGCGGATCGTGCGGGAGCACGGTCCGGTCCCCGCCGCCGGGATCGCGCCGAGGTTCGCGGAGGCGACCGGGTGGACGCTCACCGACCGCGGCCTCTACCGCACCCTGCGGCGGCTCGCCGATTCCGGGGTGCTCCACCTCGAGAAGGTGGACGTGGCGCGCACCGGTGCGAAGCGGCAGGACTTCGCGCTCACGTCCGTCGGCAGGGCGTATCTGCAGCGGATCGAGCGCGAGCTGGTCTGAGCCGCGGGGTGCGGCGCTCAGTCGCGCGGCACCGCTCAGTCGCGCAGCGGCATCCCGAGCACGTAGGCGGCCTGGGCGATGTGCTGGACGGCGTCGTCGACGATGCTCACCAGGCGCGCACCGCGGGTGACCGGCGGATCCCACTGCGCATCGATCACGTCCTCGAGGTCCGCGGCGGTGATCATCTCGAGATGCTGCTCGAGGGCGGCGAGCGCGGCGGCGACGTACTCCAACAGGCCCTCGCCGTCCTCGATCAGGATGCGGCGCGCCTCGGCCGAGGAGTGGCCGTAGCCCACGGAGTCCCCCACCTCGCCGAGCGCGAAGCGGGCGTCGAAGCCACGCGCCGTCCACAGCTGCTCGTCCCCGGTGAGGTCGGCCAGCTGCACATCGATCTCGCGACCGGTGTGCCAGAGCAGCCAGGCCACGGAGTTGTCATGCCCGCCCGGGCGGGCGTTGAGACTCACCGGGTTCAGCTGGCCACGCAGGGCCTCGGCGGCGGCGCGGGGGTGGGAGGTGAGGTCACGGAGGATGTCGAGAGCGTCCATGGGTCGACGCTACCCCGCCTGTCCTCACTCGTCGACGACGACGCTGCGGGACTGTTCCGGATGGCGCTGGAGCCAGCTCTCGACGAAGGGGCAGATCACCACCACCGACAGCTCCGCCGCACGGGCCTCGGCGAGGACGGTGCGCACCAGCACGGAGGCCACGCCCTCGCCGCGGTGCGCGGGGTCGGTGACGGTGTGGATCAGCTCGAGCCGCCGAGGGGTGCGCGTGTAGATCACGATGCCGACGATCTCCCCGCCGCGCACCGCCTCGAAGCGCTCGGCGCGCGGGTTGTCGCGCACGGCGATCGTCTCGTCAGGGCCGTGGATATGACCCTCGATGTCGGTGGCCATCCTCCAGGCTCCCTCCCGGCCGCTGTCACCACGGTACGGCAGGGGCGGCGGCCTGTCAGGGGGCGGCCGGGTTCCGCTCCCCCGCCGGACGGGCGCATGACACCATGCTCGACGTGATGCAGAAGCCCGCGCCGTCCCCTGCCCCTCTCGCCACCGACGCGGACGACTCCGCGGGGTCGTCGGCGTCCGCCGAGCGCAGCGCCTTCTCCGATGCCTCCGACGCCCTGCAGAGCCATCGTGAGCCGTCGCCGATCTGGGGCGACGAGCGGGAGGCGGTGAGCATCGCGCTGCACTGGGCGGCCTCCCACACCACGGTCGCCACCGATCCCAAGACCACCTTCCGCAGCGCCTCGGACCTGCAGGCCGACGTCGGTGCGACCATCACCGAGGACGGCATCGGCGCCGCCCGTGCGCTGGCGCTCTTCGACGAGGTGCTGCTGCCGGCGACCCGGTCCGTCGAGGACCCGATGAACCTCGCCTACATCCCGGCCGCCCCCACCCGGGCCGCCGTCGCCTTCGACACGGTGGTCTCCGCCGCGAACGTGTTCGGCGGGGTCTGGGAGTTCGGCGCCGGGGCGATCTTCGCGGAGAACCAGGTGCTGCGCTGGTTGTCGGACCTGCTGGGCTGGCCGGAGGAGTCCGCCGGGGTGTTCGTCGCCGGCGGCACCCATGGGAACCTCTCGGCGCTGGCCGCCGCGCGGGACCACGCCCTGCGGGTGCGGGGACGTCGCCCCGCGGGCGGCTGGGCGCTGGCCTGCGCCTCCACCGCGCACTCCTCGATCTCCTCGGCGGCCCGGCTGCTCGACATGGATCTGGTCAGCGTGCCGGTGGACGACCGCGGCCACCTCACCGGCGAGGCGCTGGAGCGGGCGCTCACGTCCGACCCGCGGATCTGCGCGGTGGTGGCCTCCGCCGGCACCACCAACGCGGGCATCGTCGACGACCTCGCCTCGGTGGTCGAGGTCGCCCATCGCCACGGCGCCTGGGTCCACGTGGACGGCGCCTACGGCGGCGCGGCCCTGGTCGCCCCCAGCGCCCGGGAGCGCTTCACCGGCATCGAGCTGGCGGACTCCTTCGTGGTGGACCCGCACAAGTGGCTGTTCGCGCCGTACGACTGCTGCGCCCTGCTGTACCGGGACCCGCGTCCGGCTGCGGCCGCGCACTCCCAGCACGCCGCCTATCTCGACTCGATCGATCGCGGGGAGTCCAATCCCGCCGATCTCGCCGCGCACCTCTCCCGCCGCGCCCGCGGACTGCCGCTGTGGTATTCGCTGGCCACGCACGGCACCGCCGCCTACACCGCCGCGGTCGAGGCGTGCCTGGACACCGCGCGGACCGTCGCCCGGGCGGTCGCGGGGACCGAGCACCTGCAGCTGCTGGTCGAGCCCGAGCTGTCGGTGGTGCTGTTCCGTCGGCCCGGATGGTCACCGGCCGCCTATCGCCGCTGGTCGCAACGGCTGGCGAGGGAGGGGACGGTCCTGTGCGTGCCCACCGCCGTCGACGGGGAGATCGCCCTGCGTCTCGCCTTCGTGAACCCCTCGACGAACCCGCAGGCCGTGATCGACGTGCTGCGCACCACGATGCTCACGGCCGACGGCAGCTGAGCGGCGCCGGCGCCGGTCAGCGACAGCAGCGCCGCACGTCGACCGGTCAGCGCAGGGACCTCACCCCGCGCCGGCCCCCTCCCCCGTCAGCGCTCGGAGCAGCGCGTCCAGTCGCGCGACGTCCTCCTCGCTGCCGAGCCGGCTCCAGGCCTCGCGAGCACGACGGGCCGGCTCGAGCGCCGGCTCGGTCCGTCCGCGCTCGGCGAGCAGGTGGGCATGGCGGTCCTCGAGGTAGGCGCTCCAGTAGCGGGCCCGGTCCTCATGGCCCGCCGGTCGCGCGTCGATGGCGTCCTGGGCCTCGCGGAGGCGGCGCTGGCAGGTCTCCTCCTCGGCTCCCTCCTCGCCTCGGGAGAGGGCATCCCCGGCGGCGAGGAATCGCCCCACCCTCGCATCGACCCGGTGGTCCCACAGCAGCTCCGCGGGCAGCACCGGTCGGCCGCCGCCGGGACGGGTGCGCCGCTCGATGGCGGACGTCGCCTCCTCCACCGCGCCGGTGCGGCCGAGATCCAGGGCCCGCCGCATCACCAGCGCGTTGGCCTGCAGCTCGGTGCGGATCAGCTCACCCTGGGCGGAGGTGGGGGTCGCGAGGTCGTCGGCGAGCCAGCGGGCCTGGTGGGCCATCCTCCGCAGCTCGCGCAACGAGGCGGCAGGTTCGCCCGACCGCTCGTGGATGCTCGCGGCGAGCCGTGCGACCTCCAGCAGCGCGTGACGATCTCGGGTCTCCCGGGCGAGGGTGCGGGCCTGCTCGAGGGCCCACCGGGCGGCGTCGTACCGTTCGGCCTGGACGCGCTGCGCGGCCACGGCGAGCAGCGGAGCGATGCGCAGCGCATCCCGGCGCAGGGTGCGCTGCAACGAGGCCAGCCGCCCGGCCGTGAAGGTCGCCTCGCGGGTGGCCCCGGCGGCCATCAGCGCCTGCAGCAGGGCGGTGATCAGCCCGATGCGCAGCGGTGGGTCCTCGATCCCGGGCATCGCGTCGAGGGCCTCGAGGGCGTGGTGCACCGCCTGCAGAGGCCGCTCGACGCCGAGGGTGCGCGCGAGCACCGCGTGCGCGGCGGTGGCGAGGCGCTCGGGATCCGTGCGGGGATCCCGGGCGTCGACATCGATGTCGAGGGCGACAGCGCGCTCCGCGATCAGGTCGAGCACATCCAGCGCCGCGGTGGTCGCCGCCGCATCCTCCCCGGCCCCCTCGAGCGCCTGGGCCAGGCGCAGCCGCAGCTCCTGCTCCGGATCGGCCAGCAGCTGTTCCCGCACGGCCGGGAACGCCGCGAGCGCCGCCCGCAGCCGGGCCGCGTCCCGCCGCGGATCCGCTGCCGTGCCGCGCGGTCCGGGGACGGCGGAGCGTTCCAGCGCGCGCACCACGACCAGCATCTCGGGCGCGGCCTGCGGCGCATGCCCCCGGCGGCGCCCCCTACCGGTCGGTATCTCCTCGATCGCGGCCCGGGTCCGGGTCGAGGCGGCCTGCGCGAACGGCCCGCGCTCGAGCAGCACGGTCACCACGGCCGCCGCCTGCTCGGCATTCCCGCTGCGGCGCAGCAGGGTGACCAGGTCCACCGCATCGCGGGCGATCTGCTCGCCCGCTCCGGACAGGGCCGCTCCGTGCAGGGAGGCGCGCAGCAGGGCGAACCGGTCCTCGGGCGCGGCGGGGGCCTCACGGAACTGCTCCACCAGACCTCGCGCCTCCCGGTAGCGCTCGGCGTGGAGGAGATCGTTGACCCGGCCGGCGGCCTCCCGGGTATCGCGCGGGGAGGGCAGGGGCAGCTCCGCGGGTCGCAGCGCGGCCCGGAGCCGGTCCGGGTCCGGCAGGCCCGTACCGGCCGGCTCGCCGGCCGAGGCCGGGAGGGAGGCGGCACCGGTACTCGTCACAGTCGAAACCTACCAAGCGCCGCGCTCGCGGCCCACAGGCAGATCCGCTCCGTACAATGATCCCGGCCCACGAGCGGGATATGCATGCCAGCAGCCGTCCCCGGCCCCGTCCCAGGAGAAGAGGTAGCAGTTGTCGGTCGACCTGGCCGGAGGCGCGGCACCGACCGTGCCCGCGCTGAGCGCCCCGGATCCGCACACCGCGATCCCGGTGGACGGACCCTATGCCGGTCATGTCCATTTCGACGCGAGCATCACCCCGGTGCTGCGCACGCACGTCGATGTCGCCGCGTACATCCGTCGCGGCACCTCCCGCCTCCCGGTCGACGCCGCCCTGCTGGCCTCCGAGGGCCCGCTGGGCGAGGATCTGCGCCTCGCGCTGGAGGTGCTCCAGCGGCTCGAGTCCTCGGCGCTCGCGGAATCCCGGGCGATGCTCGCCACCGCGACCGGGAACGAGGCCCGGATCACCGCCTTCCTCGCCACCTGGATGGTGGACCGCTTCTGGCAGTCCCGCGCTCTGCGCGACCTGCTCACCGGGGACCATCCCACCGAGCGGCCTCGGCACCGGCGTCGTCCGGGTCCCCTGCACACGCTGCGCCGTCGCCACCTGGACCGGGTGCAGCCGCTGCTGTCCGCGGTGTGGACAGGCCTGGCGGGCGAGGCCGTGGCGGCCGGGCACATGGCGCGGATGGCGGTGCAGGAGGCGTCGCTGCAGGCGGGCCTGGCCGCGATCTCCCGGCGGCTCACCGGCGAGGCGCACCGGGTCACCGAGGTGGTCGTGGACCGCCATCAGGCGGCGGTCGACTTCTTCACCGCCGAGGCGATCGGTCGTCTCACCCGCTCGCCGCGCGAGGCCCTCACCGCGCGAGTGCTGCTGTCCCTGGGCTCCCCGCTCGAGGGCGGCGGTCTCCCCGACCCCGACCTGCCCTCCGCACTGGCCGTCCTCGGCCGCACCGCCACGGAGCGCGCCGCACTGCATCGCGCCCGGTACGAGATCACCCGGCTGCTGCCGGGCCCCGACCTCCCGGACCCCTATCTCAGCTCACTGCCCCGGATCGGAGTGTGACATGGCCTTCGACCTCGATCAGTTCGCCGAGACCTCGGTGCCCGTGAAGTACGAGGACCTCGATTTCGACACCTTCGGGAGCCGGCCCCTGGACGCGCAGACCCTGCGCTCGCTGCGCTACATGTGCGACGTCGAGTTCCACACCTCGTGCTTCCTGCGGGACATGCTGGTCACGCCCTCGCATCGCGAGGAGGACGCCGGCGGGTTCATGACGATGTGGAACCGGGAGGAGTTCTGGCACGGCGAGGCGCTGTCGATGGTGCTGGCGCGCCACGGGATCATCGTCGACTACGACGAGATCAAGGCCAAGCGGGTCAAGCTGGGCTGGACGGGGGCGCTGGGACCGCTCAAGCAGTCGGTGCTGTCGAACCTCGCGGGCACCGACTTCGTGGCCGTGCACATGGTGTGGGGTGCGGCCAACGAGCTCTCCGCCGTGGCCGCCTACCGTCAGCTCTCCGCGATGACCGACCACCCGGCGCTGTCCCCGCTGCTGAAGCGCATCGCCCAGCAGGAGACCCGCCACGTCGCCTTCTACACCACCCAGGCTCGGGAGCGGCTGCTGGCCTCCGAGAACGCCCAGAAGATCGTCCGGATGATCATGTCCCGGGTCTGGAAGCCCGTGGGCAGCGGGATGATGGACGAGTCCGAGGTCGTCCACGTGATGAACCATCTCTTCGCGGGCCGGGCCACCGAGCTGGACAAGCTCGACACGCGGGTCCAGAAGCTGCCGGGGCTGGAGGGGCTGACCATCTTCCGCAACGCCTTCGCGCGTCTCGGCATCCCCGCCTGAGACTCAGTCGTCCTCGTCCTCGTCCTCATCATCGTGATGGTGGTCGTGGTCGTCATGGTGATCGTGGTCGTGGTCGTCGTCCTCGCACCGGAGCTCGCCGTCGTCCCACTCGCAGACCCCCGACGGGCGCCGGCCCGCGCTCTGGTCGCCTCCCGAGGAGGAGCTGTCCGAGGGCGCGCTCGACGAGCGGGGACGCTGCGGAGCAGGGGCAGGCGCAGGGGCAGGGGCGGGGCTCGGGGAGGCCTCGGGCTCCATCGTGCCGACGCCGATGTCGGTGCCGGGGCCGTCCGCCGACGACTCGGGGACGGTCGGCAGGGCCACCGCCGCCCCGTCGGCCGACGGGGCATCGGTCGAGGCGGCGTCCGCATCGCGGGAGGCGGGGCCCGCGGGAGCGGTCCCGCCGACGGTGATGCCGGGGCGGGCCGGGGGCGTCTCCTCGGCCGACGGCAGCAGCGCGAGACCGATCGCGACGAGCGCGACGGCCACGATGATCCCGTAGGTCCGCAAGGTCTTCATGCCAAGCATCCTCCCGGACGGCGATGAGACGCGAGTGAGCGTGACATGAGAGGACTCTCATGTCCCGGCAGGTGCAGCGCCGTCACGGCTCAGGCCGCCGGATCGACGAGCTTGTAGCCGGCGCCGCGCACGGTCACCAGCCGCGGGGCGCCGAGCTTGCTGCGCAGGTAGCCCACGTACACGTCGACCACGTTCGAGGCGCCGTCGTAGTCGTAGCCCCATACCTTGGACAGCAGCAGGTCACGGGTGAGCACCTGGTTCGGGTTCTCCAGGAACACGCGGGCCATGGTGAACTCGCGGGAGGACAGCTCCACCGAACGCGGCTTCTCGTCGCCGTCGCAGGACGCGATGCGGGTGCGCAGGTCCAGGGAGAGATCGCCCAGCTCGAGGACATCATCGCTCACACTGCCCGCCCCGGCGGCGGCCTCCCGGGCGCGCAGCTTCACCCGGGCCAGCAGTTCCTCGAAGCGGAAGGGCTTGGCGATGTAATCGTTCGCCCCGCCCTCGAGCCCCTGCACGGTGTCGTCGACCCCGGTGCGCGCGGTGACCATGAGGATCGGGATCTGCACATCCATCCCGCGCAGCGCGTTCAGCACCTGGAAACCGTCCATGCGGGGCAGGCCCACGTCGAGGATGAGCAGGTCGAAGTCGCCGCTGGAGGCGAGGTCGAGGGCGGAGATGCCGTCCTCCACCACGGTGGAGGCGAAGCCGTTCGCCGTCAGGCCGCGCTCCATGAAGCGGGCGATGCGCGCCTCGTCCTCGGCGATGAGGATCCTCATCCGTCGTTCCTCCTGCAGGCAGTGGGGTCATCGTCGTCGACCGGGGATCGACCCCGGCGTTCAAGTATCACGCGTCCTGCCGGAACCTGCGGCATCGGGTGATGTCGGATGCTCCCGATCGGCTGCTGGGGCGGCAGTGAACTGCGGGAACACGATCCTGAAGGTCGAGCCGCGACCGGGTGCGGACTGCAGCTGCATCCGGCCACCGTGGCCCTCGGCGATCGACAGCACGATCGGCAGCCCGAGCCCTGTTCCCGAGCCCCGGCTGCCGTCCACCCGGGTGAAGCGCTCGAAGATGTGCCGCTGATCCTCCTCTCCGATGCCGATGCCCTCGTCCTGCACGCTCACGTGGATCTCGGCTCCTTCGGGGCCCGGCACCCGGTCCACCGCGAAACGGATCCGACTGCCCTCCTCGCTGTAGCGCACGGCATTGGCGGCCAGCTGCACGACCGCTTGGACCAGGCGCTGCTCGTCGGCATCGGCCACTGCCTCCACCGTGCGCTCCAGGACCCACTCCCGTTCGGCGATGTGCTCGATCCGGGCGAAGGCGGAGCGCGCGAACGCGGTCAGGTCCAGGGGTCTGGGGCGCACGTAGTCGGGGCGCGCCGAGGCCGCCAGCTCGGAGAGGTCATCGACGACGCGACCCATCCGCTCGAGCTCCTCGAGCGCGATCTCCCGGGACTCCCGCACGTCCGAGACGTCCTCGATGTCGGTGGTCTCCAGGGTGCCGCGCACGATCGTCAGCGGGGTGCGCAGCTCGTGGCCCACGTCGCTCATGAAGCGGCGCTGCTCGGCGAAGCCCGCCTGGATGCGGCCCAGCATGCGGTTGAAGTTCTGGGCGAGGGCGCTGATGTCGTCCCGCTCCTCGGGCACCGGCACCCGGTATTCGAGGTCGTCCACGGTGATCTGCCCGGTGGCCGCGCGGAGGTCCTCCAGCGGCCGCAGCAGGCGCCCGGTGACGACGTACCCCACCCAGCCGGCGAGCAGCAGCGTGATCACCGAGAGCACGGAGAAGGTCAGCACACTCTGCCACAGGCCGCGGTGCTGGGCGCCGATGTCGCTCGCGACCACGAAGATGCCTTCCGACGGATCGCCCTCCACCGTCACCGACGCGATCAGCACGCGCAGGTCCCTGCCCTGCGCCTCCATCGAGACGATCCTCGCAAGGCCCGGCTGATGCGCCGCGAGCAGCTCCCGCAGAACCCTGTCGGTCTCGGCATCGATCCGGGCGGCCTCCGCCGCGGTGTCGTCCGCCGAGGGTCGCGGCAGCAGACCGAATGCCTGCTGATGCGGCTGGTACTTCGGCGTACCGTCGAGGAGTGTGATGACGGACTCGTAGTCCGACGGGGCCGCGGAGTCGGTGGCGTGCACCAGCACGCTGTCCACGGTCGTGTGCACCGGGGTGCCGTCGGCCGCGGTGTCCACGGCGAGCAGCTTCAGCTCATCGAACTCCTGCCACAGCTCCGCGTCGATCCGCTGATCGAGAGCCCGGAACTGGGCCGCGTAGGTGAGCACGCCGGTCAGGGCCAGGCCCACGGTCATGAAGGCCAGCATCGTGGTCAGCACCCGGATCCGCACCGTCCAGCGGCGCCCCGACGCCCTGGGGGCGTGCTCGCGGGGTCGGTCTGTGGCCATGGAGCGCATCGTAGGCGACGGGGGTCGGGCAGGTTCCCATGTCGCCGCTATGGACCCCGAGCCACCCCCGCGACTACATTAGGACAATACGGACATTTTGGACCACTGTGCGCGGGAGCTCGCCTACCCGGCAGGACGGAGATTCGGGTCGGATGAGCACGCCCGTTCGCACCGTGATGGTCGCCCACTCGGATGCCGAGCTCGGCCTGCCGGGACGGCGCCTCCTCGAGACCGTCACCGGATTGCGTCGTGCGCGGTACCGCGTCGTGGTCGCCGTGGCGAGGGACGGCCCTCTCGTCACCCCGCTGCACCGTGCCGGCGCCGAGGTGCTGATCGTCCCGACACTGGTGCTGCGCAGGCATCGCGCCGACTCCCCCGGCCGGTCCGTCCACCTGCGCGCCATCCCCGCGGCGCTGCTCAGCACCTGGCGGGCGCTTGCGCGCGTAGATCCCCAGACGGTGTACGCCTCCGCGGACGACCTCCCGCTCTGGATGATCCTCGCCCGGCTCCGGCGCCACCGCACACTCGTCCATCTCCGCCGCGCAGGCCGAGGTGAGCAGCCGGTCGGCCGACTGCGGCTCCTCCCCCTCCTGGCCGCGCACCGCGTGCTCATCGACAGCCCCTCCACCGCGAAGACGCTCCAGCAGATCCTCCCCTCCCTGGACACGCGCACCGAGATCGTCCTCGACGCCATCGGGTCCCCGACGAGGCCCTTCCCGCCTCGGGAACCTCTCGAGGGACCTCTGAGGATCCTGTTCCTCGGTGCGCTGACACCGGCGAACGGCCCGGATCTCGTCCTCGAGGCCGCGGCTCGGCTGCACGAGCTGGGACGGAGCACGTCGGTCACCCTGTTCGTGACCGTCGCTCCCGAGGACGCCTGGTTCGAGGAGCGGCTCCAGGAACTCACAGACCTCGAGGACCTGACGATCGAGATCGAACGGCCCGGCTGCAGCGCCGAGGCGTTCCTGGCCCAGGCCGACGTCGTCGTGCTGCCCACCCGCCTGGACGGACCGTTCCCCGTCTCCGCGATCGACGGGATCCTCGCACTGCGTCCGGTGGTCATCGGGGACACCGAGGGGACCCGCGAGGCGCTCGAACGGTATCGCACCGTCCGCCTGGTGGAACCCGACGATGTCGAGGAGATCGTCGAGGCCCTCACCAAGCTCGTGGACCGCTGGTCGGAGATCGTCGAGCGCCTCCCGACCAGCCGGGAGACCGCCCTGCGGCGCCACGCACCCTCGGTCTACCGGGAGAACATCGCACGGCTCTGCGGCTCCGCGGCCGAGGGCGGCTGAGAGCACGCCGCTGGGTCGGGCCATGCTCTGCCGGTGGGGCCGACCAGCATGCGGGGACCCTGCCGAGCGGCCGGGCCTCCGGGTCAGTCCCGGCGCAGGCGCCGTTTCACGATGCCGACGACGCCGCCCCGCTCCCGGAGGGACCGGCGCGATCCTCGCTCCTGATCGGCGTGCACGGCGGTGACCGCGGCGCCGGAGGAGATGTCGCCCCCGTCTGCGGCGCCGGCCGCGCGCCGTCCGCGGGTCTCCCGCAGCTGTGCGAGCCGCGCCTCCTCCTGCACCCGCTTCCGCTCCCCCGGACCCTCGGCGATCCGGTAGAGCACCGGCACGATCACCAGGGTCAGCAGGGTCGAGGAGATCAGACCGCCGATGACCACCACGGCCAGCGGCTGGGCGATGAAGCCGCCGTTGCCGGTGAGGCCCAGCGCCATCGGGACCAGCGCGAAGATGGTCGCGGCGGCGGTCATCAGGATCGGGCGCAGTCGCTTGGCCGCGCCCAGGTGCAGCGCCTCCTCGAGCGTCATCCCGCGGCGTCGGTACTGGTTGACCAGGTCGATCAGCACGATCGCGTTGGTGACCACGATGCCCACCAGCATCAGCAGGCCGATCATCGAGGGCAGCCCCAGCGGGACGCCCGTGACCACCAGCAGCCCCAGCGCACCGGTGGCGGCGAAGGGGATCGAGACCAGCAGGATCAGCGGCTGGATCAGCGACTTGAAGATCCACACCAGCAGCACGTACACCAGCAGGATCGCGGCGAGCATGGCGATGCCCAGCTGGCCGAAGGTCTCGTCGATGTCCGCGGCGGTCCCGCCGAGGCTCGCCTCGACGCCCTCGGGCAGCTCGGCGCTCTCGATCGCATCGTTCGCGGCATCGGTCGCCACCCCGACGTCCTCCCCTGCCGGGGTGAGGGAGATGGTGACCGTCTCCAGGGAGTCCTGGGTGGAGATCGAGGGGCGTGAGAGCTCCTCCTCGACGGACGCGACATCCTGCAGCGGGATCGTCCCCCTCAGCGTCAGGTCCTGCAGCTGGGTGAAGGTGTCGACGCTCTCGCCCCCGGCGACGAAGATGTCCAGCTCCTTGTCGTCCAGGGTGATGGTCCCGATCGCGCCGGGATACATCTGCTGGGCGACCATGCCGATCACGGCCTCCTCGGTGAGTCCGCGCTGCGCGGCGGCCATCCGGTCCACGGTGACCACTGCGGTGGGCTGATCGGCCTGCAGATCGCTGCTGACCTCGGCCACGCCGTCGGGCAGCGGGTCGAGCTCGGCGAGGAGCGCGTCGTTCGCGGCCTGCCGGTCCGCGGCGGTGGGGCCGGTGAGGAGGATGTCCACGGAGCTGGAGCCCGTGGGCGAGGCGACGTCCGCGGCCTCGACGGTGCCGGACTCCGGCAGAGCCTCGAGGGCCTGGACCATCTCGTCCAGCAGGGCTTCCTGGTCGGCATCGGGGGCGGTGGTGATCGAGAAGCTGACCTCGTTCGAGCTGCCGCCGCCGAAGCCGAACTGGCCGCCGCCGATGGTGGTCTGCACGGTCTGGACGCCGTCGATCTCCAGCAGCGCCTCCTCGCTGTCGGTGGCCTTGTCCGAGGACTGCTCGAGGCTGGTGCCGGCCGGGAGGGTCTGGGTGAGGGAGGCGATGTTCTGCCCGGTATCGCCGAGGAAGCTGATGTTCAGCAGCGGGATCAGGAACACGGTGCCCACCAGGACCCCGACGGCCACGGCGAGCGTGACCAGGCGCCGCGGCAGGGTGTCCACCACCAGATGGAGCGCCGGCGCGTAGATCCGGTGCAGCCAGCTACGCTCCTCCTTCGCTTCCGCCTGCTCACGGATCGCGGTGACCTGGGCGACGTCATCGGGGTCGACGTCGTCCTGGCCCGTGGGCAGCTTCAAGAACCAGTACGCCAGCACCGGCACGATGGTCAGCGCCACCAGCAGCGAGGACAGCATCGCGATGCCGACGGTGAGGGCGAAGGGCCGGAACAGCTCCCCGGCCATCCCCGCGACCACGGCGATCGGCAGGAACACCACCACGGTGGCCAGGGTCGAGGCGGTGATGGCACCGGCGACCTCCCCCACTGCGTCGAGGATCGCCCGGCGTTTGGTCTTGCCGTAGGCGAGGTGGCGGGTGATGTTCTCGATGACCACGATCGAGTCGTCGACCACGCGGCCGATGGAGATGGTCAGCGCCGCCAGGGTCAGCATGTTCAGCGTGTACCCGGTGACGTACATGCCGATGAAGGCGATCAGCAGCGAGGTGGGGATCGAGATCGCGGTGACCACCGTCGGCCGCACCCGGCGCAGGAACAGCAGGATCACGCCGACGGCGAAGAGCAGCCCCAGCAGGCCCTCCTCGGCGAGCGCGATGATGGACTCCTGGATGAAGGGGGCCTGGTCGAAGACGACATCGGCCTTCGCGTCGCCGCCGACGCCCGGGAGCGTGTCGGCCAGGACCGCCTCGACGCCCTCGGAGACATCCACGACGTTGCCGTCGACCGTCGCGGTGACCATCAGCACCAGCGACTCCCGGCCGTTGGTGCGGGAGATCGAGGTGGGCTCCTCGGTGGTGCGCTCGACCGTCGCGACCTCGGCGAGGGTGACCGGCTCGGCAGGCTGCTGCGCCTGCTGCCCGCTCCCGTCCGGGATCAGCACGATCTGCTCGAGGCTCTCGACGGTGTCCAGGCTCTGGCCGAGCACCACGTCCAGGGTGCGCTCGCCGTCCACCACGGAGCCGCCGGGCAGCGAGAGGCCGCTGGCCTCCAGTGCGGTGGTGATGTCGTCCTCGGTGAGGCCGTGCTCGGCCAGGGCGTCCTGGTCCGGGGTGATCCGCACGATCTCCTCGGGGGCGCCGATCACCGCGACCGAGGAGACCCCGGTGACGCGTTCGAGCTCCGGGGTGACCGAGGACTCGAGCCGGGACGCGAGGTCGGAAGGGTCCAGGTCCGAGGAGACGGACAGCACCACGGCCGGCAGGTCGCTGGTGCCGCCGGAGATGACCTGCGGATCCGCGGACTCCGGCAGCTGTCCCTCGATGCGGGTCAGGGCGGCGTCGACCTGGTTGGCGGAGCGGGCGATGTCGGTGCCGTAGGTGAGCTCGACGGTGACCATCGACAGGCCCGCCTGCGAGGTCGACGAGGTCCCCTCGACGTTCTCCAGCCCGCTGAGGGACTGCTCGATCGGTGCCGTGAGGCGGTCCTTCACCTGTTCGGAGGAGGAACCGGGAGCGGTGGTCATCACCTGGATCTGCGGCAGCGAGACCGAGGGGATGAGCTCCTGGCGCATCGTGGACATCACGAACACGCCGATGATCGACACGGCGATGCACACCAGCGCGATGAACGACCTGTTGTTCAGGCTCAGCGTGGACAGGCGATTCATCCTGCTCCTCAGGGGTCGTGCGCGACGCGGGCGGCGCGTGATCGGGCGATGCGGCCCGCCGCCGCGGCCCGAGGGCGGGCGCCGAGTCCTCCGCGGGAACTCTCTCACGACTGTCTGCGAACTCGGATCCGACGATCGTCGGTGACCGGGCCGCACAATAGGGGGGTGTCCGCCTCCCCCTCCCCCGATGAGTCCCCCCGTCAGGAGCGCGCCCGGAAGACCGTCGACCGCGACATCCTGCACCTGGCGATCCCCAGCCTCGGTGCGCTGGTGGCCGAGCCGCTGTTCCTGCTCACGGACTCGGCCTTCATCGCCCGGGTCTCGACCACCTCATTGGCCGGGCTGGGCCTGGCCTCGACGGTGCTGACCACGATCGTGGGCCTGGCGATCTTCCTGGCCTACTCCACGACGGCGGCGGTGGCCCGCTCCTTCGGTGCCGGCCGCACCCGGGAGGCGATCTCGCGCGGGATCGACGCCTGCTGGCTCGCGCTGGTCGTCGGGACGCTGTCGACCGTGCTGCTGGTGCTGGCCGGTCAGCCGCTGCTGGCCGCCTTCGGTCCCTCCCCGGACGTCCTCGCGGAGGCGCTGATCTATCTGCGCCTCAGCGCGTTCGGACTGCCGGCGATGCTGGCCGTCCAGGCCGCGACCGGGCTGGTGCGCGGCCTGCAGGACGCGAAGCTGCCGCTGGTGGTGGCCGTGGGCGGGGCGCTGGTGAACATCCCGCTGAACGCGGTGCTCATCTTCGGCCTGGACCTGGGGATCGCCGGTTCCGCGCTCGGCACCGTCGTATGCCAGTGGGGCATGGTGGCCGTGCTGCTGGGGGTGATCGTCCACCGCGCCCGCCAGGAGGACATCCCGCTGACCCCGCACCTGGGGAACCTGGTGGCCGTGGGCCGGGATGCGGTGCCGATGTTCGTGCGCACGCTCGGGCTGCGCGTGGTCGTGATCGCCGCGACCGTGGTCGCCACCCGCCTGGGCGAGGTGCAGCTCGCCGCCCATCAGCTCGCCACCACGGTGTTCACGGCGCTCTCCCTCGCGCTGGATTCCCTGGCGATCGCGGGCCAGGCCCTGACCGGCCGCTACCTGGGCGCCTCGGACCCGGCCACCGTGCATGCGGTGACCCGGCGGCTGATGAGCTGGGGCGTGGGCGGCGGCGCGGCGGTATCGGTGCTGCTGCTGGCGGCCAGCTACGTGGTCCCCGGCTGGTTCACGCCCGACGTCGCGGTGCAGGAGAACCTGCGCGCCGCCCTGTGGGTGCTGGTGCTCGCCCAACCCGTGGCCGGATACGTGTTCGTGCTGGACGGCGTGCTGATGGGCGCGGGCGATGCCCCCTACCTCGCGAAGGTCGGCGCCCTGATCGCCGTGGCGATCATGCCCGGCGCCATCGCCGTGGCGTGGTGGTCACCGGCCGGGCCCCTGGGCCTGGCGATGCTGTGGCTGGCCTGCAACTTCCTGTTCATGGTGCTGCGGGCGCTCAGCCTGGGCCTGCGGGTGCGCACCGATGCGTGGATGCGGCTGGGCTGACGCCCCCAAGCTCCGGGGCGTGCCATCCACCGGCGCTGAGCCAGCACACGTCCGCATATACGGCCCTCCATGCTGGCTCAGCGCCCATGGATGCGGCTGGGCGAGTGAGCGGCCGTCGGCGGCGCGGGAGGTCAGCCGGTGACCGCGGCGCGAGAGGCGATGAAGGCCTGGACCGCGGTCTCGACGTCCGCCTCGGTGTGCGCGGCGGAGAGCTGCACCCGGATCCGGGCCTTGCCCTGCGGGACCACCGGGTAGGAGAAGGCGGTGACGTACACGCCGCTGTCGAGCATCGCGTCGGCGATCCTGGCCGCGAGCGCCGCGTCCCCGAACATCACCGGCACGATCGCGTGCTCGCCGGGCAGCAGCTCGAAGCCCTCCTCGCTCATCCGCCGACGGAACAGCTCGGCGTTGCGGAACAGGGTCTCGCGCAGCTCACCGCTGCCCTCGACCAGCTCGAGCGCGGTGAGGGTGGCGGCCACGATCGACGGGGCCAGCGAGTTCGAGAAGAGGTAGGGGCGGCCCTTCTGGCGCAGCATCGCCACGATGTCTGCGCGGCCGGAGACGTAGCCGCCGCTGGCACCGCCGAGCGCCTTGCCGAAGGTGCCGGTGAAGATGTCGATCCGGTCCGAGACCCCGAAGTGCTCGGGGGTGCCGGCGCCGCTGGCGCCCATGAAGCCCGTGGCGTGGGAGTCGTCGACCATCACCAGCGCACCGAACTCCTCGGCCAGGTCGCAGATGCCCGGCAGCGGGGCGAGGTAGCCGTCCATCGAGAAGACGCCGTCGGTGACGATGACGGTGCGGCGGGCGCCCTTCCCGTCGCGCAGCGCCGCGACCGCCTCGAGCTGGGTGCGCAGGTCCTCGAGGTCCGCGTTGCGGTAGCGGAAGCGGGCGGCCTTGGACAGGCGGATGCCGTCGATCAGGGAGGCGTGGTTCAGGGCGTCGGAGATGATCGCGTCCTCCTTCCCGAACAGCGGCTCGAACACGGCGCCGTTGGCATCGAAGCAGGAGGAGAACAGGATCGTGTCCTCGGTGCCGAGGAAGTCGGAGACGGCGCGTTCGAGCTGCAGGTGGAGATCCTGGGTGCCGCAGATGAACCGCACCGAGGCCATGCCGAAGCCGCGCTCGTCCAGTGCTTTCTTCGCGGCCTCGAGCAGGCGGGGATCGTCCGCGAGGCCGAGGTAGTTGTTGGCGCAGAAGTTCAGCACCTCCGCGCCGTCCCGACCGACGGGACCGGCGGTGATCCGGTTGCCCTGGGCGGTGGAGATGACGCGCTCGTGCTTGAAGGTCCCGGCCTGCTCGATCTCGGCGAGCTCGGCGGTCAGCTGGTCCTTGAGGGCGGTGTACATGGGAAGATCCTTCCAGGGGGCGGCGGGGGTGACGAGACAGCATGCGGCGGGCGAGGGGTCAGCCGTCCAGTGTGCTCCAGTCCAGCACGACCTTGCCGGCGGTGCCGGCCTTGGCGATCTCGAAGCCGCGCTCCCACTGGCTCGCGGGCAGCACGTCGGTGATGGTGCGGGTGATGGCGGCGCGGAGCGTCTCGGAGGTGCTGAGCATCGCGGACATCGCGTTCCAGGTCTCGAACATCTCCCGACCGTAGATGCCCTGCAGGGTGATCATCCGCGTGACGACCATGGTCCAGTCGATCTCGAACTGCGTCGAGGGCAGGCCCAGCAGCGCGATCCGACCGCCGTGGTTCATGTTCTCGATCATCTCCTGCAGCGCTCGCGCCTGTCCGGAGATCTCCAGTCCCACGTCGAAGCCCTCCCGCATCCCCAGGCGGCGCTGGGCGTCGCGCACGCGGGAATCGGCGACGTCGAGCACCACGTCGGCGCCGCAGTCCTCGGCCATGGCCAGGCGCTGCGGGGAGATGTCGGTGATGGTGATGTAGCGGGCCCCGGCGTGGCGGGCGACGGCGGCGGCCATCTGTCCGATCGGGCCGGCGCCGGCGATCAGCACGTCCTCCCCCACCACCGGGAACTTCAGGGCGGTGTGCACGGCGTTGCCGAGCGGGTCGAAGACGGCACCGAGCTCGGGGCTGATCAGCTCCTCGCCCCCGTCATGCTCGTGCACCCACACGTTCTGGTGCGGGAGCGTCACGTACTCGGCGAAGGCGCCGTCGCGCTGCACGCCGAGGGAGCGGGTGCGGATGCACATCTGGCGGCGGCCGGCGCGGCAGTTGCGGCACACCCCGCACACCACGTGGCCCTCGCCGGAGATGCGGTCGCCGACGCGCACATCGGTGACCTCCTCACCGACCTCGACCACCTCGCCGTAGAACTCGTGGCCCGGAGTGAAGGGCACGGTGTCGCACATGGCCTCGGCGGAGGCGTCCCAGTCCAGGATGTGCAGATCGGTGCCGCAGATCCCGGCACGCAGCACCCGCACCTTCACATCCCAGGGCCCGCAGCCGGGCTCCTCGACGTCCGTCCATTCCAGCCCGGCTCCGGGCGCGACCTTGCGCAGTGCGCGCATCAGACCTCCTCGTCCGTGCTCCTGACCGGAGCACCGTGCTCCCGCTGTCGGCGCCCGATGCGGGGGTGGGCATCGTGCCGTTCCGGGATGACGGGTCCCGGATGGGAGCCGCCCCGACGAGGATACGGGGCGGAGGGGTCCGCGGGCACGTCCCGGGCCCGGCGCGGCTCGGGCCGGCGAGTGGCGGAGCGCTCCCTGGTCAGTGCCCGCTCAGTGCCCGCTCAGCGCCGCCAGAGCTCGCGCGGGTCGCGGCCGGCGCGGAAGCCGAACGCCTCGACCATCGCGACCGCCTCGGGGAAGCCGTGGGCGAGTGCCGCGGGGGTGTGGGCATCGCTGCCCAGGCTGATCGTGCGCCCGCCCTCCTCGGCCCACCACTGCGGCATCCAGGGCCAGAGCCGCCGGGTGTTCATCTCGAGCGCGCGGCCGCTGTGGGCGATCACGGCCATCGCACCGCGCAGCTCCTGCTCGAGGCTGCGCGGGTCGAACGGCCCCTCCTCCTCCTCGGGCCAGCAGCGCAGGGCGTAGTCCAGGTGGGTGACGATCTCGAAGGGCTCGTCACCGGCCACCAGGTCAGGGATCTCGGCGAGATAGCGTCGCACCACCTCCTCTGCGGGGAGCCGGCGGTACAGGGTACTGGGCTCGACCCGTCGGCCTTCGAACTCGAGGGTGTGCAGGGAGCCGAGGATGCGGTCGAATCGGGTCAGGTCCAGCTCGTTCGCGGCGGCCTCGAGGCGGAGGTGGGGCTGGCCCACCTCGAGCCCGGTGCCGATCCGCAGGAACGGGAACGCGGCCCGGCAGCGCTCGATGGCCTCGAAGTAGCCGTCGGCGTCGAAGCGGGGCACGGAGACGATCCCGTCCGCCGCCACCAGGTGCCGCTCGTGGTCGCCGAAGTCCTCGGGGTCGGTGAACCAGGCGGTCTCGAGATCGAGGTGCTCGGTGAAGAACAGCGCCGGCAGCCCGATGCGCACGGCGCGGGCGCAGGTGGCCTCCATGGTCCCGCGGGCGGGGCTGTCCGGGCCGCCGGTGTCCCAGGAGAACTCGCTGTGCACGTGGCTGTCGGCGGGGAGGGTCATGGAGCCAGGGTGGCACAGCGCCCTGCCCCGCCGACGGCGCGCTCACACCCCGGCGCGCACCTCTGCCTCCGCACGCACCTCGCGGGCAGCCTGGACCAGGTGGCGCAGGCTGGCCTCGGTCTCGGCGTAGCCGCGGGTCTTCAGGCCGCAGTCGGGGTTCACCCACAGCCGGCCGGGGTCGACCACGGCGCGGGCGCGGCGCAGCTGCTCGGCGATCTCCGCCGGGCCGGGCACGCGCGGGGAATGGATGTCCCACACGCCGGGGCCGATGCCGCGGAGGAAGGCTCCCGGCTCCACGGCCTCGAGGATCTCGCCGCGGGAGCGGGCGGACTCGATCGAGGTGACGTCCGCGTCCAGGGCGTCGATCGCGCCGAGGACCACGGTGAACTCGCTGTAGCAGAGGTGGGTGTGGATCTGCGTGGCCGCGGCCGCTCCGGAGGTGGCGAGGCGGAAGGAGCGCACCGACCAGTCCAGGTAATCCGCATGCTCGGCATCGCGCAGGGGCAGCAGCTCGCGCAGGGCCGGCTCGTCGACCTGCACGATGCGGATCCCGGCGGCCTCGAGGTCGGTGACCTCATCGCGCAGCGCGAGTCCCACCTGGGCGGCGGTGTCCCCGAGCGGCTGGTCGTCACGCACGAAGGACCAGGCGAGGATGGTGACCGGCCCGGTGAGCATGCCCTTGACGGGATGCGGGCTCAGCGACTGGGCGTAGGTCGACCAGTCCACGGTGATCGGCGCCCGGCGGTGCACGTCGCCGAACAGGATCGAGGGGCGGGTGCAGCGGGAGCCGTAGGACTGCACCCAGCCGTGCTCGGTGGTCGCGAAGCCCTCGAGGTGCTCGGCGAAGTACTGGACCATGTCGTTGCGCTCGGGCTCGCCGTGGACCAGGACGTCCAGTCCGAGCTCTTCCTGCAGTGTGATCACGCGGGCGATCTCGTCCTTCATCGCCTGCTCGTACCCGGCCGCGTCGAGCGTGCCGCGACGGTGGGCGGCGCGGGCCGCGCGCACCTCAGCGACCTGTGGGAACGAGCCGATGGTGGTGGTGGGCAGGTCTGGCAGGCCCAGCGCCCGGCGCTGCGCCTCGGCCCGCACCGCGTGCTCAGCACGCTCGGTGTCGGCGGGGGTCACCGCGGCGGCGCGCTCGCGCACGGCGTCCACGCGGACGCCCTCGAAGGCGCGGGGCACGGAGCGGGGGCCGTCGACGGTGCCCGCCTCGACCTGACCGCCGGCGAGGGTGACCAGCTCGGTGATCTTCTCGTCCGCGAAGGCGAGGGTGGCGGTGAGCTCGGCAGGCAGCGAGGTCTCGAGCTCGAGGGTGTGGGGGACGTGCTGGAGGGAGACGGAGGTGGAGGCGACGACCGCCGCGGCATCTCCCCCGGCCGCGGTGACCCGGGCGCGGAGCTCGGCCAGGCGCGCGGCGGCCGTCGGCAGCTCGGTGCGCCACACGGAGCGGCCCTCGACGAGCCCGGCGACCAGCTGCACGGTGTCCACGCCGGCCAGCTGCGCCGTGGTGGGCAGCTCGCCGCGGGTGAGGTCCACGTGCACGGCCTCCGCGCCGGTGGCCAGCAGCGTCGGCAGCAGGTCGCCGATGCCGCCGTACGGTGTGGTGACCAGCAGCTGCGGTCGGTCCGAGCGCGCGGCGAGGCGGCTGATCGAGCGCTGCAGGAGCTCGGCGAGCTCGGTCGCGTCGACGCGCTGATCGGCGGCGAGCGCGGGCTCGTCGAGCTGCACCCAGGGCGCACCGGCAGCGGCGAGCCGCGTCAGGAGCTGCGCGTACACGGCCACCACCTCGTCGAGACGCTCCAGCGGGTCGAAGCCCTCGGGGGCGCCGTCCTGCGCCTTGGCCAGCAGCAGCAGGGTGAGGGGGCCGACGAGGACGGGACGGGTGCCGGCGCCGTCCTCGAGGGACTCGGTGAACAGATCGACCACGCGGGTCGAGGCGAGGCGGACGTCGGTGTCAGGCCCGATCTCGGGGACCAGGTAGTGGTAGTTGGTGTCGAACCACTTGGTCATCTCCAGCGGCGGCTGCTCGGCGGTGCCGCGCGCGAGGGCGAACAGGCCGTCGTCGTCGACGGTGCCGTCTGCCGTCACCACGGAGGCGAAGCGATCGGGGACGATGCCGGCCGCGAGCGCGGCGTCCAGCACCTGGTCGTAGAGGGAGAAGGACTCCGGGGCGGCGGCCGCGGCATCCAGGCCCAGGGTGGTGAGGCGAGTACGCGTGGCGCGGCGCAGCGCGCGGGTGCGGCGGGCGAACTCGGCGTGGTCGATGCGGCCGGCCCAGTAGGCCTCCTCGGCCTTCTTCAGCTCGCGGTCGGGCCCGATGCGGGGGTAGCCGACGGGGGTGGCGGCGGGGAGCGGAGTGGATTCGAGGGTCATCGGGCGTCTCCTTGCGAGGTGGTGGACCAGCGGTCCAGGTCGAGATGGTCGAGCACGTCGAGGGCCTCGGCGTGCTGGTTGAAGGTGAACAGGTGCAGCCCGGGGGCGCCCGCGTCGAGCACACGCCGGGCGAGATCGACCGTGAACCGGATGCCGATCCGGCGGCGCTCGGTCTCCTCGGCGGCGAGCTCCAGCTGGTGGAGCAGCTCCCGCGGCGGCTCGACACCGCTCATCGCGGCCAGGCGCTGCAGGCGCCTCGGATTCGTGGCGGGCACCAGTCCCGGCACGAGCGGCAGGCGGACCCCCGCGGCGTGGGAACGATCGAGACATCTGGTGTAGACGTCAGGATCGAAGAACACCTGGGTGATGGCGAAATCCGCACCGGCCCGCTCCTTGGCGACCAGGACCTCGGTGTCATGGCTGATGGTGGGAGATTCGGGATGCCGGTGGGGATAGGCGGCCACGCCGACGCTGACCCGCCCGCCGGCGAGCCCCGCCGTGCGCTCACGCTCGATGTCACGGATCAGCTCGATCAGCGGACGGGCGAAAGGGATCTCGTCGTCCTCGAGGCGGTGCCCATCGGGCTGATCACCGCGCAGGGCGAGGAGACCGCGCACGCCGCGGTCCAGCAGGGCGTGGATGATCGTGGTCAGCTGGGCGCGGGTGGACCCGATCGAGGTGAGGTGCACCAGCGGGCGCAGGCTGGTCTCGGCGAGCACGTGCTCGGTGAGCTCGAGGACGCGGCCCAGGTTGCCGTGACCGGTGCGGCTGGTGACCGAGACGTAGTCGGGGGCGGTCGCCTCGAGCTGCGTGATGGTCTCTCGCAACCGCTCGAAGGAGACGTCGGACCGGGCGGGGAACAGCTCGTAGCTGAGCGCAGGGCGATGCCGCACCGGGGCGGTGCGCTCGAGCTCGGGCAGAGTGGTGGTGGCAACGGACATGGTGGGGAAGCTACGGGCTGCCTGCCGTCGGGGCGAAGGATCGTGTGCCCGTGTGAACCCGCGCGACGCGGCGTCTCCTGCGGCCGCCACGAGGGTTCATGCGCGGTCACGCGAGGTCGCGTGAAGAGCTCTCTGTACCTGGCCGTGGAGGTGGCGACGCGGCGGCGGCCCCGGGTACCTCGCGGGAGCCCGCCCAACCGATCACCAGCCCCGCCAACAGGCAGACGATCGGGAACTCGTACAGGTGGTCGATCATCGAGTGCACCGCCAGCGCGCACCAGGCAGCCACCCCGATCAACCCGCGAGCGCGGTCGCCCTGACTGGCGACGAAGGCCCCCGCGACCAGCACCGCGAGGAACAGGACCACCCCGACGCCGCCGAGCTCAGCGGCGACCTGGAGGACCGAGGAGTGGGCGGCATAGAGGTGCGGAGCGGAGCGCGCGGTCTCCGAGTGCTCGAGGAAGGATCCAGGACCTCCGCCGATGACCGGGTGCTCGCGCCACAGGGTGAGGGCGTCGCCCCAGAGGCGGTGCCGCGCTCCGCTGAGGCTCCTGGGGCGGCTCAGCCATTGCGGCCACGTCGGCAGGATTGCAAGCGAAGCGACGGCCAGAATCGCCGCGCCGACGCTGCCCATGCCGACACCAAGAACTCTGCGGCGCGACGAAAACCCTCCGCTGCGCAGTGCGAAAACGATCAGGATCACGACCGGGACGACCAGAAGCGTGGCAGCCTGAGCTCGGGCGGCGAGTACAACACCCACCACGCCGATCGCCCCCGCGAACATCGCTCTTCCACTGCCTGCAGCCGTAGCCCGTGATGAAGCAACAGTCCCCGTAGCCAGCAGACCGCTCAGCGCCACCAACTGCACGCCTGCCGTTGCTTCCGCGTTGCTGTAGAACGGAACTGCGGCCACTGCCAGCAAGACAGCTCCCGCCGCCGCTACGACGGCGAAGACCTCCTGGCTGCGGAGTGCGCATAGCCACCCGACAATGGCGCCTCCGCCGAGCAGCAACGGGGCAGCCAGGTAGCCGAGGCTCGCCGAGGCGTCACGATTGCCCCACCACGCAGTGAGCAAGACCCATAGAACGAATGCGACGAGGCAGGAGGCCAGCACAAGCCACCCGGAGCAACTGCCCCGCCCTGCAGACGTAGACTTCCGCGAGGTCCTCATGTGTTCCTTTCAGCTATCTGCAGAGTTTGCCGCAGGTCGCGTCCGAGACTGCGATCTGGCGGATCTTCGCCCCCGCCCGACACCTCGGAGTGGCTGTTCCAGCCAGATCAAATCTGCACAGCTCCAGCACACGGGCCCGGACGCCGGACATGGCAGCCAGGGGCCGGCCTCGTCCACCGCTTCGGACCGTCAGCGCGTCCTCATTCGAGCCAACCATCGAATCAGCGGAGCTCAAGCACCGCGAGACGAGGTGCTGGAGTCCGTGCCGACTGTACCCGTAATGTCCGAATTGCCCCAGAAGGGTGATTTGTACGCTATGCTCGCTCCGGTAGACGCAAGCCGGGCCCGTCGCTCCACGGACAGCACAGTTGACTGGTGGTACACGGCCCGGGGGAACAGCTGCAACACCGCAGATCGAAGGGGCGCTCGTGGAGATTCAGCAGTACTTGGCCGTACTTCGGAAGCGCTGGCTCTCCGCGCTCCTCACCGCGTTGCTGATCCTGCTCGCAGCAGCCTTGGTGACGTTGCTGCAGACTCCTCGATATGAAGCCACAAACAGACTGTTCATACAGACTCTGACGGAGAGCAGCATCGCCGAGCTCAATGGCGGCGTCGACTTCGCGAGTCAGCAGATCACCACGTACGCCGATCTTGCGACCAGTCCGATGGTCCTCGATCCGGTCATCGAAGAGCTTGCACTCGACAAGACATCGCGCGAGCTCGCCGAGGACATCAACACCTCGATACCGCCAGACACACTCATCCTCGAGATCACAGTGACCTCGACGACCCCGGACCTCGCTGCGGACATCGCGAACTCCACAGCCGCGAGCCTGCGTGCCGTCGTCGCTGAGCTGTCGACAACCACCAGCGGGTCGACGGTCAAGCTGACGGTTGTATCGACGGCAGATGCGCCCTCAGCGCCGGCGAGCCCGAGCGTTCCCCGGAACATCGCTCTTGGCCTCCTGCTCGGAATCATGGCAGGCTTCGCCGTTGCGGTGGCCCAGGAGCTCTCGGACAACCGAGTACGGACTACGGAAGACGTCGAGAAGAGCGTCGCAATGCCGGTGATCGGTTCCGTACAGGCAGTTCGAGATTCAGAGCAAGCACCGCTCGTCATGAGCGACCGACCGCACAGCGTCGAAGCGGAGGCCTATCGCGAGCTGCGAACGAATCTCCGATTCACGGGACTCAACGCAGCATCGAACAGCATTCTCGTCACCTCGTCATTGGCAAATGAGGGAAAGTCGAGCTCTGCGATCAATCTGGCTCATGTACTGGCCCAGGCAGGGAACTGCGTCCTCCTCATCGAGGCGGACCTGCGGCGTCCGTCGCTTTCTCGGTACCTCGGACTCGAAGCCACCGTCGGCCTGACCACAGTACTGATCGGGGAGGCCGATCTCTCCGAGGTCACTCAGCCGCTCGAGACTCCAGGCCTGGAGGTCCTTACCGCGGGACCGATCCCCCCGAATCCCAGCGAAATGCTCGGAAGCATCGCCATGCAAAGGACGCTTGACACTGCGATGGCCGCATACGACTACGTGGTCATCGATTCCCCACCGCTCCTGTCCGTCACCGACACCGCGGTCCTCTCGCGCATCGTGGGCGGGACTCTGATCGTGGCTCGCAGCGGGCTGGTCCGGAAGCCGCAGCTCCGCGCCGCTCTCGAGAAGCTCACGACGATCGACTCCGACGTCCTCGGCGTTCTGCTGAACCGCGTCCCTCGCCGTGCCCACGACGTATACACCCAGCGTTATCAGTACGCCATCGACTCGGAGAGCAGCGTCGCGATGGCCGCGCGCGCGGAGACCCTGGCCCTCCTGCGGGAAGCAACGTCTCCGCGCCAGGAGCTCCAGCCTGCAGACACCTCGTCATCCCGAGAATCCTCTTCCCTGGGGGACCGTCGTGCCGAGACGTCGGAGCCGCTCGCCAAGACTCTGTCCAGGGAGACCGAATCGACAGGATCCCGGGGATGACCTCGGAGTCCGTCCTCGTCATCTGTACGGGAAACATTTGTCGATCTCCTGTCGCAGAAGCGCTGCTCTCCGATGGCCTCGAGAGCAACGGACTCATGATCCGAAGCGCCGGAACTCACGCGATGCTGGGCCACCCCCCGGCTCCCGAGGCAATCGCCTACGTCAGGGGGACGATCGGTGATTTTCCGCACCGGCTCGGGCAGCAGCTCGACAGATCCGTCGCGCAGCAGGCCACCCTTCTGCTCACGATGACCGAGCAGCAGCGCTCCTGGGTCCTGCGCACTGCTCCTCGGGCGATCAGAAGAACGTTCACTCTCCTGGAATTCGCTCGCATCGCGCAATCTCTCCCGCAGAACGCCACCTTCTCGTCGCTGCAGGATCTGGTCCAGGCATGTACCCCATTACGCCGGAAATGCCTCCGCCCCGGCGCCCGAAACAGCATCCCAGACCCCTACGGGCTCTCCCCTGAGGCATACGCCGAAAGCTTCGCTCAGGTGCATCGTGCATGCGGCGAGATCATCCCCGCCCTCCGACACCGTCTCCCGACAAGTTCCCGCTGACCCCAGCGGCACTCGCCACCGCGCTCGGCGCAACTCTGAAAGGATCTCCATGCTTCACAATTCCGCCACTACGCGGATGGCCGTCGTCGGCCTTGGATACGTCGGGCTGCCCTTGGCTGTCGGCTTCGCCCAGAAGATCGATGTGGTCGGCTACGACATCAATGAAGGTCGTGTCTCCGAGCTCTCCGCCGGGAACGACTCCAACCTCGAGGTCAGCGACCAAGAGCTCCGCGATTCCACCCGCCTGAGCTTCACCAGCTCTGCGGACGATCTGCGCGACTGCAACGTCTACGTCGTCACCACCCCGACTCCAGTCGATCGCCACAAGGTTCCCGATCTACTCCCCATACTCGCGGCCTCGGCGGCGATCGGGCCGACATTGAATCGCGGCGACGTGGTCATCTTCGAATCCACAGTCTATCCGGGCGCAACGGAAGATGAATGCTCCCCGATCCTCGAGAGCACCAGCGGCCTCACGCTGAACCAGGATTTCTACCTCGGGTACAGCCCCGAGCGGATCAATCCAGGGGATGCTGAGCACCGCTTCACCACAATCATGAAGGTCACCTCGGGGTCCACCCCCGAGGCCGCGGAGTTCGTCGATCAGCTTTACCAGCTTGTCGTCGAAGCCGGCACCCACCGCGCGCCCTCGATCCGAGTAGCCGAAGCGGCGAAAGTGATCGAGAACATCCAGCGCGACGTGAACATCGCCTTGATCAATGAACTGTCCATGCTCTTCAACAAACTAGGCATCGACAACCGTGCGGTTCTCGAGGCGGCCGGGACGAAGTGGAACTTTCTGAAGTTTCGGCCTGGGCTGGTGGGAGGCCACTGCATAGGGATCGACCCTTACTACCTCACGCACAAGGCGAAGGAGATCGACTACCACCCGGAGATGATTCTCGCCGGTCGTCGGATCAACGACTCGATGGGACCGTACGTGGCTAGTGAACTGATCAAGGCGATGACCAAGACCCGGACCGTGGTCTGCGGCTCGCGAGTACTGGTGCTCGGCCTGACCTTCAAGGAGAATACGCCCGACCTGCGCAACACTCGAGTCGTGGACATCACGAAGGAACTCACCGAGTACGGCGCCGAGGTGATCGTCCACGACCCGTGGTGCGACCCTGCTGAGGCCCGAGCACACCTCAACGTAGAAGTCGAGGAAACACCGGGAGCCGGCGAGTACGACGCGGTGGTGCTCGCCGTGGCGCATCGAGAGTTCCTCGAGCAGGGCAGCACCTGGGTGCGCTCGTTCGTGAAGCCGGGCGGGATCGTCTATGACCTGAAGCAGGTCCTTCCGGCTGGCGATGCCGATCTCTCCCTCTGACACTCCGCACCCGTACGAGGAACAACATGCGCATTCTCATCACCGGCGGCGCCGGCTTCATCGGATCGAACTTGACTCGGCACGCACTGGATGCCGGGCACGACGTCACCATTATTGACGACTTGTCCACCGGCCATGAGGACAACGTCGATCCATTCCGCACTCGATTCATACACGGATCGATCACTGATGCTGACGCGGTCGACGAGGCGTTAGGGGAGGTCGACACCGTGGTTCACCTCGCAGCCCTCGGCAGTGTGCCGCGCAGCGTCCAGAACCCGCTCGCCAGCCACGAGGCGAACATCAACGGCACGCTGAATCTGCTCGAAGTGATGCGCCGCCGCGGCGTCACTCAGCTGACCTATTCCTCCTCCAGCTCGGTCTACGGGAAGAACCCCGCCCTCCCGAAGTCCGAAAGGGAATGGGTGAGGCCCTTGAGCCCCTACGCCGTAACGAAGCTCGCCAGCGAGCAGTATGTCCTCGCCTACCAGGAATCCTTTGGATTTTCAACCACTGCCTTCCGCTTTTTCAACGTCTACGGGCCCGGACAGCGCGCAGATCACGCATACGCTGCAGTCATTCCAATATTCCTGGACGCGCTGGCGAAGGGTGAACCTCTACCGATGCACGGCGACGGCACTCAATCCCGGGACTTCACCTTCGTGGACACAGTGTGCTCCGTGCTGATGCAGAGCGTAGAAGGACGTGCCAGCCACCCCGAGCCGATCAACCTTGCGTTTGGCACGAACATCTCGTTGCTCGCCCTTGTAGACGTCATCGAGGAAATCACCGGGATCCGACCCGAGGTGACTCATAGTGCCTCGCGGACCGGGGACGTGCCGCACTCCCAGGCTGCGAACTCCGCCCTGCAGGCAGCCTTCCCATCAGTGGAGCCGATTGGTCTGCGTACTGGGATCAGCCGTACTTGGGAGTGGATTCGCACGCGCTCCGAGTAGCACTCCGGCGGTTCATAACGCGTCAATCGACGACCGACACTCTGCACACCTCCAGGAAGGATATCGAATGAACATTTCGTGCGAATTGCGGAATGCCACCACTCCCGCGTTCCTTCCTGTAGGGATTTTTCTGTTCTTTACGCTCAAGCCGTTCTACTTCTGGGATAGTGGGCTCCCTCAGGTCTCTGATATCATCCTGATGGCCACCATCATGCAAACATTCGTCTCAGCACTCCATGACCGCAGGCACCTGCTCCCAGACGCAGACGTCTCTCGACTGGCAATTCTTTTAGCATACTACGCGACAGTTATAAACCTGATTGCGATGCTGCTAACAAATGGCGATACCGGATTCCTGTTCAGCAGCGCCTACCTGACATACAACGTCGTCGCACTGGTCTGGATCTTGCTGGCCCTCAGGCAGTATGCAACGACCGTCACGTACTCCATGGTCGCCGGCATCCTCGCTGGCCTCGCCATCCAAGTAGTCATAATCCTTGCCGCAGGCGGGTTAAGCGGGGCTCGCGCGACAGGAAGCTTCAACAACCCCAATCAGCTGGGGTACTACGCGCTCCTCTGCGCCGCGCTCCTGCTTGCGGCCCCCCGAATTGCAGCCGTATCGAATTTCGCGATCGGAGTGGGCCTCGTTCTTAGCGCATTGACCGTAGTGGCCTCTCTCTCCAAGGCTGCCATCCTGGCCACCTGCATCCTGCTGCTCGGACTCGCTGTCGCTGGCCCCGCCGGATCCGGACGGCCGCACAACCGCCTACGCACCGGCACCTTGCTGTTCGGCGCGTGTGCCATCGCCGTCGGCCCTCGCCTGGCCTGGCTCAAGAATCACCCGCTCGTACAAACTGTCACCGACCGATTTAATGCGTCCGAGGACGACGGCTCCCTTGGGTCTCGTGGCTACAGCAGAATCTTGCTGCACCCAGAACATTGGATTTTTGGAGCTGGCGAAGGCGGATTCGACAGATTCGGCTCGGAGATTGAGATCCATTCGACGCTCGGCAATCTGATGATGTCGTACGGCGCGATCGGCATCCTGCTGTTCTTGGGGATCCTGGCGTTCACGGTGAAGAGAAGCGGTCTTGCCGGGATGTACATCACGGCGAGCATGCTGGCTTACGGCATGACGCACAACGGCGTCCGCAACACGTTCCTATGGATCCTCGTCGGCTTCCTGGCGTCGGGTCTACTGTCCTCTGCCAGCGACCGCCAGCACCACCATGACCCGGCTTCCGACCACGCCGATCCCCACAGACCGCAACCGTCCCCAGCTCCCCCTCTTCGCGCCGTGCGCGGAACTCCCCAAGCCGGGGGCGAGCAAGGGGTGCGACGTGGTACCCACGTGCGACCGCACCATTCAGGCGGCCCGCGATGAACACGATCAATTCCTCCCTAGAACCTTCACCTGGTGCGACGCCAATGATCGACGATGCGCAAGACTCGACGCCCTCCCGTTCCACGGAGGGCGGACGAAGTCGCAGTGCGCCGAAGTGGAAGAAGAGGTTCCGGCAGCCTGCGCTTCTAGCCGGTCTGATCTCACGGGCACTCAGCCAGTGGGTACTGATGTGGGCTTTTGCGCGCCTTGCGGGTCCAGCGGGCGCCGGAGAGTTTGCCAGCCTGCTTGCCGTCACCGGGCCGGTCTTCATCCTGGCCCAATTCGGAATGCGCAGCCTGTACATCACGGCACATCGACGGATAGCCTTCGGCCCCTACATCACGCTTCGCGCGATCAGTTCACTGGCCGCCACAGCCATAGCCTTGCTTCTGATAGCGATCATCCTCCCGGATGTCGAGCAAGGACTTGTCTGGGCAATTTTGACGATCCGAGTCCTCGAGCTCGTGATCGACATCGAGATGGCGAGCCTCCAGGCGCGCAACGCAATGTACGTCATCGCCGCAGGAATGATCCTGAAGGGACTCGGAATCGTCGCTGCAGTGATGATTTCCGTTCTTCTGGACATAACTCCAGCGCACATGGCATGGATCGTTGCAGCGACATCGCTTGCGGTGTGCATCGGTCTGGCGCCTGCAACCTTCCGCGAGGAGCTTCGAAAAGGGCTTGGAGGGTCCAAGGGGGACTACGGTTACATAGTACGCAAGGCTTGGCCTCTAGGTTTCGCACAATCGCTGATCTCTCTCTCGACATACCTACCTATTCTATTTTTGACCGTGTTCGGATCTAGCGAGACTGTCGGCCGGTTTGCGGTCATCTACTATTTTATAACGGCAATGAATCTCCTGTACAACTCTGTGGCGCAGGTGGCAGTCACTGATTACGCCGACATATACCGCCGCAAAGGAATATTGGGACTGAGCGCCACATTTAAACGCGCTTTAGCCATCATGTGCAGCGTCGGGATGACCGGCTGCCTTGGGATCATTTTCATTGGCCCCCTATTCATTCGCCTTCTCTACGGCGAAGCCTTCCGTGTGAGCAGTTTGGAAATGTTGCCTATCGGGGTCACGATCCTCCTCCTCGCCGCGATCACGTCCGTAAGCCCGCTGCTGATGGCATTGAATAAGTACGGTGCTGAGCTCGGCATTGCCGTCGTGGCGCTGTTGGCCGCCGTCGCAATCTGCGCGATCCTGCTTTCCTCACCGACAGTCGCCGCCGCAGGATTGATTCTGGCCGTACTGACCACGGCGCGACTTCTCGCATCGCTCGCCGTCGTCGGCAGAGTTCGAGAACTACGAGGGCGGTGAGCCTCGGCGGGTGGCACTACGCCACTCCGGTCCCGTGGCGGGGCGGACGATGCCGGCGTCTCCGAGGTCGATCAGCAACGGGTTCTGAGCTGACCCGACCCCGCCGGAATCACGCTGTTCGACAACCCGCTCCCGCCGGACGAGACCTAGCTCCGCGAGCTGTTCACCCAGCTGCCACCTCCTGGCTTCAGCAGGTTGCGGGGGATACGGCTGATGAGGCTACGGTAGCCAAGGTCGGAGGGAGCGGAGGGTGAGTCGATCCAGTCGACGCGAAACACCCAGTCCGGCTTGGGGCCCTCCGCCGAAGCGCAGTGCATGGGCTCGACGTGGGAGGAGAAGATCCCTGCGTCGTCGGCATGTCGGCCGCGCGATCACTGAGATGCGCGTCACCGGCGACGAAGATGTCCGCGGTTGCGGCACTCCAGACGGATGCTCGTTCCTGAGTGGGAACAGCTGTGCGAGAAAGCGACTCCCCCGTAGATCGAGCCAGGAAGCCGTCGTGTCGACGCCTCCGCCTGTACCACGCGGTCCGGTGAGCACTTGATGCCGTGCAGCGAGGTGCTCACACGCCCGTGACACCCATGCGCCGCGTGCGGGATGCCCGGATCCGCGACCAAGTCGTGCCGAGGAACACTAGCACTGCCTGCGGACGATCCGTAGGCAACTATCCATGTGCAGCTCGTCCGAGGGCGGAGTGCGTTCAAGCGTGCGCCTGCTCTCCACCGATGTGTCCGTCATCCCTTTTCCCCTGTTTTGGCGGCAGGGTTCGTCGTTCATCACCGTCCGGCGACCGGAACGAGAGTCACCTGTGATCACCGATCGGTGCCGCTGTTAGCGGCCGGTCGAGTCTGCTGACCCGGGAGGAGGTTACGTTTCCAGACATGATCTGGTGCACCCCTTCCCAGATGTCCTCTGGCACGAAGTCGCGGAATGCACGGGCTTCGGCGGCCCTACCCATGGTCTCCATCCGATCTGGATCGCCCGCCAGATCATCGAGGATGGCGACCAGGGCGCCCACATCACCGAACGGGAAGAGCAGTCCGGTCTCTCCGTCGACGATAGAGTCCACAGCACCTGTAGCTCTCGTCGTAATCGCCGGGGTCCGCGCGGACGCCGCCTCCAGGACGACGTTCGGGAATCCCTCGCGACGCGTCGGCAGGACGAGGACATCCATGGCAGACAGAAGACTCCACACGGCGTCCATGGAGTCGAGACGAGTCACGGACGAAGCTCCATCCAGCCGCGCCGCGATGCCTTCATCCTCGACCGATCCGACGACGAGGAAGTGCCACCGGGGGTCGAGCGTCGGATCCACCGCGGCTTCGGCTATGGTGTCGGCCCCCTTGTCGGAGGTGACTCGCCCGATGAAGCCCGCTACAAAGGCCTCCGGGGCCACGCCGAGCTGCCGACGGATCGCTACCCCATCGCTCTCCTGCGCCCGTCGTGCGATCGAGGCAGCGTCGACTCCGTTGCTGCTTCCGGCACCGATGAGCCACGCCCGTGAGCGGCGACCGAGCCCCCTGGCGAAGGTGGCCTCGGCGAGGGATCTGCTGACAAAGACGATGTCTGTGGCTGCCCGCATGGTCAGCCACTCGACGACCCACAGCACCAGCGCGCCGAGTCCCTCTGCGCCCTCCAGCCGAAGACCCCGGACAACGTACACGCGTCGGGGAACCCGCATGATCCAGGAGGCGACCATCCCCAGCAGCCCTGCCTTCGGGGTACTGGCGTTCACCACGTCGGGAGCCTCGATTCGCAGGGTGCGAACCCATCGGGCCAAGGCCGTGAGATCGCGGAGGGGCGACATGTTCCGCCGCATCGGGATCTCTCGCAGCGTCACCTGCTCCCTATGGGCCGCCTTCTTCGCCCGCTCATCGCGATTTGTCACGAGCACGATCTCCCAGCCCCTCGCCCTGAGCCATGCCAACTGGCCGCGCAGCAGACTGTTGGCACTCCCGCCGACCGTGATTCCGTACAGTGCTTTCACTCTCGAACCTCCACTCATCTTCTGTGCTTGACGGGAAGACCGTCCGGCAGGTTCCTCTCGGAACCGACGGTGACGCGAACACTCTCGTACTTCGCCGACAGGACCCCGAGCCCGTAATCGCGCCATGCCTCCCCCGCCTCCAAGCCGAATGCACGGGCCAGGTAGAACAGGGGGACATCGGCGCCGGCAAGGTGCACGAACGGGTAGCCGCCGCCGAAGCGCGGGTTGATGTCGATGACCGAGGCCTCGCCGGCGGCGTCGAGGAACATGTCGACGTCGATGAGGCCCGTGAGCCCCGCCGCCCGTGCGATGAGCGCGGCATTGCGGTGGAATGGCCCGGGGTCGACGGTCACGGCCTTGTCGGTCTCCCCGGCGCGCATCCGCAGCTTGCTGCGGGCGAGGACGGCACTGAGTTCGCCCGGTGTGTGCAGGTCGCCCACGATGTCAACACCGTGCTCCACTCCGGTCAGTCGCGGCTGGACCACGACGTCGTCCGCGGTCGGCGCACGGCCCCTCGCGACGGGAGCGGTGCGGACGGCATCGTCCACAGCGCCCCTCACGGCATGGGTTGGGACCAGGGCCAGCCCCGAAGACCCGCTGCCGAAACGGTGCTTCACGACGACCTCGTCGACGCGTCGGGCGAGATCTGCGATGCCGTCCCGGTTCCCCCCAAGGAGGGTGAGCGGGGTCGGGACCCCGATCTTGTCCAGCAGCCTCGCCATCTGCAGCTTGTCGGCACAACCGCGCTGCCACTCCGGGGACACCCCGGGCACGAGCACCCCGCGGCCGCGGAGCTGCTGCGCGAGATCGGTGTGCACGTGGAGGTGCATGAGCTCGTAATCGTTCACGGAGACGTACAGCAACGGTCGCAGCTCCTCGACAACGTCGAGGAGCGCGGGGCCGTAGGCAGGATCGGTGTACCTCGGCAGATAACGTGCGATGTCCCCGTAGGACGCCGCAGAGCTGGTCGGATCATTCTCGGTGACGACCACCCGCCCGTCGAGACCAAGTGCGGTGAACGCCTCGCGGAACCAGTCGACGAGGTACAGACGCCGGCCGGCCGAACCGATCACGACAGTGGCATGCTCAGGCATCCCCCCTCCTTTCCATGGAGTACGTTCGGACTGTTGAGGGATCGTCCGCCACGACCGTGCCCAAGGCCACGGAACTCGACAGGCAGACGGAGTGGACTGAGCCGTCCGGTGGCATCGCCAACCGGAGCTCCCCGAGCCCGAGCTCGCGACCGATCCCCGCGAGCATCTCGACGGTGCGGTGGTGGAGCAGCTCCTGGTCCTCCGCCTCCGGATCGACGGTGATCTCAGCGTCGGCGGCACCGCCCTCGGCATGGTCGATCTCGCACCGAGCCAAGACCGACCCGGTGCTGCGGTTCAGTACGTCCCAGTGGCGGCCGTCCGAGTGCTCGTCGCCCGGTCGGATCTCGTACGCTCCGAGGCGCCGCGGTCCGAAGAAGTCGCTACAGGTGGCTTGGCCATCTTCCACGATGCCTTCCCGACGGAAAACCTTCGGGATCGTGCCGAGCAGGATCATCAGGTCCACCATCGCGCTGCGGGTCTCGACGTACTCCAGATCCAGATCGAAGCGGTCATCCCACGACAACGAATTCCGTCCCGAGATCTGCGCGAGCCCTGTCAGCCCCGGCCGCACCTCGTGCCGCCGCGCTTGCTCGAGCGAGTACCGATCGAGGTACCGGGTCCGCAATGGGCGCGGACCGACCAGGCTCATCTCACCGCGGAGCACGTTGAACAGGCTCGGCAGCTCATCGAGGCTGGTGGCGCGCAGCCGGTCGCCAAAGGGCGTCGTGCGATCGGCGTCCGTCACCAGCCCGTTCGCCGGATCCGCATCAAGCATCGTGCGGAACTTCAGGATCTCGAAAATCTGACCGTCTGCGCCGGGACGATCCTGACGGAAGAGCACGTTCCGCCCGAGCTTCACCCTCACCAGGAGCGCGGTGCCCAGCATCACCGGCGAAAGTACTAAGAGCGCTCCTCCTGCGGCCAGCGCGTCCGCGATCCGCTTGACCTGGGCATACGAGGGCGTGGACAGGGGCCACCGCAACGTCATTGCACTCCTCTTCCTCAGCCTACCCACGGGCAGGGCCCGGGACCACCAAAGCTCGAAAATTCGGGCATATCGGTCTATCTAGGTATATCCTACAAGCAGATCAGCTGAACCACTACCGGACAGGTATGCCACCATGTTCTCCTCTGCACGCAGCATTGCGGCACGCATGATGCCGAACGGGTCCTCCCCGCGCGTCGCCGACGAGGTCCGACACACCCTTGAGACCCCTGTCGCCCGGAGCGATGAACACGACATCCAGCGCATTGTCCGACACGCCACGGCGGAGGTCCCCTTCTACCAAAAATTTGCCGGAGCCTCCTTCGATGACCTGCCGGTCGTGGCCAAGCCGATGATGGTGACCCAACCGCAGAAGTTCTTCGCGACCAACGTGCAGCCTGATCGCCTCGCCTCGCGGCAATCCACCGGTACCTCCGGGATCACCTTTCGGTCTTACTTCGACGACGAGCGCATCGCCCGCCACAGGGCTGAGCTCGTCGGGGCCTACCAATACCTAGGCGCTGACCCCTTCGGAAATTTTCTGCACTGCCGCGCGTGGCATCTGATCTCCCGACGTGCGCGAGCGTCCTACGCACTGCGCGGGCAGAAGCTCTACGCCGCCGAGCAGGACGAGGAATCGGTCCGCGACGTTGCACAATGGCTGCGCCACCGGCGTGGGGTGGTGATCATCGGGATTTGCTCGTACATCGAGATCCTTCTCGAACGCTTCGACGCCCTCGGCATCGTGCTCCCGCCCGGAACCGTCTCCGTCGTCCTCGGAGCAGGAGAACCCGCCACCGCGTATCTGGCCAGCATGGTGCGCCGACAGTTCGGCATTGACCTGCGAATGCGGTACTCGAACGCCGAGAACGGACTGTTCGGCTTCTCCTCGACGGTGTCTTCGACGTACAAATTGGACACGAGCACCTTCCACGTCGAGATCCTCCGTCACGATTCCGACACCCCCGCCCCGGTCGGGGCAGTAGGGCGGATCGTCGTGACCGACCTCTACAACCGTGCCATGCCGTTCCTGCGCTACGACACCGGTGACCTCGGGAGATTCTCTGTCGACGTTTCAGGTCACGTGATGCCCAATGTCCTGGCAGAGTTGGGCGGGCGCGGTGGGGATTTTCCGATCGCCGGCACTCGCGACGCACCGCGCCGCGCCACCCACTTCAAGATTCTCAAACTGCTCGAGCAGATCCAGTCGGTCCGGCAGTTCCAGTTGCGCCAGCACGATGTTGGGAGGTTCACCTGGATCCTCAATGCCGAGCGTTCGCCCGGGCTCGACGCCGAGCTGCGCCGGATCCTCGACGACGAGCTCGGCGACATAATCAGCTGCGAGTTCGTGTATGCCGACGGCGCACTGCATGTAGGGGCAGGGAAGCGTCAGACCTTCGTCAATGAGATCCCTGAGCCGGACGAGCTGTTCAGGGCCGCGCGCCCTTGAGCGCGACACAATGCGAAAGACGGTCGGAAGAGAATCCATGATCGCCCCGCGTGTCCGGCGCCTCTGCGCCTTGGTGATGCCCCATGGATTGCCCGAGTCCATCGACCTCGAGGCCCAGCAGCAGTCCCAAAGAGGCTCTTCGCGGTTCGTGGTGAATGACCCTGCTGTGGCGGGTATTCACCACGAACCGCGAAGAGCCGTCAAGCCCGGCCTCAGCAGCCGAGAATCCGCCGAGGAGTCCAAGCACTATGAGGACATCCACTGCGGTACGTGAGCCTTTCCATGTAGACGACCTGCACACCGAAGGCGGGCTGGGGAAGTGGTCCACAGGAGCGCTCAAGCTCGAGGAGAGCACCCTTGCGTTCCCCGGCCCGCAGTGCCGATGCGCTTGCGAGGAGGAGTTGTGATCGAAGGCGAGGAAGAAATTGAATCTCGCAGTCACTGGCTCGTGAGCACCGCTTCCGATGCGGCGCCCCGGCATCACGCCCTGAATCTGCAAGCGATGATGTGCGGCATCGGCATGGCGTTGCAGACCCTCTGCCGAAGCAGACCATCAGCTGGATGTCGTTGCCGCCGCCCAATGGGTCGAAATTGACATGATTGGAACGGATCTGCGCAAGGCCGCACACGCATTCTAGACTGGCACAAGGAGCGATGCGGCTGCTCGGCACTTGCCGAGATTTTCGCCGGGTGTTCCGCAATGACCCGCTCTCCTGGCGAGAGGCTGGGAATAGGCCTCGTCGTCCGCATCAATCGAATCATCGATGTCCTATCGAGCAGCCCGGTTTCCTGATGCTAGTACTCCTTCCGGATCAGGAATCTCGCAAAAAAAGAATCTCCGTTTGCCGGAAGGTTCCAACGGAACATCGCTGACGTACTCGAAATTGCATTCGAGGATGTTTCCGATCTGCTCATCTAGATGGAACCTCAGTCCAGCCTCCAGCTCCTCCGACCTCTCGGCATTTAGAATATACTTGAAGCGCCCGATGGAGTTCTGCCTCAACTGTATCTGCTTGATCGCCGGGTGCGAATCGATCGCCATGAGAAGCTTGTAGAGATTGCCTCGGGTAGGAAACTGTTCGGTTCCCGCAATCGGGAAGTCGCTGCGCCGGCCGACGAGCTCAGCGAGGAGGTTTGGGATCGGCGTGCCACGTTGATCCGTGACAAATCGACCGAGATCGCCAGTGTCGTACCGGATAAACGGCGTCGCACGATTGTATAGATCGGTGAGCACTATCCTACCCACGCTCCCGGGGGTTGCGGGTTCGTCGGATTCCAGGTCCAGGCACTCAACATGGTGCGTGCTGGTATTGAGGTGGTAAGGCTGCGTAGCTCTCCTCGCGAACCCGATAAGTCCGTTCTCTGTATTGGAGTAGCGGAGTGACAGGTCGACGCCGAGGTGACGTGGCGCGGCGGCTATGAGGTAGGTGGAGGCGGGCTCGCCGACGGCCAGTGCAACCGCGACCGTGCCATGCGGCACCTGGATATCGAATTCCTCAAAACTTCGCAGGAGGCGCTCTAGGAGCGAGCTCATTCCCATGAGGGTGACACCCGGATGGCGGGCGATCCATCGAGCCACCTCGCGGATGGATCCCTCGTCCTCCTCTCCGCCGTAGAGATACTGCCCGCGCAGCCTTAAGGAGACGCGATCCCGACGGGTGGCGCGAATCCATGAGCGGCAATGAACGATCGGTCCGAAAGGATCCGAACCGAGGTAACGGTATGCGGCCACAAGTTCGGATCGATGGCGGGCCAGTCGCCCGTCGTCGAAGTAGGAGGTGAAAGGAATGCCTGAGCTACCGGAGGAGAAATGGGGAGTGAGCTGCTCGAGGCGGGCACTATCGGAGCAGAACGCCTGACGATTGGCCAGCATCATTGCCTTCGATACCACGGGAACATCAGCGAGACACTTCGCGTCGAGTTCGCGATAGAAGGGGACACTCACTTTCGCATGCGAGAGAATTCTTGCAATGTCCAAGGGGTCCGCGCTGGTCGCCTCACTCTCAAGAGTTTGTTGGACCTGCCGAGCTGTGGCCTCCGAGAGGCCACGAGGGACTGCTCGCGCGAGCCGCAGGCGTACGGCTGAGGCGATCACGCCTGGCTCCCACGGACTCTGTGCCCTCGAGCTCCAGAGGTGGCAGAGGCCGTAGTCCCGCTACGAGCCATGATGGCGATACGGGGTCGTCTCGATGGGGTCATGGGGCAACTCGATTCGTCGGCCGACAACTGACTTAGTCATCTTACACCCCTAATGTCGGGTATGCCATAAATGTCCACTTTCACGTTATTCTTCCCGGCACTTGGGAGATGAGGGGGTAGCTGCGCGGCGAAGGGTGGACGCATTGGTACCGGGATGGACGTCGAGGTCTCCCGAGGATGGAAGTTCTCACGCTCGCCATCAGGAAGATTTCGACATGCCCACCGCAACCTTCGACAGCCCTGACCTGGCGTCCTTCGCTCGCCTGGAGGAGTTGGGGTTGGTGGTGGTGGTAGGCCAGCGGCTGATGATAGGCCGCGCGGTGCTCGAATTCCGACTCGCCGAGCAGGATCCCTGGTGCCGGGCTTGCGGATCACGGTCGAGGCCGTGGGGCTCCATCTCCCGATTCGTGGCTCATGAGCCATTCGGCCACCGCGCCACGACGCTGCTCGTGCGGATCCGCCGGTACCGGTCCACCGCCAAAGCCACTCGCGCGAGGACTCCACGTCCGTCGCGGACGAACGAGCGAAACTCTCCCGAAGGGGGATGCGGTGGGTGGGAACTGGGAACTCTTCATCGACCACCTCGCGAACGCGAGGGTTGCCGCCGGGTTGGGCATAGCCTGGCACACCGCCAATGGCGCCGTCGTCGCCGAGGGCAAACGGCAGCTGATCGACGACCCAGGCTGCATCGACGGCGTGAAGATGATCGGGCTCGACGAGCACGTCTGGCGCCACACCCGCTGCGGCAACATGTACGCCACCGTGATCATCGCCCTCACGCCGGCGCGCGACAGGAACGGCACGCGTAGCTGCCGGACATGGTTGCGGGTCACTCCAGGGCAGCGTTCAAGGCCGGGCTCGCAACCCGTCCCCAGGCCTGGAAGGATGGCACGGGGTAGTGGCGATGGACGGGTTCGCGGGGTTCAAGTCCGCCACCAGCGAGGTCCTACCTGAATCGGTCGCGGTTATGGACCCCTAATCCATGTCGTCTGACTGGCCGGGGACACCCTGGAAACTGCCACCGCCGCGTCCTGCAGTAGATCCACAACGTCGCGGCCGCAAGGATGGCCCGCTCTACAAGGCCCGTCACGCACTAGCCTCGGTATTTCATGGTGGTGTGGTCCCGACCGGCGGACGGCATAGAGAAAGGTGCTCCTGACCTGGAATGATACGGGGTGTTGAAGCTCGTATCGATCTGGCGGAAGGAGCACCTTTCAGGTGTCCCACCCTACCTTGTTCTTCTACCCCCGACCGCGAGTGGACATCGCCGAGGTCCCGGCGGTGTCGCATGCCGGCGCGGTGCTACTGACCGACACGATCGGTGCCACCGGCCTCGCCCGCTCGCTGCGCGAAGCACTGGATCCGTGGACGAAACCGCTGGCAGAGCACCACGCGGCGAAGGTCTTGCTGGACCTGGCGATGACTCTCGCGGTGGGCGGGGAGGTCGCCTCGGATACCGATCTGCTGCGGTGCGAGCCGGGAGTGTTCGGTGACGTCGCCTCGGCTCCGACGATCTCCCGCATACTCACCGCGCTCGCCCAGGACGCTCCTGCCGTGATCGAAGCGATCTCCCAGGCCCGCCGGGTTGCGCGAGAGCGGGCATGGGTCCTGGCCGGCGACCATTCCCCGGCTGCGGCGGCCAGCGCAAAGAAGCCGCTGGTCATCGACCTCGACGCCACCTTGATCACCGCCCACAGCGAGAAGGAGCAGGCCGCACCCAACTTCAAACGTGGCTACGGCTTTCACCCCCTGTGCGCGTTCCTGGACCACGGCAGCGACGGGACCGGGGAGCCGTTGGCGATCCAGCTCCGTCCCGGCAACGCCGGGTCCAACACGGCTGCCGATCACATCACCGTCACCCGTCAGGCTCTCGCTCAGCTGCCTGCGGGCCCGCTTGTCCGGGGTGGGCAGGGATCGAAGAAGGTCCTGATCCGCACCGATGGAGCCGGCGGCACCAAGGACTTCCTCCAGTGGCTGACCAGACGGCGGCTGGCTTACTCCGTCGGGTTCACCCTCCCCGCAAACACGCCTGACCTGCTGAAACGCATCGACGAGGCCGCGGCGTGGACCCCCGCCTATGACAGTGACGACGATGGCGTCCGCGATGGGGCATTCGTGGCGGAGCTGACCGGACTGCTGGACCTGACCGGCTGGCCTGCGGGGATGCGGGTGATCGTGCGGAAGGAGCGCCCCCACCCCGGAGCGCAGCTGCGGATCACCGACCACGAAGGAATGCGGATCACCGCGTTCGCGACCAACACCCCGCGCGGCCAGCTGCCGACCCTGGAGCTGAGACACCGTCGCCGAGCGCGCTGCGAAGATCGGATCCGTAACGCCAAGGACATGGGCCTTGAGAAGTTCCCGCTGCAGGGATTCGCGCAGAACCAGATCTGGTGCCAGATCATCCAGCTCGCCTCCGAGCTGGTCGCCTGGATGCAGACCATCGCGCTGACCAGTACTGATGCGAGGAAGTGGGAGCCCAAACGACTTCGCGCGCGGCTGTTCGAGGTCCCCGCGATCCTCGTGCGCCGTGCCCGGCGCAAGATCCTCCACCTCGCCCAGCACGCTCCCGAAGCCATTAAGGTCCTGACCGGCGTCAACCGGCTCCGCACCGCCGTCGCGCAGACCTGACCAGGCGGCTCCACCTGTCCCTACGGCCCCCAGCACCTTCTCGGGAGTGGAACCCGACCGCCCGCAACGGACACTGCGACAATCTGTCACACCCAGATGCCAGAATCAGCAGCTGAGCATCGGCAACGACGCCGACCGCCCCCGCTCACCAACCCGATGAAACATCGAGGCTAGTGAGAGGGAGCCAGGTGATCAGAGCTTTGACAAGGAACGTCCGAACCTACTGCCCGAGCTAAGCGGGACCCTGCACCATTGGGCTCAGGACGTGCTGGCCCACTTCGACCGCCCCGGCACCAACAACGGACCAAGCGAGGCGCTCAACGGCCGCCTCGAGCACCCCCGCGGCTCCGCCCTCGGCTTCCGCGACTTCACCAACTACATCGCCTGCTGTCTTCTCGAATCAGAAGATTTCAGAAATAAACCAGCTACTCCCTCAGATGCGATGCCCCCGTCGCTCAAGAATTGGTTCCATCGAGCATGGCGCGCTTCAATCGAGCACTTTCGATCGGCCGCATAAGGTGACGAATTTTCTGCGGGATCCAGATATCGCATCACTTTGTTCCCGTGAACTCAAACCAAGCGAATGCTGGTTACGGCAACTACATGCAGTTGCAAATGGGAGAGCAATTAAGAGGTGGGTGATGCTTCGGATATCAACATCTCGCCTGTTGACAGAAACGACTGGCAGCACGCAGCCCATAATCTCTTCATCAAGAGGGAATCCGCCGGGAACAGATAAGCGAAAGATATACGGAATTGTCGAGCGCATGCGCCCAAATATTCAGCGCTTGCGTATCAATTTGTGATTTCCGTCGCACCACGGTTTGATTCCCGAAGCACCACACCGGCAGACGGCACTTACTGGCCTCCACGTCTGGTGCTCGTTCCCGTCTTCGTCCTCGACCACGTGCTCGCCTCGCAACAACATCGGTCCGCGGGGGCAGAGGACCACATCCGGATGATCGACATCCATGTCCTTCTTCATTCAGACCACTCCTCCAGGAGCTTTTCCGCATAGAGGTCGTCCACATGCAGGGAGGCCCATGCACCAAAGTAGACATTTTCGTACTGTTCCGGTTCTTCTTCCAGCAGGGCACCACAGATGTTCCGTACCGCTAATTGCTCGTGCACGGCATCGGCTTCGACGTGCTCGGTATAGTACTCAACCATTTCCCCAGGGAAGCCGAGTCGCTTTAGGCCGCGGGCAATTTTGCGCGAGGGCGCGGAGCTGGTTGCCTCGAAGGCTGCAAGGAAACCGAGTGAGGCCGCACGCAGTCGCCGATTCAACCCGAACAAGCTCATCACGTTGTTCTGCATTAGCACTTCAAGTGGTGCTTCGTTGATGTAGTGGCCATACTCGGCAGAAAGGCCACTTGCTGCGAGCCCTTTCGCGAAAAGGTTCGCGTGGAGGCGGTGCGGGTTACCGCCGCCATATTCGTCGTACTGTAACTCCATCACAGCCGCTTTCACCCGGTAAGGCAGTCTCGGTATCGTCCACGTGGTGTGGTCCGACTCCTTGAGGGTGTAGATCGACTTGTGCCGCAAAAATTGGAGCGCTTGCTCCTTACTGGCAACACGTTGCAAATGCGTAGTTACCGAGGGACCGTCGTGCGCAGCGACGAACTCGAAGAAGTCCTCCGCGAATTTCCCAGGGGCAGGCGGCGCCGGGGCGCGCTCGCGCAATAGCCGCTCGAACCCGTTCTCAAGCCGACGGCGCAGTGCGATGAGGTGTGGGTCCCATTCAAGCTCTTCGGCCACGTCGTCGAAACCGCGATAGTGCAACTCGAAGAGGGACCACAAGGCGATTTGAGCATCGTCGGGGCTGTCCGGAGTAGAGGTGTGTGAGAGCGCCGCAGTGTCGCCCGAACGCAATGTCTCTAGGAGACTATCGCTGAGAGCACCGCGGGGTGCGGGGGTCAGCATAGAAAGATTTTCGCGTCGGCCACGAGACATCGAACTGCGGCGGCTGGACTGGGCGACTGGGAATGCATTCTATCCCTCGTTTCATGCTCACAGTATTGCGGGCACCAGGCCACCCCTGGGCACGATTCCAGTCTAACGCACAGGGGAGCATGTAGCACGTGTGTCTTCGACTAGAATTTGTGGCGACGAGCCCGGGGCCGACCATCACTATTGCTTGAAAACGACTCGGCCCGCGCGCAACGCAACTCCTTGCCAGCACCGCCGCGAAACCATTCGTGAAAGCCACATTGTGCACACTAGTCTGCCATATCGTTGCCGATGCTCACAATACGGTCGTCGATCTCGAGGTCGAGCATCGCATTCGCGACGCGAGGAACTCGTGCAGCACCCCGTCGACCTGACGACACTCGGCCTCGGTCAGTGCCGACCCGCTGGGGAGTGCGAGCCCGGTGCTGAACAGCCGCTCCGCGGCCCCCGTGATCCTGGCCGGGGAGGAGGCGAAGATCGGCTGCAGGTGCATGGGCTTCCACAGCGGCCGGCTCTCGATCCGGGCCGCTGTCAGCACTGCCCCGAGATCCGCGGCGGAGAAGCCCGCCACGTCGGGATCGACGACCGCTGCGGTGAGCCAGCAGTTGTCGTCCAGGTCACCGCTTCGCTGGAAGATCTCGACCCCGGGCGAGTCCGCGACCAGGGCTGCATAGGCTTCGCGACGCGCCCGGCGGCGCGCGATCATGTCGTCGAGTCGACCGAGTTGGGCGATGCCCACCCCCGCGAGCAGGTTCGAGAGTCGGTAGTTGTACCCGATCTCCCGATGCTCGTAGTGCGCGACCGGCTCCCGGGCCTGCGTGGCCAGGAACCTGACTCGTGAGGCGGTGGCCTCGTCGTCGGTGAGGTACATGCCCCCGCCCGAGGTGGTCATGACCTTGTTGCCGTTGAAGGACAGGATCGCGGCATCCCCGAGCTTCCCGGCGGGGCGGCCGGCATGGTGGGCGCCGAGGGACTCGGCCGAGTCGGCGAGCACCCGGGCACCGTACCGCCAGGCGATGGCGCCGATCCGGGTGTAGTCGGCGCAGCTGCCGAGCAGGTCCACGGGGACGACTGCAGGGACCGACCTCCCGTCCCGCTGCAGCGTGGACAGCACCTCCTCGAGCAGTCCCGGGTCCATCTGCCCGGTCTGCGGGTCCGCATCGACGAAGTACGGGGTCGCCCCGGTGTAGGAGATCGCGTTGGCGGTCGCGGCGAAGGTCATGGTCGAGGTCGGGATGACATCACCCGGCCCCACGCCCCAGGCGAGGAGCCCGAGGTGGAGGGCTGCGGTCCCGGAGCTGAGGGCGACGGCGTGGCGGCGCCCGAGGCGGTCCGCCATCCGCTGCTCGAAGTCGTCGACCGCCGGACCGAGCGGAGCGATCCACCCTGAGTCGAAGGCCTCGATCACGGCGGCACGTTCGGCGTAGGACATGTCCGGACCGGAGAGGAGCACAGGTGTCATATCGTCAGAACCCCACAGCCATGGGCGCGCTCATCGAGCTGCACACACCGGACATGACGCCCATGAACTGAGCGGCGTCATGCATGGACCTCGAGGTCGGGATGTCCCGCATGTCCACCGGTGCCACCGGGACGCCGGTGACCAGGGCATGGGCGGTGGGCTGTGAGGCGTCGACCGCTGAGAACAGCACCTCGTGCATCTTCTCGCCCGGTCGCAGTCCGGAGTAGACGATGTCCACGTCCCGCCCCGAGGCCTCGATGAGCTGCCGCGCCAGATGTTCGATCCGCACCGGTTCCCCCATGTCGAGGACGAGCGCCTTGCCGCTGTCACCGACCACGGCCGCCTGGAGCACGAGCTGCACGGCCTCGGAGACGGTCATGAAGAACCTGGTCACCTCGGGGTCGGTGACCGTGACCGGTCCACCGCGCTCGATCTGCGCGATGAAGGTGTGGAGCACCGAACCACGAGTGCCCAAGACGTTCCCGAACCGCACGCTGACCCAGGAGCCGTGCGCGGCCGTCAGCGCCTTCTGCGCGGTCAGACCCTCCGCGACCCGCTTGCTCAGCCCCAGCACATTGGTCGGATCGGCGGCTTTGTCCGTGGAGACGTTCACGAATCGCTCGACGCCATGGCGCTCGGCGGCCTCGAGCACGTTGTGGGTGCCCAGCACGTTCGTCTTGTACGCCTCGTCCGGCGACTTCTCGAGCATGTTGACGTGCTTGAGAGCGGCGGCATGGAAGACGACGTCGGGAAGGTGACGGGCGAAGACGGCGTCCAGCCGTTCCGCATCGCGGATGTCCGCGAGCTCCATGTTGTCCTTCTCCAGATCGGCGGTGCCGTCCATCGACAGCAGCAGCGCGTGCAGGGCGGACTCATCACGGTCGAGCATCACCAGTTCGCTCGGGCCGAAGGTCGAGATCTGTCGGCACAGCTCCGAGCCTATGGACCCACCTGCGCCGGTCACCAGCACCGTCTTCCCGGCGAGCATGCCGGAGATGGTGCTGAGGTCGGTCTCGACCGGGCGGCGCCCCAGCAGGTCCTGAGGCTGGATCTCGCGCAGGTCGGCATGCCGTACCCCGCCGAGCATCTCCCCGAGGGGCGGAACGATCTTCACCGGCAGGCCGATCGCCGTGGCCTCTGCGGTGAGCTTTCCGATCGTCATGGCGCTGATGTACGGGGTGGCGATCACAAGCACATCGGCGCGGGAGCTCGTCGCAACCCGCGTCAGCTCCTTCGTGGTCCCCAGCACCGCGGCGCCGGCATGGCGGAGGTGCCGCTTCCGGGGATCGTCATCGAGGAAGGCGACCGGCTCCCAGGGCGAGCTGGTGTCGCGGCGCATGGAGTCGGTGAGATTGCGGCCCACCTCACCGGCACCCACGATGAGCGCCCGGCCGGTGGTGTCGGCTCGCAGATGCCGGGTGGCCCGGAGCACGGCCCGTCGCACGAGGTAGCGGACCATGCCGGCGAGCACCAGCACCACGGGGGCCGCGATGAGTGGAGCAGTCAAGGGGACCATCCGGACCGGAGCCGCCAGGTTCAGGAGGGTCACGACGGCGGAGACGGCGCCCACGGTGACGGCGAGCGGCATCAGTTCGTCGAAGCTGCCCACCAGGTGTCGTCCCTGATGCAGGTGGAGCGTGCGTGCCAGGAGCGTGTAGGCGAGGACCGCGACCCCGGCACAGATCAGCAGGCCGAAGAAGGGGGTGGCCCGCCCGTCGATTCCGATCCCGGCCGAGATGGCGGGAGTCTCCAGCCGGAGTCCGGAGGCGATCCACAGGCCGAGGAACCACACCATCGCGTCGACCAGGGCGAAAGGAAGGGCTGCGGGCTGCAGCTCACGACGCGCGCGCCTGGCCCGCGGCCGCGGTGCCGCCCTGGGCACAGGCACAGCAGGTCCGGCCTCCACAGTCTCCGCAGGCTTGTCCGCCACCTGCTCGGGGGCCACGTGCAGTTCCGCCGGGTCCCGCCGGATGAGACGAGGGCGGACGCCCCAGCGCCGAGCCGCGGAGGCTCGCTTCGACTCTCCGGTGCGACGCGCAGGACGAGCGTCATCGCGCAGAGTAAAGATGGACATGATGTTCCTTCCACAGCGGTGCGCGGAACGGAAGACTCGGCACTCTGTGCCGGTATGTCCGTTTTGTCCGCCCTTTCGAGCGCGACTCTACCCTCTCGATGTCCGTTTTGCACTATATCTCCACATATTTGAGATGGGTGGGCGCGGGGTCGCGCCGTTCCCCGACAGCGCCCCACACGAGGGGAGCGGCACACAACGAGAACGACGCGCCGACCCCGAACGGGGCCGACGCGTCGTCGGTGGTGCTGCGGAGCGGGCGCTGGCCCGCCGAGGATCAGTGGGCGTTGAGGTACTGCTGCAGCGCCTTCACGGTGGAGTAGCTGGTGCGGAAGTCCCACACGCCGTTGTCGCCGTGGCCGATCGCAGCGCGCAGCTTGCGGGTGGTCTCCGCGCCGATCTTGCCGTCCTGGACGGCGCCGACCTTGCTCTGCAGCGCCGTGATGTCGCTGCTCGAGAGCGAGCCGTCCTGGCTGGTGCCCACCCAGCCCTGCAGGGCCCGGGTGGTGGCCGGCCCGAACTTCCCGTCCACGACCAGGCCCCCGGAGCTCGGGGCTGCGGGGGCGGAGGGGGCCGACGGGGCGGGTGCCGGGGAGCTCGCCGGTGCACCCTCGTTGAGGAAGACCTGCAGCGCCTTCACGGTGGAGTAGTTGGACCGGAAGTCCCACACCCCGTTGCTGCCCAGGCCCATCTGGGCGCGCAGCCTGCGGGTGGTCTCCGCCCCGATCTTGCCGTCCTGGGCGGCGCCGACCTTGCCCTGCAGCGCCGTGATGTCGCTGCGGGAGAGCGAGCCGTCCTGGCTCGTGCCCACCCAGCCCTGCAGGGCCCGGGTGGTGGCCGGCCCGGACTTGCCGTCCACCGCGAGTGCGCCGGTGGAGACTCGATCGTGGTCGCGGGAGGGGGCGCTCTCGCGCTCGCCGGGCTGCGCGTTCGCATCCGCGCCACCGTTGGTGCGGGTCAGGCCCGCGCGCTTGCCGCAGACGGGCCAGGCGCCGGGGCCCTGGCGATCCAGCACCCGCTGGGCGACGGCGATCTGCTCGGCCTTGGTGGCCTGGTGCGCGTAGGAGGCGAACTCCTGCCCGCCGAACGACTTCCAGGTGGGCTGGTAGAATTGGAGCCCGCCGTAGTAGCCGTTGCCGGTGTTGATCGACCAGTTCCCGGTGGACTCGCACTGGGCGACCTCGTCCCAGACGGTGGTGTCCGCCTGGGCGACCCCGGCCCCGGTGATGCCCAGGCCCGCAGCGATCACGGCGCCGCCGGTGGCTGCGGCCATCTTCGGGGCGACGCGTGCGCCGCGGAAGTAGATCGCGGAGCCGTCGGCGCGATGGGTGGGGACTCGTGAGGGTGCGGACATCGAGGAACTCCTGGGACGGGGCGCGGGGGAAGCATGCGGGATGAACTGTGGAGGACGGCCGACGTCGAGACGTCGGCCCACAGCTCCACGATGCCCGTCCCACCAGCGCGTTCAGTGCTCCCGATGCCAAGTCCGCGCCAATTCTTGAGGGAACTTTTACTCAATTTGCCATGAAGAAGAATGACAATGACGGAATTACTGAGTACAAGCAGACCTCGCCGTCGGCAGGCCGTGACGGTCCGCACCGTGAGGGGCGAGCACCGGCGGCCCCGGACCGAGAGGTGCCCATGACCTGCCCCACCGAGGGCCCGATGTTCCCCGCCGCGCTCTGGGAACCGTCGATGCGCCGCGCCGGCGACGACGCGACCACCCCGGTCCGGCGGCGCGATGACGCCATCTCACCCGGCGGTCGCGGGGGCGTCGGCCCGCAGCTGCTCCACCAGGACGGAGATCGCGCGCTGGTCCGCTTCCGCCACACCGCGCGGACGGCGAGCGCGGTGGCGCTGCAGGCGAACGGCTGGTGGCGTCCCGTTCCGTCGGATGCCTGCGAGCTGCGGCCGCAGGCCGACGGCCGCTGGGAAGGCGTGTTCGAGGTCCCTGCGGACTGGCGTGCCAGCTACGGCTTCGCCGTGCACCACGGGCCTGCGGAACCTCCGTGGCGGACCGCAGGGATGAAGACGCCCGGGGCAGAGGTGATGCCCGATCCCGGGAATCCACGCCGTCACCGCGCCGGACGCGGTGGCGCGACACGCTCCCTCATCGCGCTCCCGGATGACGGACCCTTCGCCCCGGGCGACGCGGCCGGGCCGGATCCTCAGGTCCTCCCGGTCACCGCGCCGCCTCACGGCCCGCGCACCCGCTGGTGGACCTCGCGGCCGGGGGACGCCGGCTGCGAGGGCCTCGACCCCGGGGCCGCGCTGCCGCTGCTCGTCCTCACCGACGGCGAGCAGCACGTCGATCACCTGCGCACGCCGGCGCTCCTCGCTCGGGGGGTCGCCTGCGGGGTGCTGCCTCCGATGACGGCGGTGTTCCTCGATTCGGGTCCCCGGCGCAGCGAGGTGCTCGGTGTCCCCGGTGGACATGCCCGGTGGATCGCGGAGCAGCTGCTGCCCGCCCTGCGCACGCACGGTCTCGGGACGGGGCCCGGTCGCGTGCGCGTGAACACCGCGGCGGCCCGCACCATCGTCGCCGGCTCCAGTTTCGGAGGTCTCACCGCGCTCTTCGCGGGGGCGCGCGCCCCGCTGCTGATCGGAGCCGTGATCGCGCAATCGGTCTCGCTGTGGCGCTATCCCCCGGGTGCCCTCGTGCCGCCGCTGCTGCGCGCCGCTGCGCAGCCGCTGCGACTGCGCCTCCAGGTGGGCCGGTACGAGGGGGACATGGCCGAGCGGTCCAGGGAGCTGCACGATGCGCTCACGGCCGGCGCTGCACGCTGCGGCACGTCCTTGGACATGTCCCTCACGACGCACAGCGGTGGGCACGACTGGGCCTGGTGGCAGCCGCTGATGCTCCGCGAACTGTCGTCGCTGCTGCGCTGAACGGGATGAGGACCCGCTACGCTCGGCGCGTGTCCTCCCCCTCTCGTCTCTCCGCGGTCTCGATGACCTGGCGGGTGCTGGTGGTGCTGGCGTGCGTGGGGGTGCTGGCCGTGGGCGGCCTGACCCGGTCCAACGATCTGTTCCCCTTCGGGGCGCTGGACCAGTTCTCCGCGGGCATCGATCCCGATGGCGAGGTGGTCAACACCTGCCTGCTGGGGATCCGGGCGGACGGGGAGCCGTTCGACATCTCCTTCGGGCAGCGCAGCGTGGGGATCGAGCGGGCCGATGTCGAGAACAACCTCGCCGCGATCGAGGCGGATTCGCAGCTGCTGGCACCGCTGGCGGCGGAGTACGACCGTCGCCACCCCGAGGAGCCGCCTCTCGACGCCCTGGTGCTGTGCCAGCGGGTCACGCAGCTGCAGAACGGCACCGCCCACGGTGAGGACGAGCTGATCGAGGTCACCCGGTGGGAGGCGCCGTGAGCGCCACCAGCCCCGCACGCCGGCTCCGATCGGTGCTGTTCCCGGCGCTGCCGCTGGCCCGCGTCCGGGTGCTGCGGGTGCTGATCTGCGCCTTCGTGGTGATCGACGTGCTGACCTTCTCGCGGGACGTGCTCTCCCATGTGGGGAACGCGGGGTTCTTCACGCCGGTCGCGCTGGCCCGTCTGCTGCAGCTGCCGCCGGTGACCGCCCCGATCGCGTACACCCTGCTGGCCCTGATCCTGGCCGGCTGCGCGGCGGGGATCGTGGGGTGGCGGCCGCGGCTGTCCGGGTCGGTGCTCGCGATCGCGTTCTGGCTGTGGATGCTGTACAGCAACTCCTACGGCTACATCGCCCACGATCACATGGCGCTGATGGTGGCGGTCGCAGTGCTGCCCACGGTGGCGGGGCAGGAGGGCCCCGGACCCGACGGCGCCGTCTCCGTGCATGACCGACCCGTGACCAGCGGACCCGCCCGCAGCGAGGCGGCCGGCTGGGCGCTGCGCGCGATCCAGATCGCGGTGGTCGCCACCTACTTCTTCTCCGTGATCCCGAAGATCCTGTACTCGGGATCGCTCGCGAACTGGGGCAACAGCGCGATCCTCACCTGGGCGTCGATACGCCGCGGCACCGGCCTCGCGCACTGGCTGGTCGCGCACACGCCCTGGGTGTTCGTGCCCGCGCAGTGGGCGGGGATCGCGCTGGAGACCCTCTCCCCCGTGGTGCTGTTCCTGCGCGGGAAGGCCCTGTACGTCGTGGTCGCGCTGTACCTCGGCTTCCACGTCTCCACCCTGGTGCTGCTGGGCATCCACTTCCTGCCCACCGCGCTGTGCTGGGCGGCATTCCTGCCGCTGGAACGGCTGCGCCTGCCACGGCTCGGCCGGCCTCGGCCTCACGTGACGCCGCGCTCCTGACGATGTCAGGTGCCGGGCCGGTCCGCCATGGTGGTCGGCATCGGGATCATGTCCCGCCCTCGCCCGTTCCCAGGATCCTGCGGCCGGCGCGCGTGCGCACTGGCGGTGGTGCTCAGTCGCACTCGCGCCCGCGGGGCTGTCCGGCCGTCGTGAGGATGACGGCCCCGACGACGGCCCCGGTCTCGGCATCGGTGCAGTAGCTGACGGTGATCGCTCCGGCGCTGCGCAGGTGCACGTCGAACACGCCCTCGCGGTCGATGGCAGCGGTGGCCTCGACCGTGAAGGGCACCTCGATCGGCGCGGGGCCGTCGGCGGCGGAACCGGCGACGGCGTCACCGGTGGGAGTGAACTCTGCGGTCCCGTCGCCGACCGCCAGCCAGACGTAGAGGTTCGCGGGGACCGCAGCGACGCGGGGCGGCCGGGTGAGCGTCCAGGTGCCCTGGGTCGCGGGGACGCGTGCCGCGAAGGGACATCCCTCGGGGGCGCTCGCGGTGCTCACCACGCAGTCCTCCAGCGCGGCGTCGATCTGGTGCTGCACCTCGGCCTGGCTCCTCTCGTCGAGCACGACGTGCGCATCGTGGAGGGGGATCGCCGTGTCCCCGAGGACGGGCGGCACCTCGAGCGTGACCCGCGGCGCCTCCAGCCAGCCAGGCAGCTCGGGCAGGGTGACCTCGTAGGTGCCGGGGAGCAGCTGCAGCACGACCGCCGATTCGAAGGTCTCCGCCGCGGTCCGCAGCTCGGCGACCGGGAGACTGACGCCTTCGATCGCGATCTCCTGCACTCCGAGAGGCAGATCGAGCCGCAGCCGGGGCAGCTCCACGGGCACGAGCTCCCACACCGCCGGGGAGAAGGCGCCGGTGTCGGTCGAGGTCAGGGTGAACGTGGCCTCCCCGCGTGCCGTCCCGGCGCGGAGCGCGGCGGTGACCGCGGCGGTGCCGGCCTCGACCGTGACCTGGCGGATCTCGAAGGTGTCCAGGCGGTCCTCGGCGCCGTCGAGCATCTGCGGGGTCAGCGCGGCGACGCTGGGAGCCGCCCGGGCGTGCGCGCGCACGGTCTCCAGGTCGCCGTCGACCACGGCCTGGAGGAACTCTCGGGTGACCTGCTCCGGGCCGGTGGTGGCGCCGAGCAGGCGCGGGAGCGCGATGAGCAGAGCGCCCACCAGGACCAGCACTGCGCAGGCGGCGATCACCCGTCGGCTCCGGCGGGACAGGCGGGAGCCGCGTCGCGGCGCGGGAACGGGCTCCGCACCGCTGTCCCCTGCAGGGTCGGAATGCGGCCCGAGCCCTCCGCTCGCAGCGCCGGGGCCGGTGGGAGGACGCTCCTGGTCCCAGCCCAGCGGCACGGCTCGTCCTCTCGTGCGATCCCGTCCTCGCGCCCCCATGCGGTGCTCCCCTCCGGTCTCGTCCGCAGTGCTCCCGGCCGGCGTCCTCACCTGCTGCCAGGGTACGGTCCCCCGCGTCTCGGGTGCGAGCGATGAGGGGATCGTCGGTCGCCGGGAGGTGCCCGTCAGAGCGCGCCCTTGCCCGCCTTCTCCCGGGCGCGGTCGGCGAAGCTGACGCCCATCGCGGCCAGGGTGAGCGCCATGATGATGGTCAGCGCGATGATGAACGCCTCGAGCCAGGCGGTGCCGCCCTCGGTGAGGGAGAAGATGATGCCGGGGATCATCGCGGTGCCGATCGCGGCGCCGGTGCGCTGGCCCAGCTGCAGGATGCCGCCGGCGACTCCGCCGAAGCGGGGATCCACGGAGTTCAGGGTGAGGGTCTGGTTCGGGGAGATGGTCATGCCCTGGCTGAGGCCCATCAGGGTCAGCGGCACCGCCAGCCACCAGAAGGCGACCGCGCCGCTCTCGACGAAGCCGGTCATCACTGCGGTGCCGGCCAGTCCCAGGAAGGCGACGCCGAAGCCGACGATCACCATGCGGCGCCCGTAGGTGAGCACCCGTTTGCCGAGGGCCTGGGAGCTGATCGCGGCGGCGAACGAGGAGGGCACGCCCATCAGGGAGGCCTCGAAGGCGGTGTGGCCCAGATGCATCTGCAGGTACAGCGGCACGATGATCCACACGCTGGTGGCGCCCAGGAAGTACACCGCGACGATGAGGATGCCGTTGCGGAAGGCCTGGTTCGCGAAGATCGCGGTGTCGACCATCGGGCTGCGTCCGCGGCGCTTGTAGCGCCGCTCCCACACCCACCACACGCCGAGGATCAGCAGCCCGGCGGGGAAGGACAGCCACACCAGCACGCTCACGCCGCGTTCGAGGAAGGGCAGCATGATGCCCAGGATCGCCAGGCACAGCAGGATCGCGCCGAGGGGGTCGAGGTCCGGCCGGGCCGTCCCCCGCGCCCGGTCGTCGGGGATGTACTTCAGGGCGCCGAGGATCGCGATCACCCCGATCGGGGCGTTCATCAGGAACATCCAGCGCCAGCCCCACTGGGGTCCGAGGATCTGGATCAGCGCCCCGCCCACGACGGGGCCGATGGCGGTGGCCACCGCGACCGTGGTGGCCAGCAGCGCGAAGGCCCGGGCCCGGTCGTGGCCGCGGAAGTGCTGCTGGATCAGCGCGACGGTCTGCGGGTTCAGCAGCCCCGAGCCCAGGCCCTGCAGGATGCGGGCGAGGTTGAGCGTCTCGACGCTCGGTGCGAAGCCGGACAGCAGGGAGCCGGCGGTGAAGACCCCGACGCCGACGATGAACATGCGTCGCCGCCCGGTGGCATCACCGGCCCGGCCCGCAGGGACCAGCAGCATGCCGAAGGCGAGCGCGTACCCGGAGATCACCCACTGCAGCTCGCCGGTATCCGCCTCGAGGCCCTCCCCGATCGCGGTGAGGCCCACGTTGATGACGCTCACGGCGATCAGGGCCATGAACAGCGGGGCGAGGAGGACGGCGAGGAGGGGCTTGCGACGCACCGGTGGGGTCAGCGCGCTGGGGTCGGGGATCACCGGCTCACCTTATGCATTCGATGCAGGTTTGAGGAGGGTGTGGTGACCGGCGGGACAGCACCGGCGCCGGAGCGGTCAGGACGGCATCTGCGGTCCCTGCCGGTCCGGTGGGGGCCCGAAGGGGTTCTGTGCGCCGCCGATGAGCGGACCGCGGGCGTCGTCACGATAGGGGCCGGGCGGGATCACATAGGCGGTGCGGTCCGAGAGCAGCGGGGCGGAGGTCTGGATCGTGCGCATCGCGGGCCGATCCGAGTAGTCGATGCCGGAGAAGCGTCCGAACTGGCCGTCGGCGCCGGCCGGCCGGCGCACGTCGGCCGCGGCGAGCATCGCCAGTGCATCACCCGGGGCCGGGTAGCGGGAGGACCACACGTGCCCCGGCGGCAGCGGAGAGGTGAACAGCGACCCGCCGGGGCGGATCCACAGCGAGCCGGGCGCCGAGCGGTCGCGCAGGGCGTGGGCCCGCCAGGTGGTCACCGGGTGGGAGGAGCCCCAGTTGACCCAGTGCACGAAGAAGCTCGGGTCGGTCGCGGCACGATCGGCCAGTTCATTGACGTTGACCTCGGCGTTCAAGTACTTCCCGCCGGAGAGCACGCCCATCACGCCGGGTGCTCCGGCGGGGCAGTGGGAGTACCCGAAGTTGTCGGCGGTGTACTCCTGGGCGCGGGAGAGGGCCGGGCCCAGGATCGGGATCATGCGGATCACGGTGGTGAAGACGAGGCGGAAGTAGGAGACGTGGCCTGCGGCGAGGTGACCCACCTCGTGCGCGATCACGAAGCGCAGCGCCTCCGGGTCACGGGTGCGCCCGCCCACCTCGAACAGGTCGGAATGGACCACGACGAAGCGACGGAACCCGTGGCCGGAGGCGAAGGCGTTGATGACGCCGTTGCCCAGCAGCACATAGGCGTCGGGGACGCGTCGCATCCCGAACTGCTGTGCGGCCTCCGCCACCATCCGGTATCCCTCGGGGAACTGGGTGGGGCTCATGCGCACGGCCCTGGTGCGCATCCGTGCGTACATGATCGCGCGTGCCCACCAGATCAGCACCGGGGCCAGCGGCAGGACGAACGCCAGCTGGAGGAGGATCGGCAGGAACCCGACGTACTGCCAGAGGCTCGCGACGCTCGCCTCGCCCTCGGTCACCTGCAGCACCAGGGTCGAGATGATGAGGGTCCACCACGCGATGTAGGCCAGGGTCGTCAGGGCGATGCCCACCCCGAGCAGGGGCAGCTCCCAGGGGTGGCGGATCCTCTTCTTGCCCAGGACGCCGTGCGAGGTCGCGCCGTTGAGAAGGTTCGGGTCGCCGGGGCGCGTGCTCCCGCGGGGCGCGGGGCCGTCGGGCCCGGACCCGCCGGAGGGCGCGGTGGCCGTGGGCGGCGGCGGGCCGGGGGGCTGCTGGGTCATCGCGAACGCTCCTTTCGACCGACGGTGCGCTCGGTCTCCCGGCCGACGATAACCCCGACGGCGGGTCCGGGGTGGACGGAACGCCCCGCGGTGGACGTCCGTCTGCCGGGAATGGGCCGCTGGTCCGGACAGGAGCGTCCCGACCGCGTCGGGGACGCAGGGCGGTGTGCCGGGCTCAGCGCATCAGTCGGCGCAGCACCCGGCGCTTGAGGCCGCGGTACGGCGGGTAGACGAGCTTCAGGGTGTCGGGAGTGAGCGGCTTTCGCACCACCGGCTTGGCATGGGTGAACACCTCGACCCCGGCACGGCCGTGGTAGGCGCCCATGCCGGAGGCGCCCACCCCGCCGAAGGGCATCCCGGTGCTGCCCACGTGGGCGAGGGTCAGGCCCAGGGCGAGGGAGCCGGAGGAGGTCTCGGCCGCGAAGCGCCGTTCGACGTCCCGGCGGGGCGAGAACACGTAGGCGGTCAGCGGCTTCTCCCCCGCCCGGATGCGGGCGATCGCCTCGTCGGGTCCGGAGACCGCGAGCAGCGGCAGGACGGGGCCGAAGATCTCCTCCCCCATCACCGCGTCGTCCCCCTCCACGCCCGTCATGATCGTCGGCGGCAGGTAGCGGGTGGCGGGGTCGGCCTCGGCGGTGCCGCCGAGGATCGTCTTCTCGTCGTCGATGAGGGCGAGCACCCGCTCGAAGTGCTTGTCGCTGACCATCCGGCCGAAGTCCAGGCTGCGCTCGGGCCGGGAGCCGTACAGCCGGCGGACGGCCCTGCGCAGGTGGGGGCGCAGCCGCTCGAGGGTGCGGGGGGTGGCCATCAGGTAGTCGGGGGCGATGCAGGTCTGTCCGGCGTTGGTGAACTTGCCCCAGATGATCCGGCGGGCCGTGACGGCGAGGTCCGCGCCCTCGTCGACGAACACCGGAGACTTCCCGCCCAGTTCGAGCACGGTGGGGGTGAGGTGCTCGGCGGCGGCGCGGGCCACGATCCGGCCGACGGCGCCGTTGCCGGTGTAGAAGATCAGGTCGAAGCGCTGCTCGAGCAGGATCGTGGTCTCCGCCACCGCGCCCTCGACCACTCGCACCCAGGCCGGGTCGAGGTGGGTGCGCAGCAGGTGGGTGAGGGCGGCGGAGGTCGCGGGCGCCACCTCGCTGGGCTTCACGACGGCGATGTTGCCGCCGGCGATGGCGGCGACCAGCGGCGCGAGGGTGAGGTTCACCGGATAGTTCCAGGGGGCGATGATCAGCGTGGTGCCCAGCGGCTGCCGCTGCAGCTCCCCGGAGGCCGGGGCCAGCAGCGGGCCCAGCGAGAGCCGCTCGGGCCGCAGCCAGGAGCGCAGATGCTTCATCGTGTGCGTGATCTCCTGGGCGACCACCCCGATCTCGGTCAGGGCGCTCTCCGTGCGGGACTTGCCGAGGTCCTCGGCGAGCGCCCGCGCCAGGCGCGGCTCCTCCGTCCGCAGACCGCGGCGCAGGGCGGCGAGCTGGGCGAGACGGGCGGCGACGGGTCGGGTGGTGCCGGCGTCGAAGGAGGCGCGCAGGGCGGCGACGTCGGCGCCGATGCGGGCTCGCGGCGCTCCTGCGTCGGCCGCCGGTCCGGTGGGGGTGCTGCTCTGGTGCTCATCAATGGCCATGGAGCCAGCGTAGATCCCGTTCTCCTGTGGCACGAGCGCACACCGAGCGGCGCCGATCACCGAGAATGGGGGTCCGAGGGCCCGATGTCCGGGCCCAGGAGGAAGGGCCCGACGATGATCGTGCTGCTGGCCGCACCGCTGCTGCTGACGCTCACGCTGCTGGTGTCCGGGCTCGCGAAGCTCGGGGCCCGCCAGGGCACGGAGGAGGCGATGACCTCGTTGCGGCTGCCGCTGCGAGGCCTGCACCGCACGGTCGCCACGGTCCTCCCGGTGACGGAGATCGTGCTCGCCCTGGTGCTGTGGGTCCCCTCGGTGCCGGTGCAGACGGCGGTGGCCGTGGTGATCGCCCTGCTGATGATCGCCTACCTGGGGATCATCACCCGGGCGCTGACCTTCGAGGAGCCGGTGGAGTGCTCGTGCTTCGGCACCCTCGCCTCGCCCACCGTCTCGCGACTCACGCTGGGGCGGAACCTGCTGCTGACCGGTCTGAGCCTGCTGAGCGTGGTCGCGGCCGCCGGCGGGTCGATGACGACCGTGCTGGTGCAGGCCCCCCTGTCGCTGATCGGGCTCGGGATCACCGTGCTGCTGACGATCGCGCTGACCATCCTCACCGTGGGCAGCACGGATCCGGCCGCCCGGCCGTCACCCGCCGCGGCGGGTGCCGGGAGCTCGTCGGCGGACAGCGGCGCCGCGGGTGCTCACGGCGCAGAGGACGAGGAGCTGCTGGACTACGAGCGCGCCGCCACCCCCGCGGCGGTGCTGCAGAAGCCGGACGGCCGGCTGATCACCCTGTCCCAGCTCACCGCGCAGCGGGCCGCTCTGCTGGTCTTCACCTCGGAGGGGTGCGGGCCCTGCGAGAGGGTGCTGGACCGGGCCCCGGAGTGGATCGCCTCGCTCTCGCCCTCCCTCCAGGTCCGGTTCGTGTTCTCGCGTCCCGTGGATCAGCTGCGGGAGCGCACCCTGCAGCGAGTCGGGGAGCTGGCGATGCACGACCTGCAATTCACGGCCCGCTCCACGCTGGGGGGCCGGACCGCGCCCTCGGCCGTGCTGCTCGGGGCCGACGGGCTGCTCGCCGGGGGGCCGGTGGACGGCGGCTCGACGGTGATCGAGTTCGTCGAGGAGATCCGGACGCAGCTGCGCGACGCACAGGACCAGGACCAGGACCAGCCGCCCTCGTCCGCGCCGTGACCTCGCGCTCGGTCCGGGCACGCACCCGAGGCCGGTTCAGGGCACGCTGGCCTGCGCGAAGCTGCCGTGGCCCCGGGCCCGCAGCGGACCGTCGGCCGCCGGGACGAAGACCGCCTGCCCGGCCCGCAGCGCATGGCTGCCGGTGGTGGTCTCCAGCGTGGCCGTGCCCTCCAGACCGAGCACGATCCGCGGCCCGGAGCCCGGGATCGGGTGCGTCCGGGCCGACGCAGCGACCGGATCGCTGAGCTCGGTGATCGCGAGCTCGAAGTCGTCGACCGGGGCGTAGTAGGCGATCGAGGTGGAGTTCTGCCGTTCCGGGGCGACCCGCAGCGGAGGGGCCGCCGTGACGCTGACGCACTGCAGCACCTCGTCGGCGTCGACCCGTTTCTGCGTCAGACCCGCCCGCAGCACGTTGTCGCTGGTCGCCATCACCTCCAGGCCCGTGCCGTGGAGGTAGGCGTGCAGGGCGCCGGCGGGCACGTACATCGCCTCGCCCCGCTGCAGGGACACCGGGTTCAGCAGCAGCGCCGCGACCACGCCCGGGTCGCCGGGGTGATGCTCGGCGAGCAGGGAGACGGAGCGGTCGATGCGCGGGGACGGCGAGGAGCCGGCGGCGATGCGTGCCCGGCAGGCCTCGACCACCGCATCGACCGCCTCCGATGCGGGTCGCAGCGAGGCGGAGACCAGCGTGCGGAACGCGGCGCGCATGCCGTGCGCGGTGGGGTTGTCGACCAGGAGGGTGTGCAGCCGATCGGTGAGAGCGGTGCCGAGCCCGTCGAGGATCACCGCCGCCCGCCGCGGGGTCCGGAACCCGCACAGCGCGGTGAACGGGGTCAGGGCGATCAGCATCTCCGGCTTGTGGTTCGCATCGCGATAGCTGCGCAGCGGCGAGTGCAGGTCGATGCCCGCGGCGCTCTCGGCGGCGAAGGACTCCGCGGCGTGCTCCCGGGTCGGATGCACCTGCAGCGACAGCGGCCGCTCCGCCGCGATCACCTTGAGCAGGAACGGCAGCTGCCCGCCGAAGGCCCGGGAGACGTCCGCCCCCAGCATCTGCTCGGGGTCCACCGCGATCACCGTATCCAGGCCGGTGCCGTCGGGCGTCGACGCCGGGGCGAGCGGATGCGCCCCGAACCATGCCTCGGCCCAGGGAGCGCCGTCGGCCTCACGGCCCAGGAACTCGGGGATCGCAGTGGCCGATCCCCAGGCGTAGTGCTGGAGGTGGCTGCCGAGCTCGAACAGGCTCACGCACCGCCTTCGAGGATCTGGGCGATCAGGCGTGCCGGCTCATCGGTCCCGAGCTCCGGTGCGGGTGTCGGCTCCCCGCCGACCCGGCGCATGCCGTAGCGCTCCCACTGCGCGGCGAGCCAGGAAGGTGCACCGGGGGCGTGCACCCAGGCCGGGATGCCGCGCATGGCGGCATCGAGCACGTCCGCGGAGAAGACCGCGGCGAGGGGGCCACCCAGCTCGGAGAGCGTGGTCGAGGGATCCTGGAACCCGATGCCCCGGCGTCGCAGCAGCAGGTGCGCGGCGCGGGCGAGGCGATCGGTCTCCGCCGGGCCGGGCTGGTAGAGCGCACCGGCGAAGCGGCAGTACGACTCGGCCGCCCGCAGGGTCACCCGGCGCGGCAGCTCGATCGTGGAGAGCTGGCCCAGGAACACCGGCTGCGCATCGAGCGCCGGCGGCTCCCCCGACGCCTCGTGCCGCGCCTGCCACAGCCGCTGCGAGCCGACCGCCCGCACCACGATGTCGTCGCGGTCGGCGCGGTGGAACTCCCCGTCCTCGACGGTCCAGGACAGCAGCGTGACATCCGGCGGCAGCGGCGGGGCGAAGGGGGTGAGCACGTCGTGCTGCACGACGGCGCCGGGGACGTCCGCCTCCCGTGCCCATTCGTGGAGGCTGCGCCCCACCTCGCGGTGCCAGCCGAGGGTGAGCAGCGAGGTGATGCCGAGGCCGTCGAGCGCGGCCGACGGCTCGCTGATGCGTCGGTGCTGCCAGTCGGGGCCCTCCAGCTCGTCCAGGGCCAGCCCGGCCGGGGTGACCACGACCGCGCTGCCGTGCACGTAGGGCAGCACTGCGGGCAGTCCGCCGTGGGCGGCGCCGTCGGCGGTGTCGATGCCGAGCAGGATGCGCGCCGAGCCCTCCCCCTCGCGGGTGTGGAGCACGTACCCGGGTGCGGACTCGGAGGGGCGGGCACGGTGGATGCCGCGCACCCGACGACGGGAGCCTCGCCACTCCTGCCAGCGCTCGAGGCTGCGCGGATGGATCAGTGCCACGGGCGGTACCCCTCCTTGGACGTGCATCGGCTCCGGTGGGCCCAGCATTCCACACGGAGGCCCCGGGGACACGGCGATCCGTGGGACGACCTGCGGATCAGCGAGGCATGTTGCGCAGGTTCGCGGCGGCCATGTCGAGCATCTTCCCCACGCCGCCGCCGAGCACGATCCTCGTCGAGGCCTGGGCGAAGCCGCGGATCTGCTGCGCGGAGATCTTCGGCGGCATCGACAGGGCGGCGGGATCGGTGACCACGTCGATCAGCATCGGACCGGGGGTGGCGAGCGCCGCGGCGAGCTGCTTCTTCAGCGTCCTCGGGTCGGTGATGCGCACCGCGCCGATGCCCACCCCCTGCGCGATCGCCGCATAGTCGACGTCCTCGTGGTCGGTGCCGTGGTCGGGCAGGCCCTCCACCAGCATCTCCAGCTTGACCATGCCGAGGCTGGAGTTGTTGAAGACCACGATCTTGGTGCCGAGGTCATGCAGCTTCACGGTGAGCAGCTCGCCCAGCAGCATCCCGAGGCCGCCGTCGCCGCTCATCGAGATCACCTGCCGCTCGGGGAACGCCAGCGAGGCGCCGATCGCCTGCGGGAGGGCATTGGCCATGCTGCCGTGGTGCCAGGAGCCGAACAGGCGGCGCTTCCCGTTGGGGGTGATGTAGCGGGCGCCCCAGACGTTGCACATGCCGGTGTCCACGGTGAACACGGCGTCGTCGTCGGCGAGATCGTCGAGGGTCGCGGCGACGAACTCGGGATGGATCGGCCTCATCCTCTCGACGTTCTTCGTATAGGCGGAGACCGCGCCGGTCAGGGCCTTGTGGTGGGCCTTCAGCTGACGGTGCAGGAAGCGGGCGCTCTTCTCCCGGGTCAGCAGCGGCATCAGGGCCTGCAGGGTCAGGCCCACGTCGCCGTGGAGCGCGAGGTCCAGCGGCACCCGGCGGCCGAGCCGGGCGGCCTCGGCATCGATCTGCACGATCTTCGGCGGGTTCTTCCCGCCGGGCCCCGGAAGGAACTCGCTGTAGGGGAAGTCGGTGCCCAGCAGGATCACCAGGTCCGCCTCGTGCATCGCCTCGTAGCAGGCGCCATAGCCCAGCAGTCCGCTCATCCCCACGTCGAAGGGGTTGTCGTACTGCATGAACTCCTTCCCGCCGAAGGCGTGCCCGATCGGGGACTTGACCCGCTCGGCGAGCGAGAGCACCTCCTCGCGGGCGTCCCGCACCCCGGCGCCGGTGAAGAGGGTGACGGTGTCGGCCTCGTCGATCAGCTCGGCGAGGCGGCCGACGGGCTCGGCGGCGGGCTGGACGCGCCCGAGATCCGTGGCGAGGTCGCGGGTCAGCGGCCCGTCGACCTCCTGGTCGGCCACGTCACCGGGCAGCACCAGCACCGAGACGCCCTGCTTCGCGATCGCGGTCTGCACGGCGATGTGCAGCATGGTCGCGCCGTGCGTGCCGGAGTTGACCAGCTCGCAGAAGTGGGAGCACTCGCGGAAGAGGGTCTCGGGGTGGGTCTCCTGGAAGAAGCTGGTCCCGATCGTGGCCGAGGGGATGTGGGAGGCGATCGCGAGCACCGGGGCGCCGTCACGGTGGGCGTCGTACAGGCCCTGGATCAGGTGGGTGTTGCCCGGCCCGCAGGAGCCCGCGCAGACGGCCAGCTTCCCGGTCAGCCGGGCCTCGGCACCTGCGGCGAAGGCTCCCGCCTCCTCGTTGCGCACGTGGATCCACTCGATGCCCTCGGTGGTGCGCACGGCATCGACGACGGGATTCAGGGAGTCGCCGACCACTCCGAAGATCCGCTCGACGCCGAGGTCGCGGAGCTGGGTGACGAGGAGCTGGGCGAAGGTTCTGGCCATGGTGGTGCCTCCAGGGGTGGGTGCGTCCGGAGGGGCACCGGCCCCAGGCACGGTGCCCGCTGCCCTCACCCTAGTCCTGCACGAGCCGGCCTGCCGGGCCTCAGGTCGCCTCGGCGTCCTCGTTCTCGTCCTCGTCGACCACCGGCTCCACGGCCGTGAACCGCACCGTCTGCACCCGGCGGTCGTCGACCTCGACCACCTCGAGCAGCCCGCCCTCGACCGCGACCGTGTCCCCGGCCTCGGGGATGCGGCCCAGCTGGGCCATGAGGAATCCGCCGACGGTCTCGTACCCGCCCGTATCGGGCAGGCCGATCTCGGTGGCGGCCTCGAACTCCTGCAGGATCAGACCGCCCTCGAAGGTGCCGTCGGCCTCGAGGATGCTGTCGAGCCCGCCGGGAGCGGGCCAGGACTCGCGGTCGAACTCGTCGTAGATCTCCCCCACCAGCTCCTCGAGCAGATCCTCCAGGGTGACGATGCCGTCGGTGCCGCCGTACTCGTCGACCACCACGGCGATCTGATCGGCGTGGGCGCGCATCCGGTTCAGCGCCATCAGCACCTGGACGGTGCCGGGGATGTGCTCGATGGGACGCACCAGCTCGGACATGCGGGTGACGGACGGGTCCTCGACCAGCAGCATGTCCCGCACATGGACGAAGCCGAGCACGTCGTCGACGTCCTCCCCGATGACCGGGTAGCGGGAGAAGCCGGAGTTGCGGATCTCCACCCGCACCTCGGTGACAGTCTGGGCGCCGTCCAGGAAGTGCACCTGGTGGCGGGGCTGCATCACCTCGACGACGGTGCGCTCGGAGGCATCGAAGACGTCCGCGAGCACGCGGGACTCGGCCTGGTCCAGCGCATCGGAGGAGCGGACCATGGATTTGATCTCCTCGGCGGAGACCGCCTCGCGATCGGCGTCCGGGTCCCCTCCCAGCAGCCGCACCACGAGGTTGGTCGAGGTGGACAGCAACCAGATCACCGGGCGCATCAGCTGCCCGAAGACGCTCAGCGGCGGGCCGACGATCTTGGCCATCCCCATCGCGTTCTGCATCGCCAGCCGCTTGGGGACGAGCTCGCCCAGCACCAGGGAGAGATAGGCGATGACCAGGGTCATCCCGACCAGCGCCACCGTTCCGGCGGTCGACTGCGGGACTCCGAAGTCGGTGAGCACCGGCACCAGGGAGGGGGCGATCGTGGAGGCGCCGTAGGCCGAGGAGAAGAACCCGGCGACGGTCACACCGATCTGCACGGCGGAGAGGAACTGGTTGGGGTCCCGCACCAGCGTCGCGGTGCGCTCACCGCGGGGACCGCTCTCCTCGAGCTGCTTGATCTGTGTCTCGCGGAGGTTGACGATCGCCATCTCGGTGCCCGCGAACAGGCCGCCGATGAGCACGAAGACGAGCACGAGGGCGATGTTCAGGAGAACGGAGAGGTCCATGAGGCAACGCTACCCGCCGCGAGGCCGGCGACCTGGGGACGCGCTGGCGGTGTCCCGGCCCGCCGTTCACAGCAGCGGCAGCAGCTCCTCCCACACGGCATGGAGGATCTCCGCCGTGCTCCGACCCTCCAGTCGCGCGGTGACGGTGACGACGGCATCCTGCGCGGGCAGCACGATGAGCAGCTGCCCCAGAGCGCCGTCGGCCCGCCAGGCGCCCTCGGGCGTGCACCGCCAGATGCCGCGGCCGTAGTGGGCGGTCTCGGGTTCGGGATCACCGGTGGGTACCCAGGCGTCCTCGGCGTGCAGCGCATCGACCCAGGTGGCGGGCACGAGCTGGGCACCGTCGTACTCACCGCGCTGCAACAGCAGGCGGCCGATCCGCGCCAGCTGAGCACTCTTCAGATGCAGTCCCGTCGCGCCCCAGCTGTGCCCGTCACGGGTGGAGTGCCACTGCGGGTTCAGGATCCCCAGCGGCTCGAACAGTCGCGGCAGCAGCCAGTTCCGCAGGCTCTGGCCGGTGCGCTCGCCGATCACCCGCGAGAGCAGGAAGATCGAGCCGTTGGAGTACTCCCAGCGCTGGCCGGGATCGGCGATCAGGTCGGTGCCCAGCAGCAGGGAGGTGAGGTCGTGGTGATCGCGCTGTTCGTCGAGGAAGCCCAGCACCGGGGAGCCGGAGGTCATGGTGAGCAGGTGATGCAGCCGCACCTTCTCGACGCCGGCGCCGTACCCGCCGACCGGTGGGGGCAGGTGAGCGCTCAGCAGGTCCTGCGGATGCAGCAGCCCCTCGTCCGCGGCGATGCCCACGGCGAGCGCGGTGACGCTCTTGGAGACGGAGTAGAGGTTCTCCGCGGTGTCCTCGGCGAAGCGGTGGCTGAGCTCCGTGCGGCCGGCGCGGTGCAGGTGCACCGCCCGCACGCCGAGGCGCTGCTCGAGGATCCGCTGACGCAGGGGGAGCAGCAGGAGCTCGTCGGGGATCGCTGTGCTGGCGGGGTCGGCGGGGTACATGGCGAGACCGTACCGCGGCCCTTCCCATTGGCCACCGGGGATCTGCCCTTGCGGCCACCGGGAACCGACGCATATGACGATTGAACGCGCAGGAGCCGTTCAACCCCCATATGCGTCAGGAAACCGGTGGCGGGCAGCGGTGGCAGGGCGGAGTCTGGTGACGGGAGAGCAGTGGCAGGGCGATCCGAGCGGGGCAGCAGGGGCGGAGTCCGAGCGGGATCGGTGAAGATCTGCGCCTTCTCACCGAAGTCGGTGGTCGAAGGGCTCTGGGCAGGGAAGAATGGGCGCACTGCCTGCGCCGTATCTCCTCGGGACGCTCACGGCACCGCAGTCCCTTCCCCGTCGGCATCTGCGCCGGCCCGATCGAGAGGCGCCCGTGGACACCCTGCGTCGCTATGTCTTCCCCGTGATCTGGATGCTGATCTTCGGCCTGATCGCCCTGGCGCTGGTGAAGATGGCGTTCTTCCCCGCCGGGGATGAGACCGCGGGCGAGGACCCGCTCACCCCCGGCGCGGACTTCGACCAGTACGCCCTGGTCACCGTCGAGCCCACGGACCTGTCCTCCGAGCTCGTGCTCCCGGCGATGGTCCAGCCCGATGCCGGCACGGCGCTGACGGCCACCAGCACCGGGGAGATCACGAAGATCTGGCTGGGAAACGGCGACCAGGTCGAGCTCGGGCAGCGGATCCTGCAGGTGCGGTACCCGGTCGAGCCCGAGCCGGTCGAGATGCCCGTCGTCCCCGACGGCGAGATCGACCGGGAGGAGGTCGCGCCGGTGACGGCACCGCAGCCTGCGGCGACCGAGTACCGCTACGTGAACCTGGTCGCGACCGCCGCCGGCACGATCAGCGGCATGGAGGTCGTCGAGTGGGGCGATCTCACCGAGGGCGACGGGGTCGCGACCATCTCGCCGGGCACCTACTCGATCATCGCCGACCTCACCCCCGAGCAGCAGCTGTCCCTGCTGGAGGTGGAGCTGGACGCGACCGCCGAGCTGCCCACCACCGCGGACCCGGTGGCCTGCACGTCCCCCGCCATCACCGAGGATGCCGAGATCGAGGAGCCGGCCGCCCCGCAGGCTCCCCAGGTCGACCCCTTCTCCGGGGAGATGCTCACGCCCGAGGGCGGCGGCGTCTCCGCGGCGCAGCTGGTGTGCCCGGTCCCCGCCGAGGCCCGCGTGGTGCCGGGCCTGGGCGTGGAGGTGACCGTGGATCTCGGTGCCCGCACCGACGTGCTGACCGTCCCCACCACCGCCGTGGTGGGCGAGGGCACCGCCGGGACCGTCTTCACCCTGGACGAGGCCACCGGCGAGACTCTCCCCGTCGAGGTCACCCTGGGGATGCGCGGGGACGGCGCGGTGGAGGTCACCGACGGCCTCCAGGAGGGTCAGGAGATCCTCGAGTTCGCACCCGGCGTCGACGCGGAGGACATGACGGTCGAGGGCGGGATGTGGTGAGCGCTCCCCTGCTCGAGCTGCGCGATCTGCGCCGCAGTGTGCACCTGCCCAGCCGGGAGGAGCTGCACATCCTGCGCGGCATCGACCTGACGGTGCACGGCGGCGATCATGTCGCCGTCGTCGGCCGTTCCGGATCCGGCAAGACCACGCTGCTGAACCTGCTGGGGCTGATCGATCACCAGAGCGGCGGAGAGCTGCTGTTCGACGGGGTCGACGTCTCCCGGCTCGGGGAGCGTCGCCGGGCCCGTCTGCGCGGCGCCTCCATCGGCTTCGTGTTCCAGCAGTTCAACCTGCTGGACGGTCGCACCGCGCTGGAGAACGTGATGATGCCGCTGATGTACGGCAGCGCGGGCCAGTTCTGGCGGCGCGAGAAGCTCGCCCGCGAGATGCTCGACCGGGTGGGGCTGGCCGACCGGGCCCAGCAGCTGTCCGCCCGCCTCTCCGGCGGTGAGCAGCAGCGGGTGGCGGTGGCGCGGGCCCTGGTCCGCCGGCCCCGGCTGATCCTGGCCGACGAACCCACCGGCGCCCTCGACGTCTCGACCGGGGAGGCGGTGATGGCGCTGCTGGACGAGATCGCCCGCGACTCCGACGCCGCCCTGGTCACGATCACCCATGATCTGCAGGTCGCGGCGCTGTCCCGCCGCGCGTTCCTGCTGGACGAGGGCACGCTGCACGACATCGACACCGACGGCGCCCGGGACGCGCTGACGGCGACGGCGGGGCTGCGCTCCGGACGGGAGGCGGTGTCATGACCGGCCTGCTCGCCTCGATCGTCGAGGCCTACGGGGAGCTGCGCGTGAACAAGGGACGCATCCTGCTGTCCCTGATCGGCGTGGCGTTCTCCGTGTTCGCGCTGACCACGGTGATGGGCGGCGGCGGCATGCTCACCAGCGCTCTGACCCAGTCCACCGAGACCTGGTCGGGGCGCAGCATGACCCTGACCATCCACTCGATGGACGGAGCCTCGCAGGCCACCCCCGCCGAGCAGGACGCCGCCGTGCTCGAGCAGGTCGACCGGCTCGGCATCGATCAGCGCAGCCGCCGGGTCTACGACTCGCTGCGGGTGCAGACTCCGCAGGGGGTGCGCACCTCCGAGCTGATCGGCGTGGATCCGGCGTTCGCCGACATCTTCCGCACCACCGTCGAGCAGGGCCGCTGGATCGCGGACTCCGACGCCCGCCGGCTCGCCCCCGCGCTGGTGGTCAACGCACCGCTGTACGAGATGCTCGGGCGGCCGGATCTCGGCACCGAGCCGGTGACCGTCTACGGCGCCACGGGCGCCTCCGATGCCGACCAGGCGATCGTGGTCGGTGTGCTGCCCGAGCGCCCGAACACCGACTGGGGCCCGTCGGCGTACATCGCCGCCGGCGGCATGGCCTCGCTGCCGGGCCGGTCCGGAGCCCCGGCGACCTCCGAGTACATCCTCTGGGTGCCGCCCGAGCAGGGCGACGAGATCTGGGAGCGGCTCTCCACCTCGCTGCGGGACACCCCGGCGGGGGCGTTCGACGTGAGCCGCAGCTCGATGTCCCCCGACGACCTGGGCTTCGACGTGCTCGCCTACGCGGTGATCGGTGTGGCTCTGGTGATCCTGCTGCTGGGTGCCCTGGGGCTGGTCAACATCTCCCTGGTGACCGTGCGGTACCGGGTGCGGGAGATCGGGATCCGCCGCTCCTACGGCGCCACCGGGGGCCGGATCTTCGTGGGCGTGCTGATGGAATCGGTGGTCGCCACAGTGCTGGCCGGAGCCGTGGGGGTCACCGCTGCAGTGGCCCTGGTGAAGGCGCCGTTCGTCGGCGAGCTCTTCCGGGACGTCGGCCTCGTGGAGCTGCCGCCGTTCCCGGTCGAGGCGGTGCTGGTGGGCCTCGGCGCCGCGACCGCGGTGGGCGTCCTCGCCGGGGCGCTGCCCGCCCTGATCGCCACCCGGATCAAGGTGATCGACGCGATCCGGAGCTGAGAGCCGGCCGGACCGCCGGCCTCCGCCACCGGATCCGGCAGCTGGCCACGCCACCGGGCCCAGGCAGCCGACCGGGACACCAGGAATCTGACCTATATGAAGGTTGAGCGCCCTATAGACGTTCAATCGTCATATAGGTCAGGAAAGTGGTGGCCGAGATCGGCAGGCGGATCAGTAGGGCACCGGTGCGGGGGCAGGCTCACCGGCGGGGCGGCGGACCGGCTCCCGCAGGCGCACTCCCTGGCGGGCGCTGATTCGAGCCACCATCACCGCGGTGAGAAGCAGCAGCGCTGCCGCTGCGGTGAGGCCCCCTGCCAGGGCGGCGGAGCCGGACGCAGTCGTGGCGAGTGCGGCCGAGGAGGTGCCCGGTGCGGCGGCTGCGGCGCTGAGCGCGGCACCTCCTGCGCCGGCGCCGGTGCCCGCGCCCACGGCGGAGACCAGCTGGGAGGCGGCGGTGATCGTCGCGACGAGGAGGATCGACAGCTCCAGGCCGCCGCTCTTCCAGGCCAGGATCGCCGAGGCCAGCCCCAGGGTCAGGGCGGGCAGCAGCACCGCGGCGCTGAGCTCACGGCCGATGAGCATCACGGCGCCGGCAGCGAGCAGCGGCAGCAGCGGGCTGCGCAGCCAGGTGCCGAGGGCCTGCATCACCACCCCGCGCAGGGCCAGTTCCAGACCGGCCGCCTGCAGCGGGGCGAGGACCAGCACGATCAGGGTGACCAGCAGCAGCTGCGGCACGGAGCCGGTGGCGTCGGCCGCACCTGCGGACGTCCCGGCCCCACCGCCGTCGCCCCCGGCGATCGCGGTGGTGACCGCACCGGCGAGCCCCGCGGCGGCGACCACCGCGACGCCCATCGCGATACTCCAAGGGCCGAGCGATCGCAGCAGACCGCGGCGCGGCCGGGCGGCGATCGACCAGGCGGTGCCGAGCGGCCGCCAACCCCCGAAGCGCACGCCGATGATTCCGGCGGGCAGCCACATCACGCCCATCGCCAGGGCGAGCGCGACGTCCAGCGCACTGGTGGGATCGCCGCTGGTGACCCCGAGGGCGACGTTCACGCCCGGGGCGAGGGCGAGCACCAGGATCGTCAGGACCAGCACCACCGAGATCAGCACCACGTAGGCGGTGAAGGCGGCGGCCAGGGTCAGCAGCGGCCTGATCCGGCCCGTCCAGGCGGGCCGCAGCGTCGCCATGCGGTGGAAGGGGGTGGCGGTGGGGAGGGAGTGGTCGGCAGACATGTCGCCCCTACTGTAGGACGCCCGGCCGGGAGCACGGCGGGCGCCACCTGCGATGACGGTGATCGGGGTCAGACGGTGGGTCCCCCTGCTGTTCCGTCCGTCGGCCGGCGGTGCCAGGATGGCCTCCCGCGGGTCTCTCACAGGGCCCCGCTCCCAGGAGGTCACATGTTCAGCTCCACGCCCTACATCGCATTTCCCGGCAACGCCCGTGAAGTCCTCGAGTACTACGCGGAGGTCTTCGGCGGCACCCTCGATCTGATGACCTATGAGGGCATGCCGGACATGGGCTTCACCCCGCCGCCCGGGGCTGTGGCCCATGCTCAGCTGCAGGGCGGCCTGGTCACCCTCGCCGGCGGTGACGACATCGGCGAGGACTCGCGGCCGCTCGACGGCTCCGCCTACTCGCTGCTGGTCATGCCCGGCTCGGTCGAGGAGGCGGAGGCGCTGATCGAGCGGCTCGCCGCCGACGGCGGAACCCTCGGGATGCCCTTCGAGCAGGCTCCATGGGGAGATCACTACGGTCAGGTCACCGACCGCTTCGGCGTGCTGTGGCAGGTGAACGTCTCCGGGGCCTGAGCTCCGCATCGACGGTGGGCGCGAGGCCGGACGATATCCGAGGCCTCGCGCCCGCCGCCGACGAGCCGACGAGCCGACCTACTCACCGCTCTCCGGGAGGGACGTCCCCCTCCCCCGCTGCGGCTCCCACAGCCCCAGGCCCGCACGCCGCGAGTACCACCACCAGATCCCGGCCGAGAGCAGCAGCATCGGTGCCAGCGCGAGCAGCAGCCCGCGCAGCTCCACCTCACCCTGTTCGGTGAAGCCGGGGATCAGCGGGGCGATCGCGAACAGGGTCCAGTTGTTGGCGGTGTGCAGCAGGATCGGGATCTCCAGGCCGCCGGTCTTCCAGGCCAGCAGGCCCATCACGATCGCGAACAGGGCGATGTCGATCTGGCCCATCCAGCTGTACCCGTGACCCAGCATGAACAGCGGCACCGGGAGCAGGATCCCGATCAGGGGCCACCGCAGCCAGGTGCCCAGCATCTGCATCGGCAGCGCTCGGAAGGCGAGCTCCTCCCCCGCGCACTGCAGCGGAGCGAGCACGAGCACCAGCAGCCACGCGAGGACCACGCCGACACCCGGCTGCGGCACCACGATCGCCTCGCGTTCCAGGATCAGGTTCAGCACCAGGTTCACCAGCACGTACACCGGTGCCACGACCAGCGCCGCCCGTCCCATCAGCCCCCAGCGGAACCGACCCCGCACCGACAGGGCGATCCCGGCCCGGCCGTAGCCGGCCAGCGTCCCCACCGCCACGGCGGGAACCAGCAGCGCGAGCATGCCGAGGCCCAGGAACTGATCGGCGGGATTCAGCGGATCGACCAGGGAGGAGCTGGTGGCGGCGGCCGGCCAGATCTCGCCGGCGATCAGCAGCGGCGCCATCACCTGGAGGTTCATCATCACGAACACGGCGAGGGTGACCACCAGCGTGACCAGCGGCCGCCACCAGTAGCGGCAGTGCGCGACGGTGCGGGCAGCGCGATGGTAGGGCTGGGGCTCGGGGAGGGTCACGGGCAGCGCCGCGCCGATGCCGCCCGGGGCGCTCGTCGCCGGTGGCTGAGGAGGAGGACGCAGGTCGGGTTCGATCATGCCCCGATCCTGCCGGTCACCCGCGAGCGCCCGCGTCCGCTCTTCGTCTCCTCCTGTCCACCGCCGATCGGCTGACCTCGCAGGTCGGGCATCGGCCGAGCGGCTGATCCGTCGGCCGCGCCCTGCTCCCTACCCTGGTCCCATGACCGTCACCGCGCCCCGCTCACCGGCGCCGCCCTCCGTGCGCAGCCCGCGCCAGTGGGCGATCGCGCTCGCCCAGAGCCTCGTGGGCACGGCACTGGGCCTGCTGGTGCTGCTCATCGGCTTCGGAGCGCTGCTGGTGGAGTTCTCCGACGAGCCGCCGGCGGGGCTGGTGGGGCTGTACGCCGTCGACGCGCTGGTGGGCGCGGTCGCGACCCTGCTCGTCGGCCCGCTGCGGTTCCTGCGGCCGGGCCGGCTGCACACTGCGGCGCATCTGCTGCTCGCGGCCGCCGCCGGGCTCAGCTCGTGGTCGCTGCCGGCAGCGGCGCTCGCTCTCCACCGGATCGGGGTGCGGCGCCGCATCACGCTCGATGTCGCGGCGATCCTGCTGGTCGCGGGGACCTCAATGGTCTCGTTGAGCATCGATGCCCGGATCCGGGGAGAGGCGCCCGAGGCCCTGATGCTGGTCGCGATGGCGGTCATCGTGGTGCTCGCCCTGATCCCGCTGCTGCTCGGCCATGTGGTGGGCACACGGCACGAGCTGCTCGTCTCGCTGCAGGAGCGGACCGCCTCCGCGGAGCGCGAGCGGGAGACCGCCCAGCGGGAGCGTGCCGCCGCAGAGCGGGAGGCCGCCGCACTGGTGCGCGAGCGCGAGGCGGAGACCGCCCGGGTGCGCGCCGAGGAACGCGCCGCGCTGGCCCGGGACATGCACGACAGCATCTCCCACCACCTGGCCGCCATCGCGATGCATGCCGGCGCCATGGCCTACCGCGAGGACCTCTCAGCGGTGGCGCTGCGCCGCACCGCGGGCACGGTGCGGGACAACGCGCAGCAGGCGAACCGGGAGCTGCGCACGGTGCTGTCGGGACTGCGCACCGCTGAGGATGACGCACCGCTGGCCACGGCCCCCACCCTGGCCGGCATCGTCGAGCGCTGCCGGGAGGAGGGCCAGGAGGTGGAGCTGGTCTGGGAGGGCCTGACCGCACAGGATCTCACCGCCCGGGATCGCAGCACCGTGGTGGCCCTGGCCCGGATCCTCGCCGAGGTGACGGTGAACGCCGCCAAACATGCCCCGGGCCTGCCGCTGCAGGTGACCCTCTCGCGGTGGGACGAGCAGGTGCGGCTGCGGGCCCGGAACCCGCTGCCGTCGGAACCGACTTCGACCCTCTCGTCAGGACATGGTCTGCTCGGGGTGCAGGAGCGGGCACGGCTGCTGGGCGGGGACGCGCGCCACGGCGCGAGCGACGGGGACTTCGAGGTGGAAGCATGGATGCCATGGTGACCAGTGCGGTGGGCGAGGACCGGCACGGGAGCCCCGCGGTGCGGGTGCTGCTGGTGGACGACGAGGCGCTGATGCGCGCCGGGCTGCGGCTGATGATCGACGGCGCGCACGGCATCGAGGTGATCGGCGAGGCGGCCGACGGCGCTGCGGCGCTCGAGCAGGTCCGCTCCCTGGCTCCCGATGTGGTGCTGATGGACATCCGCATGCCCCGCATGACCGGACTCGAGTCCCTGCGGGCTCTGGGGGACGAGGGCGCTGTGGCGCGGGTGGTCATGCTGACCGCCTTCGACACCGATGACTTCCTGCTGGAGGCGCTGCGGGCCGGTGCCGTGTCCTTCCTGCTCAAGGACTCCCCGCCCGAGGAGGTGGTGCAGGCGGTGCTCGATGCCGCCGCAGAGCGGCCGCGCTTCTCCCCCGAGGTGCTCTCGCGGCTGGTGCGCCTCGCCTCCGCCGACTCCCCCGGCAGTCCCGGCGACGGCTCGGTCAGCGGTGGTGCCGACGGGGCGACGCCCGAGGTGCCGCCGGCGGACTCCCCCGCGCCTGCGGGCATCACCGGGCGCGAGTGGGAGGTGGCCCTCCTGGTGGCCCGCGGGCTCCCCAACCCGGAGATCGGCGAGACGCTGTACATGTCGGTCGCGACGGTGAAGACCCACCTGGGCAGGCTCTATCACAAGCTGCAGGTCACCAACCGGGTGCAGCTGGCGATCCGGGTGCTCGAGCTGGGCAGCTGACGCGTCCGTCCCCGGGGCGTCGACGGGGGCCGGTGGCTGCAGCGCGACGGGCGGGGCGATCGACATGCAGCGCCCCGCCCGGCCGCGATCAGTCCTCGGGCAGTGCCGCGAAGTTCGCCTTCGCATCGTTGTACCAGCCCAGGGACTGCTTGGGGTGCAGCCACCGGGCCCTCATCTCCTGACGCGCCGCGCGGTGGGTCTCGTCGCCGGCCTTGACCACCGCCCGGAGATGCTTGTCCTGGGCGTGGATGACCTCGTCGGCGGTCTCGCCGCGGTGGCCGAGGTCGCAGGGGCCGCCGAGCTGCTGGCAGGTCATGGTCTTCATGATGTCGTCCTTCCGTGATGCGGTTGCTGTCACTGTGTTGACGCGCACCGTGCCGGGAGTGTGACAGCGGAGCGCGATCTCGTGGCGCCGTCGCTCTCAGCGCGGCCGAGGACCGTCCCGGCGCACCACGCGTGCCATCACCTCGGGGTCGGCGCGGAAGTCGATGCGCGCCACGCGGCCGTCCACCACGGTGAGGTCGAACAGGACCTTCGCCGTGCCGCGGTGGAACCAGGCGGAGGCTGCGCGGCCGTCGATGCCGACGGGCAGGGCGGCCTTCGCCGCACCGTTGAAGAAGCTCACCACCTCCTCGCGACCGTCGATCGCGGCCGGGGTCCCGGCCCCGATGGCCTGATCGTCGGCGCGGATCACGGCGTCGGGAGCGAGCAGCTCCAGCAGGCGGGTGAAGTCCCCTTCGCGGGCGGCGGTCATGAATGCATCGACCACCTCCCAGTCGGCGAGCGCGTCCTCGGGCCGGGGCTGGGCGATCTTCGCTCGGGCGCGGGAGGCGAGCTTCCGAGCGGCCTGCGGGGTGGTGTCGAGGGCGGCGGCGATGGTGGTGAACTCGAAGCCGAAGCTGTCGTGCATCACGAAGGCCACGCGCTCGTTCGGGCTCAGCCGGTCCAGCACCAGCTGCAGGGCGATGCCGACGGTGTCTGCCAGCTCCACGTCCTCCGCCGGATCGGGGGCGGTCTCGGCCACGTCGATCTCGGCTTCGGGCACGGGGGTGCCCCGGCGCAGCCGGTCCAGGCACAGCCGGGTGGTGACGGTGGTCAGCCAGGCAGGGAGGTTCTCGATGTCCTGGTCGGTGCCGTCCAGCCGCAGCCAGGCCTGCTGGACGATGTCCTGGGCCTCGGCCGGATCGGCGAGCACGCGGGTCGCGAGCGCCACCAGTCGCGGTCGTTCCTGCTGGAGCTGCTGGGCGCGCTCCTCGCTGCGCCGGCGTGCGTCCGCCGGGTCATGGGGTGGGTTCGCGGTCATGGGGTCGTCCTTCCCGGTGCGCCGAGAGCCCGGGCGGCCGACGGCTCCTGCCCCATCGACGCAGCCGGCGATCAGAACGTGACGAGCGTGCGCTGACGCCTGCTTCCGGTCACCGGCTCTCTGCCTCGATCACCCCATCATCCATCAGCACCGGCCCGGGGCTGGTGGTCGCGGCGGCCACGAGCACTGGCACCGAGCTCATGCCCGGGGCTCCGGCTCTGGCTCAGAGGCGTTCCCGCGGGAACGCCTCTGCTCGCGTGGCGGCCGGGCTGCTGAACGGGACGGAGCACCCGTCGGAGTCGACGATCAGGCGAAGCTCGGCACGGCCGCGAGCACCACCAGCAACGTGGCCAGGAAGAGGTACACCACCCAGCGTGGGATGCCGCCGGGCGGGAGGGGCCGCCGCCGGCCCTCCGCTGTCATCTACCCCCGTGACATCCTGAACCCCGCTCCCGACGACGAAAGCAGGCCGGACCATGCCCACAACCCGTGATCTCGCCACCCCGCTGGGCCGTGCCCGGATGCTGTTCTCGATGCTCTCCGCGCCCAAGCTGCGGGCGGGGATCGGCCAGGGCCTCACCGGCGAGGCAGCGCCCGAGACCGCAGACGTGCGCGGGCCGCTCTCCCGAGTGGACTGGCTCCGCCCCGACGGCGAGGTCGACGTCGCAGCGGTGCGCGAGATCGCCGAGACGCTCGCCCTGATGCGCTCCGACCAGGCGATCCTCGAGGTGGGCAGGCTCGACGGCATCCCGGCGAAGACCGAGGAGTCCCAGGCGGTCAGCGCGCGGATCGCGACGATCGTGTTCGAGCGCGTGGGACCGCGGCGCACGCTCAGCGAGGCCGAGCTGAACGCCGCGATCGCGATGTTCGCGCAGGATGTCGCGCTGGTCCGGCGCGACGCCGTGGACGCGGGGGTGCTGGTGCGCTCCGCGGACGGGGCGGCCTACCGCCTGGCCACCGGCTGAGGGGTCAGTCGCCGAAGTGCTTGCCGATCTTCCGGGTGATCCGGCGGATGAACGGAATGACGAACACGAAGATCCACCACGCGCTGAGACCGAAATCGAAGAATCGCATGATGATGACCCCGAAGACCACCACCACCAGGATCGGGACGACCCCGCCGATCACCGTGCCGAGGGTGGAGCGGCTGCTCGATGACTCCTCGGTGCCCTGACCGGTGAATCCCGCCATCCACGACGACTCCGACTCACCGCCCCTCCTGCGCGCCTCGTCCCCGGTGACATCGCCGAAGCGGGGTGCCATCCGCTCCGCCGCCTGCGGATCCCTGCTGTCGCCGAAGTCCGGGTCGGCTCCCTGGGCGTCGGAGGCGAAATCGGAGGACCAGCCGCCGGAGCCGTCCGCCCCCTGCGGCTCCGCGCCGTCGCGGTCCCCGCCGCCCAGCCAGGACGGGTCCCCACCCGGCCCGTGATCATCATTCCCCCATCGGTTCATCATGCGCTCATGGTAGGCGCACCCACGCGAGAGCACGGCTCGCCCCCGCGCACGCAAGCGCCCATCCTCGACGTTGCTCACGCCCTGTCCCCTCGGGTCCGATCAGCCGCCCCCTTCCACACCGTCCGGCACGGGCGTAATCTGGGATGCACAGCGTCGAGCGGAGTCTCCGCTCCGCAGCCGTGCGGTCGGTGCGATCACCGCGCCGGCAGGCCCGTCGAAGCTCCTGCATGGAGCAGACGAACGGAGGAACAGTCATGTTCATCGATGGCCCCGTCGACCCGCCCCTGACACGAGCGAACGAGGACCCCGCGCGCGCCCCCGTGCGGTGGGCCGCGATCGTGTGCGGGTTGTTCTTCCTCGCGATCGGCTTCGCAGGATTCGTCCCCGGTGTGACATCGAATTTCAATGCGATCGAGATGGGCTACGGCTCCGGAGCGATGGTGCTGGGCATCTTCCAGGTGTCCATGCTGCACAACATCATCCACCTGCTGCTCGGCGTGGCCGGGTTCGCGCAGTCGAGGTTCTCCCACTCTGCGCGGAGGTATCTGCGGATCGCCGGCGGCCTCGCCGCGGTGCTGTGGCTCTTCGGCCTGCTCGTCGACCCGAGCTCGATGGCGAACTTCGTGCCTCTGAACGCGGTCGACACCTGGGCGTACTTCGTCCTGGCGCTCGTCGTGGTCGGCCTGTCTTTCCTGCCCGGCGATGCCACGTCCGCTGCGGCGAGGAGCGCCCGTCGCATCTGAACGTCGGCCGCGGGTCGCAGCGCATGCTGCGACGCGGCTGGCCTACGCTCGTGACCCATGACCGTCTCCTTCGCGCGTCTCGACCCGACCGGCGACGACCATGACACCCTCGTCGAGTTCATGACGCGCAACGAGTTCCCGTTCCATGTGCATCCCCGCTGGGGCGCCGCGGAGGTCGACGCCGCGATCGGCAAGGGCGCCTATCGCGACGAGGACCACGACTCGTTCTGGATCGATCACCACGATCTCGGCCGCCTCGGCGTCCTCCGCCTCGAGGACCTGAGCGATGACGCGCCGCTGTTCGACCTCCGTCTCGACACCCCGTTCCGCGGCCGTGGCCTCGGGGTCGACGTCCTGCGGGCCGTCACCGACCACGTCTTCGGCACCATGCCGGCGGTGAAGCGCTTCGAGGGGCAGACCCGCGAGGACAACATCGCCATGCGCAGGATCTTCGTGCGCTGCGGCTGGCTCAAGGAAGCGCACTACCGGGAGGGCTGGCCGGTGGACGGCGGCACGCCGCTCGCCGCGGTGGCCTACGGCATCCTGCGTCACGACTGGGAGGCCGGGGAGACGACCACCTTCGACTGGGACGATCTGCCCGTCTGACCAGCACCGCCAGACGTGAGCGCCTCTGCGGGCGAGTCGATCTCTCACCGGAGCAGTTCGACGCAGGAGTACCTGATCGGCGCGACAGCCCCAGCACCGCGTTCTCGGCGAGATCCGGGAGGAGCCGGCCGATGGGGGAAGCGCTCATCCGGACAGCCTGCCATCACCTTGCTCACCACCGCGTGCGCACCGCAGATCACCACGATATGATGTTTTCATCATGCCACTATCCCGGAGTCAGCGCCCCCTCTACGAGGTCAAGGCCAATCTCTTCAAGGGCCTCGCCCACCCCTACCGGATCCGGATCCTCGAACTGCTCGCCGATGCCGAGGAGGTCTCCGTCGCCTCTCTCCAGGCCGAGACGGAACTGGAGGCCTCCCACCTCTCCCAGCACCTGTCCGTGCTGCGCCGCCACCACCTGGTGGCCTCCGAGCGCCGCGCGAGCCACGTCTACTACCGCCTGGCCGATCCGCGCATCCGCGAGCTGCTGGCCGTCGCCCGCGCCCTGCTGCTGACCATGCTCGACGAGGACCGCGACCGCCTGGACGCCGCACGGACCCTCCCCCAGATCGCCGGGGAGAGCCGGTGACCACACCCCGCACCTCGGGCACTCCCCCGTCGGCCGCACCCTCGACGCCTCAGCGCCTGCGCACGGCCATGGCGCGCACCCGCGATCTGTGGCCCGTCCGCGAGGACTACCGCCTGCTGCCGAAGACCTGGCGGAAGGATCTGCTGGCCGGGGTGACCGTGGGCATCGTGGCGCTGCCGCTCGCGCTCGGCTTCGGGGTCAGCTCGGGACTGACCGCGGAGCAGGGACTGATCACCGCAATCGTCGCGGGCTTCCTCGCCGCGGTCTTCGGCGGCTCGAACGTGCAGGTCTCGGGGCCGACGGGCGCCATGGTGGTGGTGCTGGTGCCGATCGTCGCCAGCTACGGCGCGGGGGCGATCGCCGCCGTGACCCTGCTGGCCGGACTGATGGTGATGGTCACCGGCCTGCTGCGGCTGGGGAAGGTGGTCTCGATCATCCCCTGGCCGGTGATCGAAGGGTTCACCCTCGGCATCGCCTGCATCATCTTCATGCAGCAGGTCCCGCTGATCGCCTCCGCAGATCCGGCCGCGCCCGGGGTGCTGAGCTCGAATGCGCTCATCGCCGCCGCGCAGTCGCTGGCCATGGCCGATCTCGCGCACCTGGCCTGGGCGCTGGGTGCGGTCGCGATCGTGGCCGCCTCGATGCTGATCGCCCCGCGGATCCACCCCTCGATCCCCGGTTCGCTGATCGGCATCGCCCTGGTCGCGGTGCTCGCCGCGCTGCTACCGACGCCGCTGGCCACGATCGGGGCGATCCCCGCCTCGCTGCCCGCCCCCTCGGTGCCCGCGATCGATCCGGCGCTGCTGGGGGTGCTGCTGCCGGCCGCGGGGACCGTGGCCGCGCTGGCCGCGATCGAGTCGCTGCTCTCGGCGCGGGTGGCCGGCTCCATGTCCGACACCGGCGCCTTCGACCCGGACCGCGAGCTGGTGGGCCAGGGCATCGCCTCCGTCGGCGCCGCCCTGTTCGGCGGCATGCCCGCCACCGGCGCGATCGCCCGCACCTCCGTCTCGCTGCGGGCCGGGGCCCGCACCCGTGCCGCCTCGATCGTCCACGCCCTGGTGCTGCTGGCGGTGGTCTACGTCGCGGCCGGACCGGTGGGGATGATCCCGTTGGCCGCGCTCGCGGGCGTGCTGTTCATGACCGCGATCCGTATGGTGCGCCTGGCCACCGTGCGCTCGATCTTGACCTCGACCCGCTCCGACGCCTGGATCTTCACCATCACCGCGCTGGTGACGGTCTCCTTCGACCTGATCATCGCCGTGCTGATCGGGGTGGCGCTGGCGGCGGTCGTCGCCCTGCGCGGCGCGGCGCGCACCACCGGGGTGAGCCTCGAGCCGATCCGGGTCGCACACCACAGCGAGCTGGACGCGTCGATCACGGCGATCCGCTTCCAGGGTCCGCTGTTCTTCGTCTCCGCCGAGCGGGTGCTCGAGACGGTGATGGAGGTGGGGTCGGTGAGCGTGGTGATCCTGCGGCTGTCCCGGCTGGAGCGGGTCGACGCCACCGGCGCCCAGGTGCTCGCCCAGATCGTCCGCGCCCTGGAGCGGCGCGGCATCACCGTGCTGATCAAGGGGGTGCAGGACAGCCACAGTTCGCTGTTCCGCCGGGTGGGGGTGCTGGCCGCGCTGCGCCATCACAAGCACCTCTTCGTGGACTTCGACAGCGCCCTCGAGCATGCCCGCTCGCACGTGGAGCGGGAGCGGGTGGAAGATCCGGTCTGACCCGCCACCTGATGGAGTTCGCCCGGCTCGACACCGCGGGAGAACCTGGGACTGACGCCGTCGTGGGCGCTCCCTCGGTAACGCTTTGGGCTCGCTCCTGGCCCTCACCGCGGTTTCTCGCCCGAGATGTCTCCCCTCCCCGCGATAATCGTGGTGACGAGGCCGCACCGTGCGACCCCCGAGGCTCCGGAGCGCTGCATGACCAATCAGATCGAAGTGATCAACGACGGTGAAGGCATCGCCGTCCTCGGCGCTCCCCAGGACGTCGATGCCTTCCTGAACTCCTACGGCCTCGACGCCGCCGAACTCGACACGAGCCGTCTGAGTCCGAGGTACAAGACCGCGGCGGGCATGTTCCACGCCGGCTCCGCAGCGGTGGGCAATTCCGGCAAGTGGATGAAGCTCACGGACGAGTCCCACGCCGCCATGAAACTGTTCCCGATGGTCAAGAACGCGACCACCGGGAACTTCCACGCCACGCTGCGCGCGTCCAACGGCCAGTTCGCGAAGAACCTGCAGTTCGTCGGCGGTACCGCCGCCTTGGTGAGCCCTGCGGCCCTCGCGGCGGTCGCCGCGATCATGTCCCAGATGGCGATGCAGGAGGCCATCGAGGAGATCGGCGAGTATCTCGCCCTCATCGACGAGAAGGTCAACGATGTCCTGCGCGCTCAGAAGGATGCCGTCCTGGCAGACATGATCGGGGTCGACCTGGTCATCGAGGAGGCCATGACCATTCGGGAGGACGTCGGCCGGGTCTCGGACGTGACCTGGTCGAAGGTCCAGTCCACGGCCCTGACCATCGCCCGTACCCAGGCCTACGCCCTGCGACAGATCGATGCGCTCGCGGAGAAGGTCGACACGGCGAGCGTCAGTGAGATCGCCGATGCGGCGAAGACCGCCGAGCCGAAGGTGCGGGAGTGGCTCGCGGTCATCGCGCGCTGTGTCCAGCTGCAGGATGCACTGGCGGTGCTCGAGCTCGATCGGGTCCTCGACAGCGAACCGGAGGACCTGGAGAAGCACCGCCGCGGGCTGCAGAGCGCTCGGAACAACCGGCTCGCCACGATCCACCGCGCTACCGAGCTGCTCCTGGAACGCATGAACACTGCGATCCGACGGGCGAACGCGAAGGTCCTCCTCTCTCCGCGCCCTGCTCGCGCCGCCGTGTCATCGAGCAATGTCGTCGTCGAACGGGTTCTCGAGTTCCAGACCGTCCTCGAGATCGAGGACGGTCACGAGTCGACGGGGGCGAAGCGTTGGCGGACCGCCGCGGGCGAGGTGCGGGACAAGGTCCTCGAGACCGGGGCCGACGGCGCCGGTGCCGCGAAGCAGTTCGGCGAGAATGCCGTCGGCGGTGTCCGCTCCGGAGCCGGTCGGTTCTCCACCGGGGTGCGCGCGTTCCGCGAGGCCGTCCGCAAGGAAGAGTCCGAGATCTCCAGGGACCAGACGTGAGTCCCGTGCTCGTCGGCAGATCAACACGCTGAGTCGCCGAGGGGCACGCGCCAGCGGAATTCGTCGGGCCGCGACCCATGCGCACGCCCACATGGATCGTGGCCGGACCAACGATCGTGCTCGGTGCGGGAGAGTATCGGTGACGTCTAGCCAGTAGCCACGGCACGGCACAGAATTGAGCCATGGACACCACGAACAGCCCCACCGCCCACGTAGGCGTCTTCCCCGCCTTCCAGGCCCACGACGCCCGCGCCGAGATCCGCTTCCTGTGCGACGTGCTCGGATTCGTCGAGACCCTGGTGGTCCCCGGCGAGGACGACTCGATCGCGCACGCCCAGCTGGACTGGCCCGGCGGCGGCGCGGTCATGCTCGGCACCCACAGACCCGAGGGCGAGTACCAGCGCGAGCCCGGCACGCTCGGCGCCTACCTGGTGATCGACGACGACGGCCTCGACGCCCTCGTCGAGCGGGTGCAGGTCGCCGGCGCCCGTATCGTGCAACCGTTGCGTGCACCGGAGCACGGAGGCCGGGACATCACGATCGCGTCCCCCGAGGGGAACCTGTGGAGCATCGGCACCTATCCGGGCGAACCTTCGGCCTCGACCCCCTGACCCAGAACCTCGCGCTGAGAGCCCCGAGCCCAGATGCCGGGTGACCGATGCCAAGTGCCAGGTGCCAGGTGCCAGGTGCCAGGTGCCAGGTGCCAGGTGCCAGAGCGTTCACGGGGTTGCGGATCCGCAATTCCGCGAACACCTCCGACATAACACCTCCGACACGACGCCTGGTTCGCGCTCCCGCCCTGAGTGCACCGCGGTCATCGTCACCCCGATACTGCACAGTGTGCCCGAACCCATAAGCCTGGCTTGCCACCTGCGCCTACCATGGAGGCATGGATCCTCGTCGTCTGCTCATCTTCCGCACCGTGGTGCGCAACGGCTCGATCGGTGCCGGTGCCCGTGAGCTGGGCTGGACCCAGCCTGCGGTCTCCCAGCACCTGGCGGCGCTCGAGAAGGAGGTGGGCACGCAGCTGCTGCTGCGCTCCTCCGCCGGGATCACGCCGACGGAGGCCGGCAGCCGTCTCGCCGCGCACGCCGAGGCGATCGCCGCCCAGCTGCACGCCGCCGAGGAGGAGCTCGCCGACATCACCGCCCTGCGCCGTGGCACGGTGAAGTTCGGGACCTTCCCCTCGGCCGCGGCGATGCTGCTGCCGCCGGTGCTGAACCGGCTGGCGGAGACGGCGCCGGAGCTGGACGTCACCTTCTCCGAGCTGGAGCCGCCGGACGCGGTCGTCGCGCTGCGCGAGGGGGAGCTCGATCTCGCTCTCGTGTTCCGCTACCCCTGCTCCGACATCGGCGACGAGGGCACCCTGGAGTGGACCTCGCTGATGGAGGACCGCGTGATGGCGGTGCTGCCGCGCGACCACCCGTTGGCCGAGGATCCCGACCTCACCCTCGGCGACCTCGCGAAGGACCCCTGGATCGCAGGCTGCGAGCGCTGCCGCGCGAACCTGCTCTCCAGCGCGCGTCGTGCGGGCTTCTCCCCGCAGGTGCGCCACTCGACCGACGACACGATCGTGGTCCAGCAGCTGATCATGCATGGCGGCGGGGTGGCGCTGATGCCGGAGACCGCCCTGGAGGCGGCGCCGTCGGCCGATGTGGTGGTGCGGGCGATCCCGGACCTGGACAACCGGATGATCGGCCTGCTGAACCGGCGCGGCGCACTGGCCATCCCGGCCGTGGGGGCCCTGCGCGACGCGCTGGTGGCCGAGACCACCGAGCGCCTGGCCACGGCGGTGATGATCTGAGCTCCGAGGACCTGAGCACGGGCGACCACAGCTCGCGACCCGCACGGGTCCCGGCGCGGGCCTGGCTGCGACCTGCCCTGCTGCTGGTGGGCGGGCTGCTGCTGGCCGTCGTGCTGGTCCTGGCCGAGCAGTGGATCGGCGCCGCGGCGGTCGCGCTGTTCTCGGTGTTCATGGCGTACTGGACCAGTCCGCTGCGCGCCGGGGAGCACACCCCGCTGGCCACCGCTCTGGCACGACGCGAGGTGGGCACCGCGATCGTGCTGTGGGCACCGGGCGATCCACACTCCTCGCGGCTCCAGGTCGCGTTCCGCTCGCCGCGCGAGGACGTGGTGTGGGTGAACGTGCACCGCGACGTACAGGCGCAGCAGCTGCTGGCCGAGCACGGCGGAGCCGAGGCGCTGCCGCTGGTGCTGGTCGGCGAGGCGAGGCGACCCCGCGCCACGGCAGGCGAGCTGATGGACCTGCAGGAGGCCGAGCGGCGCGGGGCCTGAACCGGGGGCCCGCTCAGGCGCCGGGCAGCTCCCCGATCGCCACGGTCCACTCGCGCGCGTCACGGTCGACGATGACCCGCTCGCGCTTGAAGGGGTCGCCGTCGAGCTTCGCGAGCGCGTCCTCCGCAGACTCCGCGACGACGATCAGCAGGGCGCCCGGACCGCCGCCCAGCGCACCGGCGAGCAGCAGAGTCCCCTCCCGGCGCAGCTCGGAGAGGTGCTCGCGATGCTCGGGCCGGAAGGTGGCGACGCGCTGGGCGTCGTCGGTGTAGGTGTACTGGACGGCGAAGATGGCCACGGTCTCTCCCGGGATGATCGGAGGCCGGCGGGGTCGCGCCGGTCGGTGCTGAGAGGTCCATCGTGCCGCATGTGCGCCACGCCCCGTCGAGCGTTCCGCGGAAGGGCTCGGGCGCGAGCCTCCGGAGCACAGCCCGGGCGGCACCCCCTCCACTCTTCCATTATTCCGAATTTCCGGATATTCTGGTTCCATGGTCCCGCACCCCGATCCGTCCCTCCCGGACTCCCGCGCCCGACTGGAAGCGCTCGAGGCGCGGGTGGCCGCCCTGGAATCCGCCGGCACCACGGAGGAGCACCTCGAGAGCGGCCGCTGCGCACCCTCGCGCCCTCCTCGTCCCGATGCTGCGGCGAGCGCGGCCGCGAGCACCCCCGTGCAGTCCTCTTCGGAGCCCGCGGAGGATGCGTTCTGGGCGCTGACCTCCCTGAAGGAGCATTGCCCGACCCCCGGTGCGGTGGTGTTCGCCGGGGCGGTGGACGTGGGCGCCGGGCACCTCGAGTACCAGTGGGGGCGCCCCACCGAGCACCTGCTGGCGACGGACTGGGCCGAGCACGCGGAGACGGTCGCGGCGCTCGGTCATCCCCTGCGCCTGGCGCTGCTGCGCCGGCTGCTGGACGGCGAGCACACCGTCGCCCAGCTCGTGGACGAGTTGGAGCTGGCCTCGACGGGCGTCGCCTATCACCATCTCTCCGCGCTGCAGGGCGGGGGCTGGGTGACCACGCCGCGCCGCGGCAGCTGGGCACTCGCCGCGCCGCGCGTGGTGCCCCTGCTGGCCATCATCACCGCCCTGGAGACGGGGTGAGCATGCTCCCCGATCGACCCGCCGGCGACCCCGGCACCCCCGACCCCGCAGCCGCGGCGGACGCTCCGGCCCCGACGCCTCCGGTCGGCCGACGAACCGTCCTGGCCGCCGGGATCCCGGCCGTCGTCGGCCTCCTCGGGATGTCTGCGCTGACCAGCCCCCGCCCCGCGGATCTCGGAGACCCCGGCGGAGACCGGCAGCTGACCCGTACTCTCACCCCGCACCTCAGTGGCCATCGCCGGGTGGCCGTCGCCCATCTCGACGGCAGCGGCGGCGTGCGCTTCGCCGGTTTCGGGGCCGACGAGAACACGGAGTTCGAGATCGGCTCGGTCTCCAAGACCTTCACCGGTGCCCTGCTGGCCGAGGCCATCTCCCGCGGCGAGGTCACGACGCGGACCACCGTCGCCGAGGTGCTCGGCGACGGCGCGGCGAGCAGCGAGATCGCGGACGTCACCTTCGCCGAGCTCGCCATCCACACCTCCGGACTGCCGCGCCTGGCACCCGGCACCGTCGCCGGCTCGTTCCTGGCGAGCTTCCTGCGGAAGGACCCGTATGCGGGACGCGACGCAGACCAGGTGATCGCCGACGCGCTCGCGTGCAGCCCCTCTGGGCGCGGCAGCTTCGCCTACTCGAACCTCGGCGTCGCGCTGCAGGGTCAGCTGCTGGCCCGTGCGGCCGGGACCGACTTCGCCCCGCTGCTGACCCAGCGGATCCTCGAGCCGCTGGGACTGGGTGGCACCTACGCCCCGATCACCGCCGAGAACCTGCGGGAGACGGCCACTCGGGGCCATGGCGGGAGCGGCCTGCCGCAGGCCCCGTGGACCATGAACGGCAGCGCCCCGGCGGGCGGCATCCGCTCCACCGCGGCGGATCTGGCCACCTACCTGGCCGGGACCCTCGACGGCTCGGCCCCGGGCGCGGCCGCCGCCTCCGAGATCCTGGTCGAGTCCAGCGCGACGGAGCACCACGGCATGAACTGGTTCCACGAGGACTTCGGCGACGGCACCTGGCACACCTTCCACAACGGGATGACCGGCGGCTTCGCCGCCTTCGTGGGCTTCACGCCGGCGACCGGCCGAGGGATCGTGATCCTCACCGACACCGCCCGCAGCGTCGATGCGCTCGCGGTGGACATCCTCACCGGGGAGGTGGCCCTGTGACGACCGTGCTGGGTCTGCTGCCGCTGCTGTCCGCTCTGGTGCTCTCGGTCGTGCTGCTGAGCTCGGTCGTGGCTCTCTTCCGACGCCATCAGCATCCGTGGCGGATCCTCCAGCGCGGCCTCGGCGGTGCCAGCATCCTCGCGATCCTCGGGGTGATCGGGGTCGTGCCCTCCGCGCTGTGGTGGCTGCCGTGGCTGCTCACCCTCGCGCTGACCGCGGGCGTCGTGGTCGCGTGCCGGCGCCTGCTGGTGCGGACTCCTCCCGCCGAGCCGACCCGGCGGGAGGCCGCGCACCTCGCCGCGCCGGGGCGGCTGAACCTGGGGATCGAGGTGGTCCTCTATCTCGCGCTGCTGGTGATCGCGCTGGTCGCGGGCTGAGCGGAGGGGATCGTCGGTGCCGGCGGCGCGCCGCGGCGGCTCTGTGCTCAGCCGCGCAGCGGCAGCCAGTCCAGCACGTCCTGGATGCCCTGGTCCCAGAAGTCCCAGGTGTGCGCGCCCGGGCGCAGCCGGGAGGTGAGCTCCACGCCGTGCTGCCGGGCGGCGTCGAGGAACCCCCGGTTCATGCCCAGCAGCTGGTCCTCGGTGCCGCAGTCCAGGAACAGGGCCGGCAGCGCTGCGGGGTCGGCAGCGGCCAGCAGGCCGCACAGGTCGTCCTCGGTACCGGTGAGATCGCGTCCCGCCCAGATCCGCTCGGCGAGATGGCCGGTGTTCAGCTCCAGGCTCAGCGATGCGGGATCCAGCGCCCCCGAGAGGCTCGCGGCGGCGGCGAAGCGCTCCGGATGGTGCAGCGCCAGCTTGAACGCCCCGAAGCCGCCCATCGACAGGCCCGCCACGAAGGTGTCCTCCCGGGCAGTGGAGACGCGGAAGGTGCGGGCGATCAGCTGCGGCAGCTCCTCGGCGACGAAGGTCCAGTACGCCTCCCCCACCGCCTCGTCGGCGCAGAAGGAGCGGCGCACCTCGGGCATCACCACGGCGATGCCCTTCTCGGTCGCGTACCGCTCGATCGAGGTGCGCCGCTCCCAGATGGTGCAGTCATCGCTGAGCCCGTGCAGCAGGTAGAGCACCGGCACGCCGCGCGCGGACACTGCATCGGCGCCTGCCTGCCCGTCGGCTCCTTCCATCCCAATCCCGGCCGCGGCCTGCGGCAGAAGCACCACCATCGAGGTGCCCATGCCGAGGGATTCGGCGAAGAAGTCGGTGCGCATGCGGATCATCGGTGATCGCTCCTGGGTCGCGGGTTGGGGCCGACGGCGAGGCCATCCGCCGGCAGGAAGACGATATCCCTGCACGCCACCGACGGCCGTCGATGCGGCGCGTGCGAGCCCCTGATTTTCCTGGAACGGTTCACATCGACGCACTTGCGGACATAGAGTGCTCGCCGGGTGTCAATACTGACATCGCGCTGTCACATCACATCCGAGGAAAAGCATGAAAAGCGTACGATCACGAATCGCAGCTGCTGCAGTCCTGGGAACTTTGCTGCTCGGCGGCATGGGCGCCGCGTACGCGGGAAATTCGTATTCCTCGTTCAGCACCACCGTGCCGCGCATCAATGGCCTGGGATCGACCGGATACCAGACCAAGGCGATTTCCAACGCGCACGTCCAGTTCAACAGCACGATGGTGGGCGGGAACTACGTCGTCGACGCGCGCGCCGAGGGGCCCTCGTACGCCGGGCCATGGTCACGAAACGTCGATGACGGCGACGCACGCTCACTCACCAACACAATCAATAGCGGGAGCAACACCCGCATCTCCTTCAGCAATGACCTCACGACGCTCCAGAACGTCCAGGTCAGTGGTAAGTGGCGCAGCCAGTGAACCTGACGCCGCCCGCCGGCGCCACCAAGAATCTCGTGGTGCCGGCGCGGCGGCGGTTCAGTCGCCTCTCGATAGCCCGACGTCCGATGTGGTGGGGGCTCGTCCTCGCTGTTGTCGTGGCACCCACGCTCGTCGCGGCGAGCATGGGCGCTGGAAGTATCCTCGACTCCCCGATGACGCTGTTCTCCCTCAGCTTCGAGATCCAGGCACTCATCGGCCCCCTGCTCGTGGTTGCGCTGTACGTCGTCCCGATCTCGGAGCAGTTCACGAACGGCTGGTTCCTCTACACACGCACCCGCCAGGACCTTCGCCATCGCCTCCTCGCGCTCACCCTGCACAGCACAGCGATCCCAGCCGCTGTCATGATGGCGGCGACGCTTCTCTCCGCGCTCTACGCTTTCGGATTCGGTCCGTTCGGTGTGGCGCTGCCCGGTCCGAGTTCGAGCGACTACGCGACGTTCACTCAGCTCACTGCGGCGAGCGGGATCCTTTACGTGGCCGTGGTCGTGATGTGGCAAGGCCTGTGGGCTGCCATCTTCTCCCTCGTCGCGTTCGGACTGCTCCTGCTCACCGGGCGCCGAGCAGTGGCGTTCGCGATCCCGCTCGTCCTGTACTGGGTGGATAACGCTGTGATCGGTGCTGCGGGCCAGGCGAGCTTCCGGTCCGTCTCCTCCATCAACCCGTTCACCGTGACCCAGTCACCGATCTGGACTGCGGCAGTGCCGCTGCTGTGGTGGGTCGGGATACTCGTGATGCTGGCAGCGTTGCTCCACCATCGGCGCGGGGAAGTGACGACGCTCCTGTGAGCACCGCTGCCGTCGTTCGCACGTGGTATCTGCCGGTGTATGCGGCGATCGTCGTCGCCTCGGCGTTCCTCCACACTCGCTCGCTGACAGCTGGCGCCGCGGAGCTCGGCGCGCGACCATCCTTCCTCGAGGCCGTCCTGAATGTCTCAGGTGATTCGTACATCCTGATCCCATGGATGCTCATGGCGTGGATTCTGAGCGTGGCAGCCCACCTCGCCGAGTCGACCGACCCTCTGGTCCTTCTGCGGCACGGGTCCCGCCTCCGATGGATGCTGGCGCGTGGGTCCACGTTCTTGCGAGACGCGGTGTTCATCGTGGGGACGACTGTGGCGGCCGCTGCTGTGACCGCTCCCGGGCTGCCGTTGACGACGCAGTGGACACGGGCTCCCTGGGGTGCGATCGACAACGCACTCCTCGCAGCGTGGACGACTAGCGGGTTGCCCCCGCTCGCAGCAGTCATCGCCCAGAGCGTCCTCACCATCTCCGGCCTCCTCGCGGTCTCGACGGTGGCCAGTGCTGTTGCTATCGCGACCTCGCGGCATCGCCCGCTCAGCCTCCTGCTTGTGCTGAGCGCCGGCTTCCTGGTGCCACTGCTGTTGGTACGAACGCCTGTCGCCGGTGTCCTGGAGTCGCTCGTCGTACTCGCTCATCGCGGGTTTCCGGGATGGCCTGTGACCCCGATTCTGCTGCTCACCGCGGTGAGCATCGTGGTGCTTGCGCTCGTGGGTCTCATCGAGCAGCGCCGGCTCCCGCTCCGGCCGGCCTCGGCAGCGAGCGGCATCTACGCTCTGCTGGTCGCGGCACTGCTCACGGCAGCCGCGCTGGGGAGCGGCGCCTCGACGTTCGAGGATCTGCTGATCGCTCTGTTCTACGGGTCGGGTGAGGTGGAGTTCCGCATCACGACGTACACCTTCTCGATGCTGATATTTCTGGGCCCCGCTTACCTCATGCTGTTGTCCGTCTTCGACTCCGATCTGCCTCGACTTCCACAGCTCGCAGTGCGTTACGGCAAGGTCTGGCCGTGGCTGCGGAACATCACCGTCCGGATCCTGCTGGCCGGCATCACACTCGTTCTCGTCCTGGCGCTCGCCACACTTCTCCTCGCCGCACTCACCGGTCGAGATCTCTCGCTGGGGCCGACGGGCGCGGTCTGGCATCAGTTCCTCATCAACGGCGCCCTGCAGGTCTACGTCTCCGGAATGGCAGTTGTCCTCGTCGCCCTCCTGACCGGGTCGGACATAGCGGGAGTCTGGACCCTTCTCGCCCTCATCGTCCTGGGCATCCCAACGCTCACCCTCGGGTACTTCCCCTCGGGCCTCCATATGCTCGGCCTGCTCCAGAACGGCGCGTCTCCGTGGCAGGGCACCGTCATCCTCGTGATCAGCGCAGTCCTCCTCTCCATGACCGCCTACGTGATTTCCACCCGTCCCGCGCCGCAGCGCCTCATCACCGGGAGATCCCTTGCCCATCGTTGAACTGACCGATGTCTCGAAGTCCTACGGCTCGAACGTGCTGTTCCAGGGGGTGAACCTCGCCATCGAGGACGGCAGGATCTATGGCCTCAGGGGGCCCAACGGCTCCGGCAAGTCGGTGCTCTTCCGGCTCATGACCGGATTCGTCCTCCCGGATACCGGCTCGATCACCATCGATCCGCGCTACCGCGACCCCCGGAACACCTTCCCGCAGGAGTTCGGGATCGTCATCGATCGTCCGGGTTACATGGCTGGGCGCACCGGCCTCGACAACCTCCTCTCACTCGCACAGATCAGGGGCGTCATCGGCGAGGCGGAGGTACGGGAGGCTATGCGGGGCTTCGGTCTGGACCCCGACTCGTCGACGAAGGTGGGCCGCTATTCGCTCGGCATGAAACAGAAACTCTCATTGGTCCAGGCCACGATGGAGGGCCAGCGGGTCCTGATCCTCGACGAACCGTTCAATGCCCTGGATCATTCCAGCAGTGAAGCGCTGCGAGAGCGTCTCGCCACACACCGGGAGAGCGGTGGCACCGTCGTGATGACCAGTCACAACGAAGGAGATTTCGCTGTGCTGGCCGACGAGATCCACGAGATCGACCGAGGCACCCTCATCCATACCCGCTAGGTGTCGAAGGTCAGCACGCAGCGGTCACCGGCGCGGAACATGGGGCGCGCGACGATCTCGATCTCCCCGAGTTTCGTGACCAGGAAGCGGGTCTCCACCACGCTCTGCGGGTCGATCGGGGTGGGGTGGGCGAGGCCGGTCCTGCCGTCCCCGCCGGCGCGGCCTACGATGACCGCATGAGCATCTCCGCGCCCGCCCCATCCTGGATCCGCGATGCGATCTGCTGGCAGGTCTATCCGCTGGGCTTCTGCGGCGCGCCGCGCGAACGCGAGGACCTCGGCGGCGAGGGCTACGGCGGGGCCGACGGGGAGAACGTCGTCCATCGCCTGCCGCGGCTGCAGGGCTGGCTCGACCACCTGGTGTCCCTCGGCGCGAACGTGCTGCTGCTGAACCCGGTCTTCGACTCCGTGTCCCACGGCTACGACACCCTCGAGCACCGTCGGCTGGACCCGCGCCTCGGCGACGACGACGATTTCGATGCGCTCGTCGAGGCCTGCCACGCACGCGGGATCCGGGTGGTGCTCGACGGGGTGTTCAACCACGTCTCGGATCGCCACCCGGTGGCGCGCCGCGCCCTCGCCGCCGGTCCCGGCACGGCCGACGGGGACCGGATCCGTTGGTCCGGCAGCAGCCCCTACGGCTTCGAGGGCAACGCCGACCTCCTCGAGATCGAGCTGGCCGACGCCGTCATCCAGGACCGCGTCGTGGAGATCATGGGGCGCTGGCTCGAGCGCGGGGCCGACGGCTGGCGGCTGGATGCGATGTACGCCGCCGGCGCCGATGCCTGGGCCCCGATCCTCGAGCGCGTGCGGGCCGCGCATCCCGAGGCCTGGATCCTCGGCGAGGTCATCCACGGCGACTACCCGGGCTTCGCGGAGGCCTCCGGCGCGCACTCGATCACCCAGTACGAGCTGTGGAAGGCGATCTGGTCGGGCCTGACCGAGCACAACCTCTTCGAGCTCGCCCACGCCCTGGGCCGCCACCAGGACTTCCTCGACGCCGCCGGCGGCGCGCACCCGCAGACCTTCGTCGGCAACCACGACACCACCCGCATCGCCTCCCGACTGGCCGACGGCCGCGACCTCGCCGCCGCGATCGCACTGCTCTCGCTGCTGCCCGGGATCCCGACGGTCTATGCGGGGGACGAGTTCGGTGCGACCGGAGTCAAGGAGGAGCGCTCCGGCGGCGACGATGCGATCCGGCCCTGGTTCCCCGGCAGCCCCGACCAGGTGGTCACCGCCGCCGCCTCCGCCGACAGCGCCCCGGGCGGCCCCGACCACCTCACCCTGCTCAAGCCCGAGGCCGCCGAGCGGATCCTCGAGGTGCACCGCCGTCTGTTCTCGCTGCGTCGCCGGGAGCCGTGGCTCGCCACCGCCGCGGTGCGCGTGGACGAGGGCACGCTGGAGAACACCTGGGCGCAGATCGTGCTCGCCCCGCGCGACGGGGCCGACGGGGCCGACGGGGCCGACGGGGCCGACGGGAGCGACGGCAGCGCGCCCGGCCCGCTCACCCTGGTGCTGAACCTCGGCGCCGAAACCCGGCCGGCCCCCGGTGAGGTGCTCGAAGCGGTCAGCGGTGCGGACATGCTCGACGGCGTCAGCCCCGCCGGCTCGGGCGAGGTGCCGGCACACGGCATCGCCGTGGTGCGCTGAGCGCCGCCCGGCACCCCCGACGCACGCAAGTCCTGAGAGGGACGCCCGCAAATGCTGCGCCACTCAGGATAGGCAGCACGCACTCTTCACCTGCACTTTTGTATCCTCCCGAACAAATGACACTCGGAGGACATACAATTCCTGCATGAATGGCACCGCAGGATTGCGCGTCCCCAGCTTCCCCTTCGACTCCCCCCTTGCATCGAAGGCCGTCGCGCTCGAACGGCTGCGCGGCGATCTTCCCCGCGCGACGGAACATCTCCCCGTGCTCTCGGAACTGGCGGATCTGTATCGCCTGATGTCGAGCATCGCTTCGGCCCGCATCGAGGGGAACCACACCACTGTGGTCGACGCGATCGAGGGTGCCCGCCTGCGCCAGGTGCAACCGCGACTCCCGCTCGACGACTCGGTCCAGGAAATCCTCCGACTCGAAGACGCCGCAGAGTTCCTCGACCACGAGATCCACCCCCACTCACCCCTCACTCACGGCCTCATTCGGGAGTTGCACCACCTCGCCACGCATGACCTCGTACGCGAGGGGGACGCAACGCCCGGCGAATATAGGACACGAGGGGTGGAGATCAGCGGATCACAGCACATCCCTCCACTCGCCTCGACCGTTCACGCGCTCATGTCCGATCTGCTCGACTTCGCGAACACACCCGCAGAACCCCACATGCAGCTGGTGCGCATGGCGATTGCCCACCATCGCTTCGTCTGGATACACCCGTTCGCAAACGGAAACGGTCGTGTCGCTCGACTGTTCTCGTACGCGATGATCCGCACGGGCGGTTTCGCCCCGGATGTGGAGTACCAGACGGTGAACCCGACGACTGTCTTCGGGGCCGATCGGCAGCAGTATTACGACTGGCTCTCCGCCGCCGACTCCCTCGAGGACGACGCCCTCATCGGGTGGGCAGACTTCGTTCTCGACGGACTGCTCCGCGACTTCGAAGCGCTGCACCGACTCGCCTCCGGAGATTCCCTGAGCCGCCTGATCACCTCGTCGATACGCAGAGCCCAGCGCGCCGCGCAGCTCAGCGAACCCGAGGCCGCGGCACTGGCAGCAGTCTCGGCAGGTACGCCTTTCAGATCCCGAGACCTCACCGCAGCGCTCGGAACAGATGCCTCTGCCCGCTCGCGAGCGATTGGCGCTCTGCTGGAGCACAACCTGATCACCCGGCTCCACCCCGGCGGCAGGATCTACCGGATCCGCCTCTCACCCAATGCACTCACGCCCTTCGTCTTCAACGAGCTGGACTCCATGGGGCTCCTGCCGACGATCATCCGGGACGACGCAGCACTTCAGCGACCGCCCATCGACCCGGCGTAGGCTCGGAGCATGAGCACCGCGATCAAGCCCGCAGCCTCCGTGAACACTGCCCCCGTCGTCGCCCTCGGGCTGGTCGGCGGCTGGCTGACCGCCCGCGAGACCGGCATCCGCCCCCTCGGCGGCGTGGTGCTCGCGGCCGCCGGGATGTACGCGGGCCGCACCTGGCTGGCGCGTCGCGGACCCGCCACCACCGCCGTGCTCGGCGCGACCTACGTGGTGGGCTTCGGCCTCTCCCACCCCCTGGCGAAGAAGATCGGCGCATGGCCCGCCGTGCTCACCGTGACCGCCGCGGCCGCCGGCGCCGCCGCCGTGCTCTCCGACGCCGCCTACGGCGAGTGGATCCCCGCCGACGTGGACGCCTGAGCGCCCAGCCTGTCTCAGCTGTCGCCACAGCACCCACGTGACGACAGCCCACGCAGTCTCGAGGTGCGCGGAACAGGGCTCGGGCGCGAGCTCACCAGCGCCGGACGCCACGGGAATGCGTTTAGCGGGTATCCGTGCGCGAGATAGTTGACTACGCTAAGCCATCGACCCCGACCGTCGGGGCCTCCCGCACCCTCTGAGGTTCTCTCTCCCCATGCTCGGCACCATGCGCCGCCTCTGGACGACTGTTCGCCCGATCCGTTTCCGCCTCTACCTGGGTCTTCTCAGCGCCATGATCGCCTCGATCGTGGCCCTGATGATTCCGCAGGTCCTCGAGTTCATCGTCAACCGCCTCGAGACCGATGCGACCGCCGCCACCATCTGGACCGGCGGGGCGATCGTGCTGGGCCTCGGCATCGTCGAGGCCTCGCTGATCTGGCTGCGCCGCACTTTCGCCGTCGCGCCCTCGACCACCGTCGAGAAGCAGATCCGCGTGAGCTTCTACAAGAAGGTCCAGCACCTGCCGGTGACCTTCCACGACGGCTGGGGCTCCGGCCAGCTGCTCTCGCGCATGATGAGCGACATCAGCCAGATCCGCCGCTGGATCGCCTTCGGCATGATCATGGCCGTCACCAACGTGGTCACCATCTCCGTGGGCATGGCGCTGCTGATCCGCTCCTCGGCGACCCTGGCGCTGATCTTCTTCCTCGCCGCGGTGCCGGTGGTCTTCATCGCCTACCGCTTCCACCGCGGCTACTCGGTGCTCTCCCGCCTCTCCCAGGACCAGAACGGCGACCTGGCCACCACGATCGAGCAGTCGGTGCAGGGCATCCGGGTGCTGAAGGCCTTCGGCCGCGGCCCGTCGGCCCTGGAAGGCTTCACCGAACAGGCCGAGGAGCTGCGCCGCACCGAGGTGCGCAAGGCCACCGCGATCGCCCGCTTCGACATGTTCATGTTCATGCTCCCCGAGCTCGCACTCGGCATCGCGCTGCTGGTGGGACTGCACCTGACCGCCTCCGGAGACATCTCCACCGGCCAGCTCGCCTCCTACTTCGCCACCGCCACCCTGGTGGTGGGGCCGGTGCGGATGCTCGGCATGCTGCTGGGGCAGGCCGTGAACGCCACCACCGCCCTGGACCGTCACTTCGAGGTGATGGACTCCGAGAACACCATCGCCACGCCCGGGTCGCCGACGTCCACCGACCCGTCGGCCGCGATCGGCGCGGTGCGGCTGGAGGATGTGCACTTCCGCTACGAGGACGCACCCGCTCACGTCCCGGACGTGATCGACGGGGCGAGCCTCGAGATCCGTCCCGGGGAGACCATGGCGCTGGTGGGCGTGACCGGCAGCGGCAAGTCCACCCTGCTGCAGCTGGTGCCGCGGCTGTACGACGTCACCTCCGGCGCCGTCACCATCGACGGGGTCGACATCCGCGACATGGACCTCACCGCTCTGCGCACCCTCACCGCGGTCGCCTTCGAGGACGCCACCCTGTTCTCCGACTCCGTGCGGGAGAACGTGCTGCTGGGCGCCGATCGCTCCCTGTCACCGGAGCAGGCCGAGGAGCTGCTGGACGTCGCACTGCACACCGCCGACGCCACCTTCGCCTACGAGCTGCCCGAGGGGGTCGACACCCGCATCGGCGAGGAGGGCATGAGCCTCTCCGGCGGGCAGCGCCAGCGCCTGGCCCTGGCCCGCTCGATCGCGGCGAAGCCCGCGGTGCTGCTGCTGGATGATCCGCTCTCGGCCCTGGACACCAAGACGGAGGAGACCGTCACCGGGCGTCTGCGGGAGGTGCTCGAGGGCACCACCACCCTGATCGTCGCCCATCGCACCTCGACGGTGGCGCTGGCAGATCGGGTCGCCCTGCTGGACGGCGGGCGCGTGGTCGACGTCGGCACCCATACCGAGCTGATGGCGAGCTCGTCCCGCTACCGCTGGGTGATCGCCCACCAGGAAGAGGAGCGGCGCCGCGACCAGGACATCGAGACCCTCACCGGCGAGCTCGAACTCCGTGCGATCCAGGAGGAGGGCCGATGAGCACCCCGACCACCACGAACCCGCAGCCGGGCCAGAACGATCCCGAGCACCAGAGCTACAGCGATGCCGAGAACAAGGCCTCTCGCCAGCGTTCCTTCGCGCTGCTGGGCGAGCTGATCTCCCCGGTCAAGGGACAGTTCGTGCTGATGGCGATCATGGTCGTCATCGCGCAGCTGGCCGTCGTGGCCGGTCCCGCGATCATCGCCTGGGGCATCGACCACGGCCTGCCCTCCCTGATGGCCGGGGACTCCGGCCCCGCGTTCCAGGCCGCGGCGCTGGCCGTCGGCGCCGCGGTGGTCGGCGGTGTGCTGACCTACGGGTACGTGCGCCAGTCGGTGGTCGTCGGCCAGAAGATGCTGCTCGCGCTGCGGCGCAAGGTCTTCCGCTTCACCCAGAAGCAGGACCTCGAGTTCCACGAGTCCTACACCTCCGGCCGGATCGTCTCCCGCCAGACCTCCGACATGGAGGCGCTGCGCGAGCTGCTCGACTCGGGCGTGAACGTCATGGTGGGCGCCTCGCTGTCGATGGTGTTCACGATCGTGCTGATCGTGACCATGGATCCGGTCACCGGCCTGGTGATGCTGGCGATGCTGGTCCCCTGCGTGGTGCTGACGATCTGGTTCCAGAAGCGCTCCCGCATCGAGTACCGCGCGATCCGCACCCATTCGGCCCGGCTGATCGTGCACTTCGTCGAGGCGATGGCCGGGATCCGTGCGGTGAAGGCCTTCCGCAAGGAGGACCGCAACCAGGCCGAGTTCGACGGCCTCGCCCAGGACTACCGCGACGCCTCGATGCGCTCGATCAACGTCTTCGGCATCTATCAGCCCGCGCTGCGTGTGCTCGCCAACATCACCATCGCCGCGGTGCTGGTGGTCGGCGGTTTCCGGGTGCTGGGCGGCGATCTGCAGGTGGGTGTGCTGGTGGCACTGGTGCTGTACTCGCGGCGCTTCTTCCAGCCGGTCGACGAGATCGCGAACTTCTACAACGCCTTCCAGTCCGCCGTCTCGGCGCTGGAGAAGATCGCGAGCCTCCTGGCCGTGCAGCCGCATGTGCAGGAGCCGGTGAGCCCCACCTCGCTGCCCACCTCGAGCGGGCAGGTGGACTTCGAGCACGTCGCCTTCCGCTACACCGAGGACGGTCCGCTGGTGCTGCAGCCGATGGATCTGCACATCCCCGCCGGGCAGACGATCGCCCTGGTGGGCCAGACCGGCGCCGGGAAGTCCACGGTCGCCAAGCTGATCGCCCGCTTCTACGACACCACCGAGGGTCGGGTGACCCTGGACGGCGTGGACCTGCGCGACATCTCGATGCAGGACCTGACCCGCAACATCGTCATGGTCACCCAGGAGGCGTACCTGTTCTCCGGCACCGTGGCGGACAACATCGCCCTCGGCAGGCCCGGCGCGAGCCGCGAGGAGATCGAGGAGGCCGCCCGCGCCATCGGGGCCGACGAGTTCATCGAGAAGCTCCCCTACGGCTACGACACCGACGTGAGCAAGCGCGGCGGGAGGGTCAGCGCCGGGCAGCGGCAACTGATCTCCTTCGCCCGCGCCTTCCTCGCCGATCCGCGGGTGCTGATCCTCGACGAGGCCACCAGCTCCCTGGACATCCCCTCCGAGCGGATGGTGCAGGAGGGGCTCACGAAGCTGCTCGGGCACCGCACCTCGCTGATCATCGCCCACCGCCTGACCACCGTGATGATCGCGGACCGGGTGCTGGTGGTGCACGGCGGCGAGGTCGTCGAGGACGGCTCCCCCACCGAGCTGGTCGCTCAGGGAGGCCGCTTCGCCGCGCTGTACCAGGCGTGGCAGGACTCGATGTGAGGTGAGCGGGCGGGTGAGACGGCCAGCCACCGGCCGCCACCGGCCGCCCCCGCTCGGTCCGTCGCCCACGCCCACGCCCACGCCCACGCCGACGCCGACGCCGACGCCGACGCCGACATGCTGCACCCACTGGCGCTCAGCCAGCACACGCCCCGCATATGGCCCGCGCGTGCTGGCACAGCGCCAGTGGATGTATACGTCTACGAGGGAGGACCCCGCTGCCCCTTGTCGTGCGCGCCGGGATCACCGGGATGCACACGTCCAGGCGGAGGGCCCCGAGGCAGGGCGCCGCACCAGGCCGAGGGGCGGGCGGAGGCTCGCGCTGGCCCTGGCCGGGGGGCGGGTGGAGGCTCGCGGTGGCCCCGGCCGGGGGTCGGGTGGAGGCTCGCGGTGGCTCCGGCCTCCGAATGCTCCACCCTCGATGCTCTAGGGATCTCCCGCCCACGGGGGTCCTTAGGCTGTCCCCATGACGACCGATCTGCTGCTGACCGGATTCGCGCCCTTCGCCGGGGCGGCGGTGAACGAGTCCTGGGAGGCGGTGCGCCGCGCCGCAGCGCAGCTGAAGGCGCAGGGCCTAGCGGTCCAGACCCTCGAGCTGCCGGTGGAGTTCGGCCGGGCCGGGGAGCTGCTCACCGCGGCGGTGCGCGCGCACCGTCCCTCGCTGGTGGTCGCCGTCGGCCTCGCCGCGGGGCGCACGGGAATCAGCCCGGAACGGGTCGCGGTCAACGTGCGTGATGCACGGATCCCGGACAACGCCGGCGCGAGCCCGGTGGACGAGCCGATCGTGGCCGGCGGCCCGGTGGGCTACTTCAGCACCCTCCCGATCAAGGCGATGGTCGCCGCGCTCGACGGGGTCCCGGGCTCGGTGTCCCAGACCGCCGGCACCTACGTGTGCAACGACGTCTTCTATGCGCTCCAGCATCTGCTGGCGACGGACGAGGAGCTCTCCGGGATCCGCGGCGGCTTCGTCCACGTCCCCTCGGCCGATGTCCTCGACACCGCCGCCACGGGCCGTGCCCTCGCCCGGATGGTCGAGGTGGCGCAGCGCACCGAGGTCGATGCCTCGCTCACGGGCGGTGCCGAGCACTGAACGACACCGGGAGTCAACACCCCCGGCCAGATCGGGACCGTCTCCCTCCGAGCGGTGTGCACAGCCGGTGCATCACGGCTTCCGTCGGCCGGAAAATGACGTTCGGCGACCCCGCAGAAAGAGTTGTCCACAGGGTTTTCCACAATCGGGGATGAATGACAGACCTGTAGTTCCGCAGGTACAGCGGAGAACCCGGGCGTGTCGCAGCCCCGACCATCGAGGGCGGACGCTGTCACGCGGCGCTGCCGAGCGCCTTCTGCACGAGCCGACCACGATCTGCATCACCGCAGGTCACGGAGTTGTTGCTGAGCGGTAGTCGAGCGCTCGCCGACCCGGTGGAGCGGCGTTCCTGCAGGTTGCACAGCAAGGGTCGCCGCGGTGAGCATCCGCACTCCGCCCGAGCGCGCCTCGACGTGTCCCCACCGTCCGTCCACAGTCGATCCCCGGTTATCCACAGCAAGATCGTGAAATCCCCACCCGTCCGCAGAGTTATCCCCAAATTTGCCCACAACTGGGGAAAACCACAGCCATGTAGTTCCCCGGTCACCCCACGGGAGGGGTCCGGGCCGTGCTAGAGGGGCCAACTGCGGAGCGGGCCGGGGCCGCCTGCTGGCCGCCCCGGCCCGACCGGTGCCCGTTCTGCGCCCGCGGCCGGGCGCGGGGGCTCACTGCCCGAGCACCAGCAGCGTCTTGACCGCGATCACCACCACGCACAGCAGCACCGCTGCCACGACCACTGCGGAGTGCACGAGCGCGGAGCGGCGCGCCAGCGCCTGCCGATCCGTGCCGGGACCGGCCTTGGGGCGCAGGGCGAACATCCCGGCGGTCACCGCGGCGCCGAGCACCAGGCCGCCCAGGTGCCCCTGCCAGGAGATGCCCGGGACGGTGAAGGTGATGACGAGGTTCAGCCCGATCAGGACGAGGATCTGCGCGGTCTGCCCGCCCAGGTGCCGGTTGACGATGAACATGGCGGCGAACAGGCCGAACACGCCGCCGCTGGCCCCGAGCGTGCCGGTGTACCAGGACTGCTCGAGCGAGTTCGCGATCAGATACACGGCGGTGTGCCCGCCGAGCATCGAGACCAGGTAGACTGCGGAGAACCGTACGCGGCCGAGCACCTGCTCCAGGTACCTCCCCACGATCCACAGCGCGTACATGTTCAGCGCCAGGTGGAGGATCCCGCCGTGCAGGAAGCCGGCGGTGAAGAAGGTCCACGGCATCGCCACGGCGCGGAAGGGGACGAAGAGCCCCAGCTGCACCACGATCTGCGGGACGACCGTCTGCCCGAGGTACCCCAGCACGCACAGGCCGATCAGGGCGTAGGTGACGTACGGGGTGCTCTGGCCGATGCGGGCGCCCATCGCGTTCCGCGGCCGCGTGGAGGCCTGCTGCCGGGAGATCTCCCGCTCGCAGTCCACGCAGAGCACCCCCACCGAGGTGGGGCGCTGGCAGTCCGGGCAGGCCGGGCGCTCACAGCGCTTGCAGCGCACGTAGCTCATCCGGTCGGGGTGCCGCGGACACACCGGCGGGGCCTGGGGGTCCGGATTGTCCTCGGCGCTGTAGCCGTAGCTGGGTCGTTCCATGCCCTCATTCCACCACGCGGGCCTGGGCCGTCCCCGAGCGGCACCCCTCAGACCGCGGTGTACGGGAACGCCGCGAAGAGCTTCTCGAACCGTCGGCGCTGCGTCGGGCTCACCTCTTCCAGCTCCTCGAGCACCAGCCTCCGCTTCCCCGCCGTGCCCTTGCGGCTCCAGAGGCCCACCACCTCGCCGCGACGCAGGGCCGACCGCTTGAACACCCCGTTGTTGCCGGGGACCAGGGCGCGGTGCCGCTCGGGGTCCATCAGGTAGAGCCGGTCGCGGTAGCCCAGCAGCAGTTCGTCGAAGCCGGGCAGCAGCAGCTCCCGCATCGTCTCCTTCTCCGCGGCCGCGTACTCCTGGACCAGCCCCGGCCGCCACCACAGCCGCTCCCCATCGCCTCCCCGGGCCGCCTCGGCAGTGGCGTGCAGGCGGCCGTCCCGGTCCGCGAATCCGCTCTCCAGCTCGGACTCGATCAGCGGCAGCGCGGCCCGGATCATCCCCAGCGGCAGCTTCGACCACCAGGCGAGGTCCCGCTCCCCCACCGGACCGTGGCTGGTGACGTACCGCCGGGCGAGCTCGGCCGCGGCGGCGGTCCGCTCCCCGTTGAAGGCACCCTCGAGGTCGCTGCCCGCAGGCAGCCAGCTCTCCGCGAGCACCACCGCGGTCTCCCCGTCCCGCCAGGGACCGTAGGCGGCGATGCCGGCGGAGATCAGCTCGGCCAGCAGGTGGTATCCGCGGCCCTGGTCGGTGCGGATCCCGGCCGCCTCCCAGGCCGCTGTCAGCTCCCGGCGCAGCACCCCGCGACCGGTTCCCGGCACCGACTGCTCCGCGGCGATCTCCTCGAGCGCCTGCTGCGCCCGCTGCAGGTGATGGTCCTCGAGCTCGAGGTGCCCGCGCCGGGAGATCGCCGCCCGCAGCGGACCGGCGGCACAGAGCTCGGTGAGCCAGGCCAGGGAGTCGGCGGCCACCGCGAAGACGGTGCCGCGCATCGGATAGCCGCGCACGATCTCCCCGCGATCGAAGGCGGCGAGCACCGCCTCCAGCTCTCCCCCGGTGCGCAGGGCGAGGGAGGCCATCACCCCCGCCACATCCTGTCCCTGGTGTGCACCGAAGGCCCGCGCCGCCGCGGCGGGGCCTGTGAAGCGGGGCTCTGCGACCAGGCCCTGGGCGAGGAGCCGGGCGCCGGCGAGGTGTCGCTGAGTCATGGGCCGAGCGTACCGGCGGCCTCCCGGACGAGCCGGGGATCCATCGAACGGTTGATCCCTTCGGGCGGCGGTCTCCATAGCGTGGAAGCACCCCACCAGGGACCCGCCACCCGCCCGCCACCAGCGGTCATCTCGCGAAGGAACCACAGTGCCTGCACCCACGCCCGTCACTCATCGCCCCCGGCCCGGCGAACCCGTCGACGTCGCGTCGTCGACCGACTCCGCCGTCCCCACCGGGGCGCTCGGCCGCATCGGCGAGCGGATCGCCGCGGCCCTCACCGGCCGCCGCTCCGCCTGGGTGATGCTCGCGGTGTTCATCGCGCTGCTCCTGGCCATGGCCGGGGGCCTGCGCGGCGCCGGTCCCGCCGCCGGCATGGACGCGCTGCCGGAGAGCTCCGAGTCCGCCCGCGCCGCGGCGATCGCCGACACCATGGAGGGCGCGCGCTACCAGCCGGTGTTCGCCGTGGTCACCCGCGACGACGGCGCTGACCTCACCGAGGCCGACGCGGCGGCCGTCGAGACCCTGCGCTCCGACCTCGCGGAGGTCTCCGGGCGCGAGGCGATCGGCCCCATGCCCGCCGAGGACGGCGAGGCGATGATGGTCATGACCACGGTCGACTCCGAGGCGGACAACGACACGATCGACGCGGCGATCACGGATCTGCGGACCGCCGCCGACGACGCCACGCCCGAGCGCCTCACCGTGTCCGTCACCGGCGGCCCCGCCGTCGGCTCCGACATCCGGGGCGCCTTCGCCGGCGCGAACTTCACGCTGCTCGCGGTGACCATCGCCGTGGTGGCCGTGCTGCTGCTGCTCACCTACCGCTCCCCGATCCTGTGGCTGATCCCGTTGTCGATCGTCGCTCTCGCGGACGGCGCCGCCGGGGCGCTCACCTCGATGCTCGGTGAGCAGTTCTCCCTCGCCTTCGACGCGGGCGTGATCAGCGTGCTCGTGTTCGGTGCGGGCACCAACTACGCCCTGCTGCTGATCTCCCGCTACCGCGAGGAGCTGCACCGCCACCACGACCATCGCGCCGCGCTGGCCCACGCCTGGATCCGCACGGCGCCGGCGATCATCGCCTCCAATGTCACCGTGGTGCTGGCGCTGATGACCCTGCTGGCGGCGGTCATGCCCGCCACCCGCGGGCTCGGCATCGCCGCCGCAGCCGGCCTGCTGGTGGCCCTGATCGCCGTGCTGTTCCCGCTCACCGCGCTGCTCGCCGTGGTCGGCCGGAGGGTGTTCTGGCCCTTCGTGCCGCGGGCTGCGGATGCTGCGGATGCCGCCACCCGTCGCGACGACGCCGAGCACGGGCCGTTCGCGGCCGTCGCCCGCACGGTCACCCGCCGTCCCGTCGTGGCCGCTGTGGTCTCGGTGCTGCTGATGGCGGTGCTGGCCACCGGTCTGCTCGGCACCCGGGTCGGCCTCGCGCAGGATGAGCAGTTCGCCTCCGCCAACGAGTCCTCCACCGGCTTCGCCGCGATGGCCGAGCACTACGGCGCCGGCGAGAGCGCCCCGCACCAGATCGTGGTGCGCGAGGACTCCGCAGATGCCGCGGTCGAGATCGCGGAGTCGGTGCCCGGCATCGACCGCGTCTCCGTCTCCGGCACCACGCCGGACGGCTGGGCCGTGCTCTCCGCCGTGGGCACCGCCCAGCCGGAATCACCGGAGGCGTTCGAGGAGGTCGAAGGACTGCGCACGGCCCTGCATTCCCTGGCGGGCGCCGATGCCCTGGTGGGCGGCACCACCGCGAGCGCCCTGGACGTGCGCGCCGACTCGACCCGCGACCTGCTGGTGGTGGCCCCGATGATCCTCGGCGTGGTGCTGATCGTGCTGATGGTGCTGCTGCGGGCCGTCGTCGCGCCGCTGGTGCTGCTGACGGTGAACGTCGCCAGCTCGGTCGCCGCGATCGGGCTGGGGCTGTGGGCGGGCCGGCTGCTGCTGGACATCCCGGCGCTGGACGTGACGGTGCCGCTGCTGGCCTTCCTGTTCCTGGTCGCCCTCGGTGTGGACTACACGATCTTCCTGGTCCACCGCGCCCGCCACGAGGCCGCGACGCACGGCACCACCCAGGGCATGGTGCGGGCCGTCGGCTCCACCGGCGTGGTCATCACCAGCGCGGGCGTGGTGCTCGCCGCAGTGTTCGCGGCACTGGGGGTGCTGCCCCTGGTGGTGCTCGGCCAGCTGGGCCTGATCGTGGGCCTGGGCGTGCTGCTGGACACCCTGCTGGTGCGCACCGTGCTGGTGCCGGCGCTGTTCGCGCTGATCGGGGACCGCATGTGGTGGCCCTCCCGCCCTGCGCGGCGCTGAGAAGCTCGCCCGGAGCGCGATCGGGTGCAGTGGCGGAGTGACCTCTCCGGCACCGCACCCGATCAAATTTTGCCGACAGAAGTCGAAAAGCTAGCCTGGCCAGCGTCCCCTCCCTCGAAGAGAGCACTCCATGACGCCCCGACGCCTGCCCCTCGCCCCGTCCGCCGCTCTCGCCCGCCGCGGCGTGCTGCTCGCCGGACCCGCCCTGCTGCTCGCCGGCTGCGGTCTGCTCCCCACCGGCGGCGCGGACGAGAGCTCACCGGGCACCGGCGCCGGTGACGCGGAGGGGGCCGACGAGGAGCCAGCCGTCGACCCGGCGACCTCCGCCACCCTCGACCTCACCACCGTCGAGGTGAGCGACGAGATCGTCGCCGGCGGGCTGATGCAGCGCCTGGAGACCTCCGAGACGCTGATCCAGCCCTACGCCCAGGTCACCGTGACGGCCACGACTCTGCTCGACAGCCTCACCGCCGAGCAGTTCACCGCTCTGACCGGGCAGGAGGCGCCCCTGCCCGACGGCGCCGACCCCTTCGGAGACGAGTCGCCGGCCACCACCCTGCTGCCCGGCGAGCTGAAGAAGTTCCTGCTCACGTCCTGGGAGTCGACCGACCCGGACTGGGCTCCCGCACCCCAGCACGTCCTCACCGCACTGCACATCACCCATCTGCGGAACGACGACATCCGCCTGGACAGCGCCGAGGAGGGGGACGCGGAGCGCCGCGGGACCGTGCTCGCGATCGTCGACGCCTCCCCCGATGCGGATGCCGTGACCCTCCGTGCCGAGATCGGTGACGAGGTGCAGGAGATCTCCCTGGTCGACGGCACGATCGTCGCCACCCCGGCGCCTCGGATGTACTCGGGCGGCCTCGAGGTGCAGGTCTCCGATGCGACCATGCTGGACACCAAGGTCCCCGACGGCTTCGCCCAGGAGTACATGACCCTGCTCGGCACCGTCGAGAGCGCCTACCTCACCCCCTTCATCAACTCCGGGGTGGACTACGGCGGGAACCTGAACTGGGCAGGGGAGGGCGAGATCTTCCTGGTGGTCGAGCTGGGCTGGGACCGCGACTTCTCCTCGAACGTCGAGGACCTCACCGAGATGGTGCTGGTGCTGCCCGACGGCACGGAGCTGCGATCGGCGCAGGACCAGTTCACGCTGTTCTATGGCGAGCCCTTCGTCGCCACCTTCACCATCCCCGCGGACCTGGACACCGCGACCGTGAAGATCATGCCGCGCTTCGGGCAGGTGCTGGACGAGGACTTCGAACAGGTCGAGGATCCCGTCACCGCGACGCTGACCTTCGCCTGAGCCTCCACCGGCGGAGGCACGGGTGCGGGCGCCTCCGTCACCTCGGGCACAGGTGTCGTCGGGAGATGCAGGAGCGCCGCCGGTGCCCCCGCAGCCGGCCGGAGCCGGGACTGCGAGGACGCCGACGGCGCAGCAGGTCGATGAGCGCCCGCGAGCGCTCAGGAGATCACTTCTCGATGGTCACCGAGGTGATGACGACGTCCTCGAGGGGACGGTCGCGCATGTCGGTCTTGACGGCCTCGATGGCGTCGACGACCTTCTTGGAGTCCTCGTCGGCGACCTCGCCGAACACGGTGTGCTTGCCCTGCAGGTGCGGGGTGGGGCCCACGGTGATGAAGAACTGCGATCCGTTGGTGCCGGAGGGCTGGCCGGTGAGCGCGTTGCGGCGCTTGCCGGCGTTGGCCATCGCGAGCACGTAGGGCTCATTGAAGTTCTTCTCGGAGATCTCGTCGTCGAAGTTGAAGCCGGGGCCGCCGGTGCCGGTGCCCAGCGGGTCGCCGCCCTGGAGCATGAAGCCCGAGATGATGCGGTGGAAGATGACGCCGTCGTAGAACGGACGGGTGACCTTCTCGCCGGTCTCCGGGTCGGAGAACTCCTTGGAGCCCTCGGCGAGACCCACGAAGTTCTCGACGGTCTTGGGAGCGTGGTGCGGGAACAGCTCGAGGCGGATGTCCCCATGGTTGGTGTGAAGAGTTGCGAACATGCGGTCATCTTCCCATATCGGTCCCCGCGGGCGGCCCGACCGACCGAACGGGCGTGGGCTCCTTCTCATCATCTGTGAGCCCCGATACGCGCTCGCGTTAGAGTTGGACCACACGGGTCCGTGGCAGTGTCCACCTGCCATGGCCCAGGGACCACCGTCGGCCCGACCCGACGGACTCGATCGAAAGGGGATTCCCATGGCGCTGACCACAAAGCGGGAGACCAAGAAGGCGAAGAAGCAGGCCGAGAAGACGGTCGACGCCGCCGGCGCGACCGCGCTGCGGGCCGAGAAGGCCGTCGAGGAGCTGCAGAAGCTCGCCGCCACGGTGGGCCCCGTGGTGTCCGAGGGTGCCCGCGAGGCGCGCAGCCGGGCCACCGAGCTGTACGGCCAGTACGCCCCCGAGGCCCAGCAGCGCCTCCGTGAGCAGTCGGACAAGCTCCGCGAGCAGTCCGACAAGTTCGCCGCGAACCTCAGCCCGCGCGCCGACAAGCTCCGCCACGACGTGCAGGACGACTACCTCCCGCGCGCCCGCAAGACGGTGGAGACCTCCGGCACCGTGCTGAAGGCCGCCGTCGACGCGGCCCGCAAGGAGCTCGAGAAGGGCCAGGGCGACATCCGCTCCGCCGTCCTCGAGCCGACGCCGCAGCCGAAGAAGAAGGGTCGCGCCGGCAAGGTGCTGCTCGTCCTGGGCCTGGCCGCCGCCGGTGCCGCTGCGGGCTACGTCGCCTGGCAGAAGACCCGTCCGGTCGAGGATCCGTGGGCTCCGCCCGCGGACTTCGCCCGGGCGCACTACCCCGCCTCCGCCGCGGACGAGTCCGACTCCTCGACCGTCTCCGACACCGTCGGCTCGGCCGATGCCGGTGACGTGGCCTCAGCCCTGAAGGGTGAGGACCGCTCCTCCGACGTGGAGCCCAAGGAGGTCAAGGTCGACTCGGATCCCGAGGCCGCCGACGACGACGACGAGAAGCGCGGCAACCACCGCAGCGACTCCTGACCCCTCGCCTCGGCGCACCACGGAGCATTCCGTGCACGACGGCGCGGTGATCCCGTCCCCGGACGGTGATCGCCGCGCCGTCCTCTTGCCCGGACCCGATCAGCTCGAGCTCTGCACGCCGCGGCTCCGTCTGCGCCCGGTCGCGGAGCACGAGCTCGAGGAGCTGCTGGTTCTGCATGCGGATCCGCGCGCCTTCGCCGAGGATCTCACCGAGCCGCTGACCGATCGCGCCCAGATGCGCTGGGTGCTCGGGAGGTGGCGCGAGAGCTGGGTCGAGCACGGAGTGGGCTACCTGTCGGTCCGTGCCCATCGGCCGTCCGGCTCGAGCGCGAACGACGGATTCCCGACTGCCGCGGGCCCGTCCGAGGCGGCCCTGCCCGGCGCCGCGACGCCCGGGGAGCGTGCGCCGCTGCCGGAGGGGCTGCTCGGCGTCGTGGGCCTCACCCCGCTGGGTGCGGAGCATCCGACGGTGCTCAGCGCCTATTGGCGGCTGTCTCCCGCGGCGACGGGGCGCGGCGTGGCGAGCGAGGCGATGCGGGCGGTGCTCACCCACCCGCAGCTCGGTGGCCGCACCGGCGGGAGCAGCGGCCGCACCGGCGGGAGCGGCGGCGGCGACGGGGACCGCGGCGACGGCGGGGCCGAGATCATCGCGGTGACGGCCGCGGACAACCGGCCCTCCCGCGCCCTGGCCTCCCGGCTCGGCTTCGTCCCGGCGCCGCCGGAGCGCCCGGTGCCCGGCGGGCGCGCGGGCGATGTGCTGCTGGTGCTCGCGGGTTCCTAGACTGAGCCGCATGCCTGCTGCGACCCCCTTCCGCGGTGCCGGCCGCTATGCCCCCTCCCCCAGCGGCGACCTGCATCTGGGGAACCTGCGCACCGCGCTCCTCGCCTGGGTGCTGGCCCGGCGCAGCGGACGCGCCTTCCATCTGCGGGTCGAGGACCTGGACCGGGTGCGCGAGGGTGCCGAGCAGCGCCAGCTCGAGGACCTCGCCGCACTGGGGCTGGACTGGGACGGCGAGGTGGTCCGCCAGTCCGAGCGCGGAGAGGCCTTCACCGCCGCGATCGGCGTGCTGGAGGCACAGGGCCGGGTCTTCGAGTGCTACTGCACCCGGAGGGAGATCCTCGAGGCGCCCAGCGCCCCGCATGCCCCGCCGGGCGCCTACCCCGGCACCTGCCGTGACCTCTCCCCCGCCGCCCGGGAGCAGGGCCGGGGGCGGATGCGGGAGCTGCGCCGCGAGCCGGCGCTGCGGCTGCGCGCCGAGGTGCCGAGCTGGCAGGTCCGCGACCGGTGGGCCGGGGAGGTGACCGGCACCGTCGATGACCTGGTGCTGCGCCGCGGGGACGGCGTGGTCGCCTACAACCTCGCCGTGGTCGTCGACGATGCGGCCGCCGGGGTGGATCAGGTGGTGCGGGCCGACGATCTGCTCAGCTCCGCCCCGCGCCAGGCGCACCTCGCCCACCTGCTGGGCCTGCCCGAGCCCGGGTATGCGCACGTGCCGCTCGCGGTGAGCACCGCAGGGGCCCGGCTCGCGAAGCGGGACGGCGCGGTGACGCTGCGGGACCGGCTCGAGCGCGGGGAGAGCGCGGCGGCGGTCGTCGAGAGGATCGGGCGGTCGCTGGGACTCGAGGGCTGCCGCAGCGCACGCGATGTGCTCGAGCGCTGGGACCCGGCCACGCTGCCGCGGCACCCGTGGACGGTCGACCTGCCGGGCTGATGCCTGCGGGGGCGGACCGGCCACGGGGCACGGCGGGTCGCACGTCTCTCTCGCCACATTTATTACTAATCAGTAACTACACTCGATACACGGATGTATCGTGTGCGCCGTGATGTCACTCCTCCGTGCGCTCCTCACCGCCCTCACCACCGTCCTCGGCACGGCAGGCGACGCCGTCGCCTCGGCCGCCCGTGCCGTGGGCGGTGCGCTCGCCCGCGCCCTCGGGGCGACGGGCCGCGGGCTCTCCACCCTCGGTCGTGGCTCGCTCGCCCTGCTGCCCGGAGAGTGGAAGAAGCCGATCGCGGCGCTGTTCGTGACCGGCCTAGCCCTGGTCCCGCTGATCTACTCCGGCAACATGACCTGGTCGTTCCTCGACCCGAGCCACAATCTCGACCAGGTCACCGCCGCTGTGGTGAATGAGGACGAGGGCGCCACCGCCACCTCCCCGGACGGCGAGGAGACCGCCCTGGACGTCGGCGCGGAGTTCACCGACACCCTTCTCGACCTGGACAAGGGCTCGGCCTACCACTTCGTGGAGGTCTCCCCCGGCGAGGCGCGGCGCGGCCTCGCCGACAGCACCTACGGAGCGACCGTCGAGATCCCCTCGGACTTCTCCGCGCACGTCGCCTCCCTCGGCGGGGACGCCGAGGAGGCGGCACCCGCCCTGCTCACCGTGACCACCAACGACTCGGTCAACTATGTGGGCGGCAACTTCACCAAGTCCGTGGGGACGGCGCTGACCGACTCGCTGCGCGCGAGCGTGCTGGAGCAGTACCTGGACCAGATCTACGTGGGCTTCACGACCATCCACGACGGCATCGGGGACGCCGTCGACGGGGCCGGCGAGCTAAGCGACGGCGCCACCGCCCTGCACGACGGCACCGGCGAGCTGGTGGACGGCAGCGCCGAGCTGGCCGACGGCACCGGAGCTCTGGCAGAGGGCGGCGCGGAGCTGGCCGAGGGGGCAGCCGCCCTGCGCTCGGGCGGCCTGGACCTGGTGGTGGGCCTGGACCAGCTCAGCACCGGGGCGGTCACCCTGCGCGACGGCACGGCACGGCTCGATGCCGGCGCCCAGCAGCTCAGCACCGGGCTGGTGACCCTCGACGAGAACGGGCGGCCGCTGCGCAGCGGGGCCCAGCAGCTCGCCAGCGGCACCTCGCAGCTCGCCACCGGGGCGGACACCCTCGCCGACGGCGCCGGACAGGTCGCCGACGGCACCGAGCAGCTCGACGAGACGGTCACCGCCGCGCGGGAGCGCGCCGAGGAGCTCGGCGTGACCTCCGAGAGCGTCCAGCGCGTCAGCGGGGACCTCGTCACCGCGATCGACAGGCTCGAGGGCGTCGCCGCCGATCTGCCGGGACAGCTCGCCGATCCGGTCACCGCCGCCGGCACCGTCTCCGGGACCGCTGCGACCCTCGATGAGACCGTGAGCGGGGTCGATGAGGCCGCGCAGGACCTCGACCGGGACACCGCCGACCGCACCGAGGATGCCCGCCGCCTGCACGACGGCGCCTCCACGATCGGGGAGGACGCCACCGCGCTGGATGCGGACGTGCAGACCGCGGACCAGGCCGCCACCACCGCCTCCGGGAGCGCCGCCACCAGCGAGGACGGCGTGCGCGGATATACCGAGCAGGTCGACGACCTCGCCGCACGCTGCGAGGACTCCGGCGCCGAGGCCTCCTTCTGCGAGGAGCTCGCGACCACCTCGGACTCCTCCTCGCAGGTGCGCGGCGACGCCGAGCAGGCCGCCACCGATGCGGCCGCGACCGAGGCGGCCACGGGCACCGCGGCCGAGCAGTCCACCGATATCGCCGACACCGCCGCAGGCATGAGCGAGTCCGCACAGGCGATGGTCACCTACCTCGAGGGGCTCTCCGAGGCCACCTCTGGCCTCGCCGAAGGGACCTCCTCGCTCGCCCAGAGCACCGGGGACCTCGCCGAGGGCGCCTCGTCCCTCGAGCAGGACCTCACCACTCTGCGCGAGGAGGCCGTCACGGCCGCTCCCTCCTCCGCGCCGAGCACCAGCGCCTCGGATCTCGCCGCAGACCTGGCTGAGCAGGCCCGCACCGCGGCCGAGGCCCTCCCCGAGGCCTACTCGACCCTCGAGCAGGGCGCGCAGGATATCCACCGCCTGAACTCCGGTGCCCAGCGGGTGTCCTCGGGGGCCTCCGAGCTCGCCGAGGCGAGCGGCACCGCGAGCGCGGGGGCGGGCGAGCTCGCCGACGGCGTCACCCGCTTCACGGACGGGGTGGGCACCGCCCGCGACGGCGCCGAGCAGCTGGCCGACGGCACCGGCCGGCTCGTGGACGGCTCCCAGCAGCTGGCCGAGGGGACCACGGAGGCCGGCGCCGGTGCGCAGCAGCTCGCCGACGGGGCCGGGCGGCTCGAGGACGGCGCCACGCAGCTGGAGGACGGCGCGAGGCGGGCCGACGACGGCGCGCACGAGCTCGCCGAGGGCGCGGTCGCACTCGATGACGGGGCGGGCGAGCTCGCCGACGGCTCCCAGGAGCTGCACGAGGGGCTCGCGGAGTCGCAGGACGAGGTGCCGGCCTACAGCGATGACGAGAGCGACGCGCTCTCGGAGACCGCCGCGGAGCCGGTGCAGATGAGCTTCGAGCGCGCCCATGATCTGGGCCGCTTCGGCGAGGGCCTGGCCCCGCTGTTCCTCGCCATCAGCCTGTGGGTGGGCGGCATGGCGATCTTCCTGATGATGCCGCCGTTCTCCTCCCGTGCCGCCGCGGACGGCGCGGGACCCGTGGGACTGCTGGCCGGCGGCCTGGCGCCCGCCCTGCTGCTGGGCCTGGTCCAGACCGCCATCGCGGTGGGCGCTCTGCACTGGCTGGTGGGCGTGACGATGGACGACCTGCCGCTGATGATGGGGCTCGCGGCCCTGACCTCGATGGTGTTCGTGGCGCTGAACCATGGCTTCGGGGCGCTGTTCGGGCCGGTCGGGAAGTTCGTGGCACTGGTGCTGATCGCCCTGCAGATCTCCGGTGCCGGGGGCACCTACCCGGTCGCGACCCTGCCGCGGTTCTTCCAGGTGATCCATCCGTACCTGCCGATGACCCACGCCGTGGACGCTTTCCGCGGCGCGATCGGCGGGGGCTGGATCGACCCGTCCGGTGACCTGACCTGGCTGCTCGGCTGGCTCGTGCTCGGCCTCGCGCTCGGCCTGGCCGGCGCCGTGGCCCAGCACCGCCGCGCCCTGGCCGCCGGCCCCCTGGCCATCGGCCCCCTGGCGGGCGGCGCGGCCGCGGCCTGACCCCGCCTGCGGCTCCCGCAGCCTGCCACCGCTCATACCTGGCCGCGCGGGGGCCTGCCGTCGCCGCACTTCTGGCCGCTCCTGCACGGGTGGTGGTCGGTGACCGGCGTCAGGGCGAGGAGTATGCCGATATCGCCGTACATGTCGCCCGGACGCCAGTACCCGACCAGAGGCCTTCATCCCGCACCGGAGTCTGTGCCCGCGCCCGGGCCCGCACCTGTGCTCGTGCCTGGACCCGCGCCTGCACCAGCACCCGGGCCTGGACCTGCGCCTGCACCAGCACCAGCACCAGCACCGGGGTCACTGCACCGGGGTCCGGGTCTGTGCCCAGGCCCGGACCTGCACCGGTGCCCGGGCCCCGGATCCGAGCATATGGACCTCTCCTCCCCAGCCCTGCGTCGTCCACAGGGAGGATCCAGCGCCCCCGTCCCCGCCGCGGGTCACCTGTACTGCTCTGATGAAGATTCCCGGAATCGCGCACCGTTCGGAGCTCGCCGGGCTCGGCATCACCGATGCCGCTCGTCGACGCCTCCTCCGCCAGGGCCGGATCACGCGCGTCGGCGCCTGGTATGTCACCGGTGATCCCCCGGAGGAGGTCGTGCTGCTGCTGCGACGAGGGGTGCGGCCCAGCTGCGTGACCGCGGCGAAGCATCACGGCCTCTGGGTGCCGCTGCACACGGGCCGCCACGTGTACCGGCCCCGCGGCCTCCGGTTCGTGGAGCACAGCCAGGATCCTGTGGAACACGGCCAGGACCTCGTGGAACACGGCTCGGAGCTGAGGAGCTGGCCGGACCAGGATCCGGTCGCCGAGCTGGCGCTGACCCTCGAGCATGCCGTGCGATGCCTGTCCGTCCCGGATGCCGCGATCCTCCTCGAGTCCGCGCTGAACCGGCGGAGGATCTCGCTGCACGGGGTGCAACGGGTTCTCGCCGCACTTCCCGCCGCGCATCGCGCGCAGCTCAACCGGGTCACCCCGCTCGCCGAGTCGGGAACCGAGACCGCGGTGAGATGGTGGCTGGAGTCGCTGCACGTACCGGTCGCTCCCCAGGTGCAGATCCCCGGGGTGGGCCGGGTCGACCTGCAGCTCGGGGCGAGCTGGATCATCGAATGCGACAGCGTGCGCTTTCATGACAATCCCGAGCAGTACCACCGGGACCGCGCCCGTGACCTGCTCCTCCAGGCTCGACGCTACATGGTCACCCGGCTCACCTGGGAGCAGGTCTTCCTCGACTGGGAGGAGACGAAGTCCCAGCTCCTGACGATTCTCCGCCGCCGCGACCACCGCCGCCCGATCGCAGGATGATGGTCGCGGGCTGGCCCAGGCGCGACATGTACGGCCATATCGGCATACCCATCGCCGTGACGCCAGTACCCGACCACCACCACGCCGGGCCGGCGGGCAGGGAGCCCGCGGGCATGTCGCGATGAAGGGGTATGGGCCCACGGGCATGCGGCAGCGAGGGGGCGCGAGCCCTGGGAGCGGCTGTGCCGCCCCCGGGGCTCAGACCAGTGCGGGCACCGGCTCCACGTGGCGAGCATCCTCCGAGCGGGTCCCGGGCTCGCCGGTCCCGGGCTCGTCGGTCCCGGGCTGACGAGCCTCGGGCTCGCCGGTCTCGGGCCGGTCGGTCGCTCCCGGGCGGGGCGCCGGCAGCGCGTCGGCGCGGCCGAGGGAGCGCAGCGTCCAGCCCGCGGCCCGCCATTGCTGCGGGTCCAGCACGTTGCGGCCGTCGATCATGCGCGGGGCCGTGACCAGGGCACCGGCGCGGGCGGGGTCGAGCTCGCGGTACTGGCTCCACTCGGTGAGCAGCACGGTCAGCTCCGCGCCCTGCAGCGCGGTGTCGAGATCGGGCTCGAGCTCGGCTAGTCCGTCCATGCGGGGCCGGGCGTTCTCGAGGCCCTCGGGATCGGTGACGGTGACCTCGGCGCCGGCGGCGCGCAGTCGCGTGGCCACATCGAGGGCCGGGGAGTCGCGCACGTCGTCGCTGTCGGGCTTGAAGGCCGCACCGAGCACGGTGACCCGGCGGCCGTGCAGGTCACCGAGCAGCTCGCGGGCCAGCTCGACCACCCGCCCACGGCGGCGGTCGTTGATCGCGTCGACCTCCCGCAGGAAGCCGAGCGCCTCCCCCACGCCGTGCTCCTCGGCGCTGGCGATGAAGGCGCGGAGGTCCTTGGGCAGGCAGCCGCCGCCGAAGCCGACGCCGGCGCGCAGGAACTTCGCCCCGATGCGGTCGTCCATGCCGACCGCGCGGGCCACATCGGTGACATCCGCCCCGGTGACCTCGCACATCTCGGAGACCGCGTTGATGAAGGAGATCTTCGTGGCGAGGAAGGCGTTGGCGGAGGTCTTGACCAGCTCGGCCGCCTCGTACCCCATCACCAGGCGCGGCGGCTGGTTCTCGAGGATCCGGGCGTAGACGCCGTCGAGCATTGCGATCGCCTGCTCGGCGGCGGCGTCCTCGCGATCGTGCACGCCGTAGACCAGCCGGTCCGGGTCCAGGGTGTCCTGGACCGCGAATCCCTCCCGGAGGAACTCGGGGTTCCACACCAGCTGCACGCCCTCGAGGTGCGCGAGCCGTTCGCCGAGCAGGCGGGCGGTGCCGGCCGGGACCGTGGACTTGCCGACCACCAGGGTCGGGGCGCCGCTCCGGGACGGCAGCACCTCGGCGAGCGCGTCGACCGCGGTCTCGAGGTGGCTGAGGTCGGCGCCGAAGCCGTCAGCCCGCTGCGGGGTGCCGAGTCCGAGGAAGTGCACCTCGGCGCCGGCGAGGTCGGCGTAGTCGGTGGTGAAGCGCAGCCGACCGGTGGCCAGTCCCCGGGCCAGGATGTCCGCGAAGCCGGGTTCGTGGAAGGGCGGGATCCCGGCCTGGAGCGCGGCGACGCGCTCGGCGTCGATGTCCAGGCCGATGACCTCGTGGCCCAGCTCCGCCATGGAGGCGGCATGGACTGCGCCGAGGTATCCGACACCGATCACGGAGAGAGTGGTGGTGGTCATCGCGACATCTTCCTTTCGAGGTGGGTGGCGGTGCCGCCCAGCGAGGGGGATTCGTCCGCCGCAGCGGAGAGGTGGTGGGGGTCGAGGGTGGCGGCGAGGGTCCGGGCCAGGTCGCGCCACTGCGGGCGGAAGGCGTAGACACAGGCGAGGCGGGCGATGGTGCCGGATTCGTAGGCGGCGAGCGTCTCGGGACCGATACCGCTGTGCAGGGCCGCCCGGTCGATCTCCTCGCGCACCACCTCGGCCTGGTCCGGGGACCACAGGCCCTGCAGCTCGCGCCAGAGGGCGTGGGCGCGCAGGTTCCCGACGTCCAGGGCGGGGTCGCCGAGGGCGGCGGTGTCGACGTCCAGCAGTGCAGGAGGCTCTCCCGGCCGCCACAGGATCTGCTTGTCGTGCAGGTCGCGGTGGATGAGCGCGGGCCGCTCGACGCCGTCGACGCGGGCGAGCTCGCGGCGGGCCGCGGCGACGGCCCGGCCGCGGGCCCGCGCACCGGCGGGATCCACGGCGTCGGCCCGCTCGCACCAGGCGGTCAGCACCGCGGCCTCGGCCTCGGGCCCGTGCACCGTCTCGTGCCCCGGAGCCGCGGCATGCCCGTCGGCGGCCCCCTCGCCCATTCCCTCGAGGCGGCGGCGGGAGGCGCGGACCGCAGCGGACCAGGCCTCCAGGGTGTCGCGCCAGGCACGGCGCCAGCTGCCGTCGGCGACGGGCAGCCCCTCGTGCAGCAGGTGGCCGGGCAGCTCGGCGAAGGTGACGGTGTCGTCGTCGGCGGCGAGCACCCGCGCGGTGCGGAAGGGTCCGGTGAAGTCCTCGGCCCGGGCGATGGCCTCCAGCAGCCGTGCGGCACGACCGGGCCGGACGATCTTCACGTACCGCACCGCGTCCCCCTCCTCGCCATGGCGCACCACGGCCCGCTTCCCGGGGCGGTGGGAGACGACGACGGCGCCGGGATGCGCGGCGAGCACCCGGGCCAGGCCCGGCAGGCGGGGATCGCTGCCCGCCTCGTACACGGTGATCCGACCGGTGGCGGCCTCCAGACGGGCCCCGCGCAGCGGCCCGCTCTCGCCGTCCGCGTGCTCCTCCACGAGCTCCAGCGGCAGGCCCCGGCCGTCGTCCGCCCAGGCGCGGCGCACCGTCAGGACGGCACCGTCGTGCTCGACCCGGGCAGGGACCAGCGGGGCCCGGCCCGCCTCGCGGGGGGTAGGGGCGGGCGCGTCGGCGGTGCGGTCCGGGGCCGGCAGCGGCAGGCGCTCGGGACGCTCCAGCACCGCCTCGGCGAGCGCGAGCCGACGCTCGACGGCGGGCAGCCAGTCCGCGCCGTATCGCCGCAGGGGGTCCAGGGCGGCGGCGAGCAGGGCGCGCGCGGTCCAGGCCGCGAGCTCCTCCGCGGCGGGCAGGGCGCGGCGGCGGGCGTATCCGCCGAGGAAGGCGGCGGCCTGCTCCTCGACCCCGGCGAGCAGGCAGGAGGCGAGCCAGGAGCCGAGGTCGACACCGGCCGGGCCGAGGCCCGAGCGGTCCAGGTCCACGACCCGCAGCGGAAGGCGGCCCTGTCCGGGCACTGCGGTCTCGTCGACGGACAGCAGCACCTGATCGGGCGAGAGATCGCCATGGATCAGCACCTGCGGGCCGTCGGTCGGCAGCACGGAGCGCAGGCGGGCGACGAGGTGCTCGATCTGCTGCGCCCGGTGCGGCAGCAGGTCGGCGACGTCCGCGCTGGTCGCGGGGATCGGGCTGCCGATGCGGGCCGCGGGCAGGGGCCGCCCGGAGACGTCGGCCGCGTGGAGGCGGGCGATGATCCCGCCGAGCCGGGTGGCCGCGGGCATGGACAGCGGGTGGGGGGCGAGGGCGGCGAGGTCCCCGTGGCCCCAGCGCTCGCCGACGAGCACGGTGGAGCGGCCGCGCCAGCGGCGCTGCTCGAGGGTGGGCAGGCCCAGCTCGCGCCAGTGGCCGACGACCTGCAGCAGTCCGTCCAGCGGGCGGGAGGCCACGCGGAGCACCTCGCCGGTGCCGGGCAGCAGGAGCACCGCGTGGCGGCCGGGGTTGTAGCTCAGCACCCGCGGGGCCGTGCCGCTCTTCTGGCGGCGGAGCACGCGCTCGATCTCGCCGCCCAGCCGGGGGTCGCTGTCGATCCCGCCGCTGAGCAGGAACGGGCCGTTCCCGTCAGCGGGCTCCGCGGCCTGCTCAGCAGGATGCTCGAGCACCTCGACACGGTGATGGGCGGCGCGGGAGAGGAGGTTGTGGCGCTTGTCGGCGGAGGCGAGCAGCTGCACCCAGCCGACGTCCTCTAGCGGCCGGCCGGGCGTCTCCTCGGCGGATCCTGCGGCGCGGTGAGCGACCAGCACCGAGGCGCCCGGCTTGATCCGCACCCGGTCCGGGGTGACCTCCCGGCCCAGCAGCGCCGAGAGCCGGGCGGGATCCAGCACCTGCTCGGCGCCGGGGAGGCGGGCATGGTCCACCAGCAGCCCCAGCGGGGAGCCGAGGGGGTGCACGGACGGCACGGTCGCGGTCATCGGAGAGCCTCCTGGGAGGTCGGGGCGGACGGCACGGGGGTGGTGGGCGCCGAGGGTGCCGACGAGGCGGTGGGCGCTGACGAGACGGGCGACGGGGTGATGGGCGATGCCGGCCCCGTGTCCTCCTCGTCGCTGCGCTGCTCGATCATCCAGCGCGAGTAGCGCGAGTCCGGGTCGGCGGCGAGCTGGGCGGGGGGGCCGTCCTCGAGGATCCGGCCCTCCTCCAGCCACAGCACCCGGTCGAGCCCGGCCACGGTGGTGGCGTCATGGGTGATCGAGATGGTGGTGCGGGAGCGGGCCAGCTCCCGCAGCGACTCGTTGACCTGGGCCTTCGCGGCCGGGTCGAGGCCCGTGGTGGCCTCGTCGAGCACGACCACGGGTGCGCGGCGGATCATCGCACGGGCGATCGCGATGCGCTGGCGCTGCCCTCCGGAGAGGGTGTCGCCGCGGTTGCCGAGGACGGTGTCGTACCCCTCGGGCAGTCCCATGATGAAGTCATGGGCGCCGGCGCGGCGCGCGGCCTCCTCGATCTCGGCGATGCTCGCATCCCCCCTGCCGAAGCGGATGTTCTCGCGCACCGACTCGGTGAACAGCACCGACTCCTGCGGGAGGATCGCGACATGGCGGCGCAGCTCCGCCAGGCTCACCGACCGGGTGTCGTAGCCGCCCACGCGGATCCGGCCCTGCTGCGGCTCGTTCAGGCGCAGCAGGTAGGAGACCAGGGTGGACTTCCCACCCCCGGAGGGGCCGAGGATCCCGACGTGCTGACCGGCGGGGATGTGCAGCGACAGGTCCTCGAACAGCGGGCGGCCGTGACCGTCCGGTGAGGTGATCGAGGAGAACTCGACGGTGCCGCGCACGTGCCGCATCTGCACCGGGATCGGGGGATCGACGATCTCGATCTCCTCGTCCAGGAGGTCGGCGATGCGCTCCCCGGAGGCGGAGGCGCGGGCGATGCGACCGGTGTACTTGGCCATGTCCCGCAGCGGCTTCATGGCGATCTTCAGGTAGGTCAGGAACAGCACCATGTCGCCGGGGCTCATCGCGCCGCGCAGCACCTGCAGGCTGCCCACCACCAGCACCGCGCCCTGGGAGATGCCCACCAGCACGTCGGTCGTGCGCTCGAGTCCGGCGGCCAGCTTCTTGGCCCGGATCCCGGCCTTCATGGCCTTCTCGTTGCCGCCGGCGAACTCGTGGGCGACGGTCTGCTCCAGGCCATAGGACTGGACCACCCGGATCGCGCCGAGCGCTTCAGCGGCGGCGCCGACCAGGGAGCCCTCCCCCTTGCGGGTGCCGCGGGAGGCATGGACGATCTTCGGGGAGGAGCGGCGCGAGAGCAGCAGGTAGGCCAGGCCCGTGAGGAGCACGATGCCGGACAGGAACGGATCCAGGAGCACCATCACCACCAGCAGCACCGCCAGGGTGAAGATGTTCCCGATCAACGGCAGACCGGCGGTGACCGCGACGTCCTGGAGCCGGCCCACGTCCCCCACCAGGCGCTGGGAGGTGTCGCCGATGGAGGCGCGGGAGTGGTAGCGCAGGGACAGCGCCTGGACGTGGTCGAAGACGCGGGTGCGCAGCTCGGTGGCGATCCGCGCACCGACCTTCGCGAAGGACACGGTGGCCAGGTAGTTCGAGGCGGCACGGCCGCCGATGATGATGGCGAGCCCGAGGGCGGCCGCGATCACGGTCTGCTCGATGTTCAGCCCGAACGGTGAGGCGTCCGAGGGCAGGTCCGCGCCGAGCGCCGAGGTCACAGCGTCGACCGCGTACTTCAGCGGCCAGGGCTCGAGCACCCGGAAGGCGACATCGAGCAGCAGCCCGATCATGCCCACCAGGCACAGCAGCAGATGGCGCGGCAGGTGCGGGCGGATGATGCGCAGGGTGCGGCGCAGTGCCGACGGGTCCAGCCGTTCCTTCCTCGGCACCGCCGAGCGACCCGGAAGGAGGCGTCGACGGGGCTGCTGGGCTCCCTCCGCGCCGGTCCCGCGCTCGGCTCTGCGGGTCCGTCGCCGGCGGAGGATGTTCGTGACCATCAGGCCACCGCCTCGGTCGGGGCGCCGCTGCGCAGGCGGCCCAGCAGCTCCCGGCAGCGGCTGCGCCAGTCGTGCTCGGCCACCGCGCTGTCCCGGGCGCGCACGGCGAGGTGGGCGCGGCGGCCGGGATCGGCGGCCAGCTCGTCGAGGGCGGTCGCGAGGTCCTGCACATCGCCCGGCTCGACCAGCACGCCCAGCGTGCCGTGGCCGAGCAGCGCCGGGATGGTCCCGATCGCGGAGGCGACCGTGGGCAGGCCGGCGGCGAGGTACTCGTAGACCTTCAGCGGGGAGAAGTAGTGCTCGCCCGCCGGGTACGGGGCGGCGGCGATGTCGAGGCCGTGGAGGATGCCTGGGACCTGTGCGGGCGCGACGGCGCCGCGGAAGCGGACCCGGTCGGCGATCCCGAGCTCGGCGGCGAGGCGCTCGAGCTCGCCCTGCTGCGGCCCGGTCCCGCAGATGTCCAGGCGCAGGCGCTCCTCGGTGCGGGCGATCGCGCGCAGCAGCAGGTCGGTGCCGTGCCAGGGCTTGAGGGTGCCGACGAAGCCGACGGTCACCGGGGCGTCCGGTGCCGACACCGCGAGCGGTCGCGGCGCGGGGGTGATGCGCGTGGTGTTGACGCCGTTGGGGGTCAGGACCACCCGTTCCGGAGCGGCGCCCATCTCACGGGTCCACTGCGCGACGGCCTCGCTCACGCAGGAGACGAGGCTCGCGCCGTGCAGCTGGCGACGGGTGGCCCCGAGCGCACCCTCCTCGTCGGCGAGGCTGCGGTGCTCCCGCTGCTCGGCGATCAGCGGCGCGTTGACCTCGAGGATCGAGGGGATCGCGCGGCTGCCGGGATCCGTCGGGGCGGAGAGGCGGGCGGCGGTGTCGGAGAACAGCGAATAGCGCTCGTAGACCAGGTCGAAGCCGCCGGCGGCGATCTCCCGGGCGATCTCGGCCGAGGCCGCGGCGACGGCCTGCTCCCGCTCGGCGGGAGTGCCCGCGGGGAGGCGGTGGCGGTGCACCTCGAGGTCGGCGAGATCGGCGGGGACGTCCTGGTTGGTGCGGGTGCAGAACACGGTGACCTCGTGGCCCTCGGCGCGCAGTGCCCGGATCACCTCCTGGACGTGCACGGAGGCCCCCTTGGTGCCGAAGACCCCGATGCCGGGGTCGAGCAGGGCGTAGGCGATCCTCATGACAGGCTCCTTCCGATGGGTGCCGCCGGCTCCGCGAGGGACGGGGAGGAGGCGGGCGACAGCAGCTGCGGGGTGGTGCTCGGGCCCGGTGCCGCCGGGTCGGCGGGCACCGCCTCGAGCGGCTGGGTGAGGATGTTGCGGTGCGCGGAGCGGGCGACCAGCTCGCGCAGTCGACGGGCCTGGGAGCGGGAGTCGTAGTGCGCGACGACCAGCTCGCGCGCCGCGTCGGTCCGGGCGAGCCGGTCGGTGGCGGGGTCGAGCGCCTCACGGACCGCCTCGACCAGCGCCGGGGTGTCCCCGCTCGGGACCAGCCAGCCGGTGCGGCCCTCGAGGATCACCTCGCCGACGGCGGTGACGGAGGCGGCGACGCAGGGGATGCCGGTGGCCATCGCCTCCAGCAGCACCGTGGGCAGTCCGTCGGCGTTGCCGTCGGCCCCGATCACGAAGGGCGCGACGAACAGGTCGGCCTCCTCCAGGAGGCGGCGCACCTCCTCCTGGGTGCGCGGGCCCAGCAGGTGCACCTGCTGCTCGAGGCCGAGCTCGGTGATGCGGGCGGCCAGGTGGGCGCGCAGCGGGCCGTCGCCGACGATCTCGGCGCGGACCTCCCGGCCCTCCTCGCGCAGGTCGCGGACCACGTCGATCAGCTGGTCGAAGCCCTTCTTCTCGACCAGGCGGCCCACCCCCAGCAGCACCGGCACCGCGGGCAGTGCGCCGCGGCGTCGATAGGGGAAGCGCTCGAGCTCGAGGCCGTTGCGCACCAGCTCCAGGTGGGCGGTGTCGTGGGTGCCGAACCGGGAGCGCAGGTGCTCGCGGTTGTACTCGCTGATGGTGACGGCGTGGTCGGCGTCGCGCAGCTTGCGGGCGAGATCTTCGGGCTGGACGTCGTGGTGGAAGATGTCCTTGGCGTGGGCGGTGAAGGAGTACGGCAGGTCGGTGAGCAGGCCTGCGAGCCGGGCGACGGTGGTGGCCATCGAGGCGAAGTGGGCGTGCAGGTGCGTGACCCCGTGCTCGCGGGCGAGCAGCGCCACGGCGAGCGCCTGCTCGGCGTCATCGACGCCGGCGCCCACCAGCTCCTCCAGGTGAGCGGCCGTGCCGCGGGCGAGCTCCGGCTCGGCCATCGCCGCACCCCACGTCTCCCACAGGCGACGCGGGCTCGAGGAGCGGCCCACCTGGATCACGGGAGCCTGCACCCGGGCGAGCTCGGGGTGGAAGCGGGCGTCGGCCGGGGGTCGCAGGGAGAAGATCACGATCTCCTCGCCGGCGGCCTCACGGGCCAGGATCTCCGAGACGATGAACGTCTCCGAGAAGCGGGGATACATCTTCAGCACGTAGGCGATGCGATGGGTGCGGTCAGCCGACATGGCGGGACACCTCCGGGTGGGCGGGGACGGATGCGGGCAGCAGCTCGGCGGCGAGCCGGGGGACGACGCCCAGCCCGTCGAGATCGATGTGGGAGCGGTCGGTGCGGTCGGTGACCGAGCGGTTCCACCAGGCGGTGAGATCCGCGGCGGTGAGGGTCTCGGGATCGCAGGTCTCGAGGGCGCCGACGGCGGCGAGGGCCCGGGCGCGGCGAGGCTGCTCCTGGCGGCGGCGGTACCGGGGCACCACCAGGGCGGGGGTGTCGGTGGCCATCACCTCGGCGATCGTGTTGTAGCCGCCCATGCAGACCACGGAGGCAGCCTCGGCGATCAGCTCGGGGACGTCGGGGGCGCTGCGCTGCACGGTGGTGGCCCCCTCCGTGCCCGCGGCCCGGTCCGCGATCTCGGCCAGCTCGCGGATCTCCTCGATGTCCTGTGCGGGCATCTGGGGTCCGGTGATCAGCAGGTGGCGGTGGCCGGCGGGGAGTCGGGCGCTCACGGCGAGACGGGCCGGCTCCGCCCCGTCGGAGCCGCCGCCCAGCACGGTCAGCACGTACGGCGGGGTCGGCGCCAGGGAGCTGCGCGCGGGGCTGAGGGGACGGGCGGCGGGACGGCCGTTGGAGAGATAGCCGGTCAGAGTGGCTTTCCGTGCCAGCGACGGCGGAAGCTCCCCCGTGCGGCGCGGGTCGTAGACCTGCGCGTCGCCGTAGACCCAGACCGCGTCGAGGTAGGAGGCCACGAGCTCGGCGCCGCCCAGTCCGTCCCATTCGGCGGCCGCCGCGCGGGGGGTGTCGAGCACCTCGCGCAGTCCCAGCACCGTGGCGGTGCCGCGGGAGCGGAGGTTCGCCAGCACCGGCCGCAGCTCGCCGTCGATGCCGAAGGGGTGGCGATCGGCGATGAACAGATCCGGCTCCAGCACGGCCAGGGCGGCGTCGATGGTGGCGCTGCGCAGGTCCCGCAGGGCATCGCCGCCGAGGCCGAGGCGGCGCGCGCGATAGCCGCCGCGGGTGCGGGTCATGCCCGGCAGCACCAGCCAGTCCCATCCCTCGGGGAGGGGGTCGCGGCCGGCGTCGGGGTGGCCGGCGATCAGCAGACCGCCGACGCTCCCGCCGGTCAGTGCCGGCAGCTGCTCGGCCAGCGCGTGGGCGAGGGCGCGGTTGCGCCGGGAATGCCCCAGCCCCACGGAGTCGTGGGAATACAGCGCGATCGTGGTGTCCATCGGGCTCTCCTGGTCGTTCGGTGACACGCAGAAGACTGGCAAGTGACGATGAGGTGAGGATGAACCGCTGATGAGGACGCTCTCATCGGCTCCTCACACGCGTGGACTGCGCCGACGCGCAGCTCTCGCGGGGCCGAGCCCGCGCCGCGCCCGCGCCGGAGCGACCGGGCCGGAGCGACCGGGCCGGAGCGACCGGGCCGGAGCATGGTCGGGTACTGGCGTCACCGCGACCGGTACGGCGATATCGGCATACCTGTCGCCCTGGAGCCGGTTCCCGACCAGGCTCTCGGAAGGAGCCGGCTCCCGGTCAGGCTCTCGGGAGGAGCCGCTCGAATCCATGCTCGCGGACGGCCCCGTGACCACTGCGCCGCGAGCGAAAGGTGCCCCGCTCGAACATCCCGGCACAGTACGGTTCTGACCGAGACCGGGGGCGCTGCCGCCGGCACCGATCCCGCACAGAGGAGCACGATGAGCCAGGCATCCGTCCCGACGGACGATTCGACGTCGCCGCTGATCACCGTCGACGTGTGGACCGATGTGGTGTGCCCCTGGTGCTACATCGGCGAGTCCCGTCTGCACGACGCGATCGAGGCCGAGGGCCTGACCGACCAGGTCCGTCTCCGCGCCCGTTCCTTCGAGCTCGTCCCCACCGCTGCGACCGACTCCGTCAAGGACAACGTCGCGCTCATGGTCGACTCCGGGTGGATGCCGGAGGAGAAGGTGCACGAGATGGAGGCGCAGCTCCAGGAGATGGCACGGGAGATGGGTCGCGAGTACGTCATCGGACGCCCGATGGCGAACACCCGCGGCGTGCACCGGGTGATGCAGGCGCTCGGCGAGGCGCGCGGGCCCGACGCCGCCACCACGTTCTTCATGGAGCTGCAGCGAGGCTACTTCGCCGGCATCGCGAATCCGTTCGAGACCGAGGCCGTCATCGCCCGCGCGGTCGGGGCGGGTCTGGACGAGCAGGTGGCCCGGGCCGCCCATGCGGGGCAGACACATGACGAGCAGGTCGAGTCCGAGGTGCGCGAGGCCGCCTCCCTGGGCGCTCGCGGGGTACCGTTCTTCCTGTTCAACGGCAAGTACACGGCCCCCGGTGCATTGCCGACGGAGGCGTTCCGTCAGGCGCTGCGCCAGATCGCCGACGAGGCGCAGGGCGAGCGGGCCCAGGCATGAGCACGCCGGGCGAGAAGTGGAGCACGCCAGGCGGGGGGCAGAGCACGCCGGACGAGGAACGGAGCACGGCGGCGCCGGACGACGGGCCCGCCGAGGCAGGGCGCGGTGACGCCCCCGCTCCCCTGACCTCGCTCAGCACGCTGCTCGGCGGCTCCTTCGAGGGCGGCGCGACCTGCGCGGCGGACGGCACCTGCGACTGAGCACGCCGCAGAAGTGACGCGCCCTCACCTCACGGGCCGACGGTGAGCTGCTGCGCGCGGGCGAGGAGCGCGGTGCGGGAGAGCGGCGTCGCGGCGACGTCCCGGATCACGCCGGCCATCGCGATCGCGGCGTCGTCCATCAGGCCGTAGCCCTCCGCGGAGTCGGCATGCGCGGCGAACTCGCGCGTGTGCAGGGCCCCGCCGGCACCGGTGATGCCGACGAAGGGGTGGAGCGAGGGCACCCGCCGGGACACGTTGCCCATGTCGGTGGAGGCCGCCATGATGCCGAGCGAGCCGTTCAGCGGCCGGCCGCGCCGACGCATCGCCGCGTTCCAGGCGGCGCCGAGCACCTCGTCCTGCAGCAGCGGCTCGTAGACGGGCTCGCTGCTCGTGATCTCGAGGGTGGTGCCGGTGGCGAGGGCCGCGCCCTCGAAGCAGGCGAGAAGCTGCCGGCGCAGCTCCTCGAACTCCGGCATGGTCAGCGCGCGGCACTCGAGGTCGATCACCGCGGTCTCGGGGACGATGTTGGTGACCCCGGACTGCTGGGGCACCAGTGCGAGGCGCTGGCCGTCCCGGATCCGCTGGCGCAGCAGGCCGGCGGCCACCTGGGCGATCACGGCGGCGTCATTGGCGTTGATCCCGTCGGCGGGATTGGCGGCGGCATGGGCGCCGCGGCCGGTGAAGGTGGCGCGCCAGCGGCCGACCGCCTGGCTGGTGGAGCCGAGCACGTCGTAGGTGCCGGTGTGCGGGGTGGGGTGGCTCATCAGCGACAGGTGCACGCCGTCGAAGACGCCGCGATCCAGGAGCAGCTGCTTGCCGGCGCCGTGCTCCTCCGCGGGGGTGCCGATGACCTGGAGCGTCACGTCGAGGTCGGCGAGCTGCTCGGCGAGCGCGAGGGCCGCGCCGAGCGAGGCGCCGGCGATCAGGTTGTGCCCGCAGCCGTGGCCGATGTCGGGCAGGGCGTCGTACTCGACGCACAGCGAGGCGACCAGGGAACCGGTGCCGAGGGTGGCACGGAAGGCGGTGGGCAGATCGGCGACCCCCCGCTCGAGCGTGAAGCCCGCGCCCTCCAGCAGGTCGGCGCAGCGGTCGTGGGCGCGCTGCTCCTGAAAGGCGGTCTCGGGGTCGGCGTGGATCGCGCGGGCGAGGGCGTGCACCTGCTCGCGGTGGGAGGCGTAGGCGGCGAGGAGGGCGGCGTCATCGGTCACGGCATGATCCTGCCATGGTGCGCCCGCCCTCGCGCAGCCGCGAGCGCGCCACGGCGGGCGCGGGTCCGCTCAGTCGCCGGAGCGCAGCAGCGGCGGCATCAGCGAGGTGCCGCCGGCGGCCCGATACAGGCGGGCGGGGCGACCGCCGGTGGGCGCGGCATGCCGGTCCAGCTCCTCCAGGAAGCCCTCGGTGCGGGTGGCCTTGCGGTGGAAATTGCCCGCGTCCAGAGTGGTGCCCCACACGCTCTCGTACACCCCGCGCAGCTGGGAGATGGTGAACTCCTCGGGCAGGAAGGTCGCGGCGAGGGTGGTGTACTCGAGCTTGCTGCGGGCCCGCTCGACGGCGCACTCCAGCACGGTGGCATGGTCGAAGGCGAGAGTCACCTCGGCGAGCTCCTGGAGCGACCACCAGCGGGCGTCGGCCACGTCCTCGCCGCGGCGCGGGTCGGGCAGATCCGCGCCGAGCGCCATGAAGGCCACCGAGACCACGTGGCCGCGCGGGTCGCGGCCGGGGGTGCCGAAGGTCCGCACCTGCTCGAGGTGGACGGCGCCGCTGCCCAGCGAGGCCTCATCGGCGAGCACCCGGTAGGCGGCCCCGTCCAGATCCTCACCGAGCTGGACGAAGCCGCCGGGCAGGGCCCAGGCACCGCGATGGGGCTCGTCCTCGCGCTGGATCAGCAGCACGTTCAGCGCGCCGTCCCGGAGGGTCAGGACGGTGAGGTCGACAGCGACGTGGATCTCTGATGAGGAGGTGGCCATGTGTCCAGAGTAGGCACAGTTCTCGTCAGCGTGACTCCATCTGCAAGGCGACTCACAGGAAACCATCCACTGCGCCTCCGGTGCCCGAGGGGTCAGCCTCGCAGCACGTCGCTCTGTCTCCGCCCGATCCACCGAGCTCCTACCGCACGCGAGCTCGCAGCACGTCGCTCAGTCTCTGCCCGATCCACCGAGCTCCTGCCGCTCGCGAGCTCGCAGCACGTCGCTCAGTCCTCGAGCCAGCGGCCCCACTTCTCCGGGCGGTGCTCCGCCTCGACGATGCGGACGGTTCCCGAGGTGGAGCGCATGACGATGGACTCCGTGAAGATGCGGTGGCGCTGGTAGCGCACACCCTTCAGCAGATCTCCGTCGGTGATGCCGGTGGCCGCGAAGTAGCAGTTGTCGGAGGTCACGAGGTCGTCCGTGGTCAGCACCCGGTCGAGGTCGTGACCGGCGTCCAGCGCCTTCTGCTTCTCGGCATCGTCGGTCGGGGCGAGCCGGCCCTGGAGCATGCCGCCGGTGGCCTTGACCGCGCAGGCGGCGATGATGCCCTCCGGGGTGCCGCCGGTGCCCAGCAGCATGTCCACCCCGGCGCCGCGGGCCGCCGCGATCGCCCCGGCCACGTCACCGTCCATGATGAACTTGACCCGGGCCCCGGCCGCCCGGATCTCCTCCACCAGCGGCTCGTGGCGCGGACGCTCGAGCACGCACACCGTGACCTGGTTGACGGGCTTGTCCAGCGCCTTGGCGACCAGCTTGACGTTCTGCTCGACGGGCAGGCGCAGGTCCACGTACTCCGCGGCCTCGGGTCCCACCACCATCTTCTCCATGTAGAACACGGCGGAGGGGTCGTACATGCTCCCCTTCTCCGCGACGGCGAGGACGGCCAGGGCGTTGTTGTACCCGAGCGCAGTGAGGCGGGTGCCGTCGATCGGGTCCACGGCGACGTCGACGTCGGGACCGCTGCCGTCGCCCACCGCCTCGCCGTTGAACAGCATCGGGGCCTCGTCCTTCTCGCCCTCGCCGATCACGACGGTGCCGTCCATGCGGACGGTGTCCATGAAGGAGCGCATCGCGTCGACCGCGGCGCCGTCGGCCCGGTTCTTGTCACCGGCGCCCACCCAGCGGCCGCCGGCGATGGCGGCGGCCTCGGTGACGCGGACCAGTTCGAGCGCGAGGTTGCGGTCGGGGGCGGTGGGGGCAGGGGTGGTCATATGGGGGCTCCCTCGGTGCGTGGACATGGATGGAGTCGCGGACCGGGACCTGCCGAGTCGACAGGCCGATCGTTGCCTGACGTGCACCTGTGACTGTACCCGGCCGCGCGCCCGCCCCGCCCCGCCGGGCGCCGAGCCCGGGAGCGCACCGGGCGCCGAGCCGGGCAGCGCAGCCGGCGGGCCGGGGGCCGCCGCGGATCAGGCCGGGACCGAGGTCCCCTCGGCGAGCGCCCTGCTGCGCTCGGTGACCGCTGCTCCCAGTGCGACGAACAGGGCGACCAGGCCGACGGTGAGGATGATGTGCCCCAGTCCCGCGATGCCGGGGATCGCGGCCGAGGTGCTGGTCGGATCCTGCCCGTCCAGGGTGAGGATGCCGCGCACGGCCTGCATCGCCACGGTGACCAGCAGCCCGATGTTGTAGGTCCAGTAGAAGACGCTGAAGGCGCGGCGGCCGCTGAGGGAGAGGACCGCGTCCAGGGCGAGGACGATCAGGAACACCAGCATTCCCAGCGCCAGGAAGTGGGTGTGCAGGGTGCTGAGCTGGGAGTCGACGCCGACGGTGTCGGTGGCCTTGGTGTACTCGCGGTAGAAGAGGCCCGAGACGAGGCCGAGGATCATGTAGGCGAAGGCGGTGCTGAGCAGTCGTTTCATGCCTTCAACGGTAGAGAGCCGCTTCGCCCGTGTGATCCTTCGAAAGGTTGATCCGTGGCTGTCCGGCCGGTTCGGTGCTCGGCGGCGCGGACATCACTGGCCGGTCGCCTCGTGGAGGGCGCGGGCCCGGCTGCGCAGGTGCCAGGTCCAGAACCCCAGGCCCGCCAGGCCGAAGCCGAGCGCGGTGAGGGCGAAGCTCACCAGCGAGCTGCTGACCAGCGGTGCGATCAGCCCTGCCAGCAGGGCGTTGAGCACCAGGGCGAAGAAGGTGCCCAGGGACGCCGCGGCTCCGCGCTGGTGCGGGAACAGATCCAGCACCTCGAGCTGGATGGGGGCGAACACCAGCGCGACGGTGAAGGCGATGAGGACCGGCCCGATCATCGCCGGGAGCAGGGCGAGGGACAGCTCCCCGGGAGGCCCCGGCATGAACGAGACCAGCAGCAGGTTCACCGTCGTCGAGACGACGATGCCGAGGAACCCGATGGTGATCAGCCGGCTGCGCAGCATCCTCTCCGCGACGCGGCCCACCACCCAGGAGCCGCTCATCAGCCCGGCGATCAGCGGGACGAACAGCACCCAGAAGTCCTGCTCCCCCAGCCCCAGCAGCTGCACCACGTAGAGCGAGGCGCCGGCGATGAACAGGAACTGGGCGGCGAAGCCGAACGCGGTGGCCGCGGCGATCCGCAGCATCACCGGGGACCGTCCCACGTGCAGCAGAGAGCCCAGCAGGGAGCGGACCCGCAAGGGGGTGCGGTCTTCGGGCGGCAGGGTCTCCGGCAGCGTCATGGTCAGCGCCAGCACCACCGCGCCGTAGAGCCCCACGCCCGCGAACGCCCAGCGCCAGTCCCCCAGCAGCAGCAGCCAGCCGCCGATGATCGGGGCGATCGCCGGGGCCACGGCGAAGATCATCATCACCCGCGCCATCAGACGCTGCGCCTCGGCCCCGTCGAACAGGTCGCGGATCACCACCCGCGAGACGATGGTGGCGGCCCCGGCGCTCATCCCCTGCAGCACCCGCAGCAGCACCAGGGAGCCCAGACTCGGCGCGAGGATGCTGCCGAACATGCCGAGCAGATAGATGACCAGGCCGCCGACCATCACCCGCTTGCGGCCCAGAGCGTCCGAGAGCGGTCCGTGGAAGATCGACATCACGGCGAAGGCGGCGAGGTAGCTGGAGACCAGCTGCTGCAGGGCCACCTCGTCGGCCCTGAACTCCGCCCCGATGCGGGTGAAGGCCGGGAAGATCGAGTCGATCGAGAACGGCCCGATCATCGCCAGGGAGGCGATGGTGATCGTGAGGCGTGCGCCGGCCCGTCGCGGGCGCGCCGAGGGGGACGCGCACGGGGAGCTGGGCGGGCGGGAGGTCACCTGCTCCACTGTAGGCAGGCGGAGCATCCTCGTCACGCGCCGTCCTGCGCGGGCATAGGCTCGTCAGTGAGCGTCGCACCCCTCGGTGCGGCGATCGCGGCCCGTGCCCCTCGGCCCGGGACCGGTACCCCGCCCCGAGCGATCCGAGGTCCTCATGAAGCAGTTCACCATGCCGCACACCCAGATCACCGCGCCGAACGTGGTGCTCGGCCTGATGCGCATCGCGGAGAAGTCCGACGAGGAGATCCGCTCCCTGGTCCGTGCCGCGCGCGACGCGGGCATCGATTTCGTCGACCACGCCGACATCTACGGCGGCGCCACCCATCGCTGCGAGGAGCGCTTCGCCGAGGCGATGCAGCTGACCCCCTCCGAGCGGGAGCAGGTCACGATCCAGTCCAAGGCGGGGATCGTCACCGACGGGCCGTACTTCGACTTCTCCTACGACCACCTGATCCGCTCGGTGGAGGGGTCGCTGCGCGCGCTGGGCACCGACTACCTCGACATCCTGCTGCTGCATCGCCCCGACGCCCTGGTGGAGCCCGAGGAGGTGGCTCGCGCGTTCGACGAGCTGCAGGCGGCCGGGAAGGTGAAGCACTTCGGGGTCTCCAACCACACCCCGCGCCAGATCGAGCTGTTGCAGAAGCATCTGGACCAGCCGATCGTGGCGAATCAGCTGCAGCTGTCGATCACGCACTCGACCTTCATCGCCCAGGGCGTGACCGCCAACATGCAGGGCACCGATCAGGCGATCGTCCGCGACGGCGGCGGGATCCTCGACTTCTGCCGGCTGCACGACATCACGGTCCAGGCCTGGTCCCCGTTCCAGGCGAGGTTCTTCGACGGCGTGTTCCTGGGACATCCCGAGTTCACCGAGTTGAACGCCGTGATCGACCGTCTGGCGGCGAAGTACGACGTCACGCCCGAGGGGATCGCGACCGCCTGGATCACCCGCCATCCCGCGCAGATGCAGGTGGTGCTCGGCACCACCACCCCGCAGCGGGTCAGCGACTCCGCGGCCGGCTCCGAGGTGCCGCTGACGCGCGCCGAGTGGTACGAGCTGTTCCGGGCCGCGGGGTGGATGGTGCCCTGAATCGGCTCAGCAGGGCCCGCCGAGGATGCCGAAGGCGCGCAGCGCGTGGATGACGCTCAGCACGATCAGCACCGCCGAGAGCAGATAGACGACCCAGGCCGTGAACGGATACCGCTCGGGGCGCCTGAGGCGCTGCACCGCGGAGGCGATGCCGCAGACCACGCACGCCACTGCGGCCCCCAGCGCGGCGATGTCGAAGTACGAACAGGATGTCATCACGCCGTTCTCCGAGCTGGTGGAGGAGAACGAGAGGTTCACGACGAAGGCGATCAGCCCGATGACCAGGCCGATCCAAAGCGTCTTCGGGGCCTCACCGAGCTTCATCGTGGATCGGTCCGTCGTGGTCCGTGCGTTCGTCATCCGGGCTCCTGGTCGCTCTCGTTCTCTCCCGGCATCATCCGCTCCGGGTCTGTCGTACCTCCAGCCTGACTGCCCGTGCCGGGACCGTCGATGGGGAGAACTCCCCCGGGCCCGGACGCAGAACTCCCCGTGACCCCTCGCATCACGGGGGTCACGGGGAGGCGGGCTCGGGCGCCCGGCAGGCCGGCTGCCGGGAGGAACCCCGATCAGATGATCGGGTGGCCCTGGTCGCGGGACTTCTTGATGTCCTTGGCGAAGCCTCGGACGATCGTGAACAGCACACCGAACACGATCACCGGCCACATCAGCACGTAGGCGGTCAGCACAGCAGTCATGGAGCGTCTCCTCTCAGGAGGTCAGTGGGTCAGCGGTCGGAGCCGGGGGCGACGGTCGCGCGGTCGTCGTCCTCGCCGTTCTCCTCCGCGGCGCCGGTCTCGTCGGCGGTGGGGGTCTCCTCGTCGAAGTCACCGGTGACCTTGCGGATCACCGAGAAGTCGAAGTCCTGCGTCGAGCGGAAGCTCAGCAGGTAGCAGACCAGGAACGAGACCGCGTAGGCGACCAGCGAGCCGGAGAGGGTCTCGTAGTCGCGCAGGAAGCCGAACCCGAAGGGCAGCACGGCGGCGCTCGCGACGATGCCGACGATCACGGCCGGGCGCAGCCCGAAGAAGCCGAAGGCCATGATGCCGAGCACCACGCCGACGCCGACGATGGCCAGCAGCTCCACCACCAGCGCCCAGACGCCGGTCAGCGGGATCAGCTGGAAGCGCACCGGCAGGAAGACGACCAGCGCGGCGATCACGGAGACGGAGAACGCCAGGTTCGTGACCTTCTTCCAGTAGAAGGAGGCGATGACCGGGAACACCAGGCAGCCCCACAGCGCGCCGACGAACACCAGCAGGTCCAGGATGTTGAACTTCGCGGTGGCGAAGTACAGGGCGAGTCCGGTGGCCACGATCATCGTGATCCGGCCGATCAGCACCATCAGCTTGGGGTTCACGTTCTTGCGCCCCACGGACTGGCCGTAGATGTCGGTCATGACGATCGAGCTGAGCGCCGAGAGGTCGGAATCCGCCGTCGAGGACAGCGAGCCGATGATCATGATGAACGCGAGCGCCACCAGGGCCACGGGCAGGTAGGTGCCGACCATCTGCGGCATCAGGTTGTTGATGTCGCCGCCGGCGGGCTCGATGCCCAGGTACAGCGCCATCACGCCGAGCATGCCCACGCCGATCACGGTCGCGCCGTAGCCGACGGTGGCGGTGATGAAGGTGGGCTTGATGAGGTCCTCGCGCACCGCGAACAGGCGCTGGGCGATGGTCTGGTTGCCGATCGCGTAGGCGAGCACCGCGGCGATGTACGGGGCGCCCTGGTTGAAGAACGCGTCGGAGGAGAAGAAGCTCTCCTGCTGCGGGGTGACGTTGCCGCTGGCGAGGCCCTCGGCGAACATCGAGGGCCCGCCGGCGAGGAAGAAGACCGCGGGGATGATGATCACGGCCGCGCCGAGCATCGCCACGACCTGCGCGAAGTCGGTGAGGACGGAGGCGCGGAAGCCCGACCACAGGGTGTACAGCAGCACGCCGGCGGCGATGATCAGGATGCCGGCGCCGAAGTTGAGCGGGGAGAGCATCGCGATGATCGCGCCGCCCGCGATGAAGTTCGAGGTCAGGGAGATGACCGAGCCGAGCACGTTGGAGCCGGCGAGCATCAGCTGCGAGGAGCGGCCGTGGCGGGCGTACATCACCTCGGCCAGGGTGTGGGCGCGGGGGGCGACGGCGCGGATCCGCTTGCCGAAGGGGTAGATGAACAGGATCATCAGCGCGCCCCAGAGCCCGTAGTGGATGGGGCCGGAGACGCCGTAGGTGTACCCGGCGGTCACCGAGGCGTACATCGAGGACGCCCAGATCCAGGTGGCGGTCATCGAGGCGGCGGAGACGCCGAAGCCGATCTTGTTGCCGGCGGTCATGTAGTCGTCGGCGTTCTCCTGCTTGCGGGAGATCGAGACCGACATCCACATCGTGCCCCCGTAGAACAGGAGCAGGAGCAGGATGACTCCGATGATTCCGAGCTGGACGATCTCCCCTGAAGGCGCGGGCGGCACTGGTACTTCCTTTCGTCGCGGACAAACCGATCACAAGCGTCCGGTCCTCCGCGAGCGGCGCAGCGCGCGCTGAGCTCTGGGCGGGGCCCTGCAGCGGGCCGACCGGCAAACGACTCCTGGCATGCCGTCCGGTCGTCGTCGACCCGGGCGGTGCCTGGCACCTGCTCCGGGGACGGGACGGCGGCCGCGGCCCGTCGCCCCTCCCGGGGCGGTCCGCGGCTCGGTCGCACATGGAGCCGCATAGATACTCGCACACTGCCTGCGACATAGCCACCTGACGGGTAACGCCCCGGTAACCATTGCAGGTCAGGGCGCGCAAATCGATTGTCGGACAAACCGAATCCGAGTAGACCTACGACACACATGCATGAACATGCACTGCTCCGAGTGCCCCTGCTCGACCAGATCTTTTCGCTCGCTCCTCCACCTCACTCTCGCCGCCCGCGCTCGTCGCCCGATCTCCTCACCCGCTGCCCTCACCGACCGCATCACGTGGCAACGCGTGGCACCCGCGCTCGCGCCCCACGTACAGTGACGCTCGTCGAGAGGGCCGCATCGCAGCGGCCGAGAACCAGGAGGGCGCGGATGACCAGGCGTATCGGGCTGATCGGCTGCGGGGACGTCTCCGTCGTCCACGTCGAGGCGATCCGGGACATCGAGGGTCTCGAACTCGTCGGCGTGGCGGACACCGACCCGCAGGCACGAGCCCGTGCCGCCGCGGCGACCGGCGTGCCCGGCTTCGCCGACACCCAGGAGCTGATCGACGCCGCCGGCCCGGACGCCGTGCACGTGGCCACCCCTCATGACCAGCACATCGGCCCCTCGCTCACCGCCCTCGAGGCCGGGGTGCACGTGCTGCAGGAGAAGCCGCTCGCGCACACCCTCGAGGAGGGCCGGCGCCTGGTCGACGCGCTGGAGAGCGCGGGCGCCCGGCCCGGTGCGCCGAAGGTGGGGATCTGCTTCCAGAACCGCTACAACCTGGCCAGCCGACGCCTGCACGAGATGCTGGGCGCCGGCGAGCTCGGCGCGGTGCGCGGGGCCTGGGCCTCCGTGGTGTGGACCCGCAGCGCCGACTACTACCGGGCCAGGCCCTGGCGCGGCACCTGGGCCGGCTCCGGCGGCGGGCTCCTGATCAACCAGGCCATCCACACCCTGGACCTGGTGCAGTGGCTGCTGGGCGGGGTGGAGCGCACCGACGGGCACGTGGCGACCCGCAAGTACGGCGAGGTCATCGAGGTCGAGGACACCGCCGAGCTGCTGCTGCACCATCCCGGCGGCATCACCACCTCGTTCTTCGCCACCCTCACCGCCCCGCAGCACCGCCCGGTGGAGCTCGAGCTGGACTGCGAGCGGGCGTATGTGACGCTGCGCGGCGGCACCGACGGCGGGCTCACGATCCGCTGGGCCGACGGCCGGGTGGAGACCCTCGCCGAACGCTCGGTGACCTCCGGCGGCCGCTCCTACTGGGGCGTCTCCCACGAGCTGCTGATCCGCGACTTCTACGCGCGGCTGGACGAGCCGGAGCCCTTCTGGATCGGGCCCGGCGAGGCGATGGCCTCGCTGGGGATCCTGAAGGAGGCGTACCGGCTCAGCGGGGTGGGACCGGCGGCATGACAAAGGTCGGGATCGTCATCACCGATCCGCAGCGCTTCGACGCGGCGGACACGATGCGGGACGCGGTCCCGCTGCTGGCGGCGCTGCACCGCCGCGGGGCCGAGGCCCGGGCAGTGGACTGGGCGGATCCGGAGGTCGACTGGGCCGGCTTCGACCTGGTGGTGCTGCGCAGCCCGTGGGACTACGCGGTGCGGCCGAGGGAGTTCGATGCCTGGCTGGAGCGGGCCGACTCCCTCACCCGCGTGCTCAACGAGCCCGCACTGGTGCGCTGGAACATGGACAAGCGCTACCTCGCCCAGCTCGAGACCGCCGGCATCCCCGGGGTGCCCACGAGCTATCACGAGGAGGAGTCGTCGCTGGTGGACGCGCTGGCGGCGGCGGCGCGCGGGACCGGCGGATCCGGCGGCCCGGCCGACGGGGCGGGCACGCCCGCGCACGTCGTGCTCAAACCCACCGTCGGCGCCGGCGCCCGGCTGACCGGGCTGCTGCGGCCCGACGATCCCGCCGCCTCGGCGCTGGGCCGCCAGATCCTCGCCGGGCCCGGCACGGTGATGCTGCAGCCCGAGGTGCCCGAGCTCTCCGCCGGGCGGGAGAAGGCGCTGTACCTGGTGGACGGCCGCTTCACCCACGCGATCGCGAAAGGGGCGCTGCTGGCACCCGGCGGCGGGCTGCGCGGCGGCAGCTACCGGGAGACCCCGCAGCTGGTGGAGGCCAGCGCGGCAGAGCGGGCCTTCGCCGAGCAGGTGCTGGCGACCACCGCGACGGTCACCGGGCTGGCGATGCCGCTGTACGCACGGATCGACATCGTCGAGTCCGCGACGGACGGCCTGCTGCTGCTCGAGGCCGAGCTGTTCGAGCCGCTGTTCCATCTGCCGCTCGCGCCCGCAGTCACCGAGGTGTTCGCCGAGGCGATCCTCGCGCGGGCCTGACCCTGGCGTCACCGGCCTCTACCCCCACGTGGACCCGATCAGGGGATCACTGGAGAACTGAAGAGCCGCGTCGGCCGCGTCGCCCGCGCCCTCGAGACGGACGACGAGCTGTTCGCCGCCCTCCAGCATCGGGCGTTCCGCGAAGAGCTCTGACCGTCCACGCTGTTCGGCAAGGAGACGATGGGACCACCGCCCGGCCCCCGCTCAGCGAATCGGCCATCCGAGGCGTCCCCGGACCCGCACGGCCAGGGTCAGCACATCGGCCTGCTCGAGAGTGCGCGAGAAGTCGGGAGCGGTCGGGAACGCAGCGGCGGAGCGGGCGAAGAGGACGACCCTCCGATCCCCGCTGATCGTGGAGGGGACGAGGAGTCCGTCGACCTGCTCTCCGAGCTGCTCATGGATGGCTGCGGCCCATGCGCGGCAGGTGCTCTTCGGGGCCTGCGCGAGGGAGGCGGAAGCGCCGTGCCGTACGGCCCAGTCGCCGCTCCCGTCCCCGCCGGTGAGGTTCAACAGCTCCAGGGGACGGGTGGGTCGCCAGCCGGACAGCGCTCTGTCCCCGGTGAGCGTGATCGCCCGGTCGCCCTGGAAGACCTCGGCGAAGGCGGTCGTGTACTCAGGCGCCGCATAGGAGACGCCGGCGGTGGAGCGAGCAGTGAGCGGGCCCGGCTGCGGGTCCCACCCCTTGCTGCGCAGCGGGCCGTTCCACCGCAGCTCGTCCCACGCCGACGGATGCCTCCCGGCCACCGTATGGATCCGCCACAGGGGTCCGTCGTATCGGGTGACGGCGTCCGGGAACAGCGCGAGAGGGACCGCCGGACGCCGAGGATTCTTCGCCGACGCTGTGCTCATTCAAAACCGAGTTCGTCGACCAGGGCGACGACGACATCCACGGGGCCTCCCCGGAGCAACCATTGCGCCGGGGAGCGCGCGTCGAGTTCGTCGTGCGGTGTCGTCATGAAGCGCTGGATCGACAGCGGGTGGAGGTGTCCGGGGAAGGCGGGCACGACCTCTCGGAGCCCCGGGACCACCTGCTCTCCCTCGAACTGCCAAGCAGGGAAACGGGTGGTGCGCCCGCCGCCCGAGGGCAGGGCATAGAGGTCTCCGACCGCCTTCGAGCGGCGGATGCTCGCATCCTTGCGGCCCAGTCGCTCCGCCACCTCGGCTGTCGTCAGCGACGCGGCCCATGCCTGCTCCTCCGCTGCCGCACGATCCCGGGCCACCTGGTTCTGAGACGCCGCGCGGGCCTGCGGAGCGAGATCCTCCTCGGTGAGGTCCGTGGTCTCCAGCAGGAAGGATCGCTCCCCCGCGGAGAGCGCCTCGGAGGTGGACTCGCTGGCCTCGCGCAGGATGTCCAGGAGCGCATCGACGGTCAGCGGGTTGCCGCGCCGCTCCAATGCGCCCTCGAGACGGGCCGTGTACTCGTGGGTCGCGCCGCTCATGCACATAACGTTACACCGTAACGTTCCGTAACGCGATGGTCGTCAGGGGTCCGGTTCGTGGTGGGACTCCTGGCGTATCGAGGATGCTCCGCGCCGGCCGCGCCCGCCTACGGCCGCGGCAGACCCAGGTGTTCGCGCAGGGTGCTCCCGGCGTACTCGCGCCGGAACCTGCCGCGCTCCTGCAGCACCGGCACGACCTGGTCGACGAAGTCCTCGATCCCTCCCGGGAGGGTGGGCGGCATGAGGTTGAAGCCGTCGGCCGCGCCCGCATCGACCCAGCGCTCGATCTCGTCGGCCACCGTCTCCGGGGTGCCGATGACCGTGGCATGTCCCCCGCCGGCTGCGAGGAAGCCCAGCAGCTCGCGCACCGTCGGCCGTGCGGTGCGGATGATCCGCAGCACCGTGGCGTAGCGCCCCTTCGGGCCGGTGAACTCCTCCAGCGGCGGCAGCGGCGGGACGGGAGCATCCAGCTCCCACCCCGAGGTGTCCTGGCCCACGAAGAACGCGAGCTGGCGGAGGGAGTGCTCGACGGGGAGGCGGGAATGGAGGTCCGCCTGCAGGCGCCGGACCTCCTCCTCGGTCGAGCCGACGTAGGTGACCAGCCCCGGCATGACCGCGATCAGATCCGGATCACGGCCCAGCGCGGCGGCGCGGGCACGGACGTCCGTGCGGTAGGCGTGCGCCGATTCGAGGTCCCAGGCCACCGCGTAGATCCCCTCGGCCCAGCGGGCGGCGAGGTCGCGCCCCGGCTCCGAGGCCCCGGCCTGGAACAGCACCGGGCGCCCCTGCGGCGGCGTCGGCACGTTCAGCGGGCCGTCGACCGCGAAGGAGTCACCATGATGCTCCAGCGGACGGAGCATGGAGGGGTCGACGTAGACGCCGCCCGGATCGGCGCGGATGCTCTCGCGCGGCCACGAGTCCCACAGGCCGTGGAGCACCCGGAGGAACTCCTCCGCCGTGGCGTACCGCTCCTCATGGGCGGGCAGCGCGGCCATGCCGTGGTTGCGGGCCTCCGCGTCGGTCATCGAGGTGACCACGTTGATCCCGGCCCGGCCGTGGGAGATGTGATCGAGGCTGGCGAGCAGGCGGGCCGCATGGAACGGATCCCAGAAGGTGCTCGAGACCGTGGTGACCAGGCCGATCCGCTCGGTGGCACGCGCCAGCGCCGTGAGCACCGTGATCGGCTCCAGGAACCACGTCGGCCCGCGCTCGGCCCCGGCGGGGGCGATCGACTGGCCGTCGGCGAGGAAGATCGCATCGAGCCGGCCGCGCTCGGCGATCTGCGCGAGCTCCTCCCAGTAGGTGATGTCGCCCAGGCGCAACACCGCGGAGCCGGGCGCGCGCCAGGCCGCACCGTGGTGACCGACCGCGTGCGCGAACAGGTTCAGCCGCACGTGGCGGCGAGCGGGTGCCGGCATCAGTCCTTCACCAGCCCGCCGTCGACGACGAGGTTCTGCCCGGTGATCGCCCGCGACCAGGGCGAGGCGAAGAACAGCACGGCATCGGCGAACTCGGTGGGCGTGGTCACCGACTGCAGCGGGGTGCTCGCGGCGATCGCGTCGAAGACGGCCTCGGGTGTCGCGGAGCTCGCGTCGGTGGTGCGCAGCAGGCCGCCGCTGAGCATGTTCACCGTGACGCCGCGCGGGCCGAGATCGGCGGCGAAGGTGCGGGTCAGCGACAGCAGCGCCGCCTTGGCCGCGGTGTAGTCGTGGTAGGGCACCACCGGATGCTGGAAGAGGTTGGTCCCGATGTTGATGACGCGGCCCGAGCCCGCCCGGTCGAAGCCCGGCAGCGCTGCCTGGATGGTGTTCAGCGCCCCCTGCACGGCGCTCGAGAACTGGGCCGAGAAGGCGTCGTAGTCGATCTCGTGCGCCTTCGCCCTCGCGTCCCCGTCGAACGAGAAGCCGCTGAGCGCATTGTTCACGACCGTGCTGATGGGGGCGTCGAACTCGGCCTGGGCCGCCTCGAACAGCGCCTCCACCTCGCTGCGGTCCCTGACGTCGGCGCGCACCGCGACCGCTCGGCCGGGGTGGGGGGCTGCGAGGTCCCGGGCGGCGTCCGCGCTGGTGAGGTGGTTGATGACGACGCGAGCGCCTTCACGCAGCAGGGCTTCGGTGATCGCGCGGCCGAGGCCGCGGGCGCCGCCGGTGACCAGGACGACCTGGTCGGCGAGGGCGGGGATGCTCTGGGACGGCGCGGGTGCGGAGGAGGGGGTGGTCATGGGTGGTTCGTCCTTTCGATGACGGGATGCGAGCCCCCGGGATGCCGGCGGGACCGGCATCCGGGCAGGGGAGGGAGAGCGCTCCTCGGGTGGAGGGGCGGATCGACGGGGGTCGGCTCTGATCCCGTTCTCGAGGACGGTGGGCGCGGGAGCGTCATGGCACGTGGCGTCGGCGCGGGTGTGGCCAGCGCGCAGCAGTTCATCGACGACATTCCTCCGCGAGTACGAACTCGATCAGGTTCACCGGGTGTGTTCTCAGCCCTGTCGGGCACCCCGTGTCGGTCGTCGACTATACCCATGGCCGCGGCGGCGGGGCGGCGCGTCCCGTTTCAGCAGCCGCAGCGGTCGTGCGGAGGGAGCGGTCTCCGCCCCGGTGCGCGGCGCGTTCCGCTGCGGGTAGGCTGGCCCGGTTCCGTGGGAGCCCGATCGTCGGGCTGAGAGGGCCTCGTGCCGACCACCAGCACTGGATGCGGGTCATGCCGCCGTCAGGAGGACCGCTCATGCAGCACATCGCCGTCGTCGGCGCCGGGATCATCGGACTGCTCACCGCACTGGAGCTGAGACGCCGCGGTCACCGGGTCGAGATCCGTTCCATCGGCGTGGCCGAGCAGGCCACCCATGCGGCGGCCGGGATGCTCGCCCCCACCAGCGAGGTCCAGTTCGGCCAGCACTCGCTGGGGCCTCTGATGAGGAAGGCCGCGAGCCACCACCGCGCGCTGGCCGCCGAGCTCGGCCTGCGCACCGAGAAGCCGCTGGGCTACCGCGATACTCCGACCCTCGTCGTCGGCCGCGACCGGTCCGACCTCGAGGCCCTGCGGCTTCTCGCGCAGGAGCAGTGCGCGGCGGGTGCCGAGGTCGAGGAGCTCACCTCCGCGCAGCTGCGTGGCCGCGCCCCGACGCTGGCCCGGCACGTGGCCGGCGCGATGCTCGTCCCCCGTGACCACCAGGTGGACCCCCGCACCCTGGTCGCCGCCGTCCTCGATGCCCTGACCGGCCCGGGCCGACCGGGCGACGGGCCGCCCGTCCCCCTCACGACCGGCAGCCGCGTCGCCTCCACCGACGAGATCGACGCCGACCGGATCGTTCTCACTGCCGGCCTCGGCACCTCCGCGATCGACGGACCCCATCGGGTGCTCGACCTGTCGCTGCGACCGGTCCACGGTGACATCCTGCGCCTGCACGTCCCCGACTCCGCCCTGCTGCCCGGGGAGGACAACCTGCTGGACCACACGGTCCGAGCCCTGGTCCGCGGTCGTCCCCTCTACCTGGTGCCGCGCGACGGCGGCCTCGTGCTCGGAGCCACCAGCCGTGAGGACGCCATGACCGGCGCATCGGCCGGCGGCGTGCTGACTCTGCTGCAGGATGCGGCCGAGATCCTTCCCGCGATCCGGGACACCGAACTGCGCGAGGTGACCGCTCGCGCCCGTCCCGGCACCCCGGATGACCTCCCGCTGCTGGGACCGGTGCCGGGACACCCGGACGTGATCGTCTCGACCGGCTATCACCGCCACGGCATCCTGCTCTCGGCCTGGGCGGCGGCTCGCACCGCCGATCTCCTCGAGGCCGACCCCGGGGCGCCGCCGCCCGCGGAGATGGCCGGGGAGCTCGCAGCCGTCGATCCAGCCCGTTTCACCACCACGTCCCCACTCCAGGAGGCCTCATGAGCATCGTCGTCCACGTCAACGGCGAGAACCTTGACCTGCCCGACGCCGTCACGGTCCGCGACCTGGTGGCCGACCGCCTCGGTCGCGCTGTCGGCGACGACGGGCGAGCGTGCGACGGCACCCCGCTCGGCGTGGCCATCGCCGTCGACGAGGCCGTCCTGCCGCGCAGCAGCTGGGCCCACACCCCGCTCACCCCCGATGCCCGGTACGAGCTCGTCACCGCCGTCCAAGGAGGATGACCCATGGCCGACCTGCCCGAGACAGATCTCGTCATCGCCGGGGAGACCCTGACCTCCCGCCTGGTCATGGGCACCGGTGGCATCACGGACCTGGCGGCGCTGGAGCGTGCCCTGCTCGCCTCCGGCACCGCGATGACCACGGTCGCCCTGCGCCGCTTCTCCCCGACGACGCGGGACTCCGTGTTCACGATGATCCGCCGCCTGGGGATCCGCACCCTGCCCAACACCGCCGGCTGCTTCAGCGCCCGCGACGCCGTGCTGACGGCGGAGCTGGGTCGTCAGGCCCTCGAGACGGACTGGGTGAAGCTCGAGGTCATCGCGGATGAGGACACCCTGCTTCCCGATGGTGTCGAGCTCGTCGAGGCCACCGCCATGCTCGTCGATCGCGGTTTCACCGTGCTGCCGTACACCACGGACGACCCGGTCCTGGCGCAGCGCCTCCAGGACGTCGGCGCGGCCGCGGTGATGCCGCTGGGAGCTCCGATCGGCACCGGCCTCGGAGTGCTGAACCCCCACAACATCGAGATGATCACCTCCCGGGCCTCGGTGCCGGTCGTGCTCGATGCCGGGATTGGCACGGCCTCCGATGCCGCGCTGGCGATGGAGCTCGGCTGTGACGCGGTGCTCGCCGCGAGTGCCATCACACGCGCACGCGACCCCGAGGCCATGGCCCGCGCGATGGCCCACGCCGTCCAGGCGGGCCATCTCGCGGCGGGCGCCGGCCGGATCCCGCGCCGGAGCCTGGCGCTGGCCTCCTCGAGCCACGAAGGTCGCATCACGACCGATCGCCCCCGAGGAGACTTTGCATGAACGCCACCGCCCCGGCCGCGCAGTCCCTGCCGCCGCTGGTCGCCCCGGGCCCGGAGCTGGCGCCGGAGCAGCTGCAGCGCTACCGCCGCCAGATCACGCTGCCGCAGATCGGCACCCTCGGACAGCGACGCCTGCGCGCGGCCTCGGTCCTGGTGGTCGGCGCGGGAGGGCTCGGCTCCCCGGCGCTGCAGTACCTCGCCGGGGCCGGTATCGGCACTCTCGGGATCGTCGACGACGACCTCGTCGACACCTCCAATCTGCACCGCCAGGTCATCCACACCACCCCGGCCATCGGATCGCCCAAGACGGCCTCCGCGGCCGCAGCCGTCCACGCCCTCAACCCCGAGGTCCGGGTGCGCACTCATCCCGAGCGGCTCACCCCCGAAACGGTCACCGGCCTCGTCGAGAACTATGACCTGGTGCTCGACGGCAGCGACAACTTCGCCACCCGCTATGCCGTCGCCGACGCCAGCGAGATCACCGGGGTGCCGGTGGTCTGGGCCGCTGTGCTGCGAGGCCAAGGGCAGGTCAGCGTGTTCTGGCCGGGACGCGGCGCCCACTACCGCGACGTCTTCCCCGAGCCCCCGGCCCCGGGCGAGGTGCCCTCCTGCGCGGAAGGCGGAGTGCTCGGCACGCTGCCGGGCCTGCTCGGGATGATCATGGGGGCGCAGGTGATCCAGCTGGTCACCGGCACCGGTGCACCGCTGGTCGGCAGGCTGCTGCTCTGGGACGAGGCCACCAGCACCTCCCGAACCCTGCGGCTCGTACCGGACCCGCACCGCACGAGGTCCACCCGGGTGGAGGTGCCGGCCGCCGCCGACCCCTCATGCCGATCCGGCGTGCCCGCTGCGAGCGAGACGCTCGACGTGCCCGCACTGCGGTCGCTTCTCGCCTCGGGAGCCGACGTCACGCTCATCGACGTGCGCGAGGACTGGGAGCATGCCGCCGGGATGATCGAGGGCGCGATCCCGCTCCCGCTGACGCAGATCCTCGAGCACGGCGAGCACGCACTTCCCACGGGACGAGGCGGGGGCGAGATCGTGCTGTACTGCCAGGCCGGGACCCGCTCCGCCACCGCACTGGAACGCCTGCGACCCGCATGGAAGGGACGCGAGGGCCGAGTGAGGCACCTCGACGGCGGCTACGCGGCCTGGACGGCGCCGACGCCGCCGGGGACCACTCCGGGACGCCCGCGGTGACTGCCCGGGGGCGGGCCGCGGCGATGCCCGGGCAGGCGCCCGGGCTCAGCTCCAGTCCGCGGTGCGGTCCCTCAGCGCGCGGTAGGCACCCAGCACCTCGGGCGTGGGCTCCGCGCCGACGGTGCGGGAGCCGCTGAGCGCCCAGGTGGGCGGCTCCTGAGTCCCGGCGAGCGCCCAGGCGGCCTGGCGGGCGGCGCCGAGGGCCACGTACTCCCCCTCGGGCGCGATCGTGACCTCGCGGCCGAAGATCGCGGGCGCCAGCTGCTGGACGGCCTGGCTGCGGGCGGCGCCGCCGATCAGGGTGATGCGCGCGGCCGCGGTGCCGGTGCGGTCCTCGAGCGCGGCGATCCCGTCGGCCAGCGAGCACAGCAGGCCCTCGACGTAGGCGCGGGCCACGTCCTCACGGGTGGTGGAGGTGGTCATCCCGGTGAGGGTGGCGCGGGCGTCCGGACGGTTCGGGGTGCGCTCGCCGTCGAAGTAGGGCAGCAGGGTCACCCCGTGCGCGCCGGGCACGCTCGCGAGCGCCAGCTGCGCCATCTTCTCGTGGGAGACGCCGAGCAGGGCCCGGCCGGCCTCGAGGATGCGGGCGGCGTTGATGGTGGTGGTCATCGGCAGGAAGCGGCCGGTCGCGTCAGCGAAGCCGGTGACCGCGCCGGTGGCGTCGTTCGGCCGGGTGGGACTGACCATCGCGCACACCCCGGAAGTGCCGATCGAGACGGAGACGTCACCCTCGCTCAGGGACAGGCCGAGCGCTGCGCCCATGTTGTCGCCGGTGCCGGCCGCGATCGCGGCACCGCCCGGGGTGCGGGCCATGACCTCCTGCGGGCTGCCGGGCAGGCGCGGGAGATCGAGTGCACGGCCCAGCGCGAGCTCGACCAGCTCGGGCTTCCACTCCTCGGTCGCTGTGGAGTAGTACGCGGTGCCGGAGGCGTCGCCGCGGTCGGTGAAGGCGGTGGTGCCCTGCTCGGCGAGGTGGAGGGAGACGACGTCGTGCGGGAGCAGCACGCGCGCGGCCCGCTGCGCGTTCTGGGGCTCCTCGTCCCGCACCCAGCGCAGCTTGGAGGCTGTGAAGGAGGCGACCATCAGGCTGCCGATCTCGGCGACGCTCGCCTCGGGCCCGCCCATCTCCTCGATCAGTGACCGGGCCTGCGGGGCGGAGCGGGTGTCGTTCCACAGCAGGGCGTCGCGCACCACCTCACCCTGCGCGTCCAGCAGCACCATGCCGTGCTGCTGGCCGCCCACGGCCACGGCCTCCGCCCGCTCCAGCAGCGGGCCGGCGGCCTCGTCGACCGCGGCGAGCCAGGCCCGGGGATCGACCTCGGTGCCGTCGGGATGAGAGGCGCGGCGCTCCTCGAGGACCTCACCGGAGGCCGCGTCGACGAGGAGGGCCTTGGTGGCCTGGGTGGAGGAGTCGATGCCGAGCACCGTGGTGGTCATCTGGCGTCCTTTGCGGTGGATGGGGCCCGGTGGGGCGGTAGGTGTGGGTGGGTGGCGAGGTGGTCCGGCGGCCTGGTCTCGGTGGCCGGGTCCCGAGCTGGCGGTGCGGAGAGCAGTCAGGTGGTGGTCGGCAGCTCGGATCGCTCCTCCTTCCCTGCGTCGCGTCCCCTCAGCCGGGTGATGCCGAGGCCCGTGGCGGCCAGCACGAGCGCGACCAGCACGGCCGCCCAGTTCTGCACTGCCCAGGGGAGGTATTCGATCGTCGGGACGCCGAGCGTGGCGGCCATGTACGCACCGGCCGCGGTCCAAGGCAGGAGCGGCTCGATCACGCTCGCCGAGTCCTCGATGGTCCGGCCCAGCACCTTCGGGTGCACACCGCGCTTCACGTACTCGGGGTGGAAGATCTCCCCCGGCAAGATGATCGAGATCTGCCCGTTGCACGTCACTCCGATCGTGGTCAGGCACGTGACCACCGTGGCAGCCACCAGACCGAAGGTGTTCCTCACGCCGGAGAGAAGACGCTCCACGAGGACCTGCAGCGATCCCGTGACGTCGACGATCCCGGCGAACGCTATCGCGCAGAACGCGATCAGGAGCGTCCCCATCATCGAGTTCATCCCTCCGCGGTTGAGGAGGGTGGCGAGGTCCTCGCCCCCGGCCGCGGCATCGAACCTTCCACGGGTGATCATCTCCAGATCGAACCCGTTGACGATCGCGTCGAACACGTCCTGCAGCGCGATGCCCTGGAAGGCGAGAGCGTTGATCATCGCGACCGCAGAAGCCGTCAGCATCACCGGGATCGTCGGCAGCCGGAGCAGCGACCCGGCCAGGATCACGAGCACGGGGAGCAGGATCACGAGGTTGAACTCGAACCCGCTGTCGAGCGCGACCAGCATCCCCTCGACGGTCGACGAGGAGACACCGCCGGCGCCCGACGTGCTCAGGCCGACGAAGAGGAACACCACGGCCGACGCGACATACGCTGGAAGAGTGGTCCAGAGAAGATTGGCGATGTGCTCGTACAGATTGACCTGAGTGATCATCGACGCCAGATTCGTCGTGTCCGACAGCGGCGACATCTTGTCGCCGAAGTACGCGCCCGCGACGACGGCCCCGGCCACGAGGGGAAGACTGGCGTCCATCCCGATCGCGACTCCCATGAAGGCCACGCCGATCGTGCCTACAGCACCCCATGACGTGCCGGTTGCCAGCGCGACGATCGACGTGACGAACAGGGCAGTGAGCCCGATGAACTTAGGGCTGATGAGCTTCAGCCCCCAATAGATCATCATCGGGATCGTTCCCCCGGCCATCCACGCACCGATGAGGAGCCCGACGCAGACGAGGATCAGGATCGCGGGCCATGTCTTCCTCATCTTGTCCGCGACAGAGTCGATCATCTCGTCCCAGGACCACCCCAGGGATCTGGCGACGATCCCTGCGACGATCGCAGAGAGGATGATCATCGGCTCGGCGTTCAACCCGAAGGCGAGGTACCCGACACCGAGGAATACGGCCATGCCGACGATGGGGATCAAGGCGATCAGGAGTGTCGGTCTGCGGTGCGTGCCTGTCGCGGACTGCTGGAGCTCAGCCGCCCCTGCTCCCCCTTCGCTCGCGTCGTGCGTGTCGTTCATCAGTTCCTCTCGTGTGTTCCATCGGGCACAGCGGTGCACTTCCGGCGGTCCATGGGCGCCCGCGTGCGGGCGGACTCTCTGTGGTGACGTCAGCCGGCTCGCGTCGGGAGCGCGGCCACCGGAGCCGTTCGCACCAGCCGCTCGAGCACGTCATCGAGCGCGGCCTCCGTGACCCCGAGGTTCAGTCGCAACCAGCCGTCGTGGGCGGCGCCGAAATCCGAGCCGAAGCCGGGGATCACCCGGGCTTCGTCGACGAACCATCTGCGCAGTTCGTGCTCATCGCCGACAGCACGGGCATCGATCCACAGCAGGAACGTGCCTCCGGTCGGAACCGGGCGCAGGCCCGGCAGCTTCTCGCGGAGCTGTGCGCAGGCTCGATCCATCACGGACTGCAGTCGCGCCTGAGTGCGGTCCAACCACTGGTCGCACTCCGTCCACGCCACCTTCAGTGCTCGCAGACCGAACACGCCTGCGTTGTGGAATCCACCCGCCCGCAGGGACGTCTTCAGCCAGTGCACGAGCTCCGGATCGGAGCAGATCACCGCGCTGGTCTCCAGTCCAGCGAGGTTGAACGCCTTGCCGGGCGCGATGCAGCTGAGCCACCGCTGCCCGTTCCGCGCCACGGCCCCGAAGGGGACATGGGCCCCCTCCCGCACGGAATCGCAATGCACCTCGTCCGCGACCACCAGGACGTCGTGCGCCGCGCAGTGCCCGGCGACGGACTCGAGCACCTCGCGTGGCCAGACCGTTCCCGTCGGATTGTGGGGCGAGCACAGCAGGAGAACATCCGCTCCGACCAGCTCCGCTGCCAGACCGTCCATATCGATCGCCCAGGTCCCGTCGGACTCGACCAGGGGGACCGTTCGGATCTCGCAGCCATTGCGCTGCAGCACCTCGAGGGTCGGGCCGTACTGCGGCGACAGCGTGACCACCACCGGCGGCCGCGGGAACCTCGTGCGCGCGAGAAGGGCCAGGAGGTGCACCACTCGCGGGACCAACAGGACGTGCTGCGGCTCGATCTCCCACCGGTGCCGTCGGCGACACCAGTCCTGGACGATGAGTTCGAAGTCCTCGTGCGACTCCGTGTACCCGTACTCGCCCGTCCTCCCCAGAGCCGTGAGCTCCTCGATGATCGGTTCCGCTGTGGGGAACTGGAGCTCCGCGACGTGCAGGGGGATCGTCGTCTCGTCGCCGCCGCGGAGCAGACGTCCGTGGACGGAGCTGTCGATTCTCGGGTCCTGGATCATCAGGCGACATCCTCGTTCAGTCGATGACGGCGACGGGGCGGGCTGGTCCCACCCTCCCCGTCGGCTGGTCGGTCCTCAGGCGCGGAAGCCGAGCAGGTGCTGCATGGCCAGCTGCTGCAGGCGCACGAAGCCGAAGTTGCGCGCGCCGGCCTTGTCCGCGTCGAAGTCCTCGAAGGTGGAGCGGTCCGCGAGCAGGTCCTCGAGGGACTCGCCCTCGGCGAGGGTGGGCTCGGCGAGCTCCTCGATGCCGGAGTAGGACAGCGCCTCCTGGACCTCGGAGTCCTGACGGAACGCCACGGCACGCTCCTTGAGCATCAGGTACATCTCCATGTTCGCCGCGGCGGAATCGTACTGGCCCGTCTCGTGCTCGGTGCGCGAGGGCTTGAAGTCGAAGTGACGAGCACCCTGGTAGGCGCCGGGCTTGGAGGGGAAGCCGTTCTCGAGCAGGTCGACGGTGAAGAACGCGCTGATCAGATCACCGTGGCCGAACACCAGGTCCTGGTCGTACATCGGGCCGTGCTGGCCGTTGAGGTCGATGTGGAACAGCTTCTCGCTCCACAGCGCCTGGGCGAGGCCGTGGGTGTAGTTCAGGGTCGCCATCTGCTCGTGGCCGGTCTCGGGGTTGATGCCCACGATGTCGCCGTGCTCGAGCTGCTCGATGAAGGCCAGTGCGTGGCCCACGGTGGGCAGGAAGATGTTGCCGCGGGGCTCGTTCGGCTTCGGCTCGAGGCCGATGCGCAGGTCGTAGCCCTTGTGCTTGATGTACCCGGCCACGGTGTCCAGGCCCTCGCGGTAGCGCTCGAGCGCGGCGAAGAGGTCCTTGGAGCCGTCGTACTCCGAGCCCTCACGGCCGCCCCACATCACGAAGGTGCTCGCCCCGAGCTCGGCGGCGAGGTCCACGTTCGCCAGCACCTTGCGCAGGCCGAAGCGGCGCACGTCGCGGTCGTTGGAGGTGAAGGCACCGTCCTTGAAGACGGGGTGGGCGAAGGTGTCGGTGGTGACCATCTCGATCACCAGGCCGGTCTCCTCGGTGACGGACTTCAGCTGGTCGATGACCTGCCGGCGCTCTGCGGGGGTCGCATCGAAGGGGATCACGTCGTTGTCGTGGAAGGTGAAGCCCCAGGCGCCGAGCTCGGAAAGCCTGCGGATGTGCGCGCTCAGCTCGAGCGGGGGGCGGGTCGCGGCGCCGAACTGGTCCTGCGCCTGCCAGCCCGTGGTCCACAGGCCGAAGGAGAACTTGTCATCACGGGTGGGGGTGGGGGCGGTCATCGGAGTGCTCCTTCATCGTCGATCGGCGTCTGCCGCTGTTAGTAAGGTACTGTAACTAACGGAGATATGCCACGCTGCTCGCGGGGCCGGAGCTGGAGCTGGAGCTGGAGCTGGAGCGGCAGCCTGGCCCACCCGAGCGCGAGGAAGCCGAGGAAGGGATCCGGATGCAGTCCACACATCTGCGCGAGCACAACCTGTCCTCGATCCTCATCGCCCTGGCGGCGGCCTCGGCGAGCTCCACCCCCACCTCCCGCGCCGGGCTCGCCAAGCTCACCAGGCTCACCAAACCCACGGTCTCCAAGCTGATCGAGGAGCTGGTGGAGGCCGACCTCGTCGAGGAGGGCGCACCGCTCTCCACCGGCGCCGGTCGGCCGATGGTGCCGCTGACCCCCGCCCGTGGCACCCTGCTCGCGATCGGCCTGGAGATCGCCGCCGACCACGTCGCCTGCCTCGGGATCGACCTGGCGGGCCAGGTGCTCGGCCACCGCATCGAGTACCGACCGGTCACCGCGGCCTCCGCCGAGGAGGCGATCGATCTCGCCGCCGAGCTGGTCGGCGAGGTGCGCGCCGAGGCGGGCGACCCGCCGGTGGTCGAGGTGGTCGTCGCCGTCCCCGGGCGCATCGCCCCGGACGACGGCCGGGTGCTCTCGGCCCCGAACCTGGACTGGACCGAGGTGCCCCTGGTCCGCCGACTGCTCGATCATCCGCAGCTCGCAGGCCTGACGGTGCGGGCCCAGAACGACAACCGCCTGTCGGTCCTCACCGAGATCGACCACCGACCGGGCGCGTCCTTCATCTACCTGCGCGGCTCGACCGGGATCGGCGGTGCGGTCGTGATCGACGGAGCGCTGATGACCGGCGCCCACGGCTGGGCCGGCGAATTCGGGCACACCGTCATCGAGCCCGGGGGCGCCCTGTGCCGCTGCGGCCGTCGCGGCTGCCTCGAGGCCTACGTCTCCTATCACGCACTGCGCGAGCGCGCGGGCCTCGGCGACGACACCCTCATCGAGGACCTGGTCGACGCGCTCGCGCTCACCCGGGACCGGACCGAGGTGATCGGCATGATCGGACGCTCGCTCGGGCTCGCGATCGCCAATGCCCTGAACATCCTGGACCTGACCACCGTGGTCCTGTCGGGATACCTGGCCCCCATCGCGGAGGAGCTGGAGCCGGTGGTGCGCGAGACCGTGGAACGCCATGCACTGGCCGTCGAGGCCGGTCCGGTGCGCATCGAGCGGTCCGACGGCCTCAGCGACCCGGCCCTGCGCGGCGCGGCGCGGGCCGCGCTGCAGTCGGTGTTCAGCGATCCGGGGGCGTGGATCGGGCGGGGGCCGTCCACCACTGGTCGACGTCATGGAACGGCTGCCGATGCCTCCTGATCCCGCCCCGGAATCCTGACAAGCGCACCCTGCCCCTGGCACCGTGGAGCTAACAGCGCGAGCATGTCGAGGACGTGCCGGTGATCATTACCGCAGGCTCCGGCACGTGACGTCGGCAGCACCTGGACCTATGCCTGACCCGGATCGACCCACCCACTCTTCGAGGAGTCGTGAGACCCGCAATGACCACCCCCTCCACGTCACCCCGACCGCTGCGCATCGGCATGGTCGGCTACGGCTTCATGGGCGCCGCCCACTCCCACGCCTGGCGCACCGCCCACCGCTTCTTCGAGCTGCCGCTGACCCCGGTGCTCGCGACCCTCGCCGGACGCACCGAGGCCACCCTGGTCGCGGCCGCCGAGCGCTTCGGCTTCGCACAGACCACCACCCGCTGGCAGGACCTCGTCGAGGATCCCGAGATCGACGTCATCGACATCTGCACCCCCGGTGACACGCACGTCGAGATCGCGATCGCCGCGCTCGCGGCCGGCAAGCACGTGCTGTGCGAGAAGCCGCTGGCGAACTCGGTCGAGCAGTCCGAGCAGATGACCACCGCCGCGGCACAAGCCCGCGCGCAGGGCGCCCGCACGATGTGCGGCTTCTCCTACCGCCGCACCCCGGCGCTGGCGTATGCGCGTCAGCTCGTCGCCGAGGGTGCCGTGGGCGAGATCCGGCAGGTCCGTGCCCAGTACCTGCAGGACTGGCTCTCCGACGTCGACGCCCCGATGACCTGGCGGCTGGACCGGGACAAGGCCGGCTCCGGGGCGCTGGGCGACATCGGCGCCCACATCGTCGACCTCACCCAGTGGATCACCGGCCAGCAGATCGCCTCGGTCTCCGGCACCCTGCAGACCGTGGTCCCCACCCGCCCGGCGGCCGGCACCGCGCAGGGCCTCGGCGGCACGGGCGAAGCCTCCGGCGAGCGCCGTGAGGTGACGGTGGACGATCTCGCCCTGTTCACCGCCCGCTTCGATTCCGGGGTGCTCGGCTCCTTCGAGGCCACCCGCATGGCGCAGGGCCGCAAGAACGCGATGCGCGTGGAGATCAACGGCTCGGCCGGCTCGATCGCCTTCGACTTCGAGCGGATGAACGAGCTGGAGGTCTACGACGCCACCGCCCCGGCGGGCCGGCAGGGCTTCACCCGCATCCTCACCACCGAGCCCGAGCACCCCTACGCGGCGCACTGGTGGCCAACCGGCCACGGGCTGGGCTACGAGCACACCTTCACCCACCAGATCGCCGACCTCGTCACGGCGATCGGCGAGGGCACCGACCCCTCGCCCTCCTTCGAGGAGGCGCTGCAGGTCCAGCGCGTCCTGGCCGCCGTCGAGGCCAGCGCTAGCGATGGCAGCAGCTGGAGGAGCACCGATCCCGAGACCACCCAGGAGAGCACCCGATGACCACCCCTCGCACCTGCCTCGTCGTCCGCGGCGGCTGGGACGGGCACCAGCCCGTCGAAGCCACCGACCTGTTCATCCCGTTCCTCGAGGAGAACGGGTTCGCGGTGCGGATCGAGGACTCCCCCGCGATCTACGCCGACGCCGAGTACATGGCCACGGTCGATCTGATCCTCCAGTGCAACACCATGAGCACCATCGAGCGGCCCCAGTTCGAGGGTCTCCGCGCCGCGATCGAGGCGGGCACGGGCATGGCCGGCTGGCACGGCGGCATCGCCGACTCCTACCGGAACGAATCCGACTACCTCACCCTCATCGGCGGCCAGTTCGGCTGCCATCCGGGCACGCATCCCGATGAGCGCCAGGGCGAGCAGGCGGACAACTACGTCCCCTACACGGTGAACCTGCTGCCCGCCGCCGCGGAGCATCCCATCACCGCGGGGATCAGCGACTTCGACCTGGTCACCGAGCAGTACTGGGTGCTGTCCGACGACTACATCGACGTGCTGGCCACCACCACCCAGAAGGTGCGGGACTGGGATCCGTGGCACCGCGAGGTGACCTCGCCGGCGCTGTGGACCCGCCAGTGGGGCAAGGGGCGGATCTTCGTGGCCACCCCCGGCCACCGGGTCGAGGTGCTCAAGGATCCGTCCGTGCGCACCGTGATCGAGCGCGGCCTGCTGTGGGCCGCCCGCGGCTCCGGGCAGCCCTACGGCGAGCACGCTCCCCGCCGCGCCGCCGCCTCCACCACCGCTGAGGGGGCGACCCGATGAGGATCGGCATGATCGGCTGCGGTGTCATCTCCCAGCAGTACCTGGCGAGCTTCGACCAGCTGCCGGACGTGCAGCTGGTCGCCGTCGCAGATCTCGACCCCGCCCGCGCCGCGGCCGCCGCCGAGGGCCGCGAGGGGGTGCGTGCGCTGAGCGTCGATGAGCTCATCGCCGACCCCGCGGTGGACACGATCCTGAATCTCACCATTCCCGCGGCGCACGCCGACGTGGACCTGCGCGCGATCGCGGCGGGAAAGAACGTGTACTCGGAGAAGCCGTTCGCGGTGACCACGAAGGAGGGCGCCGAGGTGCTGGTCGCGGCCCTGGCGGCAGGCGTGCTCGTCGGCTCCGCCCCGGATACGGTGCTGGGCACCGGCACCCAGACCGCCCGCGCGGCGATCGACGAGGGCCTGATCGGCTCCCCGATAGCGGCGACCGCCACCATGGTCACCCCCGGCCATGAGCGCTGGCATCCGCAGCCGGACTTCTACTACACCCCCGGCGGCGGCCCGCTGCTGGACATGGGCCCGTACTACCTCCATGCCCTGGTCACGCTGCTGGGTCCGGTCGCGTCGGTGATCGGTGCGGCCAGCCGCACCCGGGATGTGCGCACCATCGGCTCCGGGCCGCGGGCCGGGGAGAGCATCCCGGTCAGCACCGACACCCACGTCACCGGGGTGCTGGTGCACGAGAGCGGAGTGCTGTCCACCCTGGTGATGAGCTTCGACGCGGTCGCCACCTCGGCGCATCCGATCGAGATCCATGGCACCGAGGGCACCCTCGCGGTCCCCGATCCCAATCGTTTCTCCGGTGACGTGACGGTGCACCGTCTGGGCGGAGAGGGGTGGGAGCCGGTGCCGACGGCCGGTGGCTACGAGGAGGCCGGGCGCGGCATCGGCCTGCACGACATGGCGGTGCGCGGCCCGGAGCTGCGGGCCAGCGGTGAGCTGGGCCAGCACGCGCTCGAGGTGATGAACGCGGTGCTGGAGTCCGCGCACAGCGGTGCCCGGATCGAGATCGCGAGCCACGTGGCCCGGCCCGAGGCCGTCGCGCTGGAGGACGTGCGCGCGGCGACCTGAGGTCGCAGGGGCGGGGCCGGGCCCACAGCGGCGTCAGAGGTTCCAGAGGACGGGGACCAGCAGGATCTTCACCACGATGGAGAAGGCGAACAGCGTGGCGTAGGCGGCCTCGATCCGCTCGTCGGCGCGTCGGGCGTTCGCGGCCTCGAGCACCGCCGGCTGGCCGAGGAAGCCGGCCACCGCGCCGGCCGCTCGCGGGGCGGAGAGGTCCAGCACCCAGCGCCCGGCGATCACCAGTGCGAGGCAGCTGAGCGCGGCGACCGCCGCGGAGAGCACGGCCGCGCGCCAGGCGGTCGGCGAGGCGAGCATGGAGGCGACCTCCGGCCCGGCGGTGAGGCCCAGCCCGGCGAGGAAGAGCAGCAGCCCCAGCTGGCGCAGCGTGCGGTTGGCGCTGCCCGGAAGGCTCCACACCACGGGCCCGGTGCGGCGCAGGGCGCCCAGGACCATGCCCACCAGCAGCGGGCCGGCGGCCGGTCCCAGGGAGAAGCTGCCTCCGCCGGGCATCGGGAGGCTGACCAGGCCCAGGGCGACGCCGAGCATGAGGCCGAGCCCGAGGGAGAGCACGTCGAGCTCGCCGGCCTGGCGGTCCGAGTCGCCGAGGAAGGTGTGGACGGCGTCGAGCCGGCGCCGCTCCACCACCACGGCCAGCCGGTCCCCGGGCTCGAGGACCAGGTCGTCCCGGGCCAGCAGCTCGAGGTCACCGCGCCGCACCCGGGTGACCACCGCGCCGAAGCGCACCGGCAGGTTCAGCTCGGCGATGGAGCGGGAGGCGAGATCGGGATTGGAGACGGTGAGGCGGGTGAACTCCACCAGCGAGCGGTCGTGGGCGATGTGGCGGTCGCTGGTCTCCCCCAGCGCTGCGGTGACCGCCTCGACCTGCTCGGGCATGCCGACGGCGACCACCTCGTCCCCGACCAGGAGGTCCTCCCCCGGCACGATCACCCGCACCCTGCCCTCGCGGCGCAGGTAGGAGAAGCGCACCTGCTGGTGGTGCCACTGCGGGACGTCGCGCAGGTTCACCGAGCGCTGCACGTGCACGGTGGTCGAGGCCAGGCTGGTGCCGGCCAGGGATGCGGTGTCCTTCCGGCCCGGCCAGGTGCGGCTGACGATGCTCGAGACCAGCACGATCCCGACGATCACGCCGATCGGGTAGCCGAAGGCGTAGCCCACCGAGGGCCCGGGCGTGCCGGTGAGGCGGGAGGCGGCGTCCAGGGCGGGGGCGGCGGTGAGCGCGCCGGTGAACAGGCCCAGCGACAGGTCCCGGGCCAGGCCCAGCGCCTCCCCGAGCACCAGGGTGAGGGCGGCGGCGAGGGCGGTGCCGAGGGTGGCGGCGGCGAGCAGCGGCAGCTGGCGGTGCAGGGAGCTGAAGAACGCGGCGCCGGCGGAGATCCCGACGGTGTAGACGAACAGGGCCAGGCCCAGGGTCTGGACGATCTCCATGCCCGCGCCGAGGTGCGGGGCGATCGCGGAGAGGGCGAGGCCGGTGAACAGGGCGCCGGCGGCCCCGAGCCGGATGCGGCCGAAGGGGATCGCGCCCAGCACGGCACCGGTGGCGACGACCAGGAAGAGCGTGAGGAGCGGGCTCCCCTCGAGGGCCTCGATCACGGTGTACCTTTCCCGCGCCCGCGGCGGGGCACCGGGTCCGGAGGCGGTGTGCGCGGGCACCGCTGTGTGGACTGCGCTCCACCCTAGCCCCGGCTCGAGGTGCTCACGAAGTGGAGTTGTGCGAGGTCACGGCAGTGTCGGCGCGCACTGCGCACGGTGCGGCCGGCTGGGCTCAGCCGAAGGACAGCGGCAGCATCTGTCCGCGCGGGCCGAGGGCGTCCAGCTCCTCCTGCTCGGCCGGGGTCGCCGGGCGACGGCCGGTCGCGACCCGCAGCGCGTCGGCGTCCGCCCAGGTCGCAGGCAGCCGGATGCGCAGACGCCGTTCGACCGAGTCCCGTGCCGCGGCCAGGCCCTTCGTGGGCGGGCCGTCAGCGATGGTCTCCCCCGCATCCGCCAGGTGAGCGACGAGGTCCAGGTGGTGCAGCGTCCACTCGAGCACGTGGGCGCCGAGGTAGTCCCGCACGGTGAGGGTCTTGCCCCGGGTGGCGACGGGCAGGTCGGGGTGGGCGAGCAGCGCGGCCCGGCCGGAGGCGGCGCCCACCTCCTCGAGGTGGCCGCGCAGCAGGTCGGGGTCCTGGTAGGCGGCGGCCAGGCGCACGGTGAGCGCGTCCAGCGGCTCGCTCCCGTCGGGCGGGATGGGGTGCGGGGTCCAGTAGCTGAGGGCGTCGGCGGAGGGGGTCGTCTCCGCCGGGGTGGAGAGCGTGATCAGCACGTCCTGCGCGTCGCTGATCAGGTGGCAGAGCAGGTCGCGCACCAGCCAGCCCCGGCAGCCGGAGGGACGCATCAGGGCGGCGTCCGGGAGCCCGGTCGCGGCGGTGCGCAGCGCCGTCCAGCTGAGGGTGAAGAGGTCCACGCAGGCACGGTAGCAAGTGGCAACATCCGGCACTCCCCTGCCGTCGGCCGCGGGGTGCAGGAGACTGCTGTGCAGTGCGCCGAGGGGACCGGGGGTGCTCAGCCCGCGATGGCGCGGCCGCGACCAGCGGCAGCAGCGCCGCCTCTCCCCCGCGGTGCGTCACGCCGCTGCCGTCCCCGTTCACCCTGATCGCTCCCGATCACCTGCTGGAAGGACCCCCATGGCTGTCTCCGAAGGAGCCGACTACGCCCCGGACTCGATGCCGAAGCCGGTCGTCGAGCCCGGCGAGTTCGTCTTCGCCGCGATGCACCTCGACCACGGCCACATCGGGGGCATGACCCAGGGGCTGCTCGATGCGGGCGGCACCCTGAAGTGGGTCTTCGACACCCAGCCCGAGCGCGCCGCCGCCTTCCAGGAGAAGTTCCCGCAGGTCGCGATCGCCTCCAGCGAGGAGGAGGTGCTCTCCGATCCCGCAGTGCACCTGGTCGCCGCCGCGGCGGTGCCCGTGGACCGTGCGCCGCTGGGCATCCGCGTGATGGAGGCCGGCAAGGACTACTTCACCGACAAGACCCCGCTGATCACCCGTGAGCAGCTCGCCGAGGCGAAGGCCGCGGTGGAGCGCACCGGCCGGAAGTACGCCGTCTACTACTCCGAGCGGATCCACGTCGAGGCGGCGGTGCTGGCCGGTCAGCTCATCGAGCGCGGCGCGATCGGGAGGGTCCTGCAGGTCCAGGGTATGGGCCCGCATCGCATGGGCGATCCCGCCACCCGTCCGGACTGGTTCTTCGAGCGCGCCAGCTACGGCGGCATCCTCACCGACATCGGCAGCCACAACTTCGAGCAGATGCTCGCCTTCACCGGCTCCGACGACGCCGAGATCCTCTCCAGCTCGATCGGCAACTTCGCCAACCCCGAGCACCCGGAGCTCGACGACTACGGCGATGCGCATATCGCCCTGTCCAGCGGGGCGACCGGCTTCGTGCGCGTGGACTGGTTCACCCCGGCCGGGCTGCGCACCTGGGGCGACGGCCGCACCTTCATCCTCGGCACCGAGGGCTACCTCGAGCTGCGCAAGTACCTCGACGTCACCACCGACAACGGCGGCGGTCAGGTGATCCTGGTCGACGGCGAGGGCGAGCACCGCCTGGACGCGACCGGCGAGGTGGGCTACCCCTTCTTCGGTGAGCTGATCCTCGACGTGCTGCACCGCACCGAGAACGCCATGACCCAGGAGCACGCCTTCAAGGCCGTGGAGCTGGCGCTGGCCGCGCAGGAGCAGGCCCGGGAGCTCACCGGCCGCACCGTCTGAGCGCGGCCCCCGGCGGCGCCTCACAGCCCCAGCACGGCCGTCGCGATCGTGAAGTAGATGATCAGCCCGGTGGCGTCGCAGAAGGTGGAGATGAAGGGGTTGGAGAACACTGCGGGGTCCGCACCGACCTTCTTCGCGACCAGCGGCATCAGGCCGCCCACGATCGCGGCCATGGTGCAGATCGACAGCAGCGTCAGGCTCATCACGGTGCCGATCGCGACCCCGTAGACGAGCCCCGCGACGAGGAAGCCGAGGGCCCCCAGCACCACGCCGAGCACCATGCCGACGCGCAGCTCCCGCCACACCACGCGCGGCAGGTCGCGCACGCGCACCTCGCCCACGGCGAGCGCACGGGTGACGGTGGTGGCCGCCTGGTTGCCGGTGTTGCCTCCGGTGCCGGTCAGCAGCGGGATGAACAGCGCCAGGATCACCACCTGGTCGAGCTTGTCCTCGAAGACCTCGAGCACCTGCACGGTGAGGATCGCGGAGACCGCGAGCACCAGCAGCCACACGATGCGGCTGCGCACCACGCGCAGGATCGGGGTGGAGAGGTAGGAGCGCGGCAGCGGCTCCGCACCACCGGTGCGGGCGGTGTCCTCATGGTCCTCCTCCGCGAGGATGCCGACGGCGTCGTCGACGGTCAGGATGCCCACCAGGCGGTCCTCCCCGTCCACGATCGGCATCGCCAGGAGCTTGGCCGCGGAGAATCGACGGGCGACGAGCTCACGGTCATCGGTGGCCACGGCGTGGACCGCGGGGTGGGCGATCTCGCCGACGAGACTCTGCTCGTCGGCCACGAGCAGCCGCCGCAGCCCCACCACACCGAGCAGCCCGCGGGAGCCGTCGACGACGGGCAGCAGGTAGATCGTCTCGGGCCCCACGGCATGGGCGCGCACGTGGGCGAGCGCCTCGCGGACGCTCATCGCGGGGCTGAGCGTGAGCACCTCGGGGGACATGTACCGGCCGATCGCATGGCGCGGGTAGCCGAGGACCGCGGTGGTCATGGCCCGCTCGTCCGCGTCCAGGCCGTGCATCAGCCGCTCGGCGACCGCTGCCGGCAGCTCGTCGAACAGGGAGGCGCGGTCGTCGGGGTCGAGGTCGCCGATGAGATCGGCGACCTGCGGGGTGCGCAGCGCGGAGATCAGCTCGGCCTGGTGCGGGGCGGGCAATGCCTCGAAGACGGTGAGCGCGCGCTCCTTGTCGAGCACCCGGAACAGCACCGCCGCCTCGGTCGACGGCCGCGTCTCGACCAGGTAGACGAGCTCGCCCACCGGCAGCGCCCGCGCCTCCCGGCCGAGCTGCTCGAGCTGGAAGTCGCCGTGCGGGGCGCTGCGCAGCAGGGCGAGGACGGATTCGACGGTCGTGCTGGTACTGGTCACCACCTCATTGTGGCCGACGGCGCCGAGCCCGGGCCTCGGCGCCGGGGCGCGAGGGCTGCGAGGGCTGCGATGGCCGCGGGGAAGATCCACAGCTCACATCTCCTGGAATGTAGTGAGCATTGCTTACTATAGTGGGTCCCATGACGACCACTCCTCCTGCTCCCGATGCGCCCGGCGAGCTCCCCCAGCACCTGGCGCTGGTGTGCTCCCAGTTCTCGCGGCTGGCCGCACGGCGCTCCGACGTCGGCGTCGGGAGCGTGTCCTGGCGGGTGGTCGCCACCATCGAGCGGCACGGACCGCTGCGCCTGAGCGAGATCGCCGACCGCGAGCGGGTCTCCCGCCCCACGGCCACCACCGTGATCAAGCGCCTCGAGGAGGAAGGGCTCGTGGGGCGCACCCCGGACCCCACCGACTCCCGCTCCTCGCTGATCAGCACCACCGCCCAGGGCTCCGCCCAGCTCGCCGCCTGGCGGGAGCAGCTGGCCCACGGGGTGGGCGGGCTGCTCGATCAGCTCCCCGCGGAGGATCACGCAGCCCTCGAACGGGCCGCCGAGATCCTCTCGCGCCTCGTCGACGCCCACGACGGATGAGGCGGACCCGGCCGCGCGCCGCTCCGAGCGGCCGCCGCCGGGCCCCTGCACCGTCTCCTCCCCCGTCCCCTCCTCCCGCCATCCCACCACGCACGAAGGGCACCACGCATGACCTCACAGCTCACCGATTCCTCGGCGCCGCCCGCTCCGGCCGCCGCGCCGAGCACCCCCAAGAACTCCACCCCCTCCCTGCGCGAGGCGTTCCGTCAGCCGAAGTCGGTGTGGGCCATCGCGTTCGCCGCGACCGTGTCCTTCATGGGCATCGGCCTGGTGGATCCGATCCTGCCCGCGATCAGCAGCCAGCTGGACGCCACCCCCTCGCAGGCGATGCTGCTGTTCACCAGCTACCTGTTCATCACCGCGATCGCCATGTTCTTCACCAGCTGGTTCGCCTCGAAGGTGGGCGTCAAGCGCACCCTGCTGGTGGGCCTGCTGCTGGTGGTGGCGTTTGCGGCGCTGGCCTCCGGCGCCGGGAGCGTCGAGCAGATCATCGGTCTGCGGGCCGGCTGGGGCCTGGGCAATGCCCTGTTCATCTCCACTGCGCTGGCGGCGATCGTCAGTGCCACCACCGGCCCGAGTGCCGGCGCGATCATCCTGTACGAGACCGCGCTCGGCATCGGCCTGGCCGTCGGCCCCCTGATCGGCGGGCTGCTCGGCGCCGTCTCCTGGCGCGCCCCCTTCGCGGGCACCGCGGTGCTCATGGGCATCGGCGTGCTGGCGATCGTCGTGCTGCTGCGCAAGGAGGCGAAGCCCGCGCACGTCTCCCCGCTGGCCGCGCTGCGCGCCCTGTCCCACCCGGCGCTGCGCACCCTCGCGCTCACGGCGATCTTCTACAACTTCGCGTTCTTCACCCTGCTGGCCTACTCGCCGTTCCCGCTCGAGGCGGCCGCGGCCGCGCACGGGATGGAGTTCGGGGCGCTGGGCATCGGCGGCGTGTTCTTCGGCTGGGGCACGGGACTGGCGATCACCTCGGTGTTCGTCGCACCGCTGCTCACCCGTCGCCTGGGGCTGATCCCCACGCTGGTGACCACGCTGGGGCTGCTCACCGTGCTGATGGCGGTGATGAGCCTCGCCCACTCCTCGATGACCGGCCTGATCGTGCTGATCGTGATCGGCGGGCTCCTGCTGGGCATCATGAACACCGCCCTCACCGAGACGGTCATGGAGGCCACCGACCTCCCGCGCGGGGTCGCGAGCTCGGCCTACTCGGGCGTGCGGTTCCTGGGCGGTGCGATCGCCCCGGCCGTGGCCGGCCCGCTCGCCGCGGCGACCACCGTCGGCGCCCCGTACGCGCTGGCCGCAGGGGCACTGGTGCTGTCGATCCTCATGCTGATCATGGGACGGAAGCACCTGGCCGCCGTCGGCTCGCACGAGGCGCTCACCGAGGTCCAGGAGGCCGAGGCGATCACCGCCGGCGACGAGGTCTGACCCGCTGCTCGATGCTGCGCGGTGCCCGGGCCGCCGTCAGCGCCCGGCGGCGTAGCCCTGGGCTCCCCGGGAGTTCGCGGCGGCGCGGAGGATCCCGGTCCCGGGGTCGCGCATCACGCAGGACAGCCTCCCCAGGGACCAGTCGCCGGCGCGGACCACCTCGTGACCGCGTGCCTCCAGGGCGGCGATGACCTCCTCGCCCAGGCGGTCCTCGACCACCGCTCGGCCCGGGGACCAGGTGCGGGGCCAGAACGAGCCGGGCATCGAGAGGGTGTGCAGGGCCGGGGCGTCGATCGCCTGCTGCAGCTCGAGGCCGCCCACCAGCACCCGCAGCAGGAACAGCAGCTGCCACTGATCCTGCTGGTCACCACCCGGGGAGCCGCAGGCGAGGACGGGCTCGCCGTCACGCAGCACGAGCGTCGGCGTGAGCGTGGTGCGCGGGCGCCGGCCCGGTCGCAGCGCCGACGGCATCCGCTCGTCCAGCCACATCATCTGCAGGCGGGTGCCGAGGCAGAAGCCGAGGCCGGGGATGGTGGGCGAGGACTGGAGCCAGCCGCCGGAGGGGGTGGCGCTGATGATGTTGCCCCACCGGTCCACCACGTCCAGATGGCAGGTGTCCCCGCGCGCCTCCCCCGTCGCCCGGACCGTCGGCTCCCCGGAGCCGCCGTGGTCGACGGGGTCGCCGCGGAGCCGGGAGTGCTCCTCGTCGGTCAGCAGCGGCGGCAGGGCCGAGGGGCCGTCACCGAGCGGGCTCGGACGGAACTGGTGGGAGGCCTCCTCGGTGAGCAGGGCGCGGCGGGCGGAGAGGTGCTCCGGGCGCAGCAGCTGCTCGAGGTCGACGTCCGCGTCCCCGAAGTGGACGTCGCGGTCGGCGAGCGCCAGCTTGAGGGCCTCGAGGATGGTGTGGGCGCCGCGCTCGGTGGAGGGGTCGAGCTGGTCGTCCGGGACGCCGTCGAGGATGCCGAGGGCCTCGAGCAGAGCGGGACCCTGCCCCCAGGCGGCGGTCTTGGCGACCGTCCAGCCGCGGAAGGCGAGGGTGGCCGCGGGCTCGAAGCGGGCCACGGCTCCGGCGAGGTCCTCCCGGGTCAGCACCCCGGCGTGGTCGGCGCCGTCGGAGTGGCGGTGCGGGGTGCGCACGAACTCGGCGATGGCGCGGGCGACGGGGCCGGTGCGCCAGCGCTCCCGGGCGGCGGCGATCCGGGCCGTACGACCGTCCTGGGCTCCGTGCTCGTCGGCGGCGCCCTCGCGGATGTCGTCACCGGCGGTGACCAGGTCCCGCAGCACGGCCGCGTACTCGGGGTTGCGCAGCAGCTCGCCGGGCTTCGGCGGCGCACCGTCCGGCATCCACAGCGCGGCGGAGCTGGGCCAGTGCTCGGTGAAGGTCCGCGCGACCGTCCGGATCTGGGCGCTGACCCGGGCGAGCACCGGGTGCCCGTCCTCCGCGCAGTCGATCGCGTAGGCCAGGACGTCGGCGAGCTCCCAGGTCCCCTGCTCCTCGAGCACCAGCAGCCAGGCGTCCACCGCGTGCGGCACGGCGGCGGCGAGGGCGCCGGTGCCGGGCACGGCGGTGAGCCCCTGGGCACGGAAGTGCTCGATGCTCGCGCCGGCCGGGGCGGGGCCCTGCCCCATCACCACCACGGGGGTGGGGTCCTCGGCGGTCGCCAGGAGTGCGGTCATGTCCCCGCCGGGGCCGTTGAGGTGCGGTTCCACCACGTGCAGCACGAAGGCGCCCGCGGTGGCGGCGTCGAAGGCGTTCCCGCCGCGCTCGAGCACGCTCTGCATGCAGGCCGTCGCGATCCAGTGGGTCGAGGCGGACATCCCGAAGGTGCCCTCGAGGGTGGGCCGTGTGGTCGGTCCGGGCGGGACGACGAACGCGGTGGTGGGTTCGGTGCTCACTCGGCGAGCGCCGCGTAGGACTCGGACAGGGGCATGTATTCGCTGTCCCAGACGTCCATCCCGGGGATGTCGCCCCCGGTCACGACGCCGGTGAGACGGTCCAGGTACCACTCCCAGCCCGGCCCGATGTACGCCAGCATCTCGCGGGGGACGTCATGGTGGCGCAGGACGATCCGCGTGGCCCGGCGTCCGTCGGACACGGCGTCGGACATGGCGTCGGGGTCAGCGTCGGCGTCGGCGTCGGCGTCGGCGTCGGACACGGTGGCGGGTTCCAGCTCGAGGCTCAGCCGCCAGGTGCCCTCGCCCATCGAGGAGCTGACCGTCAGCACGTGCTCCGGGTCGCAGGCGTGGATCGTGTACTCGGCGGCCACGGCCTGGCCGGGCTCGGCGGTCATGGTGACCTGGACGGTGCCGGTGGCGGGGTCGCCGGTGAAGGTCCCGTACCAGGTGGCCAGGAGCGAGGAGCGGCTGAGGTGCTCCCAGAGCGAGCGGGCGGGGACGGGGACCGTGCGCGTGAGTGCGAGCTCGCGGCCGCTCGCGTCGAGGGATCCGGTGATCGTCATCTGCTCAATGTGCCTCGGTGACGGCGCTGTCCTGCCGCCGGCCGCGCAGCGTGTCGAGCACGCCGCCCACCACGCTGCCGATCACCAGGGCCACCAGCGCCGCGATGAGGACTGCGGTGAGCGTGGCCTGCGGCAGGTCGATCCCCGCGGCCTCGCGCAGCACGACCGCCAGCACTCCCGCCCCGAGGAGCACGGCGGAGACGATGCCGGCGGCCGCCACCCCGAGCTGCAGGGCCCGCACGCGGCCGGCGCCGGCGACCAGGAAGCCGACGATCGCCACCAGCGCGACCGCTTCGATGACCATGGCGGCGATCAGCACCAGCAGCGAGGAGCTGAGGCCGAGGATCGCGCGCATCGCGTCCGCCGGCACGGCGAGGGCGATCAGCACGCAGGCGGCGATGGCCAGGAGGGTGGAGAGCCACGTGCCCTCGTCCTGCACGATCACCAGCACCGCGGCGGCGATCGCGAGCGCCAGGCCCAGCAGCATGCCGACGTCCAGCAGCACCGTGACGGTCCCGGGCAGCGCGATGAACAGACCCGTCGCGGCGAGCAGCACGCCGATCAGCAGACCGATGCCCATCCCCAGACCGGCCCGGTTCCAGGTGCGCCGGGGACCGGAGATGGCGGCGCCGGCGAGGACGAAGGCGATCGGGATGGACAGCAGCACGGCGGTCAGCGCGCTCGCGAGGAGCTCGGCGGGGACCAGGTCGAAGGACATGGTCATATCGTCCCCCCTGCGGCCCCGGAGCGGGGAGGTGTTCACCGAATCGGGATCTGCTCGGGACCGTGCGCGGGCAACTGGCCGCCCCTCACCCCCGATGCGTCCACAGGTCGCGCAGCAGCGCGATCTCGGCGAGATGATGGATGAGCTCGCGATTGATGTGGGCGACGAGCGTGGCGCGGGAGTGCTCGGCCCACGGCCCCTCCGCCTCGCCGGCGGCGACCTGCAGGTCCTCGGCGTCCCAGGCGCGCACACCGGTGATCCAGCGCTCGTACTCCGCATCGAACTGGGCGAGCGCCTCCGTCGCGGTCGCGGCGTAGTCCCAGCTGATGTAGTCCGCGGGCGGGCCGCCGAGGTGGCTGTGGCTGCGCATCGCGAGCAGGCCCACGATGATGTGGCCCAGTCGCCAGGCGATCGTGGTCAGGGGTGCGGGATCGGGTGCGGGGATCTCGAAGTCGATCGTCATCGCGCCGGAGCCGCCCTGGACCGGGGTGGGCGGCTGCTCGCCGGCCGGCGTCCGCGGATGGACCGTCCAGGCGCGGCCGGCGCCGGAGGGGTCGAAGAAGTACTCCTCGTCGGTGAGCCCCTCGAGCCGGGGGCGCAGCTGCTCGCGGACATGGAGCTCGATCTGGTCGAGCAGCACGGTGGGCAGGTCGCCGCCGACACCGCGGCTCTGGTCGTTCCGGGTCGTCTCATTGCTGGTCATGTGGTTCTCCTCGAAGAGATGTGCGGGTCGGGTCCGGGGCGTGCGCTCACCAACCGGCCGGCGGCCAGGACTGTCCGGCCACGAGCGCGTTGAGCTCGTAGGCGCCCTTGCCGTCCAGGGACTCGCGCAGGATGTCCGCGTGGCCGGCGTGGCGGGCGTTCTCCTCGACCAGGTGCAGCGCGTACCAGCGCAGGCTCCACGTCGGGCGGCCCTCGAACCAGAGTTCGCCGGGGACGGGCCCGCGGGTCTCGGGATCGGCGTCACGGATCGCAGCGGCGAGCGACTCGCCGGCCCGGCGGAGCTCCTCGGCGAGCGACTCGGCGGTGTCCTCCGCACGCAGGGCCTCCGGCGCGATGGTGCCCTCGGCCTGGAGCTGCTGCGGGGCGCGGGCGGGAGCCGGGGGCGCGGCCGGAGCGGCGGTGACGGCCTCGACCGCACGGCTCGAGACCAGCAGCACGTGCCGGGCCAGCGCGCCGAGGCTCATCCCGGAGGCGCTCGGGACCTGCGCGAGCTGCGCGCGGTCGAGGCCGTGGAGGGTGGTGGCGACCTGTTCGATCTGCTGCTGGGCGAAGGTGGCGAGGCTGTCGCGCTCGTCGGTGGTCTCTGCGGTCAGGAAGGGCATCGTGATCGTCTCCTCGGTGCGGACCGCCGTGTTCTGCGCGGCCCTGGTGGGTGGTCGAGTCCCACTGTTCGTGTCCATGCGGACAGATCCTGTCCGCGAAGTGAGGCAGAGTACGTCCATGAGCGATGTGACCACGAGGGCGCTGCGGCTGCTGGCCCTGCTGCAGTCGCGGGCGGTGTGGACCGGGCCGGAGCTCGCCGCCGAGATGGGGGTGACCACGCGGACGGTGCGTCGCGACGTGGATCGGTTGCGGGCGCTGGGCTATCCGGTGCTCACCTCGGCGGGACACGGCGGCGGCTACCAGCTCGGCGCGGGCCAGGCGCTCCCGCCGCTGCTGCTGAGCTCGAGCGAAGCGGTCGCGGTGGCGGTGGGGCTGCGGCTGGCGGCCTCCTCCGGCGTGGACGGACTGGACGAGGAAGCGCTGCGGGCTCTGGCCGCGCTGGACCGGATCCTGCCGGCGCCGGTGCGCACCGAGGTCGGTGCGATCACCGAGGCGATGGGGGTGATCTCCCGGCCTGCCGCCGGGATCCGCTCCGAGGTGCTGATGACTCTGGCGACGGCGGTGCGGGACGGGGTCCGGGTGCGGGTGGACTATCGGCGGGCCGACGGGGAGCGGGCCGAGCGACGGCTGGAACCGCACCGGGTGCTGTCGATGGAGGGGCGCTGGTACCTGTTCGCCTGGGACCTGGTCCGGGAGGACTGGCGCACCTTCCGGCTGGACCGCATGCACGCGGTGCACGCCTCGACCTTCACCATCACCGAGCGGCCCACTCCGGACATCGAGGCCGCCGTGCGGGAGTCGATCACCGTGGGCGCCTACCCGCAGTCGGCGACGGTGCGGATCCTGGCCCCGTTCGAGGAGGTCGCCCCCCAGGTCCCGGCGCGGGCGGCGACGGTCACGGCCGACGGCCCGGACGCCTGCCTCCTGCGCGCCGGGACCGCGGAGCTGCACTGGATCGCGATGCACCTGGCCTGGATCGGCGCCCCGATCGAGGTGATCGACCCGCCCGAGCTGCTGACTCTGATCGAGCAGCTGGGCCGGTGGGCCGGCCGGGCCCGGTGGTCGCCGGAGCATTCCTCCGCTGCCCCGGATCCACCACGGCGCTGAGGCAGAGCACGCTGCCCTCCGCCCCCGCGGCGCGCTGAGGGCCGGGCAGCAGCGCGGACCCAGCGGCCGCCGACCCAGCAGCCGCGGACCCAGCGGCCGCGCTCGACCGTGCCGCGGGTGACCATGTCCGAACGTTCACGCAGTTGCGTATCCGCAATTCCGTGAGCCCCCGCACCGTCCCACCTTTCCAGATCGCCAGCAGGCTCAGAGCACCAGCAGGCTCAGAGCACCAGCAGGCTCAGAGCACCAGCAGGATCAGAGCACCAGCAGGATCAGAGCACCAGCAGGATCAGAGCACCAGCAGGATCAGAGCACCAGCAGGATCAGAGCACCAGCAGATTCAGAGCACCAGCAGATTCAGATCACCAGCAGGCTGAGCGCGGCCGCGACGGTGAGCACGAGGATGAGGTTCTCGAACACCTGCTGCGGGATGCGCCGGGCGACCTTCGCGCCGACGAATGCGCCGAGCAGCACGACGGGGATCAGCATCGCGTCCATCACCAGGGTGTCGCGGGTGATCAGCCCCAGGCCGGCCGAGAACGGCACCTTGAACAGGTTGATGATCGCGAAGTACCAGGCGGAGGTGCCCAGGAAGGTCAGCACCGGCATCCGCATCGCATAGAAGTACAGCGACATCACGGGTCCGGCGGCGTTGGCGACCATGGTGGTGAATCCGCCCATCAGGCCGTAGCCGATGCCCTGCGCAGCGGCCGCGGCACCGGGCTGGAAGCCCGCCACCACAGCTGCCGGCAGCTCTCCGGCGCGGGCCGCGGCGGCGGCGCGGCGGCGGGTGAGGTGCCGACGCCACAGGGTGAGGATCACCAGGGCCAGCAGGATGACGCCGATGGTCAGGCGCACCCCTTCACCGTCCACGTGCGCGAAGTAGAACACCCCGATCACCACGCCGATCATCGCGCTGGGCAGCAGGCGCAGCAGGGTGCGCCAATCCGGTTCGCGCCGGTAGACCCACAGCGCGGTCATGTCGCCCACGATGAGCAGGAGCAGCAGCGCGGCGGTGGACTCCTTGGCCGGCATGGCCAGCGCGAAGATGCCCACGGCGATGGTCCCGGCGCCGGGCAGGGCGGTCTTGGAGAAGCCGACGATCAGCGCGCCGAGAGCCACCAGCAGCCAGGGGCCGACGCCCAGAGCGGGGATGAGCGCGGCGAGATCGGGCATGGTGGGTGAACTTATCAGCGCACGTCGGTGTCGGGCCCGTCGGTCCACACGGCGTCGAGGCGCGCCCATCGCACCGCCGAGAGGAGCGACGGAGACGCGAGAACCTCAGCACCCCGATGGCCGCCTCGGCTCACCCGATCCAGTCGGCGCCCACCTCTGCGCCGTCGACGGCGGCGCGGGCGGCACCGATGACCAGGGCCATCGCCGCGGCGCCGGGGTCGATGACGCCCTTGGCGAGGTCACCGACGTAGCTGGCGCGGCCCCGTCGCGCGGTGGTCTCGGCCGTCGTCCGGGCGGCCTCGACCGCGGCCTTCTCCGCGGCGGCGAGCGCCTCGCCCGCCGGCGTTCCCGCCTCGACGGCCGTGCGCAGCGCGGTCACGGCCGGGTCGAGGGAGTCGACCATGGTCTTGTCCCCCACCGTCGCCTCGCCGTACTTCTGGATCGTGGCCTGCCCGGCCCCGAGCGCCTCGGCGAACTGGGCGAGGGTGGGCTCGGCCTCATCGTCGGCGGCCTTGGCGAGGTCGCGGAAGAACATGCCGAACAGAGGCCCGCTGGTGCCGCCCACCCCGAGCCAGCCCATGTACATCGTGGTCCCCCACTGGCGGTAGGTGGCGGGATGGTCGGCCTCGATGTTCTCGGCGGCGAGCTTCAGGGCGGTGCGGACGTTGGCGCCGAAGTCGCCGTCTCCGGCGCGGCGGTCGAGGTCGCCGAGCGCGTCGGCGGCGCCGCCGAGGTGCTCGTGCACGCCGCGGATGAAGGCGCGGCCGAAGTCGTCGGGCAGGGTCTCGTTGCTGGTCATCTCGGTCTCCTCACCAGGTCAGGGCAGGGGTGCGGACAGGGGCGTCCCAGAGTCGGGCCTGCTCGTCGTCCAGCGGCATCAGGGTGATCGAGATGCCGTGCATGTCGAGGCTGGTCACAAAGGAGCCGACCAGGGAGCGTGCGATCGACACCCCCGCATCGGCCAGGTGGTGGTGCAGGGAGCGGGCCACCACGTTCAGCTCCAGCGGGTAGGTGCCGCCGAGCCCGTTGACGATCGCGAGCACCTCGTCGCCGCGGTGCAGTGCGAGCTCGGCGCGCAGCGGTTCCAGCAGCAGCTCGGTGAGGCCGTCGGCGTCGCGGAAGGGGACGCGGTCCCGGCCGCGTTCGCCATGGATGCCCACGCCCAGCTCGACCTCGTCGTCCTCGAGCGTGAACTGGGGCTCGCTGTCGCCGGGGTGGGTCCCGGCGGAGAGGGCGAGGCTCATGGTGCGGGCGCGGCCTGCGGCGCGGCGGCCGATGGCGGCGACCTCCTGCAGGCTCGCCCCGGCCTCGGCGGCGGCGCCGCACAGCTTCTCGACGATGACGGTGGCGGCGGTGCCGCGGCGCCCGGGGCCGTCCGCGACCCCGGTGTCGGTGGCGAGGTCGTCGTCGACCAGCACCATCTCGGTCTCGACGGCGTCGTCGCCGCTGATCTCCCCGGCGATGCGGAAGTTCAGCACGTCGCCGGTGTAGTTCTTGACGATCTGGACCACGCCGCGGCCGGCGTCGGCCGCCTTGGTGGCCTCGAGCACCTGCAGGGCGGTGGGGCTGGCGAAGACGGCACCGGCGACCGCGACGTCGAGCATGCCCGTGCCCACGAAGCCGGCGTGCAGCGGCTCATGGCCGGAGCCGCCGCCGGAGACCAGGCCCACCTTGTCGGTGGCGGGCCGGCGCCGGGTGATGAAGCGGTGCTCCTCGTGGAGGTCGAGCATCAGCGGATGGCTGAGCATGAGCCCCTCTAGGGCCTCGGGGACCAGATCCTCGGGATCATTGACGATGCTGCGACGCATGGTGGTGCGCTCCTTCCGGGCGGGGCCGATGCCCCCACGCTATCCCGCTGTGAGCCGCACCGCAGAGGGTCGGCGCAGGATCGCGTACGGTGCGAGCCATGCGCCTGCTCCTCCTCCGTCATGGTCAGACCCCCAGCAACGTCGAGGGGATCCTCGATGCCGGGTACCCCGGTCCGGGACTGACCGCGCTGGGGCGCCGGCAGGCGGAGGCGATCCCGGGCGCGCTCGCGCGCGAGGACATCGCCGGGATGCACGTCTCGCGCCTGCTGCGCACCCATGAGACCGCGGCGCCGCTGGCCGCCGCGCTGGATCTCAGCCCTCGCCTGACCGCGGGTCTCGAGGAGATCAGCGCCGGGGACCTCCAGATGCGACGGGACCGGTCGGCCATCACCGCCTACCAGGAGATGCACTCCCGCTGGAGCACGGGAGAGTTCGACGACGGCGTGCCCGGCGGGGAGACGGGGCGAGTGTTCTGGGACCGCTACACCGGGGCGCTGCGCCACATCGCCGGGCTGTACGCCGAGGACGCGACGGTCGTGGTGGTCAGCCATGGCGCCGCGATCCGCGTGTTCGCCGCGGTGGTCGGCGGGATCGGGGCGGCCACGCTCGAGGAGCGTCCGCTGTTCAACACCGGCATGGTCACCCTCGTCGGCCATCCCGACCGGGGCTGGGTGCTCGAGGACTGGAGCAGCGACCCCGTCGGCGGCGCGCACCTGCTCGGCGACACCTCGCATGACGTCACCGCCGATCAGGAGGCCGACGCCGCCGTCTGAGGCCCCTCGCTCCGCGGGGCGGGCGGGGGCGGCCGCGCCCCGCCGGGCGCCGCCGCCCGCCCCGGGCTCTCCGTCCGCGTCAGGCGGTCGGCCACTCCAGCCGCGGGGTGTCCGGGCCCTCGTAGGGGGCGTCCCCGTACTCGGCCTGCAGCTCGGCGGTGAGCGACTTCAGCGCCCCGAGCACCTCCGCGTAGGCGGGGTCGCCCGCGACGTTGGTCATCTCCTGCGGGTCCGCGACCAGGTCGTACAGCTCGTCCTCGACGGGCATGATCCGGGTCGAGGAGCCGGGGGTGCCGAGCCCGTCGTTGTAGTAGCGGATGTACTTGTGGGTGGGGGTGCGCACGCCGTAGTGGGCCGGGGCGTGGTGCTCGGGATCGTCGTGCTCCCAGTAGCGGTAGTAGACGGCCTGGCGCCAGTCCTCCACCTGCTCGCCGCGCAGCTGCGGCAGGAAGCTGCGTCCCTGCTGGTCCGGCAGCGCCTCCGCGTCCTGGCCCGCGACCTCGAGCAGGGTGGCGGCGAAGTCCACGTTGGAGACGATGTCGGTGACGCGGGAGCCCGCGGCGATCTGTGCGGGCCACCGCACCAGCATCGGCATGGTCAGCGACTCGTCGAGCATCAGCCGCTTGTCGAACCAGCCGTGGTCGCCGAGGAAGAAGCCCTGGTCGGAGGTGTAGATCACGAGCGTGTCCTCGGCCAGTCCGTTCTCCTCGAGGTAGTCGAGGATCTCGCCCACGGAGTCGTCGACCGCCTGCACGCAGCGCAGGTAGTCGCGCATGTACCGCTGGTACTTCCAGGAGATCCGCTCACGGCGCGAGTCCTCGCCGTCGCCCTCGAGCTCGGCGGGCAGCTGGTCCTTGTAGTCGGTGGGGCGGAGGTCGTCGAGCTGCATCGCGACCTCGCGCACCACCTGGGCGCGGCCGGTGTGCTCGTCCCACATCGTCTCCGGCTCTTCAATGGTGCCGGCCTCGTACCGGCCCTCGTAGCGGGGGTGCGGGAGCCAGGGCCGGTGCGGGGCCTTGTGGTGGACCAGGAGGCAGAACGGCTGCTCCGGGTCGCGGGCCTCGAGGAAGTCGAGGCTCTGGCGGGTGACGATGTCGGTGGCGTAGCCGGTGATCTGCTCCTCGCCGTCGGGGCCGGTCATCACGGGGTCGTGGTAGGCGCCCTGGCCGGGGAAGATCCGCCAGTCGTCGAAGCCGCGGGGGCGGGAGACCTCGCTGTGGCCCAGGTGCCACTTGCCGTACAGCGCCGTCTGGTACCCGCACTCCTGGAGCACCTCGGGGAAGGTGCGCACCCGGTAGTCGAACTCGGAGTAGATCGAGGGGGCGCGGTTGATGTGGCTGTAGGTGCCGGACAGGATCGAGGCGCGCGAGGGGGTGCAGATCGCGTTGGTGCAGTACACGGCGTCCATGCGGGCGCCCTCGTGGGCCAGGCGGTCCAGGTGCGGGGTGGTGTTCACGCGGCTGCCGTAGGCGGAGATCGAGTGGGCCGCGTGGTCGTCGCTCATCACGAAGACGATGTTCGGGCGGGTCATGGAAGAGGGCTCCTGGAGGGGTGGACGGGGTCGGGGACGGCGGCGGCATCGACGACTGCGATGACCGACCCAGTCTCGTGCGCGTGCCCGCGCACTGCTCGTCGGCCTCGGAGCCGCCCGACCAGACTACCGATGTCCGGCCCGGGTGACGAGACGATCTCGCGGACTATCACGAGTCCGGACTCGTGTTTCCGGCCCAGAGACCCGATCTCTCGGGAGCCCCGGCGCGCCGGGCCGGCGGCCGATGGAGTGCTCGCATCACTCGGCCCGCATCGCCGAGGCGCGCCCGAGCCGGGCGCTCGGTCCCGGCAGCGGGATCCCGGCCAGCACCTCGGTGACCGGGGCCTCCGCCGCGAGCTCGCGGCGGTGGACGCCCTCGAGGTGGTCCAGCAGGGTGCCCACCGCGGACTCGGTCAGTGCGCGCACCGGCCAGGAGGCCGTGGCGAGGGTGCCCACGCCCGTGACCGGCTCCTCCCAGCCGCCGAAGCCCACCACGGAGATCTCGCCGGGCACGTCGATCCCCTCGTCGCGCAGGGCGAGCATCGCGCCGTGGGCCAGGGAGTCGTCGGCGCAGACGATCGCGCCGATGTCCGCGCGGTCGGCCAGCAGCTGGTGCACCGCCTGGGCGCCGCCGTCGGGCAGCCACGAGGAGGCCTCCAGCAGGCGGGTCCGGCCCGGGAACCGCTCGGCGACCAGGTCCAGGCGGGCGGGGCGGAACATCGGCCCGACCAGCATCGCGATCTCCTTGTCGTCCTCGATCTCGAGGGAGTCCAGCAGGGGCGCCCAGCCGGCCGCCTGGTCCACCATGACGTGGGCGATGCCCGGCGGGCGCTGCGCGGTTGGGGCCAGGGACATCCACACCACCGGGACGTCGAGCTGATGGAGGCGGCGCCCGGCGGCGAGGTTGTGGGCGGAGAGCTCGCAGATGACGCCCGCGAGGTCGACGTCCGCCATCACGCGGTCCACGTAGGCGGTGTCCTCGCCCCCCTCCCCCGGGTCCGCGAACGGCAGCACCAGCTTCCCGCGTCGCTGGGTGCCGGTGATCGCGGCGGTGACCACCTCGTGCACGATCGGCACGAAGGGGCTGGGCGGCAGCGGGGCGAGCATCAGGCCGATGGTCGAGGAGCCGCCCGAGCGCAGGGAGCGCGCCGAGGCCTGCGGGATGTACCCGAGCTCATGGGCGGCGCGGCGCACCCGCTCGGCGGTCGTGTCGGCGATGCGGAGCGCGGCCGCACGACCGTTGAGCACGTTGGAGACGGTCGACGGGGCGACACCGGCCCGCCGTGCGACGTCATTGCGATTGGATCTGGCCACCCGCCAAGTCTCACACATCGGCGCCCCGTACCAAACTCGTGTTAGCGTCGGGTCGACAACGTCTTCCCGGGCACCGGTGCGCTGCGGCGCGGCCGTGGGGCCCGGCCTGCGGAGGTGCAGCCATGGTGGTCCGGTTCGAGAAGTCTCCCGTCGGTGACCGTTCCCAGGGGCCTCCCCGCGGTGACGGCGGCGCCACCACGGCGGTGGCGACCGCCGAGAACGCCCGGCCCCCGGAGCCCGCGAGCACCGCGACTGCCCGCCCGCCCATGAACTGCCCGCCCGCCCATGAGGTGATCGGCCCGGGCACGGGGCGCCGGCTCGCCCCCACCGCGGCGCTGCGCACGGACACCCCGGTCCTCGACCTCGACGGCGACTGGGACTTCCGCTGGTCGCCGTCCCCCGCGGCCCCGATCGACATGCTCGGCGCGCAGCGGCTCGGCCCGGACTGGACCACCATCACGCTGCCGGCCCACTGGTCGATGCCGGAGCAGCCGGGCCCCGACGGCCCGCAGTACACCAACGTCCTCTACCCCTTCCCCGTCGACCCCCCGCACGTGCCGGATGCGAACCCCACCGGCGACCACCGGCGGGTCTTCGACCTGCCCGGCGACTGGCCCCGCGCCGGGGACGTGCACCTGCGCACCGAGGGCATCGAGTCCTTCGCGCGGATCTGGCTGAACGGGACCGAGGTGGGCACCCGTCAGGGCTCGCGCCTCACCCAGGACTTCGACGTCACCGGGCTCCTGCACGAGCGGGACAACGTGCTGGTGATCCGGGTGATCCAGTGGTCGGCCGGCTCCTATGTCGAGGACCAGGACCAGTGGTGGCTGCCGGGCATCTTCCGCTCCGTCTCGCTGCGCCACCGTCCGGCCGCGCGGATCGATGACGCCTGGCTGGACGGCGATCTCGCCGAGGACGGCACCGGGCTGCTGCACGTGGAGCTCTCGGCCCCGCCGCAGGCGTGGCCGCTCACCGTCGCGCTCCCCGAGCTGGGCCTGGAGTGGGAGGTGCCCGGGCCCGGGCCGATCGCCCCGATCGTGCTGCCGGGCGTGGAGCCCTGGACCGCCGAGAACCCCCGCCGCTACCGCGCCACGGTCTCCTCCGGGGCGGAGACCGTCGAGATCACGGTGGGGTTCCGCCGCGTCGAGGTGGTCGACGGGGTGCTGCGGGTCAACGGTCGCCCGATCATCCTGCGCGGTGTGAACCGGCACGAGTGGGATCCGCGCACCGGGCGGGTGATCGACCTCGAGGTCGCGCGCGAGGAGCTGCTGGCGATGAAGCGGGCGAACGTGGACGCGGTCCGCACGGCCCACTACCCGCCGGATGCCCGCTGGCTGGACCTGGCCGATGAGATCGGCATGTGGGTGATGCTCGAATCGGACCTCGAGACCCACGGCTTCGACGTCCGGGGCTGGGAGGGCAATCCCACCGACGATCCGGCCTGGCGCGACATGCTCGTGGACCGCATCGCCCGCACCGTCGAGCGGGACAAGAACCACCCCTCGATCATCCTGTGGTCGCTCGGCAACGAGTCCTCGACCGGGCAGAACCTGGCGGCGATGGCGGACTGGGTCCACGCCCGCGATCCCCGCCGGCCGCTGCACTACGAGGGCGACTACGCCGGCGCCTATACGGACGTCTACGCCCGGATGTACCCGGCGCTCGAGGAGATCCGCAGCTGGCTCGCGCCCGAGGGGCCCGTGGCCGTCGCCCATCACGCCGCCTCCCGGATCACCGCCGAGGAGGCGGCCCGGGTGCGCGCGAAGCCGCTGATCCTGGTGGAGTACCTGCATGCGATGGGCACCGGTCCGGGCGGGGTCGCGGAGTACGCGGCGCTGATCGAGGAGCACGAGCGGATCGCGGGCGGTTTCGTGTGGGAGTGGAAGGACCACGCGGTCGCGGTCCGCACGGCCGACGGTCAGCGCCGCTGGCGCTACGGCGGCGACTTCGGGGAGCCGCTGCACGACGGCAACTTCGTGATCGACGGGCTGGCGGACGCCGAGAACGCCCCGCACCCGGGGTTGCGGCACTGGGCCGAGTCCGTGGCGCCGGTGCGCGCCCGCTGGCGCAGCGACGGCCCCGGCCGAGGTCAGCTGATGATCGAGTCCCGGAGGCAGTTCACCACCACCGAGGATCTCGGCCTGGCCTGGCGGTACGAGGTCGACGGGCAGGTCATCGGCAGCGGTACGCTCCCACTGGGGCCGCTCGCTCCCGCCACCACGCACACCCTGGCCGCTCCGGACTCCCTGGCGGCGGCGATCCGGCATCCGCAGAGCGAGGCCGCGGAGTGCCTGCTGCTGCTCGAGGTGCGCCTGGTGCGCGAGACTCCCTGGGCCGCGGCCGGGCACCTGGTCAGCCGGCGTCAGCACCCGGTCGAGCCGCCCCGTCGGCCCGCCGCCCCGGCGCCCGCCGCGCAGCTCGTGCCGATCGTGCAGGAGGGCGCGAGCTTCGTGATCGCCGCGCCCCCTGCCGTCGGAGAGGACGGTGCCACGGCGCCGGGGCCCGGGTTCCGCTTCACGGCCGACGGGTTCCTGGCGGGCAGCGGGGGCCTGGAGCTGGCCGAGCACGGGATCGAGCTGTGGCGCGCCCCGACCGACAACGATGAGGGGCACGGAGCGCTCGACTACGAGGCGGCGGATCCGGCGCTCACCCGCGGCGCCGGCGGCGGCGCCCGCGGCCCGTCCTCGGCGGACCGCTGGCGAGCGCGGGGCCTGGACCGCCTGGTGACCACCACCGCCGGTGTGGCCCTGGAGGCCGGGGAGCTGGTGGTCCGGCGCCGGCTGGCCCCGGCCGGCAGCGCCCTCGGAGTGGAGACCCGCCTGGTCTGGACCGCGCGGCGGCTCACGGCGGGGCCGGAGGCCGGCCTCGTGCTGGACTGCCGCATCGAGGTCTCGCCCGCGGGCAGCTGGGAGGGCACCTGGCCGCGGGTCGGCCTCCACCTCGTCCTGCCCGCCGATGAGGAGCCCCAGCAGTGGGAGGCCGAGTGGTTCGGCCTGGGCCCGGAGGAGTCGTGGTCGGATCTGCGGGTGGTCACCTGGGCCGGTCGGCACCGCCTGCCGCTGACCGCGCTGCACCATCCGCGGGTGCGGCCGCAGACCACGGGGCACCGCAGCGACCTGCGCGAGCTCACCGTGCGGCGTCCGGACGGCCGCACGCTCACCGTCCGCACCCTGGAGGGCGCCCCGGGCTTCACCCTCTCCCCATGGGCCCCGCACGAGCTGCAGGTCGCCCATCATGACGAGCTGCCGGCCTCCGGGAGCTGGCATCTGCACCTGGACCTCGCCCAGCACGGCCTCGGGTCCCGCTCCTGCGGGCCCGACGTGCGCCCCGAGCACCAGCTGCGGCCCGGCCCCGTCACCGCGGCCTTCCGGTTCCGCACCGGAGGCGGCCCGGGGGCGTGAGCGCTCCCCCGCCGCGCGGCGGGCCCCGGTCCTGCGGGCCCGGGGCTACCGGCGGCGGGGGCGGGGCGCTCCTCAGGCGGAGGCGTGGGAGCGCATCCGCGCGGACCAGTCGCGGTGGGCCTCGAGCAGGGCGGCGACCACCTCGGGGTGCTGGTCCGCGACATCGGCCTGCGGGCTCTCGTCGAGGTCCGTGCCGATCGGCACCAGGGTCAGGCCCGCGCCGATGTCGGTGTGCTCGTTGCGCAGCAGCCGGTCGCGGTAGGTGGTGTCCTCCTCGTCCACCCAGCGCAGCTTCCACTCGCGGTCCCGCACCGCCCACTGGAAGCCGGTGTCGAAGTGCAGCAGCTCGTGGCCGGTGCCGTCCCCTTCCCAGCAGTCCTGCAGGGGCCGGCCGTCGATCTGCTCGGGCCGGGGAGGGCGGAGGCCGGCGGCGGCGAGGAAGGTGGGCAGCAGGTCCATGGAGGAGATCAGCACGTCGCTGCGTGAGCCGGGCTGGATCCGGCCCGGCCAGGAGACCATCAGGGGCACTCGGACGCCGCCCTCGAAGAGGCTGTACTTGGTGCCGTGCAGCGGGGCGTTGATTCCGTAGTTGCAGGCGGAGCCGCCGTTGTCGGTGAGGTAGACGACCAGGGTGTGCTCCCTGCGCCCGGTGGCCTCGAGGTGGTCGAGCATCCGCCCGATCTCGCGGTCCATGATCTCCAGCTGCGCGAGGTAGTAGCCGCGGCCGTTCTCGAGGTGCGGGGAGATCGCTCCGTCGTACCAGTCGATGTACTTGTCGGTGTCGGGGTCGAAGTCGTCGTGGGAGGGCAGGGCGCGGACGGCGAGCTCGTCCTCCGGCAGCTGCCAGGCGAAGTTGTGCACGGCGTTGAAGGCGACCATGCAGAAGAACGGGTCCTCCGCCGGTGCCCCGTCGGCCGCCGCCTCGGGGGCCGGGCCCATGAAGTCGATCGCCCGCTGTGCGAACTCGCTGGTGAGGTGCCGTTCGCAGTCCGTCTCCCGACCGTTCTCGAACATCGGGTTCACCCCGTGCACGGCGTGGAACTCGTCGCCCAGCCGCTCGCGCGACGCCCGGGAATGGTGGAGGTAGTGCAGGCGGCCGGCGCTGGTGGAGGTCATGCCGTAGAAGGAGGAGTCGAAGCCGTGGCGCTCGGGGCAGGCGCGGTCCCCGGGCTGCTCGAAACCGTAGTGGACCTTCCCGAAGTAGCCGGTGCGGTACCCGCCCTCTCCCAGCAGCTCGGGCAGCACGGGCTGCTGCTCGGGCGGGAAGGAGGCGTCGGAGAACCAGTGACCGCCCCAGCGCTGCTGGTGAGCGCCTGCGATCAGGCCGGCCCGCGAGGGAGAGCAGATGGGGGCCGTGACGTAGGCGCTGTCGAAGCTCATGCCGCTGGCGGCGAGCCGGTCGAGGTGCGGGGTGCGGGCGTCCGCGCTGCCCCGCGAGGAGAGGTCGGCGTAGCCGTGGTCATCGGAGATGATCAGCAGGATGTGGGGGCGCTCGGCCAGGGTGGGAGACATGGTGTCCTCGGTCGATCGGTGGAGGGACGGGGGCGCGGGCCACCCTTGCTAACTCGTTCTAGCTCCCCTACAGTACCCGCCAGGCAAGCTGCGAGGACGCGCTTGTCCCCCGAGCCCAGGAGATGGACATGCAGTTGTCGCCCTCACGTCGTGCCGTGCTGACCAGTGCGTTGGGAGGGGCGGCGACCGTGGCTCTGTGGCGCGAGCCGGCCCACGCCCAGCCGACCTCGGGGGCGGGCAACTCCGCGTCGGGACCGGTGGAGATCCTCGCCGAGGAGTCCTCGCACGGCGGACCCCGGGTCCTCGTGCAGCCCGGCGGGTCCTGGACCCTCCTGCTCGAGGATCTCGCGCCCCGCACCGAGCACACGGTCCGCTTCCGTCTGAAGTCCGCCGGCACGACGTCCTTCCGGCTCTCCGGCTTCAAGAACCCGGAGATCCTGGACTACCACGACGGCACCGGCGACCTGAGCTCGTGGGAGACCGCCCCCGAGGGGCGGGACAACCTCCTGAACTGGCTCGAGCATCTCGCCATCGGGCGGGACGAATGGCTCGAGTTCCGGTACGACTTCACCACGGGCGAGGCCGACCCCTCGACGGCGCGCGCCGTGTTCACCGTCGCCGACGGGCCCGTCGAGATCGACGGGGTGGGGATCGTGGTGCGCTCCTCCCTCGGCGAGGACCCCGCGCCGCTCCCGGCGATCGATGAGCTCTCCCGGGGCCATCGCCTCCTGCTCGACCACGGATTCCAGTTCATGACCTGGATGCCCACCGAGGAGGCCTCCGCGCAGCGGGCATGGATGGTCCAGCCCACCCCGGAGGACTTCGCGGAGATCGGATACACCGGCGCGCAGTTCAACGATGCCCCCAACTACAGCCCCGAGTTCCTCGTCGAGAGCGCGGGCATCGACAATCCGATCACATGGGCCTCGGCCTTCGGCCCCTACGCCCGTCACCTCTCCTCCACCTACCAGGACCTCGATCACGTGGACGGCAGGCGGCTGACCGGCTCCCCGACCCCGGAGATCCGCGAGGCGGGGTTCCTGGACGAGCACAACGGCCTGGCCGACCTCGAGAGCCTGGCGGCGATGTGCATCGGCGACGAGGAGAACTGGTCCGACACCCTCGTGCAGAACCTGAAGTCGTGGTTCGAGGTGGTCCGGACGCGCTACCCCGACGTCCTCGCCTATCACAACGAGGTGGGCACCACGCCGCGCCCGGGGATGGCGCCGATCTCGACCTTCGGCCGGGACCAGCTCGCCAAGTACCTGTCCGTCGCGAGACCGGATCTGCTCTCCTTCGACATGTACTACTTCCGCGAACGGCGGGTCGGCCAGACGGTCGGCGGGACCACCCTGGGGCTCATCGGCGACCTGAACCGCTACCGGCTCGCCGCCGCCGCGGGTCATGACGGCACCGGGCGGCAGCCGATCCCGTGGGGCCACTACACCTATGCCTGGCGCACCGGCCCGGGAGCGGCGACCGACCTGCGCCGAGGGGACGGCTGGTACGAGCTCACCGAGTCCCAGATCCACCTGTACAGCTTCGCGGCCCTGACCTTCGGCGCCAAGCTCCTCAGCAACTTCCGCTGGATCCACGACGCGCCCGCCTACCTCTTCACCGACTACCGGGTGAGTCCCGACGGCGCCTCGGAGCGCTACCGGCACTTCGACTGGTTCCGCAACACCATCGCCCAGACCAAGGCCGTCGCCCCGCATCTGCTGCGGCTGCAGAACACGCAGGTCGCGGTGGTGCTGGGCCGGCACCTGGACTCCGAGGGGCGGACCGTCGCCAACGCGGCGGATCCGGACACCCCCGTCCTGGACACGGTGCTAGGCAGCGAGGCGGCCCAGCAGATCTTCCTGACCGGGATCAGCGCGACGAACCCCGGCGGCGCGAACGACGGGCTCGAGGGGGACGTCTTCGTCGGCTTCTTCGATCCTCTGACCGGGCTGTCCGAGGAGGACCGGTCCGTGTTCACGTCCACGGATCCGCGCTACTTCATGGTGCTCAACGGCATGACCGCGGGCGACGGCCTGCCGGCCGAGATGCAGCAGGGGTCCTCCTTCGAGACCCGGCAGACGGTCGCTCTGGAGTTCCAGCTGCCGGAGGCGAGCACGGCCTCGCGGCTGCGCAGGGTCTCGCGGATCGACGGCGGCATCGCCGAGGTGCCGCTGCGCTCCCTGGGCTCGGGACGCTACGAGCTGAGCACGGACCTCGGCGGCGGCCTCGGCGACCTCTTCTTCTGGGAGCTCGGCGGCGCCCGGTCCAGCGTCAGCGAGCCCACCGAGGAGGCGTCGGACGATCCCCGACTGGTCGGTGATCCGGCGCTGAGCACTCCGCTCCCCCAGCGGGATCTCGGTGGTCGCACGGTGCGGATCGGGGTGGTCGCCGGGGCGCAGTCGCCGGCTCCCCGCCCGCAGATCGGCCGCAACCCCGGCCTGCCGCCCGAGAGCGAGATCCACGACGGCCGGACGCTCACCCTCACGCGGGGCGGGGACATCGGCGCCATCGGCGAGCGGTACTACACCCAGGACATCTGGGAGTTCCGGCTCGAGCGGATCCAGCGCGACGGCCACTGCACGATCGAGATCGTCGAGCTGGAGCACGACGTGGCACAGCTGGTCGAGGAGATCCGCTCCGGCGCGCTGGCGGTGGACGCGGTCGTGGTCCCCGATACCTGGTTGTGGGACCACGCCGAGAACCTCCTGGACGCCGAGGCCCTGCGCGCCTGGGACGAGGTGGGCACCGTCGACCTCGACGAGGACAAGTGGAAGCGGCCCGCCCTCGACCTCGCGACCACCGCGGGAGCCACCTGGGGGCTGGCGCAGGACCACACCACGGACTTCCTGGCGCTCTTCGTGCACCGCGCTCGGCTGCGCGCCCTGGGTGTCACGCGCGACCTGGGCGGCGCGCAGCGCTCCGGCGGCACCGTGCTCGCCGACCTGCTGCAGATCGCCGACGCCGTCCCCGAGGGGACACCGCTGCTGGCCGACACCGACGACTTCTTCCGCCAGCTGCTGATCTCCTGCGGCGTCGAGACCCGGTGGGAGGGCCTGGAGGGCGAGCCGCTCCGCCGCGCGATGGAGACCTATGAGCATCTCCGCGGCCGGGGGGTCCTGGTCCGCGTGGAGGATGCGGACGAGGCCGAGGCGATGTTCGGCCGCGGAGAGATCGCGATGATGGTGCGCCCGTACCGGAGCATCGAGGCGTACCGCCACCCCTACTTCGTCTACCACGACAACACGGAGCGGGCCGTGCGGGAGATCGCGGACTGGGGCGTGCAGACCATGACCTGGCCGAAGGATGAGGAGTGGACCGTGACGGCCGAGGCCCGGCCCGGCGGGGAGCATCCCCTGGCTCCCGACGATGTCGCGGTGCTGCTGTTCCCCACCCCGACGCGCGAGGACCCGGCGCGCCAGGCGATCGTGGGTCAGAGCCTGATGGTCCTGCCCCGTTCCACCCCGCGGCCGGACGAGGTGGGCTTCGTGGTCGACGAGATGCTGCAGCACTATCGGGGGGTGTGGAACCTCGAGTTCACGCGCCGCGAGCCGTGGCGCGAGCGCATGACCGCGACCAGGGATCTCGACACCGTGCGGAAGGCAGGACTGCGCGACAGCTACGGGGACGCCCTGGCGGCCTCCGGCGACTGGCAGGCGGCCGCCCTCGCGGATCTGCTCCGGCTCTACCACGAGGATCCTCGGCTGACCGCCTTCCTGGACGACCCGACGCTGGCCCGGGCGACCTCGGGGATCACCCGCACGCTCCTGCACCTGCGCACCCTGCAGGAGGACGGGGCGATCACCCCGAATCGCGCCTCGCAGCTGGAGCAGCGGCTCGAGAAGGCCCAGTCCTCCGCGATCACCTGGCGGGGCGGCGAGGAGTCGGCCCGGGAGAAGGTCGAGCACTTCCTGGACCAGGCGCAGCGCCTCGTCCACCGTCACGGCGCCGACTGGTGGGGGACCTCGCCCGCGGACCTGCGCACGCTGCGGGACCTCGTCACAGCCGCCGTGGAGGCCTGGTGAGCTGCGGGGGCTGAGAGCGCGCCGCGCGGGCAGGGGCGGGGTGTCCTCACGCCCGCGCGGGCCTCAGGCCCGCAGCAGGACGGGCAGCGCCTCCAGCGGGGCGTCCACCTCGATCGTCGTCGGCCCCTCGTGCCGGCGTCCCTGGGCATCGGTCCAGGTGCCGGCGGGGAGGATGACGCGGCGCGAGCGCGCCCCCCGCTCGAGCACCGGGGCGACCACGAGGTCCTCGCCGAGCATGAACTGGTCCCGGACGTCCTCCAGGCCGGGATGGTGGTAGGCCATGGGGCGCAGGATCGGCTCCCCGGTGCGAGCGGCGTGCTCGGCGAGGTCCAGGAGGCGGCCCAGGTGGTGCTCGCGCAGCCGGAGGGCGGCCCGCACCGCGGCGAGGTGCTCCTCGTCCAGCACCCGGGCCGGGGAGGCGGAGAACTGGATCATCGGTGCCAGCGCCGCGACCTGCGCGTAGCGGACGAAGAACTCCTGGTCGATGTCGCCCTGGCTCTGCATGGCGCTGATCTCGCCGCCGCCGACCATGTCCGGGCAGCAGTAGGCGTAGCCCATCAGGGACTGGGCAATCATCCGCGGGATCAGGCTAACGATGCCGGCCTCGCCCCAGGCGGGCGGGGTGTCCTGGACGCGCTGCGCGAGCGGCTGCCCGCCCATGTCCCAGCTGGCGCGCATCTCGCTGAGCGGGTAGCGCGCCGCCAGGCGCGACCACTGGCGGCACATGTCCACGGGCCTCAGCCCGCCGGTGAGGTCGTCGTCCCGGAAGTCGCCGACGTCGGCGCCGTCGAACTTGAAGCCGTCCACGCCGAGCGCGCACAGCGCGTCCGCCTGCTCGTGGAACCACTGCACGGCCTGCGGCTCCGAGAGGTCCAGGACGGCGCTGACCCCGTTCCACCAGCGGCGCAGGGCGGTGTGGCCGTCGGCCCCGCGCAGCAGCAGACCCGCGCCCTCGAGCCGACGGAAGGCGGGAGAGTCGGGGCTGATGTAGGGCACCACCCAGAGCATCAGGCGGCATCCCCAGTCATGCAGGGTGCGCGCCAGGTGGGCGGGGTCGGGGAATCGGGCCGCGTCGAAGGTCCAGTTGCCGTAGTCGGCCGACCACATGTCGTCGATCATCACGACCCCGGGCGGCAGGCCGGCGTCCAGCAGGCGCCGCACGTAGTCGAGCACCCCGTCCTGGGTGGGCAGGAAGGGCTGCTCGATCCACGAGTTGTACTGCGGGCCGGTGAACAGCGCACGGTCCGGCAGCGGGCCGCCGACCCGGATGGTGCCGCCGCGACGTGCGGCGGCATCGGCGGGGGCGGCGCCGTCCGCGGAGGTGGTGGCGCTGTCGACCGGGCCGGTGGCATCGGCGGCGCCCTGCAGCGCCGAGCGCAGGCTCTGCCCGTTGGTCTCCAGGCGCACTCCCGCCCCGGTGACCTCGAGCTCGCCCTCGCGGAAGCGGAAGCGGAAGGGGCCGTCGGCCTGCACCCGGCGTCCCGTGCTGGAGATCAGCAGCGGCGAGGCCTGGTTGCAGCCCTCGGCGGGACGGCCCGGAACGGGCTCGGCACCGGCGAGATCGCGAGCGAACTCCGCAGTGCCGTAGGGCATGGCGTGGGCGTCGGCAGCGCGACCGCCCCACCATCGTTCGTGATCCTGCAGAGGGATCCGCAGCGTCGAGGCGGGCTCGGGCGCATGGTCAGGGCTGGTCGCGTCGCTGGTCACCCGGGAAGTCTACGAAAAGACCGCGCCGCGGCGCGGGGTCGTCCCCGTGGTGGACGCTCAGTCGTCCTCGCCCTGCAGGCACGGCACGGTGCCGTCGACCACGGCGTCGCCGATCGTCGCCTCGGCGAAGGTGATCGTGTCGTCCTCGGCGGTGATGTCCGTCGTGGAGGAGCTCTTCTCCGGCTCGCCCTGATCGTCGAGCTTCACCATGGCGAACTCTCCGGGCGTCACCTTGATCAGCGGGAGCTCGCCCTCCTGCCCCTTGATGATGACGTTGCGGATCGTGCCGGGCTCCCCGTTGCAGCGCACGATGTCCGGCGTGAGGGTGGTCTCCTCGCCGTCCAGGGTGATCGTGAGGGTGCCGGCCTCCACGCCTGCGGCGGCGTCGTCGCCCTCGTCCGCGGAGTCCTGCTCCTCGGCGGCGGAGCCGTCCTCGGTCGCCGACTCCTCGGAGTCCTCGGGCGACTGCTCCGGTGCGGCCTGCGTGGTCTCGCCCGCCTCGGCGCCGCCGCTGTCGCTGCTCGCCGTGGGGCTCTCGTCCTGCGAGGCGCCACAGGCGGCGAGGGAGAGGATGAGGGCGGCGGCGGCCGCACCGGTGCGGAGGTGACGTGTTGTGAGCATGATTGATACTTAGCACGCCTGTGCAGGCGTTCGCATCTCGGCACAGCACGCCACCTGGGCGGATGCGTGCGCGACGTGAACGACTGCTCACACCATGGGTTCCGGTCGCGCTCGACGGCGCCCCCGCGCCCCCGCTTCAGAGCCGCAGCACCAGCTTCCCGCGCACGTGCCGGGTGCGCACCCGGTCCAGCGCCACGGCGGCCTCCGCGAACGGGTGGACGCGCTCGATCTCCAGATGCACCGCGCCCGTGGCCACATCCTCCAGCATCGCGAGCAGCTCGGCGCGCACATCGGCGACGTAGTCGATCATCACCGGCGTGATGCCCCGTTCGGTGGGCACGGAATCGCCCGAGATGGTGATGACGCTCCCTCCGTCCTTCACCACCCGCATGCTGTCCGCGCTGGTGCCCGGGTGCACGGCCAGCGCCGCATCGACACCCTGCGGTGCCCAGTCACGGATCTCCTGGACCCACCCGGCATCGTGGTAGTCCACTGTCATCTCCGCGCCCAACGAGCGCATGAAGTCATGGTTGTGGGCGGACGCCGAGGCCGCGACCTGCCACCCGCGTCGACGTGCGACCTGCAGCGCCAGGGTCCCGATCGCTCCGGCCCCGCCGGCGATGAAGAGCCTCCCGCCTGCGGGCATGTCGCCGATCGTGGCGAGGGCGCGCAGCACCGTGTTGGCGGCCACGGGCAGCGCCGCCGCCTGCACCATGTCGAGTCCCTCGGGGATCGGCAGGATCAGCGAGTTCACGTCGACCACCGCGAACTCCGCCCAGGTCCCGCCCTTGGGCTGCATGACGTTGACGAACGCGATCCGGTCCCCGCGGCGATGTCGTCCCGCCACCTCGCTGCCGACCTCCTCGACCACCCCGGCGCCCTCGATCCCGATGGGGAGGGAGCCGGCGGCGTCCGGCGGCAGGAAATAGGAGTCGTGGATCCCGACCCCGATCGCCTGGAGGCGCACCAGCAGCTCCCCGGGACCGGGCTCGGGTACGGGCACGTCGGTGAGCGTGATGGTCTCGGAGTCCGGGGCGGTCAGCAGATAGGCCTTCATGGGGTCACGGTACCCGGGGACCTGGACGGACGAGATGGACCCGGGCGGCCCGGCCGATCCTGCAGCGGAGCCGGGCCGGGGCCCCTCGCTCACAGCAGCGGCGGGGCCGTCCCGATCGATCCGGTGCGGGCGAAGACCGGGACCAGCTCGATGGTCTCCGGTCCGGCCCCCGCTTCCTTCGCCGCGACCCAGACGGCGAGCGTGTTGGGTCCGTGGTGGTCGAGGAAGCCGGAGGGGATCGTGAACTCGCTCTGGGGGCCGATGTCCCCGATATAGATCCCGGTGTTCCAGCCGTTGACATACAGCACCGCCTGGCAGGCATCGCGGCGACCGTCCTCGAAGCGCGGCGAGCGCAGCGCGAAGCGCCAGGCGATGTCCACGCCGTCGGGCGTGGAGAGCTCGAAGCTCGTGCGGTACCACCGCACGCCCGGCGCGTCCGCCACCAGGGACGAGGCCTCCTCCCAGGCGGAGTCGTCGTGGCCGGGCAGATGCCAGCCGTGACGCTCCCCGTGCAGGCCGCCGGTGTTGTACAGCGTGCGGCGGGAGTCGATGTCCGCTGCCCCCTGCACTCGCCAGGTGATTTCCCCGGTGGCGGGCAGCACCGCATCGAACAGCCCGCGGTTCTGCTTCGAGAGACCGTTGTCGCTCCAGTCGAGGTTCTGGCCGAGGTTGTGCACCAGCACGCTGAGCACCGTCGTCGCGCCCGGGACGGCGACGTCCTCGGGCAGCGTGAAGGTCTGGTCCTTCCCCACGGCGGGCGCCGCGCCGAGGTAGGAGCCGTCGGCCCAGGCCTGCAGGAACGCCGGCTGCTGGCCCTGGGGCGGCTGGCCGGTGCCCCCGTTGCCGCGCAGCACGAGCTCTCGGCTCTCCCCGGCGGTGAAGACGGCGCGGTACCAGATGCTGCCCTCGAAGTAGCCGTAGTGGTTGGAGTCGAGCACGACGCCTCCGCGCCCGGGGCCCTGGAAGGTGGTGGACCCCTCCGTGGAGTCGGCGACCGTCCACGCCGAGTCGTCGAAGTCCGCCGCGGCCTCCGGCGCGCCCTCTGCGACCCGGAAGGTCAGATCCGGGACGGTCGGGCCGGCCGGCGCTGACAGCGTGTGCGTGGCGATGCCGTCGGAGACCGGCCGGCTCTGCCCGTTGACGATGACGCGGCGGATCCCGTCGGGCACGTCGAGACGCACCTCGGCCAGGTCCGTCGAGCCGAGGACGATCTCCGCGTCGGCCCGGGCGAAGGCGACGGTGCGAGCCAGCTCCGCGCCCTCGACGACGACGTGCGCATCGGTGCCGCCGGGGGTGACGGTGCTCCGGTTCACCGGGCGGCCACCGAGGAACCAGGTGGTGGTGGCCGCGGTGCGGGAGATCGCACGCAGCACCAGGCGGCTCTTCCCACCGCTGCCCGCCGAGGTCAGGGGGCGGCCGGCGATCTCCACCTGCACCGGCTGGTCGCCGTGGACGAGGTTGATCCGCAGCTGCCCGGTCCCCTCGTCCCAGGTGGTGAGCACGGACTCGGGGGCGGTGACCTCGGGTTCGGCGGCGTAGCGCAGCACGATCTCGCCCGGGTCCCCGTCGTGGCCGATCAGGTACTGCAGGTGGCCCTTCCGCCGCGGCAGGGCCGGGCCGAACAGGGCGCTGGTCGAATAGAGCAGGCCATGGTCTCCGATCACGGTGTCGGCGACGACGGTCAGCGCATCCCGGCCGTGCAGATGCAGGAACGTGGACTCGTCCTGGGGCACTCGGGCCCAGCCCACCACGCCCTCGGGGATCTCGACGCTCCCGTCCTGGCCGCCGGCGGGGACGTCGAAGCCGTCGAGGGCGACGACGGTGCCCTCTGCTCCCTCGGCGGGCTCGCCGAGGGCCTCCACGACGATCGTGTGCTCCCCCGCGCTCAGGTCGTGGACCTGGTAGCTGACGACCTGGGAGGGCTTGTTCTGTGCCGTGTCGACGTGACTGGTGAAGGTGCCGTGCTCCTGCCCGTCCACGAGGACGCGGGCCCGGCCGTGGTCGGTGCCGGTGGCGGTGATGACATCGACCGCGGTGCCCGTGAAGGTCCAGCTCGCGGTGGCGCCGGCCGTCTCGGTGCGGGTCAGGGTCGCCGCGGAGGCGGTGGGGTCCTCGATCTGCTCCCAGTCGCCCTGGTAGGTGATCGCGGCGTCGCGGTCGTCGGCCGTCGGGGCGTGCGCACCGGCCTCTTCGGGGTCCCCGAGCACGAGCGCGGTCGCGAAGCGGGTGTCGGTCTCGTCGTTGGAGTCGGCCAGGCGGAAGGCGAGCAGCCGGGGCCGGCCGTCGTCGGTCGCCGAGCTCTCGTCGCCGGTGCTCGCGCGCTGGTAGGCCTGGAGCTGGCCCCCGTCGACCTCGCGCAGGGCCTGCGGGGCGACCGGTGTCATCGACGCGATCTGCGGCAGGGCCTGCTGCAGGTAGCCGAGCTCCTTCTGGACGGCGAGCTTCTCGGTCAGCTCGCGGTCCTCCGTGATCGCCGCGCCGTAGTCGTAGCTGGTGAATCCCGACGACGGGGAGCCGGTGTATCCCCAGTTGGTGCCGCCGAAGACCATGTAGTAGTTGAAGGCGGTGACGCCGTTGGCGAGGTTGCGCACCCCCCATTGCCGGGTGAAGGCGGGGTCGGTGAACTCGTAGGCCTGATGGGAGTCGAACGACGCCCCCCAGGGGGTGAACGCCCCGCCCTGGGACTCGGTGATGAACTGCGGGGTGTCGGGACTGATCTCGCGGTAGGTCTGCTCGGACTCGCCGATCCGCGCCCGGGGACCGCCGGCGTTGAATCCCAGCGGGTAGTTGTCGTAGGCGTAGAAGTCGGTGTGATGCTTCTCGGTGTCGGCGAAGCGACCGCCCAGCCCGTAGTCGTTGTGGAACACGGGCACGGTGATGCCGGTGGAGCGCACGTGATCGGCCAGGCCGCGCAGGAACGCGGAGCTCTCCGGGTTCTCGGCGAACAGCTCGTTCTCGACCTGGTACATCAGCACGCTGCCACCGCCGTCGGTCACCTGGTGGCGGGAGATGATCTCGTTCGCGGCGCTCAGCCATGCACAGGAGTCCGCGAAGTTCTCCGGGTCCATCGAGCGCAGCGGCGCCGCCCGGTTGGTCAGGTACGCCGGCAGCCCGCCCATCGAGATCTCGGCGTTGACGTAGGGCCCGGGCCGCGCGATGACATACAGCCCCTCCTCCGCCGCCATGGTCAGCAGCAGGTCGAGGTCCCGGATCCCGCGGAAGTCGAAGTCGCCGCCCGGGGCGCTCTGGTGCAGTCCCCAGAAGAAGTAGAAGGAGACCGCGGTGAATCCTGCGGCCTTCACGATCTGCAGCAGATCGCGCCACTGGGCCGGTGCGGGCACCCGCCAGGGGTGGATCTCGCCCGAGTAGATCAGCAGCCGCTGGTCATCGACGAAGAAGGAGTGCTCGTCCCAGGTGACGGTGTGCGCGCGGCCGTCGTTGCCGGGGAAGGACGAGGTGCCGTGCAGCAGGTCGTCCGTCGCCTCCCGGCCCTCCGGAGCGGCCGGCCCGAGCGCATCGGCGGGGGTTGCGGCGAGCACCGCCGGAGCCGCGAGGGCCGCTCCGGCGGTGCAGGCCCCCAGGCGCAGGAAGCTCTGACGGCTCAGGGCGGAGGCGGGCGGTTCGGACTGCGGCATGCGGGACTCCTCGTCGAGCGGGTTGTCGTGACAGCCGACGGTAGCAAATCGGTTCACAGGCGTAGGCGGCGTTCCGCTATCGGGGCGTGCGGTGACAGTGATCGGTCTGCCTCACGCCCGCGCAGCAGCCCGCGCTGGAGACGCTGACCGAGCAGGCGCGGTGGCAGGCGATCGTGCCGTACATGCTGGGCTGCGTGGTGGCGTGGGTGTCCAACGAGGTGGGGATCGGGATCACGCAGCTGAACGGGATCGTGGTGGCGCTGGTGATGGTGTGGGTATTCGGGGTGCGGTCAGGGCGGCCGTTCGCTCGTGCGCGATGACCTAGGCAATCGCGTGGTTCTCGATCTCGCCGTCGGTCATCGCGAAGAGCTTCTTCGGCGGCAGGGCAAGAGAGTGGCAGGTGGGACCGATAGACGACGGCGGGCCGCGAGAACTGGTTCACCGCATCGTGTCGCGCGGCTGGCGATCCGTACGACACGACGCGCACGTTCAGGGACGGACACCGTGAACTGGGCTGTTGATGCCCTTCCGCGCGGTGACTATCCAGCGATTCCAGTGGGACTCGGCAACCCGTCCACGGTCCGCGGATAGGAGGGCTGTGCGCCGTCCCGAGTAACGGCCGCCGCTCCGAGGCGGGCGGCGAACCGCGCCGCCTGGTCGAGATCGTCCCCGGCAGCGAGCCTCAGGGCGAGACCTCCGACGAAGGCGTCGCCCGCCCCGGTGGTGTCCACCGCCTCGACCTGCGGAGAAGGGACCTGCCGAAGTCCGTCGGCATCGCCGAGGAGTGCCCCACGAGGTCCGAGGGTCATCACAACCGAACGGACCCCGGCGTCGAGAAGGTCGCGCATAACGTCGGCCTCCTCGACGGCGTCACCGCCGAGCAGAGCGAGCACGGCGCGGCCTTCGTGTTCGTTGACCACGAGGGGATCCGCGCACCGCAGCGTCTCGGAACGGACCGGGATCACCGGGGCGAGGTTCAGCAGCAACCTCTGCGCCGGGCTGCAGGCGGAGGAGACCGCATCGACGACCTCGGCGGGGATCTCGCCCTGGCACACGAAGATATCGGCGTCGGCGACCAGAGCGACGGTCTGTCCGAGGTCGTTCCAGACGAGGTTCGCACCGGGGACGAGCACGATGGAGTTCTCCCCCTGCGCGTCGACCTCGACGATGGCGAGACCGGTGGCGTGCTCGGCGAGGGCTTCGACGGCCGAGAGGTCGACCCCGTCCTCGCGGAGCAGCGCCAGGGCCTGGTCGGCTTCGGAATCCTGACCGACGCGAGCCGCCAGGCGGACCCTCCCGCCCAACCGTGCGGCGGCGAGGGCCTGATTGGCGCCTTTGCCGCCGGGGCTGCGACGAGAGCTCCGGCTGTAGAGCGTCTCCCCCGGCAGCGGGAGAGCGTCCAGCGTGAGGACCAGGTCGAGGTTCACCGATCCGACAACGAGGATCTCGGTGGACGATTCTGCCTGGCGGCTCGTGCGATCAGCGGCCCCCATGGTTCAGCCGTTCTCCCCGGCGAGCCAGCGGATTGCACCGTCGAAGAGCTGGCCGTAGCCGGCCCACTCCATGAACTCCTCGGGGGCCCAGTGCGGGGAGATATCGGAGGCGAAGGCGAGCGTGCGGCCGCCCCCTTCCTCGATCACGGCGAGCAGCGGGCGGCCTTCGACCTCGGCGAGGACGGTGGCCCCCTCCTTGGCGGCGAGGTCTTGGTAGCCGAGCAGGATCGGCCAGGTCGCGTCGAGGCCCGCAGTGACGGGGTGCTCGACGTCAGTGAGGGTGCCGTTGACACCCTGCGGGGACTCGATGCGGTCGTCCCAGCGGGAGATGCTGACGGGAAGGATCTCCTCGATGGCGGTCCCAGCGTATGCGGCCTTTCCTTCGAAGCCCTGGAAGGAGAGGTAGCCGCCGGCCATCATGAGTCCGCCGCCGTCGCGCACCCAGTCACGCAGCAGGTGGAGACGATTGGGGGCGGGGCGGCCCCGCTCGAAGACCTGCGGGGAGAGCAGGAGGGTGTTGGCACCGATGTCCGAGAGGATGACGACGTCGTAGGCATCGAGCTCCTCACGGGTCTGCGGGAAGAATTCCGCGACATCGTGCGAGCGCAGGTGGGTGACGTCGTGCTCGCGCTCGGCGAGGACCTCGAGGAGCTTGGCACAGCCGATGGCGACCTGGGTGTGGGAAAAGGGGTCGTACCCCTTGTGGTCGATGACGGCGCTCACCCAGGATTCACCGGCGAGTAGGACACGAGACATGCGACGACCTCCGTTGACAGACCTTACACAACGCTTTGCGCAACGTTGCTCTAAGTGAGGCTAGCTGGGGTCGCCATCGTGCGCAAGCCCCCGTACACTGACGATCCCGCCCCCGGAAGGAGCCCCTGGTGTCGATCTCAGCCGTTGCGAGAGCAGCCGATCTCTCCGTCTCCACGGTGTCGCGGTACCTCCGAGGGGAGTTGCGGGTCAACCCGGACACGGAGGCCCGCATTCTCGGCGCCATGGAGCACACGGGATTCGAGTCGCCTCGCCTCGGGCTGCGCCGCCTGGCGCTCATCGTCCCAGAGCTGGCTAACCCCTACTTCTCCCAGCTGGCCCAGGCGATCGCCAATGCCACTGCCTCACGGGGGCTCGGCCTCCAGGTCCTGGTCTCCAACGGGCTCGCCTCCCGGGAGACCGCGCTCATGGCGGAGTGTGCCGCATCCCCCGAGGTGGACGGCGTGATGCTGGTGTCGATGACCGGCCGCGCCAGCCCTCTCCGCTCCTTGCCCGGGGACTTCCCGGTGGTGATCCTCGATGAGCGCATCCATGACGAGTCGAGCCGTCCCTTCGTGGGCGTCGACAACTTCGGCGGTGCCTACCAGGCCACCTCGTACCTGCTCAGCCGCGGCCACACGTCAATCGTCCACGCCGCCGGCCCATCCACTCTCGACTCCGCCCGGGACCGTCTCGAGGGATACCGGACCGCGCTCCGCGACCGAGGCATCGAGGCGGACCCGAACCTGATCATCGAGGGCCCCTATGCAGAAGCCTTCGGTGAGAGCGTGCTGACGAGGTTGCTGCGCCTCGACGATGCGCCCACGGCCGTGTTCTGCGGCAGCGATATCGTCGCGATCGGAATGATCGCGGCCGCGCCGATGTATGGAGTCAGCATCCCTCGCGATCTCTCGCTGGTCGGCTTCGACGGAATCCCGCAGGGCGAATGGGTCACCCCCCGCCTGACCACGGTGACGCAGCCCATCGAGGCGCTCGCACGTCGCGTGCTGGAGACGATCGAGTCCGGCCCGACCAGCGGGCAGGCGGCCGAGGTGCGACTGCCGATGCAGATTCGGGTCGCCGGGTCCGTCGCTCCACCGCCGACCCGTTGAGAATCACCACTTCTCACCCACCTGCCGCCGGACGCACCACGACGCCCGGAAGCCGTGCGCGCGGAGCCTCCGCTTGTCCATTTCGGGAACCGCCCTGGCGTCGCACCAAAAAGTGAGGCAGAGTGGAGCCACACGTTGCGCAACGATCGCGCACAGATCAGGAGGCACCGCCATGGGCGTCAAAATTCATCACATCGTGACGGGCGAGCTCGAGAGCGGCCTCGCCACCTCGGTGCTCAACTCGGGGATTCACCCGGACATCGCGCCGGAGGACCGACTGCCGTTCGGCTTCCGCGATGACATCGTCCGTAAGGACGGCTCCGTCCACTCCGGTGTCATGGTGCCCGTTCCCGTATGGCTGCTGGAGGGCACCGACACGAAGATCCTGGTGGACACAGGCCTGGGCGACATCGACGAGGTTGCGGAGATGCAGTCCCGCTATGGCGTGGACTATGTCGCGTCGCGCTCTGAGGACCAGGACCTCGTCGCCGGGCTCGCCGCCCACGGGGTCACGCCCGAGGAGATCGACGTCGTGATCCTCACGCACCTTCATTTCGACCACGTCGGGAACAACGAACTCTTCCCCAACGCCAAGTTCATCGTGCAGAAGGAGGAGCTTCCGCAGGCAGAGAATCCTCCGCACTTCTGCATGTTCTACTACCCCGAATATTCCTACAAGATCGACGCGGTCCGCGACCGGCTCGAGATCATCGACGGCGACGTCGAGATCGACCCGGCCGTGAAGCTCGTGAAGATCGGCGGGCACACCCCGGGCTGCATGGTCGTGATGGTGAAGACGGACGTGGGCACCGTCTGCCTGACCAGCGACATCATGTACAACTACAAGAACCTCGAGCTGAACTGGCCGATGGGCTCTTACTGGGACCTGCCCGAGCTCATGGAGGGCTACGACCGCTTGCACCGCGAAGCGGACATCATCATCCCCGAGCACGACTGGAAGTTCCTCGAGGAGCACCCCAGCGGCACCATCGGCTGACCCCGATCCGGCGAACGCGAAGGGCGTCGAGACTGCGGTCTCGACGCCCTTCCTTCTGTGCCTCCAAGCGTGTGCTGCGGAGGCACTCCTCAGGGGTTCAGCAGCGGCAGCCGGCGCAGCAGGGAGTGCAGCCGCACCGCCTCAGAGGAGACGAACTCAGAGATGGTAAGGCCCACGAGTTCGCAACGCTCGGCAACGGCAGCGGCAGTGGCGACCGCGGTGTCCAGCGAGATCCCTCCTGCTTCGGGGGCCATACCGAAGGCGACCTCACCGCTGGTGATCACATCGAGGTCGAAGTGGATCGCGACCTTCGAGCAACCGGTCGCGGCGAGCCAGTCGAGAACGGCGATCACGAACGGGGTCTCCTCGGCCGGGGAGATCTGGTTGAGCTTCCATTCCTCGAGTGCCGCGGTGGGGTCCTGATCCGCCCAGGAGTGCGTTCCTACCAGCGCGAAGCGCTCGGCGGCCACGTGAATGCCGAGCTGGTCGAGGATCTCAGGGTCGCCGTGGCCCAGCAGGTGGGCAGCGGCCATGGTGTTGTACCCCTGGTTCCCGTCGGCACCCGGCTGGTTACAATCAGGATGACTGTCGAGCCATAGGATTGCCAGGTCCTCGCCGTGTCGCTCCAGCAAATGAGCGAAGGGGGCGACGCTCACGGAGCAGTCTCCCCCGATCGTCACCACCCGATCTGCGTCCCGCTCGCGCAGGGTGTCCAGGACGAGGCGCTGCTGTCGGAGGATCTCCGGCTTGTCGACGATGCCGTCGACCACGCTCCCGTCACCGCCATCGGGATCGACCGGGATCCGCACGGCCTCGAGGGCGTCGGGCGCGAGCATCGCGGCCACCTGTCCACCGATACCGTAGGCGATCCGTCCCTCGGGGCGAGTCAGACCCGGGAGGAATTCCATGACGCCGTCAGGGTCTCCCCCGCGATACTGCGGCCAGTCCAGTCGGATCGTCGTCATGCCTCCGCCTCCTTACGATCGGGGCCGCCGGTGGCCGACAGCCGAAGACGCCAGCCGCCGCCGGAGCGGCGACCGGCGCGGTGCTCATCAGCTGACGAGCTGATCCTCTTCCTCGACGCGTCGGTGGCCCTGGCTCAGGGCGTCGAGGGTGTTGATCGGTGCGCGACGCACCATCTCGAGCTCCTTGGCACGGTCCAAGTGGCGTGTGAGCACCAGGTACAGGCAGCCCGAGACGACGAGTCCGACGATGAACGAGAAGTCCGCTCCTCCCAGGGCCTCAGCCGCCGGCCCCGACCAGATGGAAGTACTGAAGAACGGGATCATGGCGACAAAGCCTACGGCGTAGCTGACGATTCCGGCCCGGCCCCAGCGGCCGTACATCCCTCCATCGGTGTCGAGGATGTCGGAGACGGACAGGACGCCCTTGCGCACCACGTAGTAGTCGATGAGGTTCACCGAGGTCCACGGGATGAGGAAGTAGACCAGCAGGGCCAGGAAGATCTCAAACGACCCCAGGATGCTGTTGGGGACGACAAGACTGCCGATGATGATGAGGACACCCGCGATCGAGAGGGTGCGCGCTCGCAGTGCGAAGGAGCTCACCAGCTCGCGGAATCCGTCGACGGCGGACAGCACGGCGACCGATCCGCTGTAAAGAGCGACCGCCACGGCATTCAAGCAGGTCAGCAACGAGACGATCATGACGGGGACCGCGAGGCCCGGGGCGACGCTGTCTGCCAGGACTGCGAAGGCGCGGACGGTATCGACCATCGGGTCGTAGGCGGCGAGCGTCGCACCCAGAACCTCGATCCAGATGGCCGAGGTGAGAGTTCCGACGAACACCGAGGCGGAGATCAGTTTTCCGGACATCTTCGCGGGAAGGTAGCGGGTGTAGTCGGAGACGACGGGCGCAATCGCCACCTGGAAGGTCGCCGATGCCGCGAACTGGAGCAGGAACGGCGCGAGCACGAAGTTCCCCTGGCCAAGCAGCTCACCGATGGGCAGCTTGACGATCATCGCGACAGTGAGGAAGAGCAGCGTGGCCACCATCAAATACGACACGGTGGTCTCGGCGCGGAGCACGAGACGGTAGCCGACGAGCGCCACCAGCAGCGCCACGACGCCCACAAGCACCTGAAGCAGGCTCATCGGCGCAGCCTCGACCACGCTGGCAACCGAGTTCGCGCCGGTCTGGATGTAGAACAACGCAAACCCGAACTGCACGACAGCAGCGGCCGCGAGAGGGATCGCCGCGCCGCGCGAGCCGAACTGCGCGCGGGACTGGATCATCTGCGGCAGGCCCATGACGGGGCCCTGGGCGCCGTGGAACGCTTGGAAGAATGTGCCGAAAACGCTGCCCAGCACGATCGCGACGATCGACCAGGCGAGGTTCAGGCCCGTGAGCACGCCGAGCGTGCCGGTGGCGGCGGTGAGGAAGGAGGCGTTGAGCATGAACCAGAGCTGGGTCTGGGACGTCAGAGAGCCGTGCCGTTCGCGCGGAGGGACGTAGTCGAACGACCGGCCCTCGAGTACGGGAGTGGGGGGCCCCGTCCGCTCACCCGACGTAGGGACATCGGGATTCGGGCGGCCAGCGCCTCCGTCCTGACGAGGTGTTGTGTCCATGTGCTGCCTCTCTTCGTCGAGATGACGCCGGCAGTGCCGACGTCCTCAGCCCGGGTCTCCCACGACCTGCTCGGTCGATGTCCCGGCGTTGATGTCGGCACAGTATTGCGCAACGTTGCGCAGTAGGCAACACCCTTCTTCTGCGTGAGATCGAAGCGGTGGTGGTTTGCGCGTCCAGATCAAGCCTGAGCCAGAGGAACGGAATCGAGTCTGCGAGCAACCGCGGGGGCTCCCGCAGCCGAGCGATTCGCGCCAGCGCTGCGGCGGCGTCCGCAAGTCCGGTATCGATCCGGTACGGATCATTGCGGGATCCGGCGGCCGTGGCGACGGCCTCGTCGTTAGCCGTGAGCGGCGCAGCAGACAGTGCGAATGGCGCGTCCGAGGTGCCGGCACGCTCAACTGATCTTCCGCGAACCTCCCCGATCATCACCTCGATCGTCGAGCAGACCACCGGAACCCGAGACACTGAGTAGATGCGTCGCGTGAGCACCTTTTTCGATGAGAGCTCGGCAGGGCGCTGGCAGCCGAACGCCCTCCCTGCGGCGCAGCCGGAGGGAGGGCGTTGAGGAATGCTCAGCGGCGGAGCAGACCAGTCGTCACATCGCCAGCGGCAGCAGGACGTATGCCTCGCAGCTGGCGGCATCGTCGCTGGTGATCAGGTGCGCGTCCGAGAGCAGGAACTTGCCGCCGGCCGGGATCATGTTCGGATACTCCGAGCCCCCGCCGGCGATCTCACCCGCATCATCGCGGCAGAGGATCTGGATGCGCGGGTCCTCCCAGTTCTCATCGGTCGTGTTCTGGATGAGGAACTGCGGATCGTCGGCCGACGCCTGGATCGGGGCGACACCTGCCCGTGCTTCGCTGTTGCTTCCATAGTCGCTCACGCTCACCGTGGCCTCGACACGCGCCGGGGCGCTGCCTGCGGGGATCTCGAGCTGCGTACCGATCGGGAAAGTGGCGCCCTCTGTCCCGAGCTCCTCGACCTGCTCCTGGGAGACAATGAGGTTGTCCTCGTCGTCGTAGACGTTGTAGAGGACGGTGGCGAACTCGCCGGTCAGACCCTCATGCCTCACCACCGCGCTCACCCAGACGTAGTCACCGTCGACAGCGATCCCGGACTCGAGCACCTCGATCTCGCCCGGGGCCGCGACGGAGTCGGCCGCATCAGCGGGAACCTCCGCTGACGTCTGCTCAAGGGCTACGGTCCCGGACTCCCCCAGGGCCGAGACCTCGTAGCTAATCTTCCCGTCCTCGTAGGTGAAGTCCTTGGTGTCCGCACTGGAGGCCAGGAGCTCAGCGCGGGTACGGCTGTGGTCATTGGTGGAGGTCCACGCATGCGAGCCCTCGGCCTCGGGAGCCTCGTACGTCCCCACCCAGTAGAGCCTCGAGTCCGGGCTCCCGTCCTGCGGCACCCAATCGATGGTCATCGCTGTACCCGCGATGGTCGCCCGCTGCACGAAGACGCTGTCCTCGGTGGAATGCCAGACGCCGGTGAGATCAGGCGCCTCAGCCTTGCCCTCAGCGGGCTCGGCCGCTTCGCTCGCACCCGCAGCAGCCGAGTTCACCGGAGCTTCCGGAGCGTCCGTCGAGCCGCAGGCAGCGAGCGTTCCTGCGAACACGACCGCAAGCACGACGCCACCCGCACGACGACCAAGGCGGCGGCGCACGGAGTCAGCCCGGTCGCCCACAGTGGTCAGAGTCATCTATTCCTCCAAGAGTTGGGCCCAGCGTGCAGGCGAGCAGTGCCGAGCCCACGCCGACACACAAGAAGATTGAACCATCAATTGTACAGGCGGCAAAAACATGCCCCGAGGGGCACGGAGTCAGTCGCGCTTCCTGTACCCCTCAGTAATCGTCCTTCTCGGTGAGCGCGACCGTGCCGTGAGCTCTGTGATGCTAGAAGAGCTCCTGGAGCTCGGCGACATAGGTGGGATCGTCCGCGAGCGGCTGGGTCGGCGGGAGCACAGCGAGGAGCTGGTCGGCGATCATCTCGGCGCTCCACCATGCGGGGATCGAGGTGTCGGCGAAGTCGCGGGCGGGCTCGTCAGCGTCGTTCAGCGAGGTGTAGGCGATCCGGTCGAGGAACTCCTCGCGCGGGTGGCCGCCCGGAACCTCGCTCTGGCGGCCGACGAACATGCGCACACCGAGCCCGTTGGGCGACCACATCGCCACGAAGCGGATCCGGTGGTAGCCGCGCCGGTGCAGCACCGTGACGGCTTCGAGGACCTGGAGGCTGAACTGGGTGCCGGTGGCTGAGGGCGGGGAAGCAGCCTTGCTGTGCAAGTCGTCGTAGAGGGCGGTGGGCAGGGGGACCTCGAAATAGTGCTTCTCCCGTCTCGCCTCGAGGCGTGCGCGCAACTGTTCGCCGGTGAGGTCGAGGATGCGGATGTTCGAGGAGTCGACTGAGCGGACATCGGTGACGAGGTAGAGATGGGGGCCGGGAACCTGCTCAAGCGCCTCGATCTGGTTCGGCTCGAGCCAGAGGACGTCGCCCCGGCCCGCCCCGCCAAAGGCCTTGATCTCGATCAGCCGCTTCTCACCCGTGACGTCGTCGATGCTCTCGACGTCGACCTTGCTGCCGGGGATGTGGCGGGCGTCGGTGGCGGTGCGGCCGGCCGTGCGCTCGTGTGCGATGACGTAGGCGATCGCGCGATTCTCGGTCTCGTAGTTGGACATAGCGAGGAGCTTCTTCGGCGGCATGACAGGAGCGTGCCATGTGGGGCCCCACACGAGGGCGCCTTCGGGGAAATCGGTGTGCGGCGTCGCGCCGGCCCCGATTCACCGGAATTGGCGCCTTGTTCGGAGCCGCCCTTCACCGTGGCCGCCTCCAATTCCGCGAGCAGACAGCCGGAGATCGCCAGCACGGTGGGGTCGAGCCGAGGAGCGCTCTGCCCCAAAACGGCCGATTCTAGCCTTTACACGTATCGACATGAATCAGCCAATAAGCTCCGCAGAGTAGTTGTAAACATCGGGTCGTCCTGAAAGCACATCGAAGCCATTGGCCTCCACCGCAGACCGGATTACGCGCGCCATCCTTAAGAAGCTTGGAAACCGAAGGTCAATTGGATTCCCGGTCCTGGACGATGGGACCTCAAGTTTCAGGAGCTTATCGCCTGCAAGCCCATGCGGACTAGGAAGCACACCGCTAAGCCCTAAAATATCAGCCCGGCGCTTAAGTGCCAGAATCGTCTGGTTTAGCATCCAACCGTCCAACGCCCTCAACTGTTGATAGTTATCGACGCTCGGATAGAAGGCCATAAGGCCCTTAAAAGACCGAGGCGGGACGTAGCCTCCATGGTACCTACGCAGATCCCGTTCCGAAAGACCCCCATAAAGATACCTTCGAACCTGCCAAATATAAGCAACATAGTCTCGATCGTTCGCAGTAATGCGACCCATGTCTTGGCGACCACGCAAAGGGGCACGAAGCAGGTTGGAGTAGATCAGTTGCCGAATTCGACGTTTAATCTCTCGAACGCGAGCGTCACTAATGGACACCCCCGAACTGCTAATAGTATGCCCTAAATAATCGGTTGACTGGATTGAGGTGAACTCTGTGGCGGACCGGGAAGACTGCACCAAGAGCTGTATTCCTGGACTCTTCTCAAGATTTATCGGCGTCCCGGCCTTTGAGGCGAAGTGGTGCAGAATGTCCGCGGCTCTTGAAATTTCATCGTAACTCTCACTCCAAATTACGGTGTCGTCAGCATACCGTGCGAAGTTTAGGGCTCTTCGCTCCAGCAAATTGTCAAGTTCCGTAGCGGCCACATTGGCCAAGAACAAGCTGATTGAGGTTCCCTGAGGAAGGCCGCTCGCGCGGTCGAGAAGCTTTTCTTCGCGCTCGTCATAGACCGGAATTCGTAGGAACTCTTGGATCAGGTACTGCTCTAGCCTGGTTCGCCTTATTCCATGCTCATCAAGTGCATGAAGCAAGTATTTGTGCGAAACTTTGTCGAAAAATTTGGAAAAATCGTACTGTGCAACAAAGATCCGATTCGTGCCGCTCCAGCTTTTCGCAACATATTCAACCGCATCATGTGGACCGCGATCTTCCCGATATGCGTACGAGCGGCCATTAAAACTTGCTTGGTTTCGACGAAGGAGCGACTTCATTAGTCGACGCGATACGGCCTCATCAGCTATAGAAAGCACAGAAAGGGCGCGACTTCCGCCGCCGGGCTTATCCAGCTTTATAATCTCCGGAGAAAGAGGCTTGTAGCGTCTCTCTACGATCGCGCTACGAATACCGGAAGCTAATCGACCTGCACTGGAATGAACTTTATAGGGATTGAATGCGGACCCCCGCTCCCAAAGGCTCGGAGTCTTCAAAAGAACTGCGCCGGTCGCACCATTTTCTCGACGCGCCCTCCGCTTATTTTCATCACTGACCCACTGAGCATAACGCTCATGTCGACGAATGCGAACCTTTGCGGCGATAATGATATCGGCCTCTAATGACTCCCACATCACAGCTCCGTAAACTTTATAGCTGCCGATAGCGAGAACGTCGCCACCGGCAGCGCATCCCCGGTCAAGATAAAATACGCTTCACGCAATCGCACGCTCGCACGCTCGATCTCATGGGCTCGTCGGTTGGCGCACCTACCGCAAGCTTCGACTGACCGCGGACTAGTCACACTGGTGACCTGGGCTCGACTATAGCAGAGTCTTCAGCGTGCGTGCTGCACCGGCGACACTGGGAATACTTTCCCCGTTGGGGGATTGCCTTTATGTAAAATAAAAACTTATTCCAAAGCAACTATTCGCCATCAGATATCTTGTAACGTCACTGACGTGAAATAGCTGAACGCTCGTCTTGGGTGGATAATGACCTAGCGTGAACCGCGAAATACAAGGTGTTAGAACTCAACCGTGAAATTTCATGGGGGCGCGGTCTTGGAGGGTGGACCAGATAGCGAAAGGCGCTCGTGGCCAGGGATAATACGGGTTGTCGAGACTCGCATTCATCCGCTGGAAGGAGCACCTTTCAGATGTCCCACCCTACCTTGTTCTCCTACCCACGTCCGCGCGTGGACATCGCTGAGGCCCCGGCGGTCTCGCATGTCGGCGCGGTGCTGTTGACCGACACGATCCACCCCACCGGCCTGGCCGCTTCACTGCGCGAAGCGTTGGAGCCGTGGACGAAGCCACTGGCCGAGCATCACGCCTCGAAGGTCCAGCTGGACCTCGCGATGACTCTCGCAGTCGGCGGGGAAGTCGCCCGTGACACCAACCTGCTGCGGTGCGAGCCGGGCGTGTTCGGCGACGTCGCCTCACCTCCGACGATCTCCCGCATGCTCACCACACCCGCCGAGGACACACCCGCCGTGATCGAGGCGATCTCGACAGCCCGCCGGACCGCGCGTGAGCGGACCTGGACTCTCGCCGGCGACCACTCCCCAGCCGCGAAGGCCAGTGCGAAGAACCCGCTAGTCATCGACCTCGACGCCACCTTGATCACCGCCCACAGAGAAGTAGCAGGCCGCACCGACGTTCAAACGCGGCTTCGGCTACCACCCGCTGTGCGCGTTCCTGGACCACGGCCAGACCGGGACCGGCGAGCCGCCGGCGATCCACCTCCGCCCCGGCAACGCGGGATCGAACACCGCGACCGATCACATCACCGTCACCCGTCAGGCCCTGGCCCAGCTCCCACCGGCGCTGCTGGGCCGGAGCGGGCGGGGCTCGAAGAAGATCCTGATCCGCACCGACGGGGCCGGCGGCACCAAGGACTTCATGGGCTGGCTTCAGCGGCGGCGTCTGGCCTATTCGGTCTGATTCACCCGGTGGTGTCAAAGCGTGGAAGCAACATGGGGTTCGCCGGCCAGTAGTCGTGCGAAGGATTCTGTCGGTGTCAGGAAGCCCAGCCGCCGGCGGGGCCGGTTGTTGATCTCCTCCGCGATGGTGGTGAGGTAGGGCTGGTGGTCGGGGATCGCCGTGCCCTTGGGGAGGTACTCGCGGTAGAGCCGGTTCGTGTTCTCGTTCGAGGGCCGCTGCCACGGCGAGTGAGGGTCGGCGAAGTAGACCGGCATGTCCGTGGCCAGGGAGACCTTCGCGTGGTGCGCCATCTCGCTGCCCTGGTCCCATGCCAGTGAGGCCTGCATCATCCGTGGCAGCTCGGTGAAGTACTCGATCACCGCATCCGCGGTGCCCTCGGCGTGTTTCGAGGGCAGGGCGAGCAGACCGGTGAACCCGCTCATCCGCTCCACCAGCGTCGCCGCGCACGAGGACCCGTTCTTCCCGATGATCAGGTCGCCCTCCCAGTGCCCGGGCACCCGCCGCTTCGCGGCGTCCTCGCCCCGCTCCGCGATCGGGACCATGCCCACGATCGGGCCACCCCTGGAGCGGCCAGTGGTGCGTGTCCGGCGCTTGGTCCGCTTGGACTGCAAGAAGATCCCACGCTTGGCGAGTTCCCCGCGGGGAATCGCGTAGATGTACTGGTAGATCGCTTCTCCGCTGACGGTGCGGCCCTGAGCGTCGGGAGAGTTCGCCATGCGTTCAACGGTCGGGTCTGCGGCCTCCAGACGCAAGCGACCCGCGATCTCGTTCGGCGTCCACGACGCTGCGAGATCGGCGTTGACACGCGCCTCGAGCACCGGGTCCTTCGCCACTTTCCGGACCTGTGGGCGCGAGCGCTGGCGCTGCGCCTTCACGTCCGCGGTCACCGCTTGATAGCCGCGCGTCTTCGTTGAGTTCCGGCGCAGCTCTCTGGAGACCACCGAAGGGCATCTACTCAGGTGAGAAGCGATCTTCCGGACTCCCCACCCGGCCTTCGATCCCGTCGAGATCTCCATCCGCTCCGTGAACGTGAGTCGCCGCCGCACCATCCCAGGTCTCCTCGCCTCGGGCTCCCACCGACCGGGAGTGTTGCTACGACGCTATGACACCACCCCCTCCCCACACATGTTCCCGAGCTGCTGAAACGCATCGATGAGTCGAAGACGTGGATTCCCGCCTACGACAGCGGGGACGACAGGAGCCGTGAGGGGGCGTTCGTGGCGGAACTGACCGGGCTGCTGGACCTTTCCGGCTGGCCCGAGAGGATGCGAGTGATCGTGCGCAAGGAACGTCCCCATCCCGGAGCGCGGCTGCGGATCACCGACCACGAGGGCATCCGCATCACCGCGTTCGCGACCAACACCGCACGCGACCAGCTCCCGACCCTGGAGCTGCGTCACCGCCGCCGAGTACGCTGCGAGGATCGGCTCCGTAACGCCAGGACATGGGACTGCTGAAGTTCCCGCTGCAGTCTTTCGCGCAGAACCAGATCTGGTGCCAGATCATCCAGCTCGCCTCCGAGCTGGTCGCCTGGATGCAGACCATCGCCTTCACCAGTGACGACGCTAGGAAGTGAGAGCCCAAACGGCTCCGCGCGCGGTTGTTCGAGATCCCCGCGACCCTCGTGCGCCGCTGCCGGCACAAGGTTCTCCACATCGCCCGGCACCCTCCCGACGCCGTGAGAGTCCTGACCGGCGTCAACCGGCTCCGCACCGCCGTCGCGCAGACCTGAGTGGCGAGCCCCCGTCCCTACGACCCCCAGCACCTTCTCGGGAGTTGAACCCGACCGCCCGCAACAGACACTGCGACAATCTGTCGCTCCCGCATGCCAGAATCAGCAGCTGAACACCGGCAAAGACGTTGACCGCCCCCGCTCACCAGCCCAATGAAACATCGAGACTAGCCACGGAATGCCAGGACGGAGCAACCGGGCTGACCGCGGTGCGCGCGGGCGGACAGCAGCCGGCACAATGCCACCCCGCCGCCAGCGCTGAGGCGGCTCTCTGTCCAGGCTGTAGCGACCCCGCCTCGCTCGGTACGATCTTCAACGTGCCCAACCTTGAGAAGCTTGCATGACGGCCTACCAGACCGTACGCGTCGTTGCCGCGATCCTCGAGCGCGCCGGCACGGTTTTCGTTGCACGGCGAGATAAGGATCGTAGCTCCGGCGGCCTATGGGAATTCCCGGGCGGAAAGGTTGAGCCAGGGGAAGCTCCCAAGGAAGCCTTACATCAAGAACTCAGGGAAGAGCTAGCCGTCGAAGCCAGCATCGGAGATTTCGTTGATCGAAACTGGACGTCCGTCAACGGGGAACCGCTCAAGATGACCTGCTACGCAGCCACTCTTGCTGGGTCCGGCCCCGAGCGCAGCACAGATCACGATGCGATGAGGTGGGTCCGACTTGATCAGCTGTTATCCCTCAACTGGGCGCCGGCAGATATACCCATCATTGAGCGACTCCCGCAATCTCTTCGAGCTACCGGTGTGACGCCCGCCTACACTGCGGGACTCGCCATGGGCGACCTAGACGCACCCCAGGCGGACCACGCTAGCCGGGCGAATCAGTAGGATGCAAGAAATCGGCCCGAAGCCTCCGAGAAACTGAGTCATTCTCGAAACGACGATATTGACGTTCTAACAGCGATTGGTCGGGGCGCTCTTTCCTCACCGAAGGAAGCACGCTGAGCTTGTTTCCGTGGAGTCCCTTCAAGCCGAACTCTAGCATCGGCCCATCGACCTCATTCAGCACATCCTCTCGCACTCCGATTTTATAACCGGGCGAAATGCCAATGATTCCTACGTCGTACGCAGCGTGATGGATTTTGCACAGCGCTAGCCCATTACGTACCGCCGCCACCCCGGCCGGGTCAGCATCAGGAACGATATGTGCGGCGTCCAGTAGAGCGGAGTGTCGCAACATACAAATTGAGCATCGAGTGCCGTACGCCTGCATCACGAGCCCCCGAAAAACAGGTTGATGTAGGCGCCGACGAGTCTCCTGCAGTACATATCGCTTGGTCACCTCGTCGACGTCCCGGCCCGTCGACTCAATATTCTGAAGCCCATCGGTGGCTACGACAAACTGCTGATGCTCCCGCTCTTCTGCGACAATGTAGACCGGATATATCGGCTTGTATATCCCCTGCGCGACACCCCAGAACCAAATCAGAGGCCGCTTCTGCTCCATCGCTGCACGCAATCCCCGGTTCGTGTATTTTTCGGGATTGTCGCCATCCCACTTGTACCGCATGAGACCGTCGCTTCCCAAGCGATCATCGTAAGGACGTTCCTGACCCGGCGCTCGGTAAGTGGTTGTTATGGAGAACGCACTGGACATCCCTGCCGGTTTTCGAATACCGAGCTGGCGATCTCTCAGCGGAAATTTATCGCCGCGAAAACGGAAGTCATCGAGGTCCTCGTACGAGATTGCATCGAGTCCATCATTCGTCCATGCGGCGAGCCATTCCATCGCTTCCGCGCGAAGCGCCACCTCGTCAACATCGGACCACATGACCCGATAGTCGCACATCGCGGCCGCTGGTGAGCAAGAAACTGGCTACCGACCCATCGGCAACCGCACCACCCCGAACCCCACCATCCCCGCCACCGGCAGCAACACCCACCACCAGGTCACGCCGCTCTCCCCCACCACACCCACCGAGGCCATCACGGCGAGCCCCGCGATGACGGTGACCGCGGCGAAGATCGGCTTCCACATCGCCGGCGGCGGCCTGTCGTCGGCCCGCGGGTCCTCGAACCGTCCCATCACCAGCACCACCACCCCGGTCAGCGCCAGCAGCACCAGCGCCCACAGCGGCCTGGTCGCCCACCACACCCCGGTGAGCGGCTCCGGCAGCAGCGCCCGGGCGTCGAGGGCGAGCAGCAGGTGCGCGAGCCCCACCATCACGGTGAGGTGCCACAGGAACCAGGTCATGATCCGCTGGTTCACCAGCACGGTCACGAACCACAGCCGAGCCCTGGCCAGCAGCGCGGTGAGCGGCTTCTCGAGGGAGAGCACCAGGCCGGCCTGCATCATGCCCAGGAACGCCATGGTGATGCGGGTGGGGCTGGAGTTGGAGATGTCATCCGCGGCGGAGGTGATCATCGAGACCGGGTACGGGCCCGCGCTCACGAGCAGCAGCAGTCCGGCCAGGCCGGTCCCGGCGAGCAGCAGGCGCCTGCCGGCGCCGGCGAGGCGGCCGTCCAGCCAGGCGAAGCCGAACTGGTGGAACGCGGCCCAGACCAGCAGATAGTTCGGGTAGCCGAGCAGCGGCTGATCCGCCACGAGGCTCACTGCGTCCACGATCCCGGCGAGCGCGAGCGCGCCGATGATCGACCACCATCCGAATCTCTCCCACAGCAGCAGGCAGGGCGGGGCCACCAGGATCACCATCAGGTAGGCGGCGAGGAACCAGGTGGGGATCAGCGCCATCTGGGAGGCGAGCTGCACGGTGGCGTGCGGTGCCCCGGCGGCGACGGCCACCACCCCGATCACCAGCCAGGCCAGCAGCAGCGGTATCAGCGGGATCCCTAGGCGTCGCAGCCTGGCGCGCAGCCACTGGGCGTAGCCGACGTCCTTGCGGCGGGCGGAGCGCCAGGAGAGGGCGTTGGAGTAGCCGCCCACCAGGAAGAAGATCGGCATCACCTGGAACACCCAGGTCAGCGGGTGGGTCCAGACGGCGCCGTCGAGCACGCCGTGGGGCTGGATGCCGCCGTCGGCGTCGACCCCGATGATCGTCCAGTGCCCGAGCACCACCACGGTGATCGCGGCGGCGCGCAGGAAGTCGACCACGCGGTTCCGGCTGGCCGGCGTGGCGGCATCGACCTTCTCGGCGCGGCTCAGGCGGGTGCTCGTCATCGGCCTGCCCCCTCGTCGGCGCCCCGACCCGTCCCGGTCGGGACGGGGCCGCTGGCTGTGACCGCAATCTACCGTAGCGGCGCGAGCGGCACGCGCCCCTGGCTCCGCTGTGCCGTCTGGGCAAGAGCGCTTCCGCGCCGGGGTGGGATCTGCCAGGCTCGCCGCATGTCAGCACCTCATCATGCAGAGCACGCCCACGCCGGCCCCTCGGAGGACCTCTCCCCCACCGAGTACTGGGAACAGCGCTACTCCGGCCGGGAGCCGATCTGGTCCGGGAAAGTCAACGAGACCATGGCGTCCGTGGTCCGCGACCTCACCCCGGGCACAGCACTCGATCTCGGCTGCGGGGAGGGCGGGGACGTGCTGTGGCTGGCCGAGCAGGGCTGGCAGGCACGCGGCCTGGACATCTCCGTCACCGCCGTCGGCCGCGCCCGCACCGCCGCCACCGCTCGCGGGCTCGAGACCGCCACCTTCACCGCCACGGACCTCAGCACCTGGGAGCCGGAGCCGCACAGCCTCGACCTGGTCACCGCCTCGTTCTTCCAGTCCACCGTGGCGCTGGACCGCACCGCGATCCTGCGCCGGGCCGCCGCTGCGCTGCGCCCGGGCGGGCACCTGGTGGTCACCTCCCATGCGGCGCCGCCCTCCTGGGCCTCTGACCATCCGGCGAGGATGGTCAGCATCGACGAGGAGGTCCAGCAGCTCGCCCAGCCCGCCGAGGACTGGGACGTGGTGACCGCCGAGGAGCGGCCACGCCCCGCTCTGGACCCCGAGGGGCATGCGGGCGAGCACCTGGACGCGTTGCTGGTGCTGCGCCGGCGCTGACCTGCGCGCCGCAGCCCTACGGTGTCAGCGGATCATGCGCTCAGCACCAGGCGACCGATGACCCGGACCCCGAACGTGAGACCGTCCAGCGGCACCCGCTCGTCGACCCCGTGGAAGAGCCGCACGTACTCGAGGTCGTGAGGCAGCTTCAGCGCCTTGAAGCCATAGCACCGGATCCCCAGGGTGGCGAAGGCCTTCGCGTCGGTGCCGCCGGGATTGCAGTAGCTCGCGGTGGAGCTGTCCGGATCCTCCGCCAGGATCGCCGCCTGCATGGCGTCCACGAAGGGTCCCTCGAAGGGGGTCTCCATGGCCACGTCATGGTGCACGAACTCCCGGGTCACCCCGTCCGGCAGCAGAGCATCGATCTCTGCGAGGAACGCCTGCTCCTGCCCGGGGAGGAACCGTCCGTCGATCGCCGCGACCGCGCGGCCGGGGATCACGTTGATCTGATAGCCGGCCTCGGTCATCGTGGGGTTCGCGGAGTTGCGCACGATCACGTCCAGCAGCTCATGCCCCTGCGGGCCCAGCCGGTCCAAGGAGCCGGCCACGTCCGCGGGATCGAACTCGATGCCGCGCAGACGCGCATACTCGGTGGCCAGGCCGCGCACCGAGTCCACCAGGTGGTAGGCGAACGTATGGTGCCCGATCGCGCTGATCGCATCGGCGATCCGGGTCACGGCGTTCTCGGAGTTCGGTGACGAGCCGTGACCGGAGCGGCCGGTCGCTGTGAGTCGCAGCCAGGCCTGCCCGCGCTGGGCGTTCTCGATCGGGTAGAGGCGTCGGGTCTTGTCGATCGGGAAGGAGAATCCTCCGCCTTCGCCGATCGCTTCGGTGACGCCGTCGAGGATGTCCGGGCGATGCTCCACCAGGTGCTTCGACCCGTGGACGCCGCCTGCCTCCTCGTCGGCGACGAAGAGGAAGACCAGATCGCGCGGCGGCACGATGCCGGTGCGGCCCAGGTGGCGGGCGACCGCAAGGAACACCGCGACGGTGTCCTTCATGTCGATGGCGCCGCGGCCCCACAGGAAGCCGTCCTCGATGACTCCCTCGAAAGGAGGGTGCGTCCATTCGGAGGGCTCGGCGGGCACCACATCGAGATGTGCGTGCAGCAGCAGCCCACCGCGCGCCCTGTCCTCACCGGCCACCCGGCAGACCACGCTCGCTCGGCCGGGCTCGGACTCGATGAGCTCGGCGCTCAGTCCGGCCTCCGCGAGCTGCTCGCGCACCCACTGCGCCGCCTCGAGCTCGTTGCTGGTCGGATTCGAGGTGTCGAAGCGGATCAGGGTGCGACAGAGGTCGACGACCTCGTCCTGGGCCGTGGTGAGGCCGGGAGAGATCTCCTCGGGCCGTCCGTCCAGCGTGCTGCGTGCGTCAGTCATCCTGCATCTCCTGGTTCCCGACGGTCGAGGGCACGCCGTGCGTGCGCTCCGTCGCTGTGGTGTCCTCGGGGCGAAGGCTCACGTCGCCGGCGCTGCGGATCAGCCCCGCCTTGGAGGCGATCAGGTAGAGGACCATCGCGATCAGCAGGGAGTTGATCACGGGGATCCCGATCGAGAACTGCTGTGTGAGCCAGCCGATCCCGGAGGCGAGCAGCCACACCGCGAGCGTGCCCGGCACCCATCCCGCGACCGTGGGCGGGAGGATCTCCTGCTCGCGCGTGCGATCAAGGGCCCTGGTCTGGCGGCGGACGAGATAGTACTCGGCCACGATGATGCCGCCGATCGGGGGGATCGCGACGCCGAGCAGGCTCAGGAAGTCCTTGAAATGGTCGAGGAACCCGATCGCGGAGAGCAGGGTGCCCAGCAGCCCGAAGGCCACGGTCACGACCCCGCGGTGGATCCGCTTGCCGAAGACCGTCTCGACGAAGCTGACGATCCCGAGGGAGCCGGAGTAGAGGTTGTTGTCGTTGATCTTCATCGTGGCCAGCACCACGATGACCAGGCCCACGGCACCGCTGGTGCCCAGCACGATGCTGGTGACGTCGGCAGTGCCCACCAGGTGCCCGAGCAGCACGCCGGTCAGTCCCACGAGGTACTCGGAGATCACGAGCGAGGTGCCGGACTGCACGGCGACGTGCCAGCCCTTGTTGTTGTAGCGGGTCATGTCCGGGGCGATGATCGCGCCGGTCATGAAGCCTCCGGCGATGATCGTCGCGGCGGAGGCGATGGTCAGCTCGTTCTCGGGCGGCGGCAGGGCGATGAGCTCGGAGAGCGAGTGCTGGGACAGGGTCGTGATGATCGTGTAGCCGATCAGGCCGAAGAAGAGCGGCACGGCGATGCGGGAGATCCACAGCATCCCCTTGAAGCCGTACATCACCAGCAGCGTCAGCGCGACGCCGGAGACGATGCACCAGAGCCAGACCGGTCCTCCGACCAGCGCGGTCATCGAGGTGCCGAAGATGCCGTTCTGCACCCCGAACCAGCCGATGAGACTGGTGGCGATGACCAGCGACACCAGAGCGCTGCCGTTCCGGCCGAAGCCGGTGAACCGGGTGAGCATGACCATCGAGAGGCCCTCGCGCTGCCCCGCGAAGCCGACGAAGAAGATCACGATCTCCAGCAGCACCGCACCGAGGGTGAAGGCGGCCGCGGCCTGCCAGAACCCCAGGCTCAGGCCGATCGTGGCGCCCAGCACGAATTGGCTGAGCGATCCCGAGTTCCCCACCCACTGCAGCAGCACGGACACGAAGCCGTAGCGCTCGGAGCGGGGGACGCGAGCCAGCGCGTAGTCGTCAGATCCCTTTGCGGCCATCGTCAGTGCACCTCCATGGTGTCGAGCTCGCGCGCGGTCCGTGCGCCGTCCAGGGTCTGCAGATGTGCGAGAGAGCCGTAGAGATCGCGCACCCGTGCGAACTCCTCGGCATCGTGGAGGACCGCGGTCCCCGCGCCGAACTCCTTGGCGACCTCGACGGCGAACCGTGCCGCCAGGGCGATGTCCACCTCATGGCTGGCGCCGGAGGCGCTGCCGGGCACCACGGCGGCGGAGGTGATCGCCACGCCCACGACGGGGGCGTCCGTCGCCGTGACCGGCTGCAGGATCGAGTTGATGTGCCGCAGCCCGTTCCCGTAGGGGGTGATGTCCTGGGTGGTCAGCGGGAACGTCACGGCCGGCCCACCGGTCACGATCTCCTGGATCCGCAGCAGATCATCGGGCAGCGGGAGGATGTATCCCTGCCTCACCGGCGGGGACAGCGCGATGCCCCGATGGTTGATCAGGCGGTTCCCCTTGGTGGTGTCGATCGAGAGGACGGCGTCCATCTCGGGGCGCACCTCGTGGCGGTTCATCGTCGCGATGTCGACGGGGGAATCCATGAAGGGGACCGGGTCGTGCGGGAGCGTCGGTGCGTCCGGGCAGATGTGCGTCGAGATGATGACGTCCCCCTCGAGGCGGTCCCCTCGCCTCCACATGCGCAGCAGGGAGACCGCGGCGGACAGTGCCGCTGCGGCGCCGTCCCCGTCGGAGACGAAGCCGACCACCTCGGGCCGGGCGCCGATCCCGCCGAGACGGCCGATGATGCCGAGCGTCGGCGCCTGGCCGCCTGCGATCCGGCCCCGGAGCCCGGGGACGGTCACGGTGAGGAAGTCCGTGCTGCCCCTCTCACCACCGACCCGTTTCGTCTCCAGGACAGGCCGGACGGACCCGGCCGGCGGGGTTGCGGCCTCGGGGGCGTCGAGGACCCGTTCGAGCATCGCGAGCGTGCGGGGGCCGTCGACCGTCGGTGAATCGAGGAGGTCCAGGACCTCGAGGACATGGCGAAGCATGCAGGGACTCCGATGCTGGCGTAGAAGGAGGGGTCGCGCGGCCCGCAGAGGGCACACGGTGTCGCCCCGGTGACACGGGACGTGATGACGTCTGATCGTCCTCCTGCGGCGTCGTGGCGCAAGGGATCGAACTGGGCGGGAACCTCCGGTGGATCGCACCGCCGGGCTCCGCTGGCGTGGCGTCAGTCTTCGACCACGTAGCATCACGCGCAAGATCTTCCCGCTATATGCAATGCCACGGGATCGCGGCGGGAGATGGAGCATCGCGACGCAGCGTGCCGCCCGCCCAGGTGAGGAGACCTGACGTGCCCGACGAACCGGAGACGCCCGAGGACGACGGCTCCTCCACTCCCAGCGGAATGCTGCAGACCGTCGACCGCGCCCTGCAGATCCTGCTCGCCACCGATCGTGAGCACGACGGCTGGAGCGTCACGGAGGTCTCCGCGGAGTTCGGCTTCTCGACCTCGGTCGCGCATCGGCTCCTGGCGACCCTCACCCATCGGGACTTCCTCATCGCCGACCCGTCGACGCGCCGCTACCGGATCGGCCCCGCTGCCATGACGGTGGGTCGGATCTGGGCCGGGTCGCAGTCCCTGCGGCTGCTCGTGCAGCCCGTCCTCGCACAGCTGGCGGAGGAGACCGGATTGGCCGCCATCTTCGCGATCCCCGACGCCTTCCACATGCGTGCGATCGCCGCTGCGACCGGCACGGAGGGCCCGCTGCGGACGTACCCCCTGGTGGGGGAGCTGTTTCCCGCGCACGCCGGTGCCACCAGCAAGGCGTACTACGCCCATCTGCCCGATCTCGAGCGTCGGCGCACCTTCGCCGACCGCCCGATGGCGCGCTTCACCCCCTCGACCACCATCGACCCGGCTGTTCTGGAACAGCAGTTCGAGAGGATCCGTCGCCAGGGCTACGCCACGAGTTCCGGGGAGTACGACGTTGACGTATCGACGGTGGCCATGGTCGTGCGACTGCGCAACGAGCCCTTCGGCAGTCTCAGCCTCGGCCGGCACGGCGAGTTCATGACGGATGTCCCGGCGCTGGTGCGCAGGCTTGAAGAAGCGCGCCGGGACATCGAGCTGACGCTGGTCGGGCGTTCTCGGTGAGCGTGCCGGGCCCGCTCCCCTCCTAGTTCGTTCAGCCCCGCGCGGCGAGCACCTGCTGGTACCACTCGAACGCGGCCTGCGGGTCATCCACGGTGGTGCCGTCCACGCCGATCGCCACGGCGCGGGCCATCTGCTCCGCGGTGCGCAGCGGCCAACCGTGCACGCGCCGGCCGGCGGCGTGCTGGGCTGCAACGGCGTCGGCGGTGAGGCCCTCCCAGCCGCTGAGCAGCGTCGAGGCGCCGGTGCGCTCGAGCAGCGCGTCCAGGCCCTCGGGGTGCTTCTCCGTCACCGGCAGGCGGTGCACGATCATGCCGCGCGGGATCTGCGGCAGCAGCTCGCGCGCTTGGACGAGCGCCTCGGCGCGGAAGCTGGTCAGGCGCATGCGCTGGACCACCTCGGGGCGGGTCTTGAGGAATGCGGCCAGCAGCGGCACCACCGCCGGGTCCTTGATCTCCACCTCCAGGCCCGCCGTGGTGGCCGCGCAGACCTCCTCGAAGGTGTGCAGGCGATGCCCGTCCCGCAGCGGCACCCGCTGGAGCTCCTCCAGGGTCATGGCGGCGACGGCGCCGAGGCCGCGCCCGTCCTCGTGGGCCGCGAGGCGGTCCAGCGTCGCGTCGTGGATCACCACCATGCGGCCGTCGGCGCTGGGGCGGAGGTCCAGCTCGAGCTCCCGGCATCCCAGCTGCTCTGCCAGCTGGAACGCGGCGATCGTGTTCTCCAGCGCGTGGGTCATCGCGCCGCGGTGCGCCACGATCATGAGCTCGCCCCGCGCGGTGGCCGGTCCGGTGTCGGTGCTCCTCATGGGAGCCATCCTCTCAGCCCCGGCCCTGCGCGGGCCGTCTGCTCGCAGTGCGGGTGGCGAGTGCGGCCGACTGGTTGACACGGTTAGTCAACGGCGGTTCACTCACTGTGTCGATCTCACATGGTCGATCAGGAGGCAGAGATGACAACACAGCACGATGCCCAGCAGGCGGAGGCGACAGCGGCGAAGCTCGCACACCTTCGCGATGAGATGCGCGAGACCATCGGACGTGTCGATGAACCTCAGCTGAAGGCGGCCCTGGAGACGGGAGCCGAGGTGATCGGCGGTCTGCGACAGGCGTTCGTCGACTACAACGAGGGCAGCGAGGAGGCGTGGCAGGGGTAGCGGAGGTTCGTGATGGCGCGCCCGATCGCCACCCCTGATGATGCTCTGTTGGATGCCGCGGATCGGGTCCTGATGACCGAGGGGCCCTCTGGTTTCACCTTGGCCAAGGCCGCGGAGTCAGCCGGGGTGTCGGCGGCGACGTTCATCAAGCGCTTCGGCTCGAAGGAGCGCGTCTTCCTCAGGCTGAGCCAGCGCTGGGTCGCCTCGCTGGATTCCGGCCTCGAGACGGCGACTCGAGGTGTGGACCGGCCGTTGCGACGACTGCAGGTGGTGGCGCTGTACAACTACCACGGCATGGACGATCCGGTGACCGCCTCCACACAAGCAGCCGCGTTGGCGATCGATCTTCAGAACGACGAGATGCGCGGCTGGCTGCACGTCGGATGGGGGCACGTGCGCCGGCATCTGGAGCGGCACGCTGTTTCCGCAGTGGCCGCCGGAGACTTGTGCGGCGCACCACCACCGGCTCAGCTGGCCAGGCTCGTGATGACCGCGATGGAGGGCGGCTGTCTGGCGTGGTCGGTCCACCCCGAAGGATCACTGATCAGCCGGCTCACCGCGGACCTCGACGCGCTGCTGTCGGGATGGAGACGCGAAGGGAGCGTGCCTCATGACTGCTGACAGACCACTCACCGGAAAGGTGGCACTCGTGGCCGGTGCCACCCGTGGTGCCGGCCGCGCGATCGCCGTCGAGATGGCACGAGCAGGTGCCTACGTGTACGCGACCGGGCGCAGCAGCCGTGTCGCGGGGCGGTCCGAGATCGATCGTCCCGAGACGATCGAAGAGACAGGTGACCTGATCGAGGGAGCCGGTGGTCGCGGCAGGGCGCTCGTCGTCGACCACGAGGACCAGGCGGCGGTCGAAGAACTGATTCGACGGATCGAGTCCGACCAAGGGCAGCTGGATGTGCTGGTCAACGACATCTTCGGCGGTGACCGCTACGCACAGTTCGACAAGCCGCTGTGGGAGCACGACCTCTCCGGCGGCCTGCGGATGCTCCGGATGGGCATCGACACCCACCTGATCACCGCAGCCACCGCCATACCCCTCATGCTGCGCCGCGGTGGCGGGCTGGTCGTGGAGATGACCGACGGGCCTTCGGAGTTCAATGCGAACCACCGCGAAGGGGTCGGCTTCTTCTACGACCTGGTGAAAGCAGGCGTGGATCGGATCGTCACGAGCTTGACCGCCGAGCTCACGGACCACCCGGTCACCGCGGTCGGCGTCACTCCGGGCTGGTTGCGGTCAGAGAACATGCTCGACGGGTTCGGGGTCAGCGAGAGGAACTGGCGCGATGCCTGTCATCGTGTCCCGGGCTTCGCGATCTCGGAGTCGCCCACATATGTCGCTCGCGGCGTCACCGCCTTGGCCGGCGACGAGCAGGTATCAGCATTCGCCGGTCGCGTCCTCACCTCCCGCCAACTGGCCGATACCTACGATCTGGTCGATACCGATGGCTCACGGCCGGACTGCTGGGGCTACATCGGCGCCTACGGGATCGAGAACCACACCGGGCATGACATCGAACAGTTCCGGTAGACCGTCATCACACGGGACGGGGCCGGCTCGGGACGAGAGCGCCCCGCAGCGCGACGCGACCGCCGGAGGTGGACGTCAGGCTGAGCCGGTCCACGTCGCGACGCCGATGACCGAGCGGGACCGGAGCCCCGCCCGGCATCAGGAGATCTGCCTCAGAGGCTGACGAGCGCGACCACTACGAAGGTCAGCGCCAGCGAGAGGGCGACGGCCAGGTTGCTGCGCCAGGTGGGGGCCTGCTCGCCGGCATCGCCGTGCGCAGGGACCACCGGAATCTGGCCGGTCTCGGCAGCGGCCTGCAGTTCGTGGCCGACGGTGACGTCATGACGCGGATCCATACGGGGGTCCCTCCTTCTCACAGTGGTAGGAGCACATCGCACAGGCCTGATCGCGGCCTGATCAGACGCGGTGTCCTCGCGCGCCTTCGGTGCTCACGACAAGAATAGATCCGCTGGTGACCCCCTGAACAGAGCGATGACCCGGTGGTCACCGGAATCACATTCCCCACCTCCGGACAGTGCCCTGCGACGCTACGCTCGGGGGCATCGCGCGCCGTGCAGTGCTCGGTTCCGTCGGCCGTCCCGACCGGCGGCGCGGCGCCGGGAGAGGATCCGTCATGACCACCCTGACCGACCGCATGACCACCACCCTGGAGCAGTACTCGACCTGGCAGGAGCCGCTGCTGACGGACCTCCAACCGTCATCCCGAGCTGTCGATGCTCGAGGAGCGCACCCGCGGGATCATCGCTGAGCATCTGACCGAGAGCGGCTTTGACGTCCAGCACATCGGCGGCGGCGTCGTCGGCGTGCTCGAGAACGGTGAGGGCCCCGTCGTGCTGTTGCGCGTGGACATGGACGGGCTGCCCGCGAAGGAGGCCTCCGGGCTGCCTACGCCTCCGTGCACACCCAGCCCGACACCGCCGGGCAGGTCCAGCCCACGATGCACGCCTGCGGGCACGACTTCCACACGGTCGCGGGCCTGGGCGCGGCAGCCCTGCTGGCCGAACACCGTGAGGACTGGCGGGGCACCTATATCGCCCTGTTCCAGCCCGGGGAGGAGATCGCTGCCGGCGCCGCAACGATGGTCGCCGACTCCCTGGTGGACAGGATCCCCACGCCGCAGGTGCGCCTGGACCTGCACCTGCTGACCAGCCCGGCGGCGGGAAGGATCGCGGTCGCGCCCGGGCCGGTGCTGAGCTCCTCGGTCTCGATGCGGGTGCTCGTGCATGGGACCGGCTCCCACGGCTCGATGCCGCACCTGGGCGTGGACCCGGTGGTGCTGGCCTCCGCGATCGTCGGCCGGATCCAGACCCTGGTGGCCCGCCAGATCTCCCCGGCGGACTTCGGGGTCGTGACCGTGGGCGCGCTGCACGCCGGGTCCAGCGCGAACATCATCTCGGACCGGGCCGAGCTGGCCCTGAACTTCCGCGCCTACAGCAAGGAGATCCTCGATCACCTGGTCGACGGGGTCCAGCGGATGGTGCGCGCCGAGTGCGTCGCGACCCGCTCCCCGCAGGAGCCGGAGTTCGAGCTGTGGGGCCACTATCCCGTCACCGACAACGACCCACAGATCGCGGTCCGGGTGCGGGCGGCCTCGAGGAGCAGTTCGGACCGGAGCGGGTGGAGACCATGGCACCGGTGGCGACTCCACCAGGCACAGATCTTGGCGGACCTGACCTGCGAATGGTATATTCTCTGGCATGAAATCCCTTGGATTCCCCGATCCGCAGAAGGTCATCGACCGCCTCGGCGACGACTTCGTGGAGGCTCTTGTCGATGCGGTCGACGGCGCACGCGAGGATTACGCCGACCTCAAGGCGTGGCGGCCCGAGTGGGCTCCCAGCTACTCGAGCCGCTTCATCGCCAACTTTGCTCACGAGCGCATCTGGGCCCGCCTGATACGAGAGATCGACGGTGCACCAGGGATCCATATCCGTGACGAAGAGCCCGTCCGTGAGATCCTCAGCGGCACAGCATTCGTCACCAGGGTGAAGCGTCACCATCCCGGGGACCGTATTTCGGCCTATCCCACAACTGGCTCCCTCGCCCACTGGTCCAACCGCGCACTGACGCTCGAGGGGCTCGAGTCGATCAGCCTCGCGGCCGGCTACTACTGGGACGAAGAGACTCGCGACATCGGCGCTCCGGTCCTCTCCCTGCGCGAGGAGAAGGACAAGCCGGTCTGGGGCATCACCCTCCATCGAGATGCAGCCCAGCCCACGGCGATCCAATGGGCTCCAGTCGAGCCCGGTCTGCCCGAGTTCGACCTCAGCCAGATCGCGATCGAGGACGAGGAGGAGGGCCTCGCGTGAGCCCTGGCATGGGAGATGCGCTCCTGGTCCTGCGTCGAGCCGCCGGCCTCACTCAGGAACAGCTCGCCGAGCGCGTCGGGATCACGCAGGCAACGCTCTCCAGGTACGAGAACGAGCTCCGTGACGTTGACCGCGATGCCGCAGAGAGGCTCGCGCCCGCCTTGGGGGTCACCGCCGCATTCCTTCTGCATGAGTTCCAGATGGAGGGAGCGATCGCCGCAGATGCGCACATGCGACGGCAGAAGACGGCTCGCCCTGCGGACTGGAAGCACGTCGAATCCCGCCTCAACGCGCATCGGATGCACTCCTCGTTCCTGCTCGAGCGAATGCCGATGCACCCGAAGAATCACGTCATCCAGATCGATCCGGACGATACTCCGCCCGATGACGCAGCAGCCATGCTCAGGGCTGCTTGGCGAATGCCGATCGGCCCCGTCCGAAACCTGACCCGATGGATGGAGTCCGCTGGGATCATCGTGCTCGAAGAGGACTTCGGCACGGCTCGCATCGATGGCATGTCGCAATGGGCAGGAAGTCACGCAGTGATCCTGGTGAACTCGTCGCGCCCGATCGACCGCCGACGACTGACTCTGGCCCATGAGCTCGGGCACCTGGTGCTCCACGGGCAGTACGTGGGCATCGACGTCGAGGAGCAGGCCAATGCATTCGCGGCCGCCTTCCTCATGCCGGAGGCAGCGATCGGCCCCGATCTTCGGAACCTCACCCTCGGCAAGCTCCTCGATCTGAAAGCTGTCTGGGGCGTGTCGATGCAGGCCCTTCACGAGCGAGCGTTCCAGCTCGGGAAGGTCACCTCGCAGGAAAGGTCCTCCTTCTACAAGCAGATGTCCAAACGGGGATGGCGAATGCGGGAGCCGGGGTCGGACCAGCTGCCCGACGAGACTCCACATCTCGCCCGAAACATCGGAGATGGCCTGCGAGAACTCGGACTTTCTGACGCGGAGGTACAGCGACTCATCGGCGCGAGCGACGATGTTGTGACGCCGTTCGCCTCGGCACGGTCACGGCTCCGTGCCGTCCGAACGTGACGTGCACGGCTGGCGTACCGTGGCCTGAGTGATCGATCCGCAGTGGTGGCCGCTGGGCCTGGCCGCGCTGGCCGTCCTGGCCGGTGCGGTCTCCGTGCGCACCACCGGGATGGGCTTCGCGCTGCTGTCCTCGCCGTTCCTGGTGATGGCGCTGGGGCCCTTCGAGGGCATCCTGGTCACCAATGTGTGCGGGATCGTCGCCGCCCTGCTGAACCTCATCGTGATCCACCAGGACCTGGACCTCCGACGCGCCGCGAAAGTGGTGCCGGCCGGGATCGTGGGCACCATCCCCGGGGCGCTGCTGGTGCTGTGGCTGCCCGCGCCGGTGCTGGCGATCGCGATCAGCCTGCTGGTGATCACCGGGCTGCTGTTCACCATCGGGTCGCGGTCGCTGCAGGTGCCCAACTCCTTCTGGGTGGGCGCGGGCGGCGGATTCGCCTCGGGGGTGATGACGGTGACCGCCGGCGTGGGCGGGCCGGGCCTGGTGGTCTATGCGCTGGCCACCCAGTGGGAGCACCGCAGCTTCGCCGCCACCGCCCAGCTGCACTTCGCGGTGCTCGGCGTCGCAGCGCTGCTCGCGAAGGGGGCGCTGCCATCGCTGCCGGTGGCCGGCTGGGCGCTGCTGCTGGGGATGCTGGTGGTGGGGCTGATCGGCGGCACGGCACTCGCGCGCAGGGTGCACGGGCCCCGGGCGATGCGCTGGGTGATCGTGATCGCGATGGCCGGAGCGACCCTCTCGCTCATCCAGGGTCTCGTGCAGCTGTGAGCCGCTGATTGGTGCTGCTTCCCACGCACCGGACACGAGGCCCGGAGCGGAGCGCTCCTCACCGCCGGATCGTCGGCCCCCACCGCCGATCCCGCAGCTCCCGCCCGCGCGAGCCTCGTGCCGGTGCCTCTCCCCCGAGGGGAGCCCCGCACCCGCCACCTGAAAGCTACGGGCCCCCGACCAGGAGCGCGATGGGTCGAACTGACCGGGGAGAACTCCCCGGGGAGAACTCCCCATCCGCAGCCGCCCCCGGATCCACCGGCCCACCCATGGTGGTGCGGCGCACCGGGGTCTAGACTGCACAACCCCGCGGCGGTACTCGTGGAGGTCGCGCGCCGGGGCCAGGAGACACTGCTCCACGACCATCGAGGAGGCCCTGTGCGCCCGCTCGTGATCACCCAGAACATCACCGCCGACGGCGCGATCGAGATGCTCGATGACTGGTTCGACCCCGCCGACTCCCCCGCCGACCAGCGCGCGATCCTGCAGCGGGACAGCGCCGCCTGCGACGCGATCCTGCTGGGCCGGCAGACCTTCGAGGACTTCCGCGGCTACTGGCCGGCCCGGACCGACGACACCACCGGCATCACCGATGAGCTGAACCAGCTGACCAAGTACGTCGTCACCTCGACCATGACCGACCCGGCCTGGGAGCACTCCACGATCATCCCCGGCGATCCCGTCGAGGCGGTGCGCGACCTGAAGCAGGGCGAGAGCGCCGAGATCTCGCTGACCGGCTCGATCACCCTGTGCCACCCCCTGATCGCCGCCGGCCTGGTGGACGAGTACCGGCTGTGGACCTACCCCTACGTCCAGGGGCGCGGACGTCGGCTGTTCCCGGACGGCCACCGTGAACGGCTCGAGCTGCTCGAGCACCGCGCCTTCGACTCCGGCGTCACCTACACCCGCTGGGCCCCCAGGAAGGACTGACATGACCACCTCCGCCCTCCCACCCGTCACCGATCCCGAGACCTGGCGGCGCGAGCTGGACGCGCTGCGCGTGCGGGAGAAGGCCGCCACCCGCGAGCTCGACGCGATCGCCGCCCAGCGACGGCGCCTGCCGATGGTCGAGCTGCCCGAGTACACGCTGCAGGGCCCGCACGGCCCGGTGCGCCTGGTGGATCTGTTCGACGGCGCGACCCAGCTGATCACCTACAGCCACATGTGGTTCGAGGACTCCGAGTGGCAGTGCGGCGGCTGCACCGGCTTCACCTCGCAGTTCACCCGCACCGACTTCCTGCGCAGGTACGACGCCCGCTTCGTGATCGTCACCCAGGGCCCGATCGACGAGGCCCTCGCCTACCGCGAGAAGGTCGGCAACCGGATGGACTGGTACTCCACCGCGGGCAGCGAGTTCGGGGCCGACGTCGGTGCCCCTCCCGGGGGCGGCTTCGCCGTGAACGTCTTCCTGCGCGACGGGGACCGGGTCTACCGCACCTGGCACACCGACGGGCGCGGCACCGAGCAGCTCAGCCACACCTTCCCCCTCGTCGACATCCTCCCCTACGGTCGTCAGGAGGACTGGCAGGACTCCCCCACCGGCTGGCCGCAGTCCGGCACCTATGACAAGTGGCTCGGCTCCGAGGAGATCGCAGCCCTCTACGGACCAGGAGCCCGCTCATGACCACCGATTCCGCAGCACCGGTCCCCGGCAGGGACCACTACGTCATCACCCGCATCGTCGACGCCGACCGGTCCGCCGTGTTCGCGCTGCTCACCGATCCGTCGCGGCACCACGAGACCGAACCGACCGACTGGGTGCGCGGCCCGCTGGAGACGGAGCCGGCACCGCTGACCGAGGTCGACCAGATCTTCGGCATCGAGATGTTCCACGAGAACGCCGGGGGCCGCTACGACATGCACAACCGGGTGATCGTCTTCGAACCCGAGCGCACCATCGCCTGGCAGCCCGGCCAGTACGGGCCCGACGGCAGCTGGGGCGCCGGCGGCTGGACCTGGCGGTACGACCTCGCCATCGTGGGAGAGAGCACCCGCGTGACCCTCACCTACGACTGGAGCGCGGTGCCTGAGTCCCTGCGGGCGGAGTTCGGGCTGCCGCCGTTCCCGCCGGCTTTCCTCGAGGACTCGCTGGCGGCGCTGGAGAGGGCGGTGGTCGCGGGATAGCCCGGCACACGGCGGCCTCGCCCATCGGCGGCTGAGCGTCAGCTCTGCGCGCTCCCTGGCGCCTGCGGGCGCTGCGAGAGTCGGGACGCCAGCAGCGGGAACACCAGCACGGTGATCGCCCCGCCGGTGACCATCGCCGAGGCCACGGTGACCGAGATCAGTCCCGAGCTCGAGGCGATCTGGGTGACCGCCACGATGATCGGCAGCCCGGTCGCGGCGTACAGGCCCAGCGCCACCTTCTCCCGCGTGGTGTCCAGGCCCGACCTGGTGGAGGTCCACAGCTCGCGGGCGAGCACCGGGAGGCCTCGCACCACCACGATCATCCCCACGAATCCCAGCAGCAGCGGCCAGACGCCGAGCACGGCGAGAACGTCGATGCTCATCCCGCTGGTGAGGAAGAAGACCGGGATCAGCAGGCCGAACCCCACCACCTCCACCTTGTGCATGATCTCCTCGACGTGCTCCGGTGCGCCGCCGCGCAGCGCGGCGTGCAGCAGCAGACCGGCGGCGAAGGCCCCCAGGGCGACGTCGAGCTCCAGCACCGCCGTCAGCAGCATCAGCGAGATCATCACCCACACCGTGATCCGCACGATGGTCTGCATCGTCGAGTCGGAGGCGGCGGCGAAGGCCCGGCCCAGCAGCGGCACCTTGCGGAAGAGCCGGGCGGGGACGGCCACGATCACCACCGCCAGCACCGCGAACAGCACCAGCACGGCCGCCGCCTGGATCGTGGCGCGCGTGGTCAGCAGCAGGGACATCGCGACCACGGGCAGCAGCTCGCCGAAGGCGCCGTGGATCATGGTCGCCTTGCCCAGCGGGGCACCGAGCACGCCGGAGTCCTTGAGGATCGGCAGCAGGGTGCCCAGCGCCGTGGAGGTCGCGGCGATGCCCAGCACGGCGGCGACCTGCCAGTCGCCCCCGGCGATCAGCAGCCCGGCACCCACGCCGAGGCCCACACAGAGCAGCCAGGTCAGCGCGGCGCTGCGCCCCGCGCGGCTGCGCATGTCGGAGGTGTTCACCTCGAAACCCGCCAGCAGGAACAGGAACCCGAGCCCGAGCTCGCGCAGGAAGGCGACGGCCTCGGTGCTCTCGGCCAGTCCCAGCGCATGCGGACCGATCACCATGCCCAGCACCAGCAGCCACACCACGTCCGGGATGGTGCGGCGCGTCAGCAGGGCGAGGACCGGGGCGAGCACCGCCGCCGCGGCGATCCACCACATCGACTGCAGGTTCTCGATGAGGATCGTGGATTCGTGCATGGGCGAAGACTATGTGCCTCCGCGGAGTTCACGACGTGCCCCTGCGGAGTTCGGGGAGACGAAGCGGAGAGTTGGATACGGTGGGGGCATGTCCGTCTCAGAGCTCTCCACCAGCGCCCAGAACTATCTCAAGGCGATCTGGAGCCTCGGGGAATGGTCGAAGGAGCCGGTGACCACCTCCGCCATCGCCGAGCGCGTGGGGGTGCGGCTGTCGACGGTCTCCGACGCGGTGCGGAAGCTCGCCGATCAGGGTCTGCTCGAGCACACCCGCTACGGCGCGATCGGGCTCAGCACGACGGGCCGCGCATACGCGCTGTCGATGGTGAGACGCCACCGCCTGATCGAGACGTTCCTGGTGGAGACCCTCGGCTTCGGCTGGGAGGAGGTCCACGACGAGGCCGAGCATCTCGAGCACGCCGTCTCCGACCTGCTCGTGGACCGGATCGATGCGCTCCTGGGCCACCCCGCGCGCGATCCCCACGGTGATCCGATCCCCTCCGCCGACGGCGAGGTCGAGCTCCCCGACGCCCGCCTGCTGAGCGAGGTCCCGGTCGGGACCTCCGTGGTCGTCGAGCGCATCTCCGATGCCGACCCGCGGCTGCTGTCCTTCTGCGCCGAGCACGGCATCACCGTCGGCGCGGTCCTCGAGGTGCGCACCGGCCCGGCGTTCTCCGACTCCCTCGAGGTCTCCGTGCCCGGGGCCTCGGCCCGGGTGCCGCTGGGACGCTCCGCGACGGATGCGATCTGGGTGAGCACCCCCGCCTGAGGCAGCTCCCGAGCTCAGAGGCGCGGCGTCGCCGGGATCTGCGTCCCGCCCCTCGCCTCGGCCGTGCCTGCCCGGCCGGCCGCTCCGTCCGTGCCGAGCGCGCCGGTCCCGCCGGCCGCGCCCGCCGGCTCGCCGCCGCCCGTCGGCTCGCCGCCGCCCGTCGGCTCGTCAGGGCGAGCGCCCTCGCCGCCCGCGCCACGGCTGCGGCGACGCCGCGCGGTCAGCAGGCGCGGCAGGATCCCGTACCGCGGGGCGAGCAGGTAGACGAGCGTGAAGAGGGCGCCCTGGACCAGCACGATCAGCCCTCCGGAGGAGGCATCGACCCAGTAGCTGAGGAAGATCCCCGTCACCGAGGCGAGCACGGAGATCGTCGGTGCGATCAGCAGCATCCGCCCGAAGCGGTCGGTGAGCAGGTGCGCGGTGGCACCGGGGACGATCAGCATCGCCACCACCAGCACCACGCCCACGATCTGCAGCGCGACCACGGCGGTCACCGCCAGCAGGCCCAGCAGCAGCGCCCCCAGCCGGCGCGGGGAGAGACCGATGGCCTGGGCGTGGGTGGGGTCGAAGGCGTAGAGGGTGAGATCGCGCCGCTTCAGCAGCAGTGCCACGAACGCGATCCCGGCGAGGACGCCGATCTGGATCAGGTCGCTGGAGGAGACGCCCAGGACGTTGCCGAACAGGATGTGTCCGAGGTCGGTATGGCTGGGCGTGACCGATATCAGCACCAGGCCGAGGGCGAACAGGGTGGTGAAGACGATCCCGATCGCGGCGTCCTCCTTGATCCGGCTGGTGCCGCGGATGGTCCCGATGAGCGCCACGGCGAGCATCCCGAACACGATCGCCCCGACCGCGAAGGGCACCCCGACGATGTACGAGAGCACCACGCCGGGCAGCACGGCGTGCGAGACGGCGTCGCCCATCAGCGACCAGCCCACCAGCACGAGCCAGCACGACAGCAGCGCGCACACGATCGCCGCGGCGACCGTCGCGGCGAGCGCCCGCACCATGAACTCGTACTGCAGAGGTTCCAGGATCAGATCGAGCGGATTCATCGTGCCTCCTCGCGGGTCAGCGGGTCCAGGCCGAACGCGCGGCCCAGCATCTGCGGTGCGAGCGCCTCGGCGACGTCGCCGTGGAACAGGACGCGGCGCCGCAGCAGGATCGCGGAATCGGCGAGCTGGGGCAGAGCGTGCAGGTCATGGGAGGAGACCAGGACGGTGCAGTCGGCCGCGGCGAGCTCGCGCAAAAGGCCCACGATCGTGGCCTCGCTGCGCTTGTCGACGCCGGCGAAGGGTTCGTCCAGCAGCAGGATGGAGGCGCCCTGCGCCAGGCCGCGCGCGACGAACGCCCGCTTGCGCTGGCCGCCGGAGAGCTGGCCGATCTGTCGATCGGCGAGGTCGGTGAGCTCGACGCGCTCCAGCGCGGCGGCGACGGCCTCGTGATCGGTGCGGCGCGGCCGCCGGGTCAGGCCCTGATGGCCGTACCGGCCCATCATCACCACATCGCGCACGCAGACGGGGAAGGACCAGTCCACGTCCTCGCTCTGGGGCACATACCCCACCAGGCCGCGGCGGCGGGCACGGGCCGGATCGTTCCCGTCCATCAGCACGCCCCCGGCGCTGGGAGTGACCATGCCCATGATGGATTTGAACAGGGTCGACTTCCCCGAGCCGTTCATCCCGACCAGGCCGGTCACCTCGCCGGAGCGGATCCGGAGGTCCACCCCCTCCACGGCGGTGACCGCGCCGTAGCGCACCGTCAGCCCGCTGACCTCGATGCTCATGCCGCCGCCTCCTGACCGGTCAGGCCCGAGACGATGACGTCCGCATCGTGGCGGAGCAGCTCGAGGTAGGTGGGCACCGGACCGTCCGCCTCGGAGAGGGAGTCGACGTAGAGGGTCCCCCCGAAGCGGGCCCCGGTCGCCTCCACGACCTGCTGCATCGGCTTGTCCGAGACGGTGGACTCGCAGAACACCGCGGGGATCCCCTGCGCGCGCACGGTCTCGATGATGCCGGCGATCTGCTGCGGGGTGGCCTGCTGCTCGGCGTTGACCGGCCAGAGGTAGTGCTCCTCGAGCCCCACGTCCCGCGCGAGATAGGAGAACGCCCCCTCGCAGGTCACCAGGGCCCGCTCGCTCTCGGGGAGGGTCTCGATCTCCGCGCTGAGGTCCTTCTGGATCGTGCGCAGCTCGCCCTTGTACTCGGCGGCGTTGTCCTCGTACGCCGCTGCGTTCTCGGGGTCCAGCTCGCTGAAGGCGGTCACCATGTTGTCCACGTAGATCTCGACGTTCTCCGGGCTCATCCAGGCGTGCGGGTTCGGAGTCCCGGCATAGGCGTCGCCGGTGATGTCCAGCACCTCGATGCCCTCGGAGACCACCACGTGGGGGACCTCGGCGGAGTCGACGAACTGCGCGAACCACGCTTCCAGATGCAGCCCGTTGTCCAGGATCAGATCCGCCTCCGACGCCTTCGCGACGTCCCGCGGGGTCGGCTCGTAGCCGTGGATCTCCGCGCCGATCTTCGTGATCGACTCGATCTCCAGGTGTTCACCGGCGACGTTCTGGGCGATGTCCTGCAGCACCGTGAAGGTGGTCAGCACGGTGGGCACGTCGCCGTCGCCGCGCGCCGAGGGCGCGGCTCCCCCGCAGCCGGCCAGCGCCAGCAGCGCCACCAGCGCTCCCGCGACCGCCGTCCTCGTCCTGGTCGACCGGTTCCCCGCCACTCCGTCACCTGCATCTTCTCTGCGCCGCTCTCATGAAGTTCGGTGCTCCGAACTTTTGAGAGCATACCGCTCCCTGCTGCACGGCGCGACTCGGTGAACTTCGGGCCGGCACACTTCAGGCTTCGGGCCTACGAACCACGGGCGCGGGCCCGACGCCGCGCCGGAGATGCGCTCGCCCCCGGGCCCTCGCCGCCTCAGCGGTGGGGGCCCGGGGGCGGGCAGGCGGAGGCGTCAGGCTCTGCCGGACGGCTGCTCCGCCGAGCGGCCTCCCTCCGCGGCGCTCTCCCTCTGCGCCGGGTCGGATCCGCCATGGCCGCCACCGGCGGCGACGGGGACAGCGGCGCCATGGGGCTGGTCGGTCGTCGCCTCCTCGGCCGCAGGCTGCTCTCCCGTCTCCTTCGGAGCGAGCCCGATGGTGGTGCGCAGCGCCGTCTCCCGCACGACCAGCACCGCGACGAGGGTGATGAGCGAGACGATCGCGGCGAGCAGGAAGATGTGCCCGAAGCCGTCGGCGTAGGCATCGTGGACCAGTTCCCGCACGGGACCGGGCAGATCCGAGAGGTCCAGCTGCGTCTCCGAGCCCTGCCCGCCGGCCGCGCCGCCGGAGATGCCCTGTTCGGCCAGCCGCTCCTGGACGCCTGCGGCGACCTGGTTGGTGAGGATCGCGCCGAGCGCGGAGACACCGATCGCTCCGCCCAGGGAGCGGAAGAACGCGATGGTGGCCGAGGCGGCTCCGACGTCCGTGACGTCGACCGTGTTCTGCACGGCCAGGACGATGTTCTGGATCAGCGCACCCACGCCCGCGCCGGCCAGCGCCATCGAGACCGCCACCCAGAGGTACCCCGTGGTGTGGTCGACCGCGCCCAGTCCGGCGAGGCCGGTGACCATGAGCACGCTGCCCAGCAGCATGATCGGCTTCCACCTGCCGGTGCGGCTGACGATCATGCCGCCGATGGCGGAGGAGAACGTCTGGACGATGATCATGGGCAGGATGAGCAGCCCCGCCTCGGTCGGGGAATGCCCCTTGCCCAGCTGGAAGTACTGGGTGAGGAACACGGCGGGCCCGAACATCGCCACGCCCACCGCGACGCTCGCGACGATCATCAGCGCGGCGGTGTTGTTGCGCAGCAGCCGGATCGGCACGATCGGCTCCGGGGCGCGCAGCTCGACGATGACACCGAGGACCGCGGTGAGGAGGAAGCCGCCGACGAACGCGGCCGACTCCCAGGAGATCCAGGCATAGCTGCTGCCGGCGAAGGTGACCCACAGCATCGGCAGCGCGGCCGTCAGCGCGATCAGGACGCCGCCGGCGTAGTCGATCTGCACGCGCCGGGCCGGCTGCGGCGGGACCCGGAGCTTGAGCTGGATGAGCACGAGCGAGGCCACCGCCAGCGGCACGCAGACGAAGTAGGTCCACCGCCATCCCAGCTCATCGGTGATGACGCCGCCCAGCAGCGGTCCGGAGACGGTCGCGATGCCCATGACCCCGCCCATGTAGCCCGCGTACCGGCCGCGCTCGCGCGGGGAGATGATCGCGCCCATGATCGACTGCACGAGCGCCATCAGGCCGCCCATGGCGATGCCCTGGACCACGCGCGCGGTCATCATCATCGGGATCGAGGTCGCGAATCCGGCGATCAGCGAGCCGCCGACGAACAGCACGATCGCGAGCTGCACCAGGCGCTTCTTGTCGAACAGGTCGGAGAGCTTGCCCCAGATCGGGGTGCTGATCGTCATCATCAGCAGGCTGGCCGTGATCACCCAGGTGTACTGCCGCTGGGTGCCGTCCAGATCCGCCATGATCGTGGGCAGCGCGGTGGAGACGATCGTGTTCGAGAGCAGGGCCGTGAACAGCGCGGCCAGGAGGCCGGTCATCACCTGCAGGACCTCGCGGTGCGACAGGGTCTTCGGCGGGGAGGAGAGGGTGGCGGTCATCGGGTGTGTCCCTTCCCCTGCCCGCCGTGCAGGCGGGAGGTGAGGTCGGCGAGGCCGAGGTTCAGCTTCTGCAGGACCTCGAGGGCTTGATGGATCTCCTGCGGCGTCCACTCGTGCAGCACATCGGAGAATTCCGCGGCGATCTCGCGCTGGGTCTCGTGCAGGTGGGTGCGTCCGCGCGCGGTGAGGCTGACGACGCAGGCCCTGCCGTCGGACTCATCGACATGTCGTTCGACGAATCCGTCCTGCTCGAGGGCGTCGACCGCGCGGGAGGTGACGGACACGGAGGCCGAGATCTCCCGGGCGAGATCGCTCAGCCGCGCCTCATGATGGTCCAGGAACTGGAGCACGCCGCTGGCGGTGCTCCAGGCCGTGCGCTGCCCCGCCTGCTGCCCGGCATGGCGGAAGACCCGCAAGGTGGTCACCAGCTCGCGCAGGATGGCGCCGGCGTCGTCGGGATCGCCCCGACCTATAGTTGTTTGTGGCATGCAAGTACTTTAGGGCCTCGCTCCGAGATGTCAACCCCTGCCCCGGGCGTGGCGGCACCGCCCGGGTCGAGGCGGAGCGGCTGCGGTCAGTGCCGTCCCGCGTCGGAGCGCAGTGCGAAGGTCCCCTGGGCGCGGCGGCGACCCTGGACGGGGTGGTCGGGGACCAGGGCGTCCAGGAAGCGGTACCCGCTGCGGGTGTAGGCGGCGCGCAGGTCGCCGCCGTCAGCAGCGTCGCTCATGCAGCGCCACCAGTCGGTGAGGTCACCCCAGCCCGGGGCGGCGAGGGAGCCGCCGAACTGCTGCACCGCCAGGGCCGAGCACAGGGAGGCGAAGCGCAGGCGCTCCTCGAGCGGCCAGGAGGCGAGGGTTCCCAGCACCATCGCCGCGGCGAACACGTCCCCGGCGCCGGTGGTGTCGATCGCCGTGACCGGGACGGCAGGGCAGTACGCCTCCTCCCCCGTGCTGGAGTCGATCGCGTAGGAGCCGTGGGCGCCGTCGGTCACCACCGCGAGCGGCACCTTCTCGGCGAGCGCGCGCACGGCCTGATCGGGGCTGTCGGTGCGGGTGTACGCCATCGCCTCGAGGGCGTTGGGGGTGAAGGCGTGGCAGTGGGTGAGCGGGGCGAGGTCGGCGGGGTCCCAGCGGCCGGTCTCGTCGAAGCCGATGTCGGCGAAGACCAGCGAGCCGCGCTGGGCGAGCTGCGCCCACCAGGAGGTCTCCCCCGCCAGGTCCACCACGGCGGCCCGGGCGGCGGGCGCCGCGGCGATCAGCGTGGACAGCGGCTCGGGCAGCTCATGGCCGTGGGTGGCCATGGCGCGGTCGCCCTCGGCGGCGATGGAGACGGTCAGGGCGGAGTGGAAGTCGGTGAAGCGACGGGAGGCGGAGAGATCGATGCCCTCCTCGTGCGCCATGGTGTGCCACATCCAGTCCGCGTAGGCGTCGTCCCCGAACCCGGCGACCAGTCCGGTGCGCAGCCCCAGCCGGGCGGCGGCGGTGGCGAGGTTCGCGATCCCGCCGGGACTGGAGCCCAGGCCCTTGGACCACAGCTCCTCGCCGGGCCGGGGCAGGCGCTCCATGCCGGTGAAGACGATGTCGAAGAAGACCGTGCCCGAGAGCAGCACGTCCAGTGGCGGGTCCCCGGGGGTGCGCTGGGCGGCCAAGGGGTCCCAGTCCTGGCATTCCGCGGCCCCGGCAGGGGCCGGGGTCGAGGCCCCGGCGGCACGGTCGCCGGGCCGCACGGGCGCCGGGGTGCCGGGGCCGACGGGTCGTGCGGACCCGGTGACGTGCGCTGCCTCGGCAGAGCGAGCAGGGTCGGTGGTCGGATCGGTCATCACTTGGCGACTCCTTCGAGCATTCCGCGGAGGAAATGACGCTGCAGGAACAGGAACAGGATCACGGTGGGCAGGGCGACGATGACCGCGCCTGCGGCCAGCAGCGCGGTCTCGGAGGTGTACTGGCCCTGGAAGTTCGCCAAACCCAGCGGGGCGGTGCGCAGACTGCCGCCGGGCGCCATGATCAGGGCGATGAGGAACTCGTTCCAGGTCCACATGAACACCAGCACCAGCATCGTCACGATCGCGGGCCGGGAGGCGGGCACCAGGATCCGCACCAGGGCCTGCAGCGGGCCCGCACCGTCGAGCGCGGCGGCCTCGGTGAAGCTGGTGGGCAGGGCCCGGAACTGCGCCCGCAGCCAGAAGGTGCCGAAGGCGATCGACTGCGCCACCTGCGGCATCGCGATCGCAAAATAGGTGTCGGTCAGGCCCAGGGCGCGCAGGTCGAAGAACAGCGGGATGATCGTCGCCTCGCTGGGGATCATCATCCCCACCAGGAACAGGTAGAACAGCGGCGTGGAGCCGCGGAAGCGCATGGTGCCGAAGGCGTAGCCGGCACCGATCGCGAGCACGGTCGCCAGGCTCACCACGATCGCGGCGACCACCACGGAGTTCCCCAGCGATCTGCCGAACCCGCCCACGGTCCAGGCCTCGACGAAGTTCGAGAGGTAGAGCCCCTCGGGCTGCCCCAGCGGGGCGGACACGGAGGTGGCGAGGATGGTGAGCACCGGGCCCAGCGCGAACAGGGCGAAGACCCCCAGGATCACGTAGTTCATCACCGTCTCGGCGCGGGAGACCCTCATGACTCACGCTCGCCGATGCGGGTCACGCCCACGTTGATCACGAAGATCAGCGCCGTCAGCACGATCGCGACCGCCGAGGCGGAGCCCACCTCGCGCAGGTCGAAGGCCCGGAAGTAGACCTCGTAGCTGGGCACCGTGGTGGAGTTGCCGGGACCGCCGGAGGTGGTCAGGTAGACCAGGTCGAAGGTCTTCAGCGCCGCGATGATCGTCAGCACCAGCGCGACGGTGATCTCGCCGCGCACCGCCGGCAGGGTGATCGCGAAGAACTCCCGCACCGCGCCCGCGCCGTCCAGCCGCGCGGCCTCGAACAGCTCGGCGGGGATGCGGCTCATGCCCGAGAGCATCAGCAGCATCACCAGCCCCATCTCCACCCAGGTGCCGATGAACCCCACCGCGGCCAGTGCCGTGCCGGGGTCCCCCAGCCAGCCGTGGGTCAGCGCCCCCAGCCCCACCATCCCCAGCAGCTCGTTCAGCAGTCCGCTGGGCGAGTAGATCTGCCGCCACGCCACCGCGACCACCACCAGGGCGATCACCTGCGGCAGGAAGATCACGGAGCGGAAGAAGCCCATCCCCCGCACCTGCCCGCGCCGCAGGATCGCCGCCAGCACCAGCCCCACCACCAGCGGGACCACCGCGTAGAAGACGATCAGCACCAGGGCGTTGCCGATCGCCGCGCGGAAGTCCGCATCTGCGGCCAGGTCCACGTAGTTGCTCAGCCCCACGAAGGTGGAGGCGCCGAAGCCCTTCCACTCGAACAGGGAGAACTGCGCCGCGCGACCCAGCGGGTACAGCGCGAACGCGCCGTAGACCAGGAAGGCCGGGAGGATGAACAGGTACGGGGTCAGGGGGCCGCGGGCGACCGCGGAGGGCCTGCCGCGACGGGCGCCGGGCACGGCTCCCGGCGAGGTGCCGCTGCCCACCCTCCTCGTCCGGCGTCGGCCCCTGTCCTGCGCGGGCCGCTGGTGAGGTGAGGTGGCATATCTGCCACCTCGCGTCGCCATCGGCCCGTCGGCGACAGCGCCCCCCGACCTGCCCGACGCCATGGGGTCAGGATCCCTCGGTGAACGCGCTGTAGTCCTCCTGCAGAGCCGCTGCGGCACCGGCCGCGTCGGTCTGGCCGCCGATGAGCTCCTGCAGGGTGGCTCCGGCGGTCTCCGCGAAGGACGGGGTCGCGTAGTCGAGGTAGGGCAGCAGGGTGCCCTCGGTGGTGACCGCGTCGAACGCCTCGTAGATGTCCTTGTTCACGCCGGACTCCGGAGCGAGTTCGGCGGTGCGGTTCACCGGCATGCCGCCGTTCTCGGCGATCATCGCCATCGCGTCATCGCTGGTGATGAAGTCGATGTAGGCGGCGGCCGCGGCCGCGTTCTTCGCCGCGGCGGGGATCGAGAAGGGGATGCCGGTGCCGCCGGTGGTGGCGACCTTCCCGTCGGCCCCGGGCGGCGGGGCCATGAAGTGCAGGTCCTCGCCCATCACGGCCTCCATGTCGGGGCCGAGCCAGTTGCCGCCGATCAGCAGCACGCCCTCGCCCTCGGTGAACATCGGCCAGGCGTCGTCGTAGGCGAGCCCGTTCGGGGACTCCCCCAGCGCGCCGCTGGCACCCCACTCGCCGAACTGCGTGAGGGCGGCGAGGTTGTCCTCGCTGGTCCAGTCCGCGCCGGCGTTGCCCATGCCGAGGGTGATGATGGTCTGGGCGTCCACGAAGTTCGCCTGCAGCGGGCCGAAGACGTGCAGGGCCGGCCACTGGTCGAGGTTGCCCAGCATGATCGGCCGCTCACCGGCCTCCGCTGCGGCGTCGACCAGGGAGAACAGCTCCTCCCAGGTGGCCGGGGGCGTCAGCCCGAGCTGGTCGAGCTTCGCCTGGGAGTAGAAGATGCCGCAGACCTCGCCGGTCTGGGCGAGGCCGTAGAGGGAGCCCTCGCCGAAGGTGACGCCGTCGCTCGAATACCTCATCTTGCTCAGCACGCTGGGGCTGAAGCGGTCCGCCCAGCCGTAGGTCTCCGCATAGCCGGTGAGATCGGTGAGCAGTCCGTCGGCCACGAAGGTGCCCATGTCGCCGCGGGCGTTGTTGACCTGGAGCACGTCGGGGACGTCGTTGCCGGACAGCGCCAGGCCCGTCTGCTGCTGGAGGTCGTCGAAGGACTGGGCGTTCCGGTCGATCGTGACGTTGGGGAACTTCTCCTGGAAGCTGCCGATCAGCGCCTCGATCGCATCGTTCTGCGCACCGCGCACCTCCTGGTCCCACACCACCAGGGTGAGGTCGCCGAGGGAGGCGATGTCGGTCTCGACCTCGTCGGCCGCCGGAGCGGTCTCCGCACCGCCGCCCGTGTCCGAGCCGGGGGCGCAGGCGGCCAGGGCGCCGAGGCCGCCGAGCGCGACCGTCGCGCCGAGGAAGTTCCGTCGAAGCATGATGTCCTCCTGAAGGGGTCCGCAGATCCGCGCCGCACTGCCGCCCGTCTCCGCCACCAGCAGCTGTGGTGCGTGACACCATGGTGACACGTCCTGCTCGTCTCTGCACGCTCCTGCTCGGAGATGCATGGAGATGTTCGGTCGGTGCTACGGTGACGCCATGCTGAGTGAAGAGCGTCACCAGGCGATCGCTGCGGCCCTGCGCCGCAGCGGGGCCGTCACGGTCGCCGTCCTCAGCGCCCAGCTCGAGGTCTCCGAGGCGACGATCCGTCGTGACCTCGACCTCCTGGCGACGGCCGGTGCGCTGCGACGGGTGCGCGGCGGAGCGACCGATGTGCGCGGCTCGGTGCGCCCGGAGGCGGATCTGCGCTCCTTCGCCGATGTCGCCGGCACCGCCACCGTCGCCGAACGAGCGATCGCGGCGCGCGCCTGCGCCGAGGTGCGGGACGGCGAGGTGGTCGCCCTGGACATCGGCACCACCGTCGCGGCGATGTGCCCGCTGCTGGCGGAGCGCTCCCTCACCGTGGTCACCGCCTCGCTCGCGGTGGTGCGCTCCCTGGCCGCCGCCCCGGGCATCGACATCGTGATCCTCGGCGGGCTGCTGCGTCCCAACTACGACTCGATGGTCGGCACCCTCACCGAGTCCGCGCTCGGCCAGGTGAGGGTGGACCGCGCCTTCCTCGGCGCCGCCGGGGTGCGGCCCGACGGCGCGGTGCTCGACTCCACCCCCAGCGAGGTGCCGATCAAGCGCGGCCTGCTCGATGTCGCCGCCGCCTCCTACCTGCTGGCCGACCATGAGAAGTTCCCCGGGTCGGGGTTCCTGGAGATCGCGCCGCTGTCGCGCTTCACCGCCCTGATCACCGACCGCTCACCGCTGCCCTCCGGCATCGCGCTCCCCGAGGGGGAGGACGTGGAGGTGCTGCTGCCATGAAGGAAGTGCTGCTGCCATGAAGCTCGCCATCCTGGGAGGCGGAGGCTTCCGCGTCCCGCTGGTGTACGAGGCGGTCGCCACCGCCGCCACCGGGCTCGCCGTGGACGAGGTCTCCCTGCACGACGTCGACCCCGCGCGCCTGCGCACCATCAGCGCCGTGATCGACGGGATCGCCGAGCGCCTGCGGGGCGACGGGCACGGTGCGACCCTGCCCCACCTCACCGCCACCACGGACCTGCGCGAGGCCGTGACCGGCGCGGACTTCGTGTTCTCCGCAGTGCGGGTGGGCGGCGCCGAGGCCCGCACGGTCGACGAGCGGGTCGCGCTGGGCCTGGGCCTGCTGGGCCAGGAGACCATCGGTCCCGGCGGCCTCGCCTACGCGCTGCGCACGATCCCCGTCGCCCTGGAGATCGCCCGGATGATCGCCGAGGTCGCACCGCAGGCCTGGGTCATCAACTTCACCAACCCCGCCGGGATCGTCACCGAGGCGATGCGCACCGTGCTCGGGGACCGCGTGGTGGGCATCTGCGACACCCCGATCGGGCTGGTGCGGCGCGTGGGCCGCCTGCTGGGCGTGGACCTGGTGGCCGGCGAGCGCGGCGCGCGCTTCGACTACGTGGGGATGAACCATCTGGGCTGGCTGCGCTCGGTGACGGTGGACGGCACCGACCGCCTGCCCGGGCTGCTCGCCGACGACGCCGCCCTCGAGGAGATCGAGGAGGCCCGGCTGATCGGCGAGGACTGGGTGCGCGCCGACGCCGCACTGCCGAACGAGTACCTCTTCTACTACCTGCACACCGCCGCCGCGATCGAGCGGATCACCGGCGCCGCGACCACCCGCGGCGAGTTCCTCGCCAAGCAGCAGGGCGACTTCTACCTCGCCGCGGCGGAGGCCAGGGCGGGCGGGGCCACCGGGGCGGCCACCGACTGCGACGCCCAGCACCCCTTCGCGCCCGAATACCGTGCCCAACGCAGCAGCCGATCCGCCAGGGCCGACCCCGACCGCTGCTGCCGCTCCCCGCTGGAGCTGTGGCGCGAGACGCTCCACGAGCGGGAGGCGACCTACATGGCCGAGTCCCGGGACGAGGAGCGGCGCGAGGAGGACGTCGCCGGGGGCGGCTACCAGGAGGTGGCGCTGCGGCTGATGACCGCGATCGCCACCGGCCGCAGCGAGCGGATGATCCTCGACGTGGGCAACGCCCCCGCTGGCAGCGAGGCCCCGCCCGAGCAGCGGATCGTGCCCGAGCTGCCGGCCGATGCGGTGCTCGAGGTGCTGTGCCTGGTCGACGGCGAGGGCGTGCACCCGCAGCCCGTGGCCCCGGTGGAGCTGGGCAGACTCGGGATGATGAGCGCGCTGCGCGCCTCGGAGCGGGCGATCCTCGAGGCCGCGACCACCGGGTCCCGCGAGGCGGCCTGGCGCGGCTTCTCCACGCACCCGCTGGTCAGCTCCCCCACGCTCGGCCGACAGCTGCTCGAGGGGTACGAGGCCGGGCACCCGCAGATCGCGGCGCTGCTGGGTCAGGGCCGGTAGGCCCCGGCTTCGGCGAGCGACGCGGGCCGAGACGGGCGCAGAGGACGCCCGCCCCGGCCCGCGGGCCGATGCCGGGAACGATCAGTCGACGGTTCCCAGGTCCTCGAGGCGCAGGTCGTCGATGGTGAGGTTCGCCTGGCGCCCGCCTCCGAGCTTCTCGACGCCGATCCACGTGGTGTCGGCCTTCTCGGAGGCGGTGAACTCGAGGCTGATCCGCTCGGTCGCCCGCGCCTGCGGGAAGGGCTTGGCGCCCACCCTCGTCGAGGCGACGGGATCGCCCACCGTGTCCTCCCCCACCACCAGCTGGTAGGTGTCGGCGAAGGCCGTCTGATGGTCGAGGGTCAGGCGGTAGCGGTGCCCCGGCGTGAGGGGGAGCGAGGACCCGGTGGTGCTGAGGACCAGCCCGACGCGCTCCTCGTTGCACATGAGCGACCACGTCCCGCGCAGCACGTTGTCGGTCAGCTTGCCGCCCTCGACGGCCTCACCCTCCTGGTTCACCCCGTACCAGCCGGCCTGCGAGAACGGCTGGTGGCGCTCGGCGAGCTGCGTGCGGGCATCGCCTCCGCTGTTGCCCGCACCGGTGACGAACGGCCAATAGCCGATGTCGACGTTCTCGAAATCCTCGAACAGGACGGTCTCCGCCGTCGGCTCCGGATCCACGGGCGCGGTGAAGGGGACCACCCGCACGTCGTCGACCCGCACCTCGGCCTCACCCTCGCCCGCCTCGACGCGGAAGGTGACCGGGGTGCCGTCGCTGGTGAACGTCACGCGCACCCGCTGGAAGTGCCGGCCGTGCTTGGTGTCCGACGCGGTGGCGTTGATGACCGTGGAGGCGGTGACCGTCGTCGCGACCCCGCGCTTCACCGCCGCCTGGAAGCCGAGCGCCTCCACATGGGGCCCGGTCGCGGAGACCGTCACCTCCCGTGTGCTCCTCGGATCGATCTCGACCCAGGCCCAGGCGGACCAGGTGCCGGCGGGCAGGTGCCGGTGCGCGCGTGCGGGATCGCGCAGCTTCTGCTCGATGAACGACCTCCCGTCGCCGAACAGCACCTGGCGGTTCAGGTGCTCGTCGGTCTCCACGGAGACCTCGCCCTTGGCCTTCCAGGCATCCAGCGTGCCCGAGAAGAACCCGGGATCGGCCACGGGGGTGCCGAAGCCCCACCGGGGATCCGCCTGCTCCGGCACGCCCTGCGGGGGGAAGAGGACGTAGGCGCTGCCGGCCTTCGCCTCGAGCGTCACCTCACCGCCGCGGACGGGCACCGTGACCTCGTCGGTCCGCCCGGAGTCGGTGAGACGGAACATGGTCAGCGAGCGGTGGTCCGACCACGCGTCGGTCAGCGTCCAGGTGGAGCTGCCGCCGTCGGGGTTCCAGTGGTACAGCTTCTCGGACCCGTCCGCCCAGGGCAGCAGGTACTTCCCGCCCTCGTACACGGTCGCGCCGTCCGTGGTGATGGTGCGGTCGGTGGGGATCTCCTCGCCGCCGACGGACTCGACGTCGGAGATGACCTCGGTCCCGTCGGCGAGCACGATCCGCCCGGGACCCTGCTCGCCGGCCGCCGACCAGGAGACGATCGGCGAGCGCTGCAGGAACTTGGTGGGCACGTTGCGGGCCCACACGGTCGCGAAGAAGGCGTTCGCGTCCTGGTGGCCCGTCCAGCCCTCGAACTCCTGCACGTTCGCGTTCGACAGCAGCGGGTCCGGGTTCCACACGTCCTTGCGGGAGTTGTCGATGAACCGGATGACCTGCGAATTGAGGCCCTTGTTCGAGGAGCCGCCGTAGTTCTCGTCGGCCGCCCAGTGCGACCAGAGCGAGCTGCGGGGCATCTTGTTCGCCCACTCGGTGGAGATCGCCCATCCCTGCTTCTCGAGCTCCCGGGAGAGGCGCTGCCCCTCCCAGCCGCTGGGATAGTACACATCCACGTAGAGGAAGGAGAGGTTCTCGGAGATCTCGTCGCGGAACTCCTGGAAGCGCCGCAGCACCTCGGCGGTGCCCAGGTCCTTCGGCCCGTCGATCATGTACGCCTGGTTCATCCAGCCCCACCCGGGCTGGATCGGATCGCGCAGCAGGTCCTCGCTGAACGCGTGGGCCTCGGAATAGGCCTCGGTGGCGTTGACGTGGACGCCGAAGGTCGCGTTCCACGTCTCGCCCTCGGTGACCAGGGTCGTCAGGTCCGTCTTGCCGCCGGCACGGTGGTTGTAGTGACCGGCGTAGTCCGGGTGCGCCGAATCGTGCCCCTCGGCCTGATAGCCCTTGAGCATGACGGACTGCCCGAGCCCGTCGGTGGCGAGCGCGATCCGCTTGGTGTCGTCCAGGGTGCGGAGGAAGGGGTGCGTGGCCTGGGAGACGATGTTGAAGGGGATCCTCTTGATCACCTCCTGCGGCACGCTCTCGGAGCCGGTGACCGGCTCGGCGATGTCGCGGGCCGCGATCGCGGCGTCCTGCCAGGTCACGGCGCCGTCGTCGTTGATGTCGGCGACCGGGCGCACCTTCACGTAGGGGTCCTCGTCCGGCCCCAGGCCCAGCTCGGCGGTCGAGCCGCGCACCACGAACGTCCCCGGGGACACGGTGCCGATGGTGGCCCGCTCCTCCGTGGCGACGGTGACGATGTACCGGGAGTTGTCGGTCCTCACGCGCTCGGCGGTCTCGCCGCCGGCGGTGTTGTCCTCCACGGCGTTGGTCTCGAAGCCCGCGGCGAGCTCGGAGCCCACGATCAGCGCGACGTGCGTCAGGGCGGTGACATCCTCCTCCTGGGAGGCCAGGTCAAAGAAGGTGTCGCCGCTCCTGTCGCGGTCGACGGACAGGTTCGCCGCGACCACCTGTGCTCCGGACTGCCCGCCGTCGACCGTGGTGAGGTCGAGGCGGGGCACGCGGAGGCGGTGCATGTGGCCGTCGGGGTCGGCGATCTCGGTGAGCCGCCAGGTGAACACGCCGTCCTCGACCGAGAGGACGGCGTCGAACTCGACGCCGGGCAGGTCCGGGATGCTCAGGTGATAGGTGGCGCTCGAGTCGTCGGTGAGCTCCGGGGCGGAGACCTCGACATCGCGCTCGACCTCGTCGACGATCACGCTCCTGTGCGCGTCGCCGAGCCGGCCGGCGAGCTGCGCCCCGTCCAGCCGGTAGTCCACGACCTGCGGGAACTCCGGGTGCAGGCGCACCTGCAAGGTGCCGTCGGTGATGACGAGCGCGTCCTCGGGCGCCTCGGCGATGATCGGGCCCGGTTCGGCCCCGTCCGGGGCGGCCAGCGCGGCCTGCGGCCCCGCCAGGGCCGTGACGCCTGCGGCGACTCCCGAGGTCAGAAGGAACATCCTGCGGTCCATGTGCACTCCTCTGTGCTGCGGTGTTCTGTCCGGGCGCCGATCAGCATCGGCGCCGTCCACTGCCGCGCCACGGTGCGGCGCAGGAGTGTGAAACGATTGACACGTACCGCTGTGGACCCTACCTCACACCGTGGGGGCCACCGCCGGAGACGACCCGGCGCGTCGCCCGACCGCACGGGTGCTCGGTGGAGAGCTCGCGCACGGAGAAGAGGGCCCGCGGCTGCCGTGCGGCCGCGAGCCCTCGTCTGTCGTCCTGGTCTCTCAGAACCCGGGATCCGCGGGGTCCGGGCCGATCCGGCCGTCGGCGCGGTCCAGACCGTTGATCTTCTCGATCTCCTCGTCCGTGAGCTGGAGGTCGGCAGCGGCGAAGTTCGAGACGATCCGCTCGGGCGTGACGGTCTTCGGGATCACGACGTTGCCGATCGCGAGGTGCCAGGCGATGATCACCTGGCCGGCGTCGGCCCCGTGCGCCTCGGCGATCTCGGTGATCACGGGGTGGCGCAGGATGTCCCCGCCCTGGCCGAGCGGGGACCAGGCCTCGGTGAGGATGCCCTGGTCCGCGTGGTGGTCGCGCAGCTCCCGCTGCTGGAAGTCGGGATGCAGCTCGATCTGGTGCATCACCGGCAGCACCCCGGTCTCGGCGATGATCTCCTCGAGCTGCGCGATCGGGAAGTTCGAGACGCCGATCGACCTCGTCTTCCCCTCCTTCTGCAGCTCGATCAGCGCCTTCCAGGACTCGAGGTACGTCCCGCGCTGAGGGCTCGCCCAATGGATGAGGTAGAGGTCCACGTAGTCCGTGGCGAGCTCGGCGAGCGAGGTCTCCAGCGCCTGCTTCGCGGCGTCGAAGCCCTGGTCGCCGTTGGCGAGCTTGGTGGTGATGAACAGGTCCTCGCGCGGGACGCCGGCGTCCTTCACGGCGCGGCCCACGCCGCCCTCGTTCTGGTAGCCGGCGGCGGTGTCGATGTGCCGGTACCCGGCCCGGATCGCCTGGACGACGACGTCCTCGGCGACCTCGTCCTCGACCTGCCAGACGCCGTAGCCGAGCTGGGGGACCGATGCGCCGTCGTGGAAGGGCAGAGCGGGAACAGTGGTCATGCGAGTACCTCCTCGGTAGCTGTCGACCCGTCCACGGTACGACCGTGCGCCGTTGCTCGACAGACCTCGTCCGCTCGGTAGGTCCCGCTGCCGACGTGCGTGCACGCTGCTCGATGGACCGCGGGTCCGAGCCTCTGCACGGCCCGATACGGTGGCCGAGGCACCGCACGGATGCCCCCGCACCGTCGGCCCGGAGCACCCGCGCTCGCGTGGCCCGATCCGTGCACAGAACTCCGTCCCGAATCGAGCATGCTCCGTGACCCTCACCCTGACCCTCGCCCTCATCGCCCTGGTGCTGGTCTGTGCGGTCATCCAGCGGGTCGCCGGGATGGGCCTGGGCATCGTCTTCGCCCCGTACGCCGTGGTGCTGATCGGTGCGCACGAGGGCATCATGCTGGCGAACTTCCTGGGCGGGCTCATGCCCATCGTGATGCTGCCGCGGATCTGGTCGCAGATCGAATGGCGCAAGGTGCTCTGGCTGGGGCTGCCCGCGATCGCGGTGATGCCCGGCGCGGCCTGGCTCTCCACGATCTCACCACCCGCTCCGCTGTACCTGGTGGTGGCCACGCTGGTGCTGCTGAGCCTGGTGATCTCGGTGGCGCTGGCCCGCGTGGACACCACGGTGGACGGACGATCCGCGCAGGTCGCGACGGGGGTCGGGATCGGGCTGGGCACCGTGCTCGGCGGCGTCGGCGGCCCGGCCGCGACCGTCTACGCAGTGCTCTCGCGGTGGCCGGCGCTGCCCATGGTCGCGACGCTGCAGCCGCTGTGGATCCTGGTCTCCTGGGTCTCCTTCGGCACGAAATGGGCGTGGGACGACGGCCAGCTGCCCGAGCTGCCGTGGTGGGTGTGGGGCGCGATGCTCGCGGCCGTGGTGGTCGCCGTCGGCCTCGGGGAGCTGGTGCAGAAGCGGCTGCGCGAGAGCGGCATCCATCGCCTGGTGATCGTGCTCGGCTTCGTCGGCGCCCTGCTGTCGCTGTGGACCGGTCTGCGGCTGCTGCTGAGCTGAGCTCGGCCCGCGCCGGCCGCCCGTCACCGCAGCGGCAGCGTGACCACGGCGACCGTCCGCGCCCCCGGCTCCGGCCCCAGCACGACCTGACCCTCGCCGGGTACCTGCGCGATCTCGCGCACGGCTGCGGAGACCCGCGGAGCCAGCTCCACCGGCCCGGCCGAGGGGTCCAGCAGCAGCACGTGCAGCGCCCGCTGCCCCTCAGCCGTCTCCCCGAGGGTGAAGCGCACCCCCTCGGGCGGCGTCGCGACCGCCTCGTGGAACCAGGGCCGGGTGCCGTAGATCGTCGCGCCGTGCGCACCGAGCCACTCCCCCAGCTGCTCGAGGGCGGTGGCCTGCAGCGGCGGGATCGACCCGTCGGCACGGGGTCCGATGTTGATCAGCAGGTTCCCGTTCTTGGAGACGACGTCCACCAGCAGCCGGATCAGCTCCGCGCCGTCCAGCGCATGCTCGGCGGATTCGTCGGCGTTGAATCCGAACGAGAGCCCCAGCCCGCGCGTGGATTCGAAGACCTGATCCTGGACGGCGTCGATGTCCTGGTACTCGCGGGTGAGCACGCCGTGGACGGGCACGCCCCAGCGGTCGTTGACCATGCCGTCCGGCACCGCGGCGAGGTGCTCGCGGAACAGCTGCTGCAGCGCGTCGCGGCCGTCGTACTTGCCGGCATCGGGCCAGTCGATGTCGTTCCACAGCAGGTCCGGTCCGAAGCGGTCGATCAGCTCGCGCAGCTGGGCGGCGGCGAGCTCGGCGAAGGCGGGATCGTTGCGACGCAGCGCGAACAGCTCATCGTTCGAGGTCAGCGGCGGGAAGTCGGAGACATGCCAGTCGTGCGCACCGGAGTAGTAGAGCCCCAGCCGCAGCCCCGCCTCCCGCACGGCGGCGGCGAACTCGGCGATCAGGTCACGGCCCGGTCCGCGCCGGGCCGCGGTGAAGGGCGTGGTCGCCGAGCCCCAGAGGCAGAAGCCGTCGTGGTGCTTGGTGGTGGGGACGAGGTAGCGGGCCCCGGCGCGCACCGCGAGGTCGACGATCCCCTCGGCGCTTCCCGCGGCGGGATGCCAGTCATCGGCGAAGTCCTCGTAGGAATGACCCACGCCGAAGCGCTGCTCATGCCGCTGCCTGGTGGGACCGTCCAGGCGCACGGTGTTGGCGTACCACTCGGCGTACTGGTGGCGGGCGTAGGCGTTCTCGGCGGTGACATCGCTGCGATCCAGCACGTCCGCCCAGGCGGGGACCGAGTACAGGCCCCAGTGCACGAAGATCCCCAGCTTCGCGTCGCGGTACCAGTCCGGGACGGCGAGGTCGGGGTAGGCGGTGGCGGGGGCGGCATCATCCGGCCCGTGGCGGTCGTCGAAGCTGATCATGGGAGATCTCCATATCCCGTCTCGTCGATGAACTGGGCGACCATCTCGCGGCGACGGGCGCCCGCGGCCTCCCAGAGGTCGGTGCTCTGCCGCGGATCAGCGGCACGGTCGTAGAACTGCCCCTCCTCGCCGTCGGTGCGGGTGGGGACGCCGACGGGCTCGCTGAACCCGCCGGATCCCGTCGAGAAGCAGGCTGTCTCCTTCTCCCGCATGAGCACGAGGGAGCCGTCGAAGGCGGTCGCACCCACCACACGGGACGGGCCGGAGGAGGGACGCAGCAGGTCCGCGGCACCGTCGAGGTCCAGCACTGCCCGCTCCCCGGGGCGGCGGGGTGCCCGCTGGGCCTCCGCGATCGCCTCCACGTGCGCGAGCAGGCTCGGGAACAGGTCCAGCAGGCTCACCAGTCGCTCGTCGACGCGCGCCGGCAGACCGTCCCCGCTGACGATGAGCGGCACCCGGTGCCCGCCGTCGTAGACGTCCGCCTTCTGCCCGCGCAGCGCACCGTTGGGCAGGTGGTCCTCGAGCGCGCCGTCCTCCGGGTAGCAGGTCGGGGCGCCGTTGTCCGAGGCGAAGACGACCAGACACGGTCGCGAGGAGTTCTCGAGCGCCGCCTCCACGCGATCGACGATGTCGTCGATCATCAGGATCGCGTCCGCTCGCGGCCCGATTCCGGAGCGTCCGCGATGCTCCTCGGGCGGAAGGCACGGCCGATGCGGAGCGGCGGTGGCCAGGTACAGGAAGCGCGGCGGGTCCTGCGGACCGACCGGGGTGGTCCGCCGCAGCCAGTCGACGGCCTCCCGGGCGAAGCGCGGATCGACATCCGCGTCCACCCATCCCGGAGCGGCCGGCCCGGGGCGCTGGGAGGTGACCCGCGGTGTCTTCTCCTCGGTGGGGACGGTCTCCGCACGGTCGCCGGACAGGATGCAGTACGGCGGCATGTCCAGCGACCCGGAGATCCCGACGAAATGGTCGAAGCCCCGCTCCAGGGGACCGTTCTCGAACGGCTCCGTGAAGTCGACGTCCCAGCCGTCGGCCTCCATGGACGGTCGGAAGCCCGCCTCGGGAGCGATCCGTCGCCGGGTCCCGTCCCGCAGCTGCCAGTCGAGCCCGAGATGCCATTTGCCGATGGCCGCCGTCAGGTAGCCGCGCTCGCGCAGCGTGCCGGCGAGGGTCGGGACGTCCTCGGCGATCAGGGCGCCATCGGTCCCGCCGAGGACTGCGGAGCGCAGCGGGGACCGCCAGGGGTGACGACCGGTGAGCAGCGCGTACCGGCTCGGTGTGCAGACCGCTGAGGCCGCGTGGGCATCGGTGAAGCGGAGCCCCCGTGCCGCCAGCGCGTCGAGGGCGGGTGTGCTGAAGGCGGTCGCGCCGTAGCACGACAGATCGGCGTGGCCCAGGTCGTCGGCGAGGATGACGACGATGTCCGGCAGGTCCGCGTCCCCCGTGGGAGCGCTCACGGGGGTCATGGAGTCCGCTCGAGGACGGGGGCGTGCGCCCACCCGGCGACGGACTCCGTGGACCACGCGGTCGCCTCCCGGCTCCTCCCGGCGCTGCGCATCCCCAGCAGCACGGCACCGGCGCGTCCCGGGATCGCCTGCAGCGGGCTGACCACCAGCGGCGGCACGGACTTCCAGCCGAGCTCGGCGGCCAGCCGTCCGGTCAGCGGCGAGGTCAGCGTCTCCCCTGCCTGCGAGACCCCGCCCACCAGGCTCACCATGGCGGGGTCCGTCGTCATGATCATGGTGCACAGGCCGGCGGCGAGGGCATCGATCGCCTCGTCCCAGACGGCGCGGGCATGGCGATCCTCGCCGAGCACGGCGAGCAGCTCGGCGACGGACTCGACGTCCGTGCGCCCGCTCCGCCTCGCGTAGCGTCGGAGCAGCCCGGCTCCGGAGGCGTAGGCGTCCAAGCAGCCGATCCGGCCGCACGCGCACTCATCGCCGCCGGGTACTGCGGTGGCGTGTCCGACCTCCCCCGCGCTGCCCGTCGCGCCGGCGAGCACGGCACCGTCCACGACCAGACAGGCTGCGATCCCGGTGCCGATCGACAGCACGGCATAGTCGCGGACGCCCCGGGCCGCGCCGAAGGCTCCCTCCGCGATACCGGCCCATCGCACGTCGTGGCCCACTGCGAGCGGCACCTCGGCGATCCCGGGGATCCGGCGCAGGGTGTCCGCCAGGGGCATGTCGTTCCAGCCCAGGTTCGAGGCGAAGCGCACCAGACCCGTCTCCTCCTCGACATGGCCGGGGGAGATCACTCCGATGCCGCGCAGCTCGCTCTCCAGGGATGCCGCTGTCTCCACCGTCTCGGCGAGGAGGGAGCGGACGGTCTCCACCGCGACCTCGCCGTGACCGGTGCGGCGGCTGAGCGTCGCGATCAGCTCGCCCTCGCGGGTCACCAGGTCTGCGGTGACCGACGTGCCCCCGATGTCGACCCCGACGACGCTCTCGGCGCTCACCTCGCGGCCCCGGCACGGACCGGCAACGAGCCGTCCGCCGGCAGCGGGAAGTGGCATGCGACGGTGTGGGAGTCGTCCTCGGTGCCGAACTCGTGGACGGGCGGGGCGGTCGCGCAGATCTCCTGGGCGAAGGGGCACCGGGTCCGGAAGCGGCACCCGGAGGGCGGGTCGGCGGCACTCGGCAGCTCGCCCTCCACGAACAGGCGCTCACGGTCCTCCTGCTGGTCGACCGTGGGGACGGCGTCGATGAGCACCCGGGTGTAGGGGTGTCGGGGCCGGGCGCTGATCTCCTCGGCCGGTCCCTGCTCGACCATGTGACCGAGGTACATCACCCCGATGCGGTCCGACATGTAGCTGACCACCGAGAGGTCATGGCTGATGAAGAGGTAGGCCAGGGCATGCTCGGCCTGCACGTCCTTCATCAGGTTCAGCACCTGGGCCTGCACGGAGACGTCCAGGGCGCTGACGGGCTCGTCGCAGACCACCAAGCGCGGTTCCAGCGCGAGCGAGCGGGCCAGGCCCACGCGCTGCAGCTGTCCACCGGAGAACTCGTGGGGGTAGCGCTCCAGTGCGTCATCGGCCAGCCCGACGTCGCTCACGAGGTCCTCGACCAGGTCGGCGCGGGAGCCGGCGGAGCCCACCTTCTGGATGTCCAGGGGCTCGGTGAGGATCTCGTCGATCCTCATCCGCGGGTCCATCGCGGCGGTCGAGTCCTGGAACATCATCTGGATCCGTCGGTGCGCAGTGCGTGCTTCTCGACCCTTCAGCCCGGTGATGTCGGACCCCTCCAGGCGCAGGGACCCCGACGTCGGCGTCTCCAGCATCGCCACCAGGCGTCCCAGCGTCGACTTCCCGCATCCGGACTCCCCGACCAGACCGAACGTCTCCCCGGGGCGCACGGTGAAGCTGACATCGCTCACCGCGCTGATCGTCCCCACCTTCCGGCGCACGATCGATCCGCCGAGCGCCGGGTACTCCTTGGTCGCGCCCGAGACCTCGAGCACGTCCTGATCGGCGCCATCGGCCGACGCCCTCTCGCCGGGGCCGTCCCCGGTGGGCGCGACCTCGGCGGGAGTCCCGTCCGCGGTGCCGCCGATCTCCTCACCCCCGGGGTGGAGGCAGGCGGCGACGTGCCCGTCGCCGATGACCACCGGCTGGACGGTCCCGGTCAGGCAGTCGTCCTGGACACCGTGGCACCGCGGTGCGAACGGGCAGCCCTCGATCTGGTCGCCCAGGTTCGGCGGCATCCCCGGGATCGCGTAGAGCCGCCCGCTGCCCTGGACGGCGCGCTCCGGGAGGGCCGCCAGCAATGCGCGGGTGTACTGATGGGCGGGTTCCTCGAACAGCGTTCTGGCCGGGGCCTGCTCCACCACGCGGCCTGCGTACATGACCGCCACATCGTCGGCACGACCGGCCACGACCCCGAGATCGTGGGTCACGAGGATCGCCGCCGAGCCGAACTCCTCCTGGATGTCCTCGATGAGATCGAGGATCTGGCGCTGGGTGGTCACGTCCAGAGCCGTCGTCGGCTCGTCGGCGATGAGGAGCTTGGGGTGGTTGACCAGCGCCATCGCGATCATTGCGCGCTGGCGCATGCCTCCGGACAGCTGATGGGGGTAGTCGCGCGCGATGCTCTGCGGTCGCGGCATGCCGACCCGGTCGAGGATCTCGACCGCGCGAGCGTGCGCCGCCCGCTTCGACAGCCGCTCATGGACGCGCGCTCCTTCGCTGACCTGCTCGCCTATCGTCATCGTCGGGTTCAGCGAGGTCATCGGGTCCTGGAAGATCATCCCGATGTCGCTGCCGCGGCGGCGGCGCGCCCGGTCCTCGTCGACCGCCGCCAGATCGGTGCCGTCGAACTCGATGGTCCCCGAGGTGACGCGTCCGTTCCCCGGCAGCAGTCCCATGATCGCCAGGGACGTCATGGTCTTGCCGCTGCCCGACTCCCCGACGATGCCGATCGTCCGTCCGGCCTCGAGGGTGAGGTCGACCCCGCGCAGCGGGGTGACCGTTCCCTTGCGCTGGGGGATCGACACGTGGAGGTCGGAGATCTGCAGCAGCGGCCTGGCGGCGTCGGCGCTCCCGGCGCGGTGCTCGTGGTGCGTGTCCTGCTTCATGTCGTCACCTCTTCCTCAGTCGGACTTCGAACGCGTCGCGCAGGCCGTCCCCCACGAAGTTGAACGCGAGGACCAGCACGATGATGAGGATGCCCGGCGGATAGATCAGCCACCAGTGCTCCGAATAGATCTCCGAGAGGCCGGAGGAGAGCATGCCGCCCCAGTTGGCGGCCGGCGGCGGCACCCCGAGCCCCAGGAACGACAGGTAGGCGACGTACAGGATCGCGTCGGCGATCTGGAAGGTCGCGTTGACGATCACCGTCCCGATGGCGTTGCGCACGATGTGCTTGCGCACGGCCCGTGCAGGACCTCCGCCCATGCCGCGCATGGCGACGATGAAGTCCCTGGACCGCAGTGCGATGGCGTCCCCCCGCACCATGCGTGCGGGGTTGAGCCAGGCGAAGGCGGCGATGATCAGCACCAGGATCGGGACCGTGGGGGTGACGATCGTGGCGATGAGCATGAAGAGGAACAGGGCCGGGATGGACATCAGCGAGTCGACGACGCGCATCATCACGGCATCGACCCAGCCGCCCACGAATCCGGCGGTCGCTCCCCAGACGGTGCCGATGGCCGTGGCCAGCAGCCCGGCGGAGAGGCCGACGATCAGCGAGGTCTGCCCACCGAGCATGAGGCGGCCCAGCTGGTCGTACCCGACACCATCGGATCCCAGGATGTACCCGGCGATGCCGGGAGCGACATAGGCGTTGGCGAGATCGGTGTGCACCTGGTCGGTCTGGTGCAGGAGCGGGCCCAGGAAGCTGAAGCTCACCAGCCCGACGATGAGCAGGAGGCCGACGACGGCGAGACGGTTCTCGACGAACACCTCGACGCCCTGGCGTCCGAGGCTGCTGCGGCGTCGCCGTCTGAGGTGAGGCGCGGGCGGAGGCTCGTGAGCCTCCGGGCCCGGGTCCGAAGGAGCGATGGGACTGGTCATTCTCCACCTCCGCTGAGACGTACTCGGGGATCGGCGACGGCATAGGCGATATCGGCCAGCAGCGACCCCAGCACGGTGGCGATCGCGACGATGGTGGTCGTCGCCAGCAGGATCGGGAAGTCACGGGTCTGGGTCGCCTGCCAGAACATCAGGCCCATGCCCGGATAGTTGAAGAGCTGCTCGACGACGAGCGCACCGGAGAAGAGCACGGGGATGTACATGCCGAGCAGGGAGATCACGGGGAACAGGCTGTTGCGCAGCGCATGGCGGATGACGACCCGGGATCCCGGCAGCCCCTTCGCCCGCGCGGTGCGGATGTAGTTCTCCTGCAGGTTGTCGATCATCGTGGAGCGCACGTACCGCGTGTAGGCGGCGAGCGTCGCGATGGCGAGCGTGCCCACCGGAAGGATCAGGCCCTGCCAGTCCGAGAGGATGTCCCGCACCCCGAATCCCTGCGGTGCCTGCGGTGGCAGGATCGGGATCGTCTGGGAGAACAGGACGATCAGCAGCATCCCGGAGAAGAACAGCGGCGTCGCGTACGCGAGCAGCGCCACCCAGGTGACGAGGTAGTCGGGCAGCTTTCCTCGGCGCGTGGCCTGCAGCGCGCCGAGCGGCACCGCGATGACCAGGGCGACCGCCGCCGCGAGGACGGAGAGCAGCACCGTCTTGGGGAGCCGCTGGACGATGAGCTCGGCGACCGGCTGATTCATCTGGAAGGAGAAGCCGAGATCGCCCGACACCAGACGCGACAGGTACAGCACGTACTGGGTGATGAACGGTTCGTTGTAGCCCATCTGTTCGTTGTAGGCGGCGATCTGGGCCTGGGTGGCGCCGAGACCGAGCGCGCTCCGGGCGGCCCCGCCGGGGAGATTGTGCAGGAGGAGGAAGGTGAGGAAGGTGACCAGGATGACGACCACGACCGCCTGACCACACCTGCGAAGGACGTACTGCCACATCGGCTGTGCTCTTCCTTTCCGTATCGCTGGTCGTGTCGACGACCGGTCGTCACGGCCGATCATCGGGAGGGCAGGGGGCGGGCTGCGGCACGGTCACCGAGCCCGCCCCCGAGGGCGGATCAGTCTCGCGACCAGTCCTGCGGGTACATGTAGAGCATCGGGTCCTGCGGGGAGATGCCCTTGATGTCGGACTTGAACGCGCTGACGCGGTTGACCGGGTTCGGCATCCACAGCACCGGCAGATCCTCGGCGAGGTAGTCGTTGTACTTCTCCAGGGCTGCGGGGTCCGAGGAGAACTTCGTGGCCTTGATCAGCTCGTCGGCCCTCTCATCGGAATAGCTGCCGAGGTTCACGGGCGCATCGCTCGCGAAGAGGCGCTCGCCCGAGGCGTACACCGGGTAGTACCAGGATCCCTGGGACCCGAAGAAGGACATGTCCCAGGTGCACTCGGCGCCCGGCTCGCACGCCTGGGTGACCGCGACGGAGTCGGGCACCTCCTGGATGTTCAGCTCGATGCCGGCCTGCGCGAACTGGCTCTGGATCTCCGCCATCATCCGAGAGGTGGCGGTGAAGCCCGACTGGCTCACCAGGGTGAAGGAGAGCTCGTCCCCTTCCTCGACGCCCTCGCCGCACTGGCCCTCGCCCGTGCCGGGGTCGGCGCACGTGCTGACACCGTCCGGCACCACGTTCCAGCCGTTGTCCTCCAGCAGCTGGATCGCAGCTTCAGGGTCGAACTGGTAGGCGCAGCCCTCCATCGTTCCGGCGGAGCCGGGCTCCTGCGGGACGGGACCACAGGTCGGAGCGGCGGTCTCGTTCCAGACGACCTCGGAGATGCTCTCCTGGTCGATGAGCTGCTGCATCGCCTGGCGGAGGTACTTCTGCTCGAAGAGCGGGCCCGTCTCGGGATTGGCGAAGTTCAGCGCCATGTACGTGATCGACCAGCCGTGCCACGGTTCGACGGTGTACCCGGCCTGCTCGATCACCGGCTTCTGGTCCAGAGCACCCGGGGGGATGTACCCGTAGTCGATCCCGCCGGAGCGCAGCACGTTGAACTGCGAGTTGTCGTCGGTGAACGGCTTGAAGACGACCTCGGAGAGCGTGGGCTGGTCCTCGCCCTCGTACGCGTCGTTCGGGACGAACGAGAACTGACCGCCGGGCGTGAACTCGCCCAGCTCCCAGGCACCGGAGACGGTGTCCCAGAGCGGGTTCGAGGCGTACGAGGCCGGATCCTCGGCGGCGGTGATGAGGTACTCGAAGACCTTCTTCGCCGATTCTGCCTCACGGTCGAAATCGCCGATCTCGCCATCGTCCGAGGTCTTGTCCCACACGTGCTGGGGCATGGGGGTCAGCGCATTGAGCTGGTTCCCGATGTACCAGCCCGGCGCGTAGGCCTCTGTGGTGGTGAGGGTGAAGGTCTTCTCATCGATCGTCTCGAACGCTTCGACGTTGTCCGGGAAACCGCCCTCGGTGTACGAGGCCCAGTCCTCCTTGTTCGCCGCCACCAGGTTGAACCAGAACTCCACATCGCGGGTCGTGATGGGCTCCCCATCGGACCACTGCAGATCCTTGAGGGTGATCGTGTAGGTCAGACCGTCCTCGGAGACCTCGACGCTCTCGGCCATCGACCGTTCGCGATCGAGGTTGAACTCGTCCTCGCCCCCGAGCTCGTACGAGAAGAGCGAGGGGTACAGGCCGCTGATGAAGATGGCGTTCTCCCCCTGGGTCTTGCCCGGCTGGGAGATCGGGAGGATCCAGGTCGGTGTCGTCATCGCGACCGAGACCGACTCGCCCTCCGCGGCGGCGCCCTCGGGTGCGGAGCTGGTCTCCGAGCACCCGGCGAGGGCGAGCATCAAGGCGGCCGCTCCGGCCGCGATCCGATGTGTGAGCCTCGGGGTCGACGTCATCATCGCTGTCCCTTCCTCTGTCCTGTCCGAACCTGCCCGCTCGTGCGGGCCGGTGAGCGGCGCCCCTCGGCTTCGCCGGGGTGCCACCGATGCCGCGCCGTGCGTCCCGGGCGTTCGACACCGCGTGACGAGTGACGGCGACCTCTGTCGTGTCACTGACGCAACATCGCCTATCTGATCACGTGGGCCGCGCCACTTCAGCCACATCTGGCCGCTGTTATCAAAGCGTTATCGTTTTAACACATTACTTCTGCCGATTCTGCATAATGTGGATCGTACGAACTGATCCCGTTGCCGTGAGAAGGTGTTCCCATGTCGTCCGACGCCGCGCACAGTCCGAGAACGTCCGAGGCCTCTCGTCGCGCCCTGGCACTAATCGTGGACGGGACGGTCTCCTCCCGCGCCGAGCTGCGCGCTCAGCTGGGCATCTCGGCCTCGTCGGCGTCGAGCCTGGTGCGTCGCCTGCTGGACGCCGGAGCGATCGAGGAGGTGGCGGACGGCCCGTCGACCGGAGGGCGCCGTCCCGCACGGCTCCAGGTGATCCAGAACGACGCGGCGTGGCTCGTCGCCGAGCTCGGGGGCGGTCATCTGCGCCTCGGGATCAGCACGGCGAAGGAGAGCCTGCTCCAGGTGCGGGAGTCCCGCCTGGACATCGCCGACGGTCCTGCGGCGACGTTCGCCGCTCTCCGGGACGACCTGGCCGCGCTCGTCGAGGACCTCCCCGAGCTGCGGATCCTCTCCGCGGCCATCGCACTGCCGGGTCCCGTCTCCGCACTGACGGGCGAACTGATCACCCCGGCCCGCATGCCGGGATGGCACGGCACGCACATCGTGGACGAGCTCCAGGAGGCCCTGGGCATCCCGGTCCAGGTGGAGAACGACGCCCGGGCCGCCGCTCTCGGCGAGTTCATCGCCCGGAACGAATCGATCCCCGATCTGATCTACGTCAAGGCGGGCACGGGGATCGGCGCCGGGCTCATCTCCGGTGGACAGCTCGTCCACGGCGGGTCCGGCGTCGCCGGTGACATCACCCATGTGCCCGCACCCGGCGCGGAGGGCCGTCAGTGCTCCTGCGGCCGTACGGGCTGCCTCGAGACCGTCGCCAGCGGCGCCGCGATCCGGCGCGAACTCATCGACCAGGGCCTGGAGGTCTCGTCGATCGGTGACGTCGCCGATTTCGCCATGACGTTCCAGCCGGAGGCGGCGACCGCCGTCCGCCGCTCCGGCAAACAGCTGGGAACGGCCCTGTCCTCCCTGGTGAACTTCCTCAACCCCTCCGCGGTGATCATCGGCGGCGCGCTCTCCGGCGTCGATGCCTATGTCGCCGCGGTGCGCAGCGCGATCTACGACTCCAGCCTGGCGATGACCACGCAGCAGCTGCTGATCGAGACCACCCGCGCCGGCAGCGATGCCGCCCTGATCGGACTCACCCGGATCGCCCGGCGATCAGCGCCGCTGCCCATGCCCCGCAGCTCCACACCGTGACCTGCGTCGACCCCGGAACCACCGCACGACCCCACTGGAGGAACCACACCGTGACCGCCCTGCCCCGCATCGGCATCGCCGGCATCGCCATCGAGTCCTCGACCTTCACCCCGTACCGCTCGGGCGAGGCCGACTTCGAGGTGCGCCGCGGCACTGCCGAGATCCTGGACCGCTATCCCTTCTTCACCGGCGCGCACGATCCGGGATCGACCCCCGGCCCGCCCGCTGCGACCGGAGAGGCGACGGCACCGAGCGCCTCGGGATCAGCCCTGCGGGACGCGGCCGACTACCTCGGCGTCCTCCACGCCCGCGCCCTGCCCGGCGGGCAGCTGGACCGCGAGGTGTACGAGGGCTGGAAGGCGGAGATCGTCGAGGGTCTCGCGGCCGCGATGGCGGAGACGCCCCTGGACGGCTTCTTCTTCGACATCCACGGCGCGATGAGCGTGGTGGGGCTGGACGATGCCGAGGGCGACCTGATCACCGCGATCCGCGCCGTGATCGGGCCGGAGGTCGTGGTGGGCACCGCGATGGACCTGCACGGCAATGTCTCGCACACCCTGTTCGAGGCCTGTGACCTGCTCACCTGCTACCGCCACGCCCCGCACATCGACGCCTGGGAGACCCGCGAGCGGGGCCTGCGGGACCTGGTCGCGGCGACCGTCCGAGTGCGGGACGGCGGGCCGCGCCCCCACAAGGCGCTGGTGCACGTGCCGATCCTGCTGCCCGGGGAGAAGACCTCCACCCGCATCGAGCCGGCGAAGTCGCTCTACGCCCGGATCCCGGAGATGACCGAGCGGCCCGGCGTGACCGACGTGTCCTACTGGATCGGCTTCGCCTGGGCGGACCAGCCCCGCTGCCAGGCCGCGATCGTCGCCTTCGGGGACGGGGCCGAAGCGGTCGCGGCCGCCGCGAGGGAGCTCGCCACCGCCGTCTGGGAGAAGCGGCACGATTTCGAGTTCGTCGCCCCCACCGGCACCTTCGAGGACTGTCTCGACCAGGCGATCGCCTCCTCGGCCCGACCCTTCTGGATCTCGGACTCCGGGGACAACCCCGGCGCCGGCGGGGCGGACGACACCACGCACGCCCTGGCTCAGCTGGCTCGCCGCGAGGAGATCCGCGCGGACGACGTGAGCGCGCTGATGGTCTCGCTGGTGGATCCGGCCACGACCGACGCCGCCTGGGCAGCGGGTGTGGGCGGTCGGCTCACGGCACGGGTGGGCGGGAAGATCGATGCCCGCGAGCCCGGCCCGGTACCGCTGGCCGTCGAGGTGACGGCGCTGGACGAGGCCCGGTCGACGGGGCGGTCCGCCGCGCTGCGGGTGCTGGACGTGGACGGGCCGTCGGCCTCTGGGGCGACCGCCGCCGAGGAGCTCGCCGCCGCCCGGGCCACGGGACTCACTGTGGTGGTCACCGCCCGCCGCTCCCAGTGGGCGACCCGCGACATGTTCGCGCGGCTCGGGCTGTCGATGACCGGTTTCGACGTGGTCACCGTGAAGATGGGCTACCTCGAGCCCGAGCAGTACGAGGCCGCCGCGGACTGGCTGCTCGCCCTCACCCCGGGCGGTGTGGACCAGGACCTGCTGCGGCTCGGCCACTCCCGCATCGGCCGGCCGATGATCCCCTTCGATGCCGAGATCCCGGCGCCGACGGCGGCCGACGTGGTGGTCGGGGGCGGGGCGTAGACGCCGCCGGTCCGCCGCCGCGTCACGCCGGCGCTCGGATCCCTAGACTCCATCGGGCGGTGCCGAGCCCGTGGTCCCACTATCGCGGGAGCGCTGTGCCAGGGCGTTGACCAGGCCCGCAGCACTGCTGGCATCGTCCACGGTGATCGCGACATCGCTGAGACCGTCGCGGCGGAGCAGGAGCCCGGGCCCGCGCCGCAGCACGAGGCCGATGCCGCGGCGGGAGCGACGGTACCCCCATCCGCCCCATTGCAGGGGGTCGATGTCGACGGGCTCTGCCGCGGTCATGGCCTCCAGGGCGTAGGTGTGCCGTGGCCACTGCTGCGGCCCCCAGGACACCCGGACCCCGCTGCGATCGGCACGCACCGTGATCTGGTGGGCCGCGATGAGCACGAGTCCGACGACGAGCACGGGCACCCCGGCGGCCGGGGCGGTGAGCAGGAGCCCACCACCGAGTGCCACCAGGATGAGGCCGATCAGCAGGAGGGGCAGCGAGCGCGTCCTCCCCACCCAGACGGCGCGCTCCCCCGGCTTCAGGTCGAGCATCGGGACACGGCCGGTGTCGGGGCCGGGGCGAGCCTCAGAGCGGGGCAGCACGGTGTGCAGCAGGAGCGCCGGCAGCACCGGGCCGACCGTGAGCAGCACCAGCAGCCACGTCGGCAGCACCGCCTCGTCTGCGTCGCCGGAGCCGGCGGCCACCACCATGGCGCTGATCGCGATCCCGCAGAACAGCCAGGCCAGGAACCCCATCACGAGGGTCAGTGAGGATCTGGCGCGGTCGGCCCTGCCGGTCCCCACGATCACCGCCCCGATGCCGCCGGTGGCAACGCCGCCCAGCAGCATCAGCCCGAGGAACAGGGGTCGGGGCATGGTCCCGTCCACCGCGCCGCGGACATTCCAGTGGGAGGGCATCGGATCGGGCAGACGGCCCCACAGGATCACGGCGGCGCTCAGGGTGAGCACGAAGGGGAGCAGCAGCACCCCGGCGGAGAGGTGGCGGCGCCACGGGACATCGGGGGCGGTACGGGGTGACGAGGTCATGGTCAGGCCCTCCTGATGCGGTCGGCGAGCTGGTCGCGGTCGATCCCCAGGCGCGCGGCCAGTTCCTTGAGTTCAGTGATGGCGGAGGTCAGCTCCGCCTCCTGGCGGAGCACCGCCCGGTCCCCCGAGCGGATCTGCGCGCCCCGGCCCCGGCGCACCTCGACCAGGCCCTCCTCGCGCAGCTGGGAATAGCCCCGAAGCACCGTATGCATGTTCACGTCCAGCCCCTCGGCAAGCTCACGGGCGGCGGGAAGACGATCCCCGGGCGAGAGCCGACCCTCGATGAGAGCGCGGCGCACCTGCGCCGCGATCTGGTCGGCCAATCCCTGCGAGCTGGCCGGATCGATCCTGAACAACATGTTTGCATCGTACTAGAACAAGCAGTCTCGTCAAGCTTCGTGCCGTGGTGGGTTCTCGGCCAGGCGGGCAGGAGCGGTCCGGGCTGTGGGGAGGAAGAAGGCGTAGTGAGTCGGCTCGCGAGACGTGTTCGGGCACCGGTTCCCAGGGAGTTCCAGGCTCGGACCCGGCGCACGCGGAGGCTGAGCCGTCACGCTCGTGCGATGCCTGGAGCATCGGGCATGCCCTCCACCGGAAGGACCGACGTGAGCACGTTCCGCCGCCTCCTCGGCACTGCACAGAAGGCCCTCGACGCGAAGAGCTCCGGCTCCTCCCACTCAGGACAGGGCTCCGACTGGCGCTCGCTCGTGCGCAGCGCCGCCGATTCCCTGACCGGAGACAGCACCTCGTCCTCGGCGCCGCGAGCCAGCGGAGACGCCTCCCCCGCGCCGAGCAGCGCTCCCACCGCGTCTGCACCGGGCACCGCGCCGTCCGCCCGCGGTGAGTCCACGGGTGCCCCTCTCTCCGACACCGACCGTCGGGCGATCGCACGCTATGACTACCTGGTGCGCACCGCGGAGCCGGATCAGCTCGAACGGGTCCATCGCGAGGCCTTCGAGAAGCTCACCCCGCAGCAGCGCACCCAGCTGACGGCGACCATGCGCTCGGAGCTGCCCGAGGGCGAGCGTCCCCGCACCGACGCACCGCAGGATCTCGCCCGCTCCGCCACCCGGCTCGGGGCGCTCGACCCCCGTCGGCTGACCCGCCTGCTGGGCAGCTCCGGCGGAGGCGGCCGACGAGGTGCCGGCGCCGCCGCGATGGGCGCCGGTGCTGTCGGCGCGGGCGCGCTCGGCGTCGGGGGCCTGCTGGCCGCGGTCGCGGGCGGCGCGGTCGTCACCTCCGTCGGCGGCTCTCTGCTGCAGGACGCCCTCGGCTCCGGCATCGATATCGATGCCCTGTCCCCCGATCTCGCGGGTGACCTCAGTGGGATGTTCGAGGGCGTCGGGGGGCTCGGCGGCCTCTCGGACATGCAGGGGCTCGAAGGCGTCACGGGCATGGAGGGCATGTCCGATGGCGTCGGCGGGGCCGTCGCGGGCGCCGGTGAGCAGGTCTCCGGGCTCGGCGATCGGATCTCCGACCTCGGCCTCGGAGACTTCCTCGGTCGCTGAGCCCGTGGGACGGAGCGCCGCCCCTCAGGAATCCACCAGCGTGACCTCGAAGGAGTAGCGCGAGGCGCGGTAGACGTGGCAGCCGTACTCGACCACGGAGCCGTCGTTCGCGAAGGACTTCCGCTCCATGGTCAGCAGCGCCGCCCCGAGCTCCTCGTCCAGCAGCTCGGCGTGCTCCTCGTCCGCAACGGTCGCGCCGATCCGCTCATGGGCGAGGACGGTGGTGATCCCGGCCTCGCGCAGGCAGGCGTAGAGCCCGTTCGCGGCGAGCGCCTGGCGGGTGGGGGCGATCCGCTCGGGGATGGTGTTGCGCATGACCGCCAGCGGCTCGTCGTCGGCGTAGCGCACCCGGATCAGGTCCAGCACCTGCTCCCCCGGGGCGAGCTGCAGGCGGTCCACGGCCTCCGGGGACGGACGCCCGATCCGGTACTCGACGACCTCGGTGCGCGGCGCCTTCCCGGCGGTGCGCAGGTCGTCGTACAGGGAGGTCAGCGCGACCTGCCGGTTCACCGGCGCCTGCACCACCTGGGTGCCCACGCCGCGCTTGCGCACCAGCATGCCCTTGTCCACCAGCTCCTGGATCCCCTGGCGCACCGTCGGACGCGACAGCCGCAGCCGCTTCGCGAGCGTCAGCTCGTTCTCCAGCCGGCTGCCGGGACCGAGCACACCGCTGCGGATCGCGCCCTCGATGCCGCCGGCCAGCTGCAGATACAGCGGGGTGGGGCTGTCACGGTCGATCGCGAGATCGAGCGTGATCGGGCCGCTCACGACCGGGCCGGTGTCCGCGTCAGCGGTGGGACGCTCAGTGCTCATCACGTGCTCCCTCGGGTCCGGGACGCTCGAGCATCGTCACCTCGACCGCGCCGTCGACCGTGAGGGACTGCTCGGCCGCCTCGCAGACGGCCGCGGCGACGTACCCGTCCCAGGCGGTCGCCGAGCGGGGCGCGACGAGGGAGCCGTCGGCCACGGCCGCGATCCAGGCCTGGACCTCGGCGTCATAGGCGGCGGCGAAGCGGGGCCGGAAGTCGGCCGGGACCGCCCCGCCCCAGCAACCGCCGGCCTGCTGGGTGGTGACCAGCCCGGTGTCCTGACCGATGGTCGCGGTGGCCTTCGAGCCGACCAGCTCGGTGCGCACCTCGTAGCCAGATCTCGTGCTGACATACAGCTCGTCGGTGACCAGGGTGCCGGAGGCGGTGCGCAGCAGCAGCAGCATCGGGTCGCTGAGACCCTCGGGGGCGTTCTCGGTGCTGCGGCCGGTGAGGGTCTGGACCGAGACCACCGTCTCCTCGAGGAAGAAGGAGATCGCATCGATCTCGTGGACGGCCGAGTCGTGGACCATGTGCACGTTCGTGAAGCCGGGCAGCACGTCGGCGTTGCGGTGCTTGCAGTTCAGCAGCAGCGGGGTGCCCAGCTCCCCGGCCTCGAGCGCGTCCTTCAGCTCGCCGTAGCCCGCATCGAAGCGGCGCATGAAACCCAGGGACACCGAGGCGCGGCCGGACTCGTGCTCGGCGCGGACCACGTCGTGGGCGTCGGCCGGGTTCATCGCCAGCGGCTTCTCGCACAGCACCGGCTTGCCCGCGGCGATGCAGGCCAGCACCTGCTCGCGATGGAACTGGCCGGGGCTGGCGATCAGCACGGCGTCGACGTCGTCGGCCGCGATCACTTCCTCAGGGGTGTCCACGACGCGTGCGCCGGGAGCGGCCTGGGCGACCGTCTCGGCCCTCTCGCGCAGATAGTCGCTGACCACGCTCACGCGGGCGCCCTTGATCCGGCGGGAGATGCGCTCGACGTGGTCGGCGCCCATCCGGCCCACGCCGATGACGCCGACGCGGATGTCATGCGGGACTGCGGCGGCAGTGCTCTGCGGCGTGCTCTGCGGTGCGTTCATCGGGCCTCTCCTGCGAGTCGGGGGTCGATCCCGGCCCCGTCCCAGGTTCCGCGCACCCAGGTCTGCTCGGGATGGTCGGTGATGTGCCAGGCCCGCTCGGCCTCCGGGCCGGCCATCACGTTGAGGTAGTACATGTCGTGGCCGGGGGCGGCGGCGCAGGGGCCGTGCCAGCCGTGCGGCACCAGCACGGTGTCGCCGCTGCGCACCTCGGTGAGCACGTCGATGGGCTTCTCGTCCCCGCTCGCGGTGGTCTGGTGGAAGCCGAAGCCGGGGCCGCCGTCGGGTGCGTCCTGGATCTCGTAGTAGTAGATCTCCTCGAGCTCCGATTCGCGGTGCTCGCCGTCGTCGATCGTCTGGTCGTGCTTGTGGGCCGGGTAGCTGGACCAGTTGCCGCCGGGGGTGATGACCTCGCAGGCGATCAGGCTGTCCATCGCGTCGAAGGCGCCGACCGTCCCGAAGTTGCGCACCTGGCGGGTCATGGTCCCGCCGCCGCGGATCTCGACGGGCACGTCCTCCGCGCGGATCAGCGCGACCGGGTGGGCGCCGGTGGCCACGGCCGTGGCCAGGGCGAACCGGCCGCCGCCGGGCGAGGCGATGGTCAGCTGGGAGCCGACGGGCGCGTAGAGCACATCGGTCGCCGAGGCGAAGACGTCCGCGCGGCCGCGCAAGGTGTGGGTGCGCCCGTCGACGGAGATGTCGCAGCTGCCGCTCAGCGGCACGACCATCACCTCGACCCCGTTCGCGGTGACCACCTCACTGCCGCCGGGCTCGAGGGCGAGCACGCGCAGGCCGGTGTGGACCCAGCCCTCGCGCGCGCCGGGGTCGATGAGCGTCTCATAGGGGCCGCGGCCGGTGGAACCGGCGGGCAGATGGAACTCGGAGCCGGTGGTCATGTGTGCTCTCCTTCTCGGGATGAGTTCTCGGCGGTGGGGGTCAGCGGAGCATGTCGACCGAGGCGCGCACCGCCGCGGTGACGTCGTCGCCGGCCGGGTACAGCAGGGTGCGGCCGACGACCAGCCCGCGCACGTTGGGCCGGTCCAGGGCGCGCTTCCAGGAGGCGCGCAGGGCGACGGGGTCGTCATCGGTGGGGTCACCGCCGAGGATCAGCGTGGGCAGGGTGGTGGCATCCATGACGCGCTCCATGTCCTCCACCGCCGGCAGCTTCAGCCAGGTGAACGCGCTGGTGGACCCCAGGCCCTGGGCGATATGGATGGACCTGATGACGGCCTCCGGCGAGAGATCGTTCATGATCTTCGTGCCGGGCCCCCCGGGCCGCCCCGACAGGAACGGCTCGACCATCGCGATCAGCTCGTGGCGGGCGAGGTCGGTGACGGCGTGCGCGCTGGCCTCGAGGATGAAGGCGGTGCGGTCGTCGTCGAGGTCGATGCGGGTGAGCATCTTGCCGCCGTCGAAGCCGGCCGCCCGGATCGAGGCGGCATCGTAGGCGGTGAAGCGGTCCTCGATCTCCCAGGACCCGCCCTGCAGGCCGCCGCGGTTCATCGAGGCGAACACGATCTTGTCCTCGAGCGCGCCCATGACCAGCAGGTCCTCGAGGATGTCGGCGGTGCCGAGCACCCCGTCCACCCCGGGCACCGCGAGCGCCTCGCGCAGGCGGTCCAGCAGCTCGGTGCGGCTGGCCATCGCCTGGCCGCGGGGGCCGACGCCGAGGGCGCCGCGCGCGGGATGGTCGGCGGCGATGATCATCATCCTGCCGTCGGTGTCGGCGACGGTGCGGCGCCGACGGGTCGCGGCGAGGCGGGCGAAGCGGCCCGGATCCTCGATCCGCACCCGCGTGACGTCCTCGTAGGTGGAGACGAACTCCGCGGCGGGGGCCGTGGACGAGGCCGTGGTGGCATCACCGAGCGCGGCGGCCCGCGAGGCGGCGGCGCTCATGCCGGCTCCCCCGCCGGCTCGACGGCGCCGCGGCCGCGCAGCGCGCCGAGCATCTCCTCGACGGTCCGGCCGTGGTTGGGGTCGCCGCCCGCGATGAGCAGGTCGATCTCCTCGCCGGTGGGCATCGCGGTGGAGCACTCCAGGCGGCTGGTGACGATCGCGCCGGCCGCGTTGCAGCGGGTCAGGATGGTCTCCAGGTCCTGCCCGACCAGCAGGCCGTGGCACAGGGAGCCGCCGAAGCTGTCCCCGGCGCCGAGGCCGTTGATCACCTGGATCAGGTTCGGGGCGACGACCACGTGCTCGTCGCGGGTCTTGCCGAGCACGCCCTGGGGGCCCTGTTTGACGATCGCGATCTCGACGCCCGCCTCGAGCAGCGCATCGGCCGCCCGCTCGGGCTCGGTCTCGCCGACGGCGACCTCGCACTCCTCCTTGTTGCCCACGGCGACCGTGGCGAACGTCAGCGCCTCGCGGTACTGTGCGCGGGCCTCCTCGGGGTCGGACCAGAACATCGGCCGAAAGTCGAGATCGAAGACGGTGTGCGCGGTGCGGCCGCGGGCCTCGAGCGCGGCGAGGTGGGCGGAGCGGCTCGGTTCCTCGGACAGGCCGGTGCCGGAGAACCAGAACAGCGGCACCTCCCGGATCGCCTCGAGGTCCAGGTGCTCGGGGGCGACCTGGAGGTCCGGGGCGCTGGGCTGACGGTAGAAGTACAGCGGGAAGTCGTCCGGCGGGAAGATCTCGCACAGGGTGATCGGGGTGTTGAGCTCGTCGTCGGTCACCACGAAGCGGCCGGAGACGCCGAGCCGTTCCATCTCCTTGACCACGTAGCGGCCGAAGGGGTCGTCCCCCACCCCGGTGATCACGGCCGGCCGATGGCCGAGCCGGGCCGCGGCGACCGCGACATTGGTGGGGCTGCCGCCGAGGAACTTGCCGAAGCTGTGGATGTCCTCGAGCCCCTTGTCGATCTCCAAGGGGTAGATGTCCACGCCGCTGCGTCCGAACGTGATGATGTCGAGGTCTGCTGCCATGGGTCTCCCTGCCTCCCTGCGTCGAGGACCTGCCTGGGTCGAGCACCTGGGTCGGTGCCGTCGGCGGCTGCCGCTGTGCGCGACGGTGCGACGATCGCCATGCGCGACGGTGCGACAGTGCCGGGCGAGCCGACGAGTGCGGCCATGCTCCCACGCGGGGACCGCTTTGTCCAGACAAAATCGTCGAGCCTCCGCGCGTCACGACCGGCACCGAGCTCACCCGGAGCGGTGGCCAGATCCCCGGCCGTCGGGCTCACGAGCTGGTCGCACACCGTCCACTCGCCGTCGCGACATTGTCTTGACATGCCTGCGATGCCGGTCCATGCTGGGCCCAGAAGAACTCACCGACGAGGAGCCCTCTTCGGCGGTGCCGCTGACGTCCCGCCCCGGGCGGTGGGACTGCACAACGGAGGCAGCATGAGCGAGACGTCCCCTGCCCCTGCCGGGAGCACGGTCCCTTCCGGCACCCTGCGCCTCACCGTCGCCCAGGCGCTGGTGCGGTTCCTGTCCGTCCAGTACGCCGAGCGGGACGGGATCCGCGAGCGCTTCGTCCCGGGCGCCTTCGGGATCTTCGGCCACGGGAACGTCGCGGGCGTCGGCCAGGCGCTGCTGCAGAACGCGCTGGACCCGGCCGACGGGGAAGCGCCGCTGCCCTTCCATATGGCCCGCAACGAGCAGAACATGGTGCACACGGCCGTCGCCTACGCCCGCACGAAGAACCGCCTGCAGGCCTTCGCCTGCACCGCGTCGATCGGCCCGGGCTCCACGAACATGCTCACCGGCGCGGCGCTGGCGACCGTGGACCGCATCCCGGTGCTGCTGCTGCCCAGCGACATCTTCGCCACCCGCACCGTGGACCCGGTGCTCCAGCAGCTGGAGGACGCGACCGGCGGCGACGTCTCGGTCAACGACGCCTTCCGCCCCGTCTCGCGCTTTTTCGACCGCATCTCGCGCCCCGAGCAGCTGATCCCGGCGGCCCTGCAGGCGATGCGGGTGCTCACCGATCCGGCGGAGACCGGCGCGGTGACCCTGTCCCTGCCGCAGGACGTGCAGGCCGAGGCCTTCGACTGGCCGCTGGAGTTCTTCCGCGAGCGCACCTGGCACGTGGCCCGTCCGGTCCCGGAGCCCGCCGCCCTCGAGCGCGCCGCCGAGGTGATCCGCTCCGCGAGGACGCCTGTGCTGATCGCCGGCGGCGGCGCGATCTACTCCGAGGCGAGTGCGGCGCTGGAGGCCTTCACCGACGCCACCTCGATCCCGGTGCTGGACACCCAGGCCGGCAAGGGTGCGCTCAGCGCCGACCATCCGCTGTGCATCGGCGGCGTCGGCGCGACCGGCAACAACGCCGCCAACGACCTGGCCGCCGAGGCCGACGTGGTGATCGGCGTGGGTACCCGCTACACCGACTTCACCACCGCCTCCCACACCGCCTTCCGGAACCCCGACGTGCGGTTCGTGAACCTCAACATCACGGCGTTCGATGCTGCCAAGCACTCCGCGAGCATGGTGGTCACCGATGCCCGCGCCGGCCTGGACGCGCTGCGCGAGACGCTCACGGGCCACCGGGCGCCCGCCGAGCATGCCGAGCGCGCCCGTGCCCTGCGCGCGCAGTGGGAGACGCTCATCGAGCCCTGCTTCGCCCCGCACGACCAGGAGCTGCCGGCCCAGACCGAGATCTTCGGCGCGCTGAACGAGCTGATGGGCGATGAGGACATCGTCATCAATGCCGCCGGTTCCATGCCCGGTGACCTGCAGGCGCTGTGGAAGGCCCGTTCGCCGCGGCAGTACCACCTCGAGTACGGCTACTCGTGCATGGGGTACGAGCTGCCGGCCTCCCTCGGCGCGAAGCTGGCCGCTCCCGGCTCCGAGGTGGTCGCGCTCATCGGCGACGGCACCTTCCAGATGGCCCCGCAGGAGATCGCGACGATCGTCGCCGAGCGGGTGAAGGTGATCCTGGTGATCCTGCAGAACCACGGCTGGGCCTCGATCGGCTCGCTCTCCGAGTCGCACGGCAGCCAGCGCTTCGCCACCAGGTACCGCATGCGCGGCCAGGACTCCGGCCTGCTGGACGGCGGGCTGGTCCCGCTGGACATCCCCGCGAACATCCGCTCCTACGGCATCGAGGTGCAGGAGGTCTCGGACACCGCGGCCTTCCGGGAGGCCTATCGCCGCGCCGAGGCCTCCGCCGCGGCGACCGCGATCGTGGTGAACACGAACCTGTACGGCCCGAACCCGCCCGGCACCAGCTGGTGGGACGTGCCGGTCTCGGAGGTCTCGACCCTCGAGTCCACCCAGGCCGCCCGCTCCGCCTACGAGGACCAGCGGTCCCCGCAGCGTCACTATCTCTGACCGGCTCTAGCGCCCACCGCGATGCCGCCCTACGACTTCATCCACCTCCCGACCTGCAAGGAGAGCACCCATGGGATACGACGTCCAGCACTGGATCGACGGCCGCGAAGAGACCGGCGGCGGCTCCACCCAGCCGATCATGGACCCCGCCACCGGCGCCGAGGTCGGCACCCTGCACCTGGGCGATGAGTCCACCGTGGACCGCGCCGTGCAGGTCGCCGCGGACGCGCAGAAGGAGTGGGCGAAGGTCTCGCTCGCCCGGCGCACCCAGATCCTCTACCGCATGCGGGAGCTGATGATCGAGCACACCGAGGAGATCGCCGCGGTGATCTCCCGTGAGCACGGCAAGACCGTCGGGGATGCGAAGGGGGAGATCGCCCGCGGCCTGGAGACCCTCGAGTTCGCCACCTCCATCACCCAGGACCTCAAGGGCGGGTTCTCCCAGAACGTCTCCACCGGGGTCGACGCCCACACCCTGCGCCAGCCGCTCGGCGTGACCGTCGGGATCACCCCCTTCAACTTCCCGGCCATGGTGCCCTTCTGGATGCACCCGGTCGCGATCGCGACCGGCAATGCGTTCATCCTCAAGCCCTCCGAGCGCGACCCGTCGGCCTCGAACCTCGTCGCTCGGCTCTACCAGGAGGCGGGCCTGCCCGAGGGCGTCTTCCAGGTGGTCCACGGCGGCAGGATCGTGGTCGACGCGCTGTGCACCCACAAGGGCGTCTCCGCGGTGTCCTTCGTGGGCTCCACCCCGATCGCCCAGCACGTCCACCGCGTCGCCTCCGCGGCCGGCAAGCGGGTCCAGGCCCTGGGCGGGGCGAACAACCACGCCGTGGTGATGCCGGATGCGAACATCGAGTTCGCCGCCTCGCAGGTCGCCTCCGGGGCCTTCGGCTCCGCCGGCGAGCGCTGCATGGCGGTCCCGGTCGCGGTCACCGTGGGCGACGCCCACGAGGCCTTCATGACGGCGATCGCGGCCGAGGCTACGAGGCTGGTGGTGGGCCCGGGCGATGACCCGAGCACGGACATGCCGCCGCTGATCACCCCCGAGGCGCGTGAGCGGGTCATCCGCATGACCGACGAGGCCGAACAGGCCGGCGCCACCATCGTCGTGGACGGTCGCGGCCTGGTCGTCGAGGGCCACGAGAACGGCAACTTCGTGGGCCCGACCATCATCACCGACCTCGCCGCCGACCACCCCACCTACACCGAGGAGGTCTTCGGGCCGGTGCTGGTGGTCATGCACGTGAACAACTTCGACGAAGCGATCGAGCTGGTCAACTCCTCGCCCTTCGGCAACGGCACCGCGATCTTCACCGACTCCGGCCACTACGCGCGCCGCTTCGAGGACGAGGTCCAGGTGGGCATGATCGGCATCAACGTGCCGATCCCGACCCCGGTGGGCTACTACTCCTTCGGCGGCTGGAACGACTCCCTGTTCGGTGAGCACCACGCCCACGGCCCCGAGGGCGTCAGCTTCTACACCCGCCAGAAGGCCGTCACCACCCGTTGGCCCGCCCAGAACGAGAGCGTCGAGAGCTCGATGAGCTTCCCGACCCACGACTGATCACACCGTCCGGTGCCGCGCGGCCCTCGGAGTGCAGTGCCCGGTGCCGCCCCTCAGTTCGCATGACCTTTGAAGGAGCAGAGCTATGACCACCACCGCCGGGTTCCCGGACCCGACCGTCCGCAGCGACCGCTCCCGCAACCCCGCGGCTCCGTTCGACAAGCTCACCATCGGCGTGTGCCCGGACCAGTGGGGGGTGTGGTTCCCCGAGGACGTGCAGCAGATCCCCTGGCGCACCGCCCTCGGCGAGATGGCCGAGGCCGGCTTCTCCGTCATGGAGACCGGTCCCTGGGGCTACTTCCCCCAGGACGCGAAGCAGCTGCAGTCCGTCATGGACGAGCACGGCTTCCGGGTCGTGGCCGGCACCGGCTGGGGCATCCTGCACAAGGAGGAGGCCTGGGCGGAGACCGAGCGCACCTTCCGCGCGATCGCCGAGACCCATGCGGCCGTCGGCGCGGAGTACATGGTGCATCTGCCGCCGATGTACCGCGACGAGAAGACCTGGGAGTTCACGGATGATCGCGAGCTCACCGGTGAGGCGTGGAAGCGGTACGTCACCCACGCCAACGAGCTGGGCCGGATCATGAAGGAGGACTACGGGCTCACGATGGTGCTGCACCCCCACGGGGACAGCCACATCGAGACTCCCGAGGAGATCGCCCGCGTCTTCGAGGCGACGGACCCGGAGCTGGTCTCGTTCTGCCTGGATACCGGGCACATCGTGTACGGCGGCGGCGACCCGCTGCAGATGATCGAGGAGTACCCCGAGCGGATCGGCTACGTGCACATCAAGGCGTTCGACCCGGACATCACCCGCGAGGCCCATGAGAAGGACTGGCCCTTCGGGGAGGCCGTGGCCAAGGGCGCCTCGGTCCGCCCACCGCAGGGTCTGCCGGACATGCGGGACCTGGTCGCGAAGCTCACCACCCTGGACCGTGAGCTGTACGTGATCTGCGAGCAGGACCTCTACCCCTGCGATCCGGGCCTGCCGCTGCCCAACGCCATCGCCACCCGCGAGTTCCTGGCCGAGTGCGGCCTGGGTGTGAAGTGAGCGCCCGGCGTGTTGAGGGGCGGACCAGGCCCGTACCGGCTCCCCGTCCCCGCGAGATCGGCATCGGCCTGGTGGGCCTGGGTTGGATGGGGCGCTTGCACGCCACGTCCTATCAGCGCCTGCCCTCGCGCTTCCCCGAGCTCGGGATCCGTCCCCGTCTGGTGGTGGCCGCGGATCCGATCGAGGAGAACCAGCAGGCCGCGGTGGAGCAGTTCGGTGTCGAGAGGGCGGTGGCGAGCATCGAGGAGGTGCTCGCCGATCCCGAGGTCGAGGCGCTCTCGATCTGCGCGCCGAACTTCCTGCACCGTGACTTCGCCGTCGCCGCGGCCCGGGCCGGGAAGCCCTTCTGGATCGAGAAGCCGATGGGCGTCTCCGCCGCGCAGTCCCGCGAGATCCACGACGCTGCGGCCACTGCGAGGGGCGGGGCCGGGGTCGCCACGGCCGTCGGCTTCAACTACCGCCACGCCCCGGCCGTCGCCCATCTGCGCGCGATGATCGCCGAGGGCAGGCTGGGGCGGATCACGAACGTGCGCTGCTGGCTGATCGCCGACTACGCCTCCTCCCCCGACGGCCCGCTGACCTGGCGGTACGACCGGGACAAGGGCGGCAGCGGCGTGATCGGGGACCTGCTCTCCCACGGCGCGGACCTGGTCCAGCACGTCACCGGACAGCGACTGACCGAGGTCACCGCCACCTCCGACACCTTCATCCCCGAACGCCCGCTCCCCACGACGGTCGGAGTGGGCCACGGCGGCTTCGAGATCGGCGACGAGCGCGGTCCGGTGCAGAACGAGGACTGGGTGGCGGCGCTCGGCACCCTGTCCGGTGGCGCGCACGCCACTCTGGAGTCCTCCCGGGTGGCGCGCGGGCACCGCAGCGACTACGCGCTGGAGGTGTTCGGCACCGAGGGCTCGGCCCGCTGGTCCTTCACCCGGATGAACGAGTTCGAGGTGATGCTCGGCGAGGGCGGCACCGAGCACGGCTTCACCACGGTCCTCGCCGCCGCCGGCCATGGCGAGTACTCCCGCTTCCAGCCCAGCCCCGGCATCCCCATGAGCTTCGACGATCTCAAGACCATCGAGGCGGCCGCGTTCCTCTCCGACGTCGTCCATGGCACGCGCCTCGCTCCGAGCGCGGCCGACGGGCTCAGCGCGGCGGAGATCTGCGAGGCGGTGGTGCGCTCGGCCGCATCGCGAGCCTGGGAGAGCGTGCCGCAGACCTGACGTACATCACGTCCCAGACCCCCACCAGGGTGGCACTGGGAGTTCGAGACGCTCCATCACCACGAGGCCCTCACCTTCAGGGCAGAGCGAGCAGCGCCTGGACGGCGGCGTGGTCGGAGGGGAAGCGGCCCTCGCCGCCGCTGGAGACGTTGATGGCCGCCCGCACTGTGGTGATGTCCTCCGAGGTGAGGATCCAGTCGATGCGCTCACCGTCCTCGACGGGTGCCCCATAGTCGGGGAAGGTGCCCCAGGCCGGGGTGAGCCGCGCTTCCGCGGTGTCCCAGGTGTCGACGATCGGTCCGTCGGTGACCAGAGTGGTGTACGCACCGGATCCGTGGGCGGCCGCGTTGAAGTCACCGGTGACGATGGCGGGCAGCGAGCCTCCGGCGAGGAGGTCGGTGAGGGCCCGGGCGCTCCTGCGCCGGGCGGACTCGGACTCGTGGTCGAAGTGGGTGTTCAGCACGGTCAGCTCACGGCGCGTGGCGAGGTCGCGCAGCTGGACTCGGACCACGATGCGGGGGACGGTGTGACCCCAGGTCGTCGAGCCGATCATCTCCGGAGTGTCCGAGAGCCAGAACTGGTCCCAGGAGAGCGCCTCGAAGCGCTCTGCGTCATAGAAGATCGCGGCATGCTCGCCGTGGCTGCCGCCCTCGCGGCCGCAGCCGACGCGGCGATGGCCCGGCAGAGCCTCCTCGATCGCGGAGAGCTGGCCGTACAGAGCCTCCTGGACACCCAGCACCGCGGGCTGTTCACGGGTGAGCAGGCCGATGAGCGCCGGCCGACGCTCCGGCCAATGGTCGGCGTCTCCGGGCCGCGTGCCCTCATCACCGGAGCGGTCACAGCGGATGTTGATGCTCATCACGTGAACCTGCTCGGGGGTCGTGGGTCCGATCAGGGTCGGCGAGGGTCGGGACATGAGCTGCTCCTGGGTGATGTCGCGGGCGGGGTCACAGTCGGCCGTGCAGTGCGCCGAGCGAGGTGATCACGCAGTCGGCGGGCAAGGTCGGGTCTCCGCATCCGATGACCGCCGCTCCGGCGGCACGGGCCGCGGCGACACCGGCCCGGGAGTCCTCGAGGACGACGGTCCGGGCCGGGTCCGCGCCCAGCAGTTCCGCGGCCCGGAGAAAACCCTCCGGGTCAGGCTTGCCCCGGCGGACGTCCTCGATCGTCACCAGCACGTCGATCATCGCTCCGAGCGGGCTGGCCGCGAGGACCGGGGCGATCATGGCGCGCAAGGTGCCGGTGGCGATCGCCGACCTCAGCCCACGGTCGTGGAGGGCGCGGACGACCTCGACGTGGGCGGCGGGGATGCGGGGCCGTTCGCGGCAGTGTCGGCCGTACTCCCCGGCGACCACGTCCAACAGCACGTCCCGGCGCCCCGTGACGGCGCGTGCGCGGAGCAGGTGCTCGGCGATGTCGATCTCGCTGAGCCCCAACAGGTCCGCGTACTCCGTGGGGCCGAGTCGTGGCAGGCCGAGGTGCTCGAGGGCGGCGCCGTAGCAGGGCTCGAGCAGGTCCTCGTCGAGGCTCAGGGTGCCGTTGAAGTCGAGCAGGACGGCGTCGGCGTCCCGGAGCAGGGCGACCGCGTGCTCCACGCCGGAGCCTTCACCACTCATGGGTCAGATCCCTGGTGGGGCCGACGGAGGGGATGTCTCGCCGCACCCCGACCTCGTGCCCGGCGTCCCAGCTGCCGCGGGTGACACCGATCAGCTCCAGCAGCAGGGGGACGACGTCCTCGCTGTGCAGGGCGGGGACCCCTGCGGCCCGCTGCCTCGTCCACGCGTGGGAGCCGTCCGGTCCCACCCGGTGCAGGAGCAGGAACGAACGGCGCACGTCCTCTTCGTCCTCCCCGTGGCCGCCCTCGGGCTTGTGCCCGTGGTCCGTGACGACGGCGATCAGCCATTCCTCGCCCAGCTGTTCGTAGCGCTCGCTGACCGCCTTGACCAGGTATCGCACATGCTCGTCGACCGCGGTGATCGCCGCCCTGTACTGCGCGGAGGCGGCGCCATGGGCGTGACCGGCCTCGTCGGCCCCCTCGAAGTAGACGAAGGCCGCGTCGGGTCCTTCGTGGTTGAGCACCCAGGCGGCTCGGGTGCGCACCTGCACGTCCGCGCTGACGCAGCCGCGCGAGAAGTCCGTGGCGGTCATCAGCTGGTGCTGCCCGCCCAGCTGCTGGTCGACCCGCTGGTGGATCACCGGCCCCGCGCTCCCGGCGGCGACCAACGCATCCCAGGTCGAAGCGGCGAAGGTGCGGGCCGACGGGTCGGCGAAGAACACCTGTGAGAGCAGGTCCGGGGTGCGGGCGAGCCGATGGCCGACGAACTCGTTCCACCACACATTGTTCTGCTCGTGCGTGGTGCCCGTCAGGAGGGAGGCCCAGCCGGGCCCGGAGTCGGTGGGCGGGGTCATCCAGACCGGCAGCACGGCGCCGCCCTCGAGCAGACGGGCCAGGGTGGGTGCCGCCGGGGCATCGCCCGGTGCGGGCATCTGCGGTGGGTCGGCGGGACGGGGTTCCGCGGCGAAGCGCGGGTCCGCGGGTCGGTCCGGACGGTCGAAGCCCTCGTGCAGGGCGATGGCAGTGGGGAGGGCGACGTCGATGCGCACGCCGTCCAGGCCGATCAGCAGGAGTTTCATGAGGCGGCCTCCGGGGTCAGACGCAGCGAGACGATCTGGAAAGGGTGCAGGGTGAGGGGGATGCCCGCCCCATCGACGAGAGCGCCGGGGTGCAGATCCACCTGGGGCTGCTCGAGGGGCTCGTCCAGAGGGTCGACCTCCCATGCCCGCTGCACGGCGAATCCGGGACGGAGGGTGGTGCGCGTGCGGACGCCGCGCCCCTCGTAGAGGCGCACGATGACGTCCCCGGAGCCGTCGTGCGCCGGGAGCACCGCCTCGACATGCACGCCCGGATCCTCGATCTGAGCCAGGGTGCAGGCTCGGGCAGGTGCCGTGGTGACGCGCAGCGGCTGGTTCAGGGCGTAACCGGCATGCGCCGCCGCGACGGGATCGGGGTCGACCAGCAGCGAGTACCGCAGCCGGCGTCGGCTGCGGTCCGCGCGCGGGTCGGGCCAGTTCGGGCTCCGCATGAGGCTCAGCCGCAGCAAGGTGCCGGTCCCGTCGTCCCCGTACCAGGGCATCGCGTCGTAGCCGTAGGTGGAGTCGGTGATCAGCGCCGCGCCCTCGCCGGGCCCGGCGGCGAGCACCCAGCGGTGCATCACCGTCTCGAACTTCGCGAACTCCCAGGACGTGTTCTCGTGCAGCTCCCGGGCGACGTGCCCGAACTGGGTCTCGGCGAGCGTGCGCTCCGCCCGGACGGCGAGCGGGAATGCGGCCTTGAGCAGCGTCTCCCGCTCGTGCCAGTCCACATCGAGAGAGACGTTGATCTGTGGGCTCTCCGCATCCAGGCTGATGGTCATGATCGCGGGTGACTCGCCGAGGACCCGCTGGATGCGGACGCTCGCGCGCAGCGGGCCGTCCTCGAGGACATGGAGGGTCGGCACCTGCGCGGGGACGAGCGCACGGTGGTTCCCGCGGTAGTGACGATCGATGTCCCATGCGTCGAACTCGTTGGGGACGTCCTCGAACAGCTGGAGCTCGTTGCCGCGGGCTCCTGGGGCGAGGACCTCGCGGTCGTGCTCCCGGTCGTGGACGCGGCGCAGGGCCCCGTCGGGGTCGATGTGGACCTCGAGGCGGGAGTTGCGCAGGATCGCGCCGCCGGAGCCGTCCTCGACGGCGGTCGCGACGTCCCGCGGTGTGGCGATCACCTGCTCGAGAGGGGTGAGAGAGGAGGCGGGCACCTCCACCAGCTGGGTGGTCCCACCGAGCTCGATCACCTCGCGGCGCGGGTGAGGGCCGGGGTTCAGCAGTCCGATCGCCTCGGGGCCGGCGGCGAGGAGCGCCAGGCCCTCCCCGGTCAGCCTCGCGGTCTCGCTGAGGATCTCCGCATGGTCGGCCCGGGCGTCCCGGTGGACCCACGCGATCGAGCTGCCGGGGAGGATGTCGTGGAACTGCAGCAGCAGGGTCCGCTTCCAGAGGGCGTCGACCGCGGACCGGTCCAGCGTGCCGAGCCCGGCCAGGCCCACCATCGTCCAGACCAGTTCGAGTTCACGCAGGGAGTGCTCGGCACGGCGGTTGCCCTGCTTCATCTCCAGCTGCGAGGTGAAGATGCCGCGGTGGAACTCGAGGTAGAGCTCCCCGCGGTAGGTCGGCGCCGCCTCGGCGTACTCCGCCCGTGCGGCGTCGAAGAAGGCATCGGGGTCGCCCATGCGCAGCCGCGGCGAGCCCTCGAGATCCGCCCGCCGACGGGCCCGCTCGAGCATGTCCGCGGTGGGGCCCCCGCCGCCGTCGCCGTAGCCGAACGGGATCACCTGATGGCTCGCCCGTCCCTTCTCCTGGAAAGTGCGCTCGGCATGGGCGATCTCGTCTGCCGTGAGCATCGAGTCGTAACAGTCCACGGGCGGGAAATGGGTGAACAGGCGCGACCCGTCGAGCCCCTCCCACCAGAAGGTGGAATGCGGGTGCTGATTGGTGCGGTTCCAGGAGATCTTCTGGGTCAGGAAGCCGTCCATCCCGAGCTGGCGCGCGATCTGCGGCAGCGCGGCGGAGTACCCGAAGGAGTCCGGCAGCCACAGCGTGCGCGAACGGATCCCGAACTCGGTCTCGAAGTATCGGGTGCCGTAGGTGAACTGGCGCAGGAGCGCCTCCCCGCCGGGCATCGTCGCGTCGGACTCGACCCACATGCCGCCCGCCGGGAACCAACGTCCGTCGGCGACGGCCGAGCGCACCCGCTCGAAGACGTCCGGCTGGTGCTCCTGGAGCCATTCATACTGCTGGGCGCTGGTGGCGGTGAAGGTGAGCTCCGGGTACTCCTGCATCAGCGCTGTGACGTTGGAGAAGGTCCGCGCCACCTTCCGGACGGTTTCGCGGACCGGCCACAGCCAGGCGGAGTCGATGTGGGCGTGGCCGATGGTGGTGATCCGCAGCGCCGAGGCGGCGGCGGGGGCGGCGAGGGCCGGGGCGAGCACCTCACGGGCCGCGGCGGCGGTGCCGGGGACATCGTGGAGGTCGAGAGCGTCGATCGCGTCGTCGAGGGCGCTGAGGACCCGGGCCCGACGGACCGAGTCCCGTCCCAGCTCGCCGGCGAGCCCACGCAGCACGTCGACATCGTGCCAGAGCCCCCAGACGGTCTCGTCGCGCACCACCCAGCGGGCGCTGCGGAGCGAGTAGAGCGGGTCCTGCGGAGCAGTGAGACGGTCCCCGAGCTCGGTCGGCTCGGTCCCGCGCTCCATCATGTCGGGGTTCGCCGCGGCCTCGAGGTGGAACCGGACCCCGTCCCCGACGGTCGCGTGCACGATCACCGAGCGGTTGCGGGAGTTGATGGCCTTCAACGGTGTCATGGTGGCATCGAAGAGGAGGCCCTCGCACTGGTTGCCGGGCCAGTCGTCCTTGAAGCCGAGGTCGACCTCGAGGCGCAGCACGGCGTCCTGCGCGACGGCGGGAACGATGCCCTCAAGTCGGAACCACGTGGTGGACCACGGCGCGCCCCAGGCGTGGGGCAGCGAGACGGGGACGTGGTCCTGGGCGGGGACCGTACCGGGCGGGACCGGTTCGCCGTCACCCGGCACGACCCAGGAGCTCACGGAGAGCGGGCCGAGGTCGCGCTGGAGCGCGGGGAGGATGCGCTCGCGATGGGCTCTGTCGACGCGTGCGAGGATCCGGGTGTCGTCCTGGAACACGGTGGCCTCCTGGTCAGCGCAGGGCGACGAGCTCGGGGAACTCGGCGCGAGAAAGGTCGAACGCGCGCCGGGCGACGCCGACACCGTCGACCAGCGGGTGCAGGGCGAGCGCCTCGATCGCGAGGTCGCGGCGCGACTCCGTCACCGCACGGATGACGGTGCGCTCGACATGCTTGACGGTCTGCACCAGCCCGAGGGCGTGCGCGGGCAGCGGGGAGACGGGAAGCGGTCGCGGCCCCGCGGCGTCCACCAGGCAGGGCACCTCGATCACCGCGTCCTCCGGGAGGTGCTCCAGGGTCCCTCGGTTGGCGACGTTGAGCACCAGCTGTGCTGGGCGGTCATGAGCGATGGCATGCATGATCGCGAGGGCCACCCGGTCGTAGCCGCCGGCCTCGAGGTCCTCCTCGTCGCGCTCGGCCACCCCGGCGGCCTCCCGGTTGGAAGCCATATAGGTCTCCTCACGACGCTGGCGCGTGCGCTCCCACAGCAGGGCGGCCTCCGCGGGCACAACTCCGTCGGCGGCTCGATAGAAGCCGTCCTGCTGCTGCTCCAGGAAGACGCCGCGGGTGGCCTCGCTGCGTCCGTCGGCTTCCACCGTCTCGCGCGCGAAGTAGTAGTAGTGGAGGTACTCATTGGGGATGCTTCCCAGGGTCCGCAGCCACTCAGCACCGAAGAGCCTCCCCTCCTCGAAGCTCTCGAGGAGGTCGGGACGCTCGAGCAGTCGGGGCAGCACGTCCTCGCCGCGCACCTGGAGACCCTGCAGCCAGCCAAGATGGTTGAGGCCGGCGTAGTCGAGCCTCACGTCCCCGCCACCGACGCCGACATCGAGGGCCGTGCCCGCCGGGACATGACCCGCGGTCTCCAGGCTTCCGAGCACCCGCCGGGCGAGCCCGATCGGAGAGTCGCAGATACCGATCACCCGGTCGCCCAGGATCTCCCGACTGGCCTCGGTGACGATCCCGGCCGGGTTGGTGAAGTTGATGAGCCATGCCTCGGGGTTCACGTCGGCCAGGGTACGCGCGATGTCCAGCGCAACCGGCAGTCCGCGCAGGGCATAGCTGATGCCGCCGAAGCCAGTGGTCTCCTGTCCGAGGATCCCCAGCTCGCGCGCGATCCTCTCGTCTGCAGCACGTCCCTTGGTGCCCCCCACGCGGATGGCGGAGAACACGAAGTCGGCACCCCGCACGGCGTCTGCGAGCTCGGAGCAGATCATGATCCGCGGCGCATCGGGGACGGCCTCGGCCATCGCGACGAGGATCTTCTCCATCGCAGCCAGGCGCACCCCGTCGGTGTCGTGCAGGCGCACCTGGGTGACACGGCCGTCGGTGCGATCGGCCAGCAGGGTGCGGAAGACCAGGGGGACGCGGAAGCCGCCTCCCCCGAGCAGGGCGAGAATCATGGGACGAGGACCTCCGTCGAGGCGTCGGCGCAGAGGCGCGCGAGCGCCGTCGGCAGGGGGCGGTCGATGACGAGCCGGTCCACGGACGCCAGCTCGAGGGCGGTGTACGCACCGATCCCGGGGATCTTCGAGGAGTCGGCGAGCACCGTGGTCTCGCCGCTGCACTCGGCGGCGGCCTGCTTGATGACGGCCTGTCGGGCATCATTGTCGCGGACGACGCCGAGGTCGGTGATGCCGGCACAGCCCAGGAAGGCGCGGTCGATGTGGAGTTCGCGAAGCTCCTGCTGAACGCTGCGTCCCTGCGTGCAGCGGTATTCGCGGTTGTACTCGCCGCCGAGGACCACGAGGTTGCCGCGTTGCGAGGCGGACAGCGCGTCCACCACGCCGAGAGAATTGGTGACCACGGTCAGCTGGCGACCCACGAGGCAGCTGGCCAGCTCGTAGGTGGTGGTGCCGATGTCCAGGAAGAGGGTCTCGCCATCCCCCACCAGCGCGGCGGCCGCGCGGGCGAGAGCACGCTTGACAGCGGAGTTCCTGGCCAGCACTTCGTGGAACAGTTCGTCGACCTCCGGGGGTTCCTCGGCGGACAGATCCTCGTCCGGCACGGCACCGGGCGCGGGATCCGCCTCATCCTCGTGCTCCGGAAGCCTCGCGCCTCCATGGACGCGCTCGACGCGCCCCTCGGCGACCAGATCATCGAGGTCCCGCCGGGCGGTCGCCCCGGACACGCCGAGGACGTCGACGATCTCGTGGGTGGAGACGACCTTCTGCTTGTGCAGCATGAATTCGATCGCATCGAGGCGGGCAACTCTGATCACACGGGACACGGTATCCCCGCCCCCTCCTCAAAGCAACACTTTCGATCATCTGCGCTCACTCGGGGGCAAGCCCAACGGTTCACGTCCAGTTCACGCCCTATTAGCTAATCATCCTTGACCATTCATGATCATCCGCACACAATAGGCGTCACATTCTCGGGTCACAGTGGTGTGGCACGAGCCGACGAGGAACGGATTCCGGATGCACCCCTCACCGACCCGGACAGCGGCCAGGCGCCTCCCAGCCGCGCCGCCGAGCATCGACCTGCTCGCGGTGGGCCAGCTCTTCCTCGACGTGCTCTACGGGGTGCTCCCCGCGGCACCGAGCCCCGGCCAGGAGGTCTTCACCGACAGAGCAGCGCTCCTGCCCGGGGGCATAGCGAACTTCGCCGCGGCCGGCTCGGCGCTCGGGGCTCGCACCGCCATCGCCGCCCGAATCGGCGACGGCCCCATCAGCCGAATCACCCGCACGCTGCTCGAGGGCTCCGGCATCGACACCACGCGCCTCCTGGTCACCCCCGATTGGGACCTCCAGATCACCTCGGCCCTCCCCTATGCGGGCGATCGGGCCCTGGTCACCGGCGGGTCCGCTCCCACGATCGCAGCGGCCGCAGCCCCGGACCCACGCGGCGCCGCCTCCATCGCCCTGCATCTGGGGCCGGAGGAGATGCCCTGGCTCGCCGCCTCCGACGCCCGGATCTGGGCTGACGTCGGCTGGGATGCGAGCGGAGCCTGGGACCCCGGCCTGCTGCGTCACCTCGAGCACTGCGAGGGCTTCCTTCCCAATGCCGACGAGGCGATGGCCTACACCCGGACCGACTCCCCCTCGGCCGCCGCGCATCGTCTCGCCGAGAGGGTGCCGATCGTCGTCGTCACCTGCGGGGCCGAGGGCGCGCTCGGGATCGACGCCCGGTCGGGGCTCGAGGTCGCAGTGGGTGCGCCAGCACTCGGTCCTGTGGACCCCACCGGCGCCGGCGACACCTTCGGCGCCGCGCTGATCGTGCTCCGCGATCGGGGGCTGGGCTTCCGCGATGCCCTGGAGGCTGCGTGCCTTGCCGCCTCCGCCCGGGCCGCGGGGCTGGCCGGCCCGGGCATCACCCCGAGCCCGTCACAACTTGCGGCTCTCGCCCGGCAGCACCGGCTGGGATGCACCGAAGCCCTCGAGGCGCTCGCCGCAACGTCCGTACCCGACGCCTGACCTCCCTCAACTCCCAATAAACCTGCTGCAACAGTCTCGAAGGAGAGTTCCATGATCCGCACCCCACTCACCCGCCGCACCGCCCTGGGCCTCGGCGCCGCCACCGGCTCGCTCGCCCTGCTCTCCGCCTGCTCGACCAGCGCCGGCGGGGAGGCCACCGGCGAGGGGGCCACGTTGTGGTACTGGCCCGAGGGCTTCGCGGACGAGATCGTCGAGGACATCCGCACCACCTTCCCCGACGCGAACTTCAAGCAGACCATCCAGGGCGGCGACTTCAAGCAGAAGCTCCAGACCACTTTGCAGGCGGGTTCCGGGCTGCCGAACCTCACCGGGATCAAGGGCGAGGACATCGCACACTTCGCCGAGGTCCCCGACTTCTTCGTCGACCTCAACACCCTGGGCGCCGAGGAGCACAAAGGCGACTACGTCCCCTGGAAGTGGGAGCAGGCGACCACCCAGGACGGTCGTCAGCTGGGCATCCCGATCGACATCGGACCGACCGCCCTGTTCTACCGCTTCGACATCTTCGAGCAGCACGGCCTCCCGTCCACCCCGGAGGATCTCGCTGCGGCCGTGCGCGAGTGGGAGTCGCTGTTCGATCTCGGCAAGCAGCTCAACGCCGCCGATCCCGACACCTACATCATCCGCAACCTCTCCGCGGTCTTCGACATCGCCTGGCGCCAGTCCGGTTCGGCCTTCATCGACCAGGACGGCGTCTTCATCGGCGCCGACGAGCACATCCGCAAGGCCTGGGACCTCGCGATCGCGGCTCACGACGCCGGGATCAACGCCGCACTCGAGTCGAACACCCCTGACGTCGCCGCGGCGGTCGCGGCCGGGAAGCTCCCCGTGGACTTCGGAGCCTCCTGGCACCTGGCCGACCTGATCGTCGACGCCCCCGACACCTCCGGCAAGTGGCACGTGTGCGAGCATCCCGGGGACGCCACCAACCTCGGCGGTTCGTTCCTCGGGATCCCCGCCGGCTCCGAGAACCACGAGCAGTCCTTCGAGATCATCCTGCGCCTGCTGAATGCCGAGAACCTCGCCACCGAGTACACCCACTCGGGGAACTTCCCCGCGAACACCGGGGCCTTCGGCTCGCCGGAGCTGAGCGGTGAGGTCGAGTTCCTGGGCGGCCAGGTGGCGGCGGAGGTCTTCTCGCGAGCCGCCGAGTACGTGCGACCCCTCTATGAGGACGCTCGGGATGGCATCGTCAACGGGCCCTACTACGCCGAGCTCGCCCTCGTCGAGGCCAGCGGCAAGGATCCGGAGACGGCCTGGAAGGATGCGGTCTCCGAGGCCGAGCGGCTGGCGGAGCAGAACGGCGTCACGGTCTCCTGACGATGTCGACCTCGCTCACCCAGAAGCTCACCGCGACCGACACCCCGCCTGCGCCCGGTCCACGCGGGCGGGGGCAGGAGCGGCGCACGGACCCGGACACCATCCCTCTCGGTCCTCGCCGCGCCCGTCCCGCGTACGTGGCGCTGGCACCGTACTTCCTGCTCTTCGCCACATTCAGCGCACTTCCCATCGGTTTCACGATGTTCCTCGCCTTCACCGACTGGCGCGGGATCGGCGACTGGAACATGGTGGGCCTGACGAACTTCGGCTATCTGCTCGAGGACCCGCTGTTCTGGAAAGCACTGAGCAACACGCTCATCCTCTGGGTGATGGCGACGGTCCCGTGCCTCACACTCGCGACCCTGGTGGCGCTCGGGCTGAACTCCGCAGTGCGCTTCTCGACCGTCTACCGGGTCGCCTACCTGGTCCCGAACATCACCTCGCTGGTGGCGATGGGCATCCTGTTCAGCTCGATCTTCTCCTCGAACTTCGGCATCATGAACGCGCTGCTGAACTCCGTCGGACTGGAGTCCGTGCGATGGCTGCAGTCGGAATGGGGCATCAAGGTCGCGATCTCCACCCTCACGGCATGGAGTTTCGTGGGCTACAACGCGATGATCATCCTGGCCGGCCTGCAGTCGGTGGAGAAGCAGGTCTACGAGGCCGCTCAGCTCGACGGAGCGGGCCCGGTGCGGACCTTCTTCACCATCACCCTGCCCATGCTGCGGCCGATCATCATGTTCATCACGATCATGTCGACCATCGGTTCGCTGCAGAGCTTCACCGAGGCGCAGGTGATGACGTCCTCACAGGGCGGCGGATCCGCGAGCGCCGGTGGGGTCGGCAATTCCGGGCTGACGCTGGTGCTGTACTTCTACTCGGTAGCCTTCCAGGAGAACCGCTACGGGTACGGCGCGACCATCGCGTGGGGTGTGATGGTCATCGTCATCCTCTTCACGCTCATCAACTGGTTCGCCACGAGGGAGCGTTCTCGATGACCACCACGACCACTCCCGACGTCGCTCATGCCGACGGCCCCGTCACCGAGGTGACGCCTTCCCGACCGCGCCGACGCCGACCCCCTGCTCGTCGCACAGCCGGCCGCCTGCTGCGCCATCTGCTGCTGTCAGCCGGTGCGCTGGTCTCGTTCTTCCCGTTCTACTGGATGTTCGTGCTGTCCACGCACCGCTCGGCCGCCATCTACGAGTTCCCGCCACCGTTGCTGCCCGGCAACAGGTTCCGGGAGAACTTCGAAGCGGTGATGAGCACGATCAACGTGTGGGCCGCCATGGCGAACACGTTCCTGGTCGCGACCACGGTGACGTTCTTCGTCCTGCTCATCGACTCGCTCGCTGCCTTCGCGTTCGCAAAGTTCAGCTTCCCCGGCAAGCGGATCCTCTTCCTGGTGGTGATGCTGACCTTCCTGCTGCCCTCACAGCTGGCCACTATCCCGCAGTTCGTCATCATGACCGAGCTCGGATGGGTGGGTGAGCTCAAGGCCGTCATCGTGCCGTCCCTGGCGGGCGCCTTCGGGGTGTTCTGGTTGAGGCAGTTCTTCCAGAACTCGGTACGAGTCGAGCTGGTCGAGGCAGCCACGATCGATGGCTGCGGTTTCTTCCGCCAGTACCTGCACGTGGCACTGCCCTCAGCCCGCCCAGCGCTCGCGTTCCTGGGAATCTTCACCTTCATCGGCTCGTGGAACGACTTCATGTGGCCGCTGATCGTGCTGAACGACCCCAGTCGTCTGACGCTCCAGGTGGCGCTGTCCCAGCTGCAGACCACCCATGGCACGGACTACGGGATGCTGATGATGAGCGCCCTGATCGCAGTGGTCCCGCTGATCATCGTCTTCTTCATCGGTGCGAAGCAGTTCATCGACGGGATCACCGAAGGCGCGCTGAAGTAGGCGACGTCGAAGCACAGGGTCATGTGGGCCCCAGCGCGCCGCAGGACAGGTTGCCGAGAGACGGCCACACCACCTCGGCCCAGGAATCACCTCGGTGTCTCCAGGATCAGTGGTCGGGGCGAAGGACGCTCGTCGACCACTGGTGTTCCCTGGTTGCGGTGCGCACCCTCATCACGCGCCGGAGAAACCTTCGGCGGACGCCCAGTCCCTCGCGATAGCCTTTCAGCACGCCCAGGACGAGGCGCCTGCACGACGCCGGGCACGGTGGCAGCAACGCACCTGCCCAGCACCTCCACGCAGAGGCTCTCGTCATCGTCTCGGGGAGGACTGCGGGATCCAGTGAGCGCACAGCACGATCCGTCGGCCGAGCAGCCGACCAGCGGGACCAACCGGTTCCCGGATCCTTTCGCGCCCATTTCTGCGGACTCTCCCTCCGGCTCCCGGCCGGCCGGCGGCACCGGGCAGCCGGCCGCCGGTCAGGCCGCGGACCGAGCTGCCGATCCCGCCCGGTCCCCCGCCCCCGGCGACCAGGACCTGCCGTGGAAGGCCACCGCCGAGCGCCGCGACCTGTGGGGTCCGCTCCGCACCCCGCTGCAGGGCACCGTCCACTCCCCCGCCTCGAAGGCCGTCGGCCGGCCCCGCCGCTCGCCGCTGGTGCGCTTCGGTGCCCCGGTGCTGCTGGGCGGGCTCGCCGCGGTCCTCACCCTCGTGGTCGGGCTCGGCACCGGACTGGCCGGTCCCCTGCTGGCCCTCGCCGCGGCGGCCGGCGTCGGCGTGGTGACCCTCGGCGGCAGCGGCGCTCTCCTGAATGCTCCGCGTCGCCACCAGGCTGAGCGTCCCGTGCTGGATGCCTCGGTGCCGGACAGCACCCGGGCCGTGCTCTCGACGATCCTGGAGGCCGATGCCACCACCCGCGAGCAGCTCGCGCAGCTGCGCCCGCAGGCGAGCAGCACTCCGTCGGCCGCGAGCGTGCTGGAGGACGTCGATGCCCTGGTGACCCGGATCGACGCGCTGGTCGCCACCGAACAGCTGCAATCGCTGCGGCCCTCGGCCGGCGAGGTGACGATGCTCGAGGGGATCGCCTGCCGCTACGTGCCCGATCTGGTCGGGGCCGCGAGCGACACCATCGGCTTCCTGCAGACCTTCGAGGGCTCCGCCCGCCAGGAGGCGCTGGAGAACCTCGAGAGCATCGGCCGGCAGCTGAACGTGCTGGAGGAGGGGGTCGAGCAGATCGAGGCCGACCTGGTCGGCGGCGTCTCCCGGTCCCTCGAGGTGCACGCCGAGTTCCTGCGCGCCCGCTTCGCCGACCAGCACCTGAACCCGATCATCGACGTGTGATCGCATCCCGACCCTGCCCGCATCCCACCGCGAACCGCCCAGGAGGCCCCGATGGACAAGCTCCAACCACCCGTTCCCGAGCAGGAGATCACCCCGGCCGAGCCGGTCGAGTCGATCGAGGACGACCAGGCCGGCGACATGCTGCCGGACCTGGCCCCCGAGCAGCAGGCCGAGCTCGCGCAGCGCGCCGACGCCTGGGTCGAGCAGGTCGCCCAGCTGAACCCCCACTCGCAGGAGTACACCGCCCAGGTCAACGCGCTCGGCGCGGTCGCCCGGCGCACCTTCGAGCGCACCAGCCAGACCTCCTCCCGGTTCATGCAGCAGTCGCTGCGGGAGTCGAAGGAGAAGGGCACGGCGCAGGAGTCGGTCGCCAACTCCCTCTCCGAGCTGCGCACCACCATGGAGGACCTCGCCCCGAAGGACGAGACCTTCGCCGAGAAGGCGCTGGGCTGGCTGCCGGGCCGCAACGTCGCCAAGCGCTACTTCCGCAGCTTCGAATCCAATCAGGACCAGCTCGACCAGGTGCTCGGCGCGCTCAGCCGCGGCCAGGAGATGCTGCAGAAGGACAACGCCGAGCTGTCGGTGGAGCGTCGGGCGCTGTGGGAGGACCTCGCCTCCCTGAAGAAGGCCTCCTACCTGCTGAGCCTGCTCGATGACCGGGCGGTGCGGCGGGCCGAGCAGACCCGCGCCGAGGGCAGGGCCGCCGAGGCCGATGCTCTGGAGCGGGACGTGCTGTTCGCGGTGCGGCAGCGCCGCCAGGACGTGGCCACGCAGATCGCCGTCACCGTCCAGGCCTACCTGTCGATGGGCCTCATCGAGGACAACAACACCAAGCTCCAGCAGGGGGTGGAGCGGGCACGGACCACCACCGTCACCGCGCTGCGCACCGCGGTGATCACCGCCCAGGCGCTGGAGAACCAGAAGATCGTGCTGGACCAGATCGACGCGGTCAACCGCACCACCGACAATCTCATCTCCCGCACCTCGCAGATGCTGGCGGACAACTCGGTGAAGATCCAGGAGCAGGCCGCGACCTCCGGGGTCTCCGAGGAGACGCTGCAGAAGGCCTTCGAGAACCTGTTCACCACGATGGACGGGATCGACGCCTTCCGCACCCAGGCCAACCAGAACTTCCTCACCACGGTGACGAACCTGGAGCAGCAGGTCCAGCGCGCCCAGCCCTACCTGGAACGGATGCAGAACGAGCAGCCCGAGCACGAGCAGATCGAGAAGGCCAGTGCGATGGATCTGCTCGAGATCGAGGATCGGCGATGAGCACCGCTCACGCCCCGGCGAGGGAAGGAGTGCTCTGATGGCCTCCGCGGTCACCGATCGTGCGATCAGCGCGATCAAGCAGATGGTGGTGGACGGCACGCTGAGGCCCGGGGACCGGCTCCCCACCGAGAGCGAGCTGTCCGAACGGATCGGGGTCTCCCGCAACTCGCTGCGCGAGGCGGTCAAGGCGCTGTCCGTGATCCGGGTGCTCGACGTGCGCCAGGGCGACGGCACCTATGTGACGGCCCTCGAGCCGGAGCAGCTGCTGGAGTCCCTCGCCTTCGTGCTCGACCTCCACCACGACTCCAGCTATGTGGAGATCATCGAGATCCGGCGCCTGCTGGAGCCGGCCGCGGTCGAGCAGGCCTGCCCGCACCTGACCGACGACGACTTCGACAGGCTCGAGCAGACGATGGCGGACCTCGACGACAGCTCCACCATCGAGGAGCTGGTCGAGGCGGACATCGCTTTCCACCACCAGATCAACGTCCGCTGCCCCAACGACTACCTCAGCTCGCTGCTGGACAGCCTCGCGAGCTCGACCGCCCGGGCCCGGGTGTGGCGCGGCCTGACGGACGATTCCGCGGTGGAGCGCACCCTGGCCGAGCACCGCCGGATCCTCGACGCGCTGCAGGCCCGCCGCCCGGACCTCGCCCGCACCTATGCGGCGGCCCATGTCGCCGGGGTCGAGTCCTGGCTGCTGCAGAAGGGGGAGCCGCCGGCCGAGTGATCTCTATACGACGAATGGGCAAGGCCAGCCCCGTCGCTTGGCGTTGATAAAATTATCGACAGCGCACGTCGTTGATAAAGTTATCAAAGCTCATTTAGCGGACAGCGGTGCCGCGAGCATTCACCGCACGGTCACGCGGTCGACGACGCCTCGCCGAGCCGCCGGTAGACCCGCGCCGCGGTCCCCTGCGTGAGGGCGCGGACGTCGGCCTGCGCCCAGCTGCGCACGTGGGCGAGCAGGGGCGCGAAACCGCTGCCGAGGTCCAGGTGCTGCGGGGCGATCGGCCAGTCCGAGCCGATCATCAGCCGCTCCGGCCCGAAGAGTGCGAGAGCGAGGTCCGCCGCGGCGGCGAAGTCCCCGTTGCCGCTGGTCGCGAGGCCGGAGACCTTCGCGACGACGTTCGGGCAGGCGGCGATCGCCTCGAGCTGCGCCCGCCAGCGGGCCATCGCCTCGTCGTCGCCGAGCGGTGGTTTGCCCAGATGGTCCAGCACCACGGTGAGGCCGGGGTGGCGGCGGGCCACGCGCACCACCTGCTCCATGTGCCGCTCGAAGGCGTCGGGAACATCCAGCGGGAGCCCGGCCTCGGCGAGCAGATCCAGGGACCGTGCGACCTCGGGCCGGTCCAGGAGGCCGGGATCGGGGTCATCGTGGACCAGGTGGCGCACGCCGACGAGATGGTCGGTGCGCTGCGGGTCCGCGAGCGCGGCGCGCACGGCGTCCGGATCCGTCAGCGGCAGCCAGCCGACCACATCGGCCCGCATGATCCCGGCTCCGGCCCCACCCTCGATGGCGCGGGCGGTGCGCTGCAGGTGAGCGGTGTCCTCGGCGGTGTCGTCGGCCTGGACCAGCACCACCCGGGTGACCCCAAGCTCCCCCAGGGGGCCGCGGACCTCGTCGATGCCGACGGTGCGGCGCAGCGGCGTCGGGGCGCCGGCGAGCCAGGCGTAGGGGCTCTCGGCGAGGTCCCACAGATGCAGGTGGGCGTCGGTGACCGGCTCAGCGGCCACCGTCGGCGCCCTCCGTGCTCTGGGCGCGCTCGGCATCCGCGCGGCGCGCGGCATCCTCGGTGCGCTGCACGTCCTCCCAGGCCGCGGCCGGGATCTCGACGCCCATCCGCTGGGCGTTGGAGCGCACCTGCTCCGCGGTGCGCATCCCCAGCACCACCGAGCGCACGGCGGGGTGGCGCAGCGGGAACTGGACGGCGAGGTCCGGGAGGGTGACCCCGTGCCGCTCGGCGATGCCGGCGAGCTCGCGGGCCCGGGCGATCATCTCGGCGGGTGCCTGGTCGTACTCGTAGGTGGCGTCATCGGCGACCCGGTGCCGGGCGAGCAGCCCGGAGTTGAACACGGAGACGGCGACGATCCCCACCCCGTGGTCCACGCAGGCCGTCAGCAGCTCGGCGGCGGCGTCCTGCTCGAGCAGGGTGAAGCGGCCCGAGAGCATGACCAGGTCGATCAGTCCGGTGCGGACGGCGCGGGTGAGCACGTCCGCATCCTTGGAGCCGACGCCGACGGCGCGGACCAGCCCCTCCTCGCGCATCCGGGCCAGAGCCGGCAGCCCTTCGGCGAAGGCCTGCTGCGTCGGGCCCTCCTCCGGGTCGTGGGCGAACAGGATGTCCACCGAGTCCAGTCCCAGGCGTTCGAGGGATTCGGCGTGGGAGCGGCGCACCCCGGCCTCGGAGAAGTCCCATGCGCGCACGTGGTCGTCCGGCACGGCGAAGCCATTAGCCAGGTCGTCGCCAGTGCCGGGGCCGGGCAGCAGCAGGCGCCCCACCTTGGTGGAGACCAGGTACTCCTGACGGGGATAGCCGGCCAGGCGCCGGCCGAGACGGCGCTCGCTGGTGCCGATCCCGTAGTGCGGGGCGGTGTCGAAGCAGCGGATCCCGGCGTCCCAGGCGGCGCGCACCGCACCGTCGGCCTCCTCGTCGGTGGTGGCCCGGTAGAGGTTGCCGAGCTGGGCGGCGCCGAAGCCCAGGGGCGGGAGCACGAGCGGCCCGCCGCCGGGGGCTGCGGCGGGCGCGTCGGCGGCGCTCATGCCGTCACCCCGGGTGCCTGCGCCGGCAGGGACCACACCGGCCTGATCCCGGAGTCGTCGCCGCCGTAGTCGTCGACCACCTCGAGGAACTGGTTGATGTGCTGCTGCCAGCGCTGGTTCGCCGGCTCGGCGGCGAGCTGCCGGCGCATCGCGGCGTAGTCCTCCACCTCGACCAGGTGGAAGATGTCGCGGCCGTCGCGCCAGATCCGCCAGGCGTGCACGCCCGCGGCGCGCAGCGAGGCATCGAGCTCGTCGGGGATGCGGGCGTGCTCACGGTCGTAGTCCGCCTCGCGGCCCTCGGCGATGCGGGTGTGCAGGGCGATCTGTTCCATGCCGGGATCCTCTCAGTGAGCGGCGGTCGGGGCGGGGATGGTGGAGCCGGACTGCTCTGCGCCGGCCCGTGCCGAACCGGCCTGCGACGCTGCCCACGGGGTCACCAGCTCCGCGGCCCAGAAGGGACCGTCCGGGAACAGGTGATCCTGGATCGAGGCGTCGAGCATGCGGGCCCCGTTGCCGGGCTCCTCGGGCGCCATGTAGGCACCGTTCTCGATCCGCACCGGCACCTCGAAGTGCTCGTGGAGGTGGTCCACGAACTCGATCCGGCGTCGCTCGTCGTCCCCGGCGATCGCGACCGCGTCCAGGAAGGCCACGTGCTGGACCATCTCGCACAGGCCCACTCCCCCGGCGTGGGGGCACACGGGCACGTCGAACTTGGCGGCGAGCAGCAGGATCGCGAGGTTCTCGTTGATCCCGGCCACGCGGGTGGCGTCGGCCTGGAGCACGTCGATGCCGCCGGCCTGCAGCAGCTGCTTGAACAGCACCCGGTTGGCGCCCTGCTCGCCGGTGGCGATGCGCACGGGCGTGACCGCCTCGCGGATCGCGGCGTGGGCGAGGATGTCATCGGGGTAGGTGGGCTCCTCGACCCAGTACGGGTCGTGCGGGGCCAGGGCGCGGATCGCCTCGATCGCCTCGGCGGTGCCCCAGCGCTGGTTGGCGTCGATCGCGATCGGGAAGCCGGGGCCCATCTCCTCGCGGGCGATCCGCAGGCGGCGCTCGTCGTCGGCGGCGTCGGCGCCCACCTTCAGCTTCACCATCTCGAAGCCGTCCTCGCGGGCCTCGCGCAGCAGCCTGACCAGCTTCTCGTCGCTGTAACCGAGCCAGCCGGGGGTGGTGGTGTAGGCGGGCACGCCCGTCTCGCGCAGCGCGGCGATCCGCTGCTGCTTGCCCTCGGCGCCGCGGCGCAGGATCCCCAGCGCCTCCTCGCGGGTCAGCGCGTCCTCGAGATAGCGCAGGTCCACCAGGTCCAGCAGCTCCTCAGGGCTGAGCGAGGCGAGGGTGAGCCACAGCGGCCTGCCCTCGCGGCGGGCGCGCAGGTCCCACAGGGCGTTGACCACGGCACCGATCGCCATGGTCATCACGCCCTTCTCCGGGCCCAGCCAGCGCAGCTGCGAGTCGTAGCTGAGCTCGCGGTAGATCCCGCCGAGATCGGCGAGGACCTCCTCGACGTCCCGGTCCAGCAGATGCGGGGCCAGGGCCGCGATCGCGGCGCTCTGCACGTCGTTGCCGCGGCCGATGGTGAACACCAGGGCGGTGCCCGCATCGCCGGCGTCGGTGCGCACGGTGAGGTAGGCCGCCGAGTAGTCCGGATCGGGGTTCATGGCGTCCGAGCCGTCGAGGCTGCGGCTGGTGGGGAAGCGGACGTCCTGCACGTCCAGGGCGGTGAAGGTGCTCATGGGAGGGCTCTCTGCGAGGCGGCCTGGGCCGGGACGAAGGTGGTGCGCTGGGTGCCGAGATGCTCGATGCCGATCTCGACCACGTCGCCGGCTCCGAGGTACGGGAAGCGGCCGGACAGGGCGACGCCCTGCGGGGTGCCGGTGTTGATCACGTCGCCGGGCGAGAGCACCATGTACTGCGAGAGGTGCTGGACGATCCGGGCGACGGTGAAGATCATGTCCGCGGTGGTGGAGTCCTGGCGGGCCTCGCCGTTCACGGCGGACCACAGCCGCAGCGCCTGGGGGTCGACCTCGTCCGCCGGGACCAGGCCGGGTCCCAGCGGATTGAAGCCGCGGGAGTTCTTGCCCTTGGACCACTGACCACCGGACTCCGCCAGCTGGAAGTCCCGTTCGGAGAGGTCGTGGCTGGTCACGTACCCGGCGATGACGTCGAGCGCGGCCTGCTCATCGGGCAGGTAGGCGGCCTCCGCCCCGATCACGACGCCCAGCTCCACCTCCCAGTCGACCTTCTCGGCGCCCGGCGGGATCTCGACGTCGTCGTGCGGGCCGACGACGGTGTTGGGGTGCTTGTGGAACAGGATCGGCACCGTGGGCGGCTCCGCGCCGGACTCCGCGGCGTGCTCGGCGTAGTTCTGGCCGATGCACAGCACCGCCATGGGGCGCGCGATCGGGGCGCCGATGCGCTCCTGCTCCACGCCTTCCCAGACCGGCAGCTCCCCGGCGGTGAGCGCCTCGCGCACCCGCGCGATCCCGCCGCCGGCGAGGAACTCCCCGTCGATCTCGTCGGTCAGCGGTGCGAGGCGATAGGTCACCCCCTCGGAGACGGCAGCCGGCTTCTCCTGACCCACCGGGCCGAGACGTCGCAGTTCCACGGACACTCCATTCCTCATCGGGCACGGTCTCCTCCGCCGTCAACGAGAGCCCGAACCTCGTCGGCACGCCTATCATCCTATGTCTTGAGGCGAGGAAACAAGTCTGGGTGGCATTCATCCCGGAAAACGGCGGATCAGGCCGCGGCCTGGACGCGCGGCGCGTGCACAGAGCTAGGATGACTGGGCAGAGTCATCCACCCCCATCCCGAGGAGCCCACCCGTGTCCCAGACCCCCGCCGCACCATCGACCGCCCCGGACCCGCACGGCGAGTTCTCCGGCCTGCGCGCCCTGGTCACCGGCGGCGCCTCCGGGATCGGCGCCGCCACCGCGACCGCCCTGCTGGGTCGGGGCGCTCAGGTGGCGGTGCTGGACCTGCACCCGGAGGGCGGCCCCGAGGGCGCCCTCGCCCTGCGCTGTGACGTGGCGGACACCGCGAGCGTCGAGGCGGCGGTGACCGAGGCCGCTGCCCAGCTCGGCGGCGTGGACATCGTGATCAACAACGCCGGGATCGGCGCGCAGGGCGATGTCACCGGCAACGATGACGCCGAATGGGCCCGGGTGCTCGACGTCAACGTCACCTCGGTGGCCCGGGTGATCCGCGCCGCCCTGCCGCATCTGCGCCGCTCCGAGCACGCCGCGGTCGTGAACACCGCCTCGATCGCCTCCGCGGTGGGCCTGCCGCAGCGGGTGCTCTACTCGGCCACCAAGGGCGCCGTGCAGTCGATGACCCTGGCCATGGCCGCGGATCTGGTGGGCGAGGGGATCCGCGTCAACGCCGTGCTCCCCGGCACCGCGGACACCCCCTGGATCGGCCGGCTGCTGGAGAAGGCCGAGGACCCCGCCGCCGAGCGGGCGGCACTGGAGGCCCGGCAGCCGCACGGCCGATTGGTCTCCCCCGAGGAGGTCGCCGAGGCCCACTGCTACCTCGCCTCGCCGCGCAACGGCTCCACCGTGGGCGTGCTGCTGTCGATCGACGGCGGCGTCACCGGGGTGCGCACCCGGTCCTGAGCGGCGGTGGAAGGTGGGACGCGGGCTCCGCACGGGGTTACGCGGCCCCGGAGCCGAGAATCGGATCGGCGTCCCCGGTCACCGGGCGTCGGGCTCCTCCTCCGTGCGGCGCGCGATCTCCCGATCGTTCGCATCCGCCCGGCGCGTTCCCACCGCTGAGCCGAGAGCGACGCCCGCGCCGAGCCCGATCCCCGCGCCGTACACGAAGTCTCCCGGCAGGGCCTGTCCGACGAGGTGGCCGACAGCGCCGCAGAACAGCGCTCCCAGCACGATCCACAGGGTGAGGATGCCTCCTCGGCTCCACAGCGGCGTCCTGCGCTCCCCTGCCCCGGGGCGCCTGCGCGGTCTCGGGGAGGGGCGATCCCCAGGGGCCTCGCCGTGGTCCAGGTGATCATCCGGCGTCGTCATGCCGCGCTCCTCTGCTCTGCGACCTCCATGGCTCTGCGACCTCCATGCCATCAGAGTCGGTCGGGCCGGGGCACCGACTATCGTCGGGGATGGCACGGCGGCAGTAGCGCTGCGGAGTCGTCGCGGCGGTCCCACGGCACGCGGCTCGCTCAGTCGGTCGTTCCCCGCAGCACCTGGTAGACGATCGAGTCGTCGCGGCGGTCCCAGCCCAGCTCGCTGCCGCGCTGGTAGATCTCCTGGGCGGAGGATGCCAGCGGCACCTCCTGGGAGACCTCCGCCGCTGCCTCTGCGACCAGGCCCATGTCCTTGACGAAGATGGTCAGCGCGGAGCGGACGTCGTCGAAATCGTGATCGACCATGCGCCGGCCGCGATCGCCGAACATGAAGGAGGCCGCCGCACCGGTGCCGAGCACCTCATGGACCTGCTTCAGATCCAGGCCCATCGAGTCGGCGAGGGCGAGCGCCTCGCCGGCTGCGGCGATGTGCACGCCGCACAGCAGCTGGTTGACGATCTTGAAGCGCTGTCCGTCACCGGGGCGGGGGCCGACGACCGGGGCGTTCGCGGCCAGGGCATCGAGCACGGGCCGCACGGCGGCGACGTCGGCCAGGGCCTGCTCACCGCCGACGTTGCCGGGGCAGAACTGTCCCTCCACCCGGGCGCGACGGATGCCGAGGCCGGAGGCCGCGACCTCATGGGAGGTGATGCCGCCCTTGGCGACGACCCAGGCGGGACTCGCGATAGTGACGGGCCACCACGTTCTCGTTCATGAAGCCGTTGCCGCCCAGACCTGACACGCGTTGCGGGCAATGGTGACGGCGAGGAGCTGTCTCTCGCCGAGGGTCTATCCGATTCGGGCTGCGCACGCGATCCCGAACCGGGCGGGGCGGCACCGTCCCCGCCCGGCCCCCTCACAGATCCGCCAGCACCCCCGCCGGGTGCTCGAAGCAGTCCGCCACGAAGCGGAGGAAGCCTCCGGCCGTCCCGCCATCGCAGATGCGGTGGTCGAAGACCAGCGAGAGCTGCATGATCTGACGCAGCCGCAGCTCGCCGTCCACGCCCCAGCCGCGCTCGACGATCCGGCCCATGCCGAGCATGGCCGCCTGGCCCTGGGGGATGATCGCGGCCGAGCCGTCCACCCCGAACACCCCGTAGTTGTTCACGGTGAAGGTGCCGCCGGTCAGGTCCTGCGCGGTGGCCTCGCCCGAGCGTGCCAGCTCGGTGAGCCGCCGCAGCTCGTCCTGCAGCTGCCGGGTGGTCATGGTGTGGGCACCGCGCACCGAGGGGACCACCAGGCCGCGGTCGGTCTGGACCGCGACGCCGAGGTTGATGCCGTCGAAGGAGACGATCTGCTGCGCTCCCTCGGCATCCTCCTCGAAGCGCTGCGCGAGCTGCGGGTACCGGGTGAGCCCGGCCAGGGCGAAGCGGGAGGCGAAGGCCAGCAGGCCGGGCGCCGTGCCGTCCCGGGCGGCCAGATCGGCGCGCAGCTCCTGCAGCGGCGTGACGTCGACATCCACCCAGACGGTCGCCTCCGGGATCTCGCGGCGGGAGCGGGACACGGCGGCGGCGGTCGCCTTGCGCATGCCGGTGACCTTCTCGGTCCCGACGATCCGGAGCCCGGTGCTGTCGTCGACCTCGGAGCTCGGCTGCGCCTGAGCGGCTGCGGGGCCCGCAGTCCCGGGGCTCGCCGCCGCGGCGGTGACATCGGCCCGCATGATCAGCCCGGTCGGGCCGGTCCCGCGCACGGCGGTGAGGTCCACGCCCTGCTCGCGGGCCAGCCGTCGCACCAGCGGGTTGATGACCCGGGGCGCCTGCGCCGGTGGGTCCTCGGGTGCCACCGCGGGCGCTGTCTCGGCCGCCTCCGGCGCTGTTTCGGCCACCTCCGCTCCGTCGCGCTCGCGCGGCCGACGGCGGCGCCGGGACGAGGCGGTCGTGGTGCCGTAGCCGACCAGGACCTGGCCGGATCCCTCGTCCGCGGCCCCGACCGAGGCCTCCTCGTCGGCGCCGTCCTCACCGCCGGCGTCGGCACCGGTGGGCGCGGCGCCGATGCCGTCCTCGACGGAGATCAGCGGTGCGCCGACGGCGAGCGCCGTATCGGCCTCGGCGTGCAGGGTCGTCACGGTGCCGGCGAACGGGCAGGGCACCTCGACGGCGGCCTTGGCGGTCTCGACCTCGACGATGGGCTGGTCCACGGCCACCGTGTCACCCGCGGCCACCAGCCACTGGACGATCTCGGCCTCGGTCAGTCCCTCCCCCAGGTCCGGGAGTGCGAACGTGCGGATGGTCATCTCAGTCCTCCCACTGCAGGTCGTCGACGGCGTCGAGGATCCGGTCCACGCCGGGCAGGAAGTGCTGCTCCAGCTTGGGCGGCGGATAGGGGATGTCGAAGCCGGTCACCCGCAGCACAGGGCCGCGCAGCGAGTGGAAGCAGCGCTCCTGGATGCGGGCGGCGATCTCGCCGGCCACCGAGCCGAAGCCGGACTCCTCGGAGACGACCAGCGCGCGCCCGGTCCGGCGCACGGAGGCCACGACCGCAGCGTCGTCGAAGGGGACGATCGTGCGCGCGTCGATGACCTCGAGGGATCGCCCGTCCGCCTCGGCGGCCGCCGCTGCTGCCAGGACCGCCGGGAGGGAGGGGCCGTAGGCGACCAGCGTCGCGTCGGTGCCGCTGCGGGCGATGGTGGCGCCTCCCGCCTCCAGCGCTGCGCGCGGATCTCCCCCGCCCTCGCTGCCGTCGCTCGTGCTCGTCGCGCCGGCGCCGGCCTCGTACCGGGCCCGCAGCGCGGCGAGGTCCACCTGGTCCTTGGCGAAGTAGAGCTTCTTGGGCTCCAGGAAGACGACCGGGTCGTCCGAATCGATGGCCGCCCGCAGCAGCAGATAGGCATCGGCGACGGTGGCCGGGGTGACGACCTTGAGCCCTGGGGTGTGGGCGTAGTACGCCTCGGAGGAGTCGCTGTGGTGCTCCACCCCGCCGATCCCGCCGGCGTACGGGATCCGGATGACCATCGACATCGCCAGCGCGCCGCGGGTGCGGTTGCGCATCTTCGCGATGTGGGAGACGACCTGCTGGAAGGCGGGATAGGCGAAGGCGTCGAACTGCATCTCGATCACGGGGCGCAGCCCGCCGATCGCCATCCCGACGGCCGTCCCGGCGATCCCGGACTCGGCCAGCGGGGTGTCGAAGCAGCGGTCCGCCCCGAAGCGCTCGGCCAGACCGTCGGTGACGCGGAAGACCCCGCCGAGGATGCCGACGTCCTCGCCGAACACGAGCACTCCGGGATCGGCCGTCAGCGCGTCCGCCAGCGCGGCATTGAGCGCGGTGGCCATCGTGACCGGAGTCGTGGTCTCGGCGGTGGTGCTCATCATGCCTCCTCGCGGGCGAGCTCGTCCGCCAGCTGTGCCGACTGCTCGACCAGCTGCGGGGTGGGGACGGTGAAGACGTGGGCGAAGAGCTCCTGCGGGTCCAGCTCCTGCTCGGCGTTCATGCCCTCGCGCAGCTCGGCGGCGGCCTGCTCGGCCGCGGCCTGGACCTCCGCCTGCAGGTCGTCGGTGAGCAGGCCGCGGTCGCTCAGGTAGGTGCGCATCCGGGTGACGGGGTCGAGGGTCCGCCAGTGCTCGGCCTCCTCGTCGGTGCGGTACCGGGTGGCGTCGTCCGCATTGGTGTGCGCCTCGATCCGGTACGTCAGCGCCTCGATCAGCAGCGGACCGGACCCTTCGCGGGTCAGGCGCACCGCGCGCTCGAACACGGCGAGCAGGGCGACGAGGTCGTTCCCGTCCACGCGCTCACCGGCCATCCCGTAGCCGACGGCCTTGTGCGCCAGCGAGGGGGCGGCGGTCTGCCGTTCCAGCGGCACCGAGATCGCGTACTGGTTGTTCTGCACGAAGAAGACCACGGGCAGGTGGAAGACGGCGGCGAAGTTCAGGGCCTCGTGGAAGTCGCCCTCGCTGGTGGCGCCGTCGCCGCAGAGAGCGACCACCACGGTGTCCTCCCCGCGCAGACGGGCCGCGTGCGCCAAGCCCACTCCGTGCAGCAGCTGGGTGGTCAGCGGGGTGGACTCGATGCCCACCCGGTATTCGCGGGGGTCGTAGCCGCTGTGCCAGTCACCGCGGAACAGCGTCATGGCCTCCTCGGGCGGCACGCCGCGGGAGATGACCGCGACGGCATCGCGGTAGGTGGGGAACAGCCAGTCCTGCGGCTCCAGGTGTGCCGAGGCGGCCACCTGGCAGGCCTCCTGGCCGTAGCTCGAGGGGTAGACGGCCATCCGGCCCTGGCGCACCAGCGCCGAGTTCTGCTCGTTCAGCCGTCGCCCCGTGACCAGGCGGCGGTAGGCCGCCAGCAGGTCCTCGTCCGCGGGCAGGGGGTAGTCGTGCCCCGGCTCCGGGTCCTCGCCCGCGGAGCGGCAGACGCGCCCGTCGGGCCCGACGATCCGGATCAGGTGCCGTGCCGGGAGCATGTAGTCCTCCGGCGTGATGCCGAAGCTGCGGGCCGCCGCCCGCACCCGGTTCGTCGGCTGCTCCGCGCCGGCGGCGGTCTCGTCGGGGCCGCCGACGGCCCCGCCGGCGCTGCCGGCGGTCTCGTCGGTGCCGTGTCGCACCCTGTCGCGCACGTCGTCGCTCATCGTTCCTCCCACACCGGTGTGGTTCGGCCCGCCGGGACGGACAGTCCGCGGGCATTCCGTATCTGAGACCCTGCCACTCAGGGACAGTTCGCACAGCAGGTTGCGCAGAATCATGGACGAATTGATCTCCGGTGCGTAGTCTGGCGACGATCCGACGCGACGGTCGCGGCGTCGGCGCCGAGCATGCGCACGGGCGTCTCCCAGCCCTCCGGCGCCTCTCCCCGCACCACCACCACGCCGCACAGCCATCACGCCGCACGCTCATCACGCCGCACAGTCATCACGCCGCCAGGGAGGTCTGCCCATGGAGAGGGACCCCGTGCATCTCGACGAGCTCGACGAGCGCATCCTGGAGGAGCTGACCCGCGACGGCCGGCAGTCCGAGACGGCACTGGCGAAGACGCTCCACATCTCCCGCGCCCACGCCTATGCACGCATCGGGCGGTTGCAGGACGAGGAGGTCATCACACGGTTCAGCGCCGTGGTGGACCCCGTCCGCGCCGGGATGCGCACCTCCGCGTACGTCACCCTGAAGCTGCGCCAGCACAGCTGGCGGGACGTGAAGGAAGCGCTCAAGGAGATCCCGGAGATCTATCACGTGTCCCTGGTGGGCGGGAACTTCGACGTGCTGCTGCTGGTGCGGGCCCGCGACAACCTGGACCTGCGGCGGGTCGTCTTCGACTTCATCCAGCCGCTGCCGGGCGTGCTGGACACGCAGACCTTCGTGATCTTCGAGGATGCGGACACCCGGTGACGGTGTCCGCCCGGTGACCGGCGCCGTCCGGCGTCAGGACTCCGTCGGCGCGGCCGCGGGGCCGCGGAACACGGGCGCACGCTTCTGCTGGAAGGCCGCGAACCCCTCGGCGTAGTCGGCGGAGGCGCAGAGAGCGGCCTGCGCCCGGTTCTCGGCGGCCATCGACTCCCACAGCCCCAGACGCTGATCGCGAATCTGTCCCACCAGCTCCTTCGAGGCCAGGAACGCTCCGGTGGCCCCGGAGGCGACCTTCGTGGTGATCGCGCGGGTCTGTTCGAGCAGGGTGTCCGACGGCATCGCGCGGGCGAACAGCCCTCCCGCCACGGCCTCCGCACCGCTCATCAGCTCCGCCGTATAGATCAGGTCCAGGGCGCGATGCGGTCCCAGGCGCTCGGTGAACAGCCAGTGCCCTCCGGAATCGAGGGTGGCGCCGAGGTTCGCGAACGGGGACCCGATCTTGGCGTCCTCGGCGACGTAGACGACATCCGTGGCGATCGCCAGGCCCAGGCCGACGCCCAGGCAGGCGCCGTGGACGGCGGCGAAGGTGGGGGCGGGGAAGGCGGCCATGGACTGCAGCAGGGGCTGGACCCGGCCGTCGAGATATCCGGGGACGTCGTCCTCGGCCGGGTCGACCCCGGAGATGTCCCGCCCGGCGCAGAAGCCACGGCCCTCGCCGCGCAGCAGCAGGGCCCGCACCTGACCCCGCCGGGCGGCGTCGGCCGCCTCGTCGTAGACCTGCGCGAGCTCGTCGATCCCGGCGATGTCGAGGGAGTTGAGCGTCTTCGGTGCGGCGAGGACCACCTCGGCGACGCCGTCGGTGATGGTCAGCTCGATCATGTCTCTCCTGGAGGTCGTCGTGCCTACACGTCGTAGTCGACGCGGACGGCGTCGGTCGTCGGATGGGACTGGCAGGTCAGCACGTAGCCGCGCTCGATCTCCTCGGGCTCGAGGGCGAAGTTCTCCGACATCTCGACCTCACCCTCGACCAGCTTGGCGCGGCAGGTGCCGCAGACCCCTCCGGCGCAGGCGAAGGGGACGTCCTGTCGGACCCGCAGGGCGGCGTTGAGCACCGTCTCGCGGGCCGCGCGGGGCGAGGCGACCTCGCCCTCCACGCCGTCGAGCCGGAAGGAGATCTGCACGTTGTCGCCCGTGTCGTCGACCTCGACGGGGCGCCCCACCTGCCCGCCGGGAGTGTTCTCCCGGCCGGTGGTGAACAGCTCGTAGCGCACCTTCTCGGCCTCGACGCCGAGCTCCTCCAGCTCGTCGCGCACCAGCTGGACCATCTCGAAGGGACCGCAGAGGAACCATTCGTCGACCGTCTCGGCGCGGAGCGTGCGGGTGAGCAGGGTGGAGAGCTTCTCGGCATCGATGCGGCCGGACAGCAGCGGGGAGATCCGCTGCTCGCGGGTGAGGACGTGGTGGAGGCCGAACCGGTCCGGGTAGCGGTCCTTGAGGTCGGCGAGCTCCTCGAGGAACATGACGTCCATCGCCGCCCGGTTCGAGAAGATCAGGTCGAAGCGCACGGCGCTGTCCGCGGCCAGCACCGTGCGGGCGATCGCCATGATCGGGGTGATGCCGGAGCCGGCGGCGACGGCCACGAAGGTGTGCTCGCGGCTGGTGTCGATGCTCTCGGGGTCGTTGAGCCCGGTCATCCGGTGCTTCGAGATGAAGGCGCCGGACGGGCTCATCACGTCGATCCGGTCCCCGACCGACAGCTCGTCGTTCGCCCAGGTGGAGAAGAGCCCGCCCAGGTCCCGCTTGATGGCGATCTCCAGGCGGCCGCGGCGGGGCTCGGTGCAGATCGAGTAGCTGCGGCGAAGCTCCTGGAGCTCGCCGTCGGCGTTCGGGATCTGCTTGCGCAGGGCGACGTACTGCCCGGCGGCGTAGTCGTACTCGTCGGCGAGCTCCTCGGGCACGGTGAAGCCGACCTCCACGGAGTCCGCGGTGAGTCGGCGCACCGAGGAGACCTCGAGCGGGTGGAAGACCGCGCGGCGGCGGCCGCTGGGCTCGCCGGTGCCGGGATGGTCCGCCGTCGCCGCGTCGGTCACCGACTCGGGCGCGCTCATGCGAGGACCTTGAAGTAGTCGAAGGGCTCCAGGCAGTCGCGGCAGGCGTAGAGGGCCTTGCACGAGGTGGAGCCGAAGCGGGCGAGCTCCCGGGTGCGCAGCGAGTGGCAGAGCGGGCACTTCACGCTCATGCCGACGGTGACCGGACCGCGGTGGCCCGTGCCCGTCGGCGGGGCGATGCCGTACTCCTCGAGCTTTGCCCTGCCCTCCTCGGTCATCCAGTCCGTGGTCCACGCGGGGGACAGGACCGTCTCGACCCGGACCTGCTCGTAGCCCTCGCGGGAGAACTCCGTGACCAGGTCCTGGCTGATCGCGTCCAGGGCGGGGCAGCCGGAGTAGGTGGGCGTGATGGTGACGACCACCGTGCCGTGCTCGTCCTCGGTGACCTTGCGCAGGATCCCCAGGTCCGCGATCGAGAGGACCGGGATCTCGGGATCGGCGACGCGGGAGGCGATGTCGTGCAGGACGGCGGAGCGTGGTGCGCTCGTGATCATGATGTCTCCTCGGGTGCTCACCAGGTGGCGCCGGGGTGCTTGCGGGCCAGCGACTGCATCTCGGCCAGCAGGAAGCCCAGGTGCTCGGAATGCTCCCCGCTGCGGCCGGCGCACCAGGCGGCGGCCACCTGCGGGGCCTCGAGTCCGGCCTCCGCCAGGATCTCCTGCACGCGGGCCTCCCACTCCCCGCGCAGGCTCGAGGGGCGCACGGCGATGGAGTCGAGCTCGTCGTGCAGCGGCTCGTCGCCGAAGGGCTCCTCGGTGTAGGGCCACAGCCGCTCCAGGGCGCGGCGCATGCGGCGCGCGGACTCCTCGGTGCCGCGGCCCAGGCGCAGGGTCCACAGGCGGGCGTGCTCGAGGTGGTAGTCGACCTCCTTGATCGCCTTGGCGGCGATGGCGGACAGGGTGGCGTCCTGCGAGTCCACCAGCCGCGAGTACAGCAGGTGCTGGTAGACGGCCAGCAGCAGCTGGCGCACGATCGTCACCGCGAAGTCGCCGTTGGGCTGTTCGACCAGGTGCAGGCAGCGGAACTCCTCCTCCTCGCGGAAATAGGCGAGATCGTCCTCGGTGCGGCCGTCGAACCGGCCCGCGTAGGTCAGGAAGGAGCGGGCGTGACCGAGCTGGTCCAGGGCGATGTTGCCCAGGGCCACGTCCTCCTCCAGCTCGGGGGCGCGCGAGATCCAGTGGGACAGGCGCTGGGCCAGGATCAGGGCGTCGTCCCCCAGGCGCAGGGCGTAGGCGGCCACGTTCTCGTCGCCGGGGACGTCGCCCTGCTGGGCGATGTCCTCGGGGCGCAGCGCGTTGCCCGGGGTGATGCGGGTCGCGGAGGCGGTGGCATCGCCCGAGCCCTCCATGGACGGGGTGCTGGTCGAGGCGGTCACAGGTGCTTCACCCCCTGGCTCTTCGTGTAATAGGTGGCGTGACGGTAGTCCTTGCCCTTCGCCGACTCGAACATCGGACCCTTCGCATCGGGATCCGAGGTGGTGATGTCGCGGGAGCGGACCACCCAGAGGGAGACCCCTTCGTTCCGACGGGTGTACAGGTCACGGGCGTTCTGGACGGCCATCTCGGAGTCCGGGGCGTGCAGCGATCCGGCGTGGACGTGGGAGAGGCCGCGCGAGGACCGCACGAACACCTCCCACAGCGGCCATCCGGCCGAGGCGGGGATCTGCTCGGTCATGGTCAGGCCACCTCGTCCATCTCGTCGGCCCGGTCGCGGGCGTAGGCCGCGGCGGCCTCGCGCACCCAGGCGCCGTCCTCGTGCGCGTCGCGGCGACGGGCCATCCGCTGTGCGTTGCAGGGACCGCCGCCCTTGATCACGCGCATGAACTCGTCCCAGTCCAGGTCCTGGTGGATCCACTGGCCCGACTCCTCGTCGAAGCGCAGCTCCGGATCCGGGAGGGTGAGGCCGAGGGCCTCGGCCTGCTCGACGATCATCCCCACGAAGCGCTGGCGCAGCTCGTCGTTGCTGAAGCGTTTGATGTTCCAGGCCATGGACTGCTGCGAGTTCGGGGAGTCGGCATCCGGCGGGCCGAACATCATCAGGGCCGGCGCGTAGAAGCGGTCCACCGCGTCCTGCGCCATCTGCTTCTGCGCAGGGGAGCCGTGGGAGAGCTCGTAGAGGATCTCCCAGCCCTGCCGCTGGTGGAAGGACTCCTCCTTGCAGATGCGGACCATGGCCCGCCCGTAGGGGGCGTAGGAGGCGCGGCACAGCGGCACCTGGTTGACGATGGCGGCACCGTCGACGAGCCAGCCGATGGCGCCCATGTCCGCCCAGCTGCGGGCCGGATAGTTGAAGATCGAGGAGTACTTCGCCGAGCCGTAGATGAGCTGGTCGGTGAGCTCGTCGCGGCTCGTGCCGAGGGTCTCCGTGGCGGAGTACAGATACAGGCCGTGGCCGGCCTCGTCCTGCACCTTCGCCATCAGGATCGACTTGCGCTTCAGGCTGGGGGCGCGCGTGATCCAGTTCGCCTCGGGCTGCATGCCGATGATCTCGGAATGGGCGTGCTGGGACATCTGGCGCGTGAGGCTCTTGCGGTAGTCCGCGGGCATCCAGTCGCGCGGCTCGACCCGGGAGTCCTCGGCGATGAGCTCCTCGAACGCCTCCCGACCGGCCACCTCCTGCGGGGACAGGACACCGGTCGCGCCGACGCTGCTCTGCTCGGCCATCGTCTCCTCCTTGCTACGGGCGCTGCGCGCCGGGGGCGCTGCGGACGGTCAGCTCTCGGGCTGTCGCGCCCGCCGTGCTGACTGATCGTTCGGTAAGTTACACTACGGAGTCCGCGGGGCGCCGTCAACCGCGCCCCCGGACTTGACGGGGATCACTGCGTGCGATTCCCTCATGAACGTTCAGTATGCTGAATCGCAGTCGACGACGACTCACCGGAGGACACGTGACCGACACCGCCGATGCCACCCGCGAGCGGGCCCGCCACCACGAGATGCTGGCCGGGGACCGCACCTCCGAATGGTTGGGCATCGAGGTCCAGGAGGTCTCCGACGGCCATGCCGTCATCACCATGACGCTGCGCCCCGAGATGCTCAACGGCTTCGGGATCGCCCACGGGGGGATGATCTTCTCCCTGGCCGACACCGCGTTCGCGATGGCCTGCAATCCTGCCCGCAGCTCCCCGGACACGGTGACCGTGGCCTCCGGGGCCGACATCGACTTCCTGGGACAGGGAGTGGCGGGGAGCCTGCTGACCGCGGTCGCCGAGCGTCGCCAGCAGGCGGGCCGCAGCGGCATCTACGACGTCCGGGTCCACCAGCGACGGACGGATGGCAGCACCGAGGTCATCGCCGAGTTCCGGGGCCGCTCCCGGACCGTGCGTCGTCCCTGACGCCGCGGCGCCCCCTCCCCCACTCCCGACCGGAAGGTTCCCGATGACCACCGCCCCCGCCTCCACTCCGGCGACCAGCCCGTCGGATCCCGAGCTCACCATGAGCCGCGACCAGATCGAGGCCCTGCAGCTCGAACGTCTGCGCTCCACGATCGCGCGCGCCTACGCCAGGGTGCCGCTGTACCGCGAGAAGTACGATGCCGCGGGCGTCCACCCCGACGACCTCAGAGAGCTCTCCGACCTCGCGAAGTTCCCCTTCACGGACAAGGAGGACCTGCGCCGGTCCTACCCCTTCGGGATGTTCGCGGTCCCGCAGCAGGAGGTGGCCCGCATCCACGCCTCCTCCGGGACCACCGGCCGGGCGACCGTGGTCGGCTACACCCGCCAGGACCTGGACGACTGGGCGAAGCTCGGCGCCCGCTGCCTGCACGCCTCCGGGGTGCAGCCGGGATGGAAGGTGCACAACGCCTACGGGTACGGCCTGTTCACCGGCGGGCTGGGGGCCCATGACGCCGCCGAGCACCTGGGCACCACCGTGATCCCGATGTCCGGCGGGCAGACGGACAAGCAGATCACCCTCATCCGCGATTTCGCGCCGGACGCGATCCTGTGCACCCCGACCTATCTGCTGACCATCGGGGACGCCATGAGGCGCCAGGGGATCGATCCGCGCACCACCTCGCTGAAGGTCGGGGTCCTGGGCGCCGAGCCCTGGACCGAGGAGATGCGCACCGAGCTCGAGGAGATGTTCGACATCGATGCCTGCGACATCTACGGGCTGTCGGAGGTGATGGGACCCGGGGTGGCGGGCGAGTCGATCCTCACCAAGGACGGCAATCACGTCTGGGAGGACCATTTCCGACCCGAGATCATCGACCCCTTCGACGCGGGCGTGCTCGCGGACGGGGAGCCCGGGGAGCTCGTCCTCACCGCTCTGACCAAGCAGGCCCTGCCCATCATCCGCTACCGCACCCATGATCTGTCCACGCTGCACCCGGGCAGCGCGTACCCGGGCCACCGCCGGATGGGACGCATCTCGGGGCGGTCCGACGACATGATCATCCTGCGCGGCGTGAACCTCTTCCCCACCCAGATCGAGGAGATCGCGCTGACCGTCGACGGGCTCTCCCCGCACTTCCAGCTGGAGCTGACGCGTCCGGACCGGATGGACCAGCTCGCGGTGCGGATCGAACGGCGCGAGGAGTGCTCGGGCGAGCGTGCCCGGGAGGCCGCTGCCGAGCTGGGCGCGCGGATCAAGAAGGGCATCGGATCCAGCTGCCGCATCGAGGTGGTCGACCCGGGCGTCCTGCCCCGGTCGGTCGGTAAGCTGAAGCGGATTCACGACCTGCGCGGGCTCTGAGCCCCGCGCCCCTGCCCCGAGGAGGACCGAGTGCCGTCGACCCCCGCCCCTGTGGGGGCGTCCCGTCCGGGGCGTCCCGGCTACGACCAGGAGTCGGTGCTCGCTCTCTCCGTCCAGGTGTTCAATCGGCACGGCTACGACGCGACGTCGATGGGCATGCTGGCGGGAGAGCTGGGGGTCAGCAAATCGGCGATCTACCACCATGTGCAGTCCAAGGAGCACCTGCTGCGGCTGGCTCTGGACGAGGCCCTGGTCCCGCTCGAGGCGCTCACGGAGGATGACTCCATCCGCACCGGACCGGTGGCGGAGCGGCTCGAGCACATGCTGCGCGCCACCGTGCGGGTGCTGATCGATCGGCAGCCGTACGTGACGCTCCTGCTGCGCCTGCGGGGCAACACCGACGTCGAGCGGGACGCGCTGCGCCGTCGCCGCGACATCGACGTGATGGCTGCCGAGCTCGTGGGCAGGGCCCAGCAGGAGGGCGTGCTGCGGGAGGACGTCGATGCCCGCACCAGCACCCGGCTGCTGTTCGGGATGATCAGCTCGATGGCCGAGTGGTTCCGGGCGGACGGCCCCGTCCCCGCGGCGCAGGTGGAGGACCTGGTGGTCGCGATGGCGCTGGACGGGCTGCGGGCGCGGCCCTAGCCCCTGAGGCTCGAGGGCCACCGGGCACTGCGGCCGCGGACCGCGCTCAGCCTGCCGCATCCAGGAATATGGTCTCGATCTCCTGCAGTTCGGGACACAGCTGTCTGACGCGACCGTAGCTGGCACCCGCCAGACGGCCGATGTGCTCACGGCCGCGGCCTGGCCCCCGGTGGACACCCAGCGCCTCCGCGACCCCATCGAAGTACGCCTCCTTGGGGTCCCGATGCGCACGGATGCTCGCCCAAGGGTCCGCGAGCAGTTCACGATCGCAACCGGCGAGTCCCCACACCTCGACCTCTTGGTGAGCTGTGCGACCATCGACGCGCTGCCTGGCACGGACTCTCTCGGAGGCACTCAGCACCGTGGAACGCAGGCGGGCATCATTGCGCGCACTGCCGTCGCGGTCGATGCAGTACAAGAAGAGATCAGCGGTCCCGTACCGCCGCATCACCTGGTCGAAGAAGTCCATCGTGAGCACGATGTCAATTCCGCGAGGATGAGGGTTGGAGACCATTCGCAGTGTGGCCTGCGTTTTTCCGATATGGGTCAAAGCTGCCTTCAACACGGGGGTGAGGACGTAGGTGTCGAGGCGATCATCCTCGGGGATCACGATGACATTGAAGCTCATCGCCCCTCCTCCGACTCGGGTTCAGCGGACAGCGCGGCCATGTCCTCGAACCAACCGTCGCTCATGAGGTCTGAGAGGTCGTCCTGATCGATGACCTCGGTCATGCTGCTCTCACTCTTCACGTCGCGAGCAACGCTGATGCCGTCCGCGGAGCGGGCGATGAGGATGGGGCGGGCGTCCTCCGCGTGATAGCCGTGCTCGAGCAGCTGCGGCGAGTGGGACGTGGCGATCACCTGGGCCCCGCTGTCGCGGACGCTGGTCTCGATGAGGTCGAGCAGGAGGTCCACCCGATGAGGGTGGATGCCGTTTTCCAGTTCTTCGAAGAACAGCACACGCGGAGTGGATTCGTGAAGCATCGCCGCCACCATCGCAAGGAAACGGACGGTGCCGTCCGATGCGGAGACCAGGGGAGTCTCATGCCCATTGCCCTCGATGAGCACGGCAAGGGTATTGCCGTTCAGATCATCATCGAAGCGGAGGTCCACGGCATCCATCGGCGTGAGGGCACGGATCCACGAGGTGAGTACGTTACGGGCGGAGTCGGAGTCGGACAGGTCAGCAAGTACCGAGGAAAGGTTGTCCCCGCGGTCACCCAGGGTGGTGATGCCGCGTTGGCTGCTCCGGCGAGCGGCATCTGGGTCGAGGTCGAGGAAACGCATCGCGCCGAGGAACTGCTGCGCCCGCTGTGCGGCCCATCGATTGCTCTCGGTGGCTGCGCCCGGCTCCAGCATCTGGGTGAGCAGCGGGCGGTCGGTGAGAAATGCCTGCTCCGGGGGGCGGCCGCCCCGCGAACGAACCCGCGCTTTGATCGTTCGGTGCGCAGCGCCCGATCCCAGGCCGACACCGTCGGGATGGGTTTCGAACACGTACTTTCCGCGTTCCATCAAGGCTTCGCCGACAACTTCGGGCGTGTTCTCCTCGACCCTGAAGGTGATGCGGTAGCTCATCGGAATGGGACGGGCCGATCCGGCACCGCTCGGGATGGTGAAGTCCGCCGTGATCTGGAAAGCGTGGTCCTCGACGCCGTAGCGCACCGCCTGCCGGGCCCCTCCGCGTACCCCGGTCCACACGCGCACGCCGCCCTCGGCCCACTTCTCGCCCAGGATCTCGGCCACCGAGTACCCGCGGCCCACGCCGTGGAGGATCCGCAACGCGTCACGCACATTCGACTTGCCGCTCGCATTGGAGCCGATCAGCAGTGTGAATGCGTCCAGCGCGAAGGTGGTGTCTTCGAAGCTCTTGAAATCTTGCAGGCGGAGTTGGGTGAACATGGAGTGTCCCTCTCGGATCTCCTCGGTGTGCGGCAGCGGAGCATCTCCTGGCAGCCTCGACGAGCCTAGCAGTGGTGATCATCGGCCACGGCGTACCCGGACCGGCTCCATAGCTCGACGGCGTGCACGAATCGAGGTCCGGCCCCTCCGCAGCGTCACCGCCTCGACTCGCGCGTGGCGAACGGTACGAGACCCCCGGCGATGTCCTCCGCGCGGACCTGCTCGAGGGCGGCCGGCTCCCAGTGGGGGCTGCGATCCTTGTCCACCAGCAGCGCTCGCACGCCCTCGCGGAAGTTCGGACCGCGGACCAGGTGGTGGGCGAGGCGGAGATCCCTCTCCAGCACCTCGTGCACGGAGCCGGCCCCGCGGGCGGCCCGCACGTGGGCGAGGGCGATCTTCACGGAGGTGGGGCACTTGGCAAGGATCGTCCCCGCCGCTGCGACCGCCTCCGGGTCCCCGTCGGCGTGCAGGGCGGCGACGATCTCCTCCGCACTCTCGTGCGCATAGCAGGACTCGATCCAGCGGCGCCGCTCGGTGAGCGGGGCCGGGGGTGCCTGCTCGGCGACCTCGGCGATGGCGGCATCGGCCGGGAGGGTCTCCAGCGCCCGCGCCAGGTCCGCCCGGCGGGCGGCGGGCACGTAGTGGTCGGCGATGCCGAACGCCAGGGCATCCGCGCCGGTGATGTGGGCGCCGGTGAGCGCCATGTGCAGTCCGGCGCCGAACGGCGCGCGCCCCAGCAGATGCGCTCCGCCGACGTCGGGGAAGAAGCCGATGCCGGTCTCCGGCATCCCCAGGCGCGTCCGCTCGGTGACGATGCGGTGCGAGCCGTGGCCGGAGATCCCGAGCCCGCCGCCGAGCACGATGCCGTCCATGAACGCGACATAGGGCTTGGGGTAGTCGGCGATCATCGCGTTCATGGCGTACTCGGCCGCGAACAGTCCGTCGCACTCCTGGTACCGGCCCTCGACCATCGCGCCGTGCACGGAGCGGACGTCCCCGCCGGCGCAGAGCCCCTTGGTCCCCGCACCGGTCAGCAGCACGGTGGCCACCGTGTCGTCCTCGCGCCAGGCGTCCAGCTGGGCGCGGACGGTGTCGATCATCCCCCGGTTCAGGGCGTTCAGGGCCCGGGGGCGGTGCAGGATCAGCTCTGCCAGGTGCCCGGAGCGGCGGATCAGGACCTCGTCGTCGGCGGCGATGTCAGGCGTTCCAGCCGGCATAGGTCGTGTTCTCCTTCTCCACCAGCGTCAGCACGTCGTAGGTGGCGACGACCTCGCCGTCCTGGTTGTGGATGACGGCGTCCCAGCGGACCTCGCCGTGCTCGTCCGTCACGCGCGGGGTGATGCGCTTGGCGGTCAGGGTGATGCGGATCGAGTCGCCGACCGCCACCGGGGTGAGGAAGCGCAGGTCCTCCAGCCCGTAGTTGGCCAGCACCGGCCCGGGGGCGGGGTCGACGAAGAGCCCGGCGCCCCAGGACACCAGCAGGTATCCGTGCGCGACGATCCCGGGGAAGAACGGGTTCGCCGCGGCCGCCTCCGGGTCCGTGTGCGCGTAGAAGGTGTCGCCGGTGGTCTGGGCGAAGGCGCTGATCTCCTCCTCGGAGACCGTCCGCAGTCCCGAGGCGACGCCGTCGCCGAGGCGCAGCTCGGCGAGGGACTTGCGGAAGGGGTGGATCTCCTCGGCGCTCCCGCCGAACTCCGGGTCCCCCGCCAGGCGCTGGGCGGCCCCGGTGTGCCACAGGCCGGTGACCGCGGTGAGGAGATCGGGTGAGCCCTGGACGGCGGTGCGCTGCATGTGGTGCTTCACCGCCCGGGTGCCGCCGAGCTCCTCGCCGCCGCCGGCACGGCCCGGTCCGCCGTGCACGAGCTGGGGCATGGCCGCGCCGTGCCCGGTCGAGGAGCGGGCGGTGTCGCGGTCGAGGAGGTGGACGCGCCCGTGGTGGCCGGCGATCCCGACCGTGAGCTCGCGTGCGGTGTCCGGGTCATGGGTGCAGACGGTGGCGACCAGCGAGCCGCCGCCGCGGGCGGCGAGGCGCACGGCGTCGTCCAGGTCGCGGTAGCCCAGCACGGAGGTGACGGGGCCGAAGGCCTCCCGGGAGTGCACGGCCTCGGCGCCCGGGTCCTCCCAGGTCAGCACGATCGGTGCCAGGAAGGCACCCTCGTCGGCAGTGGCGTCCTCCCCGGAGAGGGTGCGCACCACGGGGGTCTCGAGCGCGCCGTGGGCGATCCGGCCGCCGGCGGCGAGCATCTCCTCGACGGCGCCGCGCACGTCGCGCAGCTGATCGCGCGAGGCCAGGGCACCCATGGTGACGCCCGCGGCGCGGGGATCGCCGAGGACGACCTTGTCCCGGATCCGTCGGCCCAGGGCGGCGGTCACGGCCTCCCGCTGCGCCTCGGGGACGATCACGCGGCGGATCGCGGTGCACTTCTGGCCCGCCTTGACGGTCATCTCGGTGACCACGGCGCGGATGAAGGCGTCGAACTCCGGCGTGCCCTCGGTGGCGTCGGGGCCCAGGACCGCGGCGTTGAGCGAATCCGCCTCGGCGGTGAAGCGCACGCCGCCGTGCACCACGTGCGGGTGCGAGCGCAGTGCGCCGGCGGTGTCCGCCGAACCGGTGAAGGAGAGCATGTCGCGGTGGTCCAGGACGTCCAGCAGGCCCCGCGCGGAGCCGGAGATCAGCTGCAGCGAGCCGTCGGGCAGCAGGCCGGACTCGACCATCATCCGCACCGCCGCCGCGGTGATGTAGCCGGTGGGGGTCGCGGGCTTGACGAGGGTGGGGACCCCGGCGATGAAGGCGGGCGCGAACTTCTCCAGCATGCCCCAGACCGGGAAGTTGAAGGCGTTGATCTGCGCGGCGACGCCCGGGATGCGGGTCAGCACATGGCCGCCCAGGAAGGAGCCGTCCGCGGAGAGCTGTTCGATGGGGCCCTCGGTGACCACGTTCGAGTTCGGCAGTTCGCGGCGGCCCTTGGAGGAGTAGGTGAACAGGGTGCCGATGCCGCCGTCGACGTCCACCAGGTTGTCCTTGGTGGTGACGCCGGAGCTGACGGTGATCTCGTACAGCTCCTCGCGCTGCCCGAAGAGGTGCTTGGCGAGCTCCTTCAGGCGCAGCGCCCGTTCGTGGAGGGACATCTCCCCCAGCGTGCGGCGGCCCACGGTGCGGGCGTGCTCGACGACCTCACCGAGGTCCAGCCCCTCGGCACCGAAGCGGGCGACCGGCTCCCCCGTGCTGGCATCGGCCACGACGGCCAGTCGGGAGTCCTCCGCGGGCAGCCACCAGCCGTCGCGCACGTAGCTCGGGACCACGGGCGCGTCCACGGCGTCGTGGGCGGCGGCGGTCGGCATGCTGGTCTGTGTACTCATCCGGCTGGTACCTTTCTGAACGTTCGGTCAGCATAGGGACCATAGCAAACACGGTGGCATGGGTCACGCCCGTCACCACGGGAGGAGCAGACATGGACGCGGACGCCGCCACGGGCGACATCTGGACGATCACCCTGGGAGAGCTCGACGAGAAGATGGGGGTGCGCATCCTCGAGGAGTCCCTCGAGAAGGTGGTGGCCACCATGCCGGTCGAGGGCAACCGGCAGTCGCTGGGCCGCCTGCACGGAGGTGCCTCCCTCGCCGCCGGGGAGGCCGTCGGCTCCTGGGCCGCCGTCAAGCATGCCTCCACGATGGGCAAGGTCGCCGTCGGCGTCGACGTCTCCGCGACCCATCACCGGGGCGCCCGGGACGGGATGGTCACCCTGACCGCCACCCCGCTGCATCTGGGGCGGCGGATCGCCACGCACGAGGTCGTGATCGAGCACGAGTCGGGCAAGCGCCTGTGCACGCTGCGGATCACCAGCATGCTCATCGACCCCGAGCACGGCTGAGCCCACGGACCCTCAGCTCCAGTCGAAGAACCCCGTGCCCGATTTGCGGCCGAGCTCCCCCCGGGCGACCTTGTCGCGCAGCAGCTGCGGCGGCTCGAAGCGGGGCCCAAGGGTGGAGGCGAGGTGCTCGGCGATCCCCAGGCGCACCTCGAGCCCGACGAGGTCGGTGGTGCGCAACGGACCCGTCGGGTGCCGATAGCCGAGCACCATGGCGTTGTCGATGTCCTCGGGCGCGGCGACACCCTCCTCCACCATGCGGATGGCCTCCAGGGCGATCGCCACTCCGAGGCGCGAGGAGGCGAAGCCGGGGGCATCGCGGACCACGACGGCGGTCTTCCCGAGCGCTTCGGTCCACGCCCGGGCGGCGTCCACGAGCTCCGGACCGGTGCGCTCCCCCACCACCACCTCGATCAGGTCGGAGGCGGGGACGGGGTTGAAGAAGTGCAGGCCCAGGAAGTTCTCCGGGCGCTCCAGCACGGTCGCCAGGTCGGTCACGGACAGCGAGGAGGTGTTCGAGGCCAGGACCGCGTCGGGGCGCAGGTGGCTCTCCACGCGCTGCAGGGAGGCGACCTTCAGCGCGCGGTCCTCGGGCACCGCCTCGATCACCAGCTGGCGGTCGGCGAGGTCCGCGGCGTCCACGGAGACCCGCAGCCGGGCGAGGGCGTCCTCGACGGAGCCCTCGAGCAGTCCGCGCTCCTGCGAGGCGTGCGTGGAGCGGGTGACGCGGTCCCGGGCCGCCGCGGCAGCCGCGGCGTCCCGCTCGACGACGAGGACGTCGGCACCGCCGAGCAGGAAGGCGTGCGCGATGCCGGCACCCATGCGGCCGCCGCCGAGGACGCCGACCGTGGCGGGCAGGGAGGGGGACGGAGCGGTCATCGTGCCTGCTTCCGGTCGAGGAACGCCTGCATGCGGTCGAACTTGGCGTCGGAGTCGAAGAGCATCCCCTGGGCCAGGGTGTCGATCATCGGATGCGCCTCGCGCGGTGCGTGGAAGACCTGCTTGGACAGGCGCACGGCCAGCGGGTCCTGGGCGGCGATCCGATCGGCGAGCGCGTCGGCCGCGGGGAGCAGCTCGGCGGGTTCGACCAGCTCGGTGATCAGGCCGATGCGCAGGCAGTCCTCACCGGTCAGGATCCTGCCGGCCAGCAGGATCTCCTTGGCCGTCGGCTCCCCGACGAGCTCGGCGAGGCGCCACATCGCGCCGGCGGCGGCGATGATGCCGAGCCCGGTCTCCGGGTTGCCCATCCGCAGCTGCGGGGTGCCGAGCCGGAAGTCAGCGGCGTAGGCGAGCTCCGCGCCGCCGCCCAGGGCATGACCGTCGAGGGCGGCGATGACGGGCATCGGCAGGGAGGCGATGCGCTCGAAGGCGGACGAGTTGATGCCCGCGAGCGCATCGTCGCGGCGCCGCTCGCGCAGCTGGGAGATGTCCGCCCCGGAGGCGAAGACGCCCTTCGTCCCCCTCTGCGGATCGGCCGGAGTGCCGGCCAGGACCAGGATCTTGGGAGTGCGTTCGAGGTGGGCGCAGACGGCGTGGAGCTCGTCGACCATGGTCTGGTCGATCGCGTTCTTCACCGCCGGGCGGTCCAGCCTGGCCAGCAGCCGGTCCTGGCGCTCCTCGAGCCGCAGAGCGGTGAAGGCCGCAGGATCCAGCACGGGACGGGGCGGGGTCACGCTGGTCATCAGACGGCCTCCACCAGCATCGCGGACCCCTGGCCGACGCCGACGCACATCGTGGCCAGGCCGAGGTCGCCGGGAGACGCCTCCCGCTCCAGCCGCCCCAGCAGGGTCAGTGCGATGCGGGAGCCGGAGGAGCCCAGCGGATGGCCGAGGGCGATGGCACCGCCGTCGTTGTTCACGGTGGCGGGGTCGAGCCCGAGCTCCCGCATGCTCGCCAGGGACTGCGAGGCGAAGGCCTCGTTGAGCTCGACGGCCGCGAGATCCTCGACCGCCCGCCCGGTGCGCTCGAGCACCTTCCGGGTCGAGGGGACCGGCCCCATGCCCATGATCTCGGGCGCCAGCCCTGCGGAGGCGCCGGCGAGCACCCGGGCACGGGGCCGCAGGCCGAACTTGTCCACCGCCGCCTCGGAGGCGACCACGATCGCGGAGGCGCCGTCGTTGAGCGAGGAGGCGTTGCCGGCGGTCACCACGGAGCCGCCGGGCACCACCGGGCGCAGCCCGGCGAGGACCTCGGGCGTGGAGCCGGGGCGCGGCCCCTCGTCGTCCTGGACCACGCTCTCGCGACCCTTGCGGTCCGCGACGGTGACCGGGGCGATCTCCGCGGAGAAGCGACCCGCATCGATCGCGGCCAGGGCTCGCTGATGGGAGCGGGCGGCGAAGGCGTCGCAGTCCTCGCGGCTGGTCCGGTAGCGGCGGGCGACCTCCTCGGCGGTCTCGGGCATGGAGAAGGTGGCCTTCCCGTCCCGGGAGCACTGCCCGGAGAGGAAGGCGGGATTGGTGAAGCGCCAGCCGATCGAGGTGTCGACCACCGCCCCGGGGCGGGCGAAGGGCTGCGCGGGCTTCTCCATCACCCAGGGGGCGCGGGACATCGACTCCACGCCGCCGGCGACGACGAGGTCGGCGTCCCCGGCGCGGATCATCTGGGAGGCCATGAGGATCGCGCTCATGCCGGAGGCGCACAGGCGGTTCACCGTGATGCCGGGGACCGCGTCCGGATATCCGCACAGGAGCCAGGCCATGCGGGCCACGTTGCGGTTCTCCTCGCCGGCGCCGTTGGCGTTGCCGAGGATCACCTCGTCGACCGCGGCGGGGTCGATGCCGGCGCGCTCGACGGCGGCGCGCACGACCAGTGCGGCCAGATCGTCCGGGCGCACGGAGGACAGGGCGCCGCCGTAGCGTCCGACGGGCGTGCGCGCCCCGCCCACCAGGAATGCTTCTGACACGTCGGGTCCTCCGTCCTCGGTCGACGACGCGGACCGACGCCGCCATCGCTTACCGACCGTTCATTCACCGCGTGCGCCCAGAGTCCCATCTCGGGGCAGGTCGGTCAAACGAGCGCGCCATCGATGCCCTACACTCCGATAGCGATAGCGACCGAACGTTCGTTCATGCCCCCGGGTCCCGTGCATCGAGGCGCGAGACCTCCGACGCCGCGACAGGAGCGTCCGATGAGTACCCGCGACAACGATGTTGCACCCGCCCCGAGACGGAGCGCCGAAGAGAAGAAGGTGCTGGCCAGCACCCTGGTAGGCACCACCATCGAGTGGTACGACTACTTCATCTACGCCCAGGCGGCCGCCTTCGTGCTGGCGCCGCTGTACTTCGGTCCGGTGGCCGATGACAACCCCGGCCTCGCCCAGGTCATCTCCTGGGCCTCGCTGGGCATCAGCTTCCTCTTCCGCCCGCTCGGCGCCGTCGTCGCCGGTCATCTCGGTGACCGGCTCGGCCGCAAGATGGTCCTGGTCGTCACGCTGGTGGGGATGGGCGGCGCGACCGCCCTGATCGGTCTGCTGCCCACCTACGCGACCATCGGCATCTGGGCACCGATCATCCTCATCCTGCTGCGTGTGGTGCAGGGCTTCTCCGCCGGCGGCGAATGGGGCGGCGCGGCCCTGATGTCCGTCGAGCACGCTCCGCGCAACAAGCGCAGCGCCTTCGGCTCCTACCCGCAGATCGGCGTGCCCATCGGCATGCTGCTGGCCACGGCCTTCATGACCATCCTGACCAGCTCGATGAGCCCCGAGGCCTTCCAGACCTGGGGCTGGCGGATCCCGTTCCTCTCCTCCGCGGTGCTGATCCTGATCGGGTACATCATCCGCCGCGCCGTCGAGGAGTCGCCCGTCTTCAAGGAGATGCAGCTGCGGAAGAAGGAATCCGCCGCCCCGCTGCGCGTCCTGCTGCGCGACCACAAGAAGAACGTCATCCTCGCGGCCCTGATCTTCGCGGCCAACAATGCGGCCGGCTACCTGGTGATCGCCTTCTTCGCCTCGTACGGGTCCAACGTGCTGGACATGTCCCGCACCTCGACGCTCATCGCGAGCTTCATCGGCGGCGTCAGCTGGCTGGTCTTCACGATGTTCGGCGGCTGGATCGGCGACCGGATCGGCAAGATCCTCACCTTCCAGATCGGCTACGGGATCATCATCCTGTGGGCCATCCCCATGTGGTTCCTGCTGGACACCGCCTCCCTGCCCCTGTTCACCCTGGCGATCGTGCTGCTGACCGTCGGTCTCGGCCCGTCCTACGGCCCGCAGTCGGCGCTGTACGCCGAGATGTTCCCGGCCCGGGTCCGCTACTCGGGGGTGTCCATCGGCTACGCCCTCGGCTCCATCGTCGGCGGCGCCTTCGCACCGATGATCGCGCAGCTGCTGCTGAACCGGACCGGATCCGGATGGACGATCGGTGTCTACATCGCGGTGCTCGCGCTGATCTCGTTCATCGCCGTGTCGATGGTGCCCAAGTCCATCGAGGGCAAGGACCTCCACGTCGAGGAGGCCGAGCGGGAGTACCTGCAGGAGCATCCCGAGGACGCCGCCCTCGCCGCGGAGGTCAAGCGCGAGGAGTGAGCCGCACCAGGTCGGGGGATAGCCCCCAGCCCCTTCCCGGAGCCTCGCGATACCCTGGAAGTCGTCGATGGTGAGGAGCCGAGGCCACCCTCGCGGAGACCGGCGGAGACATTCCGTCGTCGCCCTCAGCTCCCGCCGGGAGGTGCGCGGATGCCCATGAATGCTCAGAACCGACCGCCACGGCAGCAGCCGGTGCGACGGACCGGCATGCCTCCGCGCCCGGACCCCTCCGCCCGGCGCGGCTCCGGCATCCCGCGGGCCCCGCGACGCGCCGCGCCGTGGGCGCCGGGTCAGCGCCCGCTGGAGGGAAAGGTCCATGCCCCGTTCTCGACGACGGTCGTGCCCCGCCGACGCCGTGGTCGCTGGCTCACCCACGGCGTGCCGACCGTGCTCGCCGGCGTGGTCGGCCTCAGCAGCTTCATCACCCTCGGCGTGAGCAGCCTGGTGGGCGGCGCCGGACTGCTCGGCCCGCTGCTGGCCGGGCTCGGGATCGCCGCCGTCGTCGGGGGCGGCAGCGCGTTCCTGCTCCGCAACCGCGCACCGCGCCCGGTGCGACTGGGACGCAGCACCACCGAGATCCCCGCCGCGACCCGCACGATGCTCGAGAAGGTCGTCAAGGACTCCCGCCAGCAGCGGCGACGGCTGCAGCGGATGCAGCGGCGGGCCCGCGGCTCGACCGTCTCGCAGATCCTGCACCGGGCCGAGACGCTGCTGCTGCGGATCGATGCCCTGCTGGATTCTGCGGCCATCCAGTCGCGCCGCGCCTCGGACGCCGACGTGATGCTGCTCGAGGGGATGGCCGACCGCTACGTCCCGGACCTCGTGGATGCCCTCGAGGACACCGTCGGCTTCCTCGATCCCACCACCACCGAGGGGGCGCGAGAGCGGGCCATCGAGAACCTGCACAGCATCGATGAGCAGCTGACCGTGCTCGCAGGCAGCATCGACCGGCTGGAGAACGACATCGTCGCCGGCGTCAGCCGCAGCCTGGACGTGCACTCCGAGTTCCTCCGGGCGCGCTTCCCCGAGCCCTCGAGCGACCCCTTCATCGACCGCTGAGAGGCCGCGGCGTCTCGACGCCGCGGCCCGCGGACGCCCTCACCCGGTCAGCGCGTTCGGGAACCCCAGATGCTTGGCGATGATCCCGAGCTGCACCTCGGTGGAGCCCTCCCCCACCTCGAGGATGCGGGAGTCGCGGTAGTGGCGGGCCACCACGTTCTCGTTCATGAAGCCGTTGCCGCCCCAGATCTGGCAGGCGTCGCGGGCGTTGGCGACGGCGGCCTCGCTGCTGACCAGTTTGGCGATGGAGGCCTCGTTGCTGAAGGGCATCCCGGCATCCAGGCGGCGCGCGGCCTCGTGCACGACGGCGCGGGCGGCGGCGACCCGGGACTGCATGCGGGCGATGGTGAAGGCGATGTGCTGGTTCTCGCCGAGGGTCCTGCCGAACACCACGCGCTGCTGGGCGTAGTCCACGGCCTGTTCGACACAGCCCTGGGCGGCGCCCACGCACAGCGCGCCCAGCGCCACCCGGCCCTGGTCGAGGATGGTCAGGAAGTTGGAGAAGCCGCGGCCCTGCGCCCCCAGCAGGTTCTCCTCGGGCACGCGCACGTCCTCGAGCAGCAGCGGGTGGGTGTCGGAGGTGTGCCAGCCCACCTTGTCGTAGTCGGGCAGGACGGTGAATCCGGGGGTGTCGGTGGGGACGATGATGCTGGTCAGCTCCGGGGTGCTGGATCCGTCGCTGCGCCGGCGCTGCCCGGTGACGGCGGTGACGGTGACCAGGGAGGTGATGGGGGTGCCGGAGTTGGTGATGAACTGCTTGGTCCCGTCGATCACCCACTGGCCGTCCTCGAGACGAGCGGTGGTGCGGGTGCCGCCGGCATCGGAGCCCGCGTCCGCCTCGGTGAGCCCGAAGCCGGCGAGCTCCTCACCGCGGGCCAGCGCCGGCAGGTAGCGCTCCTTCTGGGCGTCGGTGCCGAAGGTCAGGATCGGCATCGCGCCGAGGCCCAGTCCGGCCTCGAGGGTGACGGCGATGGACTGGTCCACCCGGGCCAGCTGCTCCACCGCGAGGCACAGCGAGAGGTAGTCCCTGCCCTGCCCGCCGTACTCGCGCGGGATCGGCAGCCCGAACAGTCCCAGCTGCCCCATCTGGGCGATGATCTCCATCGGCAGGCGCCGCGCGGTGTCGTACTCGTAGCTGGCGGGGGCGACGACCTCGTCGGCGAACTCGCGGACCTGCGCGGCCAGGCGCTGGTGCTCCTCGCTCAGCATGTCGGTGCCGGGCGGGGGCGTGGGGGTGGTGCTCACAGAGGTCTCCTTCTCGGGGGCTGCGGTGCTCATGAGTCCTGCGCGGGGCTCTGCTGATCGGGGCTCTGCTGATCAGGGCTGTGCGGAGCCGGGGTCCGCGGGTCGAGGGCGCTCGCGAGGCTGCGCGTGGCCAGTGAGCGGGCATGGCGCAGGATCGGTCCGTCGACCATGCGTCCCTCGTGCTCGAACACACCGGTGCTGTGCCGCTCGGCGGCGGCGAGGACCCCGCGGGCCCAGGCGGCCTCGGCGGGACTCGGCGCATAGGCGGCACGGACGGCGGCGGCCTGGGCGGGATGGATGCAGGCGGTGGCGGTGAAGCCGCTGGCCGCAGCGTCCTCGGCCTCGGTGCGCCAGCCGTCCTCGTCGGCGAGGTCGATGTGGATGGCGTCGATCGCGCTGCGGCCGTGGGCGCGGGCGGCCAGCAGCACGCTGGAGCGGGCGTGGCGGACCACGTCGCGGTAGCTGCCGTCGGCGTGGCGGGAGGAGGTGCCGCCGAGGGAGGCGATGAGATCCTCCCCGCCCCACATCAGCGCCGCCACATCCGGGTGGGCGGCCAGCGTGGGTGCGGCGAGGATGCCGCGAGCCGTCTCGCACAGCGCCACCACCTGCACGCCGGGCAGGGCGCCGACGAGGCGGTCCACGGCGGAGAGGCTGCTCGCCTTGGGCAGCATCACCCAGCGGGGACGGTGCGCGCTCAGCGCTCGCAGGTCCGCGTCGAAGTCAGGCCCGTCGGGGGCGTTGACCCGGATGATGGTGCGCGCCGGGTCCAGCGGGTGGGCGGCGACGGCCTCGCGGGCGGCACGCTTGTTCTCCGGGGCGACGGCGTCCTCGAGATCGAGGATCACGGCGTCGGCCCGGTCCGCGGCCTTGGCGAAGCGGTCGGGCCGATCCCCGGGGCAGAACAGCAGGGAGGGGCCCAGCGGGAAGGTCTCGTGGCCCTCGCCCGGGTGGGCGTCCGGGGCGCCGTGCCGCTCGCGGCAGGTGACCCGGCTGCCGGGGGTCAGGTGCTCGTGCGTCATGGTCATGAGATCTCCTGGTCGGGCGTGGGTCGGTAGTGCATGAGGGTGGTGCGGGCGGCGCGGACCACGACCTCGCCGTGCTGGTTGCGGCCGGTGTGGACGAGGGAGACGACCGCCTGACCGGGCCGGGAGCCGGAGGCGCGGACACCGAGCACGGTGGTCTCGCTGTAGAGCGTGTCGCCGTGGTGCAGCGGGTGGGGGAAGGAGATCTCCCCGAAGCCGAGGTTCGCCACCAGGGTGCCCTGGGTGATCTGGGCGACCGAGGCGCCGACGACGGTCGCGAGGGTGAGCATCGAGTTCACCAGGCGCTGCCCGAACTCGGTGGTCTCGCTCCAGGCGGCATCGAGGTGGAGGGCCTGCGGGTTCATCGTCATGGTGGAGAACAGGACGTTGTCCGCCTCGCTGATGGTGCGGCCGGGGCGGTGCACGTAGGTCGCACCGCTCTGCAGCTCGTCGGCGTACATCCCTCGCTGGACGATGCGGGGGCCGTCGGGGAGGTCCGGGAGGGAGGGGCCGGGACCGGGGCCGACACCCTCGGCGGAGTCGTGGACCGGACCGGAGCCGGCGTCCTCGCCGGAGTCGTGGACCGAATCGGCACCGGGGCCGGGCACCGGGTCGTGGCCGGGGGCCGGCTCATGGACCGAGTCCGGGCCGGGACCGTGCACGGGCTCATGGCCGGGGGCCGGCTCATGGACGGAATCGGCGCCGGGACCGGGGACGGGCTCGTGCGTGTGGGCGTGGGCGTGGTCGGTCATGAGCGGGCCTCCTGCGGGGTGAGATGGGTGGACGGGTCCGTGGCGGATGGAGCCCGGTCTGCGGCGGATGCGGGAGCACGGGCCTCCGCAGGAGCATCGTCGTGGGGGGCTTCCGTCGGCTCCTCGGGCAGCACCTGGGCGACCTCTTCGCCGCGGGCCACCCGGTGGCCGGCACCGACGTGCAGGCGCACGATGCCGGCGCCGGGGGCGCGGAGGGTGTGCTCCATCTTCATCGCCTCGACCACCAGCACCGGATCACCGGCCTCGACCCGGTCGCCATCGGCCACCAGCACGGTGGTGACGGTGCCGGGCATCGGTGACTCGAGGGTGGGTGCCGCCCCCTGTCCGGTGGCGCTGTGGATGCGGCGGTGCAGGATCAGCTCGCGGTCCTGGCCCGGCAGCCCGAGCCATACCGCCTCCTCGGCGACGTGGTGGGTCAGCGGGAGGCGGCAGCCGTCGACGGTGACGGCGCCGGCGTGCAGGGCGAGGTCGACCTCGACCTCGCCGAGGCGTGCCCGGGCGCGGCTCGGGGTGCCGGTCAGCGCGATCTCCTGCAGCTCCCCGTCGTGCCCGTCGAGGCGCACCACGAACGGGGCGGGCTGTGCGAGCCGCCAGCCGGAGGGGCGGTGCCAGAGGTCGTCGGGCCGGGAGCGGGCCACCTGGTCCCAGTGCAGCAGGGCCGCGACCGCGAGCGTCTGCACGGTGACCGGGGGCGGGGCGAGCTCGGGCAGGCGGCGCTGGATCAGTCCGGTGTCCAGGTCGCCGCTGGCCACCTCGTCCAGGGCGAGCAGGGTGCGCAGGAAGCTGGTGTTGGTGACCACGCCGAGCACATGCGTGGCGGCGAGGGCCCGGTCCAGGGCGGCGAGCGCCTGGGTGCGGGTGGGGGCGTGGGCGATCACCTTGGCGAGCATCGGGTCGTAGCTGCTGGAGACGGTGGTGCCGACCTCCAGGGCGTGGTCGACCCGCGCGTGCTCCGGCAGGGCGAGGGCCAGCACCGTGCCGCCGGTCGGCAGGAACCCTGCGGCCGTGTCCTCGGCGTAGACGCGGGCCTCGATCGCGTGGCCCTCCAGGTGCACCTGGTCCTGGGTCAGCGACAGCGGCCGGCCGTCGGCGATGCGGAGCTGCTCGGCGACCAGGTCGATCCCGGTGACGGCCTCGGTGACGGCGTGCTCGACCTGCAGCCGGGTGTTCATCTCGAGGAAGAAGGGCTCCTCGGGGGCGGCGGCGTCGATGATGAACTCGACGGTGCCGGCGCCGCGGTAGTCCACCGCGCGGGCGGCGGCGACCGCGGCCTGCCCGAAGCGTTCGCGCTGCGCGGGGGTGAGGGAGGGGCTGGGCGCCTCCTCGATCACCTTCTGGTGACGGCGCTGCAGGGAGCATTCGCGCTCGCCCAGGTGGATCACGTTCCCGTGGCTGTCGGCGAGGACCTGCACCTCGATATGGCGCGGCGCGGTGATCAGCCGCTCGAGGAAGAGGGTGTCGTCACCGAAGGCGCCGGCGGCCTCGCGGCGGGCGGCCGCGAGCGCGGCCGGCAGCTCCTCCGCCGTGGTGACTTCGTGCATCCCCTTGCCGCCGCCGCCGGCGGCGGGCTTGACCAGCACCGGGAACCCGATCTCGGCGGCACCGGCGATCAGGGCGGCGTCGTCGAGTCCGGGGTCGGCGATGCCGGGCACGACGGGCACGGCGCGGGCGGTGACCGCGGTGCGGGCGGCGATCTTGTCGCCCATGGTCTCGATCGCGGCGGCCGGGGGGCCGATGAACACCAGTCCGGCCTCGTCGCAGGCACGGGCGAAGTCGGCGCGCTCGGCGAGGAAGCCGTAGCCGGGGTGGACGGCGTGGGCTCCGGTGGCTCGCGCGGCGGCGATGATCCCGGCGCCGTCGAGGTAGGAGCCGATGCGCACGGACCGGTCGGCGGCGGCCACATGGGCGGCGCCGGCGTCCTCGTCGGTGTGCACGGCGATGCCTCTCAGGCCGAGCCGGTGCAGGGTGCGGAGGATCCGCATCGCGATCTCGCCGCGGTTGGCGATCAGGACAGCGTGGATCATCAGTACCTCACATCCGGAAGACGCCGTGGCTGGGCTCGGCCAGCGGGGCGCGGGAGACGACGTCCAGGGCCAGGCCCAGCACGGTGCGGGTGTCGGCGGGGTCGATGACCCCGTCGTCCCAGAGCCGGGCGGTGGAGTAGTAGGGGCTGCCCTGGGTCTCGTACTCCTCGATGATGGGGCGCGTGAACTCGGCCTCCTCCTGCTCGCTCCAGGTGCCGCCGCCCGCCTCGATCCGGTCGCGCTTGACGGTGGCGAGCACGGCGGCGGCCTGCGCGCCGCCCATCACGGACACCCGCGCGTTCGGCCACAGCCACAGGAAGCGCGGCGAGTAGGCGCGGCCGCACATCGAGTAGGTCCCGGCGCCGAAGGAGCCGCCGATGACGATGGTGAGCTTGGGGACCCGGGCGCAGGCGACGGCGGTGACCATCTTCGCGCCGTCCTTGGCGATGCCGCCGCGCTCGTACTCGGCACCCACCATGAACCCGGCGATGTTCTGCAGGAACACCAGCGGGATCTCGCGCTGATCGCAGAGCTCGACGAAGTGTGCGCCCTTGAGCGCGGACTCGCTGAACAGCACGCCGTTGTTGGCGACGATGCCGACGCGGTGGCCGTGGATCCGGGCGAAGCCGGTGACCAGGGTGGTGCCGTAGGTGGGCTTGAACTCGGAGAACTCCCCGGCGTCGACGACCCGGGCGATCACCTCGTGCACGTCGTAGGGGGTGGAGAGGTCCGTCGGCACCGCGGCGCCCATGGTCGCCGGGTCGACGACCGGCTCGCGCGCCTCCTCGCGCGGCAGCACCGGGGCGGGGTCCGGGAGGGTGTCGACGATGTCGCGGAGGATCGACAGGGCGTGCTCGTCGTCCTCGGCGAGGTGGTCGGCGACGCCGGAGACCTCGGTGTGCATCACCCCGCCGCCGAGGTCCTCGGCGCTGACCTCCTCGCCGGTGGCGGCCTTCACCAGCGGCGGTCCGCCCAGGAAGATCGTGCCCTGCTCGCGGACGATGACGGTCTGGTCGCTCATCGCCGGCACGTAGGCGCCGCCCGCGGTGGAGGAGCCCATCACGGCGGAGAGCTGCGCGATCCCTGCGGCGCTCATCCGGGCCTGGTGGTAGAAGATCCGCCCGAAGTGGTCGCGGTCGGGGAACACCTCGTCCTGCATCGGCAGGTAGGCGCCGCCGGAGTCCACGAGGTACACGCAGGGCAGGCGGTTCTCCTGCGCGATCTCCTGGGCCCGCAGGTGCTTCTTCACGGTCATCGGGAAGTAGGTGCCGCCCTTGACGGTGGCGTCGTTGGCGAGGATCAGGCAGTGCCGTCCCTGGATCATCCCGACCCCGGCGACCACCCCGGCGCCCGGGGCGGAGCCGTCGTACATCCCCTCCGCCGCCAGCGGCGCGATCTCGAGGAAGGGCGTGCCCGGATCGAGCAGGCGGTCGATGCGCTCACGGGCCAGCAGCTTGCCGCGGGAGCGGTGCTTCTCCCGAGCGGAGGCGGAGCCGCCGTCGGCCGCGACGGCGAGGCGCCGCCGCAGCTCGGCGACCAGGGATTCCATCGCGTCGGCGCGGTCGGTGGCGGCGCTGTGCGGGGGGACGGCGGTGCGCAGTACATCCATGGACTACCTCGTCAGCAGGATCGCGGGATCGGACAGGACGTCGGCGACGTCCATCAGGAACCGGGAGGCCTCCGCGCCGTCGAGCACCCGGTGGTCGAAGGAGACGGTGAGGGTGACGACGGTGCGCAGGGCTACCTCTCCATGATGCTCCCAGGGCTGGGTGCGCAGGGCTCCGATCGCCAGGATGATGCTCTGACCGGGGTTGAGGATCGGCACCCCGCCCTCGACACCGAACACGCCGACGTTGGTGACGGTGAGCGTGGAGCCGGTCAGCTCCGTGGGGGTGAGGGTGCCCTCGCGGGCCTTCCCGGCCTGCTCGGCGATCCGCTCGGTGAGGGTCGCGCCCTCCAGGGTGGCCGCGTCGGGGACGGTGGCGACCACCAGTCCCCGCTCGGTGGCCACGGCCACGCCGAGGGAGACCTGTTCGAACAGCTCGATCTCCCCGGCCTCGGCGTCGAAGCGGGCGTTGGCCGAGGGGGTCCGGGCGGCGGCCGGGACGATCGCCCGGCACACCGCGGCGAGGAAGGACGTCCTGCGTCCGTCCCGGTCGGTGCGGCGCAGCCGCTCGAGGGTGTCGGTGACATCGAGGGTGGTGTGCACCGAGGCGTGCGGGGCCGTGAAGGCGGAGTCGGCCATGGCTCGGGCGGTCTCGCGGCGCAGGCCCGTGACGGGCCGGCGGGTGGAGGCCCGCCCGCAGCTGCTGCCGGCACCGTCCTGCACGGCGGCACCACCGGGGGCGGTGGTCCCACCCTGCGCGCTGGCGTCGACGTCAGCGCGCAGGATCCTGCCGCCGGGTCCCGTCCCGCGCACCGCGGCCAGGTCCACGCCCAGGTCACGAGCATGCCGCCGCACCGGCGGCATCGCCTTCGGAGTCTGCCGGGCGGCCTCCTGCTCGCTGCGGCCCTCGTAGGGGACGGTCTCGAAGGAGCGCGGCCGACGGCGGGGCCGTCCGGTGCCGGGCAGCATGGGCCCGTACCCGACCAGGACCTGCTGACGCTGCGGTGCGGCGGACTCAGTGGAGTCGGCGGAGTCGGCGGTGTCGGCGGAATGAGCAGACCCAGCGGTCTCAGCAGACCCGGCGGGAGCTGCCGGCGCAGCGGCGGACTCAGTGGACTCAGCGGAGTCAGCGGAGTCAGCGGAGTCGGCGGAGTCAGCGGTGTCGGCGGAATGAGCAGACCCAGCGGTCTCAGCAGACCCGGCGGGAGCTGCCGGCGCAGCGGCGGACTCGGCGGGGGCGTCGGGGGCGTCGGGGGCGTCGGCGGAGTCGGCGGAGTCGGCACCGGACCCGCCGGCCCTCGCCGCACCGGCCTCCTCGAGACCGATCAGGGGCGCGCCGACGGCGAGGGTCTCCCCCTCCGCGGCATGCAGGGCGGTGATGCGCCCGGCGCGCGGACTGGGCAGCTCGACCAGCGCCTTGGCGGTCTCCACCTCCGCGATCGCCTGGTTCCGGGTGACCTCGTCGCCCACGGCGATGTTCCAGGTCACGATCGTCGCCTCGGTGAGGCCCTCTCCCAGGTCCGGGAGCATGAAGTCGCTCATCAGGCTGCCTCCCTCGAGTTGCGCCGGCCCAGTGTGCGATCCACCGCGTCCAGGATCCGGTCGATGCCGGGCAGGTAGTGGTCCTCCAGCACGCCCGGCGGATAGGGAATGTCGAAGCCGGTCACCCGTTCGGGGGCCGCCTCCAGATGGGCGAAGCAGTCCTCGACCACGGAGGTGATCACCTCGGAGGAGAGCGAGACGTTGCCGGGTGCCTCGTGGGCGACCACCAGGTGGCCGGTGCGGCGCACGCTCGCGGCGACCGTGTCCCGGTCCAGCGGGGACAGGGAGCGCAGGTCGATGACCTCGAGGTCGATGCCGTCGTCCTCCGCGGCCACCGCCGCCTCCAGCGCGGTGACCACCAGCGGCCCGTAGGCGACCAGGGTCGCGTCCCGACCCTCGCGCAGCACCCGTGCGGAGGAGAGATCGGCGGTCACCGAGGTGTCGACCTCGCCCTTGGACCAGTAGCGGCGCTTCGGCTCGAGCACCATCACCGGGTCGTCGCACTCGATCGCGGCACGCATCGTGGAGTAGGCGTCCTGGGGGTCGGCGACGGTGACCACCCGCAGGCCGGGGGTGTGCGCGAAGTACGCCTCGGGGCTCTCCGAGTGGTGCTCGACGGCACCGATGCCGCCGCCGAAGGGGATCCGGATGGTCAGCGGCATCCGCACCGCGCCGCTGGTGCGGTAGTGGAGACGGGCGACCTGGGCGACGATCTGGTCGAAGCCGGGGTAGACGAAGCCGTCGAACTGGATCTCGGACACCGGGCGCATCCCGCGGTAGGCCATGCCCACGGAGGCGCCGATGATCCCGGACTCCGCCAGCGGCGAGTCGATCACGCGGGAGGCGCCGAAACGCTCCTTCAGCCCGTCGGTGATCCGGAAGACGCCGCCGAGGGTGCCGATGTCCTCGCCGATCAGCACCACGTCCTCGCTGGCCTCGAGGGAGTCGCGCAGTGCGGCGTTCAGTGCGGCGGCCATGGTCATGGTGGTGCTCATGCCGATGATCCCTCCGTCTGCTCGGGGGCCAGCGAGTCGGTGAAGGCGCGGAACTGCTCCCGCTGCCGCAGCAGGCCCGGATGCTCGGTGGACAGCACGTTCTCGAACATGCTCTCCGGTGCCGGGGAGGGCAGTGCGGCCACCGCCTCCTGCATGGCGGTGGTGGCCTCCTGGCTGCGCTGCTCCGCCTCGGTGCGCAGCTCCCCGACGGGGGCGCCGAGCTGCTCGAGATGCCGCTCCAGCCGCCCCAGCGGGCAGCGCCGGCGCCAGTGCTCCAGCTCCTTCTCCTCGCGATAGCGGGTGGGATCGTCGCTGGTGGTGTGGGGGCCGAGACGGTAGGTGACGGCCTCGATGAACATCGGCCCCTTGCCGGCGCGGATGTGCTGGGCGGCGAGCAGGCTGGCCGCTCGGACGGCGAGCACGTCGTTGCCGTCGACCCGGAGGGAGGGGATCCCGAAACCGGTGGGTCGCAGGGCGATCGGCACGGTTGCCTGCACGTCCACCGGCTCGGAGATCGCGTAGTGGTTGTTCTGGCAGAAGAAGAGCACCGGCGCCTGGAACGACGCCGCGAAGACCATGGCCTCGTTCGTGTCCCCCTGGCTGAGGGCGCCGTCGCCGAAGCAGGCGACGGCGAGGTCGTCCTTGCCCTGCGCCTGGGTGGCCATCGCGTAGCCGACGGCATGGTGGGTCTGCGCACCGATGATCACCTGCGGGGTGGCCATGTGGTGGGCGAAGGGGCCCCAGCCGGACAGGGTGGTGCCGCGCCAGACGGAGAGCATCTCCGCCGGGCCCACCCCGCGGCACCAGGCCAGGGCGTTCTCGCGGTACGAGGTGAACAGGAAGTCCGTCTCCGGCAGGGCCCGGCCCAGACCGATCTGGGCGGCCTCCTGGCCGCGCAGCGGGGGCCAGAGGCCCAGCTCGCCCTGCCGCTGCAGGGCGACGGCCTCCTCGTCGATCGCTCGCACCACGGCCATGTCCAGGTACAGGCTCGTCAGCAGCTCCCGGTCCACGTCGGCCAGCAGCGGGTCCAGGGTGGCATCGGGGCGTCGGGTGCCGTCCTCGCGGAGGACGTGCAGGGGCGTGTCGAGTCCAGCGACCAGGTCGTGGTCGGGAGCTGACGTGGTCGTCAACATTCGGACCTCCAGAATCCGCAGCGCCTGGTGGGCGCATGGGACGTCCGCACCGGGTGGGTGCCGTGACGTCGTCGTCGTGATCCACGTTACGTCCGGAGTGCAAGGCGTACAACAAATACGGAGCAAGTTCAGCAGAATGCTCAACATCTCAGGCTACGGTGCCGTAGAATTGGGCGTTATGCGCATCGTGGATGACACCGACCGTCGACTTCTGCTGGCCATGACGGAGAACCCCCGCTCGACGATCGTCTCCCTCGCCGAGCGTTTGGGCCTGTCCCGCAACACCGTCCAGTCGCGCCTGGCCGCCCTGGAGGCCGGGCAGGCGCTGCAGGGCTACGACCGGCGCCTGCACGCGGCCTCCCTCGGGTATCCGCTGACCGCGTTCATGGAGACGCAGGTGGACCAGCCCCGGCTCGAGCAGGTGATCGCGCAGCTGCGGGAGATCCCCGAGGTGGTGCAGGTGCACGGGCTGAGCGGCCTGCAGGACATCCTGGTGCGCTGCGTGTGCCGCGACACCGATGACCTCTATCGGGTCAACAAGCTGGTGCTGGGCTGCGAGGGCGTGATCCGCACCGACACCTCGCTGGCGATGGGCGAGCTGATCCCCTTCCGCCTGGCGCCGGTGCTCGAGCGCGACCTGCGCCGCTGAGCAGCTCAGCGGGTCAGCGGGTCAGCCCTCGGCGAGCGCTACCGGCTGGCCGGTGCGCACGGACTCCTGGGCGGCGGCGACCACGCGGACGGTCCGCAGCCCCACCTCACCGGTGGGATCGACGGCACGGCCCTCGCGCACGGCCCCCAGGAAGGCGTCCAGCAGCAGGGCGTCCAGGTCGCTCCCGTAGGGCAGCCACTGGCCGGGCCCGCCCACGTGCTGGGCGAAGGCGTCGATCTGCAGCTGACCACCGGTGCCGACGGCCTGCAGGCGCAGCCCGCCCCAGGTGGGGGCATCCTCGGGCAGCGACCAGGAGCAGTCGATCGTCGCCACCAGGCCCGAGCCGTAGGTGAGCGTGACCAGTCCGCCGGTCTCGGCGCCCTCTCCGGCCCGCTCGGCGTGCAGGATGCGGTTGGTGGTGGCGTGGACGGTCGCGGGCGGGCCCAGGACGGAGTCGAGGATCTCGGCGAGGTGGACGGTGTGATCCACCATCGCGCCGCCGCCGGCCAGCTCCACGTCGGTGAACCAGTCCCGAGCGGTGGGCAGCTTGCCGTTGTTGGTGCCGGTCAGGCCGATCACCTCACCGAGGGCGCCGTCGGCCAGTGCGGTGCGCAGCGTCTCGACGGCGGGCGAGAAGTGCACCGGGAAGGCGGTCATCAGCACCACGCCGGCCTCGCGGCAGGCCGCCACCATCGCCTCGGCGTCGGGGATGGAGGTGGCCAGCGGCTTCTCGCACAGCACGTGCGCGCCGCGACGAGCGGCCTCCAGCACGAGATCCCGGTGATGGGCGTTGGCGCTGGTCACCACGATCGCGTCCGGGCCCCCGGGCCAGGCGTCCCAGGCGTCGGCGTAGGAGGGGACCACCCGCACCCCGCGCACATCGCCGTAGCCGTCCGGATCGGCGACCACCAGCTCCACATCGGTGCGGGACTCGAGCAGGGCGGCATAGGAGCCCGCGTGGGTGTGGGCGCAGCTCATCAGCGCGACCTTGAGCGGCGCAGCGGGGTCGGTGGGTGGTGCGGTCAGCATGTGATGCTCCGTCCGGTGCGCAGGGACTCGAGGGCGGCGTGGGAGATCTCCACGGCGAGGGCGCCGTCGGCCGCCTCCACCCGGGCGGGAGCACCTCCGGCGAGGGCGGTCGCGAAGTCGACGATCTCGGCCGTGTAGGGGTCCCTCACAGCGGAGACGTCCGGCAGGAAGCCGTCCCCGGTGGTGTGGCGGGCGGCGGCGACGGCGTCGAACACGATCCCCGGGTCGCCGGCGCTGTCGTACTGCAGGAGCCCGGCGTCCCCGGCGAGGTCGAAGGTATAGCGGAACTGCGTGCCCGGCGGGCCCCAGAAGCCGCGGCAATGGGAGAGCGCACCGGACCGGTGGGTGAGCACCACATGCGCGGTGCGCACCGCGCTGTCGGAGGCGGCGATCGACTGCTGGGCAAAGACCCGCTGGACCGGGCCGGCCATCCACAGCGCCTGGTCGATGTCGTGGATCATCTGGTCCATGACGATGCCGCCGGAGAGCTCGTCGTCCGCGTACCAGGAGCGGTCCGGCAGGGAGCCGGTGCGCTCGAAGCGCAGGACGGCGAGGGTGCCCACGGCGCCGGTGTCGATCGCGCGCTTGGCCGCGGCGTACTGGGGGAAGTAGCGCACCACATGCGCCGGGAACAGCAGTCTGCCGGCACGGTCGGCCTGTTCGACGAGGTCGCGGGCCTCCGCGGGATCCAGGGCCAGCGGCTTCTCGCAGAGCACGTCCCTGCCGGCGTCCAGCGCGGCCCGCACGATCCCGGGATGCGAGGGGGTGGGGGTGCAGACGTCGACGACGTCCACCGCGGCCAGCAGCTGCTGGAGGCTGTCGTGCGCGGTGGCGCCGGCCTCGGCCGCGAACTGCTGGGCCCCGACCTCGCTGTGGCAGTGCAGCTCGGCGCCGACCTCCCTCCAGCCGGGCAGGTGAGCGCGGGCGATCCCACCGGTGCCGACGATCCCGACGCGGAGCGGACCCGGAGCGGCCGACGGGGCGGGGCTCCCGGGATGTGGAGAGGTGGTCATGCGCGAGCGGTCCTTCCTCGAAGAGGGCGCCGGCACCCCGGTCGAGGGTGCCCGACGGTGCGACCGCGACGCGGCCACCATGCCATGCATGAGAGCACGCTACCAGCGTGGACAGTTTATGTAACCCGGTTGTGGAATCAGAGGTGGGCGTGGCGTGGCCGGGACGGTCCCTGCCCACGGAGTCGCCGTCCCGGCCCACACACGCGGTTCCGAGCTCAGGCGACCAGCCCTGCCATATGGGTGAAGAGATCCGACTTGCCCTCGAACCCGATGCCGGGCAGCTCGGGCATCACGATGCGGCTGTCCTGCACCTGGACCCCGTCCGGGAAGCCGCCGAAGGGCTGGAACAAGTCCGGATAGGACTCGTTCCCGCCCAGGCCCAGGCCCGCGGCGATGTTCAGCGACATCTGGTGGCCGCCGTGCGGGACGCAGCGGCCCGGTGACCAGTCGTTCTCCCGGAGCATCTCGAGGGTGCGCAGGTACTCCACGAGCCCGTAGCTCAGCGCGCAGTCGAACTGCAGCCAGTCCCGGTCCCGGCGCATCCCTCCGTAGCGGATGAGGTTGCGGGAGTCCTGCATGGAGAACAGGTTCTCGCCGGTCGCGAGCGGGCCCCGGTAGACCTCGGCGACCGCGGCCTGCAGCTCGAAGTCCAGCGGATCGCCGGGCTCCTCATACCAGAACAGGTCGTAGTCCGAGAGCGCCTCCGCGTAGCGCAGCGCGGTCTCCCGATCGAAGCGCCCGTTGGCGTCCACCGCGAGTCGCTGACCGGGGCCGAGGACGTCCAGGACCGCGTCGATGCGCCGACGATCGGTGTCGAGATCGGCACCGCCGATCTTCTTCTTCACCACCGAATAGCCGCGGTCGAGGTACCCACGCATCTCGTCCTGGAGGGCCTTCAGGTCCTGGCCCGGGTAGTAGTAGCCGCCCGCCGCATAGACGAAGACTTCCCGGTCGGGCGTGCCCTGCCCGTACCGCTCGGCGAGCAGCTGGTAGAGCGGCTTCTCCGCGATCTTGGCGACCGCGTCCCACACGGCCATGTCGATCGTGCCGACCGCCACCGAGCGCTCCCCGTGCCCGCCGGGCTTCTCGTTGCGCATCATCGCGGACCAGATCGCCGCTGGGTCCAGGTTCTCGCCGCTGGAGTCGATCAGCTCCTCGGGCTCGGTCTCGAGCACGCGGGGGATGAACCGCTCGCGCATCATCGATCCCTGGCCGTAGCGGCCGTTGGAGTTGAACCCGTAGCCGACCACGGGCCTGCCCTCGCGGACCACGTCGGTGACCACCGCGACCAGGCTGAGGTTCATCCGGCTGAAGTCGATGAAGGCGTTGCGGATCGGTGAGCTGATGGGGAACGTCTGCTCCCGGATGTCGAGGATCCTCATGCCGCCACCTCCGTCCGGGCGAGGGCCGTGAGGAGCTCGGCGGTGACCTCCTGCGTCGAGGCGGTGCCGCCCAGGTCCGGGGTGCGGGCACCGGTGTCGGCGAGGACGCTCGAGATCGCCGCCATCACGTCGGCCGCTGCCTGCGGGTGTCCGAGATGGTCGAGCATCATGGCGCCCGTCCAGACCTGCCCGAGCGGGTTGGCCGCGCCGGTCCCGGCGATGTCCGGTGCCGAGCCGTGCACGGGCTCGAACATCGAGGGGTGCTCCCCCTCCGGGTTGAGGTTCGCCGAGGGCGCGATGCCGATGCTGCCGATGATCGCCGCCCCCAGATCGGTGAGGATGTCACCGAAGAGGTTCGAGGCGACGACCACGTCGAACCGGCCCGGATCGAGCACGAACATCGCCGCCAGCGCGTCGATGTGGTACTCGCTGGTCTCGACGTCGCGATGCTCCGCCGCGAGCTCCCGGAAGATCTCGTCCCAGAAGGGCATCGTGTGGATGATCCCGTTGGACTTCGTGGCCGAGGCCAGCCTCCCGCTCCGGCACTGCGCGAGGTCGAAGGCGTAGCGCATCACCCGGTCCACTCCCCGACGGGTGAAGACCGAGTCCTGGATCGCGAGCTCCTCGGGCGTTCCCCGGTAGAGCCGGCCGCCGGTCTCCGAGTACTCCCCCTCGTTGTTCTCCCGCACCACCAGGAAGTCGATGCCGCCTGCGGGCACATCACGCAGCGGGCTGTCGATCCCCGGCAGGAGGGTGACCGGCCGCAGGTTGACGTACTGGCGGAAGGCGCGACGGATCGGGACCAGCAGCCCCCACAGGGAGACGTGGTCCGGCACCCCGGGGTAGCCCACGGCCCCGAGGAAGATCTGGTCGTGCTCGGCGAGGACCTCGAGGCCGTTCTCGGGCATCATCCGCCCGGTGCGGGCGTAGTACTCGCAGGACCAGTCGAACTCGTTCCAGTCGAAGCGGATGCCGTGACGGGAGCCGACCGCGTCGAGGACCTGCTGGGCGGCGGGCACGACCTCGGTGCCGATGCCGTCGCCTGGGATCGTGGCGATCCGATACGTGGATGTCATGATGAGTTTTCTCCTCAGGGTGGGATGGCGTCCGGCAGGCGCCGGTGCGGTGCAGGGACGGCTCAGAACGCGGGGCCCGGGAGCCTGACGTAGAGAACCTCGGTGAAGACGAGATAGACGGCGCCGACGACGACTGCGGCGATGAGGACATCCAGCAGGAGGCCGCGGATCCCGGGCCTGCTCCGTCGCATCGCGAGCGCCGTGAACAGGAAGAAGACGACGCCGCTGAGGACGTAGCCGAGGAAGGGGAGCGCGGCGATCCAGGCCACCAGCAGCACGCCGGCCGTCACCAGCCCGCGCACCGGCAGGGCGTCCTCCTCCTCGTCCGCATCGGTGCCGCCGACGTGACGGCGCAGCACTCCGAGCACCAGCAGCAGCACACCCAGCGCACCGAAGATGATGATGATCGGATCCGCCCAGGCTCCACCGAACTCGGTGGTGTGGCTCCGCTGGATCCAGAAAGCGGCGGCGATGCCGACGGTCACGACGCCGACGGCGATGTTGATCCTGTCCGTATTGGTCATGGGGGTGTCCATGTCACTCCTTCGTGGTGGAGTCGGAGAGGTGCGCGTCGCTCGCGGAGGTGGGCTCCGCTCCGCCGTCCGCCCTCTGGCGCTTGCGGCGGGCGCTCAGCATCGGCAGCAGGACGCTCGCCAGGGTGAGCACGATCAGCACGATGCTGAGCGGGCGGGTGAAGAAGGTCAGCCACGGGATCGCCTCGCCCTTCGCGGTGAGCAGGCCCTGCACGAATCCGGTCTCGGCGATGGTGCCGAGGATCAGGCCGAGGACGATCGGGGCGGCGCTGATCCCCGCGAGGGAGAGGAAGTACGCCAGCACCCCGAGGACCAGCATGATCACCACATCGACCAGGGAGTTCCGCACAGCGTAGGAGCCGACGATGGTCAGCACCATGATGAACGGGGCGAGATACCGGGTGGGCATCGCGACCACCCCGCGCTGCAGGGCGCGCCCGCCGATGAGGCCGACGGGCACCATCATCACGGCGGAGACGGCCAGGGCGATGATGAAGGTGTAGACCAGGTCGCCGGAGGAGGTGAACAGCTCCGCGCCGGGACGCAGCCCGTGCAGCAGCAGCACGCCGATGATGATGGCGTCCGGCGGGGTGCCGGGAACCCCCAGAGTCAGAGTCGGGATCATACCGCCGCCGACTGTGCCGTTGTTCGCGGACTCCGCCGCGACGACGCCATCGACCTCGCCCTTGCCGTAGGTCTCCGGATGCGGGGAGACGCGCTTGGCCTCGCTGTAGGCGACGAGGTTGGCGACGCTGCCACCGGCGCCGGGCATGATGCCGACGACGGTCCCGATGATGCTCGACCGGATGAGGTTGCCGGGCTTCGACAGGACCCGACGGAGCATCGCACCGAGGCCCTGACGGTCCTCGTCGACGTCGAGCATCTCCGCGGAGCGGCCCTTGCGGGCGATGAGGCGGATGACCTCCGGGATGGTGAACAGGCCCACCATGGCCGGGACCAGCGGGATCCCGCCCTGGAGCATGGGCTCGCCGAAGGTGAAGCGGACATCGCCGCCGACGGGGGCGATGCCGATCAGCGCGAGCATCAGTCCCAGGGCACCGCCGATCAGCCCTTTGAGGCTCGAGCCGGCGGACATCGAGATGATGATCGTCAGTCCGAAGACCGCCACCCAGAAGTACTCCTGCGGGCCGAAGCGCAGAGAGAACTCTGCCAGCGGCGGCGCGAGGAAGATCAGTGCGATGACGCCGATGATGCCGCCGAAGAAGGAGCCCATGGTCGCGCCGACCACGGCGAGCTCGCTCTTGCCCTTCTTCGTCATCGGGAAGCCCTCGAGCGCGGTGGCGACCGATGACGGGGTGCCGGGGGCGTTGACCAGGATCGCGGTGAAGGATCCGCCGTAGATGGCGCCCATGTAGAAGGCCCCGAGGAGGACCAGGGCGGCGGTCGGATCCATGACGAAGGTGAAGGGGACCAGGAGCGCCAGTCCCATGGTGGCGCTGAGGCCGGGCATGGCGCCGATGGCCATTCCGGCGACGGTGCCGACCAGTACGAGCAGGAGCATCGACGGGGCCAGGTTGTTGGCGATGCCGACGCCGAGGAGTTCGAACATGAGGTCTCCGATCGGGGTCGTCCCCGCGCTTCCGCGCGGGGACGACAGGGGGGTGGGCAGGGTCGGTCAGGCCTCTTCGAGGTCTCCGAGGAGCTCGGTGAGGACCTCCTTGCGCTCCTGCGTGAACTCGGTGGCCTCCTCCGGCCCCATGTTCTCCAGCACGAACAGCTGCTCGTTGAACTTCTCGACCAGCTCGGGATCCTGATTGACCTCTTCGATCGCCGCAGCGAGCTCCCCGACGATGGCGTCCGGGGTGTCCGGAGGCACTGCGACGCCTCGATAGGCGCCGCCCACCAGGTCGACCTCCTGCGAGGTAAAGGTGGGGATGTCCGGGATCTGCTCCATCGGCTCCTCGGTCGCGACACCGAGCACCCGGACCTGATCGCCGAGCTGGTTGATCATCGGGGTGTACGTCATCAGCGCATCGACGTGACCGCCGAGCAGTGCCGGGGTGGCGGCACCGGTGCCCGAGAACGGCGTGTAGGTCGTGTCGATGCCCGCGGCCTCGTTGAGCTGGAGCACGCCGATGTGGTTGGCCCCGTAGGTCCCGCTGCCGCCGACTGAGATCGCACCCGGGTCCGCCTTCGCCGCGGCGATGAAGTCGTCGAGGGTCTTGTACGGGCTGTCCGCGGGGACCATGAGAACGTTCGGCGTCGACTGGAAGATGTAGACCTGCTTGAGCTGCTCGGTCTCGTATCCCGCGTCGTCGCGCATCATGGGCTGCACGATGATGTGCGGCAGGTTGTGTCCCATGATCGTGTAGCCGTCAGGCGCCGTCCGCGTCAGCTCGGACCAACCGAGTGCACCACCGCCTCCCGGTTTATTGGTGATCGAGATGTCCACGCCGAGGGCTTCCTGGAGCGGTGCCTGCTGCAGTCGGGCGGTGATGTCGGATTCGCCGCCGGCGTCGAAGGCGATGACGTAGTCGATCGGACGCTCGGGATAGTTCGCGGCGGCCTCCTCGCCGCCTCCGGCTGAGGAGCCGCAGCCGACGAGGAGTGCACCTGTGGCCAGGGTGGCCATGGTGGCCTTGGCTATGCGTTTCATCCGTGATCCTCCATTGGATCGTTGTCGGCGCTCCGGAGCCGGTGCATGCGCACAGCGGGTCCGGTGATCCGTCCTCGGATCGGTGCCGGCGAGTTGCTGGGTGGTCGATCAGGTGGTGCGGTCGAGCTCGGGCAGGCGCCGGGCCTCAAGACAGGGCGACCACCTCCTCCGTCTCCGATGCGCGCTGGTCCTCTCGCAGCGCGGAGACCAGAGCCTCGGTGACCTGAGCCGTCGTCGCGACCCCTCCGAGGTCCTTCGGCAGGATGCCGGCCCCGGTCGTCGCGTCGATCGCTGCCAGGACGGCGCGAGCCGCTGCCGGCTCTCCGAGATGCTCGAGCATGAGTGCCGCACTGGCGACCGCGCCGATGGGGTTCGCGATGCCCTGCCCCACGATGTCGGGAGCCGACCCGTGGACCGGCTCGAACATCGAGGGGTAGCGTCGATCCGGATTAAGGTTCGCGCTGGCGGCGATGCCGAGGCTGCCGGCCAGTGCCGACCCCAGATCCGAGAGGATGTCGGCGTGGAGGTTGGAGGCGACGACCACCGAGAGCTGCTCGGGATGGAGCACGAACTTCGCGCTCATCGCGTCGACCAGGACGCTCTCGGTCTCGACGTCAGGATAGTCCTTCGCGACGCGAGTGAACACCTCGTCCCAAAGGACCATCCCGTACTGCTGTGCGTTGGACTTGGTGACGCTGGAGACCTTCGTGACCGGTCGGGTCCTGGCCAGGTCGAAGGCGAAGCGGATGATCCGCTCGCAGCCCTTCTCGGTGTGGAGGCTGGTCTGGACCGCGACCTCGTTGCCGGGTCCGCGCCCGCTCAGATTGCGTCCTCCGAATCCGGCGTACTCGCCCTCGCTGTTCTCCCTCACCACCACCCATTCCAGCTCCGTGGTGTCTGCCTTGCGCAGCGGCGAGGACACTCCCGGCAGGAACGAGACCGGGCGGATGTTCGCCCACTGGTCGAAGGGCTGGGTGATCGCCAGGCGCAGGCCCCACAAGCTCACATGATCCGGCACCTCCGGACCGCCCACGGCGCCGAAGTAGATCGCGTCGTGCTCGGCGAGCTGCTCGAGGCCGCCCTCGGGGACGTAGTGACCGTGCTCGAGATAGTAGTGCGAGCTCCAGGGGAACTCAGTGACCTCGAAGGCGATCTCCCCGTTCGAGAGTTCGGAGACCGTCCGGAGAACCTGCAGCCCGGCATCGATCACCTCCCGGCCGATGCCGTCGCCGGGGATGGAGGCGATCCGATAGATGCGTGCCGTGCTGTTCATGGAGACTCCGGGTCGTGGCGGGTTGGTCCCGTCATTCAAGCGGTCGGAGTCGCGGACGGTCCAAGACTAATATGCAATGCATCACATAGGCGATCCCTATGGACGGTGCTGTCCGTCTATCCGTAAGAGCTGGTCGACGGCGCGTTCCTCGAGAAATGCATACGTGTTTCCGAAGGAACCCGTAGTGTCGGAGCATGGATGCGCGTCAGCTCGAGTACTTCCTCGCCGTCGTGGACGAAGGCGGCGTGGGGGCCGCGGCCGAGAAGCTCTTCGTCGCGCAGCCCTCCGTCTCCCAAGCACTGAGATCGCTCCAGCGCGACCTCGGTACCGAACTGTTCACCCGCACCGGACGCCGACTGCAACTGACCCCCGCGGGAGAAGCCCTCATCGCTCCGGCCCGCCAGGTCACGCACTGGATGGAGCTGTCGCGCGCGCACGTCGATGCGGTGAACGGGCTGCGCACGGGGCGTCTGGTGCTGGCCACGATGCCGTCCCAGGCGGTCTATCCCCTGCCGTCGATCATCGACCGCTATGTGCGGAAGTATCCGATGATCCAGACCTCAATCCGGGCGGCCGGGACCCCGCGGGAGGTGATGTCCCTGGTCCGCTCCGGTGGTGTCGACCTGGGAATCATGGCCGTCACGGATCCCGTGGATTCGGGGGACCTCGTCCTCCACCCGCTCCTGCGACAAAGCTTCATCGTGATCTCGTCCAAGAACGTCGATCTCCCCGCACAGGGGCCGCTGAGCTACGCCCAGCTGGAGGGCCAGCGCCTGATCATCGGCCAGCCCGGCACGGGGATGCGTCGCGTCGCGGACCAGGTCATCGCCACGAATCGCTCTACGATCGCCGTGGTGGAGACCGAGCACCGCGAAGCGATCCTCCCCATGGTGATCAACGGGACCGGCATCGCCGTGATCGCCGATGCCTGGCGCGGCCTCGCCAAGGAGTCGGGTCTCGTGGTGCACGACCTCGACACCCCCGAGTTCCTCGATGGCTCGATCGTCCATCGCGACGTCGATCTCACTCCGGCCGCGCGCGCCTTCCTCCTGCTCTCCGGCGCACAGCTGACGGGCGCACCGACGCGAGGTCGAGAGGCCTCGTGAGGTGCGCCGGGCTCGCGCCGCTCACATCCCGATGACCTGACCGAGTCCGCGCAGCAGGGTCGCGGCGGACCCGAGGACGACCACACCAATCGCTACTGCGCGAGCGGTGCGCGACGACACCCTTCTGGCGATCACGCCCCCGAGGAGCACTCCTACCGGGACGGAGCCGATCGCCGCGACCATCAGCGGCCAGGGCGGGGCCCCTCCCGATCCGGCAGTGCCCACCAGCAGCTTCGTGATCACCGAGATCAGGCCCATGGTGAGGAAGATCGGTTGCAGCGTCGCGGCGAAGGAGCGCTGATCCCACCGGGTCACCTGCGCATAGGCGAGCATCGCGGCCGCAGCCACGCCGACAGCGGTGTTCAGGAAGCCGCCGAGGGCTCCGGCGAGGAGACCGGCCGGCACCGGCGACATCTCGGCCCGGCGCCCCCGCAGGAGCGGAGTGACGGCCAGGGAGACCAGCAGCGTGACCCCGATGATCACATCGAGCCAGCCGGACTCCACCGAGTGCACCAGCAACGCCGCCGGGACCGCACCGACCAGGATCGCGGGCGCGATCCGAAGGTAGCGGCCCCAGTCGATGTCGGCGCGCACGGCGAGCGTCAGGAACGCCGCCGAGACCACGGTCGTCATGTTCGTCAGCAGGATCCCGGTCACCGGGCCGATCGCCAGCACCAGCGCCGGCGACAGCACCAGTCCCGTGCCCATGCCGCTGGTGCGCTGGAGGGTGACACCGAGCAGCACCGCGCCGACCACGACCAGGAGTGCGACCTCCATCAGCACCGTCCCGTCCCGGAGTTGCTCGCGCCGCAGCCGCTGCGCCTCCACGTCACGATACTGCTCGACCTCCCGACCTCTCGGCGGCGTGACGCCCGATGGCTACCCTCGATGCCATGACCAATGCTCCTCAGCCGTCCGCGGTCCGCACTCCGCCGGAGACCGACCCCCGCACCCAGCGAGAGCGCATGCTCGCCGGCGACTGGTACCTCTCCGACCGGGAGCTGGGCGCGCTCCAGCTCTCCGCCGCCCGCCTGGCGGACCGGTACCACCGAGCCTGGCTGGAGGACGCTCCCGAGGCGCGCGACCTGCTCGCGGAGCTGCTGGGCGGCCTCGGCGACGGGGCTGTGGTGCGGCCCCCGTTCGCGGTGGACTACGGCAGCAATGTGGTGCTCGGCGCGCGCACCTTCGTGAACTATCACCTCACCCTGGCCGACGTCGCCCCGATCACCATCGGCGAGGACTGCCAGATCGGGCCCAACGTCCAGCTGCTGACGCCGATCCACCCGACCGAGCCGGGTCCTCGGCGGGAGCGGTGGGAGCGGGCCGCGCCGATCGTCATCGGGGACAACGTCTGGCTCGGCGGCGGAGTCACCGTGCTGCCGGGGGTGAGGATCGGGGACAACTCGGTGATCGGTGCGTCGGCCGTGGTGACGAAGGACGTGCCGGCGGGTGTGGTGGCCGTGGGCAGCCCGGCGCGGGTGCTCCGGGAGCTCTGACCTCGGCCGTCATCCGGCGCTCGCCGCCACTGCCTCGGCGAGGTCGGCGGCCAGCGCCGCGGCGGCATCCTCCTCCAGGTCGTGCACGGTCAGCCGCAGGTGACCGGAGGGTTCCGCACCGGGCTCGAGCCGGAACTCGTCCCCGGTGCGCACCAGCCAGCCCCGGCGCCTCAGCCGTTCCGCGATCTCGCGCGCGGGGGCGGGCACCGGCACCCACAGGCTCATCCCGTCCCCGGCCGCGACCGGCAGACCCTGTGCCGTGAGGCGGTCCGCGAAGGCGTGGTTGCGCGCGGCGTAGTGGGCCCCGGCCCGCTCGATGAGGGCCAGCGCGTCGGGGTCGGTCATCACGGCATGGGTGATCCGTTGCAGCAGGTGGCTGACCCAGGTGGTGCCGGGGCTGAGCCGCAGCGCGAGCCGGCCGGCGGTCTCGGGGTCGGTGGCGGTGACGGCCAGGCACATGTCAGGGCCGACGAACTTCGAGACCGAGCGCAGCAGCGCCCAGCGCCGATGTCCCGGACCGATGAGCGAGTGGAAGGGCGATCGGGACAGGAACGAGTAGTAGTCGTCCTGGATGACCAGCACGTAGGGATGATCGGCGAGGACCTCGCGCAGCTCAGCGGCGCGGCGGGCGCTGAGCGAGGCACCGGTGGGGTTCTGGGCGCGCGGCGTGCACACCACCGCGCGCACCCCCTTCTCGAGCGCCGCCCGGAGGCCGGCGACGGTCATCCCCTCGGAGTCGACGGGGACCGGGATCGCGCGGTATCCGCCGAGGTGGGCGATCTGGATGCTGGCCAGGAAGCAGGGGTCCTCGAGCGCCACGGCGTCGTCCCGCATCAGGGCCTGGGTCAGCAGCCGCTCCACGGCGTCGACGGCGCCGCTGGTCAGGGTGATGTGCAGAGCAGCGGGGTCGCCGGGGACGTCCGGGCTCATCCAGTCCCGTGCCCACTGCTCGAGGTCGGGGTCGATGACGGGTTCCCCGTAGAGCACCGGGCGTCCGGCCGCTGCGGCCAGGCCCGGTGCGAGATCCGGGATCAGCCGCGGATCGGGGTTGCCGGTGCCGAGGTCGCGCAGGGCGCCGGCGGCGGCGAAGCCCTCCTGGGCCAGGGGCGCGCGTCGGGCGATCCGGGTGCCGCCGCGCCCCCGGGAGACCACCACCCCGGAGCGGGCGAGGGTGCGGTAGGCGGCCACGGCGGTGTTGCGGTTGACGCCGAGCTGCTCGGCGAGGGCACGCACGGAGGGCAGGCTCTGCCCGGGGATCAGCTCCCCGCGGTCCACGAGGGCCCGCACGCTGTCGGCGATCTCCGCCGCGGTCCCGCCGCGGATCACCAGCTCTCCTCCGTGCTCATCCGCTCGAGTCTAGGCGGGCTGCTCCGGCACCCGTGCCGCGTGGCGGACCACCCCTCGCCCCGCGACCCATGCCGTGCTAGGTTTTGGCCTAGGCCAATGTGGTGCAGGGAGGGTCGACGAGCCGGATGCCGTCGGCCCGCGCCGCGCGAGCGACGAGGACACCCCATGACCACCACTGACAGCACCACCCCCGCCACCGGCACCGGCACCGTCAAGCGCGGCCTGGCGGACATGATGAAGGGCGGCGTCATCATGGACGTCGTCACGGCCGAGCAGGCGAAGATCGCCGAGGACGCCGGCGCGGTCGCCGTGATGGCCCTGGAGCGGGTCCCGGCCGACATCCGTGCCCAGGGCGGCGTCTCCCGCATGAGCGACCCGGACATGATCGACGGGATCATCGAGGCGGTCTCGATCCCGGTGATGGCCAAGGCCCGCATCGGCCACTTCGTGGAGGCACAGGTGCTGCAGGAGCTGGGCGTGGACTATATCGACGAGTCCGAGGTGCTCTCCCCGGCCGACTACCTCCACCACATCGACAAGCACCGCTTCACCGTGCCCTTCGTGTGCGGTGCGACGAACCTCGGCGAGGCCCTGCGCCGCATCACCGAGGGCGCGGCGATGATCCGCTCCAAGGGCGAGGCCGGCACCGGGGACGTCTCCGAGGCCACCAAGCACATCCGCACCATCAACGCCGAGATCCGGGCACTGGCCGCCCGGAGCGAGGACGAGCTGTATCTCGCGGCGAAGGAGCTGCAGGCCCCCTACGCCCTGGTCAAGGAGGTCGCCGAGGCCGGCGAGCTGCCCGTGGTGCTGTTCGTCGCGGGCGGCGTCGCCACCCCGGCGGACGCCGCGATGATGATGCAGCTGGGGGCCGACGGGGTCTTCGTCGGCTCCGGGATCTTCAAGTCCGGCAATCCCGCCGAGCGCGCCGCCGCCATCGTCAGGGCGACCACCTTCTTCGACGACCCCTCCGTGATCGCCGAGGTCTCCCGCGGGCTCGGCGAGGCGATGGTGGGCATCAACGTCGCCGACCTCCCCGCACCGCACCGCCTGGCCGAGCGCGGCTGGTGAGCACGGGCGGCCCCGGGCCGCGGATCGGGGTGCTCGCGCTGCAGGGCGATGTGCGCGAGCACGCCCGGCTGCTCGAGGAGCTCGGTGCCGTCGTCACGCCGGTGCGTCGGTCGTCGGAGCTCGCCGCGATCGATGCCCTGGTGCTGCCCGGCGGGGAGTCCGGGGTGATGGACCGCCTCGCCCGGATCACCGGCCTGCGCGAGCCCCTGCGGGAGGTGATCGCCGACGGGCTGCCGGTGCTGGGCACCTGCGCCGGGCTGATCCTGCTGGCGGACCGCCTGCTGGACGGGACACCCGGTCAGGAGACCCTCGGCGGGCTCGACGTGACGGTGCGGCGCAACGCCTTCGGCAGTCAGACCGACTCCTTCGAGACCGATCTGGAGGTCCCCGCCCTGGGCCCGCCGGCGGCGCGCACCGCGTTCATCCGTGCCCCGCTGATCGCACAGCTGGGTCCGCGGGCGCGCGCGCTGGCGACGCTGCCGGACGGGCGGATCGTCGCCGCCGAGCAGGGCAGGGTGCAGGGTCTCGCCTTCCACCCCGAGGCGACCGGGGAGCAGCGGTTCCATCGCCGGCTCCTGGCGCAGGTTCGCTGCCGCTGAGCCGCAGCGGCTGGTTCATGGCTCCTGAGCCGCCGCCGCGCAGCAGCGGCGCGATCTCGTGGCCCCCGGCCTTCACGGCGGGCAGATCGCACTCTCGCGGCTCACGACGGAGGGTCGGCGAAGGTCACGATCCGGGTGTCATGACTGCTCGGTCACTGGATAGGTCCCGGGCACGGGCGGACAATGCACGTAGACGGCCCCGGCCGACCCGGCCTTCGCCGATGCCCTAGGAGGCAGCCGTGAAGAAGCGCATCCTCTCTCTCCTCGCCAGCGTCGCCATGCTGTGCGGCCTGGCCATGCTTGCGCCGGCCTCGGCCGTCGCCGCCCCGTACTGCGGCATCTACTGGGGCTCGCTCCCCGAGTCCGCCTCCGGGATGTCCTCGGCCCAGATCGAGAACCTCCGCACCGGTCGGCACGCCTGCTTCGACCGGCTCGTCGTCGATCTCGAGGGCGACGTCTCCGGATATTCGGTGACGTACGTCCACCGCGTCTCCGAGCTCGGCTCCGGGTTCGCCGTCCCGCTCCGCGGCGGCGCCGATCTGGAGATCCTGGTCCATGCCCCGGCATACGACGCCGACTTCCACGCGACGTACTCCCCGCGCCATCCCTCGCACGCGGTCGATGTGGACGGCTATCGCACCTTCCGTCAGGTCGCCTTCAGCGGCAGCTTCGAGGGACAGACCCTGATCGGGCTCGGCGTGCGCGCCCGGCTCCCGATGCGGGTGTTCACCCTGGACGGTCCCGGTGACGGCTCCCGCCTGGTCATCGACGTGGCCCATCGCTGGTGAGTGCGCCGCGCGCGCACCATCGCCCGCCGCCCCCGGACCGGCGGTCCCTTCCCGGACCGCCGGTCCGACCCTGTCCGGGTGCGGTGCTGCGGGGCACGGAGCGGGTCAGCGGATCAGGCGGCGGTCACGGGCCTCCCGGATCGCGGCGGTGCGGCTGTCCACCCCGAGCTTGTCGTAGATGTGCACCAGGTGGGTCTTCACCGTCGATTCCGAGATGAACATCAGCTTCGCGACCTCGCGGTTGGTCGCGCCGGTGGCGAGTGCGTCGAGGATCTCGGTCTCCCGGGGGGACAGGGCGCTGTGCGGGTTGCTCATCCGCTGCACCAGGCGCTGCTGCACCTCGGGCGAGAGGATGCTGCGCCCCGCGGCGGCCTCTCCGACGGCGTCGATCAGCGCCTCCGTGGGCGAATCCTTGAGCACGTAGCCGGTCGCGCCGGCCTCGAGCGCGCCGACGATGTCCGCTTCCGCATCGAAGGTGGTCACGGCCAGCACCTGCACCCCGGGGTGCGCGGCCCGCAGGCGACGGGTGGTCTCGATGCCGCCGATGCCGTCGCCGAGATTCAGATCCATCAGCACCAGGTCGGGGACCCCGGCGGGGGACGCGGCGAGCTCGTCGATCATGCTCAGGGCCGCGGTGCCGGAGCCGACCTCGGCGACCACCTCGATGCCGTCGTCGGCCTCCAGCAGGGCGCGCAGCCCGGCCCTGACCACGGGGTGGTCGTCGACCATCATGATCCGGATGCTCGCTGCTCCGTCTGCTGCGATGCTCATGCGTCGGACTCCTGGGTGTGGGTCGGCAGGGTGAGGCCGACGGTGGTGCCCTCGCCGGGGGCCGAATCGATCGCCACGCTGCCGCCGGCGCGACAGAGGCGGGTGCGCAGCAGGCGCAGCCCGTCACCGCCGTCGTGTCTGGTGGTGGGGGCGGAGGGGTCGAAGCCGCAGCCGTCGTCCACCACGTCCAGGCTCACCCGTCCCGGCCACCAGGCGAGGGTCAGCACGCAGCGCTGGGCCTCGGCGTGCTGCTGCACGTTGGCGACCAGGGACTGGGCGGCGCGGTGGAGGGTCTCGACCTGGGCCGGCGCGAGCTCGCGCGGGGTCCCGTCGATCCGCAGCTCCCAGCGGGGGCTCTCCCCCAGCATCTCGGCGCGGGAGATCACGCCCCGCAGCGCCTGCTCGAGGGTGGTGCGGGGGGCGCGGTCGGCGAGGTCTCGCACCAGGCGGCGGGCGTCGGCGAGGTTCTCGCGGGCGGTGTCCTCGATGCGGGAGAAGGACTCGGCGGCCTCGGGGTGGGTGGTCCTGGCCCCGCGGCTGAGCAGCACGATGGAGTTCAGCCCCTGGGCGAGGGTGTCGTGGATGTCGTGGGCGAGGCGCTGGCGCTCCTCGGCGACGCCCTTGCGGCGCTCGGAGTCGGCGAGCTCGCTCTGGGCGGCGCGCAGCTGGGCGACCAGCTGCCGATTGCGGTCGGTCTCGATCAGCAGCCGACGGTAGACCGCATGCGCGATCAGCGAGAAGGCGGCACCCACGACCGGACCGAGGACCTCGCCGATCGCGAGCGAGCGGGGCTCCTCCGCCAGCAGTGGCGCGACCACGGCCCACAGGGCGACGGCGCCCATGGCCAGCGGGCCCGTCACGCGACCGAGGGCGAAGAGCACCAGGAAGAACAGCGGGAAGGCGATCCACACGAACGCCGAGGAGATGAAAGTGCTGGCCATCCAGACGAGGGCGAGGGCGAGCACCCACCCGCGGGAGGGCAGCAGCAGATCGGTCCGGGCGGAGCGGCCGGCCTCCCCGCGGTGCAGTGCGACCCGGGAGCCGATCACGTAGATCCCGACGATCACCGCGGCCGTGACCAGGGCGAGCGGCAGGGAGATGCCACCGGTGCCATGGGCGCGCACGGCACCCACGGCAGGCAGCACCGCGAAGGCCACGTGCATCGCGCCGCGCAGGGTCCGGGCCAGCGCGGCGGCGGTCTCGCGGGGCGTCTCGGGGCCGAGATCGAGGTCCCGATCGCCGAGGCCGTCGGGGGTGCCGCGGTCGCCGACGTCGCGGGGCCCGGCGGGGTCGCGGGGCCCGGCGGGGTCGGAGGCGGGAGCGGAGGTCACGTCGCCACTCTAGAGGCGGGGCCGAGCGTGCGGCATCGTCCGAACGGTCGAGCGGATCCCGGTGCGTGCGCCGGGGTCGGAGGCCGCGGCTCACCCGCCGTCGGCGGCGTGGGCGAGAGCGGCGGCGGCGAGCGGACGCACAGCGCCCTGTCCCCACTGCGCCGCAGCGGCCTCACGGTCCTCGGCCACCTGCCCGCTCACCGTGAGGACCAGGCGCGTGCCGTGCCCGGTGCCCGGGCGGAGCTCGAGCCGCACGTGGTCGCCGGGTTCGCCATCGGCCGTGTCGAAGGCGAGCAGGGTCGGCGCGTCGACCTCGGTGAGGTGGCCCAGCACCACCGAGGGAGCCTGCGGGGCATGCAGCGCCTCTCCGACCACCAGCACCGGCGGCTCCTCGACCAGCCTGTCGCCGCCGTTGACGAAGAGGTGCCAGGCGGTCTCCGCCGGGCACACGAGCTGCCGTGCGAAGCGCACGGTCCAGCCCTCGGCCCCCTCCTCGAGCTCCGGCTCGTCGAGCCCGAACCTGTCTGCGAGCTGCTCGTGCCGGGCGCGCCGCGGCCCCGGGTTCGCGACCTCCCGACCGTCGAGGACCGCATCGAGACCCTCGAGGCAGGCCTCCCAACCGGTCGCGAAGCTGGCGGCCCCGGGCAGATCGGTGAAGCCGTGGACGATGGTGAGCCGGGTGCTCTCACCGACCGGGTCCAGGACGATCCGCATCTCGTCGGTGCCCCAGGAGAAGCGCAGCAGTTGCGGGGCCTCGCACTCCAGGACCTCACCGAACTCCGCCGGCAGGCCGGCGAATGCGGGGAACCTGGCCCGGCCGCCGGTGCGCAGTTCGAACTGCGGGGCGCCGGGGAACCAGCGGGAGAGCAGCTCGGACACCGTCACGGCACGCCACACCTGGTCCACCGGGTGGCCGAGCGTGCGCTCGAGCTCGACGGCGTGGTGGTGCGCGCCGCGGCGCAGCAGCGGTTCGGGGGGAGTCACGCCGGAGCCTCCTGAGGGATCGGTCGAGGACCACTCTTCTCCGACCCGGGACGGCTGTCCAGCGCTACCGGCCGGGAACTCTGCACACACGGACATCGACCGGGCATCGACTCCGGGGGTGCAGCGGACGGGCCGATGGTGCGGCGAGCCGGCACTATTGCCAGCTCACCCCACCATCGGCCCGTCCATGACACTCAGCGGCCCGTCCGCACCCGGCGCGAGGCACGGACAGCAGGACGGGCGCAGTCGGAGCTCAGGCCGTGGGGACGACCAGCCCGGAAGCGCTCGAGCGCGCCGCCGCGAACCGCGCCTGGACATCCGCCCAGTTCACGATGTCCCAGATCGCCTTGACGTAGTCCGCCTTCACGTTCTGGTAATCCAGGTAGAACGCGTGCTCCCACATGTCCAGCTGGAACAGCGGGATCGTCGCCACCGGCACCCCGTTCTGCTGATCGTAGAACTGCTCGATCACCAGGTTCCCGCCGATCGGCTCGAACGCCAGCACCGCCCAGCCGGAGCCCTGGATGCCCAGCGCCGCCGCCGTGAAGTGCGCCCGGAAGCCGTCGAAGGAGCCGAAGAACTCATCGATCGCCGCCGCCAGGTCACCGGTGGGCTTGTCCCCACCCTCGGGCGAGAGGTTCTTCCAGAAGATCGAATGATTCGTATGGCCGCCCAGGTTGAACGCCAGATCCTTCGAGAACTGGTTCACCGTCGAGAAGTCGTTCGCCTCCCGCGCCGCAGCCAGCTTCTCCAGCGCCGTGTTCGCACCCTTGACATAGGTCGCGTGGTGCTTGGAGTGGTGCAGCTCCATGATCCTGCCGGAGATCGAAGGAGCCAGCGCCCCGTAGTCGTAGTCCAGATCGGGAAGCGTGTACTCAGCCATCATCGGTCCTTTCGTGGGGTGGACGTTCGGTCCGAGCCCCGACCATAGAACGTCAAGCGCCCTAGAGGTCAACGCGGGCCGTCACCGTTCGTCACCGGCGGACTCCTCGTCCTCGACGACGTCCTCCAGCCGGCGCGGCCCGGCACCGGTCGCAGCGAGGGCGTCATCAGGGTTCAGCAGTGCGCAGGCCTTCAGGGAGAGGCAGCCGCAGCCGATGCAGCCGGTGAGCTCGTGCTCGAGCCGTTCGATCGCGCGCCGCCGCTCCTCGAGCTTCTTCTTCCACTGCCTGGAGGCACGCTGCCAGTCGGCATGGGAGGGGGTGCTCTCCATCGGGACCTCGCCGAACGCCTCCTTCACGTCGGCCAGCGGCATGCCCAGTCGCTTGGCGACGGAGATCAGCGAGACCCGACGCAGCATATGGCGCGGATAGCGGCGCTGGTTCCCGCCGGTGCGCACCGATCCCACCAGACCCAGCTCCTCGTAGTAGCGCAGGGCGGAGGCCGCCACGCCCGTGCGGCGACCCATCTCGCCGATGGTCAGCAGCTCATCGGGCTCATGCGTGGGATTCACGCCTCACCCCTCCCGCTCACGTCTTGACCTCAAGTGTGCTTGAGATCCTACGCTCCTGGACAACACCTCAGGAAGGACCTCCCCATGACCTACGTGATCGCCCTGCCGTGCGTGGACGTGAAGGATCGCGCCTGCGTGGACGAATGCCCCGTGGACTGCATCTACGAGGGCAATCGGATGCTGTACATCCAGCCCGACGAATGCGTGGACTGCGGTGCCTGCGAACCCGTCTGCCCGGTCGAGGCGATCTTCTACGAGGACGACACCCCCGATCAGTGGGCCGAGTACTACGACGCCAACGTCGACTTCTTCGACGATCTCGGGGCCCCCGGCGGTGCGGCGAAGATGGGCGTGATCGACAAGGACCATCCGCTCGTCGAGGCGCTGCCGCTGCAGCCCAACCCCCTGGCCTGACACGCGTGGGAGGTTCCCCGGTCCGGTTCGTCCCGCTGCCTAGACTGCGGGCATGACCGCATCTGTCACCCGTGTGAGCTCTGCTCCGCAGACGCTCTTGAGCATCGGGGAGCTCTCCTCTCACACCGGTGTGAGCCCTCGCTCCCTGCGGTACTACGAGGAGCAGTCCCTCTTGCCGGCCCGCCGCACCCCGGCCGGTCATCGACGCTACGACCGGGAGTCCGTGGACCGGGTCGCCCTGGTCCAGCGGCTGTTCGCCGCCGGGCTCACCAGCACCGAGATCCGCCCGGTGCTGCCCGGGCTGGTCGACGAGGAGCACCGCACCGGGGATCTGGTGACCACGCTGCGCGAGCACCGCTCCCGCCTGCAGCAGGAGATCGCTCGGCAGCTCGACACCGTCGACATCCTCGACGAGGTCATCGAGTACCAGGAACGGACCTGACCCCACCGTCGCCTCAGGTGCTCCGCAGGTGTTCCCCCCCACCGCCGGAGCGGAGGAGAATGGGTGGCCCCTGCCCAAGGAGGCCACCATGGCCAAGTACGTGCTCCTGAAGCATTACCGAGGCGCCCCTGCCGGGGTGAACGACGTCCCCATGGAGCAGTGGTCCGAGCGCGATGTCGCCGATCACCTGCAGTACATGGAGGACTTCGCCGAGCGGCTGCGGGAGAGCGGCGAGTTCGTCGACTCCCTGGCGCTGTCCGACCGCGGCACCTTCGTGCGGTACGACGGCGTGGGCAGGCCCCCGCTCACCGATTCCGCCGCGCTGGACGCGAAGGATCTGGTGGCGGGCTGGATGATCATCGACGTGGCCGATCACGACCGGGCCCTGGAGCTCGCGGCCGAGCTCTCCGCGGAGCCCGGGAAGGACGGGGAGCCGATCCACGAATGGCTCGAGCTGCGCCCCGTCCTCGGCTGAGAGCCGCCCGGGCCCCGCAGATCGCACGTCAGCGGAGGTGGCGCTCGCAGCCCGCAGTGGTGAGGAAGGCCGGGAACTCCTCCCCCAGCACCGCTCCTTGAGGATCGGCATGCCCTCCTCGGTGAGCATCCCCTGGTTGATCCACTGCCACAGCTGGGAGCGGGAGATCTCGGCGGTCGCGGCGTCCTCCCTCAGGTGGTCGATCGCCGCCGCTCCCTGCCCCTGCAGCCAGGAGTCGAGGTAGCGCATCGAGTTCCTCGAGCGGCATGCGCCGACGGGGGCGGCCGACGGGGCGTGAGAGCGCCTCGGCGCTATCCGCGCACGACCCCGAGCAGCAGGAGCACGGCGAGCCCCCCGTAGACCGTGCCCGCCACGGCGTCCAGGGACAGGCGGACGCGACGCCGGCCGAGCACGGCGTCCCGGAAGAGTCCGGCCGTGCTGCCGATCGTGATGTCCGCGATCAGCCCGATGAGCTGGAGCAGCAGACCGAGCATGAGCATCTGCGCGAGAGGGTGCTCTCCCGCCGAGCCGAGGAACTGAGGCAGGAAGGCCACGAAGAACAGCGCCACCTTGGGGTTGGTGATGTTCACCAGGAAGCCGCGCCGGAACACGTTCGGGACCGCCCCCGCCTCCGCGATCTCCGCCCCGGCGCTGCGCCAGGTGGTGATGGCGAGGTAGGCCAGGTAGCCGGCGCCGGCGATCCGGATCGCATCGAGGGCGGCGGGCAGTTGCGTCAGCGCGACGCCCAGCCCCGTCGCCGCGACGAGCACCCAGACGGTCATCGCGGAGGTCACGCCGAAGGCACCGCGCACCGCCGCCCTCCGACCCTGATTGATGCCGGTCGCGACCAGGAACGCCATATCGGGTCCCGGGGTCACCAGGATCACCAGCACCGCCACGAGGAACGCGGGCAGAACGGTCACATCGAGCACTTCGCCACCTTCGACTCTCAGCGGGAGGAACTCCCGAAAACCAGGCCCTCACCTGGGCCAAGAGAGAAGATAGTGGTCGGCGATGCGGCGCCGCAATCACCGAGTTGCGGACAGGATGCGGAATTCTCCAGCACTCTGTCTGGTGGCGTTACGCTGACTGCGTGCTCGACGACCTGGATTACCGCCTCATCGCCCTTCTGCGCTCCAACAGCCGCACCCCGGTGGCGGTCCTGGCGCGGGAGCTGGGGATCAATCGCTCGACCGTCACCTCGCGGATCGACCGCCTGGTGGACACCGGGGTGATCGAGGGCTTCACGATCCGGGTCAGCAGCGACCTCGAGCAGGACTCGGTGCAGGGCGTGATGCTCGTGGCCACCGACACCCGCCGCAACCACGACATCGTCCACGAGATCCGCGGATATCCGGAGATCGAGCAGTTCCACTCGACCACCGGGACCTGGGACCTGGTGATCCAGCTGCGCTGCCGCAACCTCTCCGATTTCGATCTGGTGCTCGAACGCATCCGGGCCCTGCCGGGCGTGAACTCCACCCAGACGAGTCTGCTGTTCAGCTCGCTGCGCACCGCGTAGTCAGGCACCGGCGGCGCGGCCTCACCCCTCGATGAGCCGGGCGGAGATCACGGTGTTGTCCAGGTGGTGCTCGTCCTCGTCCAGATCCCCGCTGCAGGTGATCAAGCGCAGCTCCGGCCCGGCTGTCCTGCCGTAGACGGCCACGGTGGGGAACTCGTCCTTGGGGTACCGGGCCGCGTCGTACACCTCGAAGGTCGCGACGCTCCCGTCCTGGCGGTCGACCTCGATGCGGTCGCCGGGCTCCAGGGCTCCGAGCTCGAAGAACACCGAGGGGACACCGCCCCAGGTCACGTGGCCCTCGATGACGGCGGGCCCGGTCTCGCCCGGGGTGGGTGAGCCCTCGAACCAGGCCGCGAGGTCAGCCCGCTCACCGCGCGGGGCGAGCAGCTGTCCGTCCTGTCCGAGACCGATCGGGAACACCTGCTCATCGACGCCGATCGCGTCGATCCGCAGCCCCGTCGGCTCCGACGCGGGCAGTGGGGCCGCCACGGGCGTCTCCGGCGGGGCCGTGGCCGGCTGCTGCGACGGTTCGGCCGCCGCGGTGCTCGGGACGGCCGACGGCTCCGCGCTCCCTTCGTCCGAGGGCTCCGCGCTCTCTTCGCCCGCGGGCTCCGCGCCGCCGCCGTCCGACGGCTCCACTGCGCCGCTGTCCGCCAGCGGGTCGTTCGTGCGCAACGGCGGTTCCGGCGGGGCGCCGACCTGGCTGGTCAGCGCGAACACCACAAGAGCAGCGCCGAGCAGGCCGAGGACCGCCAGAACGACGGCCGCCGTGCGACGGCCGCCGTCCTGTCGGGATGCTCCCTGAGGGTTCATCTCACTTCTGGGTCTGACGACGGCGCAGCGCGAAGCCACCGGCAGCCGCTGCGGTCAGCAGACCGCCTCCGGCCAGCAGAGCGCCGGCCTGCTCGATGCCAGCGGTGGTGCCGTCACCGGTCTCCGCACCGCCCTCGGGCCACTGCTCCATCTGGGCCAGGTCGAGCGTGCCGCAGGCGGCAGGATCGGTGGCCTCCGAGGGCAGGCTCGGGTCCAGATCGGACTCCTGCTCGCCGTCGTAGGTGCCGTTGCCGTTGTGGTCCACGCCGTGCAGCACCACGGAGCCATCACCCTTGGCGAGGCTGGCGGCGACGTCGTCGTTGACCTCGAAGGTGCGCTCATAGGTCGCGTCACCGACCGGGAACCGATCCACGGCCAGGGCGCTGTCGGGGCTGGTATCGCCCTCCTTGGTCAGCGAGACCTGCACACCGCCGTAGGAGCCGGCGGCGTCCGTGGTGCGGATCGCGCCGTCGACCCCGGTGCCCTCCATGTTCGGGTCAGGGCACTGGTTGGTGCCGCCGATGTGGATGTGCTGGGCGTGGGGGGCCTCGGCGAGCATGCCGGAGCTGTCGAGCTTCACGGTGACCTCGTTGCCGTCGAGCGTGATCCACGCCGTGCCGGAGGCTCCGGAGTCGTTCAGCTCGCTGAGGTGAGCCTCGAGGGTGGCGGAACCCTGCCCGCCGTCGTGGTCGTCGGCCAGTGCAGCGCCGGAGGCGCCGAGCGTGCCGAGGGCGACCGTGGCCGCGAAGAGGGGGAGCAGTCGCTTCGTCGTCGTACGCATGATGACTCCTTCGTCGAATGCCGGACGACCCTTTGGTCGTCGTGGGCGGCGATCCAGGAGGGGTTCGGAGCCTGACGGCGAGCGGATTGGAGGGATTCCTGCACGCGATCCCGCGCGCCGCTCCCAGGGCCGGACGTCGCCCCGGGATTCGTCCCTCACCTGGGCTTCTGCAGATTCTGGCGGAGCCGAACGATCGGTCGGCCGCTGCGGCCGTCCTCGCCGGGCGAGAACCGGCGCGGTGATGACGAGAGGCCCTTCCCCGTGTCCGGGGAAGGGCCTCTGTCTGGTGCGTGGTGGAGACTAGGGGGGTCGAACCCCTGACCTGAAGCTTGCAAAGCTACCGCTCTACCAACTGAGCTAAGTCCCCGTGCGCGGAAGATCAGGCGGTGCGGGCCGGTGCGGGCTGTGCCGTCGCCGACTCGGCGTCCTGCTCGGCGGAGATGCGCTCCGCCTCGTTCCACAGATCATTGCGGATGTGGTCGGATTCGACCTTCCGCCATACGAGGAGTCCCGCGATCGACGTCCCGGTCAGGACGGCGGCGGCGGTGATGAACTTCTTCATGAGTTCCTCCGATCCTCGAAGTGGGCCTAACTGGACTTGAACCAGTGACCTCTGTCTTATCAGGACAGCGCTCTAACCGACTGAGCTATAGGCCCATGGGGATCACAGCCGGAGCAGCTCCGGATGTCGACCACCGACGCACCACTGTACGGCGAGCGTGGCACGGCGTCCACCTCGCGGGGGTCGGTGTTTCCGAGGTCACAGCGTCCCCCACCGCACCGGATCACGTCCCATCCGATCCCCTCCCGGCTCCGAACCCCTGATGTGACTCCCCCTCCCGGGGATGTCCGGCGCTCGCATCGTGAGCGTGCCCGCAGCATCTCCAAGGAGTTCGTCATGAGCAGATCCACGATCCTTCCCCGTCTCGGGGTCCTCGTCGCCACCGCGGCTCTGATGAGCGCCTGCTCCGGCGGGATGGGCGAGGACACGCCCAGCTCCGAGGGTGAGCAGCCCGCCGCCACGCAGGGGCAGTCCGCCGAGGAGGGCGGCATGGCCTCCGACGGCGGCGGCGAGATGGGCATGGACCCGGCGGCGAACCTGGTCGGCCCGGGCTGCGCGGACTACGCGGCGATGGTGCCCGACGGTGCCGGCTCGGTCGAGGGCATGGCCCAGGACCCGGTCAGTGTCGCCGCCTCGAACAACCCGATGCTCACCACGCTGACCTCGGCCATCTCGGGCGAGCTGAACCCGGACGTGGACCTGGCCGACACCCTCGACGGTGACGAGTTCACCGTGTTCGCCCCGGTGGACGACGCCTTCGCGGCCATCCCCGAACAGGACCTGACGGCCCTGGCCGGTGACACGGAGGGCCTCACCGAGGTGCTGACCTATCATGTGGTGCCCGGTCAGCTCACCCCCGACGAGATCGCCGGGACCCTCACCACCGTGCAGGGCGAGGACATCGAGGTCACCGGCAGCGGTGACGACCTGATGGTGGGCGATGCGGCCGTGATCTGCGGCGGGGTCCAGACCCAGAACGCGACCGTCTACCTGATCGATACCGTTCTGATGCCTCCGGCCATGGCGGAGCAGGGCTGAGCGGGACAGACTGCATTGTCGCCCCGAGCGGGCGAGGAATGGACCTCTCACCCATCTCCGTCCGCTCGGGTTCCCGTACAGAAGGAGCCGCATGCCTTCGGAGCCCATCCCCACAGATCCGGCGCACCGATCACCCGGTGATGCCGCCCTGCGCCCGCTGCACGGTGAGGAGCTCCGGGCCCCCGCGCCCGCTGAGCTGCTGGGTCGCATCGCCCTCGGCGACGAGGACGCCTTCTCCCGCCTGTACGACGACACCGCGCCGCTGCTGTTCGGACTGATCCGGCGCGTGGTGCGGGACGTGGCGATGAGCGAGGAGGTGCTGCAGGAGGTGTTCGTGGAGGTATGGCGGCAGGCCACCCGCTTCGATGCCCACCGCGGCAGCGCACGGGGATGGCTGTGCACCATCGCCCACCGCCGCGCGGTCGACACGGTGCGCTCGAGCGAAGCGGCGCGGCGGAGGGATTCCGAGGAAGGTCTGCTGCAGATGGAGCAGCAGGTCGTGGATGTGCAGGAGGAGGGGATCATGAGGGTCGAGAGCCAACGCGTGCAGACCGCGATGGGTGCGCTCACCCCGGCACAGGCCGAGGCGATCCGCCTCGCCTACTTCGGCGGCTACAGCCATCGCGAGGTGGCAGCCCTGCTCGATGTCCCCGTCGGGACGGCGAAGACTCGGATCCGTGACGGCATGATCGTGCTGCGAGACCGATTGGGGGTGACCTCGTGAACGAGCAGAAGCACACCATGACCGGTGCCTGGGCGCTGAACGCCCTGGACGCCGAGGAGCGCGAACAGGTGCGTCGCTACCTCGCGGAGGATCCCGAGGCCGCCGCCGAGGCCGCCGCCTTCGAGGAGACCGCCGCCGAGCTCGCCGGCAGCCTCCCCCCGCTCGCCCCGCGTCCGGAGCTGAAGGCCGCGGTGATGGCCCGCATCGGCACCACCCGCCAGCTCTCCCCGCTCCCGGAGGAGGAGGACTCGCCGCAGACCGACGCAGCCTCGGGAGAGGCTCCCGCCGTCGCGCCGGGCGACGTCCCGTCCCCGCGACCTGTCGCTGGTGCGGCCGAGGACATCACGGCGCCGCCGAGCCCGCCGGCGCAGGTCGTCTCCCTGGACCGTTTTCGGGCGAGCAGGCGCAGCAACCGCTGGACCGCGGTCGCCGCGGCGGCGCTGCTGCTGACCACGATCGCCGGGGCCGGGCTGTGGAACAGCGAGCGCATCGCCGAGCAGGAGGCCCGCGCGAGCCTCGCGGCCATGGCCTCCGAGCAGGCGAGCGCCGAGGCGGAGCGCGCCATGCTCTCGACGATCCTGGCCTCGGACGATGCTGCGCATCTGGCCATCCCCTCCCAGGACGGCGGTTCCCTGCAGCTGCTGTACTCCCGAGAGCAGGGAGCGATGTTCGTGCAGGCCGCGGACCTGCCCACCCTGCCCGCGGACAAGGCGTACCAGCTGTGGATGATCGACGACTCCGGTATCGCCAGCGCCGGGATGCTCGAGGAGCCGGCCGCCGCGGTCATCCATGACGGCGCGATCCCGGAGGGCGTGACCGTCGGTCTGACCATCGAGCCCGCCGGCGGCTCGGCACAGCCGACGATGGATCCGATCGCGGCCGGGGTGCTGTCATGAGCTCCCCGTCCCACCGGCTCGCCCCGGCCCGTCGCTCCGCCTCCGGCTGGTCGGCGGTCTCCGGGGTGGTCGCGGGGCTGGTGCTGGTGGCCGTCGCCGAGCTGCTCTCGCTGGCCTTCAGCTCCTCCTCCGCGCCCTTCGTGGCCGTCGGCGGCGCCTTCGTGGACATCGTCCCGCCCGGGGTGAAGGACCTGGTGATCAGCCTGTTCGGCACCCGGGACAAGCTGGTGCTGTTCCTCTCGATGATCGTGGTGTACGCGGCGCTGACCGCGCTGATCGGCCGGCTGGGGGCCACCCGACCCCGCCCGGCGGCCGCTCTGCTCGCCGGTCTCGGCGTGCTCGCGATGGTCCTCGTGCTCACCCGCGCCCAGAACACAGCGCTCGACGTGGTGCCCACCCTGATCGGCACCGTGGTCGCGGTCCCGACCCTGCTGCTCCTGCTGCGCACCGTCCGCGCCCCCGCCGCCGTGGACGACCCCGGCGCCGCCTGGACCCGTCGTCGCTCCCTGCTCGGCATCGGCGCTGTGGGCCTGCTCGCCGTGGTCGCCGCTGCGACCGCGCGCAGCATCACCGCGAGCCGCGAGCTCGCCCGGCGGACCGCGCAGTACGTGCTGCCGACCCCCCGCAGCACCGCGGCACCGATCCCGCCGGACGCCCAGGTCCAGCTCGAGGGGATGCCGCCCTTCGTCACCCCGAACGGCGAGTTCTACCGGATCGACACCGCCCTCGCGGTACCGCGCGTGGACCCCACCACCTGGCAGCTGCGGATCCACGGTCTGGTGGACCAGGAGCTCACGATGGACTTCGCGCAGCTGCTCGCGGAGCCGATGATCGAGAAGCATCTGACGCTGGCCTGTGTCTCCAACCCGGTCGGCGGAGATCTGGCGGGCAATGCGACCTGGCTCGGGGTCCCCGTGCGCACTCTGCTGGAGCGGGCCGGGGTCAAGGACGGGGCGGACATGGTCCTGTCCCGGTCGATCGACGGGTTCACCGCCTCCACCCCTCTCGAGGCGCTGACCGATGCCCGGGACTCGCTGATCGCCGTGGGCATGAACGGCGAGCCGCTGCCGGCCCAGCACGGCTACCCGGTGCGGATGGTGGTGCCGGGCCTGTACGGCTACGTCTCGGCGACCAAATGGCTCACCGAGCTCAAGGTCACCCGCTTCGCGGACGACGTCGCCTACTGGTCCACCCGGGGCTGGTCCGAGCGCGGGCCGATCAAGATCGCCTCCCGCGTGGACGTGCCCCGCTCCTTCGGGGAGCTGAGTCCGGACGGCGAGGGAGCCGTGATGCTCGGCGGCACCGCCTGGGCGCAGCAGCGCGGCATCGCCAAGATCGAGGTGCGGATCGACGACGGGGACTGGCGCGAGGCCGATCTCGGCGCGGAGGTCACCGAGGACACCTGGGTGCAGTGGTCGTTGCGCTGGGAGGACGCCGCGCCCGGCGACCACTCCGTCACGGTCCGTGCCACCGATGGTGAGGGAGAGCTCCAGACCTCCCAGCGGGCGAACCCGGCACCGAACGGGGCCAGCGGCTGGCACACCGTGCGCTTCAGCGTGGTCTGAGCAGCGCTCCGCTCAGCGCGGCAGCCCATCGGGCGCGACCAGTCCGTGCCCGGTGACCAGCTCGTGCAGTGCTGACGGTGCCGCAGCGAGGGCGGCGCAGACCTCCGCGGCATCACCGCGGGTCAACGAGGAGCCGGTCAGACCCACCAGCTCGTCGAACAGCTCCTGCTGGCGGTGCCGGAGCGGGATCGGCAGGTCCCCCTGGGCGATCACGCCCCAGAGCGATGCATACACGTCGAAGTGCGCCGGCTCCTGTCCGGTGGCGAGATGGAGCGGGAACTCCTCGGCGGAGAGTCGGAGACGGTCATAGTTCGGCTCGGTCTCGTCGACCACGGCCAGCTGCTCCTCGTCGAACCAGGTCGCCACCAGCTCCATGCGCTCCCCCTCGGCCCGGTACGGGGCGGCCGGCAGGTAGCCGGGGGCGGCGATGCTCGCGACATGCCCGACGGCCAGGTCGTGCACGGTGCAGCGCACGAATGGCGTGGTCACCGGGATGTCACGGCCGGAGCGACGGTACTTGCGGGCGATGGTCTCCGGAGTCTGGTTGGAGCCGACGGCAAGCACCAGCGTGCGCTCCGCCAGGGGCGCGACCCCCTCCGCTGCGAGAGCCTGCTCGATGGCGGCGATGTCCACCAGCGCGTCGTCGACCTGCTCCGTCGGGGCGTCGACACCGCCGCTGGGGTCGAGATCCACGATCTCCTCGCTCAGCAGCAGCGCCGACCGGATCGCCGGTCCCAGCCACGGGTAGTCCTCAGGTGCGCTGGGGTGGGCCGGGGCATCGGGACGGGCGAGGACAGCGGCGGACGAGGAGGAGGCCATCCCCTCACCCTAGCGAGATCGCCCCAGCGGTCCCAGGACACCGCGACCACCCTCACCCGGCCGCGGCCGCGCGCGGCGTGGAGCCCGGGGACCTCCTCAAGACTCTGGTGGTGCGGCGCGCGGAGGGCGACTTCCTCTTCGTGCTGGTGCCCGGCGACCGCGAGATCTCCTGGCCGAAGCTGCGCGCGCTGCTGGGCGTGAACCGACTGTCGATGCCGGACAAGGAGGTCGCGAAGGAGGTCACCGGCTACGAGCGCGGCACGATCACGCCTTTCGGGGCGAGCACCGCCTGGCCGGTGGTCGCTGACAGCGACCTCTCCGGCGATCCCGAGCGCAGGATCTCCCTCGGAGCCGGAGCCCATGGCGTCGCCGTCACGGTCCCGCCCGAGGCGACCCTCGTCCACCTCGACGCCCGGATCGCCGACATCACCGAGCGCAGATCACTCCGCGGAACCGGCCCGTCCGCACCTCACTCGTCGGTGAAGGTCATCTTCAGCCCGCCCAGCAGCGCCGCCACCAGGTTGTACAGGAAGGCCCCCAGGGTGCCGAGCGCGGTGATGATCACGACGTTCACCACCGCGACGATGGTGCCGTAGCTGGTCATCTTCGAGAAGGTGAAGAACTCCATGAACGGCAGCGGCTCGCCGCCGTTGAGATCCCGGCCCAGCTGATCGATCTTGGCCCAGAGGCCGATCGCCTCGACCAGGTTCCACAGCAGGATCACCGCGACCACGGTGGCGATCCCGATCGCGATCGCCGCCAGGAAGGACAGCTTCATCACCGAGAACGGGTCCAGGCGGGCCAGCGTGAGGCGCACGCGGCGCGGCCCGCGACGCTCCGTCTCCGCCGGGTCGGCGATGCCGGTGGTCTTCTTCGGGCTGCGGCTGGCGCCCCGGGCCGCCGAGCCCCGGCCGGCGCCGATGGTCTGCTCCCCGGCGTCCGTCGTCGAGGTCTCCGCCGACGTCGGGGACTCCGGCGACGGCTTCTCCGTGAAGGCCGGGAGCGTGGACGTGGACTCTGCCGGGCTGGAGGGCCCGGAGGTGGTCCTGGAGTCACTGGTGCTCACGGATCACTCCTCGTTCGGGTCGGCGTCGTCGGTCGACGACTGGTCGGACTCGTCAGAGCCTAGAACATCGTCCCCGTCGCTCACACCTTCAGGTGCGTCATGAGCGGAGATCTCCACACCCTCCTCGCTCTCGGAGCCGGCAGTCGCTGCGCCGTCAGCGGGATCGGTGTCGACGATCTCCGGCGTCTCCGCCTCGTCCTCGTCGACCTCGGACTCCTGGCCGGTGGTGACCAGCAGGATGCGGTCGCGCTTGTCGGGCTTGGCGAAGACCACGCCCATCGTGGTGCGGCCCTTGGCCGGCACCTCGGAGACCTTGGAGCGGACCACGCGGCCGCGCTCCATCACCACCAGCAGCTCGTCGGACTCCTCCACGACGGCGGCACCGACCAGGTGACCGCGGTCGTCCGGCAGCTTCGCGACCCGGATGCCGAGGCCACCACGGCCCTGCAGGCGGTACTCGTCGATGCTGGTGCGCTTGGCGAAGCCGCCGTCGGTCACGGTGACCACGAAGCTGTCCGGGCGCACCACGTCCATGGCCAGCAGCCGGTCGTCGTGGCGGAACTTCATCCCGGTGACACCGCTGGTGGCACGTCCGGTCGGGCGCAGCGTGCCGTCGTCGGCGGGCATCCGCACGGACTGGCCGTTGCGGGAGACCAGCAGGATCTGATCGTCGGCGTCGACGGCGCGGGCGGCGATCACGCGGTCCGGCTGCGTGCCGTCGGGGCCGTCGATGTCGCGCAGGTTGATGGCGATGATGCCGCCGGTGCGGCTGGAGTCGAAGGCCGGCATGGCGGTCTTCTTCACCAGTCCGGATTCGGTGGCCAGCACCAGGTACTGGGCATCCTCGTAGCTGTCGATCGCGAGCACCGAGGCGATGTGCTCGTCCGGCTGGAAGGCCATCAGGTTGGCCACGTGCTGGCCCTTCGCATCCCGCGGCGCCTCGGGCAGCTCGTAGCCCTTGGCGCGGTAGACTCGGCCCTGGTTGGTGAAGAACAGCAGCCAGCGGTGCGTGGTGGTGGTGAAGAAGTGCTCGACCACGTCGTCCTCGCGGAGCGAGGCGCCGCGCACCCCCTTGCCGCCGCGCTTCTGGGCGCGGTACTGGTCCTCCCGGGTGCGCTTGACGTAGCCGCCCCGGGTGATGGTGACGACCATGTCCTCCTCGGGGATGAGATCCTCCATCGCCATGTCCCCGGCGAAGGGGAGGATCTCGGTGCGGCGGTCGTCGCCGTACTTGTCGACGATCTCCTGCAGCTCCTCGGAGACGATGTCCCGCTGCCGCTGCGGGTCGGCGAGGATCGCGGTGTACTCCTCGATCAGGGCCTGCAGACGGTCGTGCTCCTCGATGATCTTCTGGCGCTCCAGGGCGGCCAGGCGGCGCAGCTGCATCGCGAGGATCGCATTGGCCTGGACCTCGTCGATCTCCAGCAGCTCGATCAGCCCGGTGCGAGCCTGGTCGACGTCCGGCGAGCGGCGGATCAGCGCGATCACCTCGTCCAGCGCATCGAGCGCCTTGAGGTAGCCGCGGAAGATGTGGATCTGCTCCTCGGCCTTGCGCAGGCGGTACTTCGTGCGGCGCACGATGACGTCGATCTGGTGCTTGGTCCACTCGCGCACGAAGGAGTCGATCGACAGGGTGCGCGGCACCCCACCGGCGAGCGCCAGCATGTTCGCGGAGAAGTTCTCCTGCAGCTGGGTGTGCTTGAAGAGGTTGTTCAGCACCACCTTCGCCACGGCGTCCCGCTTCAGGGTGATGACCAGGCGCTGACCGGTGCGGCCGGAGGTCTCATCGGTGATGTCGGCGATGCCGCTGATCTTGCCCAGCTTCACCATCTCCGCGATCTTGCGCGCCAGGGTGTCGGGGTTGACCTGGTAGGGCAGCTCGGTGACCACCAGCGACATCCGACCATTGATCTCCTCGGTGGAGACCACGGCGCGCTGGGTGATGGAGCCGCGGCCGCTGCGGTAGGCGTCCTCGATCCCCGAGGTGCCCACGATCGTCGCGCCGGAGGGGAAGTCCGGGCCCTTGATGAAGCGCAGGCAGGCCTCGAGCAGCTCGGGCTTGGTGGCCTCGTGGTTGGTCAGCAGCCACTGGACCGCCTCGGCCACCTCGCGCAGGTTGTGCGGCGGGATGTTCGTGGCCATGCCGACGGCGATGCCGGCAGAGCCGTTGACCAGCAGATTCGGGAAGCGGGCGGGCAGCACGGAGGGTTCGTCGACCGTGTTGTCGTAGTTGCCCTGCATGTCCACGGTGTCCTGCTCGATGTCCCGCACCAGCTCCAGGGCCAGCGGCGCCATCTTGCACTCGGTGTATCGCGGGGCCGCGGCGCCGTCGTCGCCGGCGGAACCGAAGTTGCCCTGGCCCAGGATCAGCGGGTAGCGCATCGACCAGGGCTGCACCAGGCGCACCATGGCGTCATAGATCGCGGAGTCGCCGTGGGGGTGGTAGTTGCCCATCACCTCGCCGACGACCTTCGCGGACTTCGAGAAGGAGCGGTCGGGACGGTAGCCGCCGTCGAACATCGCGTAGACGATGCGGCGGTGAACGGGCTTGAGGCCGTCGCGCACGTCCGGCAGGGCGCGGGAGACGATGACGCTCATCGCGTAGTCGAGGTAGGAGCGCTGCATCTCCTGATTGAGGTCGACCTGCGTGATGCGGTCGATCTCGTCCTCGTCCAGCGGATCGACCAGGGTCACGGTGCGCGAGGCCGCCTCGTCGGCGGAGATCTCGTGGGCGCCCTCGGGCGTCTCCTGGCCGCCGACGCCGACGTTCTGCGCGGGCGTCGGGGTCTCCTCGGAGCTCGTGCTCTCCTCCGGGGTCGATCCGGGATTCGTGGGGTCCTGCGGGGTGTCACTCATGGGGCAAGAGGCCTTTCAGCTGGGGCCGAGGATTCGTGGGGTCCCCGGGGGTGCGCGGGCGGGCCGGCACCGCCCCGGGGGCCGTCGTCAGATGTCGAGGAAGCGGACGTCCTTGGCGTTCTCCTGGATGAAGCGGCGGCGGGACTCGACGTCATCGCCCATCAGGACGGAGAAGATGGTGTCGGCGTCGGCGGCCTCGTCGACCGTGACCTGCTTCAGGGTGCGGGTGGTCGGATCCATGGTGGTGGACTGCAGCTCCTTCCAGTCCATCTCGCCCAGACCCTTGTAGCGCTGGATGCCGTTGTCCCGGGGGATGCGGCGGCCGGCGGCGCGGCCGGCCTCGAGGCGCTCGTCGCGCTCCTCGTCGCTGAAGACGTACTCGTGCGGGGCGTTGGTCCACTTCAGCCGGAACAGCGGCGGCATCGCGATGAACACGTGGCCCAGCTCGATCAGCGGGCGCATGTAGCGGAACAGCAGCGTCAGCAGCAGGGTGCAGATGTGCTGGCCGTCGACGTCGGCATCGGCCATCAGGACGATCTTGTGATAGCGCAGCTTGGTGGCGTCGAAGTCCTCGCCGATCCCGGTGCCGAAGGCGGTGATCAGCGAGCGGACCTCCTGGTTGTCCAGGGCCCGGTCCAGTCGCGCCTTCTCGACGTTGAGGATCTTGCCGCGGATGGGGAGGATCGCCTGCGTGCGCGGGTCCCTGCCCATCACCGCGGAGCCGCCGGCGGAGTCGCCCTCGACGATGAAGATCTCGGACTCGGCAGGATTGCGGGAGGAGCAGTCGCGCAGCTTGCCGGGCATCCCGCCGGTCTCCAGCGGGGACTTGCGACGGGTGGCGTCGCGGGCCTTGCGGGCCGCCTCGCGGGCGGCCGCGGCGGCCTGGCCCTTCATGACGATGGACTTGGCCTCCTGGGGATTGGAGGCGAACCAGTCCTGCAGCTGATCGGTCATCACCTTGACCAAGAAGGTGCGGGCGATGGTGTTGCCGAGCTTGGTCTTGGTCTGGCCCTCGAACTGGGGTTCGCCCAGCTTCACGGAGATCACCGCGGTCAGGCCTTCGCGGATGTCCTCGCCGGTGAGGTTGGCGTCCTTCTCCTTGAGCAGGCCCTGGGCCCGCCCGTACCGGTTCACGATCGAGGTCAGCGAGGAGCGGAAGCCCTCCTCGTGGGTGCCGCCCTCGTGGGTGTTGATGGTGTTGGCGTAGGTGTGCACCGACTCCGAGTAGGCACCGGTCCACTGCATCGCGACCTCGACCGAGATCTTCGCCTCGGTGTCCTCGGACTCGAAGGAGATGATCTCGGGGTGGATGACCTCGGCGCGCTTGGTGGTGTTGATGAACTCGACGAAGTCCTGCAGGCCGCGCTCGTAGAGGTAGGAGACGGTGCGGGGACCGGAGTCCTTCGTCGTCTCCTCGTGCTCGACGTCGACGGGGTCGAGATCATCGTCCTCGGCCTCGTCGCCCTCGGGGGTGCGCTCGTCGGTCAGCGTCAGGCGCAGGCCCTTGTTCAGGAACGCCATCTGCTGGAACCGCTTGCGCAGCGTCTCGAAGTCGTAGATCGTCTCGTCGAAGATCTCGTCATCGGCCCAGAAGGTGATGGTGGTGCCGGTCTCGTCGGTCGCCTCGCCCTTCTCGAGCTCCATGGTCGGCACGCCGCGGGAGTAGCTCTGGCGCCAGACGTGCCCGTCACGGCGGATCTCCACGTCCATGCGGATGGACAGGGCGTTGACCACGGAGGAGCCCACGCCGTGCAGGCCGCCGGAGACCGCGTAGCCGCCGCCGCCGAACTTGCCGCCGGCGTGCAGCACGGTGAGCACCAGCTCCACGGCGGGCTTGCCCTCGGTGGGGTGCATGGCCACCGGGATGCCGCGGGCGTGATCGACGCAGCGCACGCCGCCGTCCTCCCGCAGCGTCACCTCGATGCTGTCCCCGTGCCCGGCCATCGCCTCGTCGACCGAGTTGTCCACGATCTCCTGGACCATGTGGTGCAGGCCGCGCTCACCGGTGGAGCCGATGTACATGCCGGGGCGCTTGCGGACCGCCTCGAGGCCCTCGAGGACGGTGATGTCCGAGGCGTCGTAGTGCTCCGGGGCATGTGCCGCACGCTCACCGGCCGTGGTGGGCGTGATCGAGGGTGCTGCCGCTGCCTCGCCCGCTCCGGGGGACGGGTCGGGGGTGCCGGTGGGCACGTCCTGATCGGGCATGGGGCGGTCGCTGTCGCTCACCTGATGTGGCTCCTCGCAGTCCAGGGTCCCCCGCTCGGAATGCGGCGGGGCGGTTCGGCAGGACCTCACGGGCAGGAGCGTCGACGAACGCACGGGACCCACTCATCGCCGCGCGCGCGTACGCGCGCGAGCGGCGACTGACCGGATCCGACGAGTATGCCGACGGCAGAAGTCCGCGGGGACGTCGGAAGACGTCGGCCGAACCTCCTCGATTCTAGCGGAGAACGCTCGCCGAACCTATTCGACCCGTCACAGCTGTGGATGGCGCGACGTGCAATCCCCCTCAGGCGGCCCGGAGATGCCGCGAATCCGGCTCCGGGGGCCGTGGGACGAGGTCCCGTACCCCGCCCGGGGTGTTCGGACGGCACAGGGGCCTTCTCTCGTGATGATCCCGTCGCGCTCGCGCGTCGTCGGCCCCCGTGCCGCTCCGCTCGAGCCCGTCAGGCTCCTCCCTCGCGCCTCGCGGCGAGGCCCGCCAGCACGTGCGCCGTGGTCAGCGCCGCGGACGCAGCCTCATATCCTTTGTCCTCGACGGAGCCGGGCAACCCCGCACGATCCAGCGCCTGCTTCTCGTCATCGCAGGTCAGGAGACCGAACCCGATAGGGACGCCGTGGTCGAGCCCGACCCGGGTCAATCCGTCGGTCGCCGCGGCGCACACGTACTCGAAGTGCGGGGTGCCGCCACGGATCACGACGCCGAGCGCCACCACGGCGTCATGATCGCGGGCCAGGGCGTCGGCGAGGACCGGCAGCTCGAAGGAGCCCGGCGCGCGCACCACCGTGGGCTCGGCGATGCCGGCCTCGGCGGCGCCGCGCAGCGCACCGGCGAGCAGTCCGTCCATGACCTGCTCGTGCCAGGTCGCGGCGACGATCGCGAGACGGGTGCCGCTGCTGTCGGGGATCGGGGCGGTGGGGCTTCCGTGGCCGCTCATGCGGTCTCTCCTTCGGTGGGGATGGTGGGCAGGGCCGGGAGATCACGGAGACGGTGCCCCAGTCGGTCCCGCTTGGTGGTGAGATAGGTGAGGTTCTCCGGAGTGGGATGGGTGTCGAGATCGATGGTCCCGGCCACCTCGACGCCCCCGCCGACCAGCGCGTGGGCCTTCTCCGGATTGTGCGTGAGCAGCTCGACCGCGCTCACGCCGAGGTGGGCGAGCATGCCGGGCACGGCCGCGAAGGAGCGGGAGTCCACGGGCAGGCCGAGGTCGAGATTGGCGTCGACCGTGTCCCGGCCGGCGTCCTGCAGGGCGTAGGCCCGCAGCTTCTGAACCAGACCGATGCCGCGGCCCTCGTGCCCGCGCAGCAGGATCAGCACCCCGCGACCGGCCTCGTCGATGCGGGCCAGGGACTCCTGGAGCTGCGGACCGCAGTCGCAGCGGCGGGAGCCGAACACGTCACCGGTCACGCACTCGGAGTGCACCCGGGTCAGGACCGGTGCGGCGGTGGTGACGTCCCCGCGCACCAGCACCAGATGCTCCGCGGTGCCCTCGCGCACGGCGAGCGCCTCGAAGGTGCCGTGCGGGGTGGGCAGCGGGACCGGCGCGGTGATCTCCAGGGCCGGGCGGTCGGTGCGCCGACGGTGTGCGGCCAGGTCCTCGATGGAGATCATCCGCAGCTCGTGGCGGTCGGCGAACTCGCGCAGCGCAGGGCCCCGCATCATCTCGCCGTCGTCGTGGACCAGCTCCACGATCATCCCCACCGCGGGCAGACCCGCGAGACGGGTGAGGTCCACGGCGGCCTCGGTGTGGCCGCGGCGCTCGAGCACGCCCCCGTCCTTGGCCCGCAGCGGGAGCACGTGCCCGGGACGGATCAGGTCGGTGGGCACGGTGTCCCGGCCGGCGAGCACCTGGAGGGTGCGGGCACGATCGGAGGCGCTGATCCCGGTGGTCACGCCCGCGCTCGCGTCGACGCTCACCGTGTAGGCGGTGCGCAGGGGGTCGGCGTTCTCCCGCACCATCAGCGGCAGCTCGAGAGCATCGGCCCGGGTGGCGCTCATCGGCGCGCACAGCAGTCCGCTGGAATGGCGCACGGCGAAGCCGATCAGGGCGGGCGTGGCGGCGGAGGCGGCCAGGATCAGGTCGCCCTCGTTCTCGCGGTCCTCGTCGTCGACGACGACGACGGGGCGACCGGCGGCGATCGCAGCGAGCGCGTCCTCGATGGGGTCCAGTCGCAGGGTGTTCATCGGATCTCCTCGGCAGCGGGCAGCAGGGTGGCGGTGAGCTTCTCGACGTACTTCGCCAGCACGTCCACCTCGAGGTTCACCCGATCGCCGATCCTGCGGCGGCCCAGGGTGGTGCGGGCGAGGGTCTCGGGGATGAGCCCGAGGGTGACCTCGTCACCGGCGATCGCGGCGACGGTGAGGCTCACGCCGTCCACGGCGAGGGAGCCCTTGGCGACGACATAGCGGGCCAGGCCGTCCGGCAGGGTGAGACGCAGCAGGGTGGTGCCACCCTCCTCGTCCCGGCCGGTGATCTCGCCGACCCCGTCGACGTGGCCCTGGACGATGTGGCCGTCCAGGCGCCGATCGGCGCGCACGCAGCGCTCGAGGTTCACGGTGTCCCCGGGGGTGAGGTCCCCGAGGGAGGTGGCGGCCACCGTGGTGGAGATGACGTCGGCGGTCCAGTGCTCGCCCTCGACCGCGGTGACGGTCAGGCAGCAGCCGCTGACGGCGATCGAGTCACCGAGCGCGATGCCCTCCAGGACGTGCGGGGAACGGATCCGCAGGCGGGTGGGATCGGTGCCCGCAGTGAGCTGCTCGACGGTGCCGAGCTCTTCGATGATGCCGGTGAACATGGTGGTCCTTCCTGGTCAGGCGGTGCGGCGGCGGGGGCGGAGGAGGAGGCGGAGGTCGGTGGCTCCGCCCGGGGAGGGCAGCATCACGACGTCGACCAGGTCGAGGTCGAGGCGGTTCGCGAGGGTGGTGATCGAGAGGTCCTCGACCGCGGGGCGGCCGGCGCCCAGCAGGGTCGGGGCGAGGTGGACGATCAGCTCGTCCACCAGGCCGGCGCGCAGGAAGGCGGCGGTGACGATCGGTCCGCCCTCGACCAGCACGTGCCGGATCCCGCGGTCGAACAGCAGTTCCAGAGCGGCCGACGGGTCATGGGTGAGCAGACGGACCTGCTCCCCGGCACCGTCGATATCGGGCAGCGAGGGCGCGGTGGAGGTACCCATGACGGCCCGCAGCGGTTGGCGCGGATACAGCGCGCCCTCGGGTCGGCGGGCGGTGAGGGTGGGATCGTCGGCGCGGGCGGTGCCGGTGCCCACCAGCACGGCGTCGCAGGTGGTGCGCAGGAGGTGGACCTCCTCCCGCGCGGCCGGGCCGGTGATCCACTGGCTGGTGCCGTCCGCGGCGGCGGCACGACCGTCGAGGGTGAGGGCGATCTTGGCGGTGACCAGGGGGCGGGCATGCTGCAGCCCGTGCTCCCAGCCTCGATTCAGTGTCTCCGCGGCCGCGGCGAGCTCCTCCGGGACGTCGAGGTCGACCTCGATCCCGGCCTCGCGCAGCCGCTCGATGCCGCCGGTCGCGACGGGGTTCGGGTCCTGCCGAGCGATGACGACCCGGCCGATGCCGGCCTCGAGGAGGGCATCGGCGCAGGGGCCGGTGCGACCCCGGTGCGCGCAGGGTTCGAGGGTGACCACGGCGGTGGCACCGGTCACGGAGGTGGTGACCCCGTCGGTCCGGGCCCGAGCGAGGGCATCGGCCTCGGCGTGCGCGGTGCCGGCACCCCGATGATGGCCCTCGGCGAGGACCTCACCGGCCGGGCTCAGCAGCACACAGCCCACCCGCGGGTTCGGACCCAGCGGGACGGCGGGGTCGGCCGCGATCTCGAGGGCACGGCGCAGTGCCCACCGCTCGGCAGCGTCCAACATGGTCTCTCCTCCACTCCGCTGCTCGCGGACCCGGAGGGAGAGGAAGGAGGTACGGGAACCACATCACCGGGGGTCGTCGTGCGGCGCAGAGCGTGCGCGGCGACGGTGCGCCCGAGGACGTCGTTCGCGTGCGCTTCCCATCCGGACTCTGACCGTCGGTCCAGGAGTTCCACCTGGTCAGCCGAGGGCCAGAGGCCATCGGGTCGCGGACTATCACCGCCGGCTCGGAATTTCACCGACCCCAGTGCACGCGAGCTGCATCAGCTCGTCTGGCCATACCGTAGCAGGGCGCGGTGCCGCGATGTCCTCATATGACCGGCGCCTCACCTCAGCCGGCGCCCCCTGCGCTGATCTCCTGCCGCTCGACCCTCACAGCACGTCGATCAGCCAGCACCCCCTTCGCTGGTCTCCTGCCGCTCGTCCCTCGCAGCACGTCGATCAGCCGTAGGTATCCCGGGGGCCGCGCCAGGTCACGGTGCGGCGGCCCTTCTTCCAGCTGCGCTGGGCGGCGGCCGGACCGGTGACCGTCAGCTCGGAGATCACGTGGGAGCCGACGCGCTCCTCGATCGTGGTGATCAGCTGGGGGGTGAGCATCCGCAGCTGCGCGGCCCAGGCCGAGGAGGAGGCACTGACCACCAGCACGCCCTCGTCGAAGGAGACCGGCCGGCAGTGGGTCGCGAGCCGTTCACCCACGATGTCGTCCCACTCCTCCAGCACCCTCCCGGCGCTCATCCCTGCGTTCCAGCCGAGGTTGCCCAGCACCTTCTTCAGCACGTTCTCGATGCCCTGCGGATCGCGGGGGTCCGGGCGCGATCCGGAATAGCCAGGTGCCCGGCCCGAACGGTCCCTCACATCCCTGGCCTGCGTCTTCGCCGAGATGGGGAAGAGTCCGCGATCGCGGGCGGCCGCCCGGGAGCGATTCACGGTGCGGCGGGCGAGCTCGAAGGGATCCGCGAGCGAGGGCAGCTCCGGCGGATCGAAGAGGACCTCTCCCGGGACGGGCGAGGGCCCACCGCGATCGGCATCGACCTGAGGTCCCCGCCTCCTCCGCTCGCCCGGCGGCCGCGCCTCTGCCGGCCGGTGCTCCGGCGATCGGGGATCCGTCGATCCGGTCTCCGTCGACCGCGGCGGCTCCGGCGCTGCCTCGGCCGGTGCGCCCGTCCCGGACCAGGTGCCCAGGCCATAGGGATTGGCGAGGGTCGGCCGCACCCGTCCGCCCTCGCCGGCGCGCGAACCCCCCTTGCCGGTCATGACCGGGATCCGCTCCCGCGGGGGACCGCGTCGCCGAGACTGACCTCGATCACATGGATCTCGCCGTCGAGGGAGTCGGGGATGTCGGAGTCGTTGGCGGTGGTGATCAGGACCTGCGAGGCGCTGGTGACGATCCGGCCCAGGCGCTCGCGCCGGCGGGTGTCAAGCTCGCTGAACACGTCGTCGAGGATGAGGATCGGTTCGCCGTCGCCCAGGTCCCCCTCCTCGAGCCGCAGCAGGTCGTAGGAGGCCAGCCGCAGCGCGAGCGCGAGCGACCAGGACTCGCCGTGACTCGCGTAGCCCTTGGCCGGGAAGTCGTGGAGCCGGATCTCCATGTCATCGCGGTGCGGCCCGGTCAGGGTCGCGCCGCGGTCGATCTCCTCGTCGTGGCCGGTCACCAGCATCTCGAGCATCGCGTCCTGGATCTCACGGGTCCCGGGCAGGGAGCCGACAGGCGCGCCCAGCTCCTCGAGCACCGAGGAGCGATAGCGGATCGAGGCCGGGGAGTTCACGTCGCCGCGCTGGTCAGGCGGCAGGTCGAGCCCCGGATCGGCGCCTTCATCGGTCGACACCCGCAGATAGGAGTAGCCCAGATGAGGGCTCAGCCGGTTGACCAGATGGAGCCGGGCGCGCAGCAGCTCGGCACCGAAGCGGGCCAGCTGCTGGTCCCAGACCTCGAGCGTCGAGGCCGCGGAGTCGGCCGGATCCAGACCGGCCACGCTGCGACCGCTGCCGCCGCGTCGTAGGGAGCGCATCTGCTTGAGCAGGTTGCCGCGCTGTTTGAGCACCCGGTCATAATCAGCCTTGACGGAGGCGAAGCGGGGGGCGATCTCGAACAGCAGCTCATCCAGGAAGCGGCGCCGTCCCTCGGGATCGGCCTTGACCAGGCCCAGATCCTCGGGAGCGAAGAGCACCGCCCGCACCTCACCGAGCAGATCGCGCAGCCGGGAGACGTTCTGCCCCTGCAGCCGCGCCCGGTTGGACCTGCCCGGGGTGATCTCGAGGTCGACCTGCAGGGGCCGGCCGGCGCGCACGAAGCTCGCCCGGATGATCGCAGTGCTCTCCCCGCGGTGCACGAGAGCCGCGTCGTGGGGGACCCGGTGGCTGGACAGCGTCGCGAGGTACCACAGCGCTTCGACGATGTTGGTCTTGCCCTGGCCGTTCTGGCCGACGAGCACCGTGATGCCGGGCTGGAACGACAGGCTCAGCCGGGGGTAGGAGCGGAAATCGGTGAGGTCGAGTGCGGTCAGCTGCACGGAGGGAGCTCTCCCTCCCTCAGATCCGCATCGGCATGATCAGGTACTTGTACGAGGAGTCGGGGTCGCCCTCGAGCGAGTCCTGGCCGGTCATCACCGACGGCTTGATCGAGTCGGTGAAGGTGAGGCGGGCGAAGTCGGTGCCCAGGGCGCCGAGCCCGTCGAGCAGGAATCCGGAGTTGAAGCCCACGACCAGGTCCTCGCCCGTCAGATGCGCTTCGAGGACCTCGCTGGCCTGGGCATCGTCTCCGGCGCCCGCCTCGAGGGCGACCTGTCCCTCGGTGAAGGACAGCCGGACCGGGGTGTTGCGCTCGGCGACCAGGGAGACGCGCTTGACGGCATCGATGAGGCTGGCGGTGGAGACCACGGCGGTGATCGCGGAGGTGTCCGGGAACAGGCGTCGCACCGGCGGGTACTCGCCGTCGACCAGGGTCGAGGTGGTGCGGCGACCGCCGGCCTCGAAGCCGATCAGGGTCGCCGAGTCGTCCTCGGACAGGGCGATCTCGACACTGCCGCCGGTGGCCAGCGAGCGGGCGACCTCATGCAGGGTGCGGCCGCGCACCAGGGCGGTGAGCTCCGTGCCGGGAGTGGTGGGGTTCCAGGTCAGCTCGCGCAGCGCCAGGCGGTAGCGGTCGGTGGACATCAGCGTCATGGTCTCGCCGCTGATCTCGACCTTGACACCGGTCAGCAGCGGGAGGGTGTCATCCTTCGACGCGGCGACCGTGACCTGCGAGATCGCCTCGGCGAACACGTCGGCGGCGACGGATCCCGCGACGGGAGGCATGCTCGGCAGCTGCGGGTACTCCTCGACGGGGAGAGTGGCCAGGGCGAAGCGGGCACTGCCGCAGCGGACCTGGAGCTTGGTGCCCTCCAGAGCGATGGAGACGTCCTTGTTGGGCAGGGCGCGCACGATGTCCGAGAGCATCCGGCCCTGGACCAGCACCTCGCCGGGCTGCTCGACCTCCGCCTCGAGCCGGATCTGGGCGCTGACCTCGTAATCGAAGGTCGAGAGCTGCAGCTCCCCGCCGGCTTCGGCGATGATCCGCACGCCCTGCAGGATCGGCATCGCCGGCCTGACCGGGAGGGTGCGGGTGGCCCAGGAGACGGCGTCGCCCAGGACGCCGCGATCGAGGTGGAACTTCACCGTTGCCACTCCTTCGCAGTGGTCGAATGACAGAACAGGGGTGACCGCACCGCCCAGCGGCGTGGTCGAACGGTGCACAGCGTATCGGTTCCCGGCAGCTGCCGCCGACACACCGAGGACGGAACTTGACTTCCTCCCCTCGCCGGCACTGCTCGACTCACCTGCGCAGCCCGCGAACCGTCACGGGGCCGAGGATCTGAGCCCCTCCTGGTCGAGGAATCCTGTCGTTCCCCGGCACCTGGATGACATGTTCTGCGAGCGCTCCCGCACCGCGATCCCGTCCACACCACCGCCGAGCAAGTACTGACAGTCCTCATCATCACGGCTGTGGATTCCGTGGACAAGTGCCATCACCGCAGGTCGTACGGATCACGGTCACCGTGGACGAAGCGGGGAGGACTCTCGCAGCCCCGTGGGCGGACTGTGCACGACGAGGCCGAGGAGGGCGATTCCTGTCATTCGCCCGTGCACATCGACTCCTGCGTGGATGGCTGTGATTCCACAGTGTCCACAGAGTTATCCACAATTGGGGAGAACTCTGCTCTGACCAGCATTGTTCTTCACAGTGACAAGAACTGACCGGAATCGGGGACGGCAGTGCGGTGCAGCGTCCGGCCGCAGCCGGCGACCCTCACTGCCGGGTCGCGGAGCTCGAGCTCTTGATCCGTGCTGTGAGCTCGGTGACCTGGTTGAAGATCGCCCGTCGTTCCTTCATCAGCTCACTGATCTTCTTGTTGGCGTGCATCACGGTGGTGTGATCGCGGCCGCCGAACTCGTCGCCGATCCTGATCAGCGGCATGTCCGTGAGCTCGCGGCAGAGGTACATGCCGATCTGTCGGGCCGAGACCAGTCGCCGCGAGCGGCCGGTGCCCACGATCTCCTCGACGGAGAGGCCGAAGTAGGTCGCGGTCTGGGCGATGATCGTCGAGGCGGTGATCTGGGCGCCGTCGTCGTGGGAGAGCAGATCCTTCAGCACGCTCTCGGCGAGGGTGACGTCCATGGGCTGGCGCGACAGGGAGTGCAGAGCCTGCACGCGGATCAGCGCGCCCTCGAGCTCACGGATGTTGGTGGCGATGTGCGAGGCGATGTACTCGAGCACGTCATGGGGGACCTCGCCGGTGTTCTCCTGGGCGACCTTCTTGCGCAGGATCGCGATGCGGGTCTCGAGGTCCGGCGGCTGCACGTCGGTCATCAGCCCCATCTCGAAGCGCGAGCGCATGCGGTCCTCGAAACCGCCCAGCTCCTTGGGGGGCAGGTCGGAGGTGATCACGATCTGCTTGTCCGAGTTGTAGAGCGTGTTGAAGGTGTGGAAGAACGCCTCCATCGTCTCCGGCGCCCGCTGCAGGAACTGGATGTCATCGATCAGCAGGATGTCGATGTCCCGGTAGCGGCGCTGGAACTCCTGCGCCTTGCCGAACTGACCGGACTGCACCGAGTTGATGAACTCGTTGGTGAACTCCTCGGAGTTCACGTACCGCACCACCACGTCGGGGTAGAGGCTCTGGGCATAGTGGCCCACCGCGTGCAGCAGGTGCGTCTTGCCCAGGCCGGAGCCGCCATAGATGAACAGCGGGTTGTAGGCCTTCGCAGGAGTCTCCGAGACCGCCGAGGCGGCAGCCTGGGCGAAACGGTTCGAGGACCCGATCACGAAGGTGTCGAAGGTGTACTTGCTGTTCAAGCGGGAATCTTCGACGATCGTGCCCTCTGCGACGCTGCTGCGTCGCCGCGGTGCGGGACCGGGGGACGGTGCCGAGGACCCGGTCAGGGCAGAGAGGCCGGCGTAGGCGCTGGGGTCGTCAGCGGCACGACCGCGGTAGTTGCGATGGGTGGCGAAGCGCTCCGCTCCGGGGGCGGCGCCCGGGGAGCCGGCGGAGGTGCTCCGGGGCAGCGCGGCCCGTCCCAGCTCACCGCTCGAGGGGAGGACCGAGCCCTCGTCCCGCCGGAACGGCGCGGTGTGGACATCCTGGGGGACTCTGTCCACAGAGTTGTCCACAGAATGTGCACTGTCCTGGGTGGAGGAGGTCAGCGGGGGTGGGGGCGCTGGATCGGCGGAGTCCCCCTCGAGCAGCAGCGACTCGTCGACCGTGACCGCGAAGCGGATGTCTCGTCCCGTGGCCTCGGTCAGGGCCGCCTTCAGGGAGCTCGCGATCCGGTGCTCGAAGAGCTCCTTCGCGGAGGTGGAAGGGGCTGCGACCAGCGCAGTGTCCGCCACGACCGCCATCAGGCGGGAGAGGGTGAGCAGGGCGATGACCCGCTGTGACACGGTGTCGTCACGGCGCAGGGTCTGGAGCGTGCGCTCCCAGATCGCGTCGGCGTTCGCCTCGTTCATCAGGTCACTCCCTTGAGGTCGAGCGGGCGGTCGGAACAGTTTTCCACAGTAGCTTCTGTATTGTGGACCAAGCATGTGGATAACGTGGGGTGAGGCCCTCCTCTCCCCGGGGGCTCCCCTCGGTCCTCCGGTGGCGTTCCTCGCGAGACGCCGATGCGGAGTGAGAATCCGGCCACAACCGGGCCCCAGAAGCGCTGAGACGTTGACCCCGTGCACCCTGGTGCCTAAAATCGTGCAGTCAGCGCTGCGCGCCGTCCCGATACGGTTCCCGGATCCACTGTGGGCCCACTCCGGCATCGGATCGGACCTCGGCAGCCGCCCCGTCTCGGCGGGTGCGCCCGGACTTCCCGTTCGTGCAGCAGACCACAGACCACCGCGAGGGGCACATCGGTGCCCACGATCGAGGAGAACCATGAGCAAGCGCACGTTCCAGCCGAACATCCGTCGTCGCGCCAAGAAGCACGGCTTCCGCGCCCGCATGAGCACCCGCGCCGGCCGCGCCATCCTGAACGCTCGTCGTTCCAAGGGCCGCGCCGCGCTCTCCGCCTGAGGCGATCCGCGGCGTATCGGCCGTGGTGCCGTGACCTGGTCCCGCCACCGGCTCCACACCGGTGACGAGTTCCGTGCCGTCATCCGTGGCGGTGGACGCAGCGCCCGATCCCACGTGGTCGTGCACCTCACCCTGCTGACGCAGGGAGAGGAGGCACCCCGCGTGGGATTCGTCGTGTCCAAGAAGATCGGCAACGCCGTGGTGCGCAATCGGGTCACCCGCCGGCTGCGCGAGATCGTCCGACCGCACCTGGCGACCCTGCCCCCGGGATCGGCCGTCGTGCTGCGGGCGCTGCCGGGCATCGACGAGCAGCCCTTCGCCGCTCTCCGCACCGATGTCGACTCGGCCCTCGCGACCGCCGAGCGGAAGCTCGCCGCACGTTCCCCGAGCGTCCGATGAGCCCGACGGCGGCGCACGGGCTCCTCAGCGGTCTTCGTCGCCTGCCGCGCCGGCTGCTCATGCTGCCGGTGCGCGGCTATCAGCTGGGGATCTCCCCCTTCACCCCGCCCGCCTGCCGGTACGACCCGGTGTGCTCCCAGTACGGCATGGACGCCCTGCGGGTGCACGGCGCGGTGAAGGGTCTCCTGCTCACTACCGGGCGGATCCTGCGCTGCAACCCCTTCACCCAGGGGGGCTTGGATCCGGTGCCCGCCCCCGGGATGTGGAGGAATCCACGCCGACTGCGGCGCCCGGCCCCCTAGGGCCTACTCTTGTCCAAGACTCCCGACCACAGCCGACACCTCGCATGAGCGACATGCGCATCCGTGCGGCAGGAAGACCAGGCCGATGAACCCCCTGTATCCGATCGAGTGGGCCGTCGCATGGCTCATGGTGAAGTTCCATGCGCTGCTGTCCACCTTCATGAACCCGGATGCCGGTCTCACCTGGGTGCTGTCCATCGTGGGCCTCACCGTCGTGGTGCGGACCCTGATCATCCCGCTGTTCGTGCGGCAGATCCGTGCCTCGCGCGCGATGCAGATGGTCTCGCCCGAGCTGCAGGCCGTGCAGAAGAAGTACAAGGGCAAGACGGACCAGGACTCCCGCGCGAAGATGGCCGAGGAGACCATGGCGATCTACAAGGAGGCGGGCGCCAGTCCGTTCTCCTCGTGCCTGCCGATGCTGCTGCAGATGCCGATCTTCTTCGGCCTGTTCCGGGTGCTGTACAACAAGCTGCCGGATGCGGCTGCGGGCAAGCCCTTCGGCCCGCTGACCGAGCAGCTCGCCACCAGCGCCTCGGAATCCCCGTTCTTCGGCTCTGTCACCATCGCCAACAGCTTCCTGGTCTCCGGGGACGGTGGGATCACCACCAAGATCGTCGCCGGGTTCATCATCGCCTGCATGTCCGGGGTCACCTTCTTCACCCAGAAGTCCCTGACGATGAAGAACATGCCCAAGGCAGCCCTCGAGGGCCCCATGGCCAGCACTCAGAAGATGATGCTGTACATGCTCCCGTTCATCTACGTGATCACGGGTCCGGGCATGCCGATCGGTGTGCTCATCTACTGGCTCACCACCAACATCTGGACCTTCGTCCAGCAGTACATCGTCATCAGCGCGGCTCCCACCCCCGGCTCCGCCGCGGAGAAGGAGCGCCAGGCGCGCATCAACGCCAAGCGCGAGAAGAAGGGCCTGGAGCCGCTCGACTTCGCGCCGCCGAAGACGATCTCCGCCGAGCCCGAGCCGGAGGCCCAGATCCGTGTCCAGCCCTCCAGCAAGGGCAAGGGCGGCAAGAAGCTCTCCGACGAGGAGAAGCTCGAACGGGCTCGTGAGCTCCGCGCGAAGGCCACCGAGGAGCGCAGCAAGGCCCGGGAGGCCGCCGGCGAGACGCCGAACCCGCCGTCGCAGGGCGGCAGCGTCCTGAACAAGGGCGCCAAGAAGAAGCGCAAGAAGTGACCTGGCCCCCGGGAGCACAGTCGCTCCCGGGTCTCATCCCCTCATCCCAGGATTCCCCGGAGGACCGAATGAACGTCAACGACGGCACGCCTGCTTCGACCGCGGCCGAGGAGAACAGCTCGCAGCAGCCTTTCGAGACCGAGGCGGCAGAGGCCGCACCGGCCGACGGGACGACGCCGGTGCCCGCGACGGTCGGTGGCGCTGACCCCGGCACCACCCCAGCGGCCGGTGCCTCGGCCGGCGCCTCCAGCTCATCGGAGGCTCCTGCTCCGGCGGAGGAGACCGCCGCTGTGTCGGACGATCCTGCGCCGACGGCGTCGAGCGCGGCGACCGACGGCGACGACGCGGACTCCGGTGAGACCGACGAGGAGCGGCTGCGTCGCCTCGAGGAGGAGGGCGACATCGCCGCCGACTACCTCGAGGAGCTGCTGGACATCACCGACCTCGACGGGGACATGGACATCGATGTGGACGGCGACCGCGCCTCCGTGGAGATCCGCGGCGCGGACCGGCTCGCCCGCCTCAACCGGCCCAAGGGTGAGCTGCTGGACGCCCTCCAGGAGCTCGCACGGCTGGCCGTGCAGACCCGCACCGGACAGCGCTCCCGGCTGATGCTCGACATCGGCGGCTTCCGTGCGGAGCACAAGAACAGTCTCGAGGAGCTCGCCGCGACGGCGATCGCCGAGGCGAAGGAGTCCGGCGGCCCGGTGCCGATGCGCGCGATGAACCCCTTCGAGCGCAAGGTCGTCCACGACGTCGCCAAGCGTGAGGGTCTGCGTTCGGAGTCCGACGGTGACGGCAAGAACCGTCATGTCGTGATCTACCCGGCATCCTGAGGCCCCTCATGCATCCGCTTCCCGACACCCTCCGCCCGACGGCCGAGCGTCTCTTCGGCGATCGTCTCGAGCTCGCCGAGCGGTTCGCCGTGATGCTGGCCGAGCAGGGGCCCGAGCGCGGCCTGATCGGTCCGCGGGAGGTCGAACGGCTGTGGGAGCGGCACCTGATGAACTGCGCGCTGATGGTCGACGGGATCGATGCCCTGGACCACCCGGTCAGCACGCTCGCCGATGTCGGATCGGGCGCGGGCCTGCCCGGTGTGGTGATCGCGATCGCCCGGCCGCAGCTGCAGGTCACCCTGATCGAGACCATGCAGCGTCGCACCACCTGGCTCGAGGAGGTCGACGCCGAGCTGGGTCTCGGCCTCGAGGTGGTGCGGGCCCGGGCCGAGGAGCTGCACGGGCAGCGCAGCTTCGAGGTGGTGACGGCTCGGGCGGTCGCCGCGCTCGACAAGTTGGCCCGCTGGACGCTGCCCCTGGCGACCGACGGCGGTTCGCTGCTGGCCATGAAGGGCTCCTCGGCGGCGGACGAGGTGGAGAAGGCACAGAAGGTCCTGGCCCGGCTCGGAGGGGTGGATCCCACCATCTCGCGGTACGGGGAGGGCGAGGTCGAGGTTCCCACTACAGTGGTCCAAGTGCGTCGCCGTGCGAAGGCGACCAGGAAGGGAGACGCACGTGGCTGAACAGCGCGATGACTCCTCCCCGGGGCACGGCGCGATGGAAGACACCCCGCTGATGCGTGAGCTCACCCGGGATCATGCCCGCCGGAAGAAGCTCGAGGGTCTCGAGTTCCCGCGGTCGGGGGGGACCCGGATCATCACCGTCGCCAATCAGAAGGGTGGGGTCGGGAAGACCTCCACCACCGTGAACGTCGCCGCAGCGCTGTCCATGGGCGGGCTGAACGTGCTGGTGATCGATGCCGACCCGCAGGGCAACACCTCCACCGCGCTGAGCATCGAGCACCATGCCGAGGTCCCCAGCATGTATGAGGTGCTGGTCGAGTCCGCGCCGCTGTCCGAGGTGATCCAGCAGGTCCCCGAGATGACGGGGCTGTTCTGTGCACCGGCCACCATCAACCTCTCCGGGGCCGAGATCGAGCTGGTCTCGCTGGTGGCCCGCGAGAACCGACTGCGCAACGCGATCCGGGACCATCTCGAGGAGCGTGAGCAGCAGGGTCTGGAGCCCTTGGACTATGTGCTCATCGACTGCCCGCCCTCGCTCGGCCTGCTGACGGTCAACGCCCTGGTCGCCGCTCGGGAGGTGCTGATCCCGATCCAGGCCGAGTACTACGCCCTCGAGGGCCTCTCGCTGCTGCTGAACAACATCGACCTGATCCGCCAGCACCTGAACCCGGACCTGGTGGTCTCCACGATCATGCTCACGATGTACGACGCCCGGACCCGGCTGGCCGCCCAGGTGGCGCAGGATGTCCGTGATCATTTCCCGGAGCAGACCCTGGAGACCTCGATCCCGCGCTCCGTACGGATCTCCGAAGCACCGAGCTACGGCCAGACGGTGCTGACCTACGATCCGAGCTCCAGCGGGGCGCTCGCGTATCGTGCAGCAGCCCATGAACTGAACTCCCGCTCCGCACCCTGACCCCGTTCCACGGTGCCTCGACGCGACGATGCGCGCAGAGTCCGTGGACACCCCGATGGCGACGACATTTCTCGGAAGGACAACGGCCATGACGCAGAAGCGAGGACTCGGTCGAGGACTGGGTGCCCTGATCCCGGGCGCCGGCTCGACCCCTGCGCCTGAGCAGGAGCTTCGTACGCGCACGCGCCCGGCCACGAGCTCTGGTGGCGAGTCCGGGAGCACCCGTCCGGTGGACATGTTCTTCTCCGGGGAGAAGGTCTCCCGTGAGGAGGAGAGCGCCCAGCGGGAGCGGGCCGGTGCCCATGACCTGGCCACCGGGATGGCCCGCGCCGCCGCCGAGCGTCGTAGCCGTTCCGGGAACGTCACGGGGCGGCGCTCCACCGTGACCAGCACCGCCAAGTCGCCGGCGACGGCCGAGGGCACTGCGAAGCCCACCGACGACACACCTGCGACCTCCCCCGGCAGTCGGGTCGCGAAGAGCACGAGCACCGGCGGCGCGGCGAAGCGGACCTCGGCAGCGAAGACGTCAGGGAAGGCTTCGACCCTGTCGCCGTCGTCCGGGAACAGGACGGCCAAGCCCGAGAAGGCCGCCCCGCCCTCTCCCTCGACCCCCGCGAAGGCCGCCCCGCCCTCTCCCTCGACCCCCGCGAAGGCCTCGACCCCCGCCACGGCGACGAAGTCCTCCGCCGCGAAGTCCCCTGCGTCGAGGTCCTCTGCGTCGAAGTCCCCTGCGTCGAAGTCCTCCGGCTCGAAGCCGTCGACCTCCCAGGATGCCGCTCCGAGGACCGCGGACGCCGAGACGGAGGAGCAGACGACCACTGCTCCGTCGTCGGCCATGACGAGCTCGGCGCCGACCGGCGACCGCGCAGACGCGGAGAGTCCGACCGCCGACTCGGCCCCGGCCACGGGCACAGGCGAGCCGACCGAGGACAGCCCGGTCGTCGACGTCGAGAAGGTCACCCCGACCGCCCCCCGCAGCGACACGAGGGCCGACTCTCCCGCCCCTGCCCCTGCCCCGGCACAGAAGCACCGCGAGAGCGCAGCAGGGGACGCCGCGCCGGCCAGCGCAGAGCCGGAGACCGCGCGGCAGGAGCCTGCGGCGGACGACGCTCCGCAGGGCCGCGGTCTGGTCAGCGTGCCGGGTGCCGAGTTCGCGGAGATCCCGATCCACGAGGTGCGGGAGAATCCCCGCAACCCCCGCACGATGTTCGACGACGACGAGCTCGACGAGCTCGCCCACTCGTTGCGCGAGGTCGGCGTGCTCCAGCCGGTGGTCGTGCGACCGATCTCGGTCACCGCGGACGGCGAGTCCTTCGAGCTGGTCATGGGCGAGCGCCGCTGGAGGGCCGCGCGGCGTGCCGGTCTGCTCTCGATCCCCGCGATCATCCGCGAGACCAGCGACGATGATCTGCTCCGGGACGCGTTGCTGGAGAACCTGCATCGCAGTCAGCTGAACCCGCTGGAAGAGGCCAACGCCTATCAGCAGCTGCTCGACGACTTCGGATGCACGCAGGATGAGCTCGGCGACCGCATCGGTCGCTCGCGACCCCAGATCACGAACACGCTGCGCCTCCTGCGCCTGCCGGCGCTGGTCCAGCGCCGGCTCGCCAGTGGTGCGATCAGCGCTGGCCATGCTCGCGCTCTCCTCTCGCTCGATGACCCGCGGCTGATGGAGGAGCTCGCCCAGCGCATCGTGCAGGAGGGCCTGAGCGTCCGTGCCGTGGAACGTCTCGTCGCGCGCGGAGGCCAGCAGCCCGCCACCCGGACGGTGCGGCGCAGCACCTACGATCCGCATGTCGTCGATCTGACCAGTCGCCTCTCCAATCGACTGGAAGCACCGGTGCGCATCGATGTGGGGAAGCGCAAGGGACGCGTCACCCTGGAGTTCACGAATCTCGAGGATCTCGAGCGCCTTGTCGAGAACATGGGGTTGGACATCCCCCTCCCCACGGGAGACCAGACCGACGAGAGCTGATCTCGGCTCGGCTTGACAGAGGGGACCCGCTCTAGCGGGTCCCCTCTGTGCTGTCTGAGCACAACGATTCCCCTCCGACCGGAATCCACAGGGGATCGGCACCGGGACGCGCTGTCCTGACACAATCTTTACTAACGTCAGCAACAGTCTGCTGTCTGCGTACCGCCGTCGGCTCCGTGGCAAGCTGTTCCGGGAAAGACCCCTGGTCGTACCGGATTTCTCGCTTCATCCACCGATGTGCACAACCTTGTGGAAATCCGGGTCCCGGGAGCATTGTGACCACCCCCGGAGGCCAGTGGGAGATCCTCTGCTCCGCGGGCGGCAGCGTCCGACGCTTGACCCCCGCCGTCCCCACCAGGCCCGGCCTCGCCGGGTCTCGGGCTGCCACTGGCGGAATGCGGGGAAAGAGTCAGGCAGAGTTCCACGGGAAACTCTCCTCGGGCGTCACGACCACATCGACCACGCGCCGACGTTCACATAGAGGCGCAAAGCCATGCGGTACGACGAATCTTCCACTGATGTTTCTCGTGAAACGGCGTGCGGGCACTGTGCTCTGCGTCATCCGGTCGATGGATTGGCCATGCAGGCGCACCGTGCACAGAAGGAAGCGGGAACGAGATGGTGAGGTGCGGGTCCCCGTTTGGCGACCGAACGCTCGCGTGCGCCTCCCATTGGAACCGCGTCGTCGTGTTTCCCGTGGAACTGTATGGCTGGCGAATGCCGGGTGCTCCCGTGTCTGCACCGGAACTCGACGTGTACTCCGTACTTGCGTTTCACGGGAAACCTGTTGCCGCGCGTCGATTCCATGAAGGAGCGATGTGAGGAGACCGCTCCACGGGTGCGGTGCACTGAACTGTGGCAGCGGGGCCTATCGATTGGTGTCTTCTCATGGCGGACACTGTCCGTTCCACGTGGAACGTCGGGTTCCGGCCTCGTCCGCTCTTCAGGGCATATCGAGCAGCCTTTGACGTCAGGTGATGTCAGAACCCTCTCTGCTCACGGCCACTGGGAGCAGGTGCGAGGTGGGGGCAGGGTGTCGTCAGTCCGCCCCGTACAGTTTCCCGTGAACTGAGTTCATCGCGGTCCATGGAAACATCGCGGAACTGGCGTGCGTTCCGTCATCTGTGCGTCCACCGCCTCCATGGGCGAGTCGGATCTGCATGACGCGCACTGCCACCTCGGTGCCGAGGAAGAGTGAGTTTCCCGTGAAACGTGCCCCGCACGTTCGCCCTTGTTAGATGATGACGGCACGGTTCTCAGTGGTCTGGTGCTGAACGACCGCCTCGGACCGGCCTTGGTAACGCACAATCGAGAAGCGTCTCGGGGGATGTCGTCGCTGAACGTTCCACGGGAAACGTGGGGATTCGTTTCGGCTGTCGATGATCCCTGCTGCACCGCGGGCCGCAGCACTCGCGCCTCGCTTAGGCTCCGGCATTGTGAGGACGACCGGGTCGCGTTGCTGGAGAGCACGCTCGGCGTCTCCTCCACTGCGGCAACCGCAAGTGCCGCCGTCTCGGAAAGATGTCGACAGCGCGGGATGCCTTCCACCTTCTCAGGACCGGCCCTGAGCTCGGATTCCAACATTGGGTTCCACGGGAAACGTGCGAATCGCTCCTCTCGCCCGAGAGGAGCCAGCGTGCCGTTTCCAATCGCGGTGATCGTCTGTCGTTTCACGGGAAACCCAACAGTTGGTGTGCGCGATGGTGGACACGGCCCTCCGACAGGCGTCGAGCGCTCGCTTCGATCCGCGTGGGTCCGCTTTTGTGGACGCTGTACTCGCGAGGTGCATGATCCACGTGAAACGCCGTAGTCATCATTACGGTCCCACGCACTCGCTGTCTCCTCCAGCAGGGACGCGTGGGGGCCGTCCGAGCAGGAGACGGACAGACCATACTGTTCGTCTTCAGTGATGCTTCACGTGGAACTCAGCGTCTCGTCAGCTGTGGACGACCGCTCCGGATGTCAGCTGACTCGACGCCCCGCCTCAGCCCTCGGCGCCGGCGTTTCACGGGAAACACCGAATGGCACCTGAACCAGAACACCGGACCGCCCCCTCAGAATGACTGCACCCTGGAAAGCACAAGCGGACACTGCGGAGGAATGCCACGTCCGGCAACAGGAACTCGCAATGCCATGGCTAGAGTCCCGCCGACGGCCTGTGCACACGTCGCGTCGAGAGGCGCCCAGTCGTACCACAATCTACGCGGGCGGCCTCTATGCACAGTGTGCGTAAACTTGTGGACAACCCAGTAGTTGACAGACGTCCGAAAGAAGGCCGCGCTGCAAAGAGGCAGCCGGACATACCGGGCCGCACGGCCCTCGCTCACCTCCGGTGAATGCGTCTTTGCAGGTCAGAGCCACTACCGTGGAGAGCGGCGACCACACGCTCGCGCACGGCTTGTCCACATCAGATTGTGGATAACGATGTGGATGTAGGTCGCCCATGGTGTGGACAACGGTGTGGATAGAGCTGTGGACAACCGCGTCCCGGCACGTCAGAGGCCGCAGTACCGGCTGTTCAGAGAGCGAGTCGAGGCGCGTCGAAACCCGCCGCCCCGAGTTCACTGCCGAGCCTCAGTGGCCGGGACCGAACTCCGCGTCGATCACATGTTTTGGCTGGGCTCCTGTGCGGCGATGCTCGAGGTGCCACGGCCCGGCGAGAGTCACCTCGAGCCCGGTGAGATCCGTGCCCGTGAGCGCCCCGAGGATCAGTTCCTCCGAGACGCCGGCTGCGGACGGCCCGGTGCCCGGGAGGAGCTTCAGCCAGGTGGGCAGCACCTCCACCGACCAGTCCTCCAGGAACTGCTCGGACGGATCCTCGACCAGCAGCACCTGCACCGCGGAACCCCAGCGACGGCCGAGCTCCCGCAGCACGGTCGGAGCCGGCCGTGACGGTCCCGCCCATGGTGCGCTGACCACCATCACCACCGGGACGGGGGCCGCGGAGCCCTGCCCCGCGGCAGGAGCTCCGTCCCGGTCCTCCTGCGGTCCGCTCCCCGCAGGGAGGTCGGTGCTCACTGGGCGACGGTGTGCGCCACGGCGTCCTCGACGTCGATGCCGGCGGCGGTGTCCGCCAGCCAGCGCTCCGCATCCAGGGCGGCCTGGCAGCCGGTGCCGGCGGCGGTGATCGCCTGGCGGTAGGTGTGGTCGACGACATCGCCGGCGGCGAAGACGCCGGGCACGGAGGTATGGGTGGAACGGCCGGTGCAGACGATGTATCCCTCGTCGTCCAGCTCGAGCTTCCCGCGCAGCAGGTCGGTGCGCGGGAGGTGGCCGATCGCCTCGAAGACCGCGTTCGTGGGCAGCACCCGCTCCTGACCGGTGACCGTGTCGCGGAGGGTCACGGACTCGACCTTGTCGGCACCGTTGATGCTGACGACCTCGCTGTTCCACACGAAGCTCAGCTTCGGGTCCGCCTCGGCGCGCCGCGCCATGATCTTGGAGGCGCGCAGCGCGTCACGGCGGTGGACGAGAGTGACGGACTTGCCGAATCGGGTCAGGAACGTGGCCTCCTCGACCGCGCTGTCCCCGCCGCCGACCACCACGATCTCCTGGTCCTTGAAGAAGAATCCGTCGCAGGTCGCGCACCAGCTCACGCCCTTGCCGGAGAGCGTCTCCTCGCCGTCGATCCCCAGCTTTCGGTAGGCGGAGCCGGTGGTGATGATCAGGGACTTCGCCTGGTAGACGGTGCCGTCGTCGAGCGTGACCCGCTTGACCTCTCCCGCCAGCTGGAGATCCACCGCATCCTCGTAGATGACCTCGGCACCGAAGCGCTCGGCCTGCTCCTGCAGGTTCGTCATCAGCTCAGGGCCCTGGATCCCCTCGGGGAAGCCGGGGAAGTTCTCCACATCCGTGGTGGTCATCAGGGCACCACCGGCGTCGAGCGCGCCGGCGATCACGATCGGCTTCATGTCGGCCCGCGCGGTGTAGATGGCTGCGGTGTATCCGGCCGGGCCGGAGCCGACGATCACGACCTCGTGGATCGTGTCGTCCTGCGGGGTGTTCGCGACCGGGGCGGGCTGTGCGACCGGGGCGGGGCCGCCGAGGATGTTAAGAGCCTGGATGGGCTGCGACATGGTGGGTGTCCTTCCGTGGAGAGGTCGGGCGGTCTGCGGGAGGACCGCCTTCAAGTATGGAGCAGGTCGCTCTCGGCGGCCGGCGGGTGGAACGAGGTCAGAGGGAGCCGATCATCACGTCCCCGGACCAGAGCCGGTTCTGCTGCGGTGTGAGGTCGTCGTCGGTGGACCCGCAGGTGGGAAGCACGACGGTCGCCGAGACGATGCCGCCGTTGGCACGCAGCGTCTCCCGATCCAACGGCCCGTGCACCAGCAGCCAGCCTGCTGTCTGCTCGCCGCCCCATGCGACCTCCTCCATGATCAGGATCGAATCCGGGATCCCCTGCTCCTGGAGGCAGGTCGCCGCGTCGAAGCTCGTCATCGGCTGGATCGTGCCGGAGTCGATCAGGCGCTGCACCTCGGTGCCGAGGGTCGTCTCGGTGACAACGGGAACGCCGACGGAAACCTTCCCGGTCCCGCCCAGCGAGTCGGCAGCGGTCGAACCGGCGCGGACGTGGCTGGCGGTGGTCTGCTCGAGCGCGGCCGCCAGCTGGACTCCCATCAGCGCGGAGGCGATCAGCGCGAGGAGCACCACGGGCACAGGGATGCCGAGGACGGAGCCGAAGCGCGATCCACGTCCCTTCCCGGGCGGCGAGGAGGGACGGTCGGACGACCGCACGCTCATTCGACCTGGATCTCCGCGATACGTGCCCGGAAGCGGCCGTCCTCGGAACTGTCCGGCGGCAGCTCCGGGATCCACAGCATGACCGCGTCCGTCTCCATCTCCTCCGGTGCCTCCAGGCGGACCTCGCCGTCGGCGACGAACTCACCGGTGGCCAGCACCTCCCCGGGGGACCCGTCCTCGTTCACCGCACGCAGCTCGATGGCGCCGCCGTTGTTCAGCGCCGTGGCGACGGTGACGGCGGTGAAGGTCGAGGGCTCGGCGAAGTGCAGTCGGATCCCCACCCCCTCCATGAGGCCGCCGTAGTCGGGGCTGGCGTAGTGCTGGGTGGACCAGTAGGTGGAGGTGTCGCCGTCGGTGAGCCGCTCCTGCTGATCGGTGTGGTCCGGCTCCTCGCCGTCCGGCAGGGCGAGCAGCTCGACGCTGTCGATCTGGGGAGCGGGCAGCGCCTCCTCTGTCTCCTCCGCGGTGGGCTCGACCGGGGCCTCTTCGGTCTCCTCCTCGGTGGGCGCGGCCGTCGTCGCCGCCGGGGAGGTGGCCAGGGGATCCGCGAGGATGTCGCGGATATCGCTGGTGATCGTGGTCAGTGCGATGACCAGCGCGATCATCACCACGATGGCGCCGCCGATGATGATCCACTGCGACTGCAGCGAGCGCTTCTCCCGGTCCCGAGGGCCCATCGCGTAGGTCTCGGGGGCGTCGGTGTTCACCGCGACCCCGACCACGTCCCGCAGCAGGGAGCTGCGCTGGAACGGCACGGTGCTCTCCTCGGGCTCCTCGAGCACCGAGCGGTCGCGCCCGTGGATCACGATCGGGCCGTCTTCGCGCACAGGAGCCACCGGGTGCGTGCGCCCGGTGACCGCGACCGGAGCGGTCGCAGCGGCATCCTCGCTGTGGGCGACGGGATTCGACGGCGTCGGGGCGGATCCGTCCGGGGTCGTCGACGCGGGGGTGGACGCCTGGCCACGGTTCTGCGGCACCCCTTCCGGCGCCCCCTGGGTGACGGATGCGGGGGCCAGCGGTGCATCTCCGGCATCGGTGCCGACGAGCGGCCAATGGGACCCGGCGGTGCGGGAGGGGATGTCGGGTGTCCGCTCGGCCACCTCCCAGGAGGCCGCTGCGCCTGTCGCGGTGCATGCCGCTGCAGCTCCGACGGCGCCGCCGGAGGCCTGAGCACCGCTTTCGGTGTCCGGATCGCCCTCCGTCGCCGGCTCCGGAGGAGCAGTGATCTCCAGCTGCCCCGGGAAAGGACTGGTGTTCCGCTTCTGATCGAGGTGGAGGTCCTCGACGAGAGCCCTCGCCGCTGCCGAGTCGTGCTGCGTGTCGTCGGCCCGGTCCGGTGCGGTCGGCTGCGCGTCCGCCGCCTCCGCGGGCGTGCTGGGCTCGTCGCTCCCGGTGCGGCCGACGGCGGAGGCGGCGAGGGCGGCGGCTCCTGCCGTTCCCACCGCTCCCGCTGCGGTGGCCGCGGCAGGGCTGAGATCCGTGTCCTGGTCCGGCGCGGGCTCCTGATCCGGTGCGGGGTCCTGGCCAGGAGTGGATTCCTCATCCGGCACGGCGGCCATCAGCGCCGTGCTCTCCAGCTCGTCGTCCGAGGCACCGTCCGCCTGGGTGCTCGTCGGTTCGGTGCCCGTCGCCCCCGGGACGTCGGCCGATGGGGTGGACTCCGCCTCTGACTCGCCGTCGGCCGCAGCACCCGCGACCGCAGCACCGGCGGCTGCGCCTGCGACGGCTGTGCCTGCGGCGGTGTCTCCGTCGGCCGCCGGAGCGCCGGCCTCGGATGGTGACTCCGCGGAGCGTGCATACGCCTCGAGGGTCACCGGGATGGACTGCCACGGCTGCAGCGCCTCGATCAGCCCACGGGTGGTCTCGGGGATCTCGTCGGCCGACTCGTTGAGCACCAGGTCGCACAGCAGATCCAGGTCCTCCGGGATCGCGGTGTCCACGATCGTGGAGGGACGGGGCACGGTGCCGGTGGCGTCGTGCCGTGGGCTGCGACCCGTCAGCGCCCGGTACAGCAGCGCGACCAGGGCGGCGGTGTCCTGGAACGACGCCACTTCCCGGGAGCGGTCCAGGCCCGGATGCGCGGCCGCCTCCACCCCGATGCCGAGGAGGACCACAGCACCGGACCGGGTGTCGACGAAGACGCGATTGGAGTCCAGGAACTGGTGGCGCACCCCGCGCCGGCGGGCGGCCTCCAGACCGGTCGCGGCCTCCCCGATGATCGCGCGGGCGGTCTCGGGGTGCAGCGGCCCCTCGGCCAGCAGTGCGGCGAGCGGCGGGGCGGGCGGCAGCGAGTACTCGACGACCGTCGTCGGGCCGTCCGTCGAACCCGCTGCGGGCCGGTCCGACCTGGTGTCCCGCGGATCGTCGAACACGACGATGTCCTTCACCGCGAGCAGGTGCGGATCCTCGACCAGGTAGGCGCGACGCACGGCGTCGGCGGCCTCCAGAGCGGCCTCGCCCCGCACGACGAACAGCACCACGCCCTCCCCGGTGGAGATCGAGCGTGCACGATGCCACACGGCACCGTCGGCGACGCCCGACAGAGGGACGCGTCCCTCCAGCGTCCACCGGGAGCGCAGTGCGTCCGGTTGTGGGTTCGTGTTCACGGACCGTCCTTCTCGTCGTCCGGCGGGAGATGCCCGTCGCGTGCATCGACCATGCTACGAGGTCACCCTCGTGGTGCGGCGGGTCAGCCCATCCAGCTTGCGCCGTGTCATCCCCACCAGCCGCCGCACCTCGGAGACCTGCAGCAGGTACGCGACCACGGTGAACACCACGGTCATCACCCCGGCGATGAGCGCACCGAGCAGCACCGCCAGCGCGCGATGGCTCCACAGCAGATCCTCCGCCAGGAGCACCAGACCGGTGCCCGCGGCCCAGCTGACCAGCGCGGAGGCCGCCAGCCGCCCGAACAGCGACAGCCCGGCGCGGGTGCTCGGCGGCTGTGTGCCGTGCCGGGCGGCATGGCGGCGCAGCAGGCCCATGCCCACCAGCCACGCCACCGCACTGCCCAGGCTCATGGCGCCGGCGGCGGAGGCCGCCGCGTACTTCGGATCGACCAGCGCCAGGATGAGCGGGACGGAGAGCACCGTGAGCGCCGCGATCGGGATCTGTGCCATGAACGGGGTGCGGGCGTCCTCGTACGCGAAGAACACCCGCTTGATCAGGTACAGCGAGGCGAAGGGCACCAGGCCGAGCATGTAGGCGACCAGCACGGTGCCGTTGGCCCGGGCCGCGGTCTCGCCGGTGCCGCCGCCGATGACCCACATGATCGGGCCCGACAGGGCGATGAACACGGCCGTGCACAGCATCATCGGCACAGCCAGCATCCGGTTGGTCTGGCTGTAGCGCTCCAGAGCGCCGCCGTGGTCGGCGTCGGCCGCACTGCGCGAGATGGAGGGGAACGCGGCGGTGACCAGGGTGACCGCGATGATCCCCTGCGGGATCATGAACGCCAGGTAGGCCCATTCCATGGTGAGCAGCGCCGGATACTGCGCCGCGAGGTCCGGCCGGTCCTGGAGCTGCTCCGTCATCCGGACCGCCCCGCCGGTCGCCCAGCGCGACGCCCAGATGCCGAGCTGGCCGAGCCCCAGCATCGCCAGCGACCACAGCCCGATCCGGCTGAGCTTGCCCAGCCCCAGCCCGCGCAGTCCCCACCTCGGCCGCAGCCGCAGGTCCAGCTTCTTCACGTACCAGAACAGGAACAGCACCTGGGCGGCGGAGCCGCCCACGTTGATCGCGGCGATCGCCACGATCATCGTCATCGTCCACTGGCCGGGATCGCCGACGGTGCCCCACAGTCCCAGGAACAGGGCGGCACCGAAGATGCCCACGAGGTTGTTGACCACCGGAGCCCACTGGTACGGGCCGAAGGAGTCATGGGCGTTCAGCAGCTGCCCGCACATGACATAGAGCGCCGAGAAGAAGATCTGCGGCATCATCCAGTAGCCCATCTGCACCGCGAGCGCGTAGGTCGCGGTGGGCAGCAGGCCGCTGGTGAGCGTCAGCAGCAGCGGCACCGCGACCAGGCACACTGCGGTGATCCCGAGGGACACCGCAGCCACCAGGGTCATCAGGCGCGAGACGTAGTCGCTGCCGCGGTCCGGTCGTTTCACGGCGCGCACGATCGCGGGCACCAGGATCGCGTTCAGGGTGCCGCCGCCCACCAGCAGCCAGATGGTGTTGGGCAGCGTGTTCGCCGCGCTGAAGGCGTTCGCCGCGGCGGACATCGAACCGCCGAGGATCGCGCCGAACAGGAAGTTCCGCACGAAGCCGAGCAGCCGCGAGATCATCGATCCCGCCGCCATCACCACGCTCGCCCGCAGCAGCGCAGTGCTGCTGGAGGGGATGCCGTGACGACGGTGACGAGGGACGTGATGGACCCGGCGGGCAGTGCTCATGAACGGTCCTCCTCGGTCGGTGCGGATGCGGGGTCGGGAGCGGAGTCCGCAGCAGGAGCCCGATCCGGGGTGGTCCGACCGGAACGGGCCAGCTCCTCGGGATCCTCCGGGCCGGCGAAGCCCGGCGCCCGGGTGGCGGCCCCGGTGCGACGGGCGCGGGCGACTCCGACCACCACCAGCAGACCCATCGCGATGACCAGCAGCAGCGTGGTCCAGTTCTCCCACGACGGGTTGACCGTCAGAGGCACCCGCACCGGAGCGGTCAGCGGTCGGCCATCGGTGGTGGTGACCACGGTGGTGAGGGTGACGGAGCCGTTCGCGATCGCCTCGACATCGACCGCGGCATCGAACTGGCCCCGCGCGGGGACCTCGACCACCGTCGGCCCCCCGACCTGCACCAGGGGCTTGTCGGAGGTGACCTCGATCCGCACCGTGATCGGGGTGTCCAGACCGTTGCTGATCGTGATCGGGACGCTCACCGCATCCGAGATGACGTTGTAACCGGAGGCGGGCACCACCTGGATGCGGTCCTGCAGCGCGGCGGAGAGGGCGGAGGCCTCCTGGGCGCGGGTCGCCGGGATCTCGGGCTCACCGCGCCAGCGGATCGAGGTGCCGGCGAGGATCTCCCGGCGCGGTGCGTCCAGCGGTGCATCGTCCTCCATCGCGGCGGCGAGCGTGTCCACCTCGGTCCAGGCGTCCTGGAGCTCGGTGAGGGCCGCGGGGTCCAGCAGCTGCGGATCCTCGGCCCTGGCCAGGTGCTCCCAGCTCCCGATCTCGGTGGGCCCGCTGGGATGGACTCCGGCGGGATCGATCCGGCCCAGTGCGTACAGCTCACCGCTCTCGCTGCGCGGATTCCCGGTCCACTCCTGCTGGTCGGCGGCATCCAGCAAGGTGCTCGTGCTGCCGCTGACGATCCAGGGCGCCTCCTCCATCGCGTCGAGGGCGGCGCCGGCCGCGGCCGGGTCCAGCACCGCATCGGTCGAGGGGGAGATCAGCAGGTGGCGCGGCGCCAGGGTGTACTCGGAGGCGATCGTCGCGGTCTCCGCGAGCAGGCGCTGCCGGACCTGCTCCGTGTCGGAGCCGCCGGTGAGCAGGGAGAACTCGGAGGAGAGCTCCGGATCCGGGGCCAGCAGCGTGAGCTCGCCCCCCTCCTCGCGGGTGGAGGGGTACACCCCGACGGAGCTGGGGGTCACGGAGGAGGCCGGGTCACGACGCAAGGAGCTCGACGGCGCGATCGCAGTGGTGCCGCCGGCGGCGAGCACCGCGTCGAGGGCGTCCGCGTCGGCGTGGGCGCCGTCGATCCGCAGCGCCGAGCCGTGCGGTGCGATGCCGGAGTCCTCCCATGCCCGGTCGCCGTGCTCGCGGACCACGTCCGCGAGCTGCTCGGTGCCGGCGGCCCGCAGGCTGACCACGTCGGACCGGGCGTAGGGCATGGACAGCACGGTGCGCTCGTCGGCGGCGTCCTCGAGGAGCGTCGCGAGCTCGGCGGAGCGCGGCGCGGGGGCGTACTCGGGGATCGTCGCCGAGTCCTCCGCCTCCGTGGGGGGCGCGGTCGTGCTCTCCCCGTCGGCGTCCACCGGCATCCTCGGCGGATCCAGCAGGGCCGGGTCCAACCACCAGTCCACGCCCTCGCGCTGGGCGAGCTCGCGCACCGAGGCCAGGCGACCCGAGTCGAGCGAGGCCTCGAAGCCTTCCGGGTCCCTCACCATGGCAGAGGCATCCTCCGCGGCCATCGGCAGCAGCACGGACTGCGTGATCCTGTCCTCCGCCTCCAGGGGGCGCCACACCACGAAGGTGCGCAGCGTGGCTAGCGGATCCTCCTCGGCGGCGACGGTGAGCGCGAGGCGGCGGGTCCCCCAGTAGTACGGCGCCTCGGAGTAGCCGAGCGCCGCGGCGTCGACCTGCACCGTGAGGACGGTCGACTCCCCGGGGTCGAGCTGATCGTGGGCGCCGGAGCTCGCGATCGCCTCGCCGACGGGCTGTGCGGAGGTGTCGGACTGCCACGTCGACAGCACCTCACGGTCCGTGACCCGGGCGGTGCGGGTGCGCAGCTCGAGGGTGAGGGCGGGCAGCGGCTCGGAGGAGGTGTTGGTCACGTCGACCTGTGCTTCGAGGGTGCCGCCGGGGGCCAGCGAGGTGGGGGTGAGGGAGACGAGATCCATGCTCACCGGCGAGTCCTCGGCCGCGGGCGAGGGCGCGGACGGGACGCGGGGAGCGAGGTCCGTGAGGGTCCCGGCCGCGGCATGAGCAGCAGGAAGCAGGGTCGCCGGGCCGCTCACCAGCGCTGATGAGGTGAGGAGCAGGACCGTCAGCAGCGCCGCGAGCATCGGGCGCACGGACGGCGGGGACGACGGCATGATGACACTGTAAGCGGCCGTTACCGTAGGGAGCCTGCAGGTGCACGAGACCTCTTCAAGGCAGTGACGCAGCGCAGGTCCCCGCTCTCCGCGCCCCGACCCAGGACAGGACCCCCCGTGACCGATCCCGTCGACGAGACTGCCGGCACCGCCCCGCGTCTCGACACCGCCCGCCGCCGCGCGGCCTCGATGTTCCAGGCCCTGCCCCAGGAGATCCATGTGCTGGGGCGAATGTTCGAGGCGGCCGGGCACGAGCTCGCCCTCGTCGGCGGGCCGGTGCGGGACGCGGTGCTGGGCCGTTCGAGCGCCGATCTCGACTTCACCACGTCCGCCCGCCCCGAGCAGACCGAGGAGATCCTGCGGGAGTGGACCCATGACGGCGCGATCTGGGACATGGGTCGCGACTTCGGGACCCTCGGGGGTGTGCGCGACGGCGTGAAGGTCGAGATCACCACCTATCGCACCGAGTCGTACGACCCCACCAGCCGCAAGCCGCAGGTCGAGTTCGGCGACACCCTGGCCGGCGACCTCTCGCGGCGGGACTTCACCGTCAACGCGATGGCGGTGCGCCTGCCGTCGCTCGAGCTGGTGGACCCCTTCGACGGCCTCGCCGACCTGTCCCGCACCCTGCTGCGCACACCCGTCGGCCCCGAGCAGTCCTTCACCGACGACCCGCTGCGGATGATGCGTGCGGTGCGCTTCGTCGCCCAGCTCGGCTTCCGCATCGAGGACGCCACGGCCGACGCGATCGAGGCGCTCGCCGAGCGGATCACCATCGTCTCCGCGGAGCGGGTGCGGGAGGAGCTGGTCAAGCTGATGCTCGGCGCCCATCCGCGCGGCGGGCTCGAGCTGCTCACCGAGCTGGGCCTGGCCGCGCATGTGCTGCCGGAGCTGCCCGCGCTGCAGCTCGAGATCGACGAGCACCACCACCACAAGGACGTCTACCAGCACACCCTCACCGTGCTGGACCAGGCGATCGATCTGGAGAGCCCGGCCGGCTCGACCGGCCCCTGCGAGGCTCCCGACCTGGTGCTGCGCCTGGCCGCGCTCCTGCACGACATCGGCAAGCCCGCCACCCGCCGCTTCGAGGAGGGCGGAGTGGTCACCTTCCGCTTCCACGAGACCGTGGGGGCGAAGATGGCCGCGAGGCGGATGAAGGCCCTGACCTTCGACAAGGACACCACCAAGAAGGTGGCCCGCCTGGTCGAGCTGCATCTGCGCTTCCACGGCTACGTCGACTCGCCGTGGTCCGACTCCGCGGTGCGCCGCTACGTCACCGACGCCGGGGATCTGCTGCCGCACCTGCACCGTCTCACCCGGGCCGACGTCACCACCCGCAACCGGCGCAAGGCCCGCACCCTCGCCCGCGCCTACGACGAGCTCGAGGCCCGCATCGATCAGCTCGCCGAGCAGGAGGAGATCGGAAGGATCCGTCCCGACCTGGACGGCAACCGGATCATGGAGATCCTCGACCTTCCGCCCGGTCGGATGGTCGGCGAGGCGTACAAGCACCTGCTCGAGCTCCGGATGGAGCACGGCCCGCTCGGCGAGGAGCGGGCGATCGAGGAGCTCCGCACCTGGTGGGCGTCCCGCGAGGACTCCTGATCCGCGCGGGCTCGGTCGGAGGCTCCGCATCCCGTGGGGTGTGGAGGTCGTGTGAGGGCCCGGCCGCACCGATGTGAGCGGCACCGCACCGGACGTGCACACCCTGTGTGCTTCGCCGCCGGGTCGTTCCGTCCGGCGTGCTGTCGTGGTCATACTGAATGGCTGGGTGCGCAAGAGAACGATCGCGGCGCCCGCACATGCCCGTGCCCCCCGAAGGACCAGGAGCAGCCATGAGCGACTCTCGACGCTCGTCCCGCGGCTCGTCGGATCGATCGCGCCGATCGACGAAGCCGACGACCGGTGGTGCCCGCCGCGCCGCCGGAGTGCGTCGCACCTCGACGCCCACGTCCTCCGCTCCCAAGTCCCGCGGCACGGCCTCCGCCCCCAAGGGCACCAGTCGTACCGGCCGCCGGACGGCGGCCACCGGTGCCGCCGGCGCTCCGAAGCCGCCCACCTCGCGCACCTCGGTCACGGCCCGGCACGCCGGGGTCGCCTCGGCCGCCGCCGCGCCGAAGGGCCGCGCGAAGAAGGCCGCCGCCACCAACTTCCTGAACTACCCGCGCGCCGGGGCGAAGAACCCCTGGCGCTGGATCCCCTCGCTGCGGCTGATCGTCGGCGCGATGGCGCTGATGGTGCTGGCCGGTCTCGGTTTCGCCGTCTGGCTGTACAACGACACCGAGGTGCCCGAACCCTCCGACTTCGCCCTCGCCCAGACCTCCCGCGTCTACTACGCCGACGGCGAGACCGAGATGGGGCAGTTCAGCGAGATCAACCGCACCGAGCTGCCGGCCGACGAGATCCCCGACAACATCAAGCAGGCGGTGGTGGCCAGCGAGGATGCGAGCTTCTACGAGAACCGCGGGGTCTCCCCGCGCGGCATCGTGCGCGCGCTGGTCAACAACCTCGCCGGCGGCGATCGGCAGGGCGGCTCGACGATCACCATGCAGTACGTCGAGCGCTACTACACGGGCACCGAGACCTCCTACGTGGGCAAGGCCAAGGAAGCGATCATGGCCTTGAAGATCGACCAGGAGCTGCCGAAGGACGAGATCCTCTCCCGCTATCTCAACACCATCTACTTCGGGCGCGGCGCGTACGGCGTCCAGGAGGCCTCGCAGGCCTACTTCGGCAAGGACGCCTCCGAGCTCACCGACGCCGAGGCGGCCCTGCTGGTCGCCGTGATCCCCAGCCCCTCGACCTACGATCCTGACAACGACCTCGAGGCGGCCACGAACCTCTGGGACCGGGTGATCACCCGGCAGGTCGCGGAGGAGCAGATGACCCCGGCGGAGGCCGACGCCCTCGAGTTCCCCGAGACCATCGAGCCGAGCACCGAGAACTCCCTCGGCGGCCCCGAGGGCTACCTGCTGGTGGAGGTGCGCAAGGAGCTGATCGCGCAGGGCTTCACCGAGGAGGAGATCAACACCGGTGGTCTCAGCATCGTCTCCACGATCGATCCCGCGGTCCAGGAGAACACCGTCCAGGCCGTCGAGAACCTGCCCGATGACCGCCCGGAGAACAACCGGCTCGGCACCGTGACGCTCGACCCCGCAACCGGCGCGATCCGCGGGATGTACGGCGGTCCGGACTACGTCGGCCAGGCACGGAACGATGCCACCCAGTCCCGCATGCAGGCCGGGTCGATCTTCAAGACCTTCACCCTGATCACAGCCCTCGAGCAGGGCTTCCCGCTGGACTCGCGCTGGGACGGGAACTCCCCGAAGGAGTTCCCCGAGGTCCCCGGCGGCTGGACGGTCAACAACTACAACAACACCGACTACGGCCGGGTGTCGCTCCAGAAGGCGACCACCAGCTCGATCAACACCGCCTACGCCGAGGCGAACATCGAGGTCGGCCCCGAGAACACGATGGAGACCGCCATCCAGCTCGGACTGCCGGAGGACACCCCCGGCCTGGAGCCGGTGCCCTCCAACGTGCTGGGCTCGGCCTCGCCGACGGTCACCGAGATGGCCGAGGTCTACGCGACCATCGCCTCCGGCGGCGTGCACCACGACTCCTACATCGTCAAGTCGGTGACCCGTTCCGACGGCTCCACCCGTTACGAGCACGAGGGCGGGGACGAGAGAGTGCTGGACGAGAAGGTCGCGATCAATGCGACCGTCGCCCTCCAGGGCCCGCCGACGGAGGGCTCCGCCCGGAGCCTGCAGGGAGTCATGGACGGCCGTCCGGTCGCCGGCAAGACCGGCACCTCGGAGAGCTTCCGCTCCGCCTGGTTCGTGGGCTTCACCCCGCAGCTGGTCACGGCCGTGGGCATGTTCCAGTCCGGGGAGGACGGCTCCGAGCAGCAGCTGACCCCCTTCGGCGGAGTGCAGAGCATGACCGGCGGCCAGTTCCCCGCCGACGTCTGGGGCGACATCATGTCCACCTCCCTCGAGGGGCAGGAGATGCTCGACTTCCCCGAGGAGGTCCGGCTGGACAACGAGACCCAGGAGCGCAGCTACGTGCCGCCGCCCCCGCCGCCCACTCGGGCGCCCGAGCCGTCGGAGGAGCCCAGCGAGGAGCCGAGCGAGGAGCCCAGCGAGGAGCCGTCGGAGGAGCCGAGCGAGGAGCCCAGCGAGAAGCCGTCGGAGGAGCCCAGTGAGGAGCCGACGAAGAAGCCGACCACCGAGCCCGGCGACGGGGACGGCGAGAACACCCAGCCCACCGAGAAGCCGAAGGAACAGACGCAGGGCGGCGACGAGGAGGCCAGCGGCGGCGGCCAGGGCGATGGTCACGGGAACGGCAAGGGCGACGACGACACCGTCTGACGCGACCTCGGATCGGTCGACCTCGCCGAATGCGCGCCTGTGATGCGTCGCGCACCGGCGGTCGCTCCCTGGCCGATGGCGGATGCCGCAGGTACGATGGGCCGGTCCGTGCCGGGCATCGCCGATGTCCGGACCGGATGGCATGAACCCTCCTGCCACGGAGAGACCGTGGCCGCAGAGACCACAGGAGGTGGGTACCAGAACATGCGCAAGTACGAAATGGTCGTCATCCTCGACCCGTCCGTCGATGAGCGGACCGTCACCGGAACTTTCGAGAAGCTCGTCCAGGTCATCCCGACCGAGGGCGGCACCATCGACAACGTCGACGTCTGGGGCAAGCGGAAGTTCGCCTACGAGATCGACAAGAAGTCCGAGGGCATCTACATCGTCCTCAGCTTCACCGCGAAGACCTCCACCGCACAGGAGCTGGATCGCCAGCTCGGACTCAACGAGTCCGTCATGCGCACCAAGGTCATGCGTCTCGACGCAGCCTGATCCGCTGCCGCTGAAGCCCGCACCACCCCACCCCATCCCGGAGCAGAGGAGCACCCATGGCGAATGACACCGTCATCACGGTGATCGGCAACCTCACCGCCGACCCCGAGCTGCGTTTCACGCAGTCCGGCATCGCGGTCGCGTCGTTCACCATCGCGTCGACCCCCCGCATGTTCGACCGTCAGGCGAACGAGTGGAAGGACGGCGAGGCGCTGTTCCTGCGCTGCTCCATCTGGCGCGATGCCGCGGAGAACGTGGCCGAGTCGCTCGAGAAGGGCACCCGCGTCGTCGCGCAGGGCCGTCTCAAGCAGCGCTCGTTCACCGACCGGGAAGGTCAGAACCGCACCAGCATCGAGCTGGACGTCGACGAGATCGGCCCCTCCCTCAAGTACGCCACCGCGAAGGCCAACAAGGTCCAGCGCGGGGGCGGCGGAGGCCGCGGCGGCTTCGGCGGCGGCGCCCCCCAAGGCGGCGGCCAGGGTGGCTACGGCAACCAGGGCGGACAGGGCGGCTTCAACAACGCCCCCCAGGGCGCCCCGGCCGCCGATCCGTGGGCCGGCGGCGGCAACCAGGGCGGATACGACGACCCGCCCTTCTGATCGCTCCGTCGATCACAGCATCACACTGATCCACTCCATCCCGGGTGCATGCCCGGGCTCCCCTCAGAAAGAAGGAGCACCACGATGGCCAAGCCCTCACTTCGTCCCCCGAAGAAGAAGCAGAACCCGCTGAAGGCCGCGGGAGTCGAGACCGTCGACTACAAGGATGCCGCGCTGCTGCGCAAGTTCATCTCCGACCGCGGAAAGATCCGCGCCCGTCGGGTCACCGGCGTCACCGTCCAGGAGCAGCGCAAGATCGCGAAGGCCGTGAAGAACGCCCGCGAGATCGCCCTGCTGCCGTACGCGACCGCCGGCCGCTGAGCGAGGAAGAGAAGATTATGACCACCAAGCTCATCCTCACCAACGAGGTCACCGGCCTCGGTGCCGCCGGCGACGTCGTCGACGTCAAGGACGGCTACGCCCGGAACTTCCTCATGCCCCGCGGTCTCGCGACCCCGTGGACCAAGGGCGGACAGCGTCAGCTCGACCAGATCCGTGCGGCCCGTGGCAAGCGCGCGATCGCCAACATCGAGGACGCACGGTCGCTGAAGGCCTCGCTCGAGTCCAAGCCCGTCGTCATCGCCGAGCGCGCCGGCCAGAACGGCCGTCTCTTCGGTGCGGTCTCCTCCAAGGAGATCGCCGAGGGCATCAAGGCGATCTTCGACAAGGACATCGACCGTCGCACCGTCGAGTTCGTGGCGCCGATCCGCTCGCTCGGCGAGCACAAGGCGACCGTCCGTCTGCACGAGGACATCTTCGCCAACCTCGTCGTCCAGGTCATCGCCGCCAAGGGCGCGGCTGCCAAGGCCTGAGTTCTCAGCGCCTGATCGCTCGGAGCCTGATCGCTCGGAGCCTGATCGGGCACGCCTGACCTCAGAAGCGCCTCGCACCCTTCCGGTGCGGGGCGCTCCTGCGTTCCCGGGACCTCAGCCCTCGAGCTCGGCGAGCACCTCGAGCGCCCGCCGCAGCGGCGCGGCGCGGCCGCTGAAGGGGAGGCGCAGGGCGTGGGGCCAGCCGGTGCCGAGAGGCGAGAATAGCGCCCCGGGATGCAGCGCGACGCCGCGCTCCCCGGCTCGGAAGACCAGCTCGGGCGCCGGTAGGCGCGTACCCGTGACCCACAGGGAGAGCCCGCCCTCGGGTGCGGTCCACGTCCAGTGGGACAGCAGCTCCGCGAGCGTCTCCGCGACGAGCTCCCAGGAGCTCGTGATGTGCTCATGGCAGTGCGGGACCCCGTCGGCGGTCATCGTGGGCATCAGCCGGGCGGCGATCCGCTGTTCGAGCGGCGGCATGCCGAGGTCCACGCCGAGGCGGAGGTGGGAGAGGGCGTCCGCGATGTCCTCGGAGGTGCGCACCCAGCCGATCCGCAACCCCGCCCACAGCGACTTCGAGAGCGATCCGACCAGGAGCGTCGTCGCCCCCTCACCGGCGGTCGGGGGCGGCGCGGGCGTGCGGTGCCAGTTGATGCCCGCCAGGGTCTCGTCGATGATCAGCGGCGTGCCCGTGCGGGCCGCCGCCCGGAGCAGCCGCACACGGTCCTCGGCGCCCAGGAGTCGGCCCGTGGGGTTGTGGAAGTCCGGGGTGAGGACGGCGGCGGCCAGGGCGCCGGAGGAGACCGCCTGCACGATCGATCCGGCATGGTCGGCGGCGAGGTCGATCGGCATCGCCCGGCGGTGGGCGGCCGTGATCACGCGGGCGGAGTTCGGGTAGCCGGGGTTCTCGGTCCCCACGCGCGCGCCCCTCGCTGTCATGGACCGCACCGCGAGATGCAGGCCGCTCACCGCCCCGTTCGTCACCACGATCTGCCGCGGCTCGGTGGGCAGGCCGCGCCGCGCGTAGTGGCCGCAGATCTGCTCGATGAGCTCGGGGATCCCGTCCGCAGGAGCGCTGCCCCATGCGGGGTCCTCCGCGAGGCGGGCGGCCGCCTCGGCGGCCGCGGAGCCGAGCTCCGGATGTGGCGGGAGCACCGTCGCCCGCAGGTCCACCGCGCCGGGCGCGAGCGGGGCCGAGCGCGCCGTGAGGGACTCGACCGGCCCCGGGGCCGACGGGCCGCGCACGGTGCGTCCTGAGCCCTGACGGGCCCGCAGCACGCCCCGCTCCCCGGCGGCGTCCAGGGCCCGCACCACGGTGCCGCGGGAGAATCCCAGCTCGGCGGCCAGCATCCGCTCGGAGGGGAGCCTGGCCCCGGGCGTGAGACGACCCTCGCCGACGAGGGCCGCGATACGAGCGGACAGCCAGTCGGAGCGGCCGACGGCGGGCGGGTCGCCGAGCAGCGCGAGCAGCGTGCGCAGGGGGACGGTCTCGGGGGTCACGGATCCAGTGAAGCACGATTGGCCCTGTCCCATTGGTCCATTGCCGGGCAGGCTTCGAGGCATGCCCCCCGCCCTCGAGAACCTCACCGTGCGCGACCAGCTCCGGCTGGACCGCCTGCCCCTGCGCCTGCTCACCCTCACCCTCGGCCTCACCGGGTTCGGCGTGGGCATCGGGCTGATCCTCCGCGCGGGATGGGGCGCGGCGCCCTGGGACGTGCTGTCGGTGGCCCTCGCGGAGCGCACGGGCCTCAGCGTCGGCACCCTCACGATCCTCATGAGTTTCCTCGTGCTGCTGCTCTGGATACCGCTGCGCCAGAGGCCCGGGATCGGCACGCTCGCCAACGCACTCTGGGTGGGCATCGCGATGGACGCGACGCTGCACCTGGTCCCGCCCGCGGAGAGCGCCCTCGCCGCCGTCGGCACACCCTGGCGAGCCGGTTCGCTACCCTCTCCTGGTGACTTCCTCGACCACCGAGACCCCCCGCCGCGCCGACGGCGGCCTCGCCCGCTCCCTCGGCCACGGCCAGATGGCGATGATCGCCATGGGCTCCGCGCTCGGGACCGGCCTGTTCCTCGGCTCGGGCGAGGCGATCGGCATCGCCGGCCCGGCCGTGATCATCTCCTTCGCGCTCGGTTCGCTGATCGCCGCGACCATCGCCCTGTCGATGGGTGAGATGGCCTCCCGCCACCCCGTCCGCGGGGGCTTCGGCACCCTCGCCGCGCACTACCTCTCCCCGTTCTGGGGGTACATCACGCGCTGGCTGTACTGGATCGTCACCGTGTGCGTGACCGGGGCCGAGCTGGTGGCCTGCGCCGCCTACCTCGCCTACTGGGTGCCGGCGATCCCGATCTGGGCCGGGATCCTGATCTTCGCGGCTGTGATCATCGCGATCAACCTCTCGAGCGTCGGCTCCTTCGGCATCGTCGAGTTCTTCCTGTCCTCGATCAAGGTGATCGCTGTGTTCGCGTTCATCCTGGTGGGCGCGGTGCTGGTGTTCTTCGGCCTACCGGACGCCCCGGCCCCGGGCCTGTCCCGGCTCACGGCCGACGGGGGCTTCGCCCCGAACGGCTGGGCCGCGGTGTGGATCGCCCTGTCGGTGGTGATGTTCTCCTTCGGCGGCATCGAGCTGCTGTCGATCACCGCGGCCGAGGCGAAGGACCCCGCCCGCTCCATCAGGACCGCCGCCCGCACCACGATCGTGCGCCTGGCCTTCTTCTACGTGTTCTGCATCGGCTTCGTGCTGTGCCTGGTGCCGTGGCGGACCGCAGCCGGCTCCGGTGAGGACGTGGCGACCTCGCCGTTCGTGATGGTCTTCGACCAGCTGGGCATCCCCGGCGCCGCCCACATCACCAATCTGCTGGTGCTCATCGCAGCGCTGTCGGCCGCGAACGCGAACCTGTACGCCGGCAGCCGGATGCTGCACTCCCTGGCCTCCGACGGCCTCGCACCGCGCTTCGCCGCCCACACCACCGCCCACCGGGTCCCGGTGGTCGGCATCGCCCTGAGCTCGGCGGGCCTGCTCGGGGCCGCGCTGCTCGCCTTCAGCGGGGTGGGCGGCGTGTTCGGTTACATGATGAGCCTGGTGGTGTTCGCGGTGATCCTGGTCTGGGCGCTGATCCTGTGCACCTACATCGCGTTCCGGCGTCGAGGGATCAGCGGGGCCACCTTCCGCATGCCCGGCGGGGTCCCGACCGCGATCGTCGGCCTGATCGGACTGGTGGCGGTGTTCGCGACCATCGCGGTGCGGCCCAGCATGCAGGTCGCCGCGATGGTGGGGGTGCCGGCGGTGCTGGTCGCGGTGGTGCTCTATGTGGCTGTCGCGCGTCGCCGCATGGATCCCGCCGACATCGAGGAGGCCTTCGCGGAGGCCGAATCGATGCGCTGACCCGCTGACACACCGGCGCGGAGCTGTCGACGTGTCGTTCGTTACTGTGCGGGGCGTCGGTTTGGGCTGACGGTGGAGCGGGGGTAATCTAGGGGAACCTTCGGCCTCGGTGGTTCAAAGCCCGGTGCCGGAGATACGCGCAAGTGGCGGAATTGGTAGACGCGCACGGTTCAGGTCCGTGTGCCGGAAACGGCGTGGGGGTTCAAGTCCCCCCTTGCGCACCGCAGAGATTCCCCGGTTCACCCAGGTGAACCGGGGTTTTTCAGGTCCCGGTGCCGCAGCGGCGTCAACCTCCGGGCCGCTAGGATCCTGAGCCTGAGGGAGTGGCTGCCCGCGCCGCTCAGCGCTCTGCTCTCTCCGCCCGCCCCTGGTGGCCCGCGGCCCTCTTCTCCGTGACACCGGAAGGAGCGCATCCGCGCGAGGGGACAGGCATGATGGCCCCATGAGCGATCACTCCCCTGCGACGGACTTCACCCTTCACGGCCACGCCGGCGCCCTCGTGGGCAGGGCCTGGACGATCCCGGAACCCCACTGGGTGGCGGTGATCGCCCATGGCTACGGCGAGCACATCGGCCGTTACGGGTGGGTCGCCGAGCGGCTGCGCGACGCGGGCGCCGCGGTCTACGGCGCGGACCACGTCGGCCACGGTTGCAGCGACGGGGAGAGGGTCCTGATCAGCGACTTCGAACCGGTCGTGGACGATCTCGACCTCGTGGTCGAGCACGCCGCCGCGGAACATCCGGGCGTTCCGATCGTGCTGATCGGCCACTCGATGGGCGGGATGATCGCCGCCCGCTATACCCAGCTGCACGCGGATCGGCTGCTCGCCACCGTGCTCACCGGGCCTGTGCTCGGATCGTGGATCACCGTGGACTCCCTGCTCGCCCAGGACGAGATCCCGGCCACCCCGATCGATCCCGACACCCTGTCCCGCGATCCTGCGGTGGGCGCCGCCTATGCCGAGGACCCCCTGGTGTGGCACGGCGACTTCGCCCGCCCCACGCTCGAGGGCCTGCGGCAGGCGATGGCCACGATCGCCGCGGCCGGCGGCGTCGGGGAGCACCCGATGCTGTATCTGCACGGGGAGGGCGACCGTCTGGTCCCGCTCCCGGCCAGCTGGGAGGGCCTGCTCGAGCTGCGCGGCCCGCGGACCTTCACGAAGACCTATCCGGGCGCGCAGCACGAGAGCCTCAACGAGACCAACCGCGACGAGGTCCTCGCGGACGTGATCGGCTTCGTGGAGGGTGTGCTGGCTCTGCCGCGGTGAGCGCTACGATCACGTCCGGCTCGCCGTGAACGGACGGCGATGACCCCTGTCCCAGCGCGGAGGAGGATCTCCTGCCGGCGGACGTTCCACGAGGAGATGACATGACCCAGCGACGACATGGCCCGCCACGGCGCCGGCGCTCCGATCGCTCGCGCGAGCAGGGCGGCCGGGAGCGCCGCCCGGACGACGGGGGAGCTGCGCCGACGACGCGGTACGTCTCCGGCGGGGTCCCCTCCCACCAGCCGGAGGGCGACTCGATCCGCGACGCGCTGGAGTTCACCCGCGGCGCCGCGGACCGGATGGTGATGTTCTTCTACCCGCAGCCCGGCAGGGAGCAGGTGCTCGAGCTCGGTGAGGCCTGGGACCTGCATCCTCTCCTGCTCGAGGATCTGCTCAACGCGCACCAGCGGCCGAAGCTCGAGCGCTACGGCGACGTCCTGTTCCTCGTGGTGCGTTCGGCCCGCTACCTCGACGAGCAGGAGGAGGTCGACTTCTCCGAGTTCCATCTGCTGGTGCGTCCCGGGGCTGTGGCGGTGCTCTGCCAGGACGGCCACTGGATCGACGGGAGCGACGGTCCGCGCCTCGATGAGGAGCATCCCCTGACGTCCACCCATCGCGAGCGCATGGCGCCGGAGGACGGGAGTCTGCTGACCCTGGGCCCGGAGGCGGTCCTCTATCGCGTGCTCGACATGATCGTCGACGGCTACGGCCCCGTGCTGCGGGGTCTCACGATCGACAAGGAGCAGATCGAACGGCAGGTGTTCAGCGGGGATGCCGCGGTGGCCGAGCGCATCTATCGGCTCAGCCAGGAGGTCATCGACATGCAGCAGGCGGTGACGTCGCTCGCCGACGTGATCGATGCGCTGCAGGCCGGGTTCGGCAAGTACGAGATCCCGGGCGGGCTGCAGGCCTACCTCGACGACGTCGCCGATCATCTCTCCCGCGCGGCCTCGCGGGTGCGCGACCTGCGTGATGCCCTGTCCCAGATCCTGGAGGTCAACGCGACCCTCGTCGCGCAGCGGCAGAACGAGGACATGAAGAAGATCTCCGGCTGGGCGGCCATCCTCTTCGCCCCCACGCTCATCGGTGCGATCTACGGCATGAACTTCGACGACATGCCCGAGCTGCACTGGGCTCTGGGCTACCCGATGGCGCTGGGGATGATGGTGGGACTGGGCGTGCTGCTCTACGTCATCTTCAAACGCAGCAAGTGGATGTGACCCGGGGACTCTCGAGTGCCCCCGGGCCGCTCCTCAGATGAACTCGAGCGGATCGAACTCGTCGATGTCGATGATCCGCACGCGCGGCAGGCGGCTGGTGAACGCTGCGACGTCGTACTCGAGGTCGTGGAACTCGATCCCTGGGATGTCCTGCAGATCCGAGGCCATGAACTCGCGGAACCCGACGATCGCGGTCCGGCGATCCAGGTCAGCGGCCAGGTCCTCCATCTGCGGGACGAAGTCCTTGTCATGGCTGACCAGCATGACGTCGGCCGCGCGCGACTCGAGAGCCTCCGCGGTGCGCTGGATCGCGATGTCCACGATCTTGCCCTCGCCACGCAGCGGGATGGGCTTGTAGCCCATCGCGATGAGCGCCTGCACGAAGCTCGAGGGCAGGCTGTCCTCGACAGCGAGGAAGAACAGCCCGGTCACAGGCTGGTGCCACGTCATCTCGGCATGGTGGAGGAGCTTGTTCCAGCGAGGGCGCTCTTCGGGCTGGGGGCGTCGGCCGAGGACCGAGACCCCGAGCGTGGCGTCGATGTTCTCGCCGTCCACCAGGAGGTACGTGGTGCGTTCCGTCATGGGTCGACCTTACGCGCTCCTGGGGCGTGGGACCTCCTTCCCGGGCAGCACCCGGCGGGTCCCGATGCATCCGAAGCTGCCGACGGCACCGATCGACAGCAGCGAACCGATCGAGCCGATCGACAGGAGCGAACCGATCGAACCGATGGACAGCGCTGAGCCCACCGAACCGATGGACCAGATCGAGCCGATCCCGAGCAGTGAGCCCCACGATCCGAGGGAGAGCACGGAGAGCCCGGAGCCGACCGCGAGCACGGAGGCGGTCGAACCGACTGCGGCGATCGAGTCGTTCGACGCGATGGATCGCCTCGGGCTCGGGTGACGGGTGGCCGGGCGGGGTCGGACCGTGAGGACGGGAGCAGAGTGACGCCAACTCATAGCGGCTCCTTCTGTAGGAGGACCGGGCTGTAGGAGGACCGGGCACTGGGTTCACTCTATGCCGGAGGATCTCCGGATGGGAAGTTATCCCCAGAATTATGCACAGTGTGGATAAGTGCCACAATCTTTCCTCCACGCCGCTCCACCATCCACATATTTTACGTGGGTCTTGACGACATGTGCGGGGTGATGCGTCGGTTCATGTATTCGCCGCTCTTCGCCGTCCGAGCGGCGTGACCTCGTTGCGTCAGGAGCGGAACGCAGAACCGGTGTCGAGTGTCTCGAGATACCATGACTTCGCAGGTGGACGCACTGTTCTCGTCGGGCCACGACAGGCGCTCGGGGGGGGGGTGCAGGGTCGAAGGATCGGTGAGGCGCCCGTGGCTGGGGCCGAGGATGCAGACGCGATCATGCACTGGATGACCTTTCCTCCACGCACGGTCGTTATCCACAGATTCATCCCCATTTTGTCCATGGCCTTCTGCAGTGGGGGTGCACGGAATAGTATCGAGGGATATTTCAGGCGTGATCCGTGAAGTGCTCCGGATACGGGAGGAGGTGGTGGCGATGGGTGAGTTCGAGGACGCGGATTCCGATCGCAAGAGCGCGGGCGAGGGGCCGCACGGTGCGGCGGATGCCGCACCCCGGAACGCCGCCGCTGCCCGACCCTGTGAGGTGTTCGAGTGGGCGGTGCGGGCGCGTCGAGAGCTGACCGAGGAGTACATCCTCGAGGAGGTCGAGCCGGGCAGTGTCGAGGCTGCGCGGGTGCTCTCGCTGCACCACACGATGAAGGCGCGGGCCCGCCTCCATGCCGACCATCTCCGTCAGCTCTCCACGTTCTTCTGTGAGGACCCCGCCGTGCAGGGCCTCCTGGACGACGCGGACGTCACCGCGTTGAAGGTCGCGACCGGTCTGCGGTGCACCTACGTCCAGGCCCAGGGGCAGGTCCATGACGCGCATATGGCGGTGGAGTGGATGCCGCTCACCTTCGAGCATCTCCGAACCGGTGACCTGCCTGCGGCCTGGCATCACTCCCTGATCCGGCACGTGCGCCGGTTGGATGAGGAGCAGATCCGACAGGTCGATGCGCATATGGCGACCGTGGAGCTGCCATCGGTGTCCAAGGCGACGTTCGACAAGCAGGTGGTGCTGGCTGTGGAGCTGGCGACCGCCGGCACTCTGCCGGCCCCACCCTCGACGTCGAGGGATGTGGGGATCGTGGGCGTCGATACCGAGACAGGGACCGCGTCACTGCTGGTGACGGGCCCGATCCCCGAGATCCAGTCGCTCGCGCACCGACTCGATGTCGCCTCTCGCACCGTACAACGAGCCCAGCGCACCGCCCTGGAGAACGGAGCAGAAGGACCGCTCCCGTTCGACATCGACGAGAACCTCCACGAACGGGGACGCGCCCTGTCGCTGGCGACCCTCCGGTATGCGATCCTCACTCACTCGATCCTGGACATCGACCCCGTCGAAGAGACCAGCCGGCCCTACAAGATCCTGGTCACCGTTCCCGCGACCACGCTGCTGGGGATCGATGACGCGCCGGCGATGCTGGAGGGGATGAGCCCTCTGCCCGCAGAGCAGGCCAGGGCGCTCGCCGCAGGGGAGAGCACATGGCAGCGGATCCTCACCGACCCCATCACCGGCGCGTACCTGCCGGTGTCCGCGACGACGTATCACCCCAGTGCGCAGATGCGGCTCCAGCTGCGGCTGCGACACCCCGTCTGCGCGGTCCCCGGCTGCACCCGCGCGACGGTGATCGCGGCCGAGGATGACCACATCATCGAGTACGACCACGAACACCCCGACCAGGGCGGACAGACCAGCCTGTGGAACCTCCACCGGCTGTGCTGGCTGCACCACAAGCACAAGACCGCCCGCCTGATCGATCCCGGCCGCGACCCCGGGGACGATCCCGGCACCGGGGACGGCACCACCACCGCCGGACCATTGGAGACGACCTGGGTCATCGGCGATGTGGTCCGGACGAGGTCGAGGGCGAATACCGACCTGCTGACCCCACACACCGTCCAGGCGATGGAGCGTGCCTGGCGCGTGCACCAACGCTCCCGTGAGGACGCCGAACGCCGCCACGCCGAGGAGAAGACCCGACCCCCGGGGGAGCGGGCCGCGCAGCAGCGCGCTGCTGCGTACAAGAAGGCCTACCCCGGCCGGTATGCCCGTCGGATCATCCCACCGGGACCGACCCCCGACGAGACCGACCCACCGTTCTGAGCGGTGGGGAGCGGAACCACGCTCGAGATCTGACATCGATGTGACGACACGCTCTGACCTGGGCTCTTGCCGTGCTGTGGCCCATCGAGCCGCCGCTGGTCGATGGCGGGGCTGAGCGCGATCGCGCTGTGCAGCGCGCACCGTGACACGGATGTCACCTCCGGACGCACGTCGCCCGCCCCGGAAGCCCGTGCGAGCGGCTCCGGGGCGGGCGGTGAGACTCAGGCTCAGACCGGCTGCACCTTGCCGGTCATGCCATGGGGATCGATGACGTACTTCGTGGCGACCCCGGAATCGAACTTCTCGTACCCGACCGGCGCATCGTCCAGCGAGATCGCCGCGGCGTTGACGGCGTCGGCGATCTGCACCGTGTCGTGCAGGATCGCCTCCATCAGCTGCCGGTGGTACTTCATCACCGGGCACTGACCGGTGGTGAACGCCAGCGACTTCGCCCAGCCCAGCCCGAGCCGCAGCGAGAGCGAGCCCTGCTGCGCGGCCTCGTCCACACCGCCCGGATCGCCGGTCACGTACAGACCGGGGATGCCGAGCGCGCCACCGGCACGCGTCACATCCATCAGCGTGTTCAGCACCGTCGCCGGCGCCTCCTGCGCATCCTTGCCGTGACCGCGGGCTTCGAAGCCGACCGCATCCACTCCCGCATCGACCTCCTCCCGGCCGAGGATCCGGGAGATGCCCTCGCGCGGATCCTCGCTCGACACGTCGATCGTCTCGCAGCCGAACTTCGCCGCATTGGCCAGACGATCCGCGTTCATGTCCGCCATGATCACCACCGAGGCGCCCAGCAGCTGAGCACCCACGGCGGCCGCCGTGCCCACCGGACCGGCACCGGCGATGTACACCGAGGAGCCAGGGCCCACCCCGGCGGAGACCGCGCCGTGGAAGCCGGTGGGGAAGATGTCCGAGAGCATGGTCAGATCGAGGATCTTCTCCATGGCCTGGTCCTTGTCCGGGAACCTCAGCAGATTCCAGTCCGCATACGGCACCAGCACGTACTCGGCCTGACCACCGACCCAGCCGCCCATGTCCACGTAGCCGTAGGCACTGCCGGGACGGTCGGGATTCACGTTCAGGCAGATCTCGGTGCGGCGCGTCTTGTACATCTCGCAGCGGCCGCAGGAGATGTTGAAGGGCACCGAGACCAGGTCGCCCTTCCGGATGAACTCCACACCGGGGCCGGTCTCGATCACCTCACCGGTGATCTCGTGCCCCAGCACCAGGTCCTTGGGAGCCGTGGTGCGGCCACGCACCATGTGCTGGTCGGAGCCGCAGATGTTCGTCGTGACCACTTTGAGGATCGCCGCATGGGGCAGCTTGCGGCCGACGTTGTCCGGGTGCACGCCCGGTCCGTCCTGCAGCTCGTAGGTGGGGTAGTCGATGTCGATGACCTCGACCTTGCCCGGTCCCTTGTATGCGACTGCGCGATTGCTGGACATCGATGAGCCTCCTTGCCCTCTCGGGCGGCTCCCGAGGCCTGGCTGCACCCGTGGACGAGCCGCACCACCCCCCAGCCTGGGTGAGCTGGGTCACGAAGTCAACGGAGGGAGGGAGCGCACCCGGCCCGTGCGGACCGGACGCGCTCCTCTCCTCACCCGCAGCACGCCGGGCCCACCGGCTCAGACGAGCGAGACCTCACGGCCGAGCTCGGCCGACTCGTAGATCGCCTCGAGGATGCGCACGATCTCGACTCCGTGCCAGGCCGGGGCGATCGACTCGGCCCGGCCCAGGGAGGCGTCGACGAAGTTCTGGATCTCGTGGGCGAACCCGACCCCGAACTCGAAGCTGCGCGAGGCGATCTGCGGTTCGATGTTGACCACCGAATCGTGCATCTCCGTGGCGATGTGGAGCGAGGGCTCGAGCTCCGCGCCCCCTTTCTCGCCGTAGACCGAGACGTCGATCGAGTCCTTGGTGGCATGCAGCGAGAACGAGCAGTCCAGCAGCAGCGAGGCGCCGTTCTCGAAGCGGATCACCGCGTTGGCGAGGTCCTCGACGGTGTTCTTGTCGGGGTCGTAGTCCGCCGCCTTGTAGCGGGGCATGGTGGTGACGTTCCCCCGGCTGCCGAGCTTGTCGTAGGTGTTCCCGCTGACCGAGACCACCGTGGGGCTGCCCATCAGGTACCAGCACAGGTCCAGCACATGGATGCCGATGTCCAGCAGCGGGCCGCCGCCGGAGAGCTCCTTGTCCGCGAACCAGCCGCCGGGGTTGCCGACGCGGCGCAGGCAGCTGGCCTTGGCGTAGTAGATCTCGCCCAGCTCGTCCGCATCGATGAAGGACTTCAGCACCTGGCAGTTGGGCGAGTGGCGGCGCACGAAGCCCACCTGCGCCACTCGGTCGCTCTGTGCGGCGACGCGCTGGATCTCCTCGGCCTCGGCCAGGGTGCGGGCCAGCGGCTTCTCGACCAGCACATGCTTGCCGGCCTCGAGCGCTGCGATCGCCCAGGAGGCGTGGGAGTTGTTCCAGGTGCAGATCGAGACGCCGTCGATCTCCGGATCGGCGAGCAGCTCGTGGGGATCGGCGTAGGCGCGGGCCGCGCCGAACTGCGCGGCCACCGTCTGCGCCCGCTCGAGATTCATGTCGGCGACCGCGATCAGCTCGACCTCGGCGTTCTGGGAGTACGCGGTGAGATGGGACTGGGCGATGCTGCCGGCGCCGATGACGCCGACTCGGAACTTCGTCATGGGTGATGCTTCCTTCGTCAGGGGGACAGGGGTGGTCAGGCGAACAGGCTCTTGGCGTAGGCGATCCCGCGCTCGCAGCCCAGGAGGCAGTCCTCCCAGCCCTCGAACTCGATCGCGGCGTAGCCGGAGAAATCGGAGTCACGAATGGCCCGGGCCACGGCCCGCAGATCGATGTCGCCGCTTCCCACGACCGCCCCGCGCAGAGGCTTGCCGCCGCGGCTGCGGAACCACCCCTCGCCGGGTGCGGCATCGGCCGGCCGCACGTAGAAGTCCTTGAAGTGCACGACCATCGCGTAGGGGAGGTTCTGTGCGACCGACACCGCGGGATCCTCGTCGACGCACACGAAGTTGCCCACGTCGAGGGTGGTGAGGAAGTTCGGCTCGTCGACCGCGTGGATGATGCGACGGATCCTGTCCGCGGCCTGCACGAAGAATCCGTGGTTCTCGAGGCTGGTGGTGATGCCCCTCGTCGCGGCGTACTGCGCGATCTCCTTGCTCGCCGCGACGATCTGCGGCAGCACCTGCTCGAACAGCGGGGTGTCGTCCCCGTCGTGGCCGCCGTGGGGCACCACGTCGTGGCGCATCCGGGTGATCCCGAGCCGTGCGGCGAGATCGACGTACTCCTTCACCCGGGCGGTCTGCGCCGGGTCCCCGGAGGAGAGGTCCGCGCCGATGGCGAGGTTGGTCAGCAGCACTCCCGCGGACGCGGCATGCTCACGGATGCGGTCCACGTAGGCCGGATCGGAGGCGAGGTTCGGGATCGGGGACTCGGCGTCGTCTCCGAGGACGGCGAGCTCGAGATGCTCCCCCTCGCTCGCGGCGATCCAGTCGATGACCTGCGGCAGGGTCATCTCCCCGGTGGAGAGCTTCGCGTGGAAGCTGTAGGAGCTGAAGCCGAAGGTGATGTCGGCGGTCATGGAGGTGTCCTTGCGGGTCGATGGGGTGGGGTGGTCAGGACAGGGTGGCGTGGAGGCGATGCCACGGGGCGGGGACCTCGGGGATGCCGGTGATCTGCGAGGAGCCGTGGGCGAAACCCAGGCCGAGCGCGCCGATGAGGGCACCGTCGGTGGTCAGCCGCGCGGGCACCAGCTCGGGGGCGTGCTCGGTCATCAGCAGTCGGCCGACGGCGCGGCGCAGCGGCGCCAGCAGGGTCTCGCCGGCGCGGGAGAGGCCGCCGCCGACGACGACCCGTTCGGGGTCGACGGTGAGCAGCACGGTGGCCAGCCGCGGTGCGATCTGGGTGCAGAACTCCTCGACCTCGGCCTGGGCGGCGGCGTCCCCGGCGGCGGCGCGCTCGAGGAGTCGGCGTCCGTCGTCGCCGGTGGACCAGGTCAGCCGGCCGCGCACCGAGCTGTCGGTCCACCGCATCCCGCGCTGGCTGCCGAGCTCACCGGCCAGGCGATGGGCACCCTGCAGGATCTCCCCGCCGACCACGACGGCGACGGAGATCCGGTGGCCCAGCTGGAGGAGCACGATGCTGTGGGCGGGCGGGGCGAGGTGATGCTCCGCCAGCGCGGCGAGCTTGATGTCGTTCTCGACCGCCACCGGACAGCCCAGTCGGTCGGCGAGCATCACGCCGAGATCGAGACCCTCCAGGTCGGGCACCGCGAGGCTCCGGGTGATGCGGCCGTCGGGCCCCAGGATCCCGGGGACGGCGACCCCGACCGCGGTGGGTGTCGTCCGCGTCTCGTGCAGCGCCTGCGTGAGCGGGGCGAGGGGGTCGGAGCCGGTGGCGGGCGCGGAGCCGCGGGCCAGTACGCGCCCGGCGGCATCGGAGACCAGGCAGCGCACGGTGCTGGTGCCGATGTCGAAGGCGGCGACGGTCGCCGCGGAGGCGTCGAACCCGAAGCGGCGGGCCGGCCGCCCGGCGCCACCCGGAGTAGCGGCCGGGGCGGGCGCGACGAGCCCGGTGGCGCGCAGGTCCTCCAGCACGGCCTCGACGGTGGGGCGGGAGAGCCCCGTCGCCGAGGCGAGCTCGGCCAGGCTCAGCGCTGCGGCCGCCTCCCGCAGCACGACCACGCAGTCACGCGCGTTGGCGAGGCGGACCGCAGAGGGATGGGAGAGCGCCGTGGCCATCGGTCCTTCTCGCGTCGCAGGTCCCCACCACCATTACGTAAGGGGGTTGCACAATGTGCGTGACCAGTGTGCTCCCCACGGCCGGAACCGTCAAGCGGTCAGTGCTCCGGGGTGGGAGACTGGGGAGATGGAGAAGGTCGCCCCGCCCGCCCCGGTGCTCCAGCAGAGCTACGCCCGCGCGCTCCCCGAGCTGTCGGTCCCCTGGCGCGCCGACGCGCCGCCGCGACCCGAGATCGTATGGCTCAACGAGCCGCTCGCCGCGGAGCTGGGGTTCGACGCGGCGTGGCTGCGCGGCGAGGACGGCCTCGCGCTGCTGACCGGGCAGATCGACGGGACCACCGCACAGGCCTACGCCGGCCACCAGTTCGGCAGCCCGAACCCGCAGCTCGGCGATGGTCGGGCGGTGCTGCTGGGCGACCTCGTGGACACCCGTGGTCGCCACCGCGATCTGCATCTGAAGGGTTCCGGCCGCACTCCGTTCGCGCGCGGCGGCGACGGGAAGGCGCCGCTCGGGCCGATGCTGCGCGAGGCCGTCCTCGGAGAATGGCTGCACGCCACGGGTGTGCCCACCAGTCGGGCGCTCGCCGTGCTGAGCACCGGGGAGCAGATCGCCCCGCGTCAGGGCGTGACGGCGGAGCCCGGTGCGCTGCTGGTGCGGGTCGCGGCGAGCCACCTGCGGGTGGGGACCTTCGAGTACGCGACCTGGCACCTGGACGAGGAGGTGCGCCGGCGCCTCGTCGAGTTCACGATCCGGCGCCACCACCCGTCGGCCGACGGGCCGCTGGGGCTGCTCGAGGCGGTGACCCGGACGCAGGCGGAGCTGGTGGCGAGGTGGATGCTGCTGGGCTTCGTGCATGGCGTGATGAACACCGACAACATGGCCCTGTCCGGCCAGGGCATCGATTACGGACCCTGCGCCGTGCTCGACGTCCATCGTCGTGATGCCGTGTTCAGCTCGATCGACCGGGGCGCCCGGTACGCCTACGGCAAGCAGCCCGGCATCGCGCTGTGGAACCTCTCCCGCTTCGCCGAGACCCTCCTGCCGCTGCTGGACGAGGCGGATCCGAACGTCGCGGTGGAGCAGGCCACCGCGGTGCTCGAGCAGTACGAGGGCTGGTATCAGCAGGCCTGGACCCGCCAGATGGCCCGCAAACTGGGGATCAGCGGCGACGTCGAGGGGGTGTCCGCCCTCGGCCAGGAGCTGCTGGTGCTGCTCGAGGAGCAGCAGGTCGACCACACCGGCTTCTTCCGGGCGCTCGGGGAGGGCAGGGCCGCGGAGCTCGTCGCCGGCGACTCCTTCGCGCAGTGGGCGCGGCGCTGGGAGGCTCGGCGCTCGGCGACGCCCGCGGAGATGGCGTGCGTCAATCCGCTGTACATCCCTCGCAACGTCCGCCTCGAGGCGGCGCTGCGCTCGGCGCACCTGGGTGACCTGGGACCTGTGCGGGAGCTGCTCGCGGCGGTCTCCGCACCGTTCACCCGTCGGGCGGGGCTCGAGCATCTCGAGGGCCCGGGTGACGGCGGCGAGAACTTCCTGACTTTCTGCGGGACCTGATACTCAGATGTGAGAACTCTGTGACCAGTGCGTGTGGACGTGACGCAGGTCATACGTCATGCTCGACCCCGAGGAACCATGACGATTCCTCAGCCGATGGACGACCGGTGATCCGCAGGCCGGTAGAGGAAATCGGTGACCGACTTCCCCTCGAACCCCGGAGGATCCCGTGGATTCACTATCGAACTTCGACTGGGCGGGGCTGGGACTGAAGGTCCTGGCCGCCGTCGTCATCCTGGTCATCACCGCGATCTTGGCCATGCTGGTCAAGAAGGGCGTGGCCGGCCTGACGCAGAAGGTGCCGGCCCTCCGCCGGCCCGGCGTGGACGGGGCGGCGCTCGGCAACTCGATCGGCACCATCGCCTCGATGGTCATCTGGCTGCTGGGCCTGATCATCATCCTCGGGATCTTCCAGCTCTCCCAGGTGCTCTCGCCCGTGATCTCGATGCTCGAACAGGGCCTCGGGTTCATCCCGAACATCATCGGTGCCGTGTTCGTCTTCATCATCGGTCTGACGATCGCGAAGATCGTGCGGGCGCTGATCACCACCGCGCTGAACGCCGTGGACTTCGGCAAGCTGCTGGGCACCGCCCAGTCCGGCTTCGACAAGGCCACCGGCGGAGTGACCTCCGCCGGGCGTCCCACCGAGCCGGCTGCGCCGCAGGGCGGGCCCGACCAGGCCCCGGCCGTCTCCCCGGCGTCGAAGGTCCCCGAGATCCTCGCCTCCGTGGTCTTCGCGCTGATCATGATCGTGGTGTCGATCGCGGCGCTGCAGATCCTGGGCATCGCCTCGATCTCCGACCCCGCCTCCGCGATGCTCACCGCGGTGTTCACCGCGATCCCGAACATCATCGCCGCCGTGGTGCTGGTGGGGATCGGCGTGCTCGTCGCCCGCTTCGTCTCCGGCCTGTTCCGCCCGATCCTCGAGGGATCCGGCATCGACGCCTGGCTGACCAAGCAGGAGATCCTCTCGCCGGGCTCCTCCGCCACCCCGACCGTGCTGCGCGTGGTCGAGATCGCCGTGGTGCTGTTCTTCGCCGTGATGGGCGCCCAGGCGCTGGGCTTCCCGCAGATCACCGCGATCCTCTCGCAGATCCTCGAGCTGGGCGGCAACGTGCTGTTCGGCGGCGCGATCATCGCCGCCGGCTTCTTCCTGGCGATGATCGTCGGCAAGGTGCTCAAGGGCACCGTCGGCTCCGTCGTGAAGTGGGCCGTGATCATCCTGTTCGTCGCGATGGGCCTGAAGTCGATGGGCGTGGCCGACTCGATCATCGAGATGGCCTTCGGCGCTCTGGTGATCGGTGCCGCCGCCGCCGCGATGCTGGCCTTCGGGCTCGGTGGCCGCGAGGCCGCCGCCCGTCAGCTCGCGAAGTTCGAGAAGGCGCAGGCGCGGGAGCCGGTCCCGGGTACGGTGCCGCCGCGTCCGGAGGGCTGATGTCCGCATCGCAGTGACCCTCGAGGCCGCCACGGATCCGTCCGTGGCGGCCTCCCCGCCGCGCCGCAGTGATACGGTCGCACCCCGGACGCCCCGATGTGAGGAGACGCCATGAACAGCACCCTCGACGGACGCAATATTCTCGTGCTGACCAGTAATTTCGGCACGGAGACCGACGAGATCCGCATCCCTCTGGCCACCCTGCGCGAGGCGGGCGCGAAGCTCACCGTGGTCGCCCCGGAGACGGGTGTGGTCACGACCCTCGAGCGCGACCGCGAGCGCGGTCCCGAGGTACCCGTGGACGCGGCCCATGACACCGTGAAGGCTGCGGACTTCGACGCCCTGGTGCTGCCCGGAGGCACCCTCAACGCGGATGCGCTGCGCGGGGACGAGACCGCGCAGTTCCTGACCCGCGCCTTCGCCGCCGACGGCAAGCCCGTCGCCGCGATCTGCCATGCACCCTGGCTGCTGGTCGAGACGGGCCTGGCCGACGGCCGCGAGCTCACCTCGGTCCCCACCATCCGCACCGATCTCATCAACGCGGGCGGGCGATGGGTCGATGAGGAGGTGGTGGTCGACGACTCCGCCGGCTTCCGCCTGATCACCTCCCGCACGCCCGATGACCTCGACGCCTTCACCACGGCGATCATCGACGCCCTCAGCTGACCCACCCGAGGAGGACCCCATGACCCAGTTGCCGCCGAACGATCCCGCCGACGATCCCGAGCTCGACCGGATCACCGCGACCAGCGAGGACGAGTACGAGCGCGGCGCCGACGAGGAGACCGACGAGGTGAGCATCGACGACGCCCTCGAGACCGACCGCGTCGCCGCCGAGGGGCCGGACTCCCGCAACGCCGACGGCTACGGCTTCGACACGGACCGCGACCGCGGCGGTGACGACGCCACCGCCGCCGAGCAGGGCAATCGCGAGGAGGACCGCATGGAGGCCGAGACCGCCGAGCAGGAGCTGCCCGAGCTCTGAGGCTCAGCGCTCCAGGGCGGCGAGGATCTTCTCGTCGACTGCGTGCCGTGCGCGCAGGTGCTCCTCGACGTCGTAGGAGAACGACGAGTAGGTCAGCGTGCCGCCCTCATCGATCAGCGCCCTCGCGCTCGCACGATCGGTGAGCTCCGCGAGCCAGGTCAGCGCCCGGTGATCGGCCATGGCCTGCACGAACACGCGGTAGCGCAGCGAGAGCCAGGGGGTGCCGTCGGGCCCCGGGTAGACGACGAAGGGATCGCCGCCGAAGAAGCCGCCGCCCGAGCAGGTGTCCTCGAAGGGGTCGATCGGCCGCACCGAGTACTGCGCCCACCAGAAGTTGAAGCCCCAGTGCAGGAAGCCGGGCGCCTCGAAGGCGAACAGCTGCCGGCCCAGCACTCGATTGCGCACGGAGGGCAGGGCGATGAAGCGATTGGCGACATCGCGGTTCTGGGAGACGCAGTAGTACACCCAGGGGTGCCAGCCGGCCTCGAGGAACGGGCCCACGTGATTGGTCGCGACGATCGGCGTGTCCACCACGCCCTGCTCGGCGAAGGCGAAGGGGCTCAGGGCGTCGACCACCTCTGCGCCCTCGAGCAGGTCCGCGACCTGAGCCTTCGCCGCGCTGTAGTCCTCGAGCTGATGCTCGCGCGGTTCGTCCGAGATGTGCCAGAGCACCCGTCCGTCCCAGTGCTCCTCCAGATGGGTGCGCAGCGTCGGGATCAGCGCCTCCAGGAGGCGGCGGTACTCGGGCGAGGTCGCCGCCACGTGCCAGCCGAAGCGGTGCTCGAGGCCGGTGGCCGTCTGCACCTGGATCGCCGGGGTCTTCAGCGCCCCCCACTGGGTGAACAGGTGCGCGATCTCGAGGCCGGTGAAGCCCAGCTTGCGGCAGAGGCCCAGCCAGCGGTCCAGGCGGGAGAGGTCGAAGGAGTACTCGCCGCCCTCCTCGTGGATGCCGATGAGCTGGACGAAGGGCCGGGTGTGCCCCTCGGCGGTGTCCAGCGGCGGGGTCCAGGTGGGGGTGAGCACGCTGTTCACGTCCATCTCCCGGGCCGAGACGAGGTAGGTCTCGATCAGCTCCCAGTGCCGCTCGGAGAACACCTCCACGTCGTAGTACGTCGAGAGGCTGTCGACATGGAACCAGTGCGTGTTGGTGATCGACAGCGGCGGCAGGCGATGCCCATGCACGCGCAGCTGCAGGACGTGCTCGGCGAGGACCTGCCCGCCGGCGGCGTCGGAGAGGGTGAGGGTCAGGTCGTGCTCGCCGGGGGCGGCCTCCACGACGTCGATCCACAGCGCCTCCCAGATCCCCTGGCCCATCCGCACGACGCCGTCGGTGACCGGTTCGAGCAGGTCGGGGTACTCGCCCGGCGCGGTGACGAGGTAGTGCTCGTCGGGATCCTCGGGTGCAGCGGAGGAGACCGGCACCCGGCGCACCGCATGGACCCGGACACTGTCGGCGATCTCGCCGGTGAGCTCGACGCGCAGATCCGGGGCCTCGTCGGCCTCGAGCCGGAGCGCGACCTGGAGCGAGAGCACCTCGCCGAGGAAGCCGGAGGCGTGGGCACCGCCGATCATCGCGGCCGGACGCGGTGCCGCGTCGCCCAGCACCTTCTCCAGGGAATCGATCAGGACGGACTGCATGGTGGGTCTCCTCGAGGGGACGGCGATGTCTCGGGCTGGTGCCCGGCATACATCCTGCCATTCGAGCGCTGACTGCGATCATCGCGATCATCGTCCGGCGGAGGCGGGGGGTGAGCGCAGGCGACGGCCACGTCCCGTGATCCAGCCGCAACCGAGCACGGAACGGCCTCCAGCGGAAAATCCGTTGCGCTGCCGGCGCGGCGGTCCTACGGTGGAGGTACACAGGGAAGGAGGTGGTCCGAGAAGTGAATAATCATCGGACGTGTGAGGTGGCTCGCCGCTGAGGCGACCGTTCATCCGGACGCGCAGCGAATACCACCGAGCTGCCGGGACCCCCAGGGGTCGGATCTCGTCCTTCCGACCAGCGCACCGCGCGACCTGGGGGTTCTCCCCTGCCCGGAGGCGGCGCCGGATATCCTGCCGTGATGACGAACGCCTCCCAGTACGCACCGGTCGAGCTGATCGCGACGGAGATCGACGAGGACGCCGTGGTGCGCTCGGATCCAGACAGGATGCGCAGTGCGCCGATCGTGCTCCTGCTCCACGGCCTGGGCAGCGACGAGGACGACCTCGCCGGGCTGGTCCCCTTCCTGCCCACGGACTTCACCTACGCCTCCCTGCGCGGCATCTATCGCTACGTGCAGGGCTACGCCTGGTTCGAGATGCCGATGGACCCAGCGCGTCCGGAGGCGCTGCAGGCCTCGGCCGCTGCGGTCGAGAGCTGGAGCGCTGCGCAGGACGCCCCGGTCGTCGGTGCCATCGGCTTCTCCCAGGGCGGGGCCCTCGCGCTGCAGCTGCTGCGACGTGATCCGCATGCCGTCGACTTCGTCGTGAACCTCTCCGGATTCCCATTCCCCGCCCCGATGCTCGGAGATTCCGCGCTCGCCGAGGTGTCGCCGCCGGTGCTGTGGGGACACGGCGGCATGGATCCGCACTTCGCCGATGGGCGGGAGGAGGCGGTGCGAGACTTCCTGAGCACCCACACCCGGCTCGAGGAGGAGCGCCGCCCGCAGCTGGGGCATGCGGTCGACGAGGTCGAGCTGCGTGCGCTCGCCTCCTTCCTGCAGCGACGGGCGGCCGACACACGGGGATGAGCGGCGCAGGCGTGCGCCGCTCGCGAAACCTGCTGATCGCCGCGGGGAGGCCATGACTCTGCGTAGAATGCTGGCGCGAACAATCATCCGGCGGGGGACGGGGGTCCCCTCCGCTGCGCTCAGGAGGGGTCATGCGCACGTCTGCCCATATGGTGTCCGGTCGAGGGGATTCGAGGCTGTCCAGGTCACGCCTGCTGCTGCTTCTGATCGCCGGGATCGCTGCGCTGCTCGCCCTCGCCGCCTGCGGTGAGGTCGACAGCTCGACCGAGATCGCTGCGGACGGCTCGGGGGTGCAGACCCTCACCATCACGATCTCCGAAAGTGACATGGAGAAGATCAACGGTGGCGCGGCGACCGTCGAGTCCACGATCGAGGAGCACAACCCCGGGCTGACCTACCAGGGGATGACGAAGGACGGCACCGACACCGTCTTCACCCTGACACTCGAGTTCACCGGTGCCAAGGACTACGCGGCCAAGGCGCAGCCCGTGCTGGCCGCCGGCGATCTCACGAAGACCGCCGAGGCGACTTTCACGCCGCCGACGCCTCCGTTCAGCTCCGGCTACACCCTCACCCGGAACTTCACCGCCCGTGACCTCACCCGCTGGGCCGTGAAGGCGCTGGTGGAGGAAGAGAAGATCGCTGACGGGAGCGAGAGCGACATCGATGACCTGCTGGATCAGGGTGAGGCGACGGTGACGGTCGACGACGCCGATCTGGACCGGTCCACGTACCCCGGCACGGACTCGGCCGCCGTGTGGACCAATGCGGAGACGGTCAGCTTCGACGGCGTGGAGGTGGTGACCGCCGGCGCTGAGGACCCTGCCGCGGACTCCTACCTCCGCACCGTCACCTATGAGCTGCAGCGCGCCATATACCTGGATGCGAAGGACGACTTCGACGCCTTCTTCGAGGCGGCGACCCCGGAGGGCGGCGAGCTGACACCCGCCGGAGAGACCGGGACCACCTGGGAGATCGTCTTCCCGGCCGGGACCGCCGAGCAGGTGGCGGGGTGGACCGATACGGCGCTGGCCACTACGGGAAGCGTCTTCTCGGTCGAGGTCGCACCGAATGCCGAGGATCCCTTCTCCATCGACACCCGCGTCGTGGACACCATCGAGTGCACGGTGGCATGCGGGGAGAGGGGCCACCTTGAGCAGGGCCTCGAGGTCCCGGTCGGCTTCAGCGGCAGCACGGCCGACGCCCCGCAGGACCAGGCAGCCGCGGGCACGGAGGTGGTCGCGCTCCAGGGCGGCACCGAGCCGCAGATCTTCACCCGGACCATCGGCTTCCGCACCGCCTCCTATGACCTCGTCGTCGACCGGGACGGCGGGGGTTCGCTCACCATGGAGTTCTCCCTCCCGGCGGCGGATGACGCAGCGGTGACCGCGGAGAACATCATCGCCTTCCTGGGTGAGGGCACCGAGCGCTCCGAGACCGACGGAGTCGTCACCTACACCCGGACAGCAGAGGCCGCAGACGCTGGCGAGTTCCCGGGCGCGCTGCAGAAGCTCGGCTTCGACGGCGCCGAGGGCCCGCCCCAGGTCTCCGTGGCGGACCGCGGCGATGGCGACTTCCAGGTCTCCCTGGCATTGGGTGTGAACGGCACGCTGTACGAGAAGCTGGGCACCGATGCGACCTGGACGATCCGTGGAGAAGGCCTGCGCCCGACTGCCGTGCTTCAGGATGAGGCCGGTACCGCCGTCCTCGGCGAGGAGGTCATCACGGTGGACGGCCAGCACGGCGTGCTCCTGGTGTTCTCTGCGGAGCGCACGGGGCTCAGCGCGGGCGTGATCGCCGCGATCCTCATCGTCCTGGCCCTGTTCGGCCTGGTGATCGCGGTCGGTATCGTCGCATTCCTGAACCGGGGACGGATCAGGGCCCTGCTCGGCGGGACCGCGCACGAGCCTGCAGCGGTGGACGGCCCCGGGCAGCCTGCTCCCGCCACGGACCAGCCCTCTGCTGCCGAGGCTGCTGCGGAGCTGCCCGCGGACACGCCCGCGCCGGAGACCGATCGCCCCTGAGGCGTCCTCCACACCGGCCCCCGCATCCAGGGAGCGGGTTGTAACATTCCCTCATCCGTCTCCGATCGTCGGAGTCGTCATGAGGAGCACCAGGAGATCATGAGCGCCGCCAGCGACGCCCCCAGTGACAGTCCCAGGCCTTCGGGCCTGCATCTCATCACTTCCCATGGGGGGATCCGTCCATGGACCTGATCGGTCCCCTCATATCCCTGGCGGTCGGCCTCGTGCTGATCGCCGCCTGCGGTGGCTTCGTCGCCGCCGAGTTCTCCCTGATCACCGTCAACCGCAATGAGGTGGAGGCGGCCGCCGATGCCGGCGACAGACGCGCCGGCGGTGTCCTGCAGGGGATGAAGACCCTCTCCACCCAGCTCTCCGGCGCCCAGCTCGGCATCACCGTCACCAACCTCGGCATCGGCTTCCTGGCCGAGCCCGCGATCGCGGCGCTGATCGGTCCCGGCCTGCTCGACGCCGGGCTCGGCCAGGTCGCCGCCCGCTCGGTCTCCGTGACCATCGCCCTGGTCCTCGCCACCGCGATGACCATGATCTTCGGCGAGCTGGTGCCCAAGAACATGGCGATCGCGGAGCCGTTGCGCACGGCCAAGCTGGTCGTCGGCTTCCAGCGCCTGTTCACCACGATCTTCAAGCTGCCGATCCGCCTGTTCAACGGCAACGCCAACGCGGTGGTGCGCGCCCTCGGCGTCGAACCGCAGGAGGAGCTCGGCTCCGCGCGCAGCGCCGACGAGCTCGCGGTGCTGGTCAAGCGGTCCGCGGAGGAGGGCGCGCTCGCCGCGGAGACCGCGTCGCTGGTCCAGCGCACCCTCGCCTTCGGTGACCGTCGTGCACATGACGCGATGGTCGCGCGCGGGCGCATGGACTCCCTCGAGGTCGGCGACTCCGTGGCCGAGCTGCTCGAGCTCGCGCGGGTCACCGGCCATTCCCGCTTCCCGGTGCTGGATGACGACAACGAGATCACGGGCGTCGCCCACATCCGCCACGGCCTCGCGGTCCCCTTCGACCAGCGCCCCACCACCCTGGTCGAGACGGTGATGGGCACGGCGACCTTCGTGCCCGACACCGTGCCGCTGGACGACCTCATGGACACCCTGCGCGCCGGTGGCCTGCAGATGGCCGTGGTGGTCGACGAGTTCGGCGACCACGCCGGGCTCATCACTCTCGAGGACCTCGTCGAGGAGATCGTCGGCGAGGTCCGCGACGAGCACGACGAGGAGACGGACGACACCCCCGAGGCCGACGGCTCCTGGGACCTCGACGGCCGGATGCGCCCCGACGAGGCCACCGAGCGCCTCGGCGTCACGGTGCCCGAGCACGAGGACTACGACACCCTCGGCGGGCTGATCACGATGGAGCTGGGACGCCTCGCGGAGGTCGGCGACGAGGTGCGCGTGGACACCGATCCCGCCCCGGGGGAGGAGCCTGCCCGGCTGCGGATCGAGGTCATCGAGATCGACGGCATGCGCATCGAGACCGTCCACGTGACGGTCGAGGTCATCGAGGCCGACGACGAGGACGACGACGCGGCCGACCGCGCCGGGCACGAGACGGTGAACAGCTGATGAGCACCCCGACAGGCCTCGCCCTCACCCTCCTGCTGCTCCTGCTCAACGCGTTCTTCGTGGGGGCCGAGTTCGCCCTGATCTCCGCCCGCCGCTCGGTCATCGAGCCGAAGGCGCTCGAGGGCCGCTGGGCCGCGAAGGTCACCATCTCCGCGATGGAGCAGGTCTCCTTGATGATGGCCGGGGCGCAGATGGGCATCACCGTGTGCTCGCTCGCCCTCGGCGCGATCAGCGAGCCCGCCATCGCGCATCTGATCGCGGGGCCGCTGGAGCTGCTCGGCGTGCCGGGCGCGCTCACCCACCCGATCGCCTTCGTGATCGCTCTGGCGCTGGTCACCTATCTGCACGTCGTCTTCGGCGAGATGGTGCCCAAGAACATCGCCCTGGCCGGACCGGAGCGGATGGCGCTGATCCTCAGTCCGCCGCTGATGGGCATCGTCACCGCGCTCCGCCCCCTGCTGTGGCTGCTCAACGCCTGCGGGAACCTGGTGCTGCGGATGCTCGGAGTCACCCCGAAAGCAGAGGTCACCAGCGTGTTCACCCGCAACGAGGTAGCGGCGATGGTGAGCGAGTCCCGCCAGGGCGGACTGCTCGAGGACAACGACGAGGCGCTCCTGCTGGGCGCCCTGCGCTTCGAGGCCCGCAGCGTCTCCAACCTGGTGATCCCGCTGGAGGAGGTCTCCACCCTCCCCGAGGGCGTCACCGCCGCACAGGCCGAGGCCGCCGCGGTCGAGGGCTACTCCCGGTTCCCGGTCCGCGCCGCCGATGGCCGCCTGACCGGCTACGTCCACATCAAGGACCTGCTGGACTCGGTGCAGGAGCACCGGGAGCTGCCGATCCCCGCCGCCCGCATCCGGGCGCTGCCGGTGGTCGGGGCCGAGGCACCGCTGCGCCAGGCGCTCACCTCGATGCAGGACTCCGGGGCCCACCTCGGGGCGGCGAGCGACGAGACCGGGACGGTGATCGGCATCGTCACCCTGGAGGACATGCTCGAGGAGCTGGTGGGCCAGATCCGCGACGATTCGCGAGTCGCCGCATGAGCCCCTCCTCCCTGCCGGGCCCCGCGGAGAACCTGTGGACCGCGGCGCTGCGCCGCGATCCCCGGCACTCCCGCGACCATGTCGAGCGCTGGCACCGCTTCGAGGCCGCCGGCCAGGACATCCACGGCGAGGCCCGCCTGCTCGACGCGATGGCCGGGCGCGGGGCCCGGGTGCTCGACGCCGGCTGCGGCGGCGGGCGCCTGGGCGGATACCTCGCCCGGGCCGGGCACACGGTGACCGGGGTGGACCTCGATCCGCACCTCATCGAGGTCGCCCGCACTCAGCACCCCGGGGCCCGCTGGGAGGTGGGGAACCTCGCGGCGCTGGACCTGCCCGCGAGGTTCGACCTCATCGTCTGCGCGGGGAACGTGCTCACCTTCCTGTCCGCAGCCGAGCGTCGCCCCGCGCTCGCCCGGCTCGCCGCGCACCTTGCTCCCGAGGGACGCCTGGTGGTGGGCTTCGGGCTGGACCGTGGCTATGCGCTCGAGGACTTCGAGGCGGATGCAGGGGCGGCCGGACTGCGGCTGGGCCAGCGCTTCGGGACCTGGGACCTCCGGCCCGCGGACGACGATTTCCTGGTGGGGATCCTGACCTGCGAGTGAACCGGTGCGGCGGAGCCGAGCAGAGCATGCTCCGACCTGCTGCTCATTCGTGCTCACGTGAACGCGCACGTCGCTGATCCTGCGCACCCCGGTGGTGAGCCGCACCACCTTCCTGGACGGCCCCTCCCTGCCCCTCCTCTCCCGGATACGGTGAGCCCAGCACATCGTCGTGTCCCCGGTGCCCCGTCACCGGGCCCAGAGCAAGGGGCGCACAGTGAACGCAGATCTTCCGATCCCGCCACCGCTGCCCTCCGCCGCGAGGAACTCCGCCCCCGCGGTGTCCACGGGTCCCACCGGTGCCGTCGGTCCCACCTCACCCCCGGCCGTCCCGGTCTTCTTCATCTCCGATTCCACCGGCATCAGCGCCGAGACCATGGGCAACGCCCTGCTGCTGCAGTTCCCCACGATCCCCTTCGAGCGACGGCTGATGCCCTTCGTGCGCACCGTCGAGGAGGCGCGCGAGGTGCGCAGGGACCTCGATGCGGCGATGGACGGCGCCGTCGCCCCGTTGGTGTTCCTCACCGTGGTCGACGAGGCGGTGCGCGAGGAGCTGCGGGCCACGAAGGCGCCGGTGATCGATTTCGTCAGCGGACACCTGGCCCAGCTGGAGGACAGGCTCGGGGTCACCGGTGACCACGCTCCCGCGCGGCTGCACGGGGTGGGGGACTCCCGCCGCTACAACCGCCGCATGCAGGCGGTCGAGTTCGCGATCGAGCATGACGACGGCCAGTCCGTGCGGGCGATCGAGAAGGCCGATGTGGTGCTGATCGCGCCGTCCCGCTGCGGCAAGACCCCCACCAGCATGTACCTCGCGCTGCTGCACGGGATCTTCGTGGCGAACTACCCCTTGGTGGACGAGGACCTCAACGGTGAGGTGCTGCCCGCGTCGATCGCGGGCGTCGCCGACCGCTGCTTCGGTCTGCTCATCTCACCGCAGCGGCTCTCGGCGGTGCGCAGCGAGCGCATGCCCGGTTCGCGCTACGCCTCCCTCGAGCAGGCCCGCTGGGAGCTGTCCCGGGCCCGCCGCGTCTATGACGTGCACGGGGTCCCCTTCGTCGACTCCTCGAGCAAATCCGTCGAGGAGATGTCCACCCTGATCCTCCAATCGCTCGCCCGCCGCGGGACCACCCCGCTCTGAGCACCCACCACTGAAGGAGCACGAAATGACGCAGAGCATCCGCCCGTTCTCCGAGCTCGGCATGTCGGACCTCGAGCAGGTGGGGGGCAAGAACGCCTCCCTCGGCGAGATGGTCTCGAACCTGACCCGGCTCGGGGTCCAGGTCCCCGACGGCTTCGCCACCACCGCGGAGGCCTATCGCGAGTTCCTCGGCGCGACCGGACTCGCCCAGCGGATCGAGGAGCGGCTGCAGGGTCTGGACACCGAGGACACGATCGCGCTGGCCGAGACCGGCAAGGAGATCCGGGAGCTGGTCGTCGCCCAGCCCTTCCCCGCCCGGCTCGAGGCGGACATCCGCGCCGCCTACGAGCAGCTCGCCGCCGGCAGCGGGGAGGCGGCCTCCTTCGCGGTGCGCTCCTCGGCCACCGCGGAGGACCTGCCCGATGCCTCCTTCGCCGGGCAGCAGGAGACGTTCCTGAACGTGCGCGGCATCGACTCGGTGCTCACCGCGATCCGCGAGGTGTTCGCCTCCCTGTACAACGACCGGGCGATCGCCTACCGCGTCCACCACGACTTCGAGCACGCCGCGGTGGCGCTCTCGGCCGGGGTCCAGAAGATGGTCCGCTCCGATCTGGGCTCCAGCGGGGTCATGTTCACCATGGACACCGAGTCCGGCTTCGACCAGGCCGTGTTCATCACCTCCGCCTACGGCCTCGGCGAGGGCGTGGTCCAGGGTGCGGTCAACCCCGACGAGTTCTACGTGTTTAAGCCCGGCCTGCGCGAGGACCGTCCCGCGATCCTCAAGCGCGCCGTCGGCGAGAAGGCCACCAAGATGGTCTACACCCAGGACACCGCCGTCGGCCGCACCACCGAGTTCATCCCGGTCGACCCCGCCGAGCGCACCCGCCTGTCCCTCACGGACCAGCAGGTGACCGACCTCGCTCGCCAGGCGCTGATCATCGAGGAGCACTACGGGCGGCCGATGGACATCGAATGGGGTCTCGACGGCGCCGATGGCGGGCTGTACATCCTCCAGGCCCGCCCCGAGACCGTGCAGTCCCGCGCCGGCAACACCGTGGAGAAGTACCTCCTGTCCTCCCGCGGACCGGTCCGCGCCGAGGGCCGGGCGATCGGTGCCCGGATCGGTGCCGGGGCCGTGCGGGTGCTGGACACGATCGAGCGGATGCACGAGTTCCGGCCCGGGGAGGTGCTGGTCGCGGACATGACCGATCCCGACTGGGAGCCGATCATGAAGCGGGCGAGCGCGATCGTCACCAACCGGGGCGGTCGCACCTGCCACGCCGCGATCATCGCCCGCGAGCTGGGGATCCCCGCCGTGGTCGGCACCGGCACCGCCACCGCGGAACTGGCCGACGGCGACGAGGTCACCGTCTCGGCCGCCGAGGGCGACACCGGATACGTCTACGAGGGGTTGCTGGACTTCACCGTCTCCTCCTCCGAGGTCGACTCGATGCCGCCGCTGCGCACGAAGATCATGATGAACGTGGGCAACCCCGAGCAGGCCTTCGGCTTCTCCCGGCTGCCGCACGCCGGAGTGGGCCTGGCCCGCCTGGAGTTCATCGTGAACCGCCAGATCGGCATCCACCCCCGGGCCCTGCTGGAGCTGGACCGGCTGGAGCACGAGCACCCGGAGATCGCGCAGCAGGTGAACGAGAAGATCGCCGCCTACGCCTCCCCGCGCGAGTACTTCGTCCAGCGCGTCGCCGAGGGCGTCGCCACCATCGCCGCGGCCTTCGCCCCGGAGCCGGTGATCGTGCGGATGAGCGACTTCAAGTCCAACGAGTACGCGAACCTGCTGGCCGGGCCGCTGTTCGAGCCCGAGGAGGAGAACCCGATGATCGGGTACCGCGGCGCGTCCCGCTACCTCTCGGAGGACTTCGCGGACTGTTTCGCGATGGAGTGCGAGGCGCTGCGCTTTGTGCGCGAGGACATGGGCCTGACCAACGTGAAGCTCATGATCCCCTTCGTGCGCACCCCCGCCGAGGGCAAGGGCGTCATCGAGCTGATGGCCACCCACGGCCTGGTCCGCGGCGAGAAGGACCTGCAGGTCATCATGATGTGCGAGATCCCCTCCAACGCCGCCACCCCGGAGCTGTTCCTCGAGCACTTCGACGGCTTCTCGATCGGCTCGAACGACATGACCCAGCTGACCCTGGGCCTGGACCGGGACTCGGCGCTGGTCGCGGACGCCTTCGACGAACGGGACCCGGCGGTGAAGTTCATGCTCTCCCGCGCGATCGAGGCCTGCCGCGCGGCCGGGAAGTACGTGGGCATCTGCGGGCAGGGCCCCTCCGACCACCCCGACCTCGCCCAGTGGCTGCTGGACCAGGGCATCGCCTCGATGTCCCTGAACCCGGACACCGTCGTGGACACCTGGCTGCGACTCGCGAGCCAGGGCGGGGGAGAGGTCAGCTGAGCGGGCTCACTCGTCCTCGCGCACCCGCAGCAGCTCGCTGGTGTGGGTGCCGGGGGCGCTGTGGCTCTCTGCACCCGGGACGCTGGTGACCGTGGTCAGCAGGAACACGGAGTCGTCGAGCGCCTCGACCGAGTGGCGATGATGGGTCAGCGCCTCGATGGTGCCGGTCTCGAGGGTCACGGTCTCCTCGCCGGTGACCGTCACCCGGCCGCGGATCATCTGGATGGAGGCGGCGGGCGGGGAGTTGTGCTCGGACATGCGCATGCCCTGCAGGAGCGCGATGACCGTCTGCCGCAGGGGCCCGTCGTGGACCAGCAGCTCGGCGTGCCGGCCGTGGTCGGACCTGCGGGCCCGGTCCAGGGTCGTGGTGATCGCATCGAACAGGGCAGCCATGGGAACCTCCAGATGAGCAGTGATGTCCCTGTCCAGTATCCGTCAGTCGCCCGGTTCCGTCAGGTGGGTCGCGGATTCCTGCGCGAGGTCCAGCATCGCCCGCTCGCTGATGCCGAGCACCCGGGCGGCCGCGGCGACGTCCCGGAACTCCGGTGCCCGGCGCACCACGGCGCCGTCCGCATCGCGCGCGATCTTCACCGCGATCCGCTGTCCCCGCACGTCGATCTCGGCGAACTCCCGGGTGCGGATGAGGCGCTCCACCCGGTGCCTCCGCACCCCGAGGGTGCCGGTGCGGTCCATGATGAGCGCCGAGATCTCCTGCTCCGCCCCGTCCCTGACCAGGGCGTGGAGGGTGATCGCGGGCCGACCGCGCTTCATCGTGATCGGGGTGTGCCAGGCGTCCAGCGCGCCCTGCTCGAGCAGCTCGTCGATGAGGCGCGGCCACAGCCGCGGGTCGAGGTCGTCGACGTTGGCCTCGAGCTGGATCGCGGCGTCGGGGGTGTCGTGGGCGTCGGACGCCGGTGCGGTGTCCGGGCGGCCGACGGGGTGGCCCACCAGCACCCGCACCACGTTGGGACGGCCGGGGGTGTCCTTGGTGCCGGCGCCGATGCCGAGCGCCTCGGTGACCAGCATCGGCTGCGGTCCGTGGGAGGCGGCCAGCCCGCGCATCAGGGCCACGCCGGTGGGGGTGGCGAGCTCGCCGATGCCGGGGGCGACCCCGGCGGGGACCCGACGGCCGCCATGCTCATGGGGGCCACCTCGAGCGTGAGCGGGCAGAGCATGAGCGGGCAGGGCGGCATCGGAGTCGGGGACCTCGACGAGGTGACCCTCCTGGGGGTGCGGATGGTCGTGGCTGTGCCCGCGCGGCGGCAGCAGCTCACCGGCCACCGTCGGCCACCCGAGCGCGAGGCGAGCCACCGCCGGGACCGGCACCGGGATGTCGCCGTGGGCGGCGCGGATCCGGCCCGAACCCACCGCGATCACGCTGCCCGTGCTCTCGGTGATGCCCAGCTGGCGCCAGGCCTCGCACGCCCCGATCACGTCGGCCAGGGAGTCCAGCGCTCCCACCTCGTGGAAATGGACGTCGTCGGCCGGGACGCCGTGGGTCGCGCCCTCCGCGTCGGCGAGGAGACCGAACACCGCCAGGGCCAGGTCGATCGTGCGGTCCGGGACGGCCGCGTCGCCCCGGGCCTGCTCGAGCAGCGCCCGGATCGAGGCCCAGGTGCGGTGCGGCGGGTCCTCGACCAGCACCTCCACGTCGATCTTCACCGCTCGCTGCCCGCCGCGGTCCACGTCGCTGCGCACGAGGCGCACCGAGCCGGGCACCAGCGCGTCCAGCACCCGCTGGACGCGCCCGAGATCGGCCCCGGCGTCGATCAGGGCGGCCAGCAGCATGTCGCCGGCGATCCCCGCGGTCGCGTCGATATAGGCGAGGCGGACGGGAGCGGGGGAGGAGGTCGAGGTCATGGTCTCGATCGTAGGCCGCGAGGGAGCGGTCGGCGCCGTGGTGAGCGGGTGTTGCCGCCCTCCCGACGCTCTGCTCTCAGGGATGATGCCCTCATCCCCGTTCGCCGTCCCGCCCCGCACCGCCTGGATCCTCGGAGCCGCCCCTCATGACCGTCCCCGCCCCCGTCGCCCGCTTCGATGACGTCGCCGCCGGCCGCAGCCTGCAGTTCGCGCGGGCCCAGCGCGTGATCCGGGCCGACCGCCCCGCGCAGGTGCGGCCGGCGCTCGCCGAGGTCGAGGAGGCGGTGGCCGGCGGCGCCTGGGCCTTCGGGATGATCGCCTACGAGGCCGCCGCGGGTCTCGATGCGGCCGCTCGCGTCCACGCTCCGCAGGAGGGCCTGCCGCTGGTGTGGTTCGGGATCGCGGAGGGGCCCGACGAGGTCGCGCCGCCGCTGACGACGGGGGAGGGGTACCAGCTCGGGCCGTGGGTGCCGGACTGGACCAGCGCGCAGCATGCCTCCCGCGTCGCGGCGGTGCGGGCCGCGATCGCCGAGGGCGACACCTACCAGTGCAACCTCACCACCCGGCTGCGCTCGACGTTCGCCGGTGATGCCTTCGGGCTGTACGGCGAGCTCGCGCATCGTCAGCGCGGCGCCCATCACGCCTACGTGGACCTGGGCCGGCACACCGTGGTCAGCGCCAGCCCCGAATCGTTCCTCCGCTGGGAGCACGGCCTGCTGCGCACCGCCCCGATGAAGGGGACCGCCGCGCGGGGGCGGAGCCCGCAGGAGGACCGCGCCGCCCGGGACGCGCTGCTGGCCAGCGAGAAGGACCGCGCCGAGAACGTGATGATCGTGGACCTGCTGCGCAACGACCTCGCGCGGGTGTGCGAACCCGGCAGCGTGCAGGTCACCGACCTGCTGCGGGTCGAGGACTATCCGACGCTGTGGCAGCTGACCTCCTCGGTCCAGGGCCGGCCGCGCTCCGGGACCGGCCTGGTGCCGATGCTCGAGGCGCTGTTCCCCTGCGGCTCGATCACCGGTGCCCCCAAGCTGTCCACCATGGCTCTCATCGCCGAGCTCGAGGACTCCCCGCGCGGTGCGTACTGCGGGGCGCTGGGCTTTCTCGCCCCCGGCCCGCAGCCGCGCGCCCGCTTCAACGTCGCGATCCGCACCGTCGTGATCGACGGGGCCGACGGCTCCGCGGTCTACGGCGCCGGCGGTGGCGTCACCTGGGCCTCGACCGCCCCGGACGAGTACGAGGAGCTGCTGGTCAAGGCCGCGGTGCTGCCGGTGGGGACCCGGGACCCCTTCGCCCTGCTGGAGACCTTCGCGGTCGTGGGCGGCATCGCCCAGCATCTCGACGAGCACCTGGATCGGCTGTGCGCCTCGGCGGCGCACTTCGGGATATCGGCGCAGCGGGAGGCGATCGAGGCCGCTGCGCTGCAGGCCGCTGCCGAGGCCGGGCCCGACGCCGTGCTGCTGCGGGTCGCGCTGCGGCGGGGCGGGTGCGTGGACGTCACCTCCCGCCCGCTGGCCGCGACGCCCGGACCGGTGCGGCTCGTGGTCGACACCGTGCCCACCGCCTTCCCGACCGGGCTCAGCGGCCACAAGACCACGGTGCGAGGCCACTTCCTCGCGGCCCGGGAGCGTCACCCCGACGCCTCTGACGTGGTGCTGCTCGGCGAGCACGGCCGTGCCGTCGAGACGACGATCTCGAGCCTCGCCGCCCGGATCGACGGCACCTGGTGCACCCCGCCGCTCGCTGACGGATGCCTGGCCGGGGTGGGGCGGCGCCTCTCACTGGAGCGCGGTGAACTTCAGGAGCGTCCGTTGACGGTCCAGGCGCTGCGCGGCGCGGAGGAGCTGGCCGTGCTCAGCTCCGCCCGGGGGTGGCGTCCGGCGGTGCTGGTGGAGGGGCCGACTCCGCCGCACGACACCGCCGGCGTGCCTCGCGAGCACTGACCCCGGTGGGGGACCACGATCGGTCGCTGCTGGTGGTCCCCAGGAGGCTCAGAGCGTCAGCTCGCCGCCCTCGACGACGACCCGGCCGCCGGCCAGGACCAGCTCGCGCCGCGGGGTGCGCAGCAGCGCATCCTGCACGTTCTCGGCCTCCAGCAGCACCACGTCGGCCCGGGAGCCGGGAGCGAGCTCATGCTGGTCGCGATGCACGAAGGGGGCGGAGTCCGTGGTGGTCAGCTGGACGGCCGCAGCCAGCTCCGCGTCGTGGCGGAGACCGTGCACCCGTGCGAAGCCGAGGGCGATGCGCAGCATGTCGCCGTCGCCGTAGGGGGACCAGAGGTCACGGATCCCGTCGGTGCCCAGCCCGAGCCGGACCCCGTGCTCGCGCATCGACGCCCACGGCAGCCGGCCCCGCCCGGGCGGCGCCACGGAGGTCCAGGAGATCCCCGCCTCGCCGAGCGCGGCGACCAGCTCCTCCTGACGAGCGCCCTGCACGTCGCCGAGCGCGAAGCCGTGGGAGACGTTCACCCGGCCCTGCAGCTCGGCCTGCACCGTGCGCTCGATGAGCAGCTCGATCTGGAAGATCCCCAGGTCGTTGCCGTCGTGGAGGTGGATGTCCAGCTCCACGCCGCGGTCCACGGCGATCTGGACCAGGCCGTCCAGCTGGGCGACGGGATCGCGGTCGATGCCGGCCGGGTCCAGGCCGCCGATGCTGGTCGCCCCCTCCTGGGCGGCGCGGTCCAGCAGCTCGAGCACTCCCGGTCGCCGCATCACGCCGTCCTGTGGGAACGCCACGATCTCCACCTCGAGCGCGCCGCCCAACCGTTCCGCAGCGGCCCGCACCGAGGCGATGCCGTCCAGCCCCACCCCGAGGTCCACATCCACATGGGTGCGGGTGGCGGTGGTGCCGTGGCGCAGGAACTCCTTCATGACCAGTTCCGTCGAGTCGGTGCTGGGGATCCCCAGCGCGGACCGCTCCGTGCGCTCGTGGGCGATGCGGCCCTGCGTGGTGGCCTCGCCGCCGTAGGACACCCAGGGCTTGCCCCACCAGCTCTTGTCGACATGGGCGTGGGAGTTGATCAGACCCGGCAGCGCCAGCAGGCCGCCGCCGTCGAGCACCTCGGTGCCCCCGGGGACCGCACTGCCCGGGCGGTGCGGGGCGAGGCCGGTGACGAGACCGTCCTCGATGCTCAGATCGACGCTCTCGGCGCCCCACGGACGGATGTTCTGCAGCACTGTGGTGGTCATGGCGACACGATATGCCAGGCGGGGCCGGCGGATCTCCCGCCGCGCGTCAGCGGGCGACGTCCAGGCGGCCCACCCACGAGATCGGGGAGACCCGGCCCTCCTCCAGCTGGTACTGGCAGCCCACGATGCCCAGCTCGCCGGCGGCGACCGCGTCGGAGATGACCGTCGACTGCCGCATCAGGGCGTTGACGGTCTCGTCGAGGTGACGGCGACCCACCGCGTCCGCCTCGATCAGGGCCGGATCCACATAGGGGCTGACCTGCTGGGAGGCGAACCACTCCAGCTGCACGGACGGCTGGATCGCCTCGAGCTCCTTGCGGATCGCGGGGGTGACCTCGCTGGGGGTGGCGGTGGTCTGGTCGATCGCGGCCTTCACCGCGCCGCAGGAGGCGTGGGCGAGCACCACGATCACCGCGACGCCCAGCTCGGCCACGGCGAACTCCATGGTCGCGACCGTGTTCTCGTTCGCGATCTGGCCGATGTTGCGCACCACGAACAGGTCCCCGAGACCGCAGTCGAAGAGGATCTCGGCCGCGACGCGGGAGTCCGAGCAGCCCAGGAAGGCCGCGTTCGGGGCCTGGCTGCCGCGCAGCTCGCTGCGTCGGGCCGCATTCTGCTGGGGGTGGTGCAGGTCTCCGGCCATGAACCGTTCGTTGCCTTCGACGAGTGCATCCCAGGCCTGCTGGACGGTCACGCGGGGAGAGGTCATGGCGAGGATTCCTTCGGGAGAGCCGGTGGGGCCGGCGGTCGCCGACCCCGCCGCAGAATACTCCTGCCCTCAGCCCGCCTCGGGGGAGGAGATGTTCACCTGCCACACGATCCCGAAGCGATCGGTGAACGTGCCGTAGACGTCGCCCCACATCTGCTTCTCCAGCGGCATCTCGATGCTGCCGCCCTCGGAGAGCTTCTGGAAGGCGCTGCGCAGCAGGGTCTCGTCGTCGCCCATCAGCGAGAGCGTCACATTGGTGCCCCGGACGTAGGGCGCCATGCCCTCGACGACGTCGGAGACGTAGAGCTTGATCAGGTCGGAGACCTCGAGCGAGCCGTGCATGATCTTGTCGGCGTGCGGGTCGTCGGCCGGGAGCGCACCGAACTCGCCGAACGTGGCGAACTGCGGGACCGCCCCGAGCGCGCGCCCGTAGAACTCGAAGGCCTCGCGGGCGTCGCCGTCGAAGTTGAGATAGGGATGGAGTCCTGCGGGCATGGTGTCCTCCTCGACGCCGACCCGGCGCCTTGCCGGGTGCTGGCTGCGAGCGTAGACCGTGGGGCCGACGAGCGGAACGGGCCGCTGCTGCGGAGGCGCACCGGGCCCGGCCGGGGGATACCAGCGGAGGACGAGCGCGCCACACCCATGGAGAAGTACCCCTAGGGGGTATAGGGTCACAGTGTTCCATCACGCGCGCGGAGGAGACAGCAGGCATGAGGCACGAGCAGACCGTCGACGTACAGCATGGCCACGACGCGACCGAAGGCGGCCATGACCACTCCGAACACTCCGGGCACGGCGATCATGTCGCGCAGTTCCGTCAGCTGTTCTGGATCATGCTCGTGCTGGCGATCCCGGTCGTCGCCCTGAACCCGATGATCGCGGGGCTCATCGGCCTCCAGGTGCCGGAGACCGGATGGATTCCCTGGATCGCCCCGGTGCTCGGCACCGTCCTGTACGTCTGGGGCGGCAGACCCTTCCTCACCGGCGGCGTCGCGGAGATCCGCTCCCGACAGCCCGGGATGATGCTGCTGATCGGGCTCGCGATCACGGTCGCGTTCCTCGCTTCCTGGGGCTCCACCCTCGGGGTGCTCGATCCGCAGCTGAACTTCTGGTGGGAGCTCGCGCTCCTGATCGTGATCATGCTGCTGGGCCACTGGATCGAGATGCGCTCGCTGGCGCAGACGAGCTCGGCCCTGGACTCGCTCGCCGCGCTGCTGCCCGATGAGGCGGAGAAGCTGGAGGGCGACGAGGTCGTCACCGTCTCGCCGTCCGAGCTCGCCGTGGGCGACACCGTCCGCGTGCGCCCCGGCGCCTCCGTCCCGGCCGACGGGAGGATCGTCGACGGTGCCGCCAGCATGGACGAATCCATGATCACCGGGGAGTCCTCGACCGTGCACCGGGAGGTGGGGGACGAGGTCGTCGCCGGCACCGTCGCCACGGACTCCGGGCTGCGCCTCGAGGTGACCGCCATCGGGGAGGACACCGCGCTCGCCGGGATCCGGAAGCTCGTCTCCGACGCCCAGGGGTCCAGCTCCCGTGCCCAGCGCCTCGCCGACACCGCCGCGGGCTGGCTGTTCTGGTTCGCACTCGGCGCCGCGATCCTCACCACCGTCATGTGGATGCTGCTCGGCAGTCCGGACCAGGCAGTGATCAGGGCGATCACCGTGCTGGTCATCGCCTGCCCCCACGCCCTGGGCCTCGCGATCCCGCTGGTCGTCTCGATCGCGACCGAGCGCGCCGCGCGCGGCGGAGTGCTGGTCAAGGACCGCCTGGCGCTCGAGCAGATGCGCACCGTGGACACCGTCCTGTTCGACAAGACCGGCACCCTCACCAAGGGTGAACCGGCGGTGACCGGGATCGAGCCCGGCGCTGGTCGCACCGAGCAGGAGCTGCTCTCCCTCGCCGCCGCCGCAGAGGCTCCCAGCGAGCACCCGCTGGCCCGTGCCATCGTGCGCGCCGCCGAGGAGCGAGATATCAGCCACCGCGCCGGAGAGGACTTCACCTCCTCCCCGGCGGTCGGGGTGCGCGCTGTCGTGGACGGTGCCGTCGTCGAAGTGGGTGGGCCGCACCTGCTCGAGCGCCATGAGGCCGCGGAGCTGCCCGGTGCGGAGACGTGGCACGGGCAGGGCGCCACCATCCTCCATGTCCTCGCGGACGGCGAGGTCGTCGGCGCGCTGCGGCTCGTCGACGAGATCCGGCCCGAATCCCGCGACGCCGTGGACGCGCTGCACGCCCAGGACATGCAGGTCGTGATGATCACCGGGGATGCGCAGGCGGTGGCCGAGTCCGTCGCGGAGGAGCTCGGGATCGACCGGGTGTTCGCCGGCGTGCGCCCGGAGGACAAGGCCGGGACGGTCGCCGAGCTCCAGCAGGAGGGGCGCACGGTCGCGATGGTCGGCGACGGCGTCAACGACGCCCCGGCGCTCGCCCAAGCCGACGTCGGCCTCGCGATCGGCGCCGGGACCGATGTCGCCATCGGCTCCGCCGGAGTGGTGCTGGCCTCCTCGGACCCTCGCTCGGTGCTCTCCGTGCTCGAGCTCTCTCGCGCCGCCTACCGCAAGATGCGCCAGAACCTCTGGTGGGCCGCCGGGTACAACCTGTTGGCCGTGCCGCTCGCGGCGGGGGTGCTCGCTCCGATCGGCTTCGTGCTCCCGGTGAGCGTGGGGGCGCTGCTGATGTCCCTGTCGACGATCGTGGTGGCGCTGAACGCGCAGCTGCTGCGCCGACTGGATCTGCGGCCGCAGGCCAGCGGCGCGCGCATGCTCGGGCGGACGACGACGGACTGAGCCCGCGCCGTGCCTCGGTGGGCTGCTCAGGCCCCCAGCTGCATCGTGGTGAGGCAGGTGGGGGCCTCGGAGTCGGTGGCCAGCGGTGTCGAGGCGCTCGCGCCGTCGTGCGTGAGGGTCAGCGTGAACTGCTGGTCTCGGGGGAGCCAGAGGCCGAGGAAGCCGTTCGGCGCCGTGGTGAGCGACTGATCGAGCAGCACCTCCCCGTCGGTCGTGGTCAGGTGGACCTCGAGGCTCTGCTGCTGCAGCTCGCCCAGGCACGTGGTGAGGCTGTGGAAGAAGCACTCGTGCGTGGCGTCCACGAACGGGGCGACCGAGACGTAGGCCTCTCCCTCCGGGAGGGGGATCGAGGCCTCCCGGCCTGCGGCATCGGAGAGATCCACGCGGTCCGGCATCACCGAGGCGAGGAGGTCCGTCGGCCGCTCCTCGAGGGGCAGCGCCTCGAGCAGATCGATGATCTCCCGCGACGTGCGGCCGGCGAGGCCGTGCGCGCTCAGCAGATCCTGCGCGGGAGCTGCCGGTGCAGCCGGCTCGCGGTCGGCGCCGCAGCCCGCGACGGCCAGGGTGGACAGCACGAGACCACCGAACAGGGCGCGGCGCGGAACGGCGGGGGCGGGGTGGGGGATGAGCACGGCAGGGTCCTCCAGGCGTGGTGGCGGGTCGGTCTCGACGGTATCGGGCATGGATGTGCGCGGACCGTGAGGCCCCTGCCGGCGACCGTCACCCCGGTGCCGCCGCGCTCACCAGGCGTAGGCCTCCGGGGCCGGGCCGCCGGGGCCGGGGAAGATCTCGTCGAGCGCGGCGAGATCGTCCTCGCTCAGAGAGATGTCCACCGCGCCGATCGCCGAGTCCAGCTGGTCGCTCGTGCGGGGGCCAATGATGGGGCCGAGCACGCCGGGGCGGTGCAGCAGCCAGGCCAGCGCCACCTGGCCGGGGGCGAGGTCCCGCTGCGCGCAGAAGGCCTCCCAGCGGTCCAGCTGGGCGGTGGGCGCGACGTCCCCGCGCCGCACGCCCTGCTCGGAACGGCCACCGAGGCGGCCGCCCGCGAGCGGCGACCAGGCGATGACGCCCAGGCCGTAGTGCTCGGCGGCGGGCAGCACCTCCAGCTCGATATCGCGGGTCAGCAGGTTGTACAGCGACTGCTCGGAGACCGGCCCCAGGCTGTGCCGGGCGCGGGCGGCCTCACTGGCCTGCGCGAGATGCCAGCCGGCGAAGTTCGAGGAGCCGACATAGCTGATCTTCCCCTGCGCGACCAGCAGATCCATCGCCTGCCAGATCTCCTCCCAGGGCGCGGAGCGGTCCACGTGGTGCATCTGATAGAGGTCGATGTGGTCGGTCTGCAGGCGGCGCAGCGAGGCATCGACGGCGCGGCGGATGTTCAGTGCCGAGAGCCCCCGGTCGTTCCTGCCGGGCCCCATCTCGCCGAAGACCTTGGTGGCGAGCACGATCTCCTCCCGCCGGCCCCGGGAGGCGAGCCAGCGGCCGATGATCTCCTCGGTCCAGCCGCGGCGGTCCGTGCCGCCGTAGCCGTTGGCGGTGTCGAAGAAGGTCACGCCCGCATCCAGGGCCCGATCCATGATCGCGAAGGCATCCTCCTCGGCGGTGTGCGGACCGAAGTTCATGGTCCCGAGCACGAGCCGGGAGACGGTCGCACCGGTGCGCCCGAGCTGGGAGTACTGCATCGTGGTTCACTCCTCAAGGTCGGCGGCCTCGCCGGAGGGCGAGCGGGAACCACCGCGGAGAAGCCTATTCCCGGGGACGGGGGGCGCACCAGGGGACTACACCCGGATCAGCGCGTCGACCGCCGTCGTCCACCGGCCGTCGTCCTGCGGCGGGATCGCCGCGATCCCCATCCACAGCGAGAGCGTCTCGAACCAGCGCGACCCCAGGGGGCCCAGCGGCCGCACCGTCTCGTAGCCGGCGCGCAGCGCGGCCCGAGCCGGGAGGGGCGTCGGGCCCCAACCACGGAATCGTGTCGCCAGGTAGGTGCCGGCCTGCGCGAGGTCGGCGATCCGGTGGTCGAGGCGGACGTCGTCGAAGTCCAGCACCGCCGCGATCCCGCTGTCCCGCACCAGCAGGTTCGCGGCGCGGAAATCGCCGTGGATCAGCTGCGGGGCATCCTCCGGGGCAGGCAGCCCGGTCAGCAGCTCCGCGAGGCGGTCGGAGGCGGCGGGGACACGGCCCGGGTCACGGTCGGAGAGCCATCCCCAGAGGCGGTCGGGCAGGGGGCGCGGAGCATGGTCGGGGAGGCCCTGTGTCCTGATGTCCCCGAGGGCGTCATGCAGGGTGGCGAGGCAGGCGCCGGCAGCATGCACGGCAGGCAGGTCGGAGACGTCGAGCCAGTCTCCCGGGATCTCCGGCAGCACGGCGAGGGAGAGCGGTCCGGAGGGGCCGTCGACCTCGAGGCGCACCGGCCCGTCGCGCGAGGGCAGAGGAGCGGGGACCGGGATCCCCCGGGTGGAGAGCTCGGTGAGCAGGCGCGTGGAGGCGGCGAGCTGTGCGAACCGGTCCTGCGCGCTCGAGACCTTCACGACCAGCGGCCCGTGATCGCTGCTCACCCAGGCGATCGCGTTGTGGTCGCTGAGCGTCAGTCGCGGGAGGACCTGGACGGAGAGCCCCCAGTGCTCGGCGAGCACCGCCGTGAGCAGGCGGGTGGCATCGGCCCGTCCCCCCAGGCCGAAGCGTTCACGCAGCGCCCGCTCCGCATCGACCGTCTCCCACAGCATCGACAGTCCCGGGCTCAGCATGGGCTCACGATACTGCCGCGGGATCCGGGATCCGGGAGCGGTACGTGCGTAGGGCCGCTCCCGCAGCGGGACCTCCTGCCCGGAGGGTCCGAGAACCCGGACGTACGCTGGAGCAACAGCAGCGTCCTGCAGGCAGTGGATGCTCTCGCCATCATCGAAGGGAACACCTCATGGCACGCACCATCGTCGTCACCGGAGCCGCCTCAGGGATCGGGAAGGCCACCGCCGAACTCCTGGAAGCCGGGGGTGACCGGGTGCTCCGCATCGACCTGCGGGAGGGCGATGTGATCGGTGACCTCTCCGATCCGGCGCAGATCGATCGGGTCGCCGCGGAGATCGCCGAGCGCACCGGCGGGGTGCTGGACGGCCTGGTCGCCAATGCCGGGGTCTCCGCCAACTCCGAGCTGTCCGTGAAGATCAACTACCTCGGCACCGTCCAGCTGATCGAGGCGCTGCGTCCGCAGCTCGCCGCGGCCGCGGCCCCGCGGGTGAGCGTGACCACCTCCGCCGCCACCCTGCAGGGCAACGACCCGCAGCTGGTGGACCTGCTCCTGGAGGGCGACGCCGAGGCGGCGCTCGCCCGGGGCGCCGCGCTCGCCGCGCAGGGTCCGGAGGCCGGGTACGCGAACTACTCCAGCTCCAAGCGGGCGATCTCCCGCTGGATCCGACGCGCGGCCCCGACCCCCGAGTACGCAGGCGCCGGGATCGGCCTGAACGGCGTGGGCCCCGGCCAGGTGCGCACCGGGATGACCACGGAGCTCTTCGCGAGCGAGGCGGGCCGCAAGATGGCCGACGACGCGATGCCCGCGCCCTACAACGGGGTCGCCGAGGCAGCACACATCGGAGCCGTCCACGCCTTCCTGGTCTCGGCCGCGAACGCCCGCATGACCGGGCAGGTGCTCTTCGTCGACGGCGGCTTCGACGCGCTGCGCCGCGGGGACGACATCTGGCAGAGCGTCTGAGCGGAGCCTGATCAGCCGCCGGATGCCGGCCGGCACCACCGGAGAACTGACCTCTTCGAGCTGATGAACGCCCTACGGGCGCTCAAACCTCACAGAGGTCAGTCTTCTGGTGGCGGGGACGGCGGGCGCCGCGGCTCAGTGACCCTCGCCGAGATTCCCCGAGAGGCGCTCGAGCCGCTGGAGGCTGGCGCCGTCGAGGCCGATGATGCGCACCTCCTTGCCGCGGGCCGCGTACTTGGACTGCACGGCGTCGAGGGTGGCGACGGTGGAGGCGTCCCAGACGTCGGCGGCCGTGAGGTCGATGATCACGGTCCCGGGATCGCCGGCGTAGTCGAACTGGTAGACGAGGTCGTTGCTCGAGGCCCAGAAGAGCTGGCCCGTCACGGCGTAGCGACGGATGTCGATGGCGCCGTCGCCGTCGACGTCGGTCTCCCAGACCTTCTCGATGCCGACCAGGTGCGCGACCCGCCGGGCGAACAGGACCATCGCGGTGAGGACGCCGAGCACCACGCCGATGGCGAGGTTGTGGGTGATCACGGTCGCCACGACGGTGACCAGCATGACGGCGGTCTCGGACCAGGGCATCAGGCGCAGGGTGGAGGGGCGGATGCTGTGCCAGTCGAAGGTGCCGACGGAGACCATGATCATCACCGCGACCAGCGCCGCCATCGGGATCAGGCCCACGATGTCACCGAGGGCGACGACCAGGATGAGCAGGAAGACGCCGGCCAAGAAGGTGGACAGGCGGGTGCGGGCCCCGGACTGCTTCACGTTGATCATGGTCTGGCCGATCATGGCGCAGCCGCCCATGCCGCCGAAGAACCCGGTGACCAGGTTCGCGACGCCCTGGCCCCAGGTCTCCCGGGTCTTGTCCGAGTGGGTGTCGGTGATGTCGTCGACCAGCTTGGCCGTCATCAGCGACTCCATGATCCCCACCAGCGCCATCGCCAGCGCGTAGGGGGCGATGATCTGCAGCGTCTCGAGCGTCAGCGGGACGTTGGGGAAGAACAGCTCCGGCAGCGAGTCGGGCAGCTCGCCCTGGTCGGAGACGTTCGGCATCGTCCAGCCGGCGGCGAGCACGGCGAGAGTGATCAGGATGATCGCGATCAGCGGCGCCGGCACCACGGTGGTCAGGCGCGGCAGCAGCACCATGGTCGCGATGCCCGCGGCCACCAGGGGGTAGACGATGACGGGGATGTCCTCGCCGATGAGGTGGGGGAGCTGGGCGGTGAAGATGAGGATCGCCAGGGCGTTGACGAAGCCGGTCATCACGCTGCGGGGGATGAACCGCATCAGCTTCGCGACCCCCAGCAGCGAGAGCACGATCTGCAGCAGTCCCGCGAGGATCACGGTGGCCACGAGGTGGTCCATCCCGTGCTCGCGGGCCACCGGGGCGATGACCAGGGCGACGGCCCCGGTCGCGGCGGAGATCATCGCGGGGCGGCCGCCGACCACCGCGATCGTCACCGCCATGGTGAAGGAGGCGAACAGGCCCACCTGCGGCGGGACCCCGGCGATGATCGAGAAGGAGATCGCCTCGGGGATCAGGGCGAGGGCGACCACCAGGCCGCCGAGGATCTCGGTCTTCAGCCGGCGGGGGCTGCGCAGGGCGGCGCGCACGGTGGCTGGCCGCTGCTGGGAGTGCTGGGGCGCGGTGTCGACGGGCGCCGGTGCGGAGGAGGTCATCAGGGTCCTAGGGGAGGGATGGAGCCCCGGAGGCACGGAACGTCTCCGTGAGGGGCTCATGGCCGACCCTGACGTTACGGGAGAGTTGGCTCCGCCGATACGAGCGGTCCGTCACAGGTGCCGCCCGGGGCGGATCCGGTCACGCCTCGGCCGACAGCTCCCGCAGGCGCGAGAGGAACTCGTCGGCCATCGCGACCTTCCGTTCCAGCGCCGCGCGGCGCTGGATCGCGGTCTCCTCGAACTCCCGCAGCGTCCGCCGGACCTCGGCGGGGGCATCCGGCCGGGTGGCGGCCTCGGTGACCTCGAGCAGCTCGCGCATCTGCTCGAGCGTGAAGTCCAGCGGCTTCATCCGGCGGATCAGCAGGATCCGCTCCACGTCCGCCTCCGAGTACAGCCGGAACCCGCCGGAGGAGCGCTCCGAGGGGGTGATCAGGCCGATCTCGTCGTAGTGGCGCAGGGTGCGCAGGCTGAGCCCCGTGCGCTCCGCGACCGCACCGATGTGCAGCAGCGCCTGCGGATCGTCCTTCTCGCTCATGACGTCAGTGTGCCCCACCCGGGACCCGCGGCGAGGGCGCGGCGGGCGAAGGCGTGGTCCACGACGACGCCCTGGCCCTCACCGCGCCGGACCGCGATGATGCCGGTATGACCGCCGCACCGGAAGACCCCGACCGAGCTCGCCCGGCAGCATCGCGCCATCGCAGCCTCCCGCCGCCCGTGGTGGCCGGTGCCGCCGCCGTGGTGCAGGGGGTCCTCGCGCGGGGCGCCGGCAGCACCTCCTCGTCCCGGGCCGCTGCAGGTGGGCTGGTCGTCGGCGCGCTGATGCTGATGGGAGCCTCGGCGGCGACGCTCCACCGCGAACGCACGACGATCAGCCCGCACGATCTGTCCGGGGCGACGACCCTGGTGCGCGCCGGGCCCTTCGGCCGCTCCCGGAACCCGATCTACCTCGGGATCGCCGGCCTGCTGCTCGCCCGCGCCGTCGACCGGCGGTCGTGGGCGGCCCTGCTGCCGGTGGGGCTCTTCGTGCTCGTCATGGACCGTACCCAGATCCCTGCCGAGGAGGAGGCGCTCCGGTCCCGGTTCGGCGCCGAGTACGAGGAGTACCTCCGCGCAGTGCCGAGATGGTGGGGCCGGGGGTGGAGAACGCGGCGCGGCGGTCAGGGCCGGCCGGTCTCCTGCCCGTCGTCCGCAGCGGCGGCCGCGAAGAAGACGTCGTAGCGGTAGGCGGGCTCTCCGGCCTCGTCCCCGCGCTCCGCACGGGCGTTCCCGGCCTCCTCGGCCTCCGTGATCACCGCGCTGATCCGGGCGTGCAGCGCCTTCGACTCGGCCCGGGTCATCCGCACCCGGCGGTGGGCGAAGTTCGCCGGCCAGGGCCGGGGGTCGCCATCGGGCGGGGGCGGGGTGGCCAGCGCGCGGGCGATGTCCGCGGCGAAGTTCTGCATCATCATCCCGCCGAGCGACTCGTCCGGCTGACCGGTCATGTTCAGCCCGTCGGTGCTCGCGCGCCAGGGACGCTCGCGCCCATCGGCCGAGGCGGACTGCTCGACCAGCCCCAGCGCCGCCAGGCGCCGCAGGTGATAGCTCATCGCCGACGGGCTCAAACCCGCCAGTTCCGCCGCGTCCGTGCTGGTCAGCGTGCTCCCGTTCCAGAGTTCCTGCAGCACCCGCCAGCGGGCCGGGTGGCTGACCGCGCGCATGCGGTCGTGATCGTCCAGCAGCGGTGGGGGATCGAGGGCCATGGTCGCCATCGTAGGCCGCCGGAGGCTCTTGTCCCGGAAAGCGTGAAGCATTACCTTCACGGTTATGAAATATCTGCTTCATGAATCGGGGCCGCCGTGGAGGCGATGATCCCGCCGCTGCGGCGCAACGCCCGGTTCCAGTTCCTGTGGGCGGGCTCGGCCTGCACCACGCTGGGGACGGAGATCAACCGCATCGCCCTGCCTCTGACGTTGCTGGCGCTGACCGGCAGCGCCGCCCGCGCCGGGCTGGTCGCCGCGGTGCTCACGGCGTCGATGCTGCTCGCGCAGATGCCCGCCGGGATCTGGGTGGACCGGCACGACCGCCGACGCATCCTGCTGATCGCCCAGGCCGTCCAGGTGCTCAACGCCGTGGCGCTGCTTGCAGGGCTCGTCGCCGGATACGCGGGCCTGCCCGGATTCCTGGTCTTCGCCGCCGTCGACGGGCTCTGCCAGGCCTTCCTCGGCCCGGCGCGGCAGGTCTCGATCCGCGCAGTGGTCCCGTCCTCCCAGCTGCGCGGCGCCTTCGCACAGGAGGAGGCCCGTTCCCACGCGGGCCGCGTGGCAGGTCCAGCGATCGGAGGCGTCCTCACCGGGGTGGGGCTCCTGGCGCCCTATCTCGCGATGGCCGTGAGCGTGGCGGCGGCGTGGGTGTTCGCGATGCTCGCGAAGGTGCCACGGCGTCCGGAGGAGGACGAGGAGGCGGACACTGGGAGCGCATCCGCCACCGACGAGGAGGCGGACACGCCGGAGGACGGTGCGACCAGGACGTCCCGACCCGGCATGCTCGCGGAGACCCGGGACGCATTGCGGTGGCTGCTGGCCCGGCGAGGCCTGCGGGAGATGACGCTGGTGCTCATGGCGATGAACCTCTGCGGTGGCGCCGTCACGCTCTCGCTCATCGTGCATATCCGCTCCCTCGGAGGGACGGCGACGCTCACCGGCTTCGTGCTCACCGGCATCGGCATCGGTGGCCTCCTCGGCGCCCTCGTCTCGGGGTGGGTGACCGGGAAGGTGGCCATCGGGCGCCTGGCCGTCGGGGTGCCGGCCGTGCTGGGCCTGTGCCTGATCCTCGCTGCTCTGCCGTGGACGCCCTGGTGGCCGTTCTTCCCGATCCTGGCCTTCAGCCTGGTCACCCCGGCGCTCAACGTCGCCGCCGGGGCGGTGATCTCGCAGCTGGTGCCGGCCGGCATGCTCGGCCGCATCGGCGCGCTGCTGGGGATGGCGAGCATGGCGCTGTCCCCGCTCGGGCCGCTGATCGGCGGCCTGCTCGCGGGGCGTCTCGGCGGTGGTTGGGCGCTGGTCGTGGCGGGGGCCGGATTCCTGCTGACCGCTCTCGCCGGGGCGCTGAGCCCTACCCTGCGACGGTTCACGGCATCGTCATGAGCAGGCGACCGACGCAACTGTCCCGGTCGGCCTCTAGGATTCCTCTCGCCACCGAGGTCGCCCAGGCGGCGGTGGCCGCCGCGCGGGAGGCGCGCCCGGAGCTGCCGGTGGTCGCCTACCTGCTTGAGCACAATCGGGCCTCCGCCGCCGTGGCCGAGGAGGAGGCGCTGCGTGACCTGTTCGGCGCCGAGTACGAGGACTACCTCCGCGAGGTGGCGAGGTGGTGGGGCGTCCCGCGGCGCGGGGCCCGCCGCACCTCAGCGTCGCGGCGGCAGGAGGTATTTCCTGTTGCGGCTCTGCGGTGGCGCTGTCGCGACGACCAGCTCCTGCTCGACCAGGTCGCGCAGCAGCGGGCGGAGCGCCGACCGGGTCTTGCCCGTCGCCTCGGAGATCTCGGCGATGGACTTCGGGAGGCTGCCGTCGAGGAGGGAGAGGATCTGCCACCGTGCGCCGGAGACGGAATCGGTCATCTGCAGATCGGTCAGCACATACGGGCCGTCGTTCATCCCGACGAGAAGTCCGTCCGCGACGAGCTGTGCGAGAGCCGCCCGGCAGTCGTCCGAGTCCAGCCCGAGGTTGTTGCGCAGGTCCACCACGGACACATGGCCGTTGAGCTTCGCCAGAGCCAGAGCTGCATCATGTGCCCGCTCGCGCTGCTCCCGATCCGGCAATCCGTCGAGCCATGCCTCCATGTCAGGCTCGATGAGCCCGAAGCGGGCCAGCCGTACGACGACGTGGTCGATCGTCGAGGTGCTGTAGTCGGGAGCGGGCAGTCCTTGCTGTCGCATGGCTGTCACCATGAGAGGGACCCCTGAGCCCTGATTCTCCGCGACGGTGGAACGGCCGTCCGGCATGGGCACGACGGTGAGCAGCCGGACGAGATTCTCGTTCCGTGCAGTCGAGTAGCCCTCCGCGACGTTCTCCTTCGTCCGGTCGCCCCAGAAGCCCCCGGGACTCTTCACCTCGACGCGGTCCGCGAAGATGTCCACCGCGACCTGTTGTCCACGGGCGAACGCGGAATAGTCGCGATGCATGACCCCGTTCGTGATCGCTTCCCGGAGCACCTCGGCAGGGATCTCAGGAACATCGATGCCGGTTGCTCCGTCGACGACCCGACGGGATCGCAGGTTCCTCAGAGTCGCGCGCACCGCATCGTCGACGGCCTGGGGCAACGGTCCGTCGCAGCTCTGCCGATCGAGAAAGCGCACCGTGGGATCCCGGGACTTCTCCGTACCCGGATGCACAGCGACATCGATGACGAGATGAGGGAACTCCTGTTGCGGATACACGCCGATTGCCAGGTATCCGGCAAGGGTCGGTACGCCGGCGGAGCTCACGGCATTGACCCGGAGCAGTCCTCCGAGGGAGTCTCCCGCGTCGATCCCGGTGAGCGCCCGACTGCGGTGGCGGAGTCCGTCGAGCGTGCGGCCGACCAGTTCTGAGGAGAGATCGGCCGGCGTCGTACCCGTGACCTCCTCGCGGTCGGTGCGGTCAGGGCTCCGCCGCGAGCGCAGGAGGTGGGTCTCGTAGGGACTCAGGTGCTTGTCGGCATCGCCGACCCTCTTGTAGCTCCCTCGCTCGATTCCCTGTGCACTCACGAAGCAGGGCATCACAGCTCCAGGGACCTCGTGCAGCGCGCCGACGCGGAGCGTGACCACAGGCGCCCCGTCGACGTCGGCGTGCCGGGGATCGTGAGGGGGGATCGGCAGGACCTTCGGGTCCGCGCTGTGTGAATCGTCCAGGCCCGAGTGGAGTGCGTCGAGGATCCTCTGGGGATCAAAGCCCTCGACAGGACCGAAGTCGGTCTGTTCGTCGAGCCCGAGGATGATGAGCCCGCCGTCGGTGTTGGCGAAGGCTGAGATCGTCTGCCAGACACTCTTCGGTACGCCGCCGCCCGCCGCTGTGGCCTCGACGAGAGCGTCATCCCTGCCCTGCCTCCGCAGGCGGATGACGTGCTCGCGGAGTTCCTGATCCCTCATGCTGTCACTGTAGTGACTGAGGTGCTCAGTGCATAGAGTGAGAGCGTCACTATGTAGAGTGAGGCCAGCTCGCTATAGAGTGACGTGGTCATTGCGTAGAGTGATGCCCCACAGTTCATCGAGTGAGGAAGAGTCCTCTGTGGAGGTGCCGGGGTGAGCCCTGCTCTCGAGGGCGAGGAGGTACAGGAGAGCGGCTCGGGACCGGCGACTGCCACGTCGAGCGACCCATCGGGCCTCGCGATGGCAACAACCGGGCGATCCTTGTCCTGGTCAGGCCCGACGGCGCATAGTGGAGCGATGAGCCAGACGCAGATGCAGACTCCGGGTCCCCTGATCCACCCGATCCCCGAGGGCCTCGCCGAACGCGCCGCCCTCCTCGGCGGTCCGGAGGGTGTGCTCACCGACGAGCAGATCGCCGGTTTCGTCGCCGAGCAGCTCGCCGGTGCGGACCTGGACGGCAAGAGCGTCTGCCTGATCATCCCCGACGGCACCCGCTCGGTGCCGCTGCCCCTGGTGCTGCCTGCGATCCACGAGGCGCTCGCCGGGAGGGCCTCCTCCGTCACGGTGCTGATCGCGCTGGGCACCCACGCGGCGATGAGCGAGAGCGCGATCGACACCCTGCTCGGCGCCACCGAGCACGGTGCCGCGGCGACCTACCCCGAGTGGACCGTCCTCAACCACGCCTGGGACGATCCCGCCCAGATCGCCGACCTCGGCGAGATCTCCGCCGAGCGGATCGCCGAGCTCACCGGTGGGCTGCTCACCGACATCCCCATGCGCGTGCAGATCAACAAGCTCGTCGTCGAGAGCGATGTGGATCTGATCGTCGGCCCCGTCTTCCCCCACGAGGTCGTCGGCTTCTCCGGCGGCAACAAGTACTTCTTCCCCGGCTGCTCGGTGCACGACGTCATCGACGTCTCCCACTGGGTGGGCGCGCTGATCACCGCCAGCCGCATCATCGGCACCCCCGGCATCACCCCCGTGCGTCAGCTGATCGACGCCGCCAGCGAGCTCATCGACTCCGAGAAGCTCGCCATCACCATGGACGTCGTCTCCGGAGGTCAGGAGCTGAACGCGATCGCCGTCGGCGACCCGCAGGCAGCCTGGGCCGCGATGGCGAAGATCTCCGCGCAGACCCACATCACCTACGTTCAGAAGCCGTACCGGCGGATCGTCGCCCTGGTGCCGGAGATGTACGACGACATGTGGACCGGTGCCAAGGGCTTCTACAAGTCCGAGCCCGTCTGCGCCGACGGCGGCGACGTGATCATCTATGCCCCGCACATCACCGAGGTCGCCGCGATGCACCCCGGGATCCGCGACATCGGCTACCACAACATCGAGTACTTCACCAAGCAGTGGGAGAGGTTCAAGGACCATCCCTGGGGCGAGCTCGCCCATTCCACGCACGTCACGGGCCTGGGCACCTTTGACCCCGAGACGGGGGTGGAGGAGCAACGGGTGAATCGCTTTTTCGCCACCTCGATCTCGCAGGAGGAGTGCGAGGCCCACAACGTCCTGTACCTGGATCCCGCCTCCCTCGATATCGACGCCCTGCGCAGCGATCCGGACACCCTCGTCATCGACCATGCCGGCGAGGTGCTCTTCCGCCTCGCCGCGGAGCGGAGTTCCCTGTGACCACCACCGATCGCCGCCCCATCCCGCTGCGACCCGGCGCCGAGCCGTCGGCCCCGACGTCGCTGTTCTCGCCCGGCCACCCCGGTTTCACCGTCACCGAGATGACCCCGGAGGCGCTCGCGGGCGAGACGCTCGAGCTCGCCGACGCCGTCTCCGCCCAGCTCGAGGGCGTGGGCCGGCTCGGCGTCGCCTTCTCCGGCGGCGTCGACTCCGCGACCCTGCTCGCACTCGCGGTGCGGGCCCTCGGCGCCGCGGAGGTCGTCGCCCTGCTCGGCGTCTCCCCGTCCCTCGCCCGGCGGGAGCGGCGCCTCGCGCACCAGGTCGCCGCCGTGATCGGCGTGGACGTGGTCGAGGTGCCCACCCACGAGGGCGAGAACCCCGAGTACCAGAGGAATGACGCTGCCCGCTGCTTCCATTGCAAGGACGAGCTGTTCACCCGCATCGGCGACGACGTCGTCGGTGCCCAGCGGCTGGACGCGGTCGCCTACGGCGAGAACGCCGACGACGCCATCCGCCACGACCGCCCCGGTGCCGGCGCCGCGACCCGCCACCGGGTGCTGCGCCCGCTGTCCGCGGTCGGCATGACGAAGCCCCAGGTGCGCGCCGTCGCCCGGGACCTCTCGCTGCCGGTGGCGGACAAGCCCGCCGCCCCCTGCCTCGCCTCCCGGGTCCCCTTCGGCCAGGAGGTCACGCCCGAGAAGCTGCGCCAGATCGACGACCTCGAGGACGCCGTCTACGCGCAGGGATTCAGCGACTGCCGGGTGCGCCACCACGGCGCCGTCGGCCGCATCGAGCTGCCCACCGACGAACTGGCCCGCGCCATGGAGCCCGAGATCCGCGCCGCCCTCGTCGCCGCCGGCACGGAGACCGGGTTCCAGCACGTCACGATCGACCTCGACGGCATCCGCTCGGGACTGTTCTCCCTGCAGATCGTGGGCAAGGGCGCCGGGGCGCATGGCTGAGACACGCGGGCCGGCCGACGGGGCAGCCGACGGGAAGATCGACGGCTTCCTCGATCTGGACCTGGATCGCGCCCGCCGCCGCGGCGCCCCCGAGGCGGTGCTCTGCGACGCCAAGAGCGTCGAGCAGGTCGGCGCGATCGCCGCGGAGTACGCGCGGCTGCGCACCGAGGGCCGGGGCGACCTCGGCCCGGTGCTGTTCACCCGGGCCGACGCGGCTCGTGCCGACGCGGTGCTGACCGCCCTGCCCGAGGCGCTCCACGACGCCGACGCCCGCCTGCTCGCTTGGCCCCCCGCGCCCCCGGAGCCGACCGGAGGCCTGGTCGTCGTCGCCTGTGCAGGGACCAGCGACCTCCCGGCGGCCCGCGAGGCGGAGCTCACCGCCCGCTATCTCGGACGGCCCGTCCGGCTGATCGCGGACATCGGCATCGCCGGCCTGCATCGCCTCCAGTCCCGCCTGCCCGAGCTGCGGGAGGCCGCCTGCGTGGTGGTCGCCGCCGGGATGGACGGAGCACTGCCCACCGTCGTCGCGGGACAGATCAGCGCGCCCGTGGTCGCGCTGCCCACCTCCGTCGGCTACGGGGTCGCGGCGGGCGGCGTCACCGCGGCGCTCACCATGCTCTCCGCCTGCGCGCCCGGCATCGGCGTGGTCAACATCGACAACGGCTACGGCGCCGGCCATCTCGCCGCGCAGATCGCCCGCTGGGCCCCGGGGGCCCGGTGACCGCCTGGCTGCTGCTGCTCGGCGCGATCCTCAGCGAGGTCACCGCCACCCTGTCACTGCGCGGCGCCCTGGATCGGCCCGCGCTCTACGCAGTGGTCGCCGGCGGCTATGCCCTCTCCTACGGCCTGCTCGTCCTGGTCCTCAAGCGCGGCATGGGGCTCGGCGTCGCCTACGGCATCTGGGGCGCCTGCGGGGTGGTCCTCACCGCCCTGCTCTCCGCCGTGCTGTTCGGCGAGGCGTTCACGACCCTGAAGACCTCCGGGATCGTGCTGGTGGCCGCCGGCGTGGTGGTCGTCGAGCTCGGGTCCCGGCAGACCCGACGGGAGGCGGCATGATGGGCTGGTCGCTGCTGGGCGGAGCGATCCTCGCCGAGGTGATCGGCACCCTGTCCCTGCGCGTCGCCGCCGGCGGCCGTCGCCCCTGGTACCTGCTGGTCGCCGTCGCGTACCTGCTGGCCTTCGCGCTGCTGTCCGGGACGCTCGCGGCCGGGATGCCGCTCGGGGTCGCCTACGGCATGTGGGCCGCGGTGGGCATCGTGCTCACCGCCCTCGCCTCCCGCGTGCTGTTCCGCGAGGCGCTGACCCCGGTGATGCTCGCCGGGATGGGGATGATCGCGGTCGGGGTGCTGCTGATCGAGCTCGGAGGCGCGGGCTGAGCCCCCTCGGCGGAGCCGTCCGTCGGCCGGACCGCTCCCCGCGGGCCCACCCGTCGTGCACGGACGATCGGCTGCCAGCTGGACGGCTGCCGACGGCTATCGCCGGTTGCCGCCGGTTGCCCGGCGGCGTTGTAGGATGCCGAGTCGAGGCCCGGACGCATCCCGCCCTGCCTTCCCCCGGCTGGCGGACGCCCCGGAGACGACGCCGACATCGGCGAGGACGGAGCCGCAGGATGGCCGAGAAGCGCGTGACGATCTACGACGTCGCCAAGGCCGCCGGGGTCGCCCCGTCGACCGTGTCCCGCGCCTTCTCCCGGCCCGGACGGGTCAGCGCCGCGACGCACGCCACGGTGATGGACGCCGCCAAGGCGCTGGACTACCGCACCGTCGCCCCCGCCGCCCAGGAGCGCGGGGAGCGCCACCACCGCCTCGGGATCGAGGTCCCCGACCTCACCAACCCCTATTTCGCCGAACTCGTCTCCGGCATGCAGGAAGCCGCGCACGAGCAGGGCTTCCTGCTGCTCCTGCTGGACACCGTCGAGGATGAGACCCGCGAGCGCTCGAGCCTGGAGAGCGCCATCAACGTGGTCGACGGGATCGTGCTGGCCGGCACCCGCCTCTCCGACGCCACGCTGAACCATCTCACCAAGCGCATCCCGGTGGTGGTGCTGAACCGGCGCGTCGCCGGCCTGGACTCGGTGACCCCCGATTTCTCGAACGGGATGGGGCAGGCGCTCGAGCACCTCGCCGAGAACGGGATCCGCACCGTCACCTACGTCTCCGGCCCGGTCAACTCGTGGTCCGACGGGGAGCGCTGGCGCGCGGCCCGCGTCGCCGCCCGGCAGCACGATCTGCAGATCCAGCGCCACGGCCCCTTCGCTCCCACCACCGCGGGCGGCGAACAGGCCTTCGAGGAGCTGCGTGACTCCCTCCCGCACGCCGTGGTCTGCTACAACGACCTGGTCGCCTTCGGCTTCCTGATCTCCGCGCTGCGTGCCGGGATCCGGGTGCCGGGGGAGCTGTCGGTGATGGGGCACGACGACATCCAGCTCTCCCGGCTGGTCGGCGGCGGGCTCACCACCGTGGTCAGCCCCAAGCGGGCCCAGGGCCGGGCCGCCGTCGAGCGCCTGGTGCGCCGGATCGAGAACCCTTCGGCGCACCGCACTCCGGTCGAGGGTTCCCTGCCGGTGCGGCTGGTGCCGCGCGGCACCACCGGGCCCCGCGAACCCGGCCGCTGACCCGGTGGCAGCCCGGACCACCCGCATCGGCAACCCGTGACAACGTCCAGCAGGACCTGCACCGCCTTGCGAGGATGACGCCATGAGCAACGACGCCTTCGTGCCGCACCCGGACAGACTCCTTCCCGCCGATCCCGCCGTGCGCGAGATCGCCCGCGGGCTCTACGAGCTCGAGAAGGACCAGCCGATCGTCTCGCCCCACGGGCATGTCGACCCCCGGCTGCTGCTCGAGGACGAGCCCTTCCGCGACCCGACCTCGCTGTTCATCACCCCGGACCACTACGTCAACCGCCTGATGCACGCCCGCGGCGTGGACCTCGCGGATCTGGGCGTGGGCCAGGGGCCGTTGGACGAGAAGGCCTCCCGCCGGGCCTGGCACCTGCTGGCCGAGCACTGGCACGCCTACGCCGGCACCCCGTCCCGCTACTGGATGGAGCACGAGTTCTTCGAGGTCTTCGGCCTCGAGACCGTGCTGAACCCCCGCACCGCCGACGCGATGTACGACGCGCTCTGCGCGAAGCTCGCCCAGCCCGAGTTCCGCCCCCGCGCGCTGTTCGACCAGTTCCAGATCTCCGTCCTGGCGACCACCGACGACCCCGTCGACGACCTGGCCCCGCATGCCGCGCTCGCCGCGGATCCGTCCTTCACCGGGCGGGTCCTCCCCACCTTCCGCCCGGACAGGTACCTCGAGCCCGCCCGCGCGGACTTCCGCGCGCTGACCGACGCCCTCGGCGAGGCCGCCGGGGTCGAGGCCGGCAGCTACGACGGCCACCTCGAGGCGATGCGCGCCCGCCGCCTGTACTTCCGCGACCACGGCGCCGTCTCCTCCGATCACTCGCACATCGACCCGGGCACCGCCCGGCTGAGCATCGAGGACGCCCGCCGCCTCTATTCCGCCGCCCGCGACGGGGCGATCGGGGCCGACGAGGCGGTGGCTCTGCGCCGTCACCTGCTCGCCGATCAGGCCCGGCTGGCCGCCGAGGACGGCCTGGTCATGACCCTCCACCCGGGCGTCTCCCGCAACCACTCCGAGGCGATGTCCGAGAGGTTCGGCGCCGATGTCGGCTTCGACATCCCGGTCGCGGTCGACTACGTCCACCACCTGCGGCCGATGCTCAACGACGTGGGTCACTCCCCGAACTTCCGCACCGTGCTGTTCACGATCGACGAGACCGTGCTCTCGCGCGAGATCGCGCCGCTGGCCGGCGTGTACCCCTCGGTCTTCGCCGGGGCACCCTGGTGGTTCATCGACGCCCCCGATGCGATCCTGCGCTACCGCCGGGCGGTCTCCGAGACCATCGGTTTCAGCCGGACCAGCGGTTTCATCGACGACACCCGCGCCTTCTGCTCCATCCCGGCGCGTCACGACATGTCCCGACGCCTGGACGCCTCGCACCTCGCCGGACTGGTCGCCGAGCACCGGATCCGTCTCGAGGACGCCCAGGAGCTCGTGGTCACCCTGCCCGCTCAGCAGCCGCGCGAGGTCTTCCGCCTCGGCGCCGCAGGAGAGGAGAACTGATGCACACCCCCAGCCCCTCCGACGTGGGCCGTCTGGTCCACCTCGGCATCGGCAACTTCGCCCGCGCCCACACCCTGCACCACACCGAGGTGGCCGGCGGCTGGTCCGTGGTGGCCTTCACCGGCCGCTCCGCCGAGATGGCCGATGCCCTGAACGCGCAGGGAGGCCGGTACGGCCTGGTCGTCCGGGGCCGGGAGCAGGACGAGGTCAGCCTCGTCGAGGTCATCGACGAGGTGTTCCCCGCCTCCGACGTCGACGCCCTGGTGCGCCTGCTCGCGGACCCCTTCACCGCGGTGGTCACGCTGACCATCACCGAGAAGGGCTACGCGGCCGGCAGCGATCCTGCCCTCTCCGCCCCCGCCCGCCTCGCGCTGGGTCTGAAGGCCCGCCGCGAGGCCGGGGTCACCGAGCCGATCGCCCTGGTCTCCTGCGACAACCTCACCGGCAACGGGGAGGTGCTGCGCACGGCCGTCCTCGCCGAGCTCGACGAGGAGACGGCCGCCTGGTTCGCGGATCATGTGGACGTGGTCTCCTCCATGGTCGACCGGATCACGCCCTCGGCCGACGAGCAGGCCGCGGACATCGTCCTGGCGCGGACCGGGCTCGCCGACAGCGTCCCGGTGGTCACCGAGCCCTTCTCCGAGTGGGTCCTGGAGGACAGCTTCCGCGGCCGCCGTCCCGAGTGGGAGAAGGCCGGAGCACAGCTGACCGACGACCTCGAAGTGCACGAGCTGCGCAAGCTGCGCCTGCTCAACGGCGCCCACACCCTGATGGCCTATGCCGGCCAGATCGCCGGCCTCCAGCGCGTGGACGAGGCGATCGGCCACCGCGAGGTGCGGGCCCTGGTCGAGCAGCTGTGGTCCGAGGCCCGCGCCACGCTGCCGCTGCCCGCCGCCGAGCTGGACGCCTACACGGCGGCCCTCGAGGAGCGCTTCCGCAACCCGCGCCTGGCCGACAACCTGATCCGCATCGCCGCCGACGGCTCCGTGAAGCTGCCGGTGCGCGCCCTGCCCGTGATCGCCGAGAGCGGCGGGCCGGCGCAGGCGCCCGGCGAGGTCGCGGCCGTGGCCGCCTGGACCGCCTGGGTCACCGAGCGCGTGCGCGGCGGTCACGAGGTGCAGGACCCGAAGGCCGAGCAGATCGCCGCGGCCGCCGCGCTGCCGGGAGACACCGAGCGTGTCACCGCGCTGCTCGCCCTGCTCGACGTGGCCGCCGAGGACCCGCTGGTCATCGCCGTCGCCACCGAGGAGAAGCGCCTCCCCCGCCCCTGAGGAGCGCTCGGCGCGGCCGGGCCCGGCCCGGAGCCGTTCGCGGAGCCGGGCCCGGCCCGGAGCCGTTCGCGGCGCCGGGTCGGGCATGGTCCTCGGGCTTGGTTTCGGGCATGGCCCTCGGGTTTGGTCTCGGGCATGGTCGGGGACCGGCGTCACCGCGCTCTCTGCGGAGATATCGGCATACGGAGCGCTCCACGTCCAGTACGCGACCACGCCTCGCGGCACCCACGCCTCGGGGCCCCCACGCCTCGCGGCACCCAGGCCACGGGGCCCTACGCCCGGGCAGCCACGTCCGGGCCGGAGCGCCGGGCGGGCTGGTGAACTGCCCGGCGGGTCTCAGGCCAGGTCGGCGAGCTTCTCGAAGCGCTCGAGGCGCTCGCGGTAGTAGTCCTGATGGGCCGCGACGGGCTCCACGTGGGTCAGCACCGGCGCCTCGGCGACGGACGTTCCGGGCGCGGCCTGCTCGAGGGCCAGCACAGCGGCGCCGCGCATCGTCGAACGGGAGACCGCGACATGGTCGATGGGCATGCCGAGCGCGTCCGAGAGCAGATGCAGCCAGCCCGGGATCGCCCCTGTCATGCCACCGGAGAGCACGATCCGCTCCGGCTCGCCGCCGGCCTCGCGCATCTGATCGGCGATCCGCAGGAACGACAGGGCCACACCCTCCATCGCCCCGCGCAGCATGTCCTCCCAGGTGGTGGACGCACCGATGTTCGCGAACAGGGCCCGTGAGCTGCCCCGCCACTTGGTGCCCCGCTCCCCGGAGAAGAAGGGGACCACCAGCGGCGTCCCGGCGGAGACCGGGGCGGAGAACAGGGCGGTGGTGTCCGTCTTGGCGACGTCGGAGGGCATCTGCAGCTCGTGGCGGCACCAGTCCAGCACGCGGCCGCAGTCGCTCATGGCGGAGCCGACGAGGGTGCGCTGCTGATCCACGCGATAGGCCCACAGCCCGCTGGGCAGCGAGGGGATCTCGGTGGAGAGCAGCTGGCGGATCGCTCCGGAGGTGGCGGTGGAGATGCCCCAGGTGCCCTCGCCGAGCGCACCGATGCCGAGGTTCGCGGCGAGGCCGTCACCGATCACCGGCAGCCACACGGCATCCTTCAGCTGCGGGAACTCCGCAGCCAGCGGGGTGCCGTCGACCGGCAGCGCGTCGGAGGGGTCCAGTGCCGGGCCCAGCGCGGAGACGTCCACCCCCACGGCCTCGAGCAGCTCGGGCACGTACTGCCCGGTGCGGCGGTCGATCATGCCGGACCAGGCGGCCGAGGCGGTACCCAGCGCCGCGGTGCCCAGCAGCTGGGAGGCCACGTACTCGCCGAGGGCCATGAAGCGCTCGGTGCGGTCGAAGACGTCGGGCCGGGTCTCGCGCAGCCACGCCAGGCGCGGCGCGGTGTAGGAGGAGTGCAGGCGTGCGCCGGTGCGCTCGTGGAGGCCGTCCACGTCGAGGCTCGCCGCGAGGCGCTCCACCTGAGCAAGGCAGCGGGTGTCCGCATAGGTGATGCAGGGGGTCAGCGCCGCGCCCTCCGCGTCGACCGCGACCAGCGAGGAGGCGAAGGTGTCGACGCCGATCGCACGCACCTGCCCGGGCAGCGGGGCGGCGGTGAGCACCGCGGCCAGCGAGGTGCGGATCTCCTCGACGACCTGATCGGCGTCGAGGGTGCTGGTGCCGTCGTCGCCGACGGTGAACGCGTGGGTCTCCTTGTGGTGGAGCGCGCCGACCTCGCGACCGGAGACGTCGTAGACCGCGGTGCGGGTGCCGCCGGAGCCGATGTCGATCCCGACCACGAGCGGTCCCTGGGCATCCTCGGCCGGGACGTGGAATCGGGGCATGGGAGGTCTCCTGCACTGGTCGGGCACTCTGCGCCGGCATGGCGTCGACGCAGGTCTTCCGGCCAGCATACGAGGCGGGCAGATCGCCGTCAGGCGCCTCGCCACGGGTTGCCACGGGCACGGGACGGGAGCCGTCCCGCCCCGCGCCCCAGGACGGGGCCGCGACGGGACGACGCCCGGTCAGCTCATGCGCCTCACCGCAGCACCGACTCCCCGATGTGCTCGCCCTCCGCGCAGCCGGGCGGTATCGCGAACACCGCCGAGCCGATCGGAGTGGTCCACTGGTTCAGCAGATCCAGCGTGTCCAGCCGCTGCTGGATCGGCAGGAACTGGCCCCGCAGATCGGCCTGGAAGGACACGAAGACCTGCCCGGACTCGGAGAGCGAACCGCTGCCCGGCGGCGGCGCGAGGTCAAAGTTGTACGGCCGACGGAAGATCTCCTGATGCTCGCCCTCGTCGACGCCGCGGGCCCGCCGCAGATGGGAGAACTCCCCGATCACCGGGAACCCGTTCGCGGAGACCTGCTCGAAGTCGGGGTCGGAGGTCTCCGTGCCGCCGCTCAGCGGTGCGCCGTCGTCGAGCCGGGTGCCGATGGACTGCTCCCGCGCGCTGCGGTCCACCTCGTCCCACCCGTCCAGGTCCATCCGGATCCGACGGATCACCATCGAGGTGCCGCCGGCGAAGGGACCCTCCTCGATCCACACCACGCGGGAGAAGTGAGGAGTCCCGGTGGTGGGGTTCGCGCTGCCGTCGAGCTGCCCGAAGAGGTTCCGCATGGTGGCGCCGGGCGCGACCGTCCCCGGTGAGCGTCGGAATCCCGGCTGCACCCAGCGCACCCGGGTGAAGGCCCGGGCGTCCTTGAGCAGCATCCGCACCGCATGGGAGACGGTGACCGGGTCCTCCGCCGCGACCTGCAGCAGGAGGTCGCCGCCGGTGAACTCCTCCCGGAGCTCGTCGATCCCGAAGGCCGGCAGCGGCTCCAGCCACGACGGGGCCGCCCGCTCGGCACGCTCCATGAGACCGCGCCCGAAGCCGACGGTCACGGTGAGCGCGGCCGGAGCCATCGCCAGCTCCGGCTCCGTGTCCGCGAGCGCCGGCTCGCCGCGGGTGAGGCGGGCGGCGTCGTCGGTGAGCAGCCGCAGCAGTCGCAGCACCCCCTCACGGTCCACCTCCTCCCGCAGGTCCAGGCCCACGAACGTGGCATCCGCCGGGGCGGGGGTCTCGATCCCCGCCTGGTGCTCGCCGTGGAACGGGACGGTCTCGCCTCCGTGCAGCGGTGGCGCGGTCGAGGGGGGAGCCGCGGCCGCGCCGCGACCACCCCATGTGCGGTCCAGGCCGATGGACGCGGCGCTCACGCCGAGGGCGCCCGCACCGAGGGATCCGGCCCGCAGCAGCTGGCGCCGGCCGGGTCTGGGGGCGGAGGAGTCCGAGGCGGTCATTCGTCGTCCTCGTGCTCGGCCGCGTGCTCGCCGCCGCCGTCGGAGGCACCTGTTCCCGTCGAGCCCTCGGGCTCGTAGTGCTCCTGCGCACCCGCGAAGTCCTTCACGGTGGCCGTGAACGGATGCTCGGTGCCGTCCTCGAACTCCAGGATCAGCTCCACCTCGTCCCCGGGGAGCAGGGGCGCGGCGATCTCCATGAGCATGAGGTGGTTCCCCCCGGGTTCGAGGATCAGCTCCTCACCGGCGGGCAGCGGGAAGCCACCCTCCTTCTCCTGCATGCTCATGCCGCCCGAGCCGTCGGAGGCGGTCTCGTGGAGCTCCACCCGGGCGCTGGCATCGGTGCGCGCCCCACGCAGCACGAGGTCCGTGTCGGTGTCGTTGCGGAGGATGCCGAAGGCGGAGGTCATGTGCTCCTCGGCGGCCTTGACCCAGGCTTCGGCGACCGTGACGGCGTCCTCCTCGGCGGCACTGTCGGCGCCGGGGGCGGGAGCGTCCGCCGCGGACCCGGCACCGGTGGCCGGCTCCGGCTCCGCGGCGCAGGCGGTCAGGGGGAGCAGCAGCGCCGCGAGCGCAGCACGCCGAGGGAGACGGGCACCGACCAGCGGCGGGGCGGCGGAGGCGGAGGGCTGGACCTCCGCGGGTGAGGGGGCGGGGTGCAGAGGGGTCGTGCGGGGCATGCGTGGTCCTTTCGGAGACGCTCCGCCGGCCGGCGGCGAGGTGCGCGTCCGGCGGCGGGCGTGAGGGAGTGCCGCACGGCGGGGCCGGGCGGAGATCATCCGAAGAGCTGCCTGGGCAGGCGGAGGGGCCGTGCCGCCGACGCGGGGCGTCGGCGGTGCTCAGGCGGCCAGGTCCACGGACGGGCCGCGCCGCAGCTGGGGAGCGAGCACCGCGCGGCGGAGGTGGTGCAGCGTGGCGCGGTGCGGCACCGGTCGGGACGCTCTGGGCAGCACGAGCGTCGGGAGCGTCAGGGGGTGCGGCGGCCGGGAGAGCACGTCGAGCACCGCGACCACCAGGCCGGTGCAGCGCAGCAGGACGCTCTCCCCGCGATGCAGCACCAAGGTGGTGACCAGCCCGGCCATGAGGTGCCACAGCAGCATCTGCGGATCGGTGTGGCTGCCGTGCAGGGCGTGCTCCGCGGCCGCGGCCACCTCATCGGATCCGTGGCCGGAGTGCACCGCGCCGGTCAGGGCCTCTTCCGCTCCGTGCGTGCCGTGGCCCAGGTGGGAGCCCGGGGGCGCGACCAGGGCGATGCTCGGGTCCCCCGGCGTGCCGGCGACGAACAGGCCGTGGAAGAGGGCCTGGCTGCTGAGCACAGCGACCCCCATCCGCGGCAGCGAGAAGCGAGCCCCTGCCAGCACCGTGCAGGCGGTCACCGACAGCCACCAGGGCAGCGCCACCCCGAACCACGACGGCACGGCACCGCCGCCGATCAGGTGCCCGCCCAGGGCGACCAGGGTCACCAGCGTCGCGGCGGTGACGCCGCGCAGCAGGCGCAGCGGCGAGCGACTCGAGGGCATGTCTCCCATTGTGCTCCTGACGGCGGGCCGGGCGGGGATCAGACCCCGGTCTCCGCGCCCCGCGGCGGGACCACCATCACCGGGCCCTCGGCGCGCTGGAGCACGGCCTGGGAGACCGAGCCCAGCAGGGTGCTGGCCAACCGGCCGTGTCCCCGCGTCCCGAGCACCGTGAGCTGGGCGCCCGCGGTCTGCTCGAGCAGGGCGGCGACCGGCTCGGCCAGCACCGCCTGGCTGGTGATCGCGAGGTCCGGGTGCTCGGTCCGCAGCGCCGCCGCATCAGCCTCGAGCTGTTCGCCGAGCTCGCTCCGGTGACGCTCCAGCAGCTCCGGGTCGGGCAGCCAGGCCATGGAGGCACCGCCCCAGTCCTCGAGCGAGGACATCACCATCAGCAGGTGCAGCGGCGCGTTCCGGGTGCGGGCGGCGACGACGGCGTGGCGCACGGTGAGGCGGCTGGTGGCCGAGCCGTCCACGCCGACCACCACCGGGGTGCGCTCGTCCCGCGGGGTGAAGCGTGCGACTCCTGACTCCGTGCCCACCTCGTACTGGCGCGGGACGACGATGGTGGGGCAGTGCGCGTGCGCCGGCAGCGCCGAGGAGACGGAGCCGAGCAGACGGCCGAAGAAGCCTCCGCGGCCGCGCGCTCCGACCACTGCGAGCCGGGCCCGTGCGGACATCTCCACCAGCACGCCGGCGGCGTCGCCCTGTGCGGTGCGCAGGTCGACCTCGCCGGGGAATCCGCGCAGGTGCTCGCGAGCTTCCTCGAGCTGCTCCTGGGCGGCGGCCAGGCGGGCGACCTCCACGGGGACGGCGGGGGTCAGCGAGGCATCGGCGTAGGCGAGGCTCGGCACCGTGAAGGCGGTGACGACGGTGAGCGGGCTGCCGAGCCGACGTGCGGCGCGCGCCGCGTAGAACAGCGCCCGGACGGACTGGTCCGAGCCGTCGAAGCCGACCAGCACGCCGAGCGGTCGGGCGCCCGGGTCCGCGGGGACCGGGGACTGAGGGGTGGAGCCGTCGTCGTGCATCTCGACCTCCTGCATCGGGGGCGCTGCGGGGCCGACGACGCCGCCCCGGTCGATCCTGTCGTCGGTGCACCCATCGTAGGCCGGACCCGTCCCGGTGCAGGGACCGTTCGTCCTCCTCGTCCGGCCCCGGACTCGGGACATCACGGATGGACCGTCCCGCGCGGGTCTACGCTCGGAGCATGGACCTGTCCTTCAGCGCGACCACCGTGGAGTGGCGCGGGCCGGCGCCCTTCGTCTTCGCCCCCGTGCCCGAGGAGGAGGCCGACGCGATCGCGGCGATCGCTCCCGCGGCCACCTACGGCTGGGGCTGCATCCCGGCAGCCGTCCGCATCGGGGACACGGATTTCACCACCTCTCTCTTCCCCCGTGACGGCGGGTACCTGGTGCCGGTGAAGGTCGCGGTCCAGCGTGCCGAGCAGATCGGGGTGGGGGACCGGGTGGCGGTGTCGCTGCACATCGAGGCGCGCTGAGGGAGCCGCGCCCGCCCTGCTCTCACACCTCGGGCTGATCCGGCAGGTCGAGCTCGTGCGCATACCGGTCGCGCAGCTCGCGCCAGCCGTGCTCCAGGGCGTCGCGCCCCACGATCCGTTCCTGGTCCAGGCCCTCGAGGCGGGCGTCGAGCACACCGAGGCACACCTGCCAGCCGGCCAGCGTGGTGGGTGCCTGCTGCGGATCCGACAGCCTCATCAGCAGGGTCAGCCGCGCCTCGTCGATCAGCCATTCCAGGATGTCGTCGCCGAAGCGGTGCGACAGGGCATGATCCCCCGCGGTGGCCAGCACGTCGACGGCCACCGGGTCCGCCTCCGGGGTCTCCCGGGACAGGACGGGACCGGGCTCGGTCAGCGGCCGCTCAGGGACGATCGGCGACCAGGTCGCCAGCAGCTCCGGAGAGGTGAGGTGCTCCCAGATCTGCGCGCCGGTGCCGGAGAGGTCCACCTCGAGGATCACGGCGTCCTCGGTGATATCGACGGCGACGGGGAGGTCGGCGATGCGCTGATCGATCGCTGAGCGGTTCCTGGCTGAGTCGTTCCCGGACGTGTTCACGTGGCTCCTCCCCTGCGCCGCCCTGTGCGGCACTGACATCTCCTGCCATTGTCCACCCGGGCCCTGCGCCAGGGCCGGGACCGTCGGCCCGACCGTCGCGGCGCGGACGGTCGTGGCCGAATGTCAGGATCCGCACCAGAATCTGCTCGAAAATGGTTCGGATCCTGACAATCCTGGCCGTTGGCCGTTGGCCGTTGGCCGTTGGCCGTTGGCCGTTGGCCGCTGGGCGGTGGCTCAGCGCGTCGCGGGACCGAAGCGCGGCGCCGGCAGCGGGGGCGCCACCGCGGCGGGCTGCTGCTCCAGCAGCGCGAGCGCCTCGGTGACCCCGCGCGTCAGCTGCGGGTCCTCGCCCGCGACCCAGGCGTTCGGCGGCAGCGGCACCTCGATGTCCGGCTCCACGCCGTAGTTCTCGATCGCCCAGTCCTCGCCCTCGAACCAGCTGGCGTACTTCGGCTGGGTGACGCCGGTGCCGTCGACCAGGTCGTAGCGACCGTCGATGCCGATCACGCCGCCCCAGGTGCGGGTGCCGATGATCGGCCCGATCTCCAGGGCGCGGGAGACGGCGTTGACGATGTCGCCGTCGGAGCCCGCCTCCTGGTTGGTCACCAGCACCACCGCACCGCGAGGGGCGAAGGACGGGTAGGTGCCGGGGCGCTCATGGCGCGGGTAGCCCCAGGAGAGCACCCGGCGGGCGATCCGGTCGGTGACCAGCTGCGAGGTGTGGCCGCCGCTGTTGTAGCGCACGTCCACCACCAGTCCTTCCTTCGTGGAGGCCTCGCGCAGGTCACGGTGCATCTGCGCCCAGCCGGAGGAGACCATGTCGGGGATGTGCAGGTAGCCGAGGCGACCGCCCGAGAGATCCTCCACCAGCGCGCGTCGGGCGGCGACCCAGGCCTGGTAGCGCAGAGCGGAGTCGTCGGCGAGCGGGGTGACCGCCACCCGGTGCTCGGCCCCGTCGCGCAGCAGCACCAGCTCGGTGGCCTTGTCCGCGGCGCCGACCAGCGCGGCCTCGATGCCCTCGCGGGGCACCGGCCGCCCGTCGACGCGGAGCACCGCATCGCCCACCTGCGCCCCCACCCCGGGGGCGAGCAGCGGCGAGCGGGCATCGGGATCGGAGGAGTCGCCGGGCAGGATCCGGGTGATCACCCAGCGCCCGTCGCGGAGCTCGAGGTCGGCCCCCAGATGGGCGGGGAGCATCGGCGGATCGGCGTGGTAGACCGGGCCCTGCACGTAGGCGTGCGAGGTGCCCAGCTCGCCCTGGACCTCCCACATCATGTCCTGGAAGTCGTCCTCGGTGACCAGGCGCTCGACGACCGGGTCGTACCAGGAGGTCATCGCGTGCCAGTCCATGCCGTCCATGTCCGCGCGCCAGTACTGCTGGGCCATGATCCGGTAGTTGTCCCAGAGCATGCCGCGACGCTCCTGGACCGGGTCGACGCTCAGCCGCATCCGGGAGGTGTCGATGACGATCCGCGCCGGATCCTCGTCCTCGACCTTGCGGGTCGCCGGCACCTGCACCCACTTCTCACCCTGCCGGATCACCAGCGACTGCCCGTCACCGGAGGCGGAGAGGTCGCTGACGCCCTCGGCGAGCACGGTGAGCGTGCGGTCCGCGAGCTTCCAGTGCTCGAGGGTCGGCGTCGGGGCCTCACCCTCCACCCCGGCGCGGGCGCTGCCCAGCACGCCCTGCTGCGGGTGACGCAGCCAGACGAAGCCGTCGCTGACTGCGGTGAGGTGCGAGTAGTAGCCCGAGACCACCGGGAAGGGCACCAGGCGCGACTCCACCGTCTCGAGATCGATGCGGGTGAGGGGCGGGCGGTCCGCCTCGTCGGCGCCGGCGACGCTGTGCGAGGAGGCCGGCTGCGTCGAGGCCGCGGTCGCCGCCTCCGCGGTGCCGGTGGCGGTGTCGGTCGCGCCGGCTCCGCCGGTGGCTGCGGCGTCCTTCCCGCCCGGACCGCCGGCGCCCTCGGCATCCTTGCTCGTCGCGTCGGCACCCCAGCCGTCGGGGTGCGGGCCGAAGGGGTCGGGGGTGGTGCGCTCCAGCGGCAGCAGGAACGGGCGCTCGGCGTTGACGAAGCCGAGGTCGAAGACCATGTCGTCGTACACCGTCTCGAAGGTGCGCAGGCTCAGCAGGGCCAGATGCTTGCCGTCGGCGCTGAAGGCCGGGGCGGAGTCCTGATACTTCCCGGTGGTCAGCGCGCGGCCGGTGGGCTCGGGGTCCTCGGTGTCCGAGATCATCAGGCGGCTGAGCTGCCAGGAGTTGGGCTCGGCCCAGACCAGCCAGCGACCGTCCGGCGACCAGGCGAGGTCCCGCACCTCGCCGCCGGTGGAGCGGCCCACCTCGCGCACGTGGTCGAGGCGCGGCGCGGGGACCGCGTGCTCGGCGTCCTGCTCCCAGGCGGAGGCGGCGGTCTCCTTCGCCGACCGGTGGTGGGAGGACCTCGCAGGATCCTCGAGGCCGCGCAGGGTCACCAGGCGCACCACGTTGTCGTGGGTGGAGATCGCGACCCTGGAGCCGTCGGGGGAGGGGATCGCATGCAGGATCCGTCCCACCTCACCGAGGTCGAGCCGGATCTCCTCGCCGCCGCCGTCCAGCCGCGCCAGCGCCAGCACGTCGGAGCCGACGCCGCCGGACTCGCGGTCGCCGAGCGCCTCCGCATCGGTGACGAACAGGGCGAAGTCGGAGCGGCCCAGCGGATGCGCCTCCCGCAGCCGCAGCCCGCAGGCCCCGGCGAGCAGACGGGAGGGCCCGCCGCGATGGGTGAGGGCATGGACGCTGCCCCGCCATTCGACGACGCTCGCCCGGGCGTCATGGAGCGGGCGCATGGCCAGCACGTTCTTGGTCGCCGGTGCGGGGCGCGGCAGCCGGGAGGCGCCGACGCCGGAGACCAGGATCTCGACCTCGCGCGGGCTCGCCTCCAGGGAGTCCATCGCGAACAGGCGGCCGCGGGAGCTGAAGACGACGGTGGAGCCGTCGGTCGCCGGCTCGCGCAGGTAGCCCTGCGCGGAGGTCAGCGAGGTGTGCGCGCGCAGGTCCGAGCCGTCCCGCGCCACCGACCAGAGGTTCGCGGAGGCGCGATCGTTCCGGGCCGCGTCGGGGCCGGGGGTGTCCGAGGCGAACAGCAGCCGGTCCCCGTACCAGGCGATCCGCAGCTTCGAGGCGAGGATCTCGTCCAGCAGCGGCTCCCAGGAGCGCTCGGCATGAGCCTCGGCAGGGGAATCCAGCGGTACGTCCTGGCGGGAGATCCAGAGCTTCACCGCGGTGCCGCCCTGGTAATGCTTCCACCCGGCCTGGTCCCGGCGCCACGGGGTGGAGACCACGGTGGTGCCCGAGGGGTGGATCGCCACCTCGCCGCTGCGCCCCAGCGGCAGCAGCTCGGCGGTGCCCTCGAGGTCGATCGCCCACAGCTGTGCGTCCCGCGCGATCGGTGCGCCGAAGCTGCTGGTGGCGAGGATCCGGCCGTCCGGCAGCCAGCCGGCGACCTTCGTGGAGGGGCGGCCCCAGAAGGTGAGCCGGCGCGGGGCGGTATCGCCCTCGGTGGGGATCACCCACACCTCGGGACCGCCGGAGGTGCGGGAGGTGTACGCGACGTGGGTGCCGTCGGGGGAGAAGCGCGGGTAGGCGACGGGGGCGCCCTCATCGGTCAGCCGCCAGGCGCGCCCGCCGGCCAGCGGGGCCAGCCAGACATCGTTCGCGGCGGTGAAGGTCAGGAGGTCTCCGCGGACATCGGGATGGCGGAGATATGCGGCATGTGCAGGCGTCATCGGCATGCGTTCCACCCTACGCGCGGCGAGGGACGGCTCACACCGATTTCTCGGGCCTGCGGCAGGTCAGCCGAGCGCGTCGGTGATGATCGAGTTCGCCCGGTGCAGGGAGACGGCCAGGTCCGCGCGGGTGACGGCGGAGCCCGGGCCCTCGGACCGGAGCGGCGCGACCTCGGTCGAGGCGTCCCAGGTGGCGCCGACCCCGGCCAGGGCAGGACGCAGCAGCGCCGTGAGCATCATCGCCGTGCAGTCCTGGGTGGCGGGCTCGTCCGGACGCACCCGCAGCTCGGCGTCCCCCCACAGCGCACCGCGACCGTGCAGCCACAGCACGGCGGTGATCCGGGCAGGATCCGCACCGAGATCCGTGAACAGGACGGGGACGCTCCGGAGGTCCACGGCCGGGGCGCCCGCCAGGCGGTGCAGCGCGACGGCCGCGTCACCGCGGGTCACTTCCTCCTGCGGGCAGTAGCCGGCGGGGGAGAGGGTCGGCTGCACGCCGGTCTCGTCCGCCCAGCGCATCGCCTCGGCACCGGGGTCGTCCGCGGCGACGTCCGCGAAGGGGGCGGTCACGCCCCCGCCGCCGGGCGCCGCATCCCGGGAGGAGGCGGCCGACGGGGCGGCGGGACCACCGGCGCGCAGCAGGGCTCCGGCGCCGACGGCACCGCCGACGGCCGCCGCGGCGCCGACCAGCAGCACCGCTCGACGGCCGGTGCGCTGCGGGGACGACTGCCGCGGGGTCGTCGAGCCGGTCGCGTCCTGCGACGAGGGGGCGACGGCGGTCCCGGGCGCCGGGGCCGGGGCGCCGGGACGGCCGGAGCGCAGATGCGGGGCGGCAGGTCGTCTCACAGCCACCTCAGCTCCCGCATCCGATTCACGATCGCCCAGCTCACGGCCAGGTTCCCCCAGCCGTTGAGGTGGATCTCGTCCGGCGCCCGCAGGCCGTCCGGCACGATCTGCTGGGCGAGCGCCTCGTAGGTGGTGGCCTGCTCGAGCAGGCGCAGCGGCGCCAGCGGTGGGCAGCGGAGCCCGTCCTCGGAGGTGAGCAGACCGCCCAGGTCCAGGAAATGGTCCCCGTAACGGCGCTGCTGCTCCTCGTTGACGGCGCGGACCGCGTCCGCGGTGGCAGAGCCGACGGGGTCGTACGGGGTGGGCCACTGCCCGAGCACCAGTGTGTCCCGCGCGGGATCCGCGGTGGCGTCCCACATCCGCTGCGTGTCCTCGAGCACCCCGGACACGTCCAGGATGTTGTTCTTGCCCATCCACAGCACCTGACGAGACCCCTCCGCGACCCGGGCGAGCGCGGACCGGAAACGACCGGCCGCGAGCGGGCGCGCGGCGTCGTCGGGGACGAACATCCAGCTCTCGCCGCTGCCGTCGAGCACGCCGAGCACTCCCGCCAGGTCGCCGGGGATCCGGAGGGGCCCGGCGGGGGAGAGCCCGGAGTCGAGAGCGACCGGCACCGCCCCGGACCCGGGGGCGGGATCGCCGAGCACCCGCAGCTCGGGGGTGTCCAGGCCGCGCATCAGCAGGGTGTGCCGGGAACGGGTGGCGCCGACGCCGTAGCCGTGCACCACGGCGGGGGCGGCCGCCAGGGCGAGGTGCTCGTGGATCCGCACCGCCACCGGGGTCGCAGCGGCGCCGCCCTCGGAACTCATCGAGGAGGAGCCCCACAGGGTCAGCGGGCGGGCGTCGCGCCGGGGGGCGAGCAGGCGGCGGGAGGCCTCGGTGCCGGGGGCGGAGGGGGTCCCTCCCGCAGGAAGGGGTACGGCAGGCGCGGCCGGGGCGGCGGCGGGCTGCGGCGCGGGCATCGTGGTCCTTCACGGTGGTGCTGAACGAGCGCATCGTCCGGCGCCCACGACTGGCTACTCTACGGGAACCTGGGGGTGCGGACCAGGGGTCACGGCGTGATCTGCGGGGGAGCTCGCATCGCGGGGGCACCGGCCCATGGTGCTGCCCGGAGAGATCGGAGGGGCAGCGCGACTCCCGTCCGCTCACCTCGCACCGGTGCCTTCCTGCACGATTTTGGTGACCCTCGCAATACGCACTGCAGGAAAGTATCGGTTCCTGGGCGTATTCAGGCTGGATCTGCGACGAGCACCGCTGGGATTCTGGCTCGGGCCGGACATCCCGTTCGGTCTCGTCGGCGGCGCTGAGCTGCCGTCCACTCGATCCGCCGGGCGAGATCACGGCGAGCACGAAGGAGTGCAATGGTTCTGGGAATGCCGCGAAAGCTGGTCTTCGGCTACATCGCGCTCGCCATCTTCATGGCCGGCGACGGCTTCGAGCTCACCTTCCTCTCTCGGTATCTCGTGACCGAGCACGGGTTCACCCCGCAGCAGGCCGGGCTGTGCTTCACGGTCTACGGTCTCGTGGTCGCGATCTCCGCCTGGACCACCGGGGTGCTGGCCGAGACCTTCGGCCCCAAGCGGCTGATGCTGCTGGGCGGCGTCCTCTGGATCGCCCTACACACCCTGTTCCTCTCCGTCGGGATCGCCGACCCCGTTCTCGCCGTCGCCACCTACGGCCTCCGGGGCATTGCCTATCCGCTGTTCATGTACTCGTTCGTGGTGCTCATCGCCGAATCGACCGAGCCCGCTCGGCTGGCGAGTGCGATGGGATGGTTCTGGGCCGCCTTCTCCGTGGGGCTGGGCACGCTCGGGGCCTTCATCCCGTCGGTGACGATCCCCGCGATCGGCGAGCTCGCGACGTTGTGGATGGCGCCCGCATTCGTCGGCACCGGAACCCTCATCTGCCTGTTCCTCGTGCCCGGCGCCCCGAAGGGCGCCCTGTCCGAGCAGGTGCTCACCCGGCAGGAGAAGACGCGCGAGCTGCTGCGCGGCGTGACGATCCTCGCGGAGAAGCCGCAGATCTCGCTCGCCGTCGTGATCCGGGTGTTGTGCAACCTCACCCTGTACGGGTTCCCGCTGATGATGCCGCTCTACCTGACCGGCGTGTACCCCGACTCCCAGGAGTGGTTCACCCAGGCCGAGTGGATCCGTCTGTGGGCGGTCATCTCCGCGATCCAGATCCTCACGAACATCCTCTGGGGCCGGCTCGGCGATCGCTACGGCTGGATGCGCCAGATGCGCTGGTTCGGCTTCGTGGGGATGGCGGCAGCGACCCTCGGCTTCGGCTACTTCCCCCACCTCTTCGGCAGCAACCTGGTGATGATGTACGTCGCCGGAGTGCTCTTCTCGATCTCCGTGACGGCCTTCGTGCCGATGGGCGCAATCTTCCCGGCCCTGGCTCCCGAGCACCGCGGGGCAGCGATCTCCGCGCACAATTTGGCGTCGGGGCTGACCACCTTCCTCGGCCCGGCGATCGTCACCGTCTTCCAGCCGCTGATCGGGTCGCTCGGCGTGATCTGGGTGTACGCGGTGCTCATGCTCCTGGGCACGGTGACCACCGTTGTCATCCGGCCCCCGCAGCCCGGCATCACCGATGCCGCCGGCCGCCCGCTGAGTCGCGCGGAGAAGGCACGTGCTCGCGCCGAGGCCGCTGCCTGCGCCGGGTCCGGTACCGGTGCGGACGAGGAGCCCCGGCTCGTTCCCGCGTCCTGACCCCCGTGCTCTGACCTTCTCCACGCCCAGCCAGTACCTCCCTGCCCCGCCCCGACGAAAGGTGCATCCCATGACCGACGCGACCCAGACCACCGCCCCGAGCCCCGCCGCGGAGCGCTCCGGAGCGGACCCGGCGAGTACGAATGGCACCATGCGGGCCGTTGTCCTGCAGGAGCCGGGCCGTATAACGATCGAGGACGTCCCGCGACCGGGGAAGCCAGGGTCCGGTGAGGTGCGCATCGCCATGCACACCGTCGGCATCTGCGGCTCCGACGTGCATTACTTCACCCACGGGGCGATCGGTGACTTCGTCCTCGAGGCGCCGATGGTCCTCGGCCACGAAGGCTCCGGCACCGTCATCTCCGTCGGCGAGGGGGTCGAGCACCTCGCCCCCGGGGACCGCGTGTGCATGGAGCCGGGCATCCCGGACGCCCGCTCCCGCGCCGCCCGCGAGGGCATGTACAACGTCGATCCCGCGGTCCGGTTCTGGGCCACCCCGCCGTACGACGGCTGCCTCGCCGAGGAGGTCGTCCACCCGGCCGAGTACACCTACGCCCTGCCCGACTCCCTCTCCTTCGCGGAGGGCGCGCTCATCGAACCGTTCGCGGTCGGCATGCAGGCGGCGACCAAAGCCCGTCTGCGACCCGGCGACATCGCCGCCGTGGTGGGCTGCGGAACGATCGGCATCATGACCGCGATCGCCGCGCTGAACGGCGGCGCGTCCCGGGTCTACGTCTCCGATCTCGCCCCCGAGAAGCTTGCACTGATCGACGGCATCTCCGGGCTGATCCCGGTCAACGCCTCTCGGGAGGATCTGGGCGAGCGCGTCCGGCAGGACACCGGGGGCTGGGGCCCGCAGGCCGTCTTCGAGGCCTCGGGAGCGGCCGGCTCCTACGAGTCGATCTGGGACGTGCCCGCTCCGGGCGGCGTGCTCGTCGTGGTCGGCATGCCCGCGCGTCCGGTCAGCTTCGACACCACCAAGGCGCAGGTGCGCGAGCTGCGCATCGAGACGGTGTTCCGCTACGCGAACGTCTACCAGAAGGCCGTCGACCTCGCCGCCGGAGAGGGTGTGGACCTGGGACGCTTCGTCACGCAGACATTCCCGGTCTCGGATGCGGTCGCGGTGTTCGAGCGAGGTGCGCAGGGGCGGCCGACGGACATCAAGCTCCAGCTCACCTTCGCGGACGTCGCCGCCGGCTGAGGTCGCGCCCCACCGGCGGCGTCCCGGGAGCGGACTACAGTGGTCCTGTCCGCGTGACACCTCCCGGAGGAGGGCAGATGGCCGCCTCGGCAGATCTCGTGGAGTCCGTCCGAGAGCTCGTCGTGATGGACTCGGCGAGCGCCCTGCGCTGGTTCCAGCACGACTACCCTCATCCGCTCGCGCGCTGGCACCACCATCCCGAGATCGAGATCCACCTCATCACCGGCTCGTCCGGAACGGCGCAGATCGGCAGCGCGGCCCGGGCCTTCGGTCCCGGCGCCCTGTACCTGATCGGCTCCGAGCTGCCGCACAACTGGGTCTCCTCGGTCGAGGAGGGCGAGATGGTCCGCGGACGTGACCTGCTGATCCAGGCCGATCCCGAGCTGCTCATCCGGCTCGCGGACCTGGTGCCGGACCTGAACCGGATCCCGCCCCTGCTCGCCACGGCGCGGTACGGGATCCAGTACACGGGGGCCACCCGAGAACGCGCGGTGCAGGTCCTCGAGGACATCCGCGACCGGCGCGGGGCGATGCGGTTCGCGGGCCTGCTCGAGCTGTTGGACCTGCTGGCCGGAGCCGCGACCCACGAGCGCGAGGTGCTCTCGGAACAGATCATCGACGCACCGCTGGGCACCGACGACTCCGAGATCTTCCACCGCGCGGTGACCTACCTCCACGAGCATCTGGCCGAGCGCGTCCAGCTGGCCGACATCGCCCACGAGATCCGGATGAGCGAGACCCACGTCTCGCGCCTCTTCTCGCGAGCGACGGGGGTGGGGTTCGCCCGCACCGTGATCCGGCTGCGGGTCTCCGAGGCCTGCCGCCTCCTGCTGCGCACCGACCTGCCGGTGGCAGACGTCTGCTTCCGCGCGGGGTTCACCAACCTGTCGAACTTCAACCGTCGCTTCCGGGAGGAGACGGGCACGACGCCGCGGGCGTACCGGGCCGCGCAGATGACCGAGTAGCCGACCCGGCCCCGACCCCCAGAAGCCCAGCGCCGCACTGCACCCTCAGCGCCAGTCGTAGTCGACCACCACCGGGGAGTGGTCCGAGAGCCGGGTGCCGTGATGCTCCCGATCCACGGCGACCCGGAGCGCGGTGCGCGCCAGACGGGGCGTGGCCAGGTGGTAGTCGAGGCGCCAGCCGGCATCGTTGGCGAACGACTGCCCCAGCCAGGACCACCAGGAGTACGGGCCGTCGCGGTCGGGGTGCAGGTGCCGCACCACGTCGACGAGCGTGCGCGGCGACAGCTGCTGTCCCAGCCACTCGCGCTCCTCGGGGAGGAACCCGTCGTTGTTCTGGTTCCGACGCCAGGCGGCGACGTCCTGCCGAGTGTGGGCGATGTTCAGGTCGCCCATCAGCAGGAACTCCCGGCCCGCTGCCGCGGCGGCGCGACGGGTGCGGGTGAGATAGCGGGAGAACGCCGCCATGAACCCCATCTTCCGCGCGTACCTGGCACCGCCGTCGGGGGCCTCCCGCATCCGCTCCGCCCGCTGCAGGTGTGCGGGCAGACCGCCCTTGGGCAGGTAGAGGCACGCGATCGTGAGCGGTACGTCGACGAGGTCGACCTCGAGATAGCGGCCCTCGGCGGCGAAGCGGCCCAGACCGCGGGAGAGCGGGACCTGATCGGGGGCGACAGCGCCCCTCGTCGTCGGCCCCGGGGCGAGAGCGGGCCCGCCCACGAGAGCGGTTCCGCTCCAGGTGCGGACCGCCGCCGGCGGGTGCCGGGTGAGCACCGCGACGCCGTTGCGACCGGGCAGGGTGCCGAGGTCGAGCGCGACATGATGGTCGCCGAAGGCACCGTCGGGGAGCTTGTCCTGCTGGGCCCGGATCTCCTGGAGGGCGATCACGTCGGCGTCCCGCTCGGCGAGCCAGCCGCCGAACCCCCGCCGGTGCGCAGCACGGATCCCGTTGATGTTGGCGGTGGCGATGCGGAGCATGGCCTGAGGTTACGTGTCCCGACCTCTTCGTCCTCCCGCTGACGCTGCGGGGGTGGCGGCTCAGGTCACGTTCAGCTGGCGGCGGCGCAGTCCGAGCAGCCCGATCGCCGCCGCGGCCACGGCGACCGCGGTGACCACGAGGAACGGGGTCAGGGCGAACTCCTCGACCGGCACTGCGGCGAGGTGGTGGAGCGGCGAGAGGCTCCGGAGCCCGTCCGGCAGGTCCAGCAGCGCGGCGAACAGCTCCACGACGCCCAGCACCGCCACGGCGACCCAGCCCAGCGCCGCCATCAGGCGCGGCAGCCAGCCGAACAGGGCCGTGCACAGTCCGAGCACGCACAGCGCGGCCGGCACCACGGCCAGGTGGGCGAGCAGGACCTCGCCCACCAGGTCCCCGTCGCCGGTCACCAGCGCCGCGGCGAGTCCGGTCCCCAGCCCGGTGACCGTCGCGAGCAGCAGGATCCTCGCCGCGATGACCAGCACGTGCGAGGCGCTCCAGACGACGCGGCTCACCGGGGTGGCCAGCACGGCGTCAGCGCGACCGGAGCCCTCCTCGGCGCGGAGGGTCTGCATCGCGTACACGGCGTAGGCGGCGGCGAAGATGACCACGAACGAGCCGAGGAAGGCCGTGTAGCCCTGCACCAGCGCCTCGGTGCCGAAGATGGCGCTGAGCTCGTCGGGCATCCCGTCGCCGGCATCGATCATCGCCTGGGTGAAGGCGCCGTCGATGATGCCGAGCAGGAGGATCGCGGTCCCCCAGCCCAGGAGCCCTCCGCGCTGCAAGCGGGCGGCGAGGCCCGTCGCACTGCCCAGCCAGGGGTGTGCGTGGGCCCTCCCGGGACGGGTGGCGACGAAGCTGGCGCTGAAGTCGCGGCGTCGCTGCAGCCCGAACGCGAGGGCCACGGCGGCCAGGGCCAGGGCTGCGGACAGCAGCAGCGGGGCCCACCGGTCGTGGACGTACGGAGCGGTCTGCGCCGCCCAGCCCAGCGGTGAGACCCACGACAGCGCGCTCCCGCCCACCGCGACCATGTCGCCCAGGGCGCGCAGCAGGAAGGCGGCTCCGAGCACCGCCCCGGCCATCCCGGACGCGGCGCGGGAGAACTCGCTGAGCTGCGAGGTCACCGCAGCCACGCCGGCGAAGACCATCCCGGTCAGGCCGGTGGCGAGACCGGCCAGGAGCGAACCCGTCACCGCATATCCGACGCCGACGGCGAGGACCGCCACCACGGCGGCCACCACGGCGTTCGCGAGCAGGGCGACGACGAGCGCCGCGGTGAGGGCGGTGTGCCGACCGGTGACGTTCGCGCGGATCAGCTCGGCGCGCCCGGACTGCTCCTCACCGCGGGTGTGCCGAGTGATCAGGAAGATGTTCATCAGGGCGGACAGGAGGAACAGGTACGGCATGTAGCCGGCGGCGAAGAACCGCGCATAGGTGGGGGCGTCCAGCCCGAAGGCCGGGCCGGTGAACATCCGACCCACCGGCTGCGCGAGCATCACGGTGAGATTCCCCAGGTCCGCCTGCTGCGGCGCGAGCTGCGGCAGGGCGGCACCGATGTAGACCACCAGCAGGCCGTGGCCCGCGATCCAGGCGGGCAGGCGGATCCGGTCCCGGCGCAGCACCAGCCGGATCAGGGTGCGCAGGCCGGAGAGCGAGGAGGCGGTGCCGTCGCCGGTGCTCGAGGTGGCGAGGTGCGTGTGGGTGGTCATCGGGTCGCCTCCTGGTGGGGAGCCCTCTGGTCGCCGTGCCCCGCGGAGTCCTCCACCGGCTGGCCGTCGGTCGCTCTGCCGTGCGCGTCCCCGCCGTCCCTGCCGTCCCCGTAGTGCCGCATCAGCAGCTGCTCGAGCGTCGGCGGGTGCGCCACCAGTGACCGCACCCCGAGCGGGGCCAGTGCCCGGACCACGCCGTCGACCCGGTCGCCGTCGACCTGGAAGGAGACGCTGCCGTCCTTCGTGGTGAGGTCATGGATCCCCTCGAGCCGCTCCAGTGCGGCCGCCGACTGCTCCAGCTCGGCGACGAAGGTGGTGCGGGTCATGTGGCGCAGCTGCGAGAGGGAGCCCGTCTCGACGATCTGTCCCTGGCGGACGATGGAGAGCCGGTCGGCCAGCGCCTCCACCTGCGCGAGGATGTGGCTGGAGAGCAGCACCGTCCGCCCGGCGTCCTTCACCTCGCGGATCGCCTGCTGGAAGACCACCTCCATCAGCGGATCCAGTCCGGCCGTCGGCTCGTCCAGCAGGAGCAGCTCCACCTCGGAGGTGAGTGCCGAGATCAGCGCCACCTTCTGCCGGTTGCCCTTGGAGTAGGTGCGAGCCTTCTTGGAAGGATCCAGGTCGAAGCGCTCGCACAGCTCGTCGCGCCTGCGCCGGTCCACGCGGCCGCGCAGGCGCGCCAGCAGGTCGATCGCCTCACCTCCGGTGAGGTTGGGCCACAGCTCCACATCGCCGGGGACGTAGGCCAGCCGGCGGTGCAGGGTGACCGCGTCGCGCCACGGGTCACCGCCCAGCAGGCGGACCGTGCCGCCGTCGGCGTGCAGCAGGCCCAGCAGCACGCGCATGGTGGTGGACTTGCCGGACCCGTTCGGGCCCAGGAAGCCGTGCACCTCGCCGGGGGCGACCTCGAGGTCGAGGCCGTCCAGGGCGCGGGTGCGGCCGAAGGTCTTGATCAACCCGTGTGCGGAGATCACGGAACTCGTGCTCATGGCGGTCAGTGCTCCTCGTCAGAGGTGGGACGGGCTGCGGGGGGATCGTCCGGCAGAGCGGCGAGCAGCTCGTCGGCGCTCTGCGTGGTGAGCAGGCCCTGCGAGTAGAGCTCGAGGACCGGCCGGAAGTAGCGGCTGAGCGACTCCGGGGAGCCGCCGCCGGAGAGGAAGTCGACGCCGAGCAGTCGCGAGACGTGCTCGTGCAGGGTCAGGGCGCCGAGGGACCACAGCAGCAGCACCGCGGCGCGATCACGGCGGTACTGGCTGGGCAGGATCATTCCGGCGCGCTCGCCGCTGTCCATGTACTCGAGGGCGTCCTCGAGCATGTCGTCGATCAGCTCCGCGGTGTGCTCGCCGCCCTCGGTCAGGGCACGGGTGAGATAGCGCAGCAGCCGCGGCGCGTCCTGCAACTGGTGCATGATGGCCAAGGGGCCGCCGCCCGGTGTGCCGCCGATCGTCTCGCTCTTGCGTGAGCGGACCTGGTCCGTGACGTGCTGATCGCAGGCGGTGCGGAGGACCTGCTTGCTCCCGTAGTGATGGATGATCAGCGCCTGGGACACCCCGGCCTCGGCCGCGATGGACTTCAGCGACGTCGCACGGAACCCGTGCTCGCCGAACAGCCCGATCGCCGCGTCCCGGATCCGCTCGATGCTGCTGTGCTCCTGGTCCTCGTCACGTCCCACGGCACACCCTATCGTCGCTGACTGAATACTCAGTCAGCGTAGGGCTGACTGAGTGTTCAGTCAAGGGGGTTCTCGGGGGTGTTCTGGGTCGGCAGGAAGGAGGGTCGGGGTGGCCCGTGGCGTGGCCTGCGGTGCGCTCAGGCCACCGGGTCGCCCTGTACGGGGCCTTCGGTGTTGGGCTTCCAGCCCAGTGCCGGGGCGACGTGCTCCGCGAAGGTCTCCAGGATGTGCAGGTTCAGCTCGACCCCGGCCTGCGAGGGGATGGTGAGCATGAGGGTGTCGGCGGCCTGGACCGCGGCGTCGGCCTGCAGCTGCTCGATGAGCTGGTCGGGCTCGCCGGTGTAGGTGCGACCGAAGGTGGAGCGGTGCCCATCGATGATGCCGATCTGGTCCGCGCCGTCACCGGGGCGCAGGCCGAACAGCATCCGGTCCTGCTCGGTGACGATCGGGAACACGCTGCGGGAGACCGACACCCGCGGGGCGTGGGTGTGCCCGGCCTCGCGCCAGGCGCTGCGATAGCGCTCGATCTGCTCGGCCTGGAGGTCGCCGAAGGAGGCACCGGTCGCCTCGGTGAGCAGGGTCGAGCTCATGAGGTTCAGGCCCTGACGACCGGTCTGCTCGGCCGTCTCTCGAGAGCCCGCGCCCCACCAGATCCGGCGGATCAGCTCGGGGGAGTGGGGCTCGATGCGCAGATCGGAGCCCGGCGCGGCGTGGGACATGTCGGGCTGCTTTGCCGCGCGGGCCATGCCCTCTCCCTGGATGGCTCGCAGGAAGACCTCGAACTTCTCTCGGGCGATGTCCGCACCGCGGGGGTCGGTCGAGCCGGTATAGCCGAAGGCCTCCCAGCCGCGGTCCGCGGGTTCGGGGCTGCCGCGGGAGACGCCGAGCGCCACCCGACCGTCGGCGATGAGGTCCAGCGCTGCGGCCTCCTCGGCGAAGTACAGCGGGTTCTCGTAGCGCATGTCGATCACGCCGGTGCCCACCTCGATCCGCTGCGTGCGCGCGGCGACCGCCGAGAGCAGCGGCATCGGGGAGGCGGACTGCTGGGCGAAGTGGTGGACCCGGAAGCAGGCGCCGTTCACGCCCAGCTCGTCGGCGCCGACGGAGATGTCGATCGCGTCGTGAAGCATCTGCCGGGCACTGAGCCCGCCCTGGGCGGGGCTGCCGCCGTAGTGGCCGAAGCTGAGGAATCCGAAGGCACGCATGGCCACACCGTACTTGGTGGTTGAGAATTGAACCAGAGTGGGGGTGCGCCCGGAGGAGACCTGCGCCCCACTCTCCCTCCGGAGGCAGGAGTCGGGCCCGTCGGCCGCGTACTGTGGAGCGCTCCGCGAGCGGGCCCTGTCCCCGCCGCCTCGTGCCTCCCCTGTCGTGACGCCGCCCCTGCGCCGTCCCCCGAGGGTGACGCCGCCCCCTCCGCCCCCGATGAACGGACCGCGCCATGACGCAGGACTCCGCCGCCCCGCCGCGCCCCCAGGGCACCACCGACCCTCCCGGGTCGCGCCGCGCTCGCCGGGAGGCCGACCGCTTCCCCGAGGACCCTCACCTGCCGGGCCGTTCCCTGAACAGCGTCTTCCTGACCTCCGTGGCGGCGATCCTCGCCCTCCTCGCCGTCGCCGGGCTCTTCCCCGCCCCGCTGAGCTCCGCCGCCGGCGCGGCGATGCGCTGGATCACCGCCACCAGCGGCTGGTCCCTGCTGGTGATCCCGCTGGGTCTCCTCGGACTGCTGCTCGTGCTGGCCCTCACCCGGGTCGGGGAGATCCGCCTGGGGCCCGACGGTTCGCGGCCGGAGTACTCCACCCTCGCCTGGATCGCGATGCTGCTGGGAGCGGTGATGGGCATCGGGATGATCACCTACGGAGTCGCCGAACCGGTCTCCCACCTGGTCGATCCGCCGCACGGCCTCGCCGCGCCCGGCAGCCAGGAGGCGGTCGTCGACGCGCTGCGCTTCACCTTCCTGGACTGGGGCCTGCACGCCTGGGCCGTGTTCGCGACCTTCGGCCTCGCCATCGGGTACTCCACCCACCGCCTGGGCAACAAGGGCCTGGTCTCGCCGATCCTGCGCCCGCTGATCGGCCGTCACGCCGACGGCGCGCTCGGCAAGGCGATCGATGTCCTGGTGATCCTCTCCACGCTCTTCGGCACCACCACCTCCCTCGGGCTGGGGGCCGCGCAGATCAGCCAGGGCCTGAGCCTGCTCACCGGGAGGGAGCTGTCGACCACCGGGGTGCAGATACTGGTCATCGCACTGGTCACCGTTCTGTTCACCGCATCGGCGATGAGCGGGATCGGCCGGGGCATCCGCACCCTGAGCCAGACCACGATGGTGATCGCCGCGGCCCTGCTGCTCTTCGTGCTGGTCACCGGCCCCACCAGCTGGTTGATCAGCCTCTTCCTGCGCTCGCTGGGCGGGTATGTCGGCGATTTCGTCGAGATCAGTCTCCTGCTGCCCGCCGGCGGCGAGGAGCTGGCCTGGATGCAGGGATGGACCTACTTCATGATGGCCTGGTGGATCTCCTGGGGCGCCTTCGTCGGGATCTTCCTCGCCCGCATCTCCAGAGGTCGCACGGTTCGGCAGTTCGTCCTGGTCGTCCTGGGCGTGCCGAGCCTCATCTTCTCCGCCTGGTTCACCGTGTTCGGCGGCGCGGCGATGTGGATGGACCTCGAGCGGGACGCCGGGATCGGCGCGGCCGCCGCGGAGAACGTCAACACCGCCTTCTTCGGCCTGCTCGACCAGCTGCCGCTGACCGGCGTCACCTCCGTGGTCGCGATCGCCCTGGTGGTGCTCTACTTCATCACCGGCGCGGACTCGAACACCTACGTGCTCTCGGTCATCTCCTCGGACGGCCGCATGGACCCCGCCCGTTCGGTGATGTGCATGTGGGGTCTGCTCACCGGGGCCACGGCCGCCGTGCTGCTCTACGCCGGCGGCCTCGAGGCGCTGCAGGCCGCCGTGATGCTCACCGCCGCCCCGTTCATCCTGGTCATCCTCGCGCTGGCCGTCTCGCTGGTGATGCTGCTGCGCCGCGATGCGCTGCTGCGCCGACGCCCCCGCTCATGAGGACAGCGCCCTGAGCGGTCATGCTCAGGGCGCTGTCGTCGTCGCTCTCCGGGGTCGGCCGACCCCGGAGGGGATCACTCGCCGTCGGCCTCGGTGGTGCCGGCCGGGCGGGTGCCCAGCTGGGCATCCAGACGCAGCAGACCCGAGCCGTCCTCGCCCACCAGCTTCACGCGACCGATGATCTCGGAGACGGTGGCCTCCTCCTCGAGCTGCTCGTCCACGAACCAGTTCAGCAGCGGGCGGGAGTCGTAGTCGCCCTCCTTGTCGGCGCTACGGTACAGCTCGCGGATCGACTCGGAGACCTTCTCCTCATGCGCGAGCGCCGCCTCGAAGATCTCCAGCACCGAGAGGCCGGGCTTCACGCCGGGAGCCTCGATGGCGCCGATCGCGGCATGGTTGCCGCGGTCCGAGACGTGCTGGATGAACTTGTTGGCGTGGACGATCTCCTCGTCCGCCTGGTGCCGGAGCCACTCGGCGATCCCGGGGAGATCCTTCTCGTCGGCCTCGATGGCCAGCTGGCGGTAGGTGATCGACGCGGCGAACTCGAGCGTGATCTGCTCCTGGAACTTCTTCTCTAGGTCATTGCTCATCTTCATGGTCTTGACGGTAGTCCTCTCGAGCGCCCTTGTCACGTATGGAAAGGCTCGCCTGACCAGCGATGATGGGGTTCGGGCAGGCTTACCTGACCGGTGCGGGGAGCGGCTGTGGCAGGGGCTCATCGAAGGGCGGCGTCCTCACCCGGCGTTCTCGACCTCGATCTCGAGCCCGGCATCCGCCGGGCCGACGGTGACGGCCCAGGGGTGCTCGACCCCTTCATCGGCGTAGGCGGTGCACTCGGCTGCATAGTCTTCGGCGCCGGTGTCGACGCCGTCGGCGCATTCGACGTCCAGGCTCATCTCCTCGGGCCCGCGGGACTCGGCCTCCGCCTCGAGCAGGTCGGCGAGCTCCTCGGCGCTGAGCACCTTCGTGTCGTGGCCGAGTCCCCAGGTGCCCTCGAAGAGGTTCTCGTCCCCTGCCCTGCCCTCGGCGGTGTCGTCGCCGGCGTCGGCGGGGGCGCTGCTCTCGGCGGGCTCCTCCGGCGCGGACGTCTCCGCGCCGTCGTCGGTCACGGCGCTCTGCTCGGCCTGTTCCGTGCCGGTGCCGGGTTCCTGGTCGGGCTCCTCGGTGTCGGCGGCACCGCACCCGGCGAGGAGCGTCGTGGCGAGGGCGGCGACCGCCAGGGCGGGGAGCAGCCGTCGGCCCTTGCGGGCGCGCGCCCCGTGGTGATGGGGTGCGAGGTCACCGTCCCCCGGTGCTCGCGGCCCGGCTCCTGGCCCGCTGCTCGGCGTGAGCGAGCTGCTGTCCCTGCGGTTCGAGGTCATCGAGATCCCCTTCCCGGACGCTGGGCCCGGCCCCCGCCGCCCCTGGGGGCGACGCCGCCTCCGATGGAGGAGGCCAGACGCCCAGTGTGGTGTGGATCACCTCTGCGGTCCAGGGGGCCCCCGACGCCCGCCGCTCCGATCCCCGGTCCGGTTGACTGGGTCCCGTCGGCGTCATCCACCCCAGCCCCGAGGAGAGCCATGACCCAGCAGCACTGCCCGTCCGCTCCGCAGCGCCCCGCCATCGTCGGCCACCGCGGCGCCTCCGCCCATGCACCGGAGAACACGCTCGGCGCCTTCCGCCGGGCCCTCGAGGACGGGGCGCAGCTGCTGGAGTGCGATGTGCACCTGAGCGCCGACGGCGAGGTGGTGGTGATGCATGACGAGACCATCGATCGCACCGCCGCGGAGGACTCCCCGCTGCGCACCGGGGCGATCGGCGACCTCACCCGGGCCGAGCTCGACACCGTGCTGCTGGCGGACGGCGAGCGTGTCCCCTCCCTCGCCGAGCTGTTCGAGATGACCACGGCCCCGGTGTTCATCGAGGTCAAGGTCGCCGCCGCCGCGAGGGCCGTCGCCGAGCTGCTGCGGGGACTGCCTGCCGGCACCCCGGCCGCCGACTCCACGGTCATCTCCTTCCACGCCGATGCGCTCGCCGAGATCCGCCGTGCCACCGACACCCCGGTCTCCTACCTGGTCGAGCAGGTCGACGAGCAGGCGATCGCCACCGCCGGCGAGCTCGGGGCGGCGGGGATGGGTCCCTCGATCAACGGGCTCAGCCTGCGTGCCGCCGCAGCCGTGCACGAGGCCGGGATGACGGTGAATCCCTGGACGGTCAACACCGCCGCACAGCTCGAGGTGGCCCTCGCCTGCGGCGTGGACACGCTCACCACCGACGACCCGGCCTGGCTGCAGCGCGAGCTGGACGTGCGTCGGGGGTGAGGGGCGAGGACCGTCCTCTGGGCGTGCCCGCACCCTTCCGCCATCGCGTCCCAGAGAGTCTCAGCCCGTGGAATCGAGCGATCAGAGGCGGGCGGGCCTCTAGGATGCTCTGATCCCCTCTCCCAGGAGTGATCCCCTGACCGCCGACATCGTCCTCACCAACGCCCGCTATCTGGACGTCGACATCGGTGCCTGGCACACAGTCGACCTCGAGGTTCGCGACGGCCGATTCACGCGACGCCGTGGCCTCGCCGATTCCTCACGGGCTGGGTCCGACGGCGATGCCGCAGCTCCCGCGACCCCGACCTTCGACCTCGAGGGGCGGTATGTGCTCCCCGGCCTGATCGACTGCCACGTGCACGTCTATGCGATGACAGCGAACCTCGGCGAGCTCGAGACCACGGCGCCGTCCTACGCCACGATGCACGCCGCGCGGCTGATGGGCGACATGCTCGATCGCGGCTTCACCACCGTGCGCGACACCGGCGGTGGCGACCACGGCCTGGCCATGGCTCAGGCCGAAGGCCTGCTGCGCGGCCCCCGACTCTTCTTCGGTGGCAAGTCGCTCTCACAGACCGGCGGCCACGGCGACACCCGGGTCCCCGGTCAGCAGCGCTCCCATGCCTCGAACTGCTGCGCGGGCCTCGGAGTCATCGCCGACGGGCCGGACGCCGTGCGCCGCGCCGCCCGCGACCAGCTCCGCACCGGGGCGCACCACCTGAAGATCATGGCCGGCGGCGGCGTCGCCTCCCCGACCGATCGCGTCGACTCGATCCAGTACTCGCTCGCCGAGATGCGCGCCGCGGTCGAGGAGGCGCAGGACGCGAACCGCTACGTCGCCGCTCATGCCTATACCCCCGCTGCCATCCGCCGTGCCCTCGACGCGGGGGTTCGTTCGATCGAGCACGCGAACCTGCTCGATCACGCCGCTGCCGAGGCCATCGGCGAGGCCGGGGCCTTCGTGACCATGAACCTGGTGACCTACTGGGCGCTCAAGGAGTTCGGCGTCGAGATGGGCCTGCCCGCAGCGAGCCGGGCCAAAGTGGACGACGTGCTCAGCGCTGGCGAGAACGCTTTGCGCATCGCTGACGAGATGGGTCTGGACCTCTGCTTCGGCACCGACCTGCTCGGCGGCATGCAGGTGCACCAGTCCGAGGAGTTCGCGATCCGCGCCCGGCATCAGGACCCACTGTCCGTGATCCGCTCCGCCACCACCACCGCCGCCCGGCTCCTCGAGCGCGAGGGCGAGCTCGGCGTGATCCGGGAGGGCGCCCACGCGGACCTGATCGTCCTGGATCGTGACCCGCTCGAGGATCTCACCGTGCTCTCCGAGCCCGATCCCGTGCTCGTGCTCCAGGGCGGCGCAGTCGTCTACGAGAGAGCGCCCCGCTGAGCGACCGTCGACCGACGGGCGTCAGTCATGAACCGTCCACGCCACGCGACCCCCTGCCCCTCCTGAGCGACCCGAGAGGTTCCTCGTGAACGTCACCCATATCGCCGTCCTCGTCGGCTACATCGTGCTGATGCTGGCCGTCGGCGCCTGGTTCGGCCGCGCAAAGGCGACGTCCTCCGGTGAGGATTTCGTGCTGGCCGGACGCTCGCTGCCGGCACCAGTGCTGGGCGGCACCATGCTCGCGACCTTCGTGGGCTCCGGCTCCATCATCGGCGCCGCGAACTTCGCCTACACCTACGGCCTCCTGCCCGGATTCCTGTTCTTCTCCGGGACGATCACCGGCACGATCCTGCTGGTGGTCTTCGCCCGTCGGGTGCGCGGGCTGGCCGGTCATACCGTGCCGGAGATCTTCGACGCCCGCTACGGCAAGGCGGTGCGCGTGGTGGCGACGGTGATGATCCTCTTCGCCTTCATCGGCATCGCGGCCTATCAGTTCACCGGCGCGGGCTACATCCTCAGCCTGATCACCCCGCTCGAGGAGCGGACGGGGTCGATCATCGCCGCCGTGCTGATCACCTTCCTCGCGCTGTCGGGCGGGCTGAAGTCGGTGGCCTGGACCGACTTCATCTCGGCGCTCGGCATCGTCCTCGCGCTGTGGGTCAGCCTGTTCATCGTGGTCGGCACCGACGTGGGCGGCCTGGCCCCGTTGACCGGCGTCAACGCGGAGGCCGGGACCCTGGGCGGCCTCACGGCCCTCCAGATGATCGGCTTCATCCTGCCGGTGCTGGTGCTGCTGCTGGGAGACCAGAACATGTACCAGCGACTGGCCGCGGCCCGCAGCGATCGCGCCGCACTCGGCGGAGCGATGATCTTCTGCCTCGGTTCCATCATCATGATCATCCCGATCGTCCTGCTCGCTGTCGCGAGCGCCGTGCTGCAGCCCGGGATCGAGGCCGACATGGCGATCCTCTCGCTGGCGGGCTCCTCCTTCACCCCGGCCGTGATCGGTGGCGCTCTGCTCGCGGGCGCCTTCGCCCTCATCATCACCACCGGGTCCTCCTACCTCCTCACCTCCTCCTCGAACGTGGTTCACGACCTGGTGGGGCAGCTGCGTCGGGAGAAGCCCTCGGACCGGCAGAACCTCTGGATCGGCCGTGTCGCCGTGCTCGGCGTCGCGATCCTGGGCTTCGTGATGGTCAGCTTCTTCCCCAGTGTCCTCGCGCTGCAGATGTACGCGTACACGATGTACGGCGTGACGATTACCCCCGTGCTCATCGCGGGGATCTTCTGGAAGCGCGCGAACGGGGCCGGGGCACTTGCGGCTATGGTCGTCGGCGCCGTCCTCACCCTCTTCTGGGAGGTCACGGGACGCGCAGAGGCGCTCAACTCGGTGGTCATCGCCCTGCCGGCTTCGGTGCTCGCCCTGGTTCTGGTCTCGCTGCTGACCCCGTCGCGGACGACGAGTGTGACGGCTTAGGAGGCCGACGAGGTCGCGACATCCGAGGCCCCTCGCCTGGTCGGCATGATCGCGACGACTTTCGATCCACGCGTTAGGTCTCTGAACAGCCCCGCCGCCTGCTCTCGTGGTGGCGAAGTTCCGGTTGGTATGCATGAGCGGCGATGGCGTCGTGTCGGATCACGGGACGGTCACGAGGCGGCGTCCCTGTGACCTGCGCGACAGGCCCATCGAGGACATCGCCGCAGGTGCATGGCCGGACACCGCCCTGCATGCTCACGCATCGAACGTCCCGTGCTCCCGCGGGAGCTCCCGCGTACTCTGGTCGGCGCCATGACCTCCGTCTCCGCGGAGACCCCCGTGACTCGGGGCCCCGGGCCCCCTGAAAGGACCGCGATGCTCGACTCGACGCTCCAGGCGACCTACGACCAGGTTCTCCGCCGCAACCCCGGAGAACCCGAGTTCCAACAGGCTGTCCGGGAGGTGTTCGAGTCGCTGGAGGCCATCCAGGATCGTCATCCCGAGTACCAGGACCACAGCATCCTGATGCGTCTGTGCGAGCCGGAGCGGCAGATCATCTTCCGGGTCCCGTGGGTCGACGACCAGGGCTCCGTGCAGATCAACCGCGGCTACCGCGTCGAGTACAACTCCGCGCTCGGCCCCTACAAGGGCGGCCTGCGGTTCCATCCCTCGGTGAACGTCGGCATCGTGAAGTTCCTCGGATTCGAGCAGATCTTCAAGAACTCCCTCACCGGCCTGCCCATCGGCGGCGGCAAGGGCGGCTCCGACTTCGATCCGCACGGTCGCAGCGACGGCGAGGTCATGCGCTTCTGCCAGTCCTTCATGACCGAGCTGCACCGCCACATGGGCGAGTACACCGATGTCCCCGCCGGCGACATCGGTGTGGGCGCCCGCGAGATCGGGTATCTCTTCGGTCAGTACAAGCGCCTGACCAACCGCTACGAGGCCGGCGTGCTCACCGGCAAGGGCCTGGACTGGGGCGGCTCCCTGGTGCGCAAGGAGGCCACCGGCTACGGCGCGGCCATCTTCGCCGACGAGATGCTCAAGGCCCGCGGCTCCTCCGTCGACGGCCGTCGCGTGGCCGTCTCCGGTTCCGGCAATGTCGCGCTCTATGCGATCGAGAAGGTCGCACAGCTCGGCGGCATCCCGGTCACGGCCTCGGACTCCTCCGGCTACGTCGTGGACGAGAACGGGATCGATCTCGCCCTGCTGCAGCAGATCAAGGAGGTCGAGCGCGGCCGCATCCACGAGTACGCCGAGCGCCGCGGCGGCGGAGCCCGCTTCGTCAACGGTGGCAGCGTCTGGGACGTCCCGGTGGACATCGCCCTGCCCGGCGCCACCCAGAACGAGCTCGACATCGAGGCGGCGCGCACCCTGGTCAAGAACGGGGTGCTGGCCGTGTCCGAGGGCGCGAACATGCCCTGCACCCCGGAGGCCGTGTCCGTCTTCCGCGCCGCCGATGTCGCCTTCGGCCCCGGCAAGGCCGCGAACGCCGGCGGTGTCGCCACCAGCGCGCTCGAGATGCAGCAGAACGCCAGCCGGGATGCCTGGAGCTTCGAGCACACCGAGCAGCGCCTCACCGAGATCATGCGGGGCATCCACGCCCGCTGCCTGGAGACCGCCGACGAGGTCGGGCGGCCCGGTGACTACGTGGTCGGCGCCAACGTGGCGGGCTTCCGCAAGGTGGCCGACGCGATGATCGCCTTCGGCGTGATCTGAGCCGACGGCTTCGCGCCGGCGACGACCGGTGCGTGCACGAGGGCCCTTCCGGGGCGCTGTTCCGCCCGCCGGGCGAGGATGGTCCGGAGGGGCCCTCGTCGTGCGCACCCACCCCTTGGCGAGAAGAGTTCTCAACAACTGGTAGTCTCTCCGCATGCATCTAATGAGAACGATTGTCATGAAGCGGCGCGCCGCCGTGCTCCTCGGTGCGGGTCTGCTCGCGCTCTCGGGCTGCGGCGGTTCGACGGGCGGCGCCGCCGGCGACTCCTCGGACGGCGGCGAGGCCGCCCCGACCTCCGATCGCACCGAGGTCGGCGCGCTGACGCCGCGGATCGTGCTCGCCCACGAGGGCGGGGTGACCACCCTCGATTCCGCCGACGGGGCGACCCTCGGCAGCGCCGAGCTCGAGGGGTACGTGCGCCTGAATCCCGCGGGCGACGGCCGGCACATCGCCGTCAGTGCGGCCGACGCGATCACCATGTACGACACCGGGCTGCTCGCCCAGGGCCACGGCGACCATTTCCACTACTACGTGCAGGCCCCCGTCCTCACCGACCTCTCCGTCCCCGCCCCGCACCCCGGGCACGTGGTCCCCCACGGCGGCCGCACCGCGCTGTTCGCCGACGGCACCGGCGCGATCACGGTCATCGACCCCGCGACCCTCGGCGAGGGCGAGCTCGAGGTGCTCGAGGAGACGGCCACGGATGCCCCGCACCACGGGGTGGCGGTGCCGCTCACCGAGGGCGGGCTGCTGCTGACCCAGGGCACCGAGGAGGCCCGCAGCACCGTCCAGGTGCGCGACGCCGAGGGGAACGTCACCGCCGAGACCACCGACTGCCCGGGCGTGCACGGCGAGGCCGCCGCCCGGCCCACCGAGACCGGGGACGTGATCAGCCTGGGCTGCGAGAACGGTCCCGTGATCTACCGCGACGGCGAGTTCCACAAGGTCCAGGTCGAGGGCGACTACCAGCGCTCCGGAAACCAGCAGGGGCATGAGGACTCACCGATCGTGCTCGCGGACCACAAGGTCCAGGCCGATCCCGCCGACGGGAAGGAGCGGCCCACCGAGATCGCGCTGATCGACACCCGCGATGACTCGATGCAGATCGTCGACCTGGGCTCGGAGTACTGGTTCCGCTCCCTGGACCGCGGCCCGGACGGCGAGGCCCTGGTGCTGACCACGGACGGCGAGCTGAACATCCTGGACCCCGAGACCGGCGGGATGCTCCACGAGGTCCCGGTGACGGGGGAGTGGACCGAACCCGAGCAGTGGCAGAGCCCCGCCCCGATGATGGCCGTCGCCGACGGCACCGCCTTCGTCGTCGACCCGCAGGCGAAGGCCCTCTCCATGGTCGACATCGCCAGTGGCGAGATCTACCGCGAGCTCGAGCTGCCCGTCGTCCCGCACGAGATCCAGGTGACCACCGGGACGGCGTCCGGTGAGTACGAGATCACGCCCGGCGACCACGACGACGACGACCACGAGGGCCACGACCACTGAACCGGCACCCCTCAGCCCGCTGACCCCGGGTCCGTCTCCCACGGACCCACCTCGATCACGGCCCCGCCCTCCACCCCGGCCTTCAGGTCGAAGGGGGCGGGGCCGGGATCATGCCCGGACGGTGTCGGGGCGAACGCGACGGGTGATGCCCCCTCGGACGCGCCGATCCGCACCGTCAGCTGCTGAGGGGTCCGCTGATCGGCGGCGGTGCGGTAGCCCGGCCAATACAGGCGCGAGCGGGCGGTGTCCCCCGGGGCCAGTCCGATCCCGTCGGCCGCCCGCACCGCGGGGGCGAGGTGGGCGAGCGGCTCGGGTCGCAGCGCGATCTCCTCGCCGCCCTGGTCCAGCGTCAGGCGCGGCGCGCCCTGCAGGGCGCAGGGGACGGTGCCGATATTGGTCGCCCGCAGCGTGACCGCCGAGTCGCCGCTCACGCTGTCCCAGCCGGCGGCGACGAGCCGCAGCGACTCCGGCGAGCAGCTCGGCAGTCCTGCGGCCTCGAGGACGGGGGCAGCCGGGGCGGTGTCCTCCTCGGACGGTGGCACGGCGCCGCCCGTCCGGCCGGAACCGGCCTCCGGCGCCGGAGCCGCCGATGTGCGCTCCGGGGCCGTGGCGTCGGCCCCCGTGCCGACGCCCTCGGCGGTGTCGGTGTACAGCCAGGCATCGGCGGGCGGAGCCGGGACCGGACGAGCGATCACCACAGCGAGCACCGTGATGACCATGACGGCGGCGATGGTCATGGGGCGGCTCGCCCGCCGAGGCGCGGGTCCGTTCTCGACGGCGTCGTCGCCGGTGACGCGTGCCGGGACCGCGGGTGGAACCGCTGCGGGAACGGCGTGGCCCGGCTCTCCGATGCGGGGGAGGAGCCGGCCCATCAGCGCGGTCCCACCCAGGAGCACCCCGGCGATCGCCGGCACCCCCAGCAGCGGCGAGCCGATCAGCAGCACCGTGCCCAGCAGCACCACCGGATTCGTCAGCATCAGGGCACCCACGGCCACCGGAGCCATGGTCCCCACCGCCGCGACCCAGCAGGCCCCGCGGTCGCTCTCCGCACCGGGCCGCAGCCACCGCCACGCCGCGAACACCGCGAGCAGCAGCGCTGCCAGGGCCACTGCCAGAGCGGACGGGCGGGAGAGTGCGAGAGCCGCCCAGCCCGCGACCCACAGCAGCGCGGCGGCCAGGAGCATCAGGGCGACCAGGCGCAGGAGCGCCGGGGACGCTGCCTGAGCCCGGCGGGCGAGGGGTGCTCCCGGACCGGGAGTGCTCCGTCGCGGCACGGGTGACCGCGGCACTGCCAGGGAGCCGAGCACGGCACCGAGCAGCACCACGATTCCCGCGAGGACCGTGACCCCCAGATAGCGGCGTCGCGCCTCAGCCCATAGGTCGATGCAGGTCGTGTCGTTGCAGTCGAAGGACCACTCCGGGGGAGCCCCGAGCCGGCTCGCCCAGACCCCTACCACCAGCAGCACGGCGAATCCCGCGAGGACCAGCGCGGCCGCGACGACACCGGGGGCCGGGAGGTGTCGCAGCGGGGCAGGGCGGGCCATGCAGGCAACCTAGACGATCGCCCACGCATTTCCCGGCGCCACAGCAGGACCCGCCCCTTCCGCGCACGAACTCTCCACGGATGATCCGACGTGCGGCGGCGCTCAGAACCCCAGCTGGTCGGCGCGATCGATGATCGACTCGGCGGTGGCGATGGTCTGGTCCACGTACGCCTCGCCGAAGATCCGCACGTGCGCGAGCAGACCGAAGAACAGGTGGGCGGGGAGATCCTGCTGCCAGTCCCCGGGCAGGGGGTGCTCGGCCTCGTAGCCCTCGAAGATCTCGTCCAGGAACGGTGCCCCGAACAGGGAGAGCATCGCGAGGTCCTCGAGCCGGTGCCCGCCGTGGGCGGCCGGGTCGATGAGGGTCGCGCCGTCCGCGGTCCACAGCAGGTTGCCGGACCACAGATCGCCGTGGACGCGGGCCGGCTGCTCCTCGCCCTGCCCGCTGACGCCGTCGAAGGCGCCGTCGGCGATGATATCGATCGCCTCGTCCACGGTGTCGTGGCCGTCGGCGCCGAGGGTGCGGGTGACGTTGTCGGCGAGCGGCCGCAGCCGATCGTCGGCCCAGTACCCGGCGAAGTCCGCGTTCGGCGTGTTCGGGACGGCGAAGGGGCTCTCCAGCGGTCCGAACCAGGCGCCGTCGGCCGGGGTCCAGCCGAAGGAGGGCGCCCCGGCGTCGTGCAGCCGGGCCAGGCCGCGGCCCAGCTCGCGGGCGGCCTCCGCGGTCGGCGGCACCGTCTCCAGACGTGCCAGGCGCAGCGTCTTCTTCTCCTCCTCGAGCACCTCGACCATGGGTACGACCTGCGGCTCTGCGAGCCATCGGAGTCCAGCGGCCTCGGCCGCGAGGTACCCGGTGGGGGCGCTGTCGGCATTCTTCACGAAGTCGTTCATGGGCCCACCGTACGCAGAGTCTGCGCGAGCGGTGCCACTTGCCGTGTCGTGCGGCACGGTCGGGTGCCCGGACGGGGTGCGGTCGCGGGTCTCAGGAGCCGACGCCGAGGGCCGCGGCCAGGGTGTCCCGCAGCACCGGCAGCACCCGCCGGTGCGAGGCGCCGGTGGCGGCGCGGGCGGCGACGTGCACCAGCATCGCGGTGCGCTCATACGCGGTCCACGCCCGCATCCGCTCCCGCAGCGAGGCGACATCGGCCACCGAGTCCGGCACCTCGCCGTGCACGCCGCGGGCCCGCACGTAGACGTCGACGAATCCCGCCACCTGCTCCTCGGTCATCGGCACGTACCAGGGGCCGCCGTGGACGGTGCCGCCGAGGGAGGAGAGATCCCGGGCGGGGTCGTCCCCCTGAGCCCACTCGAAGTCGATGAACCGCACCCGTGGCCGATCGGTCCCGGCGTCCCGCCCGTCCCACATGATGTTGGTCGCGCACAGATCCCCGTGGGCGAGCACGAAGCCGTCCAGCCGCCGGATCTGCCCCTCCACCGATGCCACCGTCTCGAGGGCGGCCTCCAGCAACGGCGACAGGCCATGCTCCCGGATCGCAGTCCCGTGCTGCGCCTGCCAGGACGCGACCTCGCCCTCGACCTCCGGCAGCAGCCGCTGCGGCCCGGCCGCCCACGGCTCCGGGCCCGGGCTCACCGCACCACGACCCGGGGCGGGGACCGCATGCAGCCGCGCCAGGTGCTCGGCGTGGGAGCGCAGATGCGCCTCGGTCCAGGCGCCCGGCGCGACCGCGGTGCCGGGGACCTCGGTGGTCACCACGTAGGGGTGTCCCAGCGCGCTGGTCCCCGCCTCGGCATGGACCGCGATCGGTGCCGGGCCCACCCCCGGCGGGAGCATGGTCAGCGCCGCGATCTCCCGGTCGAGGTCCTGGTGCAGCTCGTCCGGGGCGATGTGCGGGATCCGCACGATCAGGGGCGCGCGCTCGTCGGGGATCACCCGCCAGGCGGCGAAGCGCTCGCCGACACCCGCGAGCTCGACCCGCACCGGACCGGAGAGCATCGCGGGCGGGACCATGGCGCCGGTGCGCCAGGCCTCGACCAGCTGGTCTCCCATCTCGGGCGAGACGGGATCCAGCAGCGCCGGGGGCCGATCGGGCCGGTTCGGGGCCATCGTCGCTCCTGTCCGTGGGGGCTCCGATCCTATCGAGCGGCCGCTGCCGCCGCGGCGACCGCCGGCTCGGTACGATCGTCCGGCGTCCCCACCGGTTCCCCGGCCGCGGGGCACGTCCCCGGGCCGCCGCGCCCGGCCGCCCCGCTGATGAAGGACACCTCATGGATCTCGTACTGCTCGCCATCGTCGTGGGCATCGGCGTGGGGATCGTGGTGGGCGCCCTCGGCGCGGGCGGCGGCATCCTCGCCGTGCCCGTGCTGGTGTTCCTGCTCGGCATGCCCGTCCACTCTGCGACCGCATCCAGCCTGGTCATCGTGCTGATCACGGCCTTGGCGAGCCTGCCGCACCATGCCCGCCGGAAGAATGTCGACTGGCGCAACGGCCTCGTGTTCGCGGGAGTGTCCGTGGTGGGGGCGGTGGTCGGCTCCCGTCTCTCCGCCCTGGTGCCCTCGCAGCTGCTGCTGACCCTGTTCGGGGTGATGCTGGTGGCGGTGGCGGTCGCGATGCTGCGTCGCGCCCTGCGCACGCGCGCCGAGGAGCGGGCCGAGGCCGAGCAGGCGCTCGCCGAGGACTCCGCCGCGCACGACCCCGCCGCGCACGACCCCGCCGGCCAGGAGGACGCCGAGCCCGTCGCCACTCACGACGATCCGGTGCTCGACCAGCCCGGGCCCGACATGGTCGACGGGGCCGACGGGATCCGCCATCACCACGGCGAGCCCGAGGTTCCGCTCTCGCCCGCGGCTCCCGCCGCACCGCGCCTGCCGCTGGTGATCGGCGCCGCGACCCTCACCGGGTTCCTCACCGGCTTCTTCGGCGTGGGCGGCGGCTTCATCGTGGTGCCGATGCTGGTGATCGCGCTGGGCCTGGCGATGCGCCGCGCCTCGGGCACCAGCCTGCTGGTCATGGTGGTTGCCACCGCCGCCAGCCTGCTGGCCCGGGTGGGCACCGAGGTGCAGGTGGACTGGGTGACTACGCTGATCTTCGCGGCCGGCTCCGCCGTCGGCGGCATGCTCGGCGGCCCGCTCTCGGCGAAGGCACGACCCTCCACGCTCACGCTGGCGTTCTCCGCCCTGCTCGGGGGAGTGGCCGCGGTGACGCTGGTCCAGACGCTGCTGGGCTGAGGACGATGCCGCGGTGAGGGGCTCTGCCGGTGACCGGGCGCATCGTGGCTCAGCGTGCGGGACCGGCCACCCGGCGCACGGCGTCGTCGATGAGGCGGGCGGCGGCGCGGGCGGTGCGGCCGTCGAGGTCGAGGGAGGGGTTCAGCTCCACCACGTCCAGCAGGGCCAGCTTCCCGCTGTCGGCGGCGGCGCGCACGGCGGCGGCGATCAGCGGCAGCGGCACCCCGTAGGCGGCCGGCGCCGAGACCCCCGGGGCGGTTGCGGCGGGCAGCACGTCGAGGTCGATGGTCAGGTAGAGGACGTCCAGCTCCGCGGCGAACTCCTCGACGAAGCGCGTGATCCCGGCGGCGCCCGCGGCGAGGCACTGCTCGTCGGTCCACCACCGCACCCCGAGCTGCTCGGCCTTCGCCAGCAGCGCCCCCGTGTTCGAGGACTCCGCGATCCCGAGCACGGCGTAGCGCAGCTCGCGGCCCACCTCCTGCTCCGCCGCGGCCATCTGGGCGAAGGGGGTGCCGGAGGTGGGGCGCGGCTCCTCGCGCAGGTCGAAGTGGGCGTCGAGGTTCAGCACCCCCCAGCGCTGCCCCGCCCGGGGCCCGAGCCCGGAGCCCATCAGCCCGAGGTAGGAGGACCAGGCCGTCTCGTGGCCGCCGCCGAGCACCACCGTCAGGCGGGAGCCGGCCCGATCCAGGGCGGCGGAGGTCAGCGCCGCGGCCGCGGCCTGCCCGCCCTCGAGGTCCTCGCCGACGGTCTCGGCGTCCCCGAGATCGTGGAGCCCCACCTCGCCGCGGGCGAGCGGGCCGTGCAGGGCCAGCGGCGAGAGGGCACGCCGCAGCGCTGCGGGCCCTTCGGCCGCCCCGACCCGGCCGCGATTGCGACGCACCCCCTCCTCGGAACGGAAGCCGAGCAGGCTCACGTGCTCGGAGGCAGGATCCGCCGCGGCGTCCCGCGGACCGGTGACCACCTGCACCGCCTGGTGCCAGCGTGCGTGCTCCGGGCCCTCGCCGTCGTGCCGTCCGTGCCAGGCGGTGCTGCTGTCGGGAGAGTTCGGCATCGGGACTCCTCGTCGGGGCGCGAAGGGGGTAGGTTCGCCCATCATGGCACCCGGCCCGGGTGGCCGGGCCCGCCGCGAGAGCGCGCCGGTCCGGTCCGCCGGACACCCGGAGGTGCGCCGGTCCGACGGTGCCGCGGTGGCGGGCTCATCGCCCGACCGGGCCCAGCCGACCCGACAGAGGGAGACCCGATGACCCAGCGAGAGCGGCACGTCCGGGCGCAGGAGAGGCGTCGGCTCGGCGCCAGCGAAGAACCGGTCGAGGATGCCCTGGCCGGGGAGTTCGAGAACACCGTCAGCGAGGGTGCGGCCCGCCTGCACCGCACCTGGAGGGCCCTGATCATCACCGGGCTGTTCGGCGGGATCGACGTGGGCCTGGGGCTGCTGGCGATGCTCGCGGTGCTGGATGCGACGGGGTCGAAGCTGCTCGGCGGTCTCGCCTTCGGCATCGGCCTGTACGCGCTGCGGCTCGCACACTCGGAGCTGTTCACGGAGGACTTCCTGGTGCCGATCAACGCGATCGTCGCCGGGCACGGCACCTGGTGGCAGCTGCTGCGGCTGTGGGTGACGACGCTGGTCACCAACCTCGCCGGAGGCTGGGCGTTCACCTGGTTCGTGGTCGCCGCCTTCCCCCGCTTCGACGACGAGCTGATCGAGACCACCACGGGCTACATGGAGAAGGGCCTGACCCTCGAGACGGCATCCCTCGCGGTGCTCGCCGGGTTCACGATCACCCTGGTCACCCGCATGAACCAGGGGTCGAAGGAGGGGATCGCCACGCTCGCGAACTCTCTCATCTCCGGTCTGCTGGTGGTGGGCCTGGGGATGCTCCACGGGGCGCTCAGCTCGGCGGTGATCTTCGGGGCGATGCACGCCGGCGCCGGGACCACCTACCTCGAGTGGCTGATCTGGTTCGCGTGGGTGATCCCGTTGAACATGGCCGGCGGTCTGGTGATGCTCACCCTCCCGCGCCTGATCCGCACCTGGGAGCTGGTCACCGAGGAGCGCGCCGTCCAACGCGAAGGGCGCGCGCAGGCACCGGCGGCGGACAGCGCCGACCGCTGAGCGCGCGAGGATGGCATCCTTGTCCGACATGACGACCCCGAAGGTCCCGGCGGCCGACGCGACACTGCGGCTGCTCACCTTTCTCGCCTCCCGCCGTTCCCCGGTCCCCGCCGCGCGGATCGCCGAGCAGCTCGGTCTGCCCCGCTCACGCACCTACGATCTGCTCGCCACGCTCGTGGAGCACGGTTACGTGATGCACCTGGAGCCGGAGCGGCTGTACGGGCTGGGACCCGCCGCGCAGGAGCTCTCCGGCGCCTACCTGCGCCAGGAGCCGCTGGCCCGGATCGGTCGGCGCGTGATCGAGGCCATGGTCGACGAGGTCGGGGAGTCGGGCCACCTCGCGGTGCTGCACGGCCGGGACGTGCTCTACGTGATCGAGGAACGGGCCCGGAACCGGCCCAGCCTCGTCACGGACGTCGGCGTGCGGATCTCCGCCCATCTCACCGCGAGCGGTCGTGCGATCCTCGCCGAGCTCCCGCCCGCCCAGCTGCGCGCCCTGTTCGGCACCCGGGAGGACTTCACCGCGCGCACGGCCGTGCCGGGACCGGAGAGCCCCAAGGGCCTGCGCGAGCTGCTGACCCGGGTGCGGGCCGAGGGGGTCGCCCAGGAGACCGGGGAGGTCACCGAGGAGCTGGCCTCGGTGGCGGCGGTGGTGCACGACCACGCCGGATGGCCCGTGGCCGCGGTGGCGCTCACCTTCGAGGAGTCGCGGACCTCGCCGGCGGAGCGGGACCGCTGCACGGCCGCGGTGCGCGTCGCGGCCGAGGAGATCGCCCGCAGGCTCGGCGGGCGCCGTCCGGAGAACCCGGCGACGGGCCGGTGACCGCTCCGGCACGCCGAGAGCCGTGCCCGGTCCGGCCGCTCGGCGGGACCCGCGGTCCGCAGCGGTGCGGAGGAGGGAATTTGCGAGGGGCGTTCTTCGTTGACCAGGATGGGCGCTCGCACGGGCTGGCGTCCACCACGACGAGGAAAGGGCTGTATGTCTGCGCCGTCGACCACCACCGTCCGCCTCGGAGACTCCGAGCTGAGCATCCATCCGCTGGTCCTGGGGACCAACACGTTCATCGACCCGGCCGCGCCGCAGGAGTTCCACACCGTCCTGGACGGTTTCCTCGAGCGCGGCGGCAGCCTCCTCGACACCGCGGACCAGTACTCCTTCTGGGTGCCGGGCAATTCCGGCGGTGAGTCGGAGTCGGTGATCGGCCAGTGGCTCGCCGCGCGGCGGAATCGCGACGACGTCGTCATCGCGACCAAGGTCTCCGGGAGGCCGGACCTGCAGGGCCTCGCACCGGAGACGATCGCCCGCGGCGTCGAGGGATCGCTGCGCCGCCTGCAGACCGATCACATCGACCTGTACTACGCGCACTTCCAGGATGACCGGACGCCGATCGTGGAGAGCGCGGCCGCCTTCGACCGGCTCGTGACCGAGGGCAAGGTGCGCGCCGTCGCGCTGTCCAACTTCTCCCCGCAGGCCATCGACGAGTGGTTCCGGGTCGCGGCGGAGAACGGCTTCGCCGCGCCCGTCGCCCTCCAGCCGCAGTACTCCCTCGTCGCTCGCCAGTACGAGAAGGAGCTCGCCGCCACCGCAGAGCGACACGGCATGTCCGTCTTCGCCTACCAGGTGCTCGCCGGCGGGTTCCTCAGCGGCAAGTACCGCACCGAGGCCGATACCGAGGGTCGCGCCCGCGGCGGGGCCGCCAAGAGCTACCTCACTCCGGCCGGCCTGGGGGTCTTGGATGTGCTGGACGACGTCGCGGCCGCACACGGCACCGACCCCGCCTCGGTGGCGCTGGCCTGGGCGTCCGCGCACGCCAAGATCACCGCGCCGATCACGGCCGCGACGTCCCTTGCGCAGCTGGATCAGCTCTTCGCCGCGGCCGCCCTGCAGCTGACCGACGAGCAGGTGGCTCGGCTCGACGAGGCGTCCGCGACCTTCGTCTGACCCGCCGTCGCCCGCGTCGGCACCTCCGCGCCCTCGCCGACGCGGGCGCCGTGAGTCCGGGATGCCGGACACAAGCGGCCTCGAGGCCCTCGACCCGCCCTGGCGGCGGTGGTGTGCTGGGACCATCCCGCCGCCCCCGACCCCAGGAGCCAGAGATGTCCCTCCCCGGAGCCCGCCCCGTCCGTGCCGCCCGCGGCACCACCCTCAGCGCGAAGTCCTGGCAGACCGAGGCCCCGCTGCGCATGCTGATGAACAACCTCGACCCCGAGGTCGCCGAGCGCCCGGACGATCTCGTCGTCTACGGCGGGACCGGGCGCGCCGCCCGCTCCTGGGAGGCCTTCGACGCCATCGTCGAGACCCTGCGGGACCTCGAGGACGACGAGACCCTGCTGGTCCAGTCCGGCAAGCCGGTCGGCGTGCTGCGCACCCACGAGTGGGCGCCCCGCGTGCTGCTGGCCAACTCCAACCTCGTCGGCGACTGGGCGACCTGGCCCGAGTTCCGCAGGCTCGAGGCCGAGGGCCTGATGATGTACGGCCAGATGACCGCCGGGTCCTGGATCTACATCGCCACCCAGGGCATCCTCCAGGGCACCTTTGAGACCTTCGCGGCCGTCGCCGCCAAGCGCTTCGGCGGCACGCTGGCCGGCACCATCACCCTGACCGGCGGCTGCGGCGGCATGGGCGGCGCCCAGCCGCTGGCCGTCACCCTCAACGGCGGTGTCTGCCTGATCGTGGAGGTGGATCGCGCCCGCCTCGAGCGCCGGGTCGCCAAGCGCTACTGCCACGAGATCGCCGACGACCTCGAGGATGCGATCGCCCGCGCGAACGCCGCCAAGGCCGAGGAGAAGGGCCTCTCGATCGGCATCGTCGGCAACGCGGCGGACGTCTTCCCCGCTCTGCTCGAGCGTCACCGGGCCGGCGATCTGCACATCGACGTGGTCACCGACCAGACCAGCGCCCACGACCCGCTGAGCTACCTGCCCACCGAGATCACCGTCGAGCAGTGGCAGCGCGAGGCGGCGGCCGACGCCGAGGGCTTCACCAAGAAGTCTCGTGAGGCGATGGCCCGCCAGGTCCAGGCCATGGTCGAGTTCCAGGACGCCGGCGCCGAGGTGTTCGACTACGGCAACTCGATCCGTGACGAGGCCCGCCACGCCGGCTACGACCGCGCCTTCGAGTTCCCCGGCTTCGTGCCCGCCTACATCCGCCCCCTGTTCTGCGAGGGCCTCGGCCCGTTCCGCTGGGTGGCGCTGTCCGGTGATCCCGAGGACATCGCGGTCACCGATGCGGCGCTGAAGGAGCTGTTCCCCGAGAACGAGCACCTGCACCGCTGGCTCGACGCCGCGGACGAGTTCGTCGAGTTCGAGGGCCTGCCGGCCCGCATCTGCTGGCTCGGCTACGGCGAGCGCCATCAGGCCGGGATGCTCTTCAACGACCTCGTGCGCGACGGGAAGGTCAAGGCCCCGATCGTCATCGGCCGTGACCACCTCGACTCCGGCTCCGTCGCCTCCCCGTACCGGGAGACCGAATCCATGCTGGACGGCTCCGACGCGATCGCCGACTGGCCGCTGCTGAACGCCCTGACCTCCACCTCCTCGGGTGCCAGCTGGGTCTCGATCCACCACGGCGGCGGCGTCGGCATCGGCCGCTCGATCCACGCCGGCCAGGTGGGCCTGGCCGACGGCACCGAGCTCGCCCGGCAGAAGCTCGAGCGCCTGCTGACCAACGATCCCGCCATGGGCGTGATCCGCCACGTCGATGCCGGCTACTCCCGGGCCGACGAGGTCGCTCACGAGCGCGGGGTGCGGGTGCCGATGACCCCGGTGCGGCGGGACTGATCCCCCGGGGCCGCCGGCTCACTCCACGACGACGGTGATCTCCACCGGGGCGACGGGAGCATCGAGGGTCCCCTGGCTCTGGTCGCAGTCCTCGGCGATCTCGGTGCGGGTGCAGTACAGCACCCGCACCGTGGTGGTCCCGGGCTGCCGGCCGGTCAGCTCCACGGCGTAGGGCATCGACGCCCCGGGGGCGTCCTGCCCCTCGTCGGTGCCGAACACCTCCTCGTCCATGACGACGCTCGCCTCGGCGACGGTGGCGTCGGTCTGCGAGATGACGCCCCAGTCGTCCCCGATGCCCTGGCTGCCCTCACCGAGGGAGACCTGGGCGGTCTCGCCGACGGCGAGCTGCACCTCCGTGGTCCCCTGCACGAGCAGTGCGGGGTCGTCGCCGGAGCCGCCACCGAGCACTCCGCAGCCCGCGAGCAGCGCGGCACCGACGAGAAGGGTCAGCGCTCGCGCCGCGCGTCCTCGGGCCGGATCGGTGGTGGCGGTCGCCGTGGCGCCGTGGGAGGTCCTGAGGGTCATCGCGGCTCCTGAGTTCGTCCGGACGGTGTTCGATGGCCTCAGTGTTCCAGAGGGCGGAGCGTGCGGCGCGTCGCTCCGATGGGGAGCACTGCCCATCGACGGGACGGCTCTGCCGCGACAGACTCGTCCCACGACAGCTGGACGATGAGGTGAGGGGCGGACCATGGCGACCGAGGAGCAGGTGGCGATAGCGCTGGGGGCGGTGACGCCCTGGCGGGCTCTGCAGCTCGCGATCAAGGGGTTCTCGGGGGAGACGGGGGAGTCCTACGCCAAGGTGATCGTCCGCAGCGGCGACGACTCGCAGCTGGTGCGGATCGAGCTCGGCGAGACCGCCGAGGTGGGGGACGGCGTGAGCCTCCGCCTGGACGAGGTGCCGCCGCCGTCGCGGCCGGAGGACGGGCCCGCTCCGACGGGCCGGGGACGGGTGCTGGTCACCGTCCGCACTGCCGACGAGGACGGCGGGCGATGATCGAGCTCGGCGCCGACACCGATATGGTCCGTGCCCACGCGCAGGCGATGCGCACCGGGACGAGAACGCTGCGCGAGAGGATCTCCGCACTCGGCTCCACGGTCCGCTCCGTCACCTGGACCGGGCCCGACGCCGAGGACTTCCGCACCACGGCGGAGTCGCGCCTTGCCGAGGCGGGGACGGTGCTGGAGAGCATCGATCGCCGCAGCGAGGAGCTCCTCGAGCACGCGGACGAGCAGGACCTGGTCTCCTCGGTCGACGGGCTCGGCGGGGGCGACGGCGCCGCGGGTCCCGACGGCGACGAGGCAGGGACGGTGAAGGACCCGGGCGATGTCGAGGGCACGGATCCGGCGGACGAGGACATCCCCGAGGACGACGAGGCGCTGGACCCCGACGACTCCGCCCAGGGCAGCATCGGCGACTGCTATCTGCTGTCCTCCCTGCAGTCCCTCGCCCAGCGCGATCCGGACTTCCTGCGCGAGCACGTGGAGGAGGTCGAGCCGGGCGTCTACGAGGTCACGATGTTCGACGAGGACGGCGACCCGATCGTCTACCAGGTCGAGTCCGTCCAGGAGGGCGGGGTGCGCGGCGCCGACGGCGACCAGTCCGTCTACAGCCTCTACGAGCGCGCCTATGCGATGCACCTGGACGCCCGGGGCGTCGACATCGACGGCGGGTTCCCCGAGGACGCGATGGAGACCCTCACCGGTCAGGGCGCCGATGCCTACGATTCCCTCGACATCGATGAGCTCGCCGAGCAGCTCGACCGCGGCCATCTCGTCAACGCCGACACCGGGGGGATCGACGATCCCAGCCATGACCAGATCGTCGGCAACCACGCCTACACGGTGTCCTCCGTGGACACCGAGGCGGGCACCGTCACGGTGACCAACCCCTGGGCCGCGGGGGACCCGAACGCCCCGAAGAACGTGACGATGAGCTATGAGGAGTACCAGGAGACCTTCGGCCGCACCACCGTCGGCCGCACCGAGGAGAAGGGCGTGTTCGAGGGCATCGGGATCGGCGACCGGATCGGGTGGCTCTGAGGGGCCGCATCGACCCCCGCACCACCGTCCGGCATCCCGGACACACGACCGTCAGGGCCTCTGGGCGAGGGTGATCGCAGCCCGTAGCCTCGGGGCATGACGAGCACCCTGATCTCCGGCATCAGCGAGCTGTGGACCCTGGATCCCGCGCTGGATGATCGCGCACGCCCCGGCGACACCACCGACGAGCAGGTGCGGCACGACGCCGCCCTGGTCATCGAGGACGGGCGGATCGCCTGGACCGGTCCTGCGAGGGAGGCCCCGTCGGCCGACGCCGCCGTGGACCTCGGCGGCCGGGCCGTGCTGCCCGGCTGGGTCGACTCCCACTCCCACCTCGTCTTCGACGGCGACCGTACCGCCGAGTTCGAGGCGCGGATGGCCGGGCAGTCCTACAGCGCCGGCGGCATCGGCGTCACCACCGAGGCCACCCGCTCCGCCTCCGAGGAGCACCTGCGCGAGCTGGTCCGCGGCCGGATCACGGAGGCGGTCGCCGGCGGCACCACCTGCCTGGAGACCAAGACCGGGTACGGGCTCACCGTCGCGGACGAGCTCCGCGCCGCCGCGCTCGCCTCCGCACTGGTGCAGGAGGAGGAGCTCGACGAGGCGACCTTCCTGGGCGCCCATCTGGTGCCGCGTGAGTTCGACGGCCGGGACGGCCGGCCGGATGCGGACGACTACGTCGACCTGGTGACCGGGGAGATGCTCACCGCCGTCGCCCCGCACGTGCGCTGGATCGACGTCTTCTGCGAGCAGGGTGCTTTCGATCCGGAGCAGTCCGCGCGGGTGCTGCGCGCCGGTGCCGACGCCGGCCTCGGCCTGCGCGTGCACGGCAATCAGCTGGGCCGCTCGGGCGGCGTCGCGCTGGCCGCCGAGCTCGGGGCCGCGAGCGTGGACCACGTGAACCATCTCGCCGCCGCCGACATCGAGGCGCTCGCCGCGACCGCGGCCCGCGCCACCGCGCCGGGTGACCGGCCCGGACTCCTGGCCGTGGACGCCGGTCCGACGGTCGCCACCGTGCTGCCGGCCTGCGACCTCTCCACCCGCGCCCCGCTGGCGCCGGCCCGGGACCTGCTGGACGCCGGCGCCGCCGTCGCGATCGCCTCGAACTGCAACCCCGGCACCAGCTTCACCAGCGCGATGAGCTTCTGCGTCACCACCGCCGTGCTGCAGATGCATCTCTCGCTGGCCGAGGCGATCCGCGCCGCCACCCGCGGCGGGGCGCTCGCCCTGCGCCGCACCGACGTCGGCCACCTCGGGATCGGCGCCCGCGCCGACCTGCATGTGCTCGACGCCCCCGCCGCGATCCACCTCGCCTACCGGCCCGGCATGCCGCTCACCCACCGGGTGTGGCGTCACGGTCTCGAACGGTCCCCGGCCGCGGGGGCCTGACGCCCTCCTGCCGCCACCACCTCGTCCCGTCCCCCACCCCCGCAGTCCTGACCAGAGGAGACCGTCGATGACGACGTCCGATGCTGCCCATGACCCCGGTTTCGACGGCGCCGCCGCCCGCCGCAACACCACCGGCATCGAGATACGCCCGATGCCCGGGAATCGCTGGCGGTTCTTCGTCTACAGCGCGATCGGCCTGGCGATGTTCTTCGGCACCGTCGAGATCGGTGGGGAGTCCACCATCCTGGTGGACCATGCGCTGACCTTCGTGATGTGGATGCTGGGACCGGCCGTGCCCTGGGTGGTGGTCTGCCTGGTGCTGCTGGGGACCGTGCGCCCCTTCGTCACCGGCAGCTGGAGGCAGTCCGCGCTGCGCACCGTCTTCGCTCTGCTGAACATCGTGGGCCTGGTGGTCGCGGTCTGCGCGGCGGCCGGCTTCTATCCGGGCCCGCTCGGCAATCCGGACATCGGCCCCTTCCTGTGGGAGAAGCTGGGGATCCCGGTGGGGATGCTGGTCCCCGTCGGCGCCGTGTTCCTGGCGCTGCTGATCAACTACGGGCTGATGGAGTTCATCGGTGTGCTGGTCCAGCCGATCATGCGCCCGGTGTGGAAGGTGCCCGGCCGTGCCGCGGTCGATGCCGTCGCCTCCTTCGTGGGCTCCTACTCGCTGGCGCTGCTGATCACCGACCGCGTCTACCGCGAGGGCCGCTACACCGGCAAGGAGGCCGCGATCATCGCGACCGGTTTCTCCACCGTCTCGGCGACCTTCATGGTGATCGTGGCCAGCACCCTCGACCTGATGCATCACTGGACGCTGTACTTCTTCCTCACCCTTGCGGTCACCTTCGCGGTCACCGCGATCACGGTGCGGATCCCGCCGCTGAGCCGGGTGCCGGACGTGCCCTACGAGGGCGTCGAGCATTCGCCGGAGCCGGCCTCCCGCGGCCACCGTCTCCGGCAGGCCTGGGACGAGGCGATGCGTGCGCTGGCCAATGCCCCCGGCATCGGGCGCGGCAGCTGGGCCACCTTCAAGGACGGTGTGCTGATGGCCTCGGCGATCGTCCCCTCGATCCTCTCCGTCGGCCTGATCGGCCTGCTGCTGGCCACCTATACGCCGGTCTTCGACGTGATCGGCTGGCTGTTCGTTCCGGTCGCGTACCTCGTACAGCTGCCGGACCCGGCCCTGGCCGGCAAGGCGGTCTCGGTGGGCATCGCGGAGATGTTCCTGCCTGCCACCGTGGTCGCCGGCCACGAGTCCGAGGTGCTGCGCTTCACCGTCGGCGTCACCGCCGTCTCCCAGATAGTGTTCTTCTCCGCGCTGGTGCCCTCGATCCTGGCCACCCGCATCCCGGTCTCCGTCGTGCACATGGTGGTGCTGTGGTTCATCCGGGTGGTCCTGACCATCCTGATCGCCGCCCCGCTGGCGCACCTGCTGCTGTAACCGGCCACCGGCACTGCCCCCTCTGACCCCGAAACCCAGAAAGGCTCCCCATGCTCAGCCCCGTCACCCTCTCCAGCTCCGGCCTGACCGCCGCCGACGTCCTCGCCGTCGCCCGCCATCGGGCACGCGTCGAGCTCGACCCCGCCGCCCGGGAGCAGGTCGCCTCGGTGCGCGCGCACATCGATGCGCTCGCCGCCGGGGACACCCCCGTCTACGGCGTCTCCACCGGATTCGGCGCCCTCGCGGACACCGCGATCCCGCCCAGCATGCGCCACGCCCTGCAGCGCTCGCTGATCCGCTCGCACGCGGCCGGAGCCGGCCCGGAGGTGGAGACCGAGGTGGTGCGCGCCCTGATGCTGCTGCGCGCCCGCACCCTCGCCTCCGGCCGCACCGGGGTGCGTCCCGTCGTGGTCGAGACGATCCTCGCGCTGCTGAACGCCCAGATCACCCCGATCGTCCACGAGTACGGCTCCCTGGGCTGCTCCGGCGATCTCGCCCCGCTCTCGCACTGCGCGATCGTGCTGATGGGCGAGGGCCGTGCCCGCGACCGCGACGGGGTGGAGCGCCCCGTGCCCGAGCTGCTCGCCGAGGCCGGGATCGAGCCGGTGCTGCTCGAGGAGAAGGAGGGGCTCGCGCTGATCAACGGCACCGACGGCATGCTCGGCATGCTGCTGTTGGCGATCGCCGACCTCGACGACCTGGTGCGCACCGCCGACCTCACCACGGCCCTGTCCGTGCAGGGCCTGCGCGGGCGGGACTCCGTGTTCCGGCCCGAGCTGCACGCCCCGCTGCGGCCCCACCCGGGCCAGGAGGCCTCGGCCGCGAACATCTTCGCCCTGCTCGCCGGGTCCCCGATCATCGCCGACGTCGCCGCCGAGGGCTCGCGCGTGCAGGACGCCTACTCGCTGCGCTGCGCCCCGCAGGTCGCCGGCGGGGTGCGCGACACCATCGAGCATGCCCGCACGGTCGCCGAGCGGGAACTCACCGCCGCGATCGACAACCCCGTCGTGCTCGAGGACGGGACCGTCACCTCCAACGGCAACTTCCACGGCGCGCCCGTTGCGTACGTGCTGGACTTCCTGGCCGTGGTCTCCGCAGACCTCGCCTCGATCGCGGAGCGCCGCACCGACCGGATGCTCGACAAGACCCGCTCCCACGGGCTGCCGCCGTTCCTGGCCGACGACCCCGGCGTGGACTCCGGCTTCATGATCGCCCAGTACACCCAGGCCGGCCTGGTCTCGGACATGAAGCGCCTCGCGGTGCCGGCGAGCGTGGACTCCATCCCCTCCTCCGCGATGCAGGAGGACCACGTCTCGATGGGCTGGCACGCCGCCCGCAAGCTGCGCACCAGCGTGGAGAACCTGCGCCGCGTGCTCGCGATCGAGCTGCTCACCGCCGCCCGCGCGATCGACCTGCGGAGCCCGCTGGCCCCCTCGGCCCCGAGCGCCGCCGCGATCGCCGTGCTGCGCCGCACCGTCGAGGGCCCCGGCCCGGACCGCTTCCTGGCCCCGGACATCGCCGAGGCCGAGGCACGGCTGCTGGATAGGACCGTGCTGGCCGCGGTCGAGGAGGTCACCGGCCGGCTCGCCTGAGCCGGAGGTGGGGCGGGCAGGGCTTCCGCTCGTCGGTGGCCGGGGCCATGCTGGAGCCATGAGCAACGGCGCCCGGAGCACAGACGCAGGACCCCACGAGAGCGACGCCCCACCCCCGGTCTGCGGGATCGTCCCCCCGCACCTGCTGCAGCAGATCGCCCGCGCCGGCGAGGATGGCCAGGCCACCGCCGCCGCACGGACCCTCGAGGCCGGACAGCGCGTCGCCGGGAACCGGGAGGTCCGGGCCGCGCGCACCCGCCGCCCCGGACACCCCGGGACGGGCACCGGGCTGATCCCGCCGCACCTGCAGCAGCGCCTCCAGGGAGTCCCGGCCGGGGACGGGACGGCCGCACCGTCCGCGAGCCCGGACTCCGCGCCCCGCCGCAGCGTCTTCGACGCGCAGCAGGGCACGACCCTGCCCGGGGTGCTGGTGCGCGAGGAGGGGCAGGCCCCCGGCGGGGACGAGTCGGTGGACGAGGCCTACGACGGCCTCGGCGCCACCTGGGAGCTGTACCACCAGGCCTTCTCCCGCAACTCGCTCGACGACGAGGGCATGGCGCTGATCGCCACCGTGCACTACGGCCAGGACTTCCAGAACGCCTTCTGGGACGGCGAGCAGATGATCTTCGGTGACGGCGACGGGGTGTACTTCCAGTCCTTCACCAACGCGGTGGACGTGATCGGGCACGAGCTCACCCACGGGGTCGTGCAGTTCACCGCCGGGCTGATCTACGTCGCCCAGCCCGGCGCGCTGCACGAGTCGATCGCGGACTGCTTCGGGGCGATGGTGAAGCAGCGGCTGCGGGGCCAGAGCGCGCAGGAGGCCGACTGGCTGATCGGTGAGGGTCTGTTCACCGATCGGGTCCAGGGTGTCGCGCTGCGCTCGATGAAGGCGCCGGGGACCGCCTACGACGACCCGGTGCTGGGGAAGGATCCGCAGCCCGCCTCGATGGCGGATTACGCCGACCTCCCGCACGAGGCCGAGAACGACAACGGCGGCGTGCACATCAACTCCGGGATCCCCAACCGTGCGTTCTACCTGGCCGCGACCGGGATCGGCGGTGCGTCGTGGGAGGGCGCGGGCCCGCTCTGGTACGAGGCGCTGATCCGCCCCGGGCTGCCCAAGGACGCCGACTTCGCGACCTTCGCCGCAGCGACCCTCGAGGTCGCCGCTGTCCGTCACGGGGAGGGTTCGCCGCAGCACGCCGCCGTCGCGGACGCCTGGCGGAGCGTCGGCGTGCTCAGCGCGCGGAGCTGAGCGAGGTGAGCCGTTCCTGCCGGTGTCCCTGCTCGCTGTGACGGTGACCGCTCCCCAGGTTTCCGGGATCCTCGCCTAGTACTCTGACACCGGTCCGCACGAACCGGCCCGTCCCGGCAGCACGGGAAGATCGTCCACGCCACCCGAAGGAACTCGCATGGGTCAACTCAACCTGGGCTTCGAGATCGCGGCACTCGCCGTGCTCGTGGTCATCCTGCTCGTCGACCTCCTGTTGGTCCTGAAGCGGCCGCACCTGCCGTCCCTGAAGGAGTGCGCACTGTGGATCGGGTTCTACGTGAGCCTGGCGATCGTGTTCGCGGTGGTGCTGTTCTTCGTGGGCGGTATCGCGCCGGCCTCCGAGTTCGTCACCGGCTGGCTGCTCGAGTACTCGCTGAGCATCGACAACCTCTTCGTCTTCATCGTGATCATGGGGAAGTTCGCGGTGCCGAAGAAGTACCAGCAGGAAGTGCTGATGGTGGGCATCATCATCGCGCTCATCGCCCGCGCGCTGTTCATCGTCGCGGGTGCCGCGCTGATCAACAACTTCGCCTGGATCTTCTACATCTTCGGGATCTTCCTGCTGTGGACCGCCTGGAAGCAGGCCGCCGAGGAGGAGGACGACGGCAGCGACTCCTTCATCATTCGGACCGTGCGGAAGTTCTTCCCCGTCTCCGAGAGCTATGACGGCAACAAGCTGCGCACCGTCGTGAACGGGAAGACCCTGTTCACCCCGATGCTGCTGGTGTTCATCACCATCGGTCTGACCGACGTCATGTTCGCGCTGGACTCGATCCCGGCGATCTTCGCGGTCACCCGCAACCCCTTCCTGGTCTTCACCGCGAACCTGTTCGCCCTGATGGGTCTGCGCCAGCTGTACTTCCTGCTGGGCGGCCTGCTGGAGCGCCTGGCCTACCTGCACTACGGCATCGCCGCGATCCTCGGCTTCATCGGCATCAAGCTGATGATCCACGCGATCCACGAGTCCCCGCTCGAGTTCATCCCCGGCTTCTCGGTGCTGGAGAAGATCCCCGAGGTGCCGATCTGGCTGTCCCTGACCGTCATCGTGGTCTCGATGGGGGTCGCGGTCGTCGCCTCCCTGCTCTTCGCACCGAAGACCTCCGCGCCGGTCGAGGGCGGGACCGGCACCGACCCGGAGCACACCGACTCCGAGCACTGAGCACCTCCGAGGCGAGCAGCCGGCGCCCGGACCCCGGCGACGGACGCCGCCGGTGCGCCGAACCCGCCCGCGGCGTACAGTCGTGAGCAGGGACCGGGCCGCCCGCGGCACCGGGAGGATGCGACGCGAGGAGCCTGCGGTGGACCCGGAGATCGACCCGGACGAGGCCGCCGGCGAGGCGGTCTGCTGGATCGATCAGCTGTGCCCGGAGTGCGGCGCGATGCCGGAGGGCGCCGGGGCGCAGGACCCGAGCGTGCCGTGCTGGCGCTGCGGCACCGTCCGCGCGCAGGCCGCCGGGGACGGCCCCGTCGGCTCCGGCGACGCCTGAGCCTCGGCCCCGACGCCTGAGCGGCGGGGCCTCAGCCCGCCGGGGTCGCGAAGCCGCCGTTGGACAGCAGCAGCTGCCCCCGGATCCAGGCACCCTGCGCGGAGAGCAGGAACCGCACCAGGTCCGCGACCGTGTCCGGGCCACCGAGCTCCCCACCCGGGGTCTGCGCCGCACAGGCCTGACGCACCTCGTCGTCCATCCAGCCGGTATCGATCGGGCCGGGATTGATCACGTTGGTGCGGATCCCGCGGTCGGCGAGCTCATGGGTGCCCGCCAGCACCAGGCGGTCCAGCGCTCCCTTGGTCGCGCCGTAGGGGAGATTGTGCGCAGTGTGGTCGCTGGTCAGCGCCAGCATCGCTCCACCCGGGGTGTCCGTGCCGGGCTCGACCTGCTCCGCGAAGGACTTCAGCAGCAGCCAGGTGGCCCGCACGTTGACCGCGTAATGGCGGTCGAAGCTCTCCACCGTGGTGTCCAGGATCGAGGAGTCCACCCCCTCGCAGTGGCAGGTCACGAGCGCCCCGAGCGGGCCCAGCGCCTCCCGGGCGGCCGTGACGAGGGCCGGCGGCACGGCGGGGTCCTCGAGGTCGCCGGGGAGCAGCTCCACCCGGCATCCGAGGGACCGCAGCTCCTCGGCGAGGAGCTCGACGTCGGCCTCCTCGCCGAGCACGCGCCGGTCGTCGGGGGCGTGGAAGTTCAGGGCCAGATCGAAGCCGTCGGCGGCGAGGCCGCGCGCGATCGCCGCGCCGAGCCCGCGGCGACGGCCCACGCCGGTGAGCAGGGCGGTACGGGGCTGGGCGGCGTCGGTACGCGGTGCAGGGGAGCGCATGGGGCCGACGGTAGGGTCCAGACCCCACCGGGGCAAGCCTTTTACGTGTCTCGCCGCTGGTCAGGAGTCTCGGGGGTCACGACTCGTCGGGCAGATCCCACACCACGTGCCCGTCCTCGCCCAGACGGGCGCCCTCGCTGGGCTCGTGCGGGCGCTGCTGTCCCGAGTGCATGAGGTCGAGGACCTCGACCCCGTGCTCGAGCAGCATCACGTCGGCGATCAGTCGGCGATGGCAGCGCCACCACACGGCCTCCGAGCACATCACCGCGGTGCGGGCGTGCGAGACGTCGTCCCGCAGCGCGGAGATCCCGGCACGGAACTGATCGCTGCGGGTCCAGCCGGCGTAGGCGCGGAACTGCGTCACCCGCCACCAGGTGTCGGGGGAGGCGGCGTCCTCGTCCTTGGTGAGTCGGCGCCGCCCGCCCAGCCGCTCGTCCCAGCGGTAGCCGATGCCGGCCCCGGTGCAGATCTCCTCGACCGCGCCGCGCGCCGCGGCATCGTTGGTGCGGGAGCCGGGGAAGCGGCGCACGTCCACCAGCTGCGTGATCCCGGCCCCGGTGAGGAGGTCGGCGAGCTGGTCCCGCTCCAGCCGGCCGTGGCCCACGGTGAGCAGGGCGCCGCCCCCGGCGGGCGGGGTCGCCTCGGCCGCGGTCATGACGTGGAGGTGAACAGCTGCAGGGCCGTCGGTTCGAACAGCTCGAGCTTGCCGCACTTGGTGCACGAGAGCACGGCGGCCTCCGGGCTGAACCCGTCCATGCCGAACAGGCTCGCGGTGCTGCTGCTCATCACGATGCGGCGGGTCCAGAACCATCCCTGGCCGCAGTGCGTGCAGGTCACGGTGCGCTCGCCCGCGACCGCCCAGACGGGCTCAGGCGTCGCCATCGTCGTCTCCTCCTGTCGTCGGTCGCACGCTGTCGAGGACGTCCGCGCTGGGCCTCAGCTCCACCTGCGGGGAGAACAGGCTCATGGCGTGCAGGGCAGCGGTCCCGTTCTCCGGGCTCGAGGCCGCGCAGGCATCGGTGACCACGGTGACGTACGCTCCGGCGTCGGCCGCGGCGAGGACGGTGGTGAGCACGCAGCAGTCGGTCGAGACCCCTGCGATCAGCAGCTGCGGGGCCGGGCCGACGATCCCCTCGAGCTGCGGCCCCCATTTCCCGAACGTCGGCTCGTCCACGGTGGGGTGGGCGGTGAGCGCCGCGGCGCCGTCGACCAGCTGGTAGAGCGGCTCCGAGGCGGGGACGTCCGCGAAGGGCCAGGCCCGGAAGTACTCGCCCCAGGCGGTGCTGCGATCCGCCGTGGGCAGCCAGCGGCTGAGCAGGGTGCGCTCGGGTCCGACCCGAGCGGCGAACGCCTGGATCCGCGGCCAGCTCTGCTCCCAGAACGGCGAGGCCCAGTCCGAGCCGGGGGCGGCGAAGATCTGCTGCGGGTCGACGATCAGCAGCCAGGGCGCCCGGCGGGGGTCGGGCTCAGGGGACATGGGCGGGATCCTCTCCGGGCGGTGCTCGAGGTACGACGAGAACGACGTGGAGCCAGGGTAGTCGGCCGGTCGCCGTGGCCGCAGGGCCCCGAGCACCGAGGGAGCCACTGCGAAGCCGGCTCCGGCCAGGCACAGCACCCCACCGAGGGCCGCGAGCAGCGGGGGCACCTCACCCAGCAGCAGCCAGGCCATCACCACGGTGAGGGCGGGCACCAGGAGAGAGGAGGAGCTGAGCAGTCCGGCACCGGTGTAGGTCAGGGCGTATCCCCACAGCAGGAACGCGACGGCGGTCGGGAACAGCCCGAGGTAGATGACGCCGAGGATCGCTCCGAGCGGAGCCGCTCCCATCTCAGCCAGGAGGGTCGGGGCGAAGGGCAGGCAGGCCAGGGCACCGGCCAGCACGCCGATCACCGTCAACGAGAGGGAGTCGACGTGGGCGAGCAGGAGCTTCTGCACGAGCACGCTGCCGGCGTAGAGCAGCGCCGCCACCAGCCCCAGCATGATGCCCACGCCCGAGAGACCCCCGGTGGACGCACCGACGGAGATCAGCACGATGCCGCTGAAGGCGACCAGCACCCCGGCCAGCAGCCGTACGGAGAGCCCCTCGCCGAGCAGCAGGCCCGACACGACCGCCACGATCAGCGGAGCCAGGTTCACCAGCATCGCCGCCGTGGCCGCATCGAGGAAGAGCTCGGCGGCGTTGAGCACCACGAGATAGGCCGCGAACCAGGCGATGCCCCAGCCGGCCACCGCTGCCCACAGCCGCAGGCTCCGGGGTGCCCGCACCCGGCCCAGGAGGAGCAGGGGCAGCAGCGCGATCGAGGCGGCGCTCACCCGTAGGAGCGTCATCGCCCCGGGGGAGAAGTCATGGCCTGCGACCCGGATGACCAGGAAGGACGAGGCCCACATCAGCATCACCCCGAGTGCTGCGAGCCAGGGCAGGGCGGGGTGGGGCGGTGAGGGGCGCATGAGGACAGCATGGGCCCTGCGGGCCGGGTGCGGCGTGTCGTGCGCACTCATGGCCACCCGCCCCTGCTGCCCGCAGGTCGATGCTCGGTGGCTCAGTCCCGTCCGAGGATCCTCAGCCCCGTCCGAGGATCCTCAGCGCTGCTCCTGCGCCCGGATCTTCCCGCGCCGGGCGAACCAGGTCACGACGAAGCCGAGCACCAGCGCCAGCAGCACTCCGATGTTGGAGTACGCCCAGTTCCCGTCCCAGTAGGACCCGGCCGGATCGTCCACGAAGGTGCCCAGGCCCAGCGGCTGGAGCAGGTAGCCCTGCCAGTTGTTCCAGGGAGCGGCCTCGGTGAAGGAGTTGACCACCAGGCCCCAGCCCAGCACCGAGGCGACCGCCATGGTGAGGATCGAGGTCCAGTCGAAGGCCCCGTAGCGGCCGGCAGGATCGAACAGCGCCTGGTCGTCGTAGTCCGCACGGCGGGTGAGGATGTCGGCGATGAGGATCCCGGCCCAGGCCGCGATCGGCACGCCGAGGGTGATCAGGAAGCTCTGGAACGGGCCGATGAAGCTGGTCGCGAAGAACGCCACCCAGATGGTGCCGGCGGTGAGGATGAGCCCGTCGACCGCGGCGGCCGCCGGGCGCGGGATGCGGATCCCGAGGCTGATCAGAGTGAGTCCGGAGGAGTAGATGCCCAGCACTGCGCCGGAGACCAGGGTCAGCACCGCCACGATCCAGAACGGGATCAGCGCCCACAGCGGCAGGATCGTCACCAGGGCGCCGATCGGATCGTTCTCGATGGCGCCGGCCAGGCCCTCGTCGGAGCCCGCCAGCAGCAGGCCGAAGATCACCAGCACCACCGGGGCGGCGGCCCCGCCCACGGTGTTCCACAGCACGATCGATCCGTCGGAGGCCGTGCGCTTCTGGTACCGCGACCAGTCCGCCGCGATGTTGATCCAGCCCAGCCCGAAGCCGGTCATCACCATCACCAGCGCACCGATCATCGCCTGGGGGGAGCCGTGCGGCATCGAGGCCACCGCGGCCCAGTCGATGTGGGGGATCGTGAGGATCATGAACAGGATCGTCATCGCACCGGTCGCCCAGGTGAGGATCGACTGGAGCTTCATGATGGTGTGATAGCCGAGCACGCTCGCGCCGACGATCAGCGCCGCGATGACGACCGTGGCGATCACGGTCACCGCCTGGCCCGAGGCGAGCCCCAGCACGTCGAAGACGGTCGCGGTGGCGAGCACCGCGGAGATCGCCAGCGACGTCTCCCAGCCGATCGAGGTCAGCCAGGAGACGATCCCGGGCACCTTCTGGCCGTGCACGCCGAAGGCCGCGCGGGAGAGCACCATGGTGGGGGCGCTGCCGCGCTTGCCCGCGATGGCGACCAGTCCGCACAGCAGGAAGCTGATGATGATGCCGATGACCGCCACCACCGTCGCCTGCAGGAAGCTGATGCCGAAGCCCAGCAGGTACGAGCCGTAGCTCATCCCGAACACGGAGACGTTCGCGGCGAACCAGGGCCAGACCAGGTCCCGGGGCTTCGCGGTCCTCTCGGTCTCGGCGATGATCTCGATGCCGGTGGTCTCGATGACGCCGGCGCCGCCGACGGGGGCGGCGGGCGCGGAGGCGGGGCGGTCAGGGGATGTCATGTCGACTCCGGGGGAGGTGGGCCGGTGGACGCTGGCCGACGGCGGGGCAGGGACGCTCGTCAGTCTCCCACGGGTGTGAGCCGATCCGGGGGTGACCGGCCGGGCCGGCGCCCATACCCTGGACCGGTGCGTCCCCCGGCGCACGTCCCGGAAGGAGTCCCGTGCCCGCAGCACCCGCCCGGATCCGGACGTCGGCGAAGCGCCTGTTCAGCCTCGGCCCGCGCCGCGTGGACCACATCCCGGCCCTCCGCATCGCCCTGGGCCTGGCGATCCCGCTGTCCCTGCTGCTGGTGACGGGGCACGTCCAGTGGGCGATGTTCGTCGGCTTCGGGGCCTTCACCGGGATCTACTCGCGGTACGAGCCGACGCGGATGCGCTTCCGGCGCCAGGTGATCGCCGGGGCGCTGCTCACCGTGTGCGTGACCCTCGGCGCGACCCTCGCGCAGCTCGGGGAGTCGATGAGCGACCTCGCGGAGTCCTGGACCGTCCTCATGGCAGGGTCGATCGTGGCGGGGCTGGTCGCCGCGGTGGTGCTGCGGCTCGGCCTGAAGCCGGGCGGGGCGATCTTCCCGCTGTTCGCGGTCGCCGCCGTCGCCTCCGCCCCGCCGGCCGCACCGATCTGGGCCGCCTTCCTCATCGCCGGGGCCTGCGCGTCCCTGTGCGTGGTGCTGGGACTGCTCGGCCACTGGGCGGGGGAGCGGCACCCCGGCGCGGGGGTGCGCACCGCGACGGAGACCTGGTCGCGGGCGCAGCTGGGGGCGGAGTTCGGCCGTTTCGCGGTCGCCTCCGCGATCGCCGGGGCGCTCGGTCTCGCCTCCGGGCTGCCGTTCCCGTACTGGGCGCAGATCGCGGCGATCGCGCCGCTGTCGGCTCCGGGCCGCACCCTGCAGGTCGAACGCGGGCTGCACCGCATCGTCGGCACCGCGCTCGGCATCGTCACCACCGCCTTCCTGCTGTCCTTCCCCGTCCAGCCGTGGCAGCTGGTGGTGTGGGTGGTGGTCATGCAGTTCCTCGCCGAGATGTACGCGATGCGCAACTACTCCTTCGCGCTGCTGTTCATCACGCCGCTGGCCCTGCTGATGGTCCAGCTCGCCCATCCGCAGCCGATCGGCGCGCTGCTCGAGGCCCGGGTGCTGGAGACCGCCATCGGGGCAGTGGTGGGCATCGCGGTGGTGACCGCCGCGGCCCTCCGGGACCGGCGGGCGGCGCTGGGGTCCCGTGCCGACGCCCCGGTGAGGGCCGACGGCGGGTGAGCGAGGCGCGCCTCGTGCGAGCGGTGCTCCCGCCCGGGGCTCTTCTCCGGGCGCCTCCCCGCGCGCTGCCGCGCGGTCCCTCAGCTGCCGGGAGTCGCCTCGTCCTCAACGTCCGCGGGGCGGGGGATCAGCACATCGATCACGCCGAGCAGGCTCTGCGAGGACACGTCGGAGATCTGCAGCTCATCGTGCGGCGAGGTCTCCTCGCCGAGGGGCCCGTGGTCCAGCACCCGCACCCGGTCGGAGGTGGCGATCAGCGTGGCCTGGCGGCCTGCCCCCTCCGCGACGGCGGTGAGCACGGAGACCGCACGGGCATCGTCCACGTCGATGCTCCGGGTGACCTCGGCCGCGGTGACCGTCTCGGGATCGCCGTCCTCCCCGGCCGCCTCGAACGGATCCACGAACCGTCGGATCCGATCGGGCACGGTCTCCAGCTCCGGCACGCTGAAGTGGTGGAAGCCGTCGATCGAGACGTACTCCTCGAGCACACCGCCCCGGGGGAACAGGTAGTGCGCCAGGGTGGTCGAGCCGCCGTTCAGGGTGCGGCTCGTGGTGACCATCGCATCGGGGATGCGTCGCAGGGTGACCACGCCGGCCAGCCGACGATCCAGCTGCATCGCGCGTCGCGGGGCATCGCCGGGACCGGAGACCAGCTCCCCCTCGTCCTCGACGCTCTCACCCCCCGGGCGGACCAGCCCGCGGGCGGTCAGGGACCGCAGCGCGGCGGCGGCCGAGGACGTCCGGTCCACGACCTCCTGGTCGAGGTAGGGGCTGCCCAGGAGCTCGAGGGCGGAGGCGCCGTCGAGGCCCATGAGCTCCTCGTCGGTGAGGATCAGCAGCACGCTCGGCTCGGGCTCCGTGGTGGCGAGCACCTCCATCGCACCGAGCATGTCGCGCTGGGTGATGGTGGGCTCGGCCGAGGGGGACTGGGTGGTGGTGCTCATGCGGGGTCGACTCCCTGGATATCGATGGGCCGGCCGGTGCTCGTGGTGCGCCGGCGAGCGGTGTCAGCTTCTCACGGCCGAGGTGGGTGGAGGAGGGGTCACCAGGGCATCGCGTCGGCGAGCCCGTCGACCGCATCGGAGATGCCGTCGCTGACGGAGTCGACGACATCGCCGGCGGTATCGGCGACCGCCCCGGCGGTGTCCCCGACGAAATCGGTGGTCGCATTCCAGGCGTCCGACGCCGTGGCGGAGATCGAGTCCCAGTTGTCGTAGACCATCCTGCCGACGTCGGCCAGGGCCGCGCCCCCGGAGATGATCGCCCCGGCGGCGACGAGCGGGCCGCCGATGACGGCGCCGACGCCGGTCGCGGACATGGCACCTCCCGCGAGCATCAGACCGCCGCCGAGGGCGCTGGCACCGCCGGTGATCGCACTGAAGGTGTCCCCGCTCTGGATGCCCTCGATCATCTGGGCACCGCCGAAGACGACGTCCAGCCCGGGCAGGGCCTTGCCGACGAACGGAGCCACGTCGTCGAGGAAGGGCGCCGCCTTCGAGGCCCACCCCGCGGCGTCGTCGACGAAGCCGAAGAAGTTCCGGGTGCCGGCACCGGTGGGGACGGGGAAGGGGAGCTCTCCGACCAGCTTGCTCACCAGGCCGCTGAACTCGGTGCCGCGGTTGAAGACGACCCCGGTGATGTCCTGCCCGTACTTCCACGTCCCGGCAGCGAGCTGGAAGATGTCCTCGGCGCCGTCGATGAGGTCGGTGGAGCGGTCGATGACCCGCAGGGTGTCCCAGACGTCCTTGCCGTTGCTGAACGCATTCTGCAGTGTGTTGTACACCTCGAGACCGCCGGTGACGCGATCCCACCAGGAGGTCCCAGCATCCGCGCCGCCCTCGGAAGCGCCGCCGCCTCCGCCGCCTCCGCTGCCGCCCCCGCTTCCCGTCGGCGAGGAGGCCGCGTCCTGCTCCTCGGCGTGCTGCTCGAGGTCGCCGGCCTGCTGCGCGATCCGGGTGACGAGATCGTCGAAGAGGGCCGTGGTCCGGGAGGTCCATCGGGTCCGGAATCCGTCGGCATCCGCGCCGTGCCAGGCGCTCTCGTCCATGACGGCGGGCTGCAGGCGCTCGCGCAGCTCGGTGAGCGAGCGTGCACGGGTGCGGAGCAGCTCGGTGTGGTGTCGCAGCTGGCCCGTGTCGGCGCCGTAGAAGCCGCTCATGATGTGTCCCCTCGCGCTCTGCCCGGCGCCCTGTCTCGGCCCCGCGTTCATCGACCGTCCCCACCGTAGAGGTGCGCCGGCGATCCGGCGATGGGGAGAACTCCCCACGGGACGGGAGCCGCTGCTGGGAAGGCGGTGCCAGTGGACATGGCAGACGCGCGGGGAGGCACCGTATGGTCGTCCCATGGATGGGAAGAAGCGAGACCAGCTGCGAGCCGCCGCCGAACTGCAGAGATCCCTCCGTGAGACCCACGGGGACGATGCCGAGGCCGTGCTCGCGCAGCACATCGCGGAGACGTCCTCGCACAGCCGTGCGGAGACGAGCTACCGCGAGGCCATGGCCAAGAACCGGGGCCTGCGCTTCCGCGCGGCGGACGCGAACCTGCCGCAGCAGGTGCTCCATCCCGAGGAGACCGTGTACGAGGTCGCGGTCGGGGCGCTGCGCTCGGACACCTTCCCGCTGCTGATCGTCACCGACCGTCGGGTGATGCACGTGATGGACCGCCTGCGCGGCTGGACGGTCCTCCAGGAGGCCCCGGCGGCGAGCATCCAGGGGGCCGAGCTCGAGAAGCGCCTGATCTCCGGGCGGCTGCGGGTCCATGTGCGCGACGGCAAGGACATCTCCATGAAGGTCAGCGAGCAGGACCGGACGGAGGAGGTCGCGGCGCTCCTGCGCCATCTGGCCGCCGGGGGCGCGCCGCCGCGGTGAGGACGAGGGCGACCACGGGGCGGTCGCTCCTGGTCCGACGGGCGCGCCTTGCATAGCGTCGTGCCATGCCGGACACCACAGCGCACTCTGCTCCCGCGTACACCCACGGCTACGGTGCCGCGGTGCTGGACAGCCACCGCACCCGCACCGCCGCGAACTCCGCGGCGCACCTGCTGCCCCACCTGCGCACGGGGCAGCGCCTGCTGGACGTGGGAAGCGGCGCCGGCACGATCACGGCCGACCTCGCCCGGATCGTCGGCCCGGAGCATCTCACCGCGCTGGAGGTGAGCGAGCAGGCCGCCGCCCTCACCCGCGCCGAGCTGGAGCGCCAGGGGATCCAGGGTGCCCAGGTCGTGGTGGGCGACGCCCAGGAGCTGTCCTTCCCCGCCGATTCCTTCGACGTGGTCCACGCCCATCAGGTCCTCCAGCACCTGCCCGAGCCCGTGACCGCGCTCGCCGAGCTTCGCCGCGTCACCCGGCCCGGCGGGGTCGTCGCCGCCCGCGACAGCGACTACGAAGGCTTCCGCTGGTTCCCCGAGACCCCGGGCATCGACCGCTGGCGTGAGCTGTACCTGCGCGCCGCCCGCGCCAACGGCGGCACCCCGGACGCCGGCCGACGCCTGCTGGCCTGGGCACACGCAGCCGGCTTCGAGGACGTCACCCCAGGAGCCTCCACCTGGCTGTACGCGACCGCCGAGGCCCGTCGCGCCTGGGCCGAGACCTGCGCCGGCCGGCTCACCGCAGGCCCCTTCGCGGCGCAGCTCGAGCGGGCGGGCTGGGCGGAGGCGGAGGAGCGCGCGGCACTCGCGGAGGTCTTCCTGGGCTGGGCCGAGGATCCCGACGGCTGGTTCTCCCTGCTGCACGGAGAGATCCTCGCCCACGCCTGACCAGGGGGTATGACGGGTGCCCGGAGGATCGGCTGTTCTGGCAGGCCGGGGGCCGGTCGGCCCCGGCCAGAGCGAGGAGCGGGTCCGCAAGGAGATGGACCGGCTGCGGGGGTCACGCCGCGATCAGCACGATCCCGACCAGCACGATCCCTGCGCCCAGCATCCGTCGCAGCAGGTCCGGCTCCTTGAACAGCCACCAGGCCAGCAGCGAGCCCACCACGATGCTCGACTCGCGGGCAGGGGCGACGAGCGAGACCGGCGCGGTCTGCATCGCCGTCAGCACCAGCACGTAGGCGAGCGGTGAGAGCACCGCGACCAGGGCGATGTCCGGCCAGTGCCGCGCCAGGACCGGCCGGACGCTCTCCCGGTGCCGGCGCAGCAGCCGCGGCGTCATGAGCACCACCTGCCACAGGCAGGTGATCACGAAGTAGGAGACCGGGGGCAGGCCGAAGGTGGTCACCGAGATGCTGTCCCACAGTGTGTACCCGGCGATGCAGAGCCCGGTGGCGCCGCCCCAGGCGACCCCGGCGCGCACCCCGCGGCCCCCGGTCCTCGAGCGTCCGGTCGCGACCACCAGGATGCCGCCGACCACCACGAGCGCTCCTGCGGCCGCCGCCGCGCCGGGTCGCTCCCCGAGCACGAGGACCGCGATCGCCATGCTCAGCACCGGGCCGACGCCTCGCGCGACGGGGTAGACGATCCCGAGATCGGCACGGGCGTATCCCGTCTGGAGCGTCAGCTGGTAGGCGATGTGGAGGAGTCCGGAGAGGAGGGTCGCCAGCAGCAGGGTGGGGGACAGTCCGCCGCCGGAGAGCACCAGGACGGTGATCGCCAGCGGCGCCCACAGCACCACGGAGGCCAGGTCATAGAGCCAGACGAAGGCGAAGGCGTCGGTCTGCACCCGCTTCGCGGCGAGATTCCACAGCGCATGGCACAGCGCTGCGACGAGCACCAGGGACAGGGCGAGGGTGCTCATCGTGCCTCCGGGCGGGTGCGGAGAGGGGCGAGGGTGGACGGCATCACCTCAGTGTCCCGTGCCGGGTCGACACCACGCCCGTCGTGATTTATCGTTGAAAGTGAAACCACCTCGATCCAGGAGTCCCCCATGTCGCTCAGCACCGCCGTTCTCCGCGCCGTCCCCGGCGCGTTCATCCTCAACTCCGGCATCGGCAAGCTCGGCATGCCCGCCGAGACGGCCCAGGGCCTGCAGGGCATGGCCGCGCAGGGCGTTCCGCCGCTGGGCAGGCTCACCCCCGAGCAGTTCGCGAAGTTCCTCAGCTACGGCGAGATCGCCGTCGGCGCCTCCCTGCTGCTGCCCTTCGTGCCGACCAGGGTCGCGGGCCTGGGCCTGGCGGCGTTCTCCGGTTCGATGGTGTCGATGTATCTGCGCACCCCGGGGATGACCGAGCCCGACGGCGTGCGCCCCACCCAGGACGGCACCCCGATCGCCAAGGACAGCTGGCTGCTCGCGATCGCGGCCGCGCTGCTGCTCTCCAAGGGCAGGGGCTCCGCCAAGGCCTGAGCGGACGGGCGCCGCGGGGCCGATGCCGCTCTCTGTCGTGCCTCACTCCTCGTGACGGGCGAGACGCTGCTCGATGAACCGCCGCTCCGCCGTGCTGCCCACCAGGTCCAGCGCCCGATGCCAGGCGGTCACGGCCGCCTCCGTCCGCCCCAGCTCCTCGCGGAACAGGGCCAGGGCGATGTGGAAAGGGTGGTGGCGCGACAGCTCCGGGTCCGCGGCCAGCTGCTCCAGCAGCGCGAGCCCGTCGGTCGGCGCCTGTGCTCTGCCCACGGCGATGGCGCGGTTCATCCGCACCACCGGATCGTCGCCGCGGGCGAGCAGCAGGTCGTACAGCGCCACGATCTGGGGCCAGTCGGTGTCCTCGAAGCGAGAGGACTCGGCGTGCACCGCGGCGATCGCGGCCTGGATCGTGAAGCGACCGGAGTCCTGGCGTGCGGCGGCCGCCTTCACCAGGCCGAGCCCCTCGGTGATCAGCTCCCCGTCCCAGCGGGAGCGGTCCTGGTCCTCGAGGGGGACCGGGATCCCCTCGGCATCTTCGCGGGCGGGGAGCGCGCTTCGGTGAGCAGCAGCAGGGCGAGCAGCCCCTGAGGTTCGGCGAGGCCGGGGAGCAGGCGGTGGGTGATGCGGGCCAGCCGGATCGCCTCCGCCGTGAGTTCGCGCCGCAGCGCGGTGTCGCCGCTGGTCGCCGCGTATCCCTCGGTGAAGATCAGGGAGATCGCGGTCAGCACGAGCGGCAGCCGTCGGGCGCGCTCGGCAGGGTCCGTCGGCACCGCGAGCGGGATGCGGTTCGCCATGATCCGCTTCTTCGCCCGCGTGATCCGCGCCTGCAGGGTCGGCACCGGGACCAGCAGTGCCTGCGCGACCTCCGCCGTGCTCAGCGAGCCCACGAAGCGCAGCATCAGCGCGATCCTGTCCGCCGGGGCGATCGCCGGATGGCAGCAGCCCATGAGCATCGCCAGCCGGTCATCGGGCAGGTCCTCGCCGGAGGGCGCACCAACATCGGCCGGCGGTGCGACGGCCGGGCCGTCCTGGAGGCGCAGCTCGGCCAGGCGCCGGGCATAGGTGGCGTCGCGCCGCACCCGGTCCAGGGCGACCCGGGTCGCGACGGTGGTGAGCCAGGCCGGCGGGCTGCGCGGCACGCCCTGCGCGGGCCAGGTGCGCAGGGCGCTCTCCATCGCCTCCTGGGCGGCGTCCTCGGCGAGGTCGAGATCGCCGAAGCGACGCACCAGGGTGGCCAGCAGGCGGCTGTGCTCCTCCCGGTGCATCCGGGCCAGCACGTCGTCCGTCGGCCGCCGTCCGGGCGCCGCCTCAGGGATCATCCCGTTCACATCTCGAGCAGCGGCCGGATCTCGATGCGGCCCCCGATCGCGCCGGGGCACTTCTCGGCCCATGCCAGGGCATCGTCGAGCGAATCGACCTCGATCACGATGGTGCCGCCCACGAACTCCCGGCTCTCCGCATACGGTCCGGCGGTGATCACCGGCTCGGCCTCCCGCGAGGCCCTGCTCAGGCTGGTCCCCTCCTCCGGATCGGTGAGGGCGAAGCCGCCGGCCAGCACGCCGGCCTCCTGGAGCTCCGCGTCGAAGGCGATGAACTCCTCGGGGCCGGGGCCCTCCCCGGTCTCCCCGCAGCGGTCGTCGGCCAGGTTTCCCATCAGCAGCAGGACGTACTTCATGGTGGCTCCTCCGGTGGTGCCTCGACCGGGCCGAGCGGCCCGGACACCACTATGACGAACGGACCGGGCCCAGATCGACAGTCACCGAAGATCTCCCGCCCGCCGGCGTCTGTGACCAGGTCCACAGCGTCCGAGGGGTGAATTCGGGTATTAAAGCAAGTCCCGAGTGGCGAAAACCGCTCAGGGAAGGCTAGCCTCAGTGGAGTCCCTGCAGGGCAGACCGCACAGCGGCGCCCGGAGCCTTCCTGAGAGAGCCATTCCATGACGTCCTTCACCCGCCGCCACTTCGGCGCCCTGTCCACCGCCGGCGCCCTCGGGCTCGTCCTGACCGCCTGCGGCACCTCCTCCGACCAGACCGGCGCCGGCGCCGCCGACGAGATCGCGGCCGAGGGCACCGTCGAGGTCGAGGACAACAACGGCACCCAGACCGTCGAGATCCCGCCGGCCTCCGTGGTCGCGACCGACAACCGCACCTTCGAGACGCTCTCCGACTGGGGCGTCACCCTCACCGCCGCCGCGCGGGCGCTGATGCCGACGACCAACCCGCTCAAGGACGACGAGTCGATCATCGACCTGGGCCTGCACCGCGAGCCCGACCTCGAGGCCGTGGTCGCCGCCGAGCCCACCCTCATCGTCAACGGGCAGCGGTTCACCCAGTACCACGACGACTTCGTGGAGCTCGCCCCCGAGGCCACCGTCCTCGAGCTGGACCCGCGCGAGGGCGAGCCCTTCGCCGACGAGCTCAAGCGCCAGGTGGGCGTGCTGGGCCAGGTCTTCGGCAAGGAGACCGAGGCCGAGCAGCTCGGCACCGACCTCGACGCCGCCATGGAGCGCGTGCGCTCCGCCTATGACGGCACCTCCACCGTCATGGCCGTCACCACCTCCGGCGGGGACATCGGCTTTATCGCGCCCGGCATGGGCCGCACCCTGGGCTGGACCTTCGAGGCGCTCGGGCTGGCCCCCGCGCTCGAGATCGACGGGGCCAGCGACGACCACCAGGGCGATGACATCTCCGTCGAGGCCATCGCCGACGCGGACCCCGACTGGATCCTGGTCATGGACCGGGATGCGGCGATCTCCGCAGACGATCCGGAGTACACCCCGGCCAGCGAGGTCCTCGAGGCCTCCGAGGCGCTCTCCTCGGTCACGGCCGTCTCCGAGGGCAACATCGTGTACATGCCGGCGGACACGTACACCAACGAGTCGATCCAGACCTACACCGAGTTCTTCACCGCGCTCGCCGACGCCCTCGAGGCCAAGGCCTGAGCCACGAACGCCGTCGTTGACCTCCGCACGGCGGGCGGGACCCCTCCGGTCCGGCCCGCCGTGCCGTGCGTCGCCGCAGTCCCCGCCGGCCCCACCGGGCCCGCGCCCGCGGGGGCTGCGGCGGGCACCTGCTTCCCCCAGGAGATCTGATGCCCAGTCCTTCCCTCGCCACCGGGGCACCGCCGCTGCGGCGCCGCGGGCGCGAGCGCCTGATCGACGGCAAGCTCGTGCTCGGCATCGTGGTGGTCGCACTGCTGCTGGTCGCCTCCCTGTTCACCGGTGTCTACGACATCTTCGGCGCCGAGGACGGGGCCGAGATGTTCGCGATCACCCGCATCCCGCGCACCGTGGCCCTGGTCCTCTCCGGTGCGGCGATGGCGATGTGCGGGCTGATCATGCAGCTGATGACCCAGAACCGCTTCGTGGAGCCGACCACCACCGGCACCACCGAATGGGCCGGGCTGGGACTGATCCTGGTGATGGTGACGATCCCGGATGCCGGGCTGCTGACCCGGATGACGGTCGCGATCATCTTCTCCTTCGTCGGCACCCTGGTGTTCTTCCTGTTCCTGCGGAAGGTCACCCTGCGCAGCTCCCTCATCGTGCCGATCATCGGCATCATGCTCGGCGCCGTCGTCGGCGCGGTCTCCACCTTCGTGGCGCTCCAGTTCGACGCCCTGCAGAACCTCGGCGTGTGGTTCGCCGGCTCCTTCACCTCGGTGCTGCGAGGCAGCTACGAGGTGCTGTGGATCGTGCTGCTGGTGGGGATCGCCGTGTTCTGGGTCGCCGACAGGCTCACCGTCATCGGCCTGGGCGAGGACGTCGCCACCAACGTCGGCGTGAACTACCAGCGGGTGCTGCTGCTGGGCACCGGACTGGTCGCCATCGCCACCGGCGTGGTCACCGTGGTGGTCGGCAACCTGCCCTTCCTGGGGCTCATCGTGCCCAATGTGATCTCGATGATCCGGGGCGATGACCTGCGCTCGAACCTGCCCTGGGTGTGCCTGCTCGGCATCGCGATCGTCACCGTCTGCGATCTCATCGGCCGCACCATCATCATGCCCTTCGAGGTGCCGGTCTCCCTGATCCTCGGGATCGTCGGGGCCGTCGTGTTCATCGCCCTCCTGCTGAGGCAGCGTCGACATGGCTGAGCGCACCCCCGTCCCCGCGCGCGCAGTGCGCCGCCCCGCCGAGGCGCACCCCCTCGCCGGTCAGCTCACCGAGCGCCGGCTGCAGGCCGTCGCCGAGGAGCCGATCAGCCCCGGCATCAGCACCGCCCCCGCCGACCTGGTCGAGGATCTCGAGGTCATCGGCGCCCCCCGCCGCACCCGCAGCAGCTCCGGCGCCTTCCCCGATGCCCGCTCCCGCCGGCGCTACCGGATCATGCTGGCCATCCTGATCGTGCTGGCCCTCGGATTCGCCGCCGGTCTGCTCGCGGTCGACAACCCGATGCCGACGGGCTCGCGCGGCTTCTGGCTGATCGCCGAGATGCGCGCGACCTCGCTGGTGGTGATGGCCGTGGTCGCGTTCTGCCAGGCGGTCGCGACGATCACCTTCATGACCGTCACGGGCAACCGCATCATCACGCCCTCGATCATGGGCTTCGAATCGCTCTACACCGTGATCCAGACCGGGGCCGTCTACCTGCTGGGCGTGGCCGGGGTGGTCGCCCTGCAGGGCACCGGCCAGTTCCTGCTGCAGGTCGCGGTGATGGTGGGGCTCTCGGTGCTGCTGTACGGCTGGCTGCTGCGCGGCAGGTACGCGAACATCCAGGTGATGCTGCTGGTGGGCATCATCATCGGCGGCGGCATGGGCGCGGTCTCCACGTTCATGCAGCGCCTGCTCACGCCCAGCGAGTTCGACGTCCTCACCGCCCGACTGTTCGGTTCGGTGCAGAATGCCAGCGCCGAGTACCTGCCCTTCGCGATCCCGCTGGCCCTCGGCGCAGGCGCGCTGATCTGGTTGAACGCCCGCCAGCTCAACGTCATCTCGCTGGGCCGCGACGTGTGCATCAACGTCGGCGTCGACCACGGGCGCCAGACCATCTACATGCTCGTGCTGGTCTCGATCCTGATGGCGGTCTCCACCGCCCTCGTCGGCCCGATGACCTTCTTCGGCTTCCTGGTCGCGACGCTGACCTTCCAGCTCGCCGGCACCCACGACCACCGCCTGCTGCTGCCGGTCGGCGTGCTGACCGGCTTCGTGGTCCTGGCCGGCGCCTACTTCGTCATGAACCATCTCTTCGCCGCGCAGGGCGTCGTGTCCATCATCATCGAACTCGTCGGAGGGACCGTGTTCCTCCTCGTCATCATGCGGAGGGGGCGCCTGTGATCACCATCGACGCAGTGCGGAAGCAGTATTCGGAGACGGTCGCGATCGGCCCGGTCACCGTCGACGTCCCCTCGGGGGGAGTGACCGCCCTGGTGGGCCCCAACGGGGCCGGGAAATCGACCCTGCTGACCATGGCGGGTCGCCTGCTGGGGATCGACGAGGGCGCCATCGAGGTGGCCGGCTACGACATCGCCTCGACGGCCTCGAAGGATCTCGCGAAGATCCTCTCGGTGCTGCGCCAGGAGAACCACTTCATCACCCGCCTCACCGTGCGGCAGCTGGTGGGCTTCGGACGCTTCCCCTATTCCAAGGGCCGTCTGACCCGGCTGGACGAGCACAAGATCTCCGAGGCCATCGACTTCCTGCACCTCGACGAGCTCGAGGACCGCTACCTCGACCAGCTCTCGGGCGGGCAGCGCCAGCGCGCCTACGTCGCGATGGTGCTGGCCCAGGACACCGAGTACGTGCTGCTGGACGAGCCGCTGAACAATCTCGACATGCGCCACAGCGTGCAGATGATGGGACGGCTGCGCGATGCGGCCCGCGAGCTGGGCCGCACCATCGTGGTGGTCCTGCACGACATCAACTTCGCGGCGCACTATGCCGATCACATCATCGCCATGAAGAACGGCGGGGTGGTCGAGGCGGGACCGGTCGGCGAGATCATGAACGGCGAGGTGCTCACGCGGGTGTTCGACACCCCCGTGCAGGTCATCGACGGGCCGACGGGGCCGCTCGCGGTCTACTACTGAGCCGCGAGCTCTGCGGCGGAGCCGCGGGGCGGCCCGCCCGGCTCAGGCGGTCTTGGTCGCCGGGTCCGCGCCGCCGCGGCCGTCGGGGCGGTCCAGGCCGTCGATCGCCGCGACCTCCTCGGCGGTGAGCCGCAGCTCGACGGCGGCGAGGTTCTCCACGATCCGCGCGGGCGTGACCGACTTCGGGATGGTGACGATGCCGTGGGCGAGGTGCCAGGCCAGCACCACCTGGGCGGGGCTCGCACCGTGCGCCTCGGCGACGGCGGCGATCGTGGCGTTCTCCAGCAGATCGGACCTGCCCTGACCCAGCGGGCCCCAGGCCTGGGTGAGGATGCCGCGGCGCTGGTGGACCTCGCGCAGCTCGCGCTGCGAGAAGTAGGGGTGCAGCTCGATCTGGTGGATCGCGGGGACCACGCCGGTGGCCTCGATGATCTCCTCGAGCTGGGGCCGGGGGTGGTTGGAGACGCCGATCGAGCGGACCAGGCCGCGCTCCTGCAGCTCGATCAGGGCCTTCCAGGCCTCGACATACTGACCCTGGCCGGGAACCGCCCAGTGCACCAGGTACAGATCCACGTAGTCCAGGCCGAGCCGTGCGAGGGAGGCCTCGCAGGCGGCGATCGCGTCCTCGAAGCGGTGGGCGTCGTTCCACAGCTTGGTGGTGACGAAGAGGTCCTCGCGGGCGATCCCGGAGGCGGCGATCGCACGGCCCACGCCCTCCTCGTTGCCGTAGATCTTCGCGGTGTCGATATGGCGGTAGCCGGCCTCGAGCGCCTGGGCGGTGACGTCGGCGGCGATCTCGTCCGCGACCTTGAAGACGCCGTAGCCGAGCTGGGGGATGGTGTGACCGTCAGGGAACGACAGGTGCGGGACTGCAGGTGACGCTGAAGACATGGAGGACCTTTCCGAAAGGGGTGATGCGGCCACCCTAGGCCCGTCGGCGGGCCGCTCGCGACCATCCACCGAACGGTGGATGCAAGATGGTGACGCAGTGTCATAACATGGGGGCATGAAGAACTCACGCCCCTCGCGCGGCGGAGCGACGCCCCCGGCCGCACTCACGCCGTCCCTGCAGACCCCCGCCGGCTCCGCGGCGGATCCGAGCTCGGACCCCCGACGGTGGAAGGCGCTGGCCGTCCTGGCGACCGGCCTCGCCCTGATCGTCATCGACGGCTCGATCGTCGCGGTCTCGCTGCCCACGATCATCGCCGACCTCGGCCTGGACCTCACCGACGCCCAGTGGGTCTCCACCAGCTATGCCGTGGTCCTCTCCGCCCTGCTGCTGGTCAGCGGGCGGGTCGGCGACCGGATCGGGAGGCGACGGCTGTTCCTGGCCGGGGTGGGGCTGTTCGTGATCGCCTCTGTGCTCGCGGCGCTGGCCGGCGGAGCGGGCTCCCTGATCGGGGCCCGCCTGCTGCAGGGCGTCGGCGGCGCGCTGATCCTGCCCTCCACCCTCTCCACCGTCAACGCGACCTTCCGCGGATCGGAGCGCGCCGCGGCCTTCGGGGTGTGGGGCGCGGTGATGGCCGGCGCCGCCGCCCTCGGCCCGCTGCTCGGAGGCTGGCTGACCAGTTCGTTCTCCTGGCCGTGGATCTTCCTGGTCAACGTGCCGATCGGGATCCTGGTCCTCGCCGGCACCCTGGCGTGGGTGGGGGAGACCCGGGACGCGCCGCGGGTGACCGGCGGCCGACGGGATCTCGACGTCCTCGGCGCCCTGCTCAGCGCCCTGGCCCTCGGCTCCCTGGTGTTCGCGATCATCGAGGCGACCACGCTGGGCTGGTTCACGGAGCAGGCCCCGCTGGTGCTCGGAGCGCTCACCCTCCACGGCCCCGGCCCGCTCTCCCTGGTCCCGGTGCTGCTGCTGGTCGGCATCGCCGCGCTGGCGGCCTTCCTCCTGGTCGAGCGGCGCCGGGCGGCGACCGGTCGCGAGGTGCTGCTGGATCTGACGCTGTTCCGGCTGCCCGCCTTCGCCTGGGGCAACATCACCGCCGGCACCGTCGCCATCGGGGAGTTCGGGCTGCTGTTCGTGCTGCCCCTGTACCTGGTGAACGTCCTGGCCCTGGGCACCCTCCAGGCGGGTCTGGTGCTCGCCGCGATGGCCGGCGGGGCCTTCCTCTCCGGCACCGCCGCCCGGCACCTGGCCGGCGCGATCGGTGCCCCGGGCACGGTGCTGGTGGGGCTCGGGCTGGAGGTGCTCGGGGTCGGCGTGCTCGCTGCGCTCCTCGGCCCGGCCACCCCCCTCGCTCTGCTCGTGGTGACCCTGGTCGTCTACGGACTGGGCCTGGGCCTCGCCTCCGCACAGCTGACCTCCACCGTGCTCGCCCCCGTGCCGCAGGAGCAGTCGGGGCAGGGATCGGCCACCCAGTCCACCGTCCGCCAGCTGGGCACGGCTCTGGGCACCGCCATCTCCGGGGCCATGCTCGCCGCCGGGCTCGCGGCCCGCAGCGACTCCCTCAGCGGGGAGGCCGCCCGGTACGGGCAGGCGCTGACCGACTCGGCCGGTTCGATCCTCCCGCAGCTGCGCGCCCAGCACGCCGCCCCGGACGTCCTCGACCAGCTCGGCACCGTCTTCGCCGACGGCTCCCGCCTGGCCATGGTGGGCTCGGCCGGGTTCCTGCTGCTTGGGCTGCTCGGCGCGATCGCCGTGCGGCGGGCCGCTCGCCGATCCTGAGCGCCGACCCGGACCGGTGACCGGCCCTGCCCCGCGGCCTCTACGATTGCCGTATGAGAACGCCGAGCACGGAGCGTGCGAGGTGACGGCGACGCGCGAGGGCCACCTGGTGCCGCTGCGCCGTCCCGTCCCGCAGGAGCCGCCCGCCTACGACCACGTGCGCGGAGGCACTGCGCAGGGTCCGCGGTTCGAGCTCTACTCGCTGCTGGACACCCTGTTCATCGCCGCGGGCGTGGTGGTCTCGATCTGGCTCGCCCTGCTGTACCTGGTCGAGGGCTTCTCGCTCACACCGATCCGGCTGCTGTACCTGCTGGGTTTCTGGGTGCTGCTGACCTACATCACCCTGCCGCGCCTGCACCAGCTGATGACGTGGATCTACCTGCCGGACTACTTCTTCGGGCGCACCCGCACCACCGAGGGGGTGCTCTCGGACCCGATCAACCTCGCCTTCGACGGCTCCGAACGCGATCTGCACGTGACGATGCGCCGTGCCGGCTGGGTGCTCGCGGAGGAGCGGACCCTCGCCTCGGCGTGGTCCATGGTGCGCTCGACGCTGCTGCGCCGCTCCTACCCGTCGGCTCCCGTCTCGAACCTCTACCTGATGGGGCGTCGCCACGACTTCACCTACCAGCAGGAGGTCGGGGGCACGACCACCAAGCGCCACCATGTGCGGTTCTGGCGGGTGCCGCCCGATTTCGTGCTGCCGGGCGGGTACCGGGCGGACTGGCTGGCTGCGGGGACCTACGACCGCGCCGTGGGCTTCTCCTTCTTCACCCTGCAGATCACCCATCGGATCGACGAGAACATCGATGCCGAGCGCGACTTCGTGATCGACACCGTCCGCTTCGCCGATCCGCAGATCGATGCGGAGGTGATCAGGGAGTTCTCCACCGCCTACCACCACCGCAACGGCCAGGGCGACCGCATCCGCACCGACGGCGATCTGCCGGTGCTCGACGTGGCCGGGGCGACCTCCCGCTCCGACGGCGCCACGGCGCTGATGCTCCCCCGGCACCGGCCGACGGGGACCTCGGTGATGAAGTCCCGTGCCCGGGCGACGCTGGCGGCCGCCCGTCGCAGCCGCACCTCGGCCTCCCCCGCCGGCGTCGCGGACGAGTTGACCGCCCAGTGGCAGGACACGGTCGATGACGTCCACCAGGTCATCGCGCGCGCCGCGGACCACCATCTGCCGCCGCCCACGGTGCTGTTCACCGGTGCGCTGGTGCTGGTGCAGGCCGCCCTCGTGATCACGCAATGGATCGCACGGCTGGCCGGTGTGGACCTCGCGGCCCTGAATCCCGACGCCGCGCTGATCCTCTCGACCGGCGACGGGATGCTCGGGGCGACGGCCTTCGCGGTGGCGCTGCTCGTGCTGCAGGGCGGGGTGCTGCGCCGCAGCCGGTGGGCGCGGATCGCCCTGATGGCGCTGTTCACGATCGACGCCTTCGCCGCCCTCGCGCTCGCCACCTCCATGTCCGGCGACGTCGCGCATTCGCTGCTGGTGGGCGCGGGGGCCTCCGCGCTCGGCGTGATGGCGATCAGCTCCGACGCCTCCCGCCAGTGGGTGCAGACCCTGCGCCTGGACCTCCGCAGCGCCGAGGTCGCCGCGGAGACGAAGGCCGACGTCGACGCCGACGCCGAGCGAGCACCCGACGAACAGGACACCACGTCCCGCCCGCCTGTGTGAGGGGCGTCACCGGGGGTAGAGTGCCCTCACCGTCGCGCCGAGTTCTCGCGCCGGTGGCCCGGCCGGCGGCCTCGTCGTCGGTTCCGACGCGTTCCCGCCCCTTCCCTGGGAGGTCCCCATGAGCGACTCACCTGATACCGCACCCGCCGCCGCCGACCCGGGAGCCTCGGGCGATGACCAGCCGGCGCTGAAGAAGGCGATCACCCCCAAGCTGCTGCTGCTGTTCATCGTCGGCGACATCCTGGGCACCGGCGTCTACTCGCTGACCGGCAAGGTCGCCGGCGAGGTCGGTGGGGCGGGCTGGATCCCGATCATCGTCGCCTTCGCCATCGCGATGGTGTCCGCGCTGTCGTACGTCGAGATGGTCACCAAGTACCCGCAGGCCGCCGGTGCCGCCCTGTACGTGCACAAGGCCTTCGGCATCCACTTCCTGACCTTCATGGTCACCTTCGCCGTGCTCTCCTCGGGCATCACCTCGGCCTCGACCAGCGCGATCTTCCTCTCCGAGAACGTGCTGAAGGCCTTCAACCTGGAGGAGACGCTGGGTGCCGCCGCCCAGCCGGTCGCCACCGGGATCGCGCTGGCGTTCCTGCTGCTGGTGGCGCTGATCAACCTGCGCGGCGTCGCCGAATCCGTCACCGCGAACGTGGTGCTCACGTTCATCGAGCTGACGGGCCTCTCGCTGGTGATCGTGGTCGGCTTCTACGCCCTCGGGCGCGGCCAGGCGGACCTCTCGCGCGTGGTCCTCTTCGAGACCCAGGACGACAAGAGCTTCTTCATCGCCGTGATCGGCGGGACCGCGCTCGCGTTCTTCTCGATGGTCGGCTTCGAGGACTCCGTGAACATGGCGGAGGAGACGGTGGACCCGGTCAAGAACTTCCCCCGCGCGCTGATCGGGGGCCTGTCGATCACCGGCGTGATCTACGTGCTGATCTCGGTCCTCGCGGTCGCGGTGGTGCCGATCGGGCGGCTCACCGAGTCCTCCACCCCGCTGCTCGAGGTGGTCAAGGTGGGCGCGCCGAGCATCCCGATCGACACCATCTTCGCGTTCATCTCCATCTTCGCGGTGGCCAACACCGTGCTGATCAACATGATGATGGCCTCCCGCCTGCTGTACGGCATGGCCAAGCAGGGCGTGCTGCCCGGCTTCCTCAAGGGCGTCCTGCGAGGACGCCGCACCCCATGGGCCGGGATCATCTTCTCCACGGGGCTGGGCTTCGCCCTGGTGCTCTCGGTGCGCTACGTGCTCGCCGAGGAGACGATCGCCGCTCTCGGCGGCACCACCGCGCTGCTGCTGCTGGCGGTCTTCGCGCTGGTGAACGTCTCCGTGCTGATGCTGCGCAAGGACAAGGTCGATGTGCGGCACTTCCGCACCCCGACGGTGCTGCCGGTGATCGGTGCGATCACGTCCTTCGCCCTGATCACCCCGATCGCGCAGCCGCTGCAGAACTACGTGATCGCCGGCGGTCTGCTCGGTATCGGTCTGCTGCTGTTCGTCATCACCTGGTTCTACAACAGCGCGGTGCGGGCCCGTCGCACCCGCTTCCGCCACCCCGACGATCTCGGCTGACCCGGCGACCCGAGCGCCCCGCCCCCACCGTCCAGCCCCCGAGGGAGAGATCATGTCCATTGTTCTGCTGGCCTACGTCCCCAGTGCCACCAGCGAGGCCGCCTTCGACTTCGCCGTCCAGGAAGCGCATCGACGGGAGACCTCCCTGCTGGTCCTCGCCTCCGAGCGGGCGCCCGATCCCCGCAAGGCGCGGGGCGTGACCGACGGGCGACCGCTCCCGGAGCGCCTGGCCGAGACCGGCCTCGAGTTCGAGCTGCGCGCCGTCCCCCGGCGCGAAGATCCTGCGGACGACATCCTCGATGCCGTCGAGCAGGACGATGTGGGCCTCGTGGTCCTCGGGATCCGCAGGCGCACCCCGATCGGGAAGATCCTGCTGGGGTCCACCTCGCAGCGGGTCGCGATCGAGTCCCCGGTGCCGGTGGTGCTGGTCAAGCCCGAGGGCTTCGTGCCGCCGACGCGGTTCTGAGGCCGACGGGAGTGCGGGGACGTCGACGGACGGCTCCCTGCTGTTCATCACCCCGTTCCCGGCCCGAGGCATGCCCCTCACTCTGCTGGCGCATCGTCAGAGCGCGTCGCGGTCCGCAGCGACCGCGAGCCCGACGACTGCAAAGGACCCCACCTCGATGGCTTCGATCTCTCTCCCTCTGCTCATGAAGGATGCCGTGCGCGGCAAGCGCTCGCCCGTCACCTGCGCACTGAAGTGCGGGAACCAGTGCGCCTTCGGCCCGTGCAACCACAGCGACAACGCATCCTTCCGCGACATCGCCTCCGCCGCGCTGTCGCGACGGACCATGCTGGGCGGCTCGACCGCTGCGCTCGCCATCGGTCTGGCCGGCACCCAGGGGGCGCTCGCCGCACCCGCCGGACCCGTCGGCACAGCCCCCGTCGGTCCCGCCCCCGCCGGGCCCGCCCCCGCCGGACCCACCCCCCACGGCACCGCGCTCGACTTCACCGCGATCGCCCCCGTGGACGCGATGGCGGATGAGTTCACCGTCCCCGAGGGCTTCACGTGGCATCCCGTCATCCGCTGGGGAGACCCCCTGTTCGACGATGCGCCCGACTTCGACTGGGAGGCCCAGACCGCAGAGGCGCAGAAGCTCCAGTTCGGCTACAACAACGACTACACGGAGATCCAGGAGATCCCCGACTCCGACGGCACGCGCGCCGTGATGTTCGTGAACCACGAGTACACGAACGAGGCGATCATGTTCCCGCCCGACACCGGCGAGGACGAGCTGATCGACATCGGCATGGCCGCCCACGGCCTCACCGTCGTCGAGCTCGAGCGCGAGAACGCCCAGCAGCCGTACACCTACGTCAAGGGCGCGGCGCTGAATCGGCGCATCCTGCTGGACACCCCCTTCGCGGTCACCGGCCCGGCCGCCGGCAGCGACCTGCTGGTCACGGTCGACGATCCGACCGGCGCCGAGGTGCTGGGCACGCTCGGCAACTGCGCGGGCGGCCTCACCCCGTGGGGCACGCTGCTCTCCGGTGAGGAGAACTTCCACGGCTACTTCAACGCTCCCGGCGCGTCCGAGGCGGAGACGCGCTACGGGCTCCGGAGCGGCGCCACCGCGCGCGGCTGGGAGCTCGAGCACCCTCGCTTCGATGCGCACAACGAGGGCTACGAGAACGAGCCGAACCGTTTCGGGTACATCGTCGAGATCGACCCCTGGGACCCGAGCTCGACCCCGCGCAAGCACACATCGCTGGGCCGGCTCAAACACGAGGGCGCCAACGTGATCCTCGCCGAGGACGGCCGCGCCGTCGCCTACTCGGGCGATGATGAGGTCTTCGACTACCTCTACAAGTTCGTCTCGCGGGACCCCTGCGTCGAGGGCGATCGCGCGCACAACATGACGCTGCTGGAGCACGGCGACCTGTACGTCGCGAAGTTCAGCGGCAATTCTCCGGCCGCGGAGATCGACGGCTCCGGGACGGTCCCCTCCGACGGCGCCTTCGACGGCACCGGCGAGTGGCTGCCGCTGGTCGTGGACGGCGAGTCCGCGGTGGAGGGCTTCACCCTCGAGGAGGTGCTGGTCCACACCCGCCTGGCGGCCGACGCCGTCGGACCCACCAAGATGGACCGCTGCGAGGACGTGGAGCCGTCGCTGCAGAGCCGGCACGTGTACGTGGCGTGCACGAACAACTCCGGGCGCGGCACCGAGGGGAAGGCACCTGCCGACGAGATGAACCCGCGTGCGGAGAACCGCGACGGGCACGTCATCGAGATCGACGAGCAGGGCGACCAGACCTCCTCGACCTTCGCGTGGAACCTGCTGTTGGTGTGCGGTGATCCCGCGCAGGGCGACCAGACCTACTTCTCGGGCTTCCCGGCGGACCAGGTCTCGCCGATCTCCTGCCCGGACAACCTGGCTTTCGACTCGGTGGGCAACCTGTGGATCTCCACCGACGGCGCCCCCTCCGGGATCGGCTACAACGACGGACTGTTCCGCGTCACCCTCGAGGGAGCGGCCCGCGGTCGCGTGGAGCAGTTCCTCTCCGTCCCGCGCGACGGTGAGACCTGCGGCCCGATCGTGCGGGACCAGGACCGCACCGCGTTCGTCGCGGTGCAGCACCCGGGCGAGGACGGCACCTACGAGGAGCAGTTCTCCTGCTTCCCCGACTACGACGGGAAGGGCCCGCGGCCCGCCGTCGTCCAGGTGCTGCCGACGTCCGAGGAGCCCGAGCACCCCTTCACCGACATGGGCCCCGGCGACGAGCACTACGAGTCGGTGCGGTGGGCGTACGAGAACGGGATCGCCAAGGGGTGGCAGGAGGCCGACGGCAGCTCCACATTCCGTCCCCTGCTGCCGGTGAACCGCGACGCGATGGCCGCCTTCCTGCACCGACTGGCGGGTGCCCCCGAGGTGGACCATCCGCGCAGCGAGCCGTTCCGCGACGTGGCGAAGGGCCAGGAGCACTATGACGCGATCATCTGGGCCTACCAGATGGGCATCACCACCGGCTGGCCGGACCGCACCTTCCGACCCACCCAGCCGATCAACCGTGATGCGATGGCCGCCTTCGTCCACCGCTACGCCGGCTCGCCCGACGTGCCGGCACCCACGGAGCGACCGTTCCAGGACGTGCCGGTGAACGGTCTCTACGCCGCGGAGATCGCGTGGCTGGAGGCCGAGGGCATCACCACCGGATGGAAGGACGGCACGTACCGTCCGCTGAGCCCGATGAATCGCGACGCGACGGCGGCGTTCCTGCAGCGCATGACGCAGGAGCAGAACATCACCTTCCGCAGCCTGGGCGGCTGAGAGGAGGGTGGGGCAGGCGCCGGCCGACGTTCGTCGGCCGGCGCCTGCCCTGGTGGGCGATGGAGCGGCGTCGGGCCTGCGGACGCCGCGCTGCGGACCGCACGAGGGGGTGCCCACCGTTGATCGCACCGTCCCGGTGAGGTCGCCCGACAGGCGGGAGGGCCGTGATGTTCACCACGAGATCCGGCCTCGACGGCAGGCACGTCGAGCTCCCGAGTCTTATTCCTTCCCGCACGCGCGCGCCAGGCGATGCTCGTCCGACGTCGCCGGTCGACTTTGGAGCGGTCCTGCCGGCATCGCTAGACTCCCTCGCATGACCCGCCACGACGCCGCCGCGCTCGCCGGGCCGGGGTGCTGACGGTGTCAGTGCTGTGGACCCTGCTGATTCTTGTCGCGACTGTCGCGATCACCCCGGTCCTGGACCGGGTCCTCGGCCGCTCCGCCTGCTGGGTCCTGGCCGGGCTGTACCTCGTCGCCACGGCGGCGCTGGTCCCCGCGGCGGCCGCCGTCCTCGGCGGGACCCACGAGGACTCGCTGACCGCGTTCTCGGTCCCCTGGGCGGGGCAGTGGGGCATCGACTTCGCGCTTCGGGCGGACGGCGTCGGCATCGTGTTCGCGATGATCGCCCTGGTCATCGGGGCAGTGGTGCTCGCCTACTCGGCCCGCTATCTCGACCCGGGCCCGCAGCTCAGCTTCTCGCTGGTGATGGCGGTGTTCACGCTGTCGATGGTGGTGCTGGTCCTCGCCGACGATCTGGTGCTGCTGTTCGTGGCCTGGGAGCTGACCTCGATCGCCTCGTTCCTGCTGATCGCCCGCTCGGGCCGCAACGGGCAGGCCGCCTCGATGCGCACCCTGCTGATCACCTTCCTCGGCGGGCTCACCCTGCTGGCCGCGGTCTCGCTGATGGTGCTGCGCCTGGGCACCGCCTCGGTGAGCGAGGTGCTCACCGCCGACGTCTGGACGACGGACCCGGCGTTCACCACCCTGATCGCGGTGCTGGTCGCAGTCGCGGCGTGCACGAAGTCCGCACAGTTCCCGTTCCATGTGTGGCTGCCGGACGCGATGGCCGCAGCGACCCCGGTCTCCGCCTACCTCCACGCCGCCGCCGTCGTGAAGGCGGGGATCTTCCTGCTGCTGCGCTTCAGCCCGGCGTTCCACGACGTGATCGCCTGGAACGTCCTGCTGATCACCGCCGGGCTCGTCACCGCCTTCGTCGGCGGGGTCCTGGCCCTGCAGCAGCCGGACCTCAAGAAGCTCATGGCCTATTCGACGGTCAGCCAGCTGGGCCTGATCGTCACCCTGATCGGTGTGGGCACGGAGGTCGCGATCCTGGCGGCGGTGCTGCACACCATCGCCCACGCCCTGTTCAAGTCCGGGCTTTTCATGATGGTCGGGGTGATCGACCACGCCGTCCATACCCGGGAGCTGCGAAGGATGCCGGCCCTGGCCCGCGCCCTGCCGGGCTCGTTCGTGGTCACCCTGCTGGGCTGCATGTCCATGGCCGGGCTGCCGCCGATGCTCGGCTTCGCCTCCAAGGAGTCGCTGCTGACCGGTGCCCTGTCCGTCGAGGGCGGTGCCTGGGCGGGCTGGGTGGTCGCCCTCGGCATCGGCGGCGCCAGCGTCCTGACCTTCGCCTACTGCGCGAAGATCGTGCTGGGCGCCTTCATCGACGGTCGTGACGAGGCGGCGCTGGCGCGGGCCGACGCCGCCGCGGACGGCGCGGGCGCAGCGTCGGCGGGCGGAGTGTCGGCGGGGACCGCACCGGGCGGCACCGACGCGACCGGCGCGACCATCCGGGCGGCCGATGCGCACCGCCCCGGTGCGCTGCTGCTGTGGCCGGCCGCGCTGCCGATCCTGGCAGGCCTGCCCCTGGCCGTCTTCGTCGGCGTGCTGGACACCCCGGTCGGCCGGGCGGTGGAGGCGGCCCTCGGCGGGGAGCACCATCCCCACCTCGCGCTCTGGCACGGCCTCACCCCGGAGCTGGGCATCACGGCGGCCGTGATCGTGGCCGGCATCCTGTTCATCCTGGGCCGGCGGCGGCTGCTGCCCCTGCTCGAGGCCCACCCCTTCCCGATCGACGGCGCCCGCGCCCTGACCGCGGTGGACGTGCTGGCCGAGCGCCTCGCCCGGGTGCTGGTGCGACCGATCGCCTCGGACGAGCCGATGCGCCACCTGGGAGCGGTCCTGGTGTTCTTCGCGGCCGTCGTCCTCGGTGCCCTGGTGGTGCTGACCGGCGGCCTGCCCCCGCTGACCGAGGGCATGAACCAGCCCCTCGACGTCGTGCTGCTGGTGCTGATGACCGCTGCCGTCATCACCCTGTGCACGCGCCGCGACCGCCTCGGCGCCGCCGTGACGCTCTCCGCGATCGGGATCCTCGCCACGGTGCAGATCCTGGTGCTGGGCGCTCCGGACGTCGCCCTGACCCAGCTGCTGGTCGAGGCGCTGACGATCATCATCATCATGCTCGTGCTGCAGCGGCTGCCGCGGGGCTTCCTCGCCACCGCACGGCCCCGTCGGCGCGGCGCCCTCGTCGTCGCCGTGCTGATGGGCCTCGCCAGCGGCGCCGGGATGTTCCTGTTCATGGGCCGCCGCGGCCGCAGCGATGTCGCGGAGTACTACATCGCGCACGCCGAGGAGATCTCGGGAGGGCACAACATCGTCAACGTGATCCTGGTGGAGTTCCGTGCCCTGGACACCCTCGGCGAGCTGTCCGTGCTGGGGATGGCCGGGGTCGCGATCGTCGCGCTGATCTCCAGCGTGCGCCACCGGTTCATCGATCCCTCGGACATCGCGGAGGCCGAGACCGCGGCCGACGAGGAGCACACCCCGGCCCTGCGCGAGGAGGGGACCTCGGCGCATCGCGCGATCCGCTCCGCGTGGGGCAACGCGGCGGCTCTGCAGCTCATGGTGCGGGTCACCGCCCCGATCCTCGTGATCATCTCGGCGGTGCTGTTCCTGCGCGGGCACAACGCCCCGGGAGGCGGCTTCATCGCCGCGCTGGTCGGTTCCGCGATCGTGGCCCTGCTGTATCTGTCCACCTCGAAGGACCGCCAGATCGGCCCGCCGAGGCTGCCGCTGCTCCTGATCGGCGGAGGTGTCGCCACCGCGCTCGGCGCCGGGTTCCTGGGATTCCTCCGCAGCGGCTTCCTCGAGCCGCTGCACGGCGAGGTGCTGGGTGTGGCGCTCACCTCCGCGATGATCTTCGACCTCGGCGTCTATCTGGCCGTGCTGGGGCTGGTGATGATCGCGGTGAACCTGCTGGGGGCCAGCGCGACCGCCGGCGCGTCGCCCGACGAGGGCACCCGTGAGCGCACCGACGAGGCGGTCGAGGGCGAGCTGCCCGGACCGCTGGAGACCACCCGCGGGGAGCCCGCCCCCCGCCGCCGACGGGTCGGGGTGGCCACCGCACACCTGGACTCCGGCATCGAGCCCAAGGAGGTGGGGCGCCGATGATCCTCAGCCTGACCGTGGCCGTCCTCGTGACCGGCGGTGTCTACCTCCTGCTCCAGCGCAACATGGTGCGCGCCGTCTTCGGCATCACGCTGCTCAGCCATGCGGCGAACTTCGTGCTGCTGGCGGCCGGGGTCCCCGCATGGCGCGCCGAACCGCTCACCGATGTCTCGGCACCCGCCGAGATGGCGGACCCGCTGCCGCAGGCCTTCGTCCTGACGGCCATCGTCATCACCATGGCGGTCACCATCTTCATGCTGACCCTGGCCGTCATCGGGCGTGACGACGACATGTCCCAGCACCCGTCGACCGGGGAGCCCCGAGACCGATGATCCCTGCCGTCGATCCCGCGCTGCTGCCGCTCTTCGTCGTGATCCCCCTGCTGGGGGCCGCGCTGCTGGTGCTCATCCGGCGGGCCGTGCTCGAGCACGTGCTGCTGCTCGGGGTCCCCGTGCTGCTCGCGGGCGCAGCCCTGTGGCTGCTGCTGTTCCACCGGTCGGTGCCGGTGATCTCCCATGCCGTGGGAGGGTTCTCCGACGTCCTGGCGATCCCCTTCGTCTCCGATACGGCCAGTGCGGTGATGCTGCTGGTCACGGCCCTGTCCACGCTCGCGGCGAGCGGGTTCCTGCTGCTGACGGGCGAGTCCCGCTATCGGTTCGTGCCCCCGCTGGTGCTGCTGCTGACCGCCGGGGTCAACGGGGCCCTGCTCACCGGGGACCTGTTCAACCTGTTCGTGTGGGTCGAGGTCATGCTGATGCCCTCCTACGCGCTCATCGCCGTGACCGGCACCTGGCGCCGGCTCGGCATCGGGCGGCTGTTCGTCCTGGTCAACCTGCTCACCTCGACGATCCTCGTGATCGGTGTGGGCTTCGTGTACGGGACCGCGGGCACCGTGAACCTCGCCGAGCTGGCCGGTGCCGGCAGCGAGGACCCCAGGACCGCAGCCGCGCTCGCCGTGGTGCTGCTGGCCCTCTCGGTCAAGGGCGGCATGGTGCCGGTGCACTCCTGGCTGCCGCGCGCCTACCCGGCGACCTCGGCCGGGATCATGGGCCTGTTCTCCGCCCTGCACACCAAGGTGGCGCTGTACGCGATGTTCCGCATCGTCTCGGTGACGTTCTCCGAGGGCATGCCGTACCTCGCGGTGTTCGCGGTGCTGGTGATCGCGACCATCCTCCTGGGCGCGTTCTCCACCGCCGCCTCCTCCCGCCTGCGCACCGCGATGGGGCACCAGATGGTGGCCGGCGTCGGCCACATCCTGCTGGGGCTGGTGCTTTTCACCCAGCTCTCGCTCACGGCGGGACTGCTCTACCTGGTCCACCACGTGGTGACGATATCGGCGCTGCTGCTGACCACGGGCGCGATCGAGCACACCTACGGATCCGGTCGCCTCGAGCACCTCTCCGGACTGGCGCGGCGCGATCCGTGGGTCATCGCGATCCTCGCCCTGGGCCTGTTCAGCCTCGTGGGCCTGCCGCCGACGTCCGGGCTGTGGGGCAAGATCGGCCTGCTCGGGGCCTCCGCCGAGCAGATCCCGACCGGGGACGCGGTCCTCGGGTGGGCCGCCATCATCGCGGTGCTGGCGGCGTCCGTGGGCTCCCTGCTGGGACTGCAGCGGCTGTGGCGCGGGATCGCCTGGGGTGAGGACATGACCTCCTACCGGCCCGATGACGCACGGACCGGGCGCGGCGCCGAGGTGGCGCTGCCGGCGGAGGTCCGGGTGCCGTGGCGGCTCGCACTGCCGGGCGCCTCGATGATGGTGCTGTCGCTGGCGATGTTCCTCGGCATCGGACTGGTGCTGCCGTTCTTCGATGCCGCCGCGGCCGGGCTGCTCGACGTCGACGCCTATGTGGAAGCGGTGAAGGGCTGATGATGCGCCTGTGGTACTCGATCAGCTACGTGCTGTGGATGCTGGTGGAGATCGTGAAGGGATCCCTCGATGTCGCCCGCGGCGTCTACAGCCGCCGCACCCTCAGCTCGCCCGCGATCGTGGAGTACCCGCTGCGCGGCACGACCGACGTCGAGATCGTCGCCATGGCCTCCTCGATCACGATCACCCCCGGCACCCTCGTGGTCGGCACCGCCCACGGCACCCAGGAGGAGGGGCCCAGCCTGTTCGTGCACGCGCTGTTCGCCGAGTCCCGTGAGCAGGTCGTCGCCGACCTCACCGAGATGGAGGATCGGCTGCTGCACGCCACGCGAGGTCCGAAGGGCGCGGACGCGGCCCGCCGGCCGCACCGCAGCGGTACCGTCGACGTGCGCTACGTCGACGGTCGGATGGCCCGTCACGTCCGGGAGGACGACGGGCGAGATGCGCGCAGGCCGCCCCGGCCGCTGCGCCCCACGGAGCCGGAGGAGAAGCGATGAGCATCGTGCTGTGGATGACCGTCGCCCTGCTGGCGGCGGCGATCCTGGTGGGCCTGTTCCGGATCGCCACCGCCCCCGATCCGGCCAGCCGCGCGGTCGTCGGCGACCTCGTCTTCTTCTCCGCCATCGGGGTGATCGTCCTGGTGGGTCTGTTCAAGCAGTCGGCGGCCGCGGTGGACGCGGCGCTGATCGCCTCGGTGCTCGGGATCCTCGCCACCGTGGCGCTCGCCCGGATCCTCACCAGGGGGCGTCGCTGATGGCCGTGCTCGATATCGCGTTGACGGTGCTGATCTCTGCGCTCCTGCTCGGCGGCGGGTTCTGGATGCTCACCGCGGCCCTGTCGATGTTCCATGGCCGGGACTCGCTGTCCCGGATCAACGTGCTCTCCCCGGCGACGGGCCTGGGACTGCCGATGATCGTGGTCGGTGCATTCCTGCAGCACACCCGCACCGACGGGTTCGCGTTGGACCTGCTGCTGAAGACCGGCATCACCGTGGTCGCGCTGATCATCGTCTCGTCGGTGGCCTCGAACGTCCTGTCCCGCGCCGCCTACTCCTCGGGGAACCCGGTGGATCCGCGCACCGCCCCGCAGGACCTCGAGCGGGCTCCGGGCGAGGGGGAGCAGACGCCCCACAGCGACGACCGCTGACGCGCCTGACTGCTCTGCGCGCGATCACGTTTGGGGCCCGCTGTGGGCGAGGATGGTCTCGTCCCCGCTGCGCAAGGCGAACCCTTTCGCCCCGAGGCATCCGAGGAAGGCACGGGGCTCACCCCCGCTGCGCGGGGCAGATGGCAGCGCAGGGCAGCGCCGCGACGTGGACCTGGGCTCATCCCCGCTATGCGGGGCAGACCAAGACGAGAACATCGTCAACCTGACCAAGCAGGGCTCATCCCCGCTGCGCGGGGCGGACTCGAGGTTCGGGCAGGTGGCCCAGGAGCCGACGGGCTCATCCCCGCTGCGCGGGGCGGACGCCGAAGCAGAAGCCGCGAGGATGGTCGGGCCGGGCTCATCCCCGCTGCGCGGGGCGGACCATCTTGAGGGACCGCGAGAACTGTGCGACGGCGGCTCATCCCCGCTGCGCGGGGCGGACCATCTTGAGGGACCGCGAGAACTGTGCGACGGCGGCTCATCCCCGCTGCGCGGGGCGGACCATCGAGGATTGGACGCCGACGCCGCGGCGTTGGGCTCATCCCCGCTGCGCGGGGCGGACCCGATGAAGAGATGGAGCGGTTCGCACAGATCGGGCTCATCCCCGCTGCGCGGGGCGGACTACGCCATCCCGTCATGGGAGAAGCACCAGAAGGGCTCATCCCCGCTGCGCGGGGCGGACTCGCCGAGCTCGCGCGACGTGATCGAGGTGCCGGGCTCATCCCCGCTGCGCGGGGCGGACGTACGCCCTGCCCTACGTCGCAGGGCACAACCCGGCTCATCCCCGCTGCGCGGGGCGGACTCGAAGTTCGAGATACCTTCGTACCAGTGCCCGGGCTCATCCCCGCTGCGCGGGGCGGACCACATGCTCGGGCTGAGCGATAACGTCTCCTACGGCTCATCCCCGCTGCGCGGGGCGGACTGGCTTTCAGTCGGCCCGACATCACGCTGGAACGGCTCATCCCCGCTGCGCGGGGCGGACGGCCTCGCGGAGCTGCCCACAGAGCCGAGCGAGGGCTCATCCCCGCTGCGCGGGGCGGACCTGGGCGAGCGTGCTCGAGGAGAACACGCTCGAGGCTCATCCCCGCTGCGCGGGGCGGACTCGGTGACCCAGGTAGCGGACGCTGCCGCGTTCGGCTCATCCCCGCTGCGCGGGGCGGACTTTCCACTTCTCAGCATCCAGGAATTCGTTTAGGGCTCATCCCCGCTGCGCGGGGCGGACCGATCCAGCACGGCGGTCAGGTCGTGGGTCAGGGGCTCATCCCCGCTGCGCGGGGCGGACTCCCTCGATCACGCCTGCGGCCGCTGGGGCTACGGCTCATCCCCGCTGCGCGGGGCGGACGGATCGATCAGCCAGAGGAGCTGGCACTTGCCGGGCTCATCCCCGCTGCGCGGGGCGGACGTCACCGATCCTGCCTACGCCGCTAAGGCGTTCGGCTCATCCCCGCTGCGCGGGGCGGACTCGTTCGCGGCGACGCCGGTGCCGTCCCAGCCGGGCTCATCCCCGCTGCGCGGGGCGGACTGGTAGACGTCATCACGCAGAGCCGCGACCTCGGGCTCATCCCCGCTGCGCGGGGCGGACTTCTCCACGCCGATCGGCCCGTCCCCCACGTAGGGCTCATCCCCGCTGCGCGGGGCGGACATCAACTGCATTAACGGCGTCGTCCCCATGGGCGGCTCATCCCCGCTGCGCGGGGCGGACCGGATCGCGTCGATGCGGAACCGAGTGCCGGCGGGCTCATCCCCGCTGCGCGGGGCGGACGTGACCGTCCACGTCGGAACGGTACGCCCACCCGGCTCATCCCCGCTGCGCGGGGCGGACCCACTCATCAAGGTGGGGACCGAGCAGGAGTGGGGCTCATCCCCGCTGCGCGGGGCGGACACCGTCTCGACAGGGGTTGAAGTCCCGGTCTCGGGCTCATCCCCGCTGCGCGGGGCGGACGTCGACGCTCAGGTGAGCGGCGGGATCATCAACGGCTCATCCCCGCTGCGCGGGGCGGACGTTCCATCGGGGCTGTCCCGGCGCACTGGTCCCGGCTCATCCCCGCTGCGCGGGGCGGACGTCTCCCTGTCCTCGTCCATGCAGCCGGGAAGGGGCTCATCCCCGCTGCGCGGGGCGGACCAGCAGCCCGCCGCGCAGGGAATGAGAGGCAAGGGCTCATCCCCGCTGCGCGGGGCGGACGGGGAGTCGGCCATCGCGTAGCGGGGATTCCGGGGCTCATCCCCGCTGCGCGGGGCGGACACAGCCCACGCCCATTCGTCGGCGGGGATCTTCGGCTCATCCCCGCTGCGCGGGGCGGACGTCGACCACGGCGACCAGTCCGGATGATCACCCGGCTCATCCCCGCTGCGCGGGGCGGACTCGGGCGGCACCATCGAGATCAACGGGGAAACCGGCTCATCCCCGCTGCGCGGGGCGGACTCGGGCGGCACCATCGAGATCAACGGGGAAACCGGCTCATCCCCGCTGCGCGGGGCGGACGCTTGCACGTCCTCCGACTCGACGCCGGCGCGCGGCTCATCCCCGCTGCGCGGGGCGGACTGGACCTGTTCAGCCCTCCGGAAGCCCCCGGCAGGCTCATCCCCGCTGCGCGGGGCGGACGGCGACCAGGTCGGCCCCGACTCCCGCGGCCTCGGCTCATCCCCGCTGCGCGGGGCGGACGGCCGCCGAACTACCGCCAAGGGTGCCGTGGTGGGCTCATCCCCGCTGCGCGGGGCGGACTGTACTCGATCTGGATGCAGCCGTCGTTGTTCGGGCTCATCCCCGCTGCGCGGGGCGGACTGCATGGTGGTGTTGGCGAGAACGTCGTACAGGGGCTCATCCCCGCTGCGCGGGGCGGACCCGTCCCCGTACGTACAGCTCTCCGGGCCGGAGGGCTCATCCCCGCTGCGCGGGGCGGACCCCCACGCCCGCACTGCATGCCCGGACGGGACGGGCTCATCCCCGCTGCGCGGGGCGGACGCGATCGCATGTTCGCGGACATGAACCTCACGGGGCTCATCCCCGCTGCGCGGGGCGGACCTGGGAGCGCCCGTCGCCGACTACGGAGCAGAGGGCTCATCCCCGCTGCGCGGGGCGGACCTGGAAGGGGAAGCAGCGGTGCTCAATGCTCCGGGCTCATCCCCGCTGCGCGGGGCGGACGCTGGCCGCACTCTCCGCGTTTGCGACGGGTGGGGCTCATCCCCGCTGCGCGGGGCGGACCGGCAACGTACGCCCCCGATGGCGGGTTCGCGGGGCTCATCCCCGCTGCGCGGGGCGGACCCCCCAAATATGGGTGCGGTCAGAGCTGTCCGGGGCTCATCCCCGCTGCGCGGGGCGGACGCGGTCCGGTCTGCTCGTGAGCAGGTCGCACAGGGCTCATCCCCGCTGCGCGGGGCGGACCAGGCGGACTCTCGCGGGGCGGTGCGCATCCCGGGCTCATCCCCGCTGCGCGGGGCGGACGCGGGCTGGCAGGGCACCGTCGAGCGTAAGTGGGGCTCATCCCCGCTGCGCGGGGCGGACCGGCCGAGGGAGTCGCGGGCACTGCTGCCGTGGGGCTCATCCCCGCTGCGCGGGGCGGACTGGACCGGAGATCGGGCCATGACGCAGCGGACGGGCTCATCCCCGCTGCGCGGGGCGGACCCGTGGACGCTCCCCGCAGGGTTCCGGCCCGGAGGCTCATCCCCGCTGCGCGGGGCGGACACGAGCCTGCTCGCCCAGGACCTGCACAACAGGGGCTCATCCCCGCTGCGCGGGGCGGACGCGGACGAGATGACCACGTTGCAGTATCAGGACGGCTCATCCCTGCTGCGCGGGGCGGACCCGAACTGGTGGCGGTCGCTGTAGGTCTCGGGCGGCTCATCCCCGCTGCGCGGGGCGGACCGGACCACGCCGACCAGATCGCCCGTGGGCTCAGGCTCATCCCCGCTGCGCGGGGCGGACTAATGGCAGACGAGCCCGCGAATCCGAGACCAGGGCTCATCCCCGCTGCGCGGGGCGGACGGGCACGGTGGGGCGCTCCGAGTTGGGTACCGGGGCTCATCCCCGCTGCGCGGGGCGGACTCATCTGGGCGCGCTCACTGAGGTGGCGGATGCGGCTCATCCCCGCTGCGCGGGGCGGACGCACGGCGTCTGGCCTCGGGAAGGTTGGGAAGGGGCTCATCCCCGCTGCGCGGGGCGGACGTGGCGCGCTCCCATGACCCGAACGCGGCCTTCGGCTCATCCCCGCTGCGCGGGGCGGACGCTGATCTTGCCGGTGTTGTTCATCGTCGGTTCGGCTCATCCCCGCTGCGCGGGGCGGACGTGCTCGGGTGCTGCATGAGGGTGAGCGCCGTCGGCTCATCCCCGCTGCGCGGGGCGGACGAGTCCGCGACAGCGCCGAGGATGTTCGAGCCGGGCTCATCCCCGCTGCGCGGGGCGGACTTGGTGTCCGCGATGTGACTGCGACGTACGTTGGGCTCATCCCCGCTGCGCGGGGCGGACTCCGCTGTCTACCCCCGATGTGTCCCCGGCCCGGGCTCATCCCCGCTGCGCGGGGCGGACAATCGACCTCAACCGCCCCCTCTCGCCAAGCTGGGCTCATCCCCGCTGCGCGGGGCGGACGTCGACACTGGCAACAACAGGCGTGCCGAGCACGGCTCATCCCCGCTGCGCGGGGCGGACCCTGCACCGCCCTGCCCCTGTGCCACCCGCGAGGGCTCATCCCCGCTGCGCGGGGCGGACTGATCAGCGACCTGGGGGGCGCGCCTCGTGAGGGGCTCATCCCCGCTGCGCGGGGCGGACGTGCAGGGCGTGCACCGGCTGGACACGGACTGGGGCTCATCCCCGCTGCGCGGGGCGGACCCTCAACGACCTGCTTAAATGCTACGAAAAGGCCACTGGCGGGTACAACTTCGAGCCAGCAGGGGCTTGACGGACTTTACCTTTGGTCCCTTCGACCCTCAGCGAGGCCGCCGTGCGCGGCGCATGGCTCGCGCGGTACTCCACCCCGTCTTGCGCGCAGGAGTCGCCGGGGCGGAAGGCCGCAGCATCAGTAGGACACCATCGTGGTTCGTGGGAACCCAGTCGTGGTTGTGCACACGGAACTCGAGACCCTGTTCGGTATCGGCCGAGTACACGAGAATTGCTTTTCCGTCCTTGCAAAGCTCGATGGTGCGGAGCCACAGCTCATCCCGGACTCTCGCTGAGGGGCGTCCCACGAACACACCGGGAGTGATTTCCATCAACCATTTGGTGAGATCCCCGCGGAGACCTGCGGGACAAGCCGTCAGGACCAGGGTCATCATGCAGGGACTCCGTGGCCGTCCCAGTTGGTCCCTGTGGGAAAGGCTTCCAGCTCGCTCCACAGGAGCAGATCGCCGAAGTCCGGCTCGAGATCGTCCTCCAAGCCCATCAGGTGGTGGATGTCGGCGACGACGCGGCGGATCAATTTTGTCTCGACGATGCGGTCGCGGACCATCCGGCGGACCTCGTTGGCAGGATTGACCGCATCGGATGCGACAGCATCGAATGCCGCGGGAATCGAGATCTCAGCCTTGTAGAGATCCGCGATGTCGTACACGAAGGAGCGGTCGGTGCCCGAGTGCACGACGCCGAGGGCCGGTACGCCGCCGAGGCTGCAGATCACGGCGTGGACGACGCCGTAGAGCGCCGCGTTCGCGCCGGTGAGCGCTCGGTTGATGTCATCGCCTGCCTCGAAATCATCGGGAGAGTACGAGCGACGCGACCAGTCCGCGCCTGTTCGGGCGGACTCGACGGCATAGACGCGCTTCATGCGCGCGCCTTCACGGCCCCGGAGCTGATGCATCGAGAGCGTCGCGAAGTCCTCGCCGGGGAAGCGCATCTCATACATCGCACGGGCGCAGCGCAGGCGGGACCGCTGATTCGTCACGATCCGTGCCTGCGCCTCTGCCATCCTTGCGGACTTCGCCAACGGACGGCCGTGTGCGTAGTAGCGCACGCCCGCCTCACCCACCCAGGCCACCGAGACGCCGCAGTCGCCGATCACCGCCATCGCCGAGTGCGTGATGCGGGTCCCCGGGCCGAGCAGGAGCACGGCCAGCGACGCGGCTGGAACGTGCACGACACCGCGCTGATCGGTGAGGGTCAGCGCGTTGGCGCTGCGGTGCACGGTGCAGTGCTCCGCATACAGGAACGAGATCCTGTCCGAGACCCGTGCAAGCTCCACCCGCTCGGGTGGCGGTGAGCCAGCTCTGCTGTCCATGTCAGCCGCCGATCCGCGCCAGGGTGACCAGGCCGCAACCGTAGGCCTTGCCGCGCCCGAGCCCCCGAGCCAGGGTCTCCCGGAACAGATCGGCGTCGGTGACTCTCAGTGTTCCCTCGAAGCGAGCGGTGCGGAGGGTGACGCGGCCTCGACTCTCGCCGTGCGGGTCTCGGTGGTCGAACGACATGTCGGACCTCCTGTCGACCAGCAGGTCGGGACGTTCATCGCCGTTCTCGTCGGCACAGGTGCGGATCTCGAATCCATGGCGCGGAGCTTTCTCCACGAGCCAGCGGGTCTGCTGCTCGGGCGTCACGTGGGGGACGACCCGCCCTCGCTTGGCGCCGTCCGCGGGCAGGCTGCGGACCGGGTTCGCGGTGAGGCGGAACGCTCTCTCGTGACCGACTCGCAGGCTGTCCAGCAGGGGCCGGTAGTCCGCCGACTCACCTGGGCGCGAGGGCCATCCCGCCTGCTCGACGACGACCGTCGGATCGATTCCTACCGGTCCCACGATGTAGAGCACATGGTCGTGATCGTTCCGGTCCACGCGCCACAGGATGCGAGAGGAGGCGTCGTCCAGGTCGGACGGGAAGCAGGACCGGACTGCGGCATGCATCGCCTGGGGATTCGTGAGGAGCTTGCGCCCGCCCCGCTTCTGCGGGTTCAGCAGGATCCTGGTGAACGTTGTCATGCCGAGATGACCTCCTCGAAGAACGGGTCGGCCTTCCGCTTGCCGAGAGGATTCTCAACGGTTGCTCCCTCGGCATCCTGGACGACATCCCGCCACCCGTAGCGGCGGTGGGTCTGGTCGAACGAGAGAGGTACGTCCTGCCGAGGATCGCCGATCTCGCCGGGCAGGGCGTCACGGAAGATAGGAAGAGTGAGCTGCTGGGGCCTGGTGCGCCGGTGGAACTCAGACGCGAACCACCGCTCCGACCGGAGCACGTCGACGGCGTCACCGTCATGGACTTCTTGGAGCAGGTCCGCGTTCGCGGGGCAGGAACGGCGGCCCAGGAACAGAGGGAACCGGGGCGAGTGCAGGGACTGGGTGATTCCGTCCAGGAGCTCACGATCCGGAGATTCGACGGCGGCCAGGAAAACGGCATCGCTCAGGTAGTACCTGCTGACCAACGATGTGCTGCCACCGGTCTGCCACCGCTGGGCGGTCTGGTAGTCGTGAAGCAGCGATCCGGGCTGATCCACGCGGACGGCGAAGCGCAGTCGCGCGAGGTCCTCGATCGGAGCGCTCCTTCGTCGACCCTCTGCCGCTGCGAGCAGTCCGACGACACCGGACTTGGTGGGGTACGAAGCGGTGGTGCGGTCACGGTATCGACTCGTGTGGCCCCACGACTGCATCGGCCCCTTGAGCAGCAGGAGCAGAGTGGCACTCACGCCGGGTCCTCAGCGGTGAGCTCGCTCCGGAGCTGATCGGCGAGGGCGGGGAGAGTCGTGACCGTGGCGAACTCGGTGAACGGCTCGGTGAGGGCGCCGAGACCGATCGCGAAGCTCGCCACTGGGACGAACCCGTAGTTGCTCTCGAGCTGCTTCGCCTCGGAAGCCAGCAGCTGGGCACCGGCTTCCCGCCTGCTCACGCCATCCGCCGCGCGCACCGGGCTCTCGAAGGCGTTCACGAGAGAGAGCGATCGGGTATCGCGGATCGTGAGGTACACCAGCTCCGGCACCGTGTTGTGCGCGTAGCTGTTCTGCTTCCCGCTCGGCAGCGACGTGATGAAGGAGTTCACGAACGCCGTGGTCGCCTCCACCGCGGCGTTCGCATCGCCGAGGTTCTCCTGCAGGGAGCGGAGGTCGACGGTCGCGAAGCGGTAGAGGGTCGAGGACGTCATCTGCATCGTCCCGATCATGCCCGCGCCGGTCTCCTCCTTGTCCTCGACGATGTCGTCGACCGCTGTGTAGTAGTCGAACTCGGGTTCGGACTCGTGGATTCCGATGGCGTGGGCTACCTGCACCGAGGCGTCGACGTTGTAGTCGGGCGCGTCGGCGACCATGCGGCCGAACATGGCGATGTCGATGCTGTGGGCGTCGTCGAGGAGGGCTCGGGCTTCCTTCTTGGACGGCTTGGCACCGTCGGTCTCGACGAGCTTCCGAGCCGCGTTGTCGATCTGGCGGGGGCTCAAGAAGAGCAGATATCCGGTCTCCGCACCCCGCTTCTCCTCACCCTCACGGACCTTCGCCTCGGTGAGCTTGATCCCGGCGCCGGTGAAGAGGTTCATTGCCGCGGCGTCAGCGCGCTCGCGGTCCCACATCGCGTCGTCGCCCTTCGTGAGCTCCTGGACCCGGTCGGCGACGAGATCCGCGACCCGCTTGGTGCGGAAGCCGACATGGTCGGCACCGAGCGTTTTCTCGAAGTCGCGGCGGATCGCGCGCTTCCAGGACTGCGAGGAGACCCGATGTCGAGGCACTCCGCCGAAGACGGCACTCTTCGGTGCGCCGGTGTCGTCGCGGTTGATGTTGCTCGGGGGCAGGGTGTGCAGGGCGTGGATGTCGAGGACCAGGGACATGGTGGGTTCCTTCCGGTGTGTGCTGAGCGAGCGTTCGTTCGGTGAGTGGACGGAGGAGTCAGGCGGTGCTTGTGGCGACGGTTTCGGGGGCGTCGGCCGTCTCCCTGCGGGGCGTGGTCGCGAAGTCGCGCGCCCAGCGCAGGAGGACCCCTGAGCGGTACCGCCCGGAGAGCGTGCGCAGATCGCGGGCGAGGAGGCCGTAGTCGAGGCCGATCCCGTCACTGCGCAGCAGAGTGATGAGCGAGCGGGCGTGCGTGAGTCGGGAGCGTTCGTGCCGTGCGCTGAGCAGCGCGTCGAAGCGGGGTTTCAGCGAGCCGCTGTCCGACCGGAGGCGGAGCATCCCCATGGCAGTCCCGAAGCTCCTCCTCCGCACGTGGGCCGGTGCTGCCGCGGACTGCATGTGCAGCGCGAACAGGGTCATCGCGTCGAAGGCGGCGCTCTCGCTGGGGGACGGAGCATCCTGCGAGCCCAGATCATCGAGCGCGAGGCCCGGGTCGAGGGAGTCGAGCACCTCTTGCATCGTGAGCGGGTGCTGGAGAGCGGTGAATCCAGCACTGCGTCTGAGCACGGCGAGCCGGCCGCGCGCCATGGTCTGCTGGGAGACCCCGCGCTCTCCGAGATACTGCGACTGCAGCGTCGCCGCAGACGAGCCGACTGCGTGCTGCAGCGTGACGGGAGTGGCCGGCGCGGCCTGGGGCTCGGGTGCGCTGTGATCATTCATCGGTGGTCAGCTCCTGGAAGGTGTAGGTGCCGGGGGAGTGGTCGGTGCTCTTCTGCGGCGCCGGGAGTAGGGGGAGGGCCTTCCGCAGATCCCGCTGGAGCCGGGAGTAGGCGGTCCCGGCGGTGAGGAGGGAGACGCGGTCGTTCTGGCTGATCTCACGCCCGATCAGAGCTTTGGGGCCCGCCCCGCGCAGGAGCAGATTTGCCCGGTCACGCACGCGTGTCTCGACGACCTGCTGCCACTCGACCATCGAGGCGTCAGCGAAGTCGGGGTCGAGGACGGCGAGCCACTCGCGGAAATCCTGCTCTAGATCCGCGAGCATCGCATCGGTGTGCGCGGCCTGGAACGAGTACTCGCCGCCCGCGGCCATGAGGAGGCGCCCCCCGAAGACACCGAGCGCGACGGACGCGGAGAGAGTCGCCTTTGCGTTCGCGAGCACGGCTTGGCGTACGGACCCGGCTCCGGGGGCCAGGATCCTGCGGGGGACGTCGAGCCGGGCATCGACGGTGGTCGCCATCGAGGAGGCCTGAGGGCCATATGACGCGGAGGTGAGCCGCAGGCTGAGCACGCTCTGGCTCTCGGCCAGCCCCTCGTCCCTGGCCCTGGCCAGAGCATCCAGTGTCTCCGGACGACGGCCCGACCGCTCTCCCCGGGCGAGGGTGACATCGCCGTCGAGCGCGATCAGCGGCTCGAGCGAGCGCCACATCATGCGGTTCGGGTCGTACGGGCGCGGATAGAACACATCCTGGGTCTTCGAGGATTTGTTGGTGCTGAAGCGGTACGGGGTCATCGGGTCGCCGAACACGTTCGCGCCGGCATCGGGGATGCGGTCCCCGTTGCTCACCAGCACCCCCGTGATCCGATTTCCTTCCCGGAAGAGTCGTATGCGCCGGGACTGCCAGGTCGCGAGATCTGCGGGACCCTTCGGGGCAGGGGCCGAGCGCTCTGCCGGCCCGTCGGGCTCCCGCTCCCACACCGGCCGGTCCTCCTCGCCTGCGAGCAGCGGCCCCGGGGAGGTGTTGAGCACGAGGGTCTCGCGCAGGGAAGCGCCGAGGATCGTGGTGCCGCCGGTCATTCCGGACCACCCCGTGCCGATCGGGTACCCCTTCCCGCCGGTCACCCGAGGATCGCCCACGGCGCCGGACTTGATGCCCGAGTAGTCGTAGGCGTGGGTGTGGACGAGCCAGCGGGTCGCCTCGTCGAACGGGAGCGACCCGAGGGCTTCTCCCGCCCGCATCGTGAAGTAGTCGGACTCGGCCTCCGGGACGATCCGGGCGATGGCAGGTCGACTGTCCTTGCTCGTGTGCAGATCGGCGACCTGCATGAACGGATGCTGGGGGTGCAGCAGGTCGAAGCGGTCGCGGTGCTGGTCGAGATAGTCGAGCACGGTGGCGTCCGCTTCGCCGTCGACAGCCTCGTGCCAGGCCCCTTCGCGCCAGTCCTCGAAATCGAAGGTCCGCCCGGGGGCGACGACGGCATCTCCGCGGTGGGCTCGCCAGAAGACCGCGAGGAGCACGCGCAGCACCGCATAGTCCTGGGTCGGCGAGTCGCCGCGGAGCCCTGCGACGGGTCGTGTCCCGTCGAAGACCTCCTCGAGGGAGAGCACGACGTCGGTCCCGTCGGTCTGCTGACAGCGGATCCATGGCTCCGTCACCAGGGAGAAGGATGTGCGGTCTTCCATGATGCTCCTCGTCGTCGCGCCTGCTGTGCCGAGTATGGGAGACGGGTCCGACGAACGATTGCGGCCCGTCATCCAAGGGTCTCCGTGACGTCGTGCAGTCCCAGCTCCTCGTCGTAGATGAGCCGGCGCCCCGCCAGGTCGATCCCGCCCTCCTCGTCGAGTGGAAGGGCCACCTGACCCTTGAGCCAGGTCGAGGCCTGCCATCCCGGTGGCGTCCCTCTCTCCAGATGGCTGAGGGTCTCGTCGAAGATCCTCTCGATGCGGGTGAAGCGCGCGGGCAGACGCACCGTCGAACAGGCGAGCTCGATGCCGAGCCAGGAGGGCGGCGCGATGTCCGGAGCGAAGTCTTCGGCTTCCGTGTGGCCGAGGGGCCGGTAGCCGCCCTCTGTCACCTCGATCGGGATCACCTCGACGGTCGGGTCGCTGTCCCGGACCTGTGCAAGTCCTCGTTCCTCGCCGTCCGCGGTGTCGATCGAGTCCCTGCCGATCCGGAACAGCTCGTCCAGGCTTCCCGCTCCGCCCGGCTCGCAGATCCGATACGACTGGGAGCGTGACCGGGAACGGTCGCGCTCCCGGTCGTGGTCGGCGACCGCCGTCTCCCAGGCCTCGGACCAAGCCGTTGGGATCGGCGGCGACGTCCCGTAGGCGGTCTGCACGAGAGCGGCGATGTCGTCGGGGCGGGAGAACCCGTGTTCGAGCGTCTGGTCGAGGAGCACGGAGAGCGTCGAGAGCAGGAGTTTGCGGCCGTAGACCGCTTCGCTGCCCGACTCGAACTCTGGGGGGTCGACGGAGACCAGCCCGCGGATCAGCACGTGTGGTGCACGCATCGACACGGGTCGGTCGGCCACAGGGCGGGGATGGCGGTGCAGCCGGCCGATCCTCTGGATGAGGAGGTCGATCGGGGCGATGTCGGTGACGAGCAGATCCACATCGATGTCGAGGCTCTGCTCGGCGACCTGGGTCGCCACCACGATCCGCCGCTCCGGACGTCCTTCCCCGGGGCGCGCCTGCGGACCCAGCGCCTCGCGGAGGGCAGCTTCTTTGGCAACTCGAGCTGAGGCGAGGTAGGCGGCGTGATGCAGCTCGACCTGCCCGGGGAAGATCTCGCGCACCGCGCTGTAGGTCTCCTGGGCGCGCCGCACCGTATTGCAGATGATCAGGACGCAGCCGCCGGAGGCGGCGTCCACGGCGAGGCGCTCGAGCAGCGCGGGCAGATCGTCATCGAGCAGAGCGACCTCCGCGTGCAGGTCAGCGGGCCGTGAACGCACCGGGAGCTCCCGCAGGCCTGCTGCACCGATGGTGGTCACGAGCGGATAGGACGTCGAGAGCTCGGCGATGGATGCCCGCGAGACCTCGGAGCCGTACGCAGCGAGGAGCTGCTGTTTCTGCGCGACGGGAAGAGTGGCGGAGAGGAGGACGACGGGCACCTGATAGCGCGCGAGCCACGCGAGTGCGGTGGCGAGGTATTCGGACATGTACGCGTCATAGGCATGCACCTCGTCGATGATCACGACCTTTCCCGCGAGGCCGAGGTGGCGCAGCATCGAGTGCTTGGCCTGCAGCGCGAGGAACAGGACCTGGTCGATCGTCGCGACGCTGAAGTTCGACAGGATCCCCTTCTTCCTGCCGGACATCCATTGGGACGCGATCACGGTCCCTTCCGTGCGGTTCGTCTCGTCCACGCCGATCCCGGTGGAGCGCAATCGGCGGTACTCGGCGTTGAGCCGACTCTTCGAGTGCGCCAGGAACATCGAGGTGACGTCCTCCCCCGCAGCTCGTTCAGTCCAGTCCAGAACTCTCCTGAAGAGCCCGTCGGCCGTGGACATGGTCGGTGCGGCGACGATCATGCCGCCGGCACCGCTGGATTCGGCGAGGATCTCCGCCGCGCTGAGAGCTGCCTCGGTCTTGCCCTCGCCGGTGGGTGCCTCGATCACGACCAGCCCTGGTCCACCGAGATCGGCGCTCGCCTGCGCCGCGGTGACCTGCACCGGGCGCGCGGTTGACGAGGCAGGCCAGCCGAAGCGTTGCCGTAGATGCGGGTCGAAGACGTCCGGCGCCGTGGAGGGGGCGGGGTGGGGCATCCACGGCGGCGTGAGGTCGACGCGGTCGAGGCACTCGGCAGCACGGTCGCCCGCATACCCCCGAGGGGTGAGCGGGAAGGCCTCCTCGGTGGAGGCGATCCAGTCGGCCGTGATCACCATTCCGGTCAGGAGCATCTGCCCGGACCCCTGCAACTTCGTGCGGAGGGAAGGGAGGATCTCACGTATTCCGGAGATCTCCGCGGCGAACTCGAGGAGCTCCTGGTGCACGTCTGCCCACGGGCCCGTGTACGTCCGCAGGATCTCCTCCGCTCCGGCGCGGCTCTCCTGCAGGGAGGGTGAGCCGTGGTGCGCGTCCAGCACGGCCGCGATCCGGCTGGCGTGGGTGCGCTTCATGCCCTCGCCGACGAGCCAGGCGCGCACCAGGACCATCGAGGCGAGAGAATGATGCAAACGACCGGTGGAGCGCTCGAGAGCGGAGGGGCGGACCGGAAGCCCAGCATCACGCAAGCGATCGAGGAAATGCCCGAAGCCGTCGCGGGCCTCGAGTTGGCATTGGAAAACGAGAATTGCTTTTCCGATGTCGTGCGCTGCTGCGAGCCAGCACAGGAGGATCCCCGCCTCGTCGATCGAGAGCCCCGCCTCGCGAGCAACGGCCTCGCGCACGCTGTGGGGCGCCCAACCCTCCCAGACGTGCAGGGCGGCGCCGGCGGAGTCGAGCATGTGCTGCGGGAGGCAGAGCCACGGGTCCTCGCCATCGGCGCGGCTGAGATCACTCCCGGACTTCGCCCACAGGGAGAGGGCGGCAGGGCTGAGATGTCTGCGGAACGACTCGACAGTGTGCCGAACGCGAAGCAAAGGATCCCCTTTTTTGTGGAGCAATTCTCTGGTTCGCCCAACGTAGAGCATTCACGATCTTGCCGAGGCCGATTCTCGCAATCATTTGAAAAATTCGGGGCCGCGGCACTCCGCTGCGTTTCGCTCCTGCCCGTTCCTCCCCGTACCGGGCCCCCACTGCATACCCTGTCCCCATGGTGACGACACTGCCGTACGGTTCCTGGCCCTCGCCCCTGACCGCCGAGCTGCTCGCGACGGGCGGCATCCGACTCGGCGCGCCGCGCCCCGTCGGGGATGCCGTGTGGTGGACGGAGGGCATCTCCACCGAGGGGGGACGCCAGGCGATCCTCCGCACCGCCGGACCGGTCGCCCTGCCGGGGACCGCCGCCTCCGAGGCGGAGCCGGTCACCGTGCTGCCCGCCCCCTACAACGCGCGCTCCCGCGTGCACGAGTACGGCGGCGCCAGCTGGAGCGTCGTGCCCGGGACGGCGGACGAGGCGGCCCGTCGGCCGCCGCTGGTGGTCTTCGTGAACTTCGAGGACCAGCGCGTCCATGCCTTCCGCGAGGGGGAGCAGCCGCTCCCGCTGACTCCCGTCGGCCGCGAGGTCGCCTCCGCGCATGGCCCCTCACTGCGCTGGGCTGACCCCACCCCGGTGACCCTCGCCGACGGCACCGCCGAGGTGTGGTGGATCTGCGAGGACCACACCGGCGGCCCGGACGGGCCCCGTCTCGGGGCCGACGGCGCACCGCACATCGAGCGGTACGTGGTCGCGGTGCCGCTGGACGGCTCCGCCGCCGAGGATCCCGCCGCCCTGCGCCGGGTCACCCCGTCGGCGCGCTTCGTCGCCCACCCGCGACTCAGCCCCGATGGCACCCAGGTGGCCTGGCTCAGCTGGGAGCACCCGCAGATGCCGTGGGACGGCACCCAGCTCCACCTCGCGCCGCTGATGAACGGCAGCGTGGGGGAGGGCGAGATCATCGCCGGCGGCGAGGACGAATCCGTCCTGCAGCCCGAGTGGCTCGATGACCAGCGCCTCATGTTCGTCTCCGACGCCTCCGGCTGGTGGAATCCCTGGGTCTGGTCGGCCGACGGAGGCGCGCACCAGGTCCTCGAGCTGGACCAGGAGTTCGCGGGCCCGATGTGGGCGCTGGGCAGCAGCTGGTACCAGGTGCTGGATCCCGACCGGGCGCTGGTGCAGCACGGCCGCGCCGCGACCTCGCTGTCCGTGCTGCGGATCAGCACCGGGGAGCTCGCTCCGCTGGACTGCCCGCTCACCGACATCGGTACCGCCCACCTGCGCGAGGACGGTCTGCTGGTGCTCGCGGGTGCCTCCCCCTCCCAGTTCGCGGCGATCCATCTCGCGCGCCTCGCTCTCGGGGACGGCGCTGCGCCGTCGGCCCCCGTGCTGTCGCCGCTGACGCTGCTGCGCTCCTCGCGCAGCGATGCGCCGGACCCCGGCCTGCTGCCCGAGGGCGAGAGCATCGAGGTGCCGCTGCCGGACGGCGGCGTCGTCCACGCGATCGTGCACCGTCCTCGCCAGGAGGGCTTCGCGGGCCGGGAGGGGGAACTGCCGCCGTTCATCGCGCAGGTCCACGGCGGGCCCACCGCCCATGTCTCGCCCGTGCTCTCGCTGCCGGTCGCCTACTTCACCTCCCGCGGCCTCGGCGTGGTGGTGGTGAACTACGGCGGCTCCTCCGGCTACGGCCGCACCTACCGCAACCGTCTGCGCGGGCAGTGGGGCGTGGTCGACGTGCAGGACACCGTCGCCGTGATGGAGCACCTGGTCGCAAGCGGCATCGCGGACGGGGACCGGCTCGCGATCGAGGGCGGCAGCGCCGGCGGCTGGACCACGCTCGCCTGCCTGACCCGCACCGACACCTTCGCCGCGGGCGTCTCCAGCTTCGGGGTCGCCGAGCTCGAGAAGTTCCGGCAGGACACCCACGATTTCGAGTCCCGCTACATCGACGGCCTGGTGGGCCCCTACCCGGAGCGGCGCGACCTGTATGTCGAGCGCGCCCCGCTCGGCCATGTCGACGAGCTCGAGGTCCCGGTGCTGCTGCTCCAGGGCGACGAGGACCGGATCGTCCCGCCCAGCCAGTCCGAGCTGTTCCGCGACGCGCTCGCCGCCAAGGGGATCCCGCACGCCTACCTCCTGTTCGAGGGGGAGCAGCACGGCTTCCGCAAGGCGGAGAGCATCATCCGGGCCACCGAGGCGTCGCTGTCCTTCTACGGCCAGGTGCTGGGCTTCAGCCCGGCCTGCGTCCCGGTGCTCGAGCTGCAGCGGGACTGAACCGTGATCACGCAGGGAGCGCACCGGACCCGGGAGGGGAGACGATGACGAGCACGATGAGGCGGGTGCCGGCCGAGGAGCAGCCGTTGCGGCCCGCGATCGCGCTGGCGATCATCTCGCTGCTGACGGTCCTGATGGCGGTGGTGGGCGTCGCGCTGGTGACCGTCCTGGCCGCGACCGGGCTCTTCGAGGATGCGGAGTGGGGCCAGGATCTGCTTGGCGGTCAGGGCTTCGCGGTACGGCTCATCGCGGTGATGCTCCTGAGCCTGGCGGTCATCGCGGTCACCGTCGGCACGAAGCTGGCCGCCGCGATCCTCGGGATCATCGTGGTGATCAAGGGTGACGGGAAGCTGCGGATCGGAGCGAGCCTGCTGCTCGCCGTGGCGCTGATGGGACTGTTCTTCTCGTTCTCCATGGACGGTTCGATGCTCTCCGGCACATTCGAGAGCGTCCTCTCCGTCCTGGCGACACTGGCCCAGCTGGTCCAGTGGGGCGTGTCCCTGGCCGGCATCGTGATCCTGGGGCTGGGGATCCGCGAGGTGCGCCGGGCGCGGGCGGGGTACGCGCTCGATCTGCGCTGACGCTGCTCGCCGTGACGCTTGCCCCGCCGGACCGTCCTGATTAGGTTGGTCGGCGGCGTGCCGGCAGTCCCCGTCCCGGGCCCGACCGGGCGCCTCCGGCTGCGAAGGAGCCTCATGGACCCCCGTATGTCCCCTCGGCGGGGACCGACCGCCGGTGGCCCCGCCGCCGCAGACGTCGCCGGCCTCCCCGCCGCGACGGGAGACCCGGGAGGGCACGAGGACCGTCCCGCCCCGGGCCGGCGCCGCGGAGGGCCGCATCGCCATCCCTGGGCCGGCAGGAGCTCCGGGAGGACTCTGCGGGAGGCCCGGCCGGACGCCGTCGGCCTCGACGCCGAGGTGCTGGCGCAGCTGCCGGGCATCATCCGTGCCGGTCTCGAGAACTCTCCGCCCCGTTTCGCGGGGGCCTCCCTGCTGGTGGCCTCGCGGGCGGGGATCGCCTACGAGCATGCGGACGGCCAGGCGCTGCGCTGGCAGGACGCCTCCACCGAGCTGCCTCGGGACCAGTGGATCCCCGCTCGCACCGACACCCTCTTCGACCTCGCCTCGATCTCGAAGATCGTCACCGCGACCGCCGTGATGCAGCACATCGAGCAGGGGCTGCTGCGCCTTGAGGACCGGGTCGCCGACCAGCTGCCGCGCTTCGCCGAGCACGGGAAGGGCGAGGTCACCGTCCAGCAGCTGCTCACCCACGTCAGCGGCCTGCCGGCCTGGATCGATCTCTGCACCGCGCACCCGGACGTCCCCTCCCGGATCGATGCGGTGCTCACCGCGCCCCTGCAGACCTCGCCCGGCTCGACGTACACCTACAGCGACCTGGGACTGATCACGCTGGGGCTGATCGTCGAGAAGCTCTCCGGGACAGGGCTGGACGAGTACGTGCGCGAGCACATCACCGCCCCGCTGGGGATGACCGAGACGATGTACAACCCGCCCGCGCAGCTGAGGGACCGGATCGCCGCGACCGAGTACGTGGACGCCGACGGGCGCCTCGTGCACGGCCACGTCCACGACGAGAACGCCTGGTCGCTCGGCGGGGTGGCGGGGCACGCGGGAGTGTTCTCCACCGCCCGGGACCTCGCGGTGTTCGCCCAGATGTTCCTGGACGGGGGTCGCTGCGGCGGGGCACGGATCCTCGAGGCGAGCACCGTCCAGGACATGTTCACCGACCGCATCGCCGAGGTGACCGGGGCGGGCGGCGCTCGCCGCGGCCTGGGCCCGGAGCTCGCGGCCTGGACCTACCACGCCGGTCTGACCAGCCCCTACAGCGGCGTGCACACCGGATTCACCGGCACCTCGCTGGTCATCGACCCGCTCACCGACACGATCGTCATCCTGCTGACGAACTCGGTGCACCCCACCCGGGAGTGGTCGAGCACCTCGGTCACCCGCCGCGAGGTCTCCACCTGCGTCGCGCATGCGCTCGGAGTGGTCCCGCAGCAGATCCGTGGCGGCTGGCAGGCGGGGGATGCGGACGCGAGCACCGCGACGCTGAGCTTCGCAGCGGAGCTGCGAGCGGATCTGCAGGCGGGTCTGCCGGCGACTGCCGCGGAGCTGCATCTCGACCTGTTCGCGCACCTCGAGACCGACCATGACATCCTCACCGTCGAGGCCTCCGCGGACCAGGGGGAGACCTGGCTGCCGCTCCCCGGCCGCCTCGAGGCGCCGGACGAGGACCCGGTCGAGGTGCCCGACGGGCGGATCACCGGCTGGGGACGGCGTGTGGTGTGGGACGGCACGTTCGCGCTCGCCGACGGCGGCGCACCGCTGGTCGGCGAGGTGCAGATCCGCCTGCGCCTGACCACGGGCGGCCCCCCGCGCGGGCTCGGTGCCCGGGTGGGGCGGCTGCGCGTGCTCGATGGGGGCCACGAGCTGTTCGACTCGCATCGGCCTGATGACCGCCGGGAGATCCTCGCGGACGGCTGGGTGCTCGGCGGCTGAGGGCTCGGCGGCGGCGGGGCCGGCGGCTGAGGGCACGGCGACGGACGGCACGGCGACGGACGGCACGGCGGCGGCGGGCTCGGCGGCGGACGGCACGGCGACAGAGGGCTTGGCGGCAGAGGGGCCGCGCCCGGGGTCGGACGGCCCTGGCCGGCACGTGCGCGCCGGAGGCCTCGGGGAGCGCCCGCAGCGGGCCGGTCGTCGGGCGTGGGCGGGGCGTGGACAGAACCTGCCGAGCGTGGACCGGGCGGGCTGCTCGTGCGGCGTGTGTCGAGCGCCGACGGTTCCTCCACAGCACCGATCGATCCACATTTCGGCACGGGCTCTTCCCCGGTCTTCTCCCGGTGAGAACGATGGGGCCATGACCAGCTCGCCGAACGTTCTCGGCCCTGAGGGAGAGATCTCCGCTCAGGCGCTCCTGGACGGGCTGCGGGCACAGGGACCGGCCGCGCTCGCCGAGGCGCTCGGGGACCTGGCCCACCTCCTGCAGGAGATCGCGGGCGATCCCGGGGAGGCGTTCGAGATCGCGGGCAGAGCCCGAGGCGACGTCACGGATCTGCTCGGCAATCTCCAGGCCTGCGCCTCCGCGATGGATGCGCTCGAGGCGCGCTCGGTGATCGCGCTGCGGGACATCACCCGCCGCGACCGGCACGCCCAGGCCCGGGACCGGGCGGCGCACGAGACCGGTGCGGGGCCGTCGCAGAGCACGGTCCAGGAGGCGGCCGACGGCGCCACCGCGGAGGACCTCTCGCTCCTCACCCGCCGCTCACCGCATATGGCCGGCCGCACCCTGGCCTCCGCGCAGCGGCTCATCGAGGTGCTGCCACGGATGATGGATGCGCTGCGTACGGGGAAGATCAGCAGTGACGTCGCCTATTCCGTCGCCGGGGCCGCCTCGGTGCTCTCCCCCGACCTCGCCCGCGAGGTGGATCGCAGGCTCGATGAACGGCTCCCCGAGCTCGATGGCGCGGGCACCCGGCGCTGGGCGGATGCGGTGGCGACCATCGCCGGTGAGCTCGATCCCGAAGGGGCCACCCTGCGGTACCGCCGAGCACACCGGGACCGTCACGTGACGATGACACCGGGTCAGCACGGCATGGCCACGGTATCGGCCCGGCTCTCCGCGATCGACGCCACGCGGATCCACAAACGGCTCTCCCTCGAGGCGGAGCGCCGGCGTGCCGCCGGAGCACGGAGGGGCCACGGTGCCGCCATGGCCGATGCCTTCACCGACACCCTGCTCGGACGCGGCGACAACACGGCCGCGCCGGGGACGCTCGACATCGGGATGATCATCACGGACCGAGCCCTGTTCCGCCCGGATGTCGGGGACCCCGCCCACCTCGAGGGCTACGGGGCCGTGCCCGCCGAGGCGGTCCGGGAGCAGCTGCGGGCCGCGACCGCCGAGCCCGCGGACCCGGCGGCTGACCCCCACGGCGCCGACGGTCCGGCCGTCCGCGCCGAGCTCCGTCGGCTCTACGCCCATCCGACCTCCGATGAGCTGGTCGCCATGGATTCGACCGCTCGCGCCTTCCCTCCCGCGATGCGACGGTTCCTCACCTGGCGCGACACCTCGTGCCGCGGCCCGCACTGCAACGCCGCCATCCGGCAGAGCGACCACATCGAGCCAGCATCCCGAGGCGGGCCCACCAGCGTGGACAACGGACAGGGCCTGTGCGCGCATTGCAACAAGAAGGAGACCAGCGCCGCGAGCGTCGAGCGGGTCGAGAGCCCCGAGGGATCCGGCCACCGCGTCGAATGGACCGGCCACTCCGGCGTCCGCCGGATCACCACTGCGACCCCGCTGCGCTGGCCGCGTCGGCCCAAGCCCAAGGACGCAGAGCCCGAGGACGCAGAGCCCGAGGACGCAGAGCCCGAGGACGCGGAGCCCGACGAGACCCTGGCAACTGCGTCCCTCGCTGAGCGACGGGCCACCCGACCCCGTCGGCAGCCGGCCTCCCCGCCGCCTCCGCCGCAACGTCCAGCGCCCCGGCCTCCTGCACGCAGCGAGCGGGCAGCCACCGGCGCACCCGCGACGGTTCCGGCCCGGAGAGTCCCGCCAACCGCTCGGCGAAGCGACCGGGCCGAGCCCGCAGACGATCCGGATCATTGAGCGTGTGCCGGCGAGGCCAGCGCTCGCCCGAGCAGACGACGGGCAGGGCCTCCCGGCCGGGGCCGCTAGCATCACCCTCGTGAAACCGTTCGTGCAGATCGCCACCCGACCCGAGGACGACGTCGCCCTCACCGAGCGCGCCGCCGTGCTCGCCTTCACCGGACTCGCGGAGGACGAGCTGCTCTGGGCGCGACTGGACCGGGACCCGTTCCCCGACCTGGGGGCCGAGGACATCTCGGGGATCATCCTGTGCGGCAGCCCCTTCACCGTCTCCGATGCGGCCCGGACCAAGTCCGCGGCGCAGATCAAGGCCGAGAAGGAGATCTTCCGGATCCTCGACCAGGTGATCGCCCAGGACATCCCCTTCCTCGGTGCGTGCTACGGGATCGGCACCCTCGGCACCCACCAGGGCGCCCTGATCGACAAGGTCCACGGGGAGCCGCTGGGCGCCGTGGAGGTCACCCTCACCGAGGCCGGCCGGCAGGACCCGCTGATCCGCGAGGCGCGGCTCCCGGAGACCTTCACCGGCCTGGTCGGGCACAAGGAGGCGGTGAACACCCTGCCCGAGCACGCCACGGTGCTCGCCTCCGGGAAGACCTCACCGGTGCAGATGTTCCGCGTGGGCACGCGGCAGTACGCGACCCAGTTCCATCCCGAGCTGGACATCCCCTCGATCATCGAGCGCGCCCGCGCCTATCGCGACCACGGCTACTTCTCCCCGGACGAGATGGAGGACGTCTTCGATGCACTGCGCGGGGAGACCGCCGATGATCCGCCCCGCCTGCTGCGCGCCTTCGCGACCCTGTACGCCGGCTGACGCGGCGGCTCCCGTCGACTGACGCTGCGATTCCTGCCGGCTGGCGCGGCGGTTCCCGCTGGCCGGCGCCGAGCGGTCGAAAGCCTGACGGGGTGCAACACGGCTGACGTGGACGGCTGTTCCCCCGTGCCCGGCACGGCGTCCCCCGTCGGCGCCGCCGGCTCGGGTACCGTCCCAGCGTGCCCCGATTCACACCTGAGCAGGTCCGTCGACGCCAGATCGCCGCGGGCACGTTCGCCCTCGTGCTGCTGCTGGTGGTCGGCGGCTGCACCGTCACCGTGATCGGCGCACTGCGGGGCGAGGCCGACGGGCACGCGCTCAGCGATCCGGAGCCCTTCCAGGCCGATGATGCAGCGATGTCGGTGGCCCTCTCCCCGGGCGACGCCGCGGTGCTCGCGAACCTGCCCGACCGGGGCGGGCTCATGCCCGGCGAGGTGATGGGCGTCGACGTCTCCAGCCACCAGCAGGACATCGACTGGGCGCGGGCCAGAGCCGACGGGATCGGCTTCGCCTACGTCAAGGCCACCGAGGGCGCCGGTTTCACCGACACCCACTTCCGCAAGAACTGGGACGGGGCCCGCGCCGCCGGCATCACGCCCGGCGCCTACCACTACTTCACCCTGTGCTCCTCCGGCACGGAGCAGGCCGAGGACTTCCTGGCGGCTGCACCACCGGACGATTCCGCCCTGCCCCCCGCGCTGGATCTCGAGTTCGACGGCGCCTGCGAGGAGCTTCCCGAGGCGAGCGCGGTCCAGGCCGAGATCGACGCCTTCACCGCCGTGGTGGAGGAGTCCTGGGGTCGCCGCCTGGTCATCTACGCCTCCTCCGAGTGGCGACGCCACTTCGGCCTCCCGGTCACCGACTCCCGCCCGGACTGGCGCTTCGCCGCCGGGAAGCGACCGTCCCAGGCTGACTGGGCGGTGTGGCAGCTGCGCTTCGACGGTACCGTCGCCGGGATCGACGGCCCGGTCGACATCGACGTGGCCCGGATCGAGACCCTGCGCGAGCACGCCGCCATCCCCGAGGGCGAGGGTGCGCTCGCCCATCCCCTCGAGGAGACGTGAGCGCGGCAGCGCCGGCCATGCCTGCAGCTCAGGGCTGCAGCCGGTGCCGTTCCCACCCGCCGTCGGCGCGCGCCGTGTAGAGGATCCGGTCGTGGAACCGATGCGGACGCCCCTGCCAGAACTCCAGGGACTCCGGCCGCACCCGCAGCCCGCCCCAGAACGGGGGCCGCGGCACCGGAGCATCCACGAACCGTGCTTCGACCTCCGCGTACTGTGCCTCCAGCGACTCGCGCGAAGCGATGGGGCGGGACTGGCGGGAGGCCCAGGCCGCCAGCTGGGAACCGCGTGGACGCTGCCTCCAGTAGGCGTCGGACTCCGCGGTGGAGGCCTGCTCCACCGTGCCTTCGATCCGCACCTGGCGCTGCAGCGGGTACCAGGGCAGCAGCAGCGCGGCCCGCGGTGTCGTCCCGACCTCGCGGCCCTTGTCCGAGTCCAGGTTCGTGAAGACCACGAAACCGTCCTGGTCATGGTTCTTCAGCAGCACGGAGCGGGAGCGGGGCCGGGCGGTCCCGTCGGCGTCGATCGCGACGGTGGAGAGCACCACGGCCGACGGCTCCGGCAGGTCCGCGTGCTCGTCCCGCTGGGCGAAAGCCTCCGCCAGCCAGATGTCGAACAGTGCCAGCGGGTCCACCGGGGCGTCATCGGGCAGCGACCCGGCGAGGTAGTCGGTGCGCTCACCGGCCAGCCGCCGCACGGAAGCGGCGGCGCCGTCGATCGGGGAGGGGGAAGTCCTCGTCATAACGCTGATCCTAGAGCTCCGCTCGGACTCGTGCAGCAGGCCCCCGCCGAGGTGCGGGACCGGGGTCCGAGAAGCCTGGGGGGAGAGCAGGCGGAGCACAAGCAGCTCGGCAGCGATCAGCCGGGCAGAGTCGGATCGCCCTCCGCGATCGCGCGCAGCGCGGCCAGGTGCGCGGCGAGCGCCGTGCGCCCTGAGGCGGTGAGCGAGACCCAGGTCAACCGCCGGGCATCCTTCCGGACCGGGGAGAACTCCTTGCGCAGCGCTACCAGGTCGGCCTCGGCGAGCAGCCTGAGGTTCTTCGAGAGGTTCGCGTCCTTCAGCGCCAGGGTGTCGCGCAGCACGGCGAACTCGATCTCGTCCACCGGACGCAGCAGACCGCAGATCCGCAGTCGGACCGGGGCGTGGATGAGCTCATGGAACGCAGGGGCGGGCTCCGCCCCGGTGCGGGAGGAGGGTCGGCTCATCGCGGTTCGGAGGGGCGGTGCGGATGGGCGACCTCCGAGCGCAGCACCGCGTCGTACCGCCTCCCCAGCAGCACGGTCGCGACGACGCCGACGCCGGCGGGAAGCAGCACCCACCACTGCGGGAGCGAGGCGATCTTCAGCACCACGCCGGAAGCCACCAGCAGCGCGAGCACCGCCAGGATCAGCAGCAACATGCGTCGGCTGCGGGGCCCCGCCGGCCGGGTCATGGAGATCCGGTAGCGGCTGGTGTAGGACCTCATCAGGACGGGGATCCAGAGGACGACCAGCATGATCACGGAGACCGAGGGGACTGTCGGCAGGGCCTGGGCGCCGATCGCCGCGGCCACGATCACTCCGAGGACGAGGTGATACCACCACGGTGAGACCAGACGTCCGGCGAGCTGCGAGGCGTCCTCGTCCAGTGCATCCAGCGCGGTGCGCGCCTCGCCGGCGGTGGGCGGAGGGACGGGGGTATTGCGAGGGCCCGACGGGTCGGTCTTCATGCGGCGGAGGCTACAAGTGACTTCACGAACTGGCAAGCGATCCGGCGGGAGAGAGGCGGTGGCGCCCTCGACGGTCCGTCCCGGCAACACGCAGCAGGGCCGACGGCAGAGCCCGCCTGCGCGGGTGCCCCGCCGGGCGCCGGCCCGGACCCTCGGGTGGTGCCGGCAGCTTCAGCGTGCTGGGATCCTCGCCGCGCTCGGCGGCGCGGACCTTCGCGACGCGCAGGGAGTGCAGGGCCTCGCGGTCGCCGTAGGAGGCGGGCAGCGGGCGGTAGTCGATGAGGTGGTCGGAGGTGGCTCGGGTGCGGCTGGTGGAGATGGTCGCGTCTCTCATGGTCCCAGCCTCCGCCGCGGCGCACCGGCGGCACATCCGTCGGCGGGAGCGGCGCGGTCAGACCGTGGGGTGATCTGTGGGAGCCCGCTCTCCGCCCGGGGTGTCGCCGCGTCGGCGTCCGTTCATCGCACCATGCGGAGGTCCCTCAGGCTGCCGAGATGCTCCTCCACCCGGGCGGCGCCGTCGGGCGCGAAGCCGGCCTTCTCGTAGAAGCGTCGTGCGCGAGGGTTGTCCTCGGCGACCCAGACGCTCGCGGGCCCGCCCTCGAGGATCGCCTCGGTCAGCGCCGCGGCGAGGCCGGTGCCGAGCCATTCCTCGTCGAGGTAGAGCAGGGACAGCTCGCGGGGTCGTACCGGCTGCGCCTCGCGCGGGGGCCAGGAGGCGGCCAGTCCGATCACGGCGCCCACGCCGTCGCGTCCCACCCGGTAGCGGCCCTCGTCGGCCGCGGGGGTGCCGGGCGTGAGCCAGCTGGTCCAGTGCGTGATCCGGCGGTCGATCGCCTCCTGCCCGAACCACTGCTCCCCGTGGAGCAGGTGCGAGTAGGCGAGCTCCCAGCCGCGCACGTGGATCCGGGCCAGAGCCGGGACGTCGGCGAGCGTGGGGGTGCTGATGGTGAAGGCCTGCTCCGTCGGGGAGGCGGGATCCGGGGCGCTCATGGCCACCACCCTATTCGGGCGGCGTGACCGGCAGTCCCGTGGTCGACGGGCCGCGGACCCCAGCGGCCAACGCCCCGGCGCCCGTTTCGTCGCCGGGGACGGAGAGCTACGGGGCTCCGGGACGGTGCGACGGCGGCTCGGAGCCCGCCGCCAGCGCCCAGCTCACCTCGATCAGGTCCTCCGGATCGCGCAGATCCGCGCCGGTCAGCTCCTGGAACCGCTTGAGCCGGTAGCGCAGCGTGTTCACGTGCACGGGGATCGACGCCGCGGCCCGCGGGATGCTCAGTCCGTGCGCGAGATAGGCGCGGACGGTCTCGAGCAGGAACTGCCCGAACTCGCCCTCGGCCTCCAGCGGCTCCAGGTGCCGCCGGCGCAGCAGTGCGGTGGTCTCGGGGCTCGCGGTGATGCCCATCCGCCACGAGAGCGTCTCGAGCTCGGCGATGCCGCGGTGGCCCACCGCCAGCGCGGTCTCCAGCACCCGCGTCGCGGCCGCGAAGGATTCCGGCAGGCCCTCCAGGGTGCCGGCCGGTCCCAGTGCGAGGGTCATCCCCTCGGGCTGGACCCCGGGCGCCGGGGTGCCGATCACCATCCCCACCTCCGCGCTGCCGTGCGGGGTGGTCAGCACCGACACCCCGGCGCGGGCCGCCCAGTCCCGGAGCCGTCGGCCGACGTCGACGCGGTGATCCTGCCGCGGCGCCTTCAGCGCCCGCACGTCCTGGTCGGCGAGGCCGTAGGCCGTCGCCCCGCTGCGCAGCTCGGTGCGGGGCAGGCCGGTCATCACCGCGTCGATGATCCAGCGGGAGCGTCGGCCGGAGTCGGCGACGGCCTCGGCGAGGGACTGCTCCTGATGGGCGATCACCGCGCGGGTGGAGAACGCGTCGCCGAGGGACCACAGCAGGTTCGCGTCGGCGAGCACCTCCGCGGTGGACATCCCGTGCTCCGGGGCGAGCCGCTGCAGGCGCCCCAGGATCACCGTCATGCACAGCCGGAACCCCGCCAGCACGCTGCCCAGCGGCACCCCCTGCCCCTCCGCTCGAGGGCGAGCTCCTCCGCCTCGTCGATCTGCGTCGCAGCGGGCGCGGCACCGCGGCGGAGGGTGCGGATGCTGAGGCCGATGTTGCGGCGGATCGAGGCCTCGAGCGAGGCCGGTGGGACCTGGTCGTAGCCGGGCAGGGCCTCGCGGATCGCGCTGGTGGTCTCCGCGACCAGCGCCGCATCGTCCTCGAGGGCGTCGAGGATCCGATGCAGAGGATCGTCGGCGGTGGGCGGAGGCGTCATCGGGCTCCTCGCTCGTCCGTCGTGGGTGCGGGAGCGCGGGTCGGCCATGCACCGAGCCTATCGGCGGGTCCCACCGCCGGCTCCGCTTCCCCAAAGGTACCTGCAACCCGTAGTATCAGTAACGCCGGGTGCCGTGCATCCCGCCGTCCCCGGCCGGCAACCGCCCCAGACATCGCCGTCGAAGGAGAATCCTCGTGCCCGAGGCCGTCATCGTCGCCACCGCCCGTTCACCCATCGGCCGCGCCCGCAAGGGATCGCTGAAGGACATCCGCCCCGACGACCTCGTGGGTCAGATGATCCAGGCGGCACTGGACCAGGTGCCGCAGCTGGACCCGACCACGATCGATGATCTGCAGCTGGGCTGCGCGATCCCCGAGGGCCAGCAGGGCGGGAACCTCGCCCGCACCGTCGCGGTCCGCCTCGGCCTGGACGCCGTTCCCGGCGCGACCGTGACCCGCTTCTGCGCCTCCTCGATCCAGACCACCCGCGCCGCCTTCCACGCGATCGCCTCCGGTGAGGCCCGTGCGGTGATCTCCGCCGGTGTGGAGTCGATCTCGGCCAGCACCGGCGCGCTGATGGAGGAGGACTCCCGCGACCCGCTGTTCCAGGAGGCCTGGGAGCGCACCGCGCAGCGCGCCACCCGTGAGATCCCCGCGCCGTGGCACGATCCGCGCGAGGACGGCGAGCTGCCCGACGCCTACATCGCGATGGGCCAGACCGCCGAGAACGTCGCCGAGCTGCGCGGGATCTCCCGCGCCGCCCAGGACGAGTACGGGGTGCGCTCCCAGAACCGGGCCGAGGCCGCGATCGCCTCGGGCTTCTTCGCGCGGGACATCACTCCTGTGACCCTGCCCGACGGCACCGTGATCAGCGCGGATGACTCCCCGCGTGCCGGTGTCACCCTCGAGGCCGTCGGCTCCCTCGACCCCGTCTTCCGGCCCGAGGGCACCGTCACCGCCGGCAACTGCTGCCCGCTGAACGACGGCGCCGCCGCGCTGGTGGTGATGGAGGCGGAGTACGCGAAGGAGCTCGGCATCACGCCGCTGGCCCGGGTGATCGCCACCGGCGTCTCCGGGGTCAGCCCCGAGATCATGGGGCTGGGTCCCGTCGAGGCGACCCGGAAGGCGCTCGCTCTGGCCGATATGACCATCGAGGACATCGACCTGGTCGAGTTCAACGAGGCCTTCGCCGCCCAGGTGCTGCCCGCCGCCGAGGACCTCGGCATCGACCACGACAAGCTCAACGTGCACGGCGGAGCGATCGCGCTCGGCCACCCCTGGGGCTCCACCGGCGCCCGCATGACCACCACCCTGCTGCACGGCCTGCAGGAGCGCGAGGGCCGCTACGGCCTGGCGACCCTGTGCGTCGGCGGCGGCCAGGGCATGGCCCTCATCATCGAAAGGATCTACTGATGACCAGCAACGACAGCAGCAGCTGGGACGCCCCCGCTCCCGGCCACATCTCCCTCGGCGGCAATCCCGGCAGCTCCGACGACGCCCGTCCCGACTCGGTCGTCACCGACCGCGCCGTCGTCTCCGCGCCCGACGCCTCCGCCGCGACCCCTGCCGACCTGCTGCCCGCCGCCGCCGACCATTACTCCCTGTTCCAGGACGTCTCCGGCGAGGACCTGCGGGCCTGGGCCGATGCCCGCTCCCTGGCCGCCGAGGTGCTGCCGCGGATCAACGACTGGTGGGACCGCGGCGAGTACCCGATCGAGCTGGTCGCCCGCCTCGGCGAGCTGGACCTGCTCACCGACGGTCTCGACGTGCCCGGCCATCGCACCCTCTCCCCGCTCGCGACCGGGCTGGTGAACATGGAGCTCTCCCGGATCGACGGGAGCGTGGGCACCATGGTGGGCGTCCAGGGCGGGCTCGCCCTGCGCTCGATCATGCTGCTGGGCTCGGCGGAGCAGAAGCAGCGCTGGGCGGAGCCGCTGGCGACCGGCGCCGAGCACGCCGCCTTCGCGCTCACCGAGCCCGACCACGGCTCCGACTCCGTCTCGCTCGAGACCGTCGCGCGCCGCGACGGGGACGAGTGGGTTCTGACCGGGCAGAAGCGCTGGATCGGCAATGGCGTCGGCTGCCACGTCTCGGTGGTGTGGGCGCGTGTCGAGGACGAGTCCCAGCCCGAGCTGCACGGCCAGGTCAGCGGCTTCCTCGTGGACCAGTCCCTGCCCGGATATCAGGGCGAGGTGATCCGCGGCAAGGTCGCCCTGCGCGCCATCCACCAGGCCCACATCACGCTGACCGACGTACGGGTGCCGCTGGATCAGCGCCTGCCCGGGGCGCGCTCCTTCAAGGACACCTCCGTCATCCTCTTCGCCACCCGTGCCGGGGTCGCCTGGGGCGCGCTCGGCCACGCCCTGGCCTGCTACGAGGCCGCGCTCGAGCACGTCCAGAACCGCATCCAGTTCGGGCGCCCGCTGGCCAAGGCGCAGAACATCCAGGTGCGACTGGCGTCGATGCTGCAGACGCTGACCTCGATGCAGCTGCACTGCGTGCGCCTCGCCGAGCTCGAGGCCGCCGGCACCATCCGGCCCGAGCAGGCCTCGCTCGCCAAGGTGCACAACTCCCGTGCCGCCCGGGAGATCGCCACCGACGCCCGCGACATGCTCGGCGGCTCCGGGATCCTGCTGGAGAACCGCGTGGTGCGCCATCGCAGCGACATCGAGGCCCTGCACACCTACGAGGGCACCGACACCATGCAGTCGCTCATCGTGGGGCGGGCGATCACGGGGGTCAGCGCCTTCGCGTGAGCGGCGCTCTGCGTGATGTGGCGGCGGGGCGCGGGTGCGAACTGCGCAGTGGCCATCAGTGCGGCGAGCAGCCAGCAATCGCCGAGGCTCCCCTGACGCATCCGCTGTCCCGCGATCGCCTCCGCAGAGAGGTCGACGTCCGCGGGATCGAAGTCCGCCCCTTCTGGGCTGTCGATATAGCGTCCGCCGAGCTCGTCGATCGTCATCGGGTCGTCGAAGGGGGTTTCCGCCCACGCGTCCTGCGACCAGTTGATGATGTCGGACCACGACTCGCCGCCGAGCAGCTCGGCGTAGCGGGCACCGTCCACACTGCCGTCGGGGCTGGAGACCACGTCCTGCTGTGCAGCGTGGCGGAACAGATCCTGCCCTCCGCTCTCCAGCCGCGTCGATTCATCGGCGAGGGCGGTGACCGCGCGCGCGGAGACGTCGTCGCGGAACGACTCCGCGTCCGGCCCGTACCAGGTCACCGCCCGCGCGACCGCGCCGAGCCCTTCGCCGAGGGTCTGCAGCCGCTGTCCGTGCTGCTGCATCATCCGACCCAGCGGGATCAGCTGCTCGGGATCCGCCCCCAGGAATCCGGTCGTGTCCTTCCTTCCCGGCCACCTCCCCCGGGGTGACCTTCGTCATGCACAATACTGAGGAGTGAGCGGCGTATCAGCGCTCGCGACGGGAATGTGGACGACCGGGGGCGCAGGGCATGGACGGGACGATCGAACGGACGCGGCGTGGGGTCGCGCATGAGGCGCGTGCGTCGGGCGGGAGCGTTCGCCGAAGGGGGTGGGTCGCGCTCGGCGCCGGACTCGTTCTGCTCGCAGGCTGCGGAGCAGGTCAGGAGCCCGTGCCGGCCGAGGATGCCGTCGCCCACTACGACGCAGTCGCCGGTGCCGTCCTCGATGAGCTCCCCGGCCCGGAGTGGACCCTGCAGGAGAATCAGCGGACCGTGCGCGAGGGGGACGAGGGCTGCCGCTACTCACCGGGGGTGTGGAACGCGGACGCCGTGCTGGACGGGATCTCCGGCGCCGAGGGCTGGGACGAACTCGCCGAGCGGCTGGACCCGGTGCTCGCCGAGCACGGCTTCGGGGCCCTCGGCGAACCCGAGCGCTCCGGGGCGATCCACAGCGTCAGCAGCCAGGATCAGCACGGCGCCGAGCTGGTGCTCGACGAGCAGGGACGGCTCTCGCTGCGCGGCGCGCTGGTCGATGCGGAGCCCTGCACGGCAGAGGCGCTCGGGCTCTGAACCGGCCGGCCGCCGAGCAGGTACATCTTGCAGATGTGAGCACCCGTCCTCGTCGCCCCACCTCCGCCGACGTCGCGGCCCGTGCCGGGGTCTCCCGGGCGACCGTCTCCATGGTGCTCGACGGGCGCGTCGAGGGCACCGTCGCGGAAGCGACCCAGCAACGTGTCCGCGAGGCGGCGGCCGAGCTCGGCTGCACCCGCTCGGCCGTGGCCGTGTCCCTGCGGGAGCGGCGGACACGCACCATCGGTCTCATCACCGATGAGATCGCCACCTCGCCGAGGTCGGCCCCGCCCTGCCAGACCCGCGCCGGAGTAACCTGGGGCGCGCTCGGTCATGCCCTGGCCTGCTACGAGGCCGCCCTCGAGCACGCCGGGACGCGCATCCAGTTCGGTCGGCCGCTGGCGAAGGCGCAGCACATCCAGGTGCGGCTGGCCTCCATGTTGCAGACCCTCACCTCGATGCAGCTGCACTGCGTGCGCCACCGCAGCGACATCGAGGCCCTGCGCATCTACGAGGGCACCGACACCATGCAGTCGCTGATCGTGGGCCGGTCCATCACGGGGGTCAGCGCCTTCGCGTGAGGGGCGAGACGCGCGCCGGTCCGCGAGCACTGCTCCGGGCCGGCGTGCGGAGCCCGGGGATCAGCGCTCGGGGTCCCGGGTGACGGTGACGTTCTGGAACCGCTCGCGGTACACGTCCTGGGTGAGCACGAGCCGGCCGGGCTTGTGCACGTCATCTCCCGCCTGGTACCCGCCCTCCGTGCCCCACGGGTTCCGGAGCACGATGCGGCCGCCCTCCGTCACCTCGGTGACGACGTACACGTGCGTGCTCACGGTGTCGCGGGGGACTGCACCGTCCCTGTCCGCCCAGGAGCTCGAGTCGAAGATCCCGCCCTCTCCGTCGCGCAGTCCGGAATCGGCGACGACCACGTTCCCGTCGGCCAGCTCCTGTCGGAGCCGCTCGGCGGAGGGCTCGTCATCCATCGTGCGGGTCTCCTGACCCGTCAGCGTGAACATCGGGTCCTCGGCGGTTCCTCCTTCGAGCTCGTCATAGCCTCCGCGGTATGACGCGCAGGCGGTCTCGTAGATCGACATCGTCGAGATGCTCCCGTCACCATCGCGCACGCCGTTCCCCGCGACCTCCGGATCGACCCGGAGCCATCGGCGTCCCTCCCCGCGTCCCCTCGGAAGCGCTGGCCGCGTCCTGCTCCTCCGCATCGGAGCGTGCGCGGAGGCCGAGGTCCTCGAGGCGATCGACGAGCGCCCGTCCGGGCTGTTCGACCTGGGCCGAGAAGCTCGACCGGAATCCGTCGACGTCGGGACCGACCCATTGCACCGATCGCACCGCATCGGTGAGCGTGAGCAGCAGCGACTCGAGCCGCGGGCGGCTGCGGTCGGCACGGTCGGCCCATGACCTCAGCATCTCGGTATCAGCACCCAGGAAAGTCCTCTCCGCCCCTGACGGACGTCCAGTGCCGTGGAACAGTATTCCGCGTGAGCCGGGCCGTCGATGGGGTGGACTGCCCATGTCCTGTGAGTGCTCCGTCCGGCGTGACCAGCGAGACTGGTCTCGGACGTGACGGCCGGACGGCATGGACTGGAGGTGGCGATGCTGAGACGGGGAACAGCGCTCCAGTGCCGACGGTCGGTTCTTCTGAGCGGTGCGGTGGTCGGCCTCGCCGTGCTGACCGCGTGTGCTCGCGAGGAGCCGATCGGGGAGGGGAAGACAGTGAGCAGGAGCCCGCTGGGACCGCAGCAAGCTCGCGAGGAGATCACCTCGCTGTTGGACGACGCGCAGTACGCGCTGGATGAGGAGTTCGCAGGGCTGAGCTGGGAGGAGTCCTCCTCCGAGACCACAGGACCGGTCGATGCCGGGTGCCGGCTGACGTTGCCTGCCCGCCGCTGCGACCGCTACCTGGGCCTGGACAGCGCGGATCACGCGACGATCGAGGCCGTTCTCTCGCGGGCGCTCGAGGCCCATGGTCTCCCGGCCGCTCCCCGACCCGCCGGGGGCACTGGCGGATGGCTCACGACGTCCAGCAGCGGAGAGGGGATCACGCTGGGATTCCGGGCGAAGGGCTTCACCGAGTTGACCGTGCATGTCGACCTCGCGGTGAACTGTGAGGACGTGGACTGACGCCGTGCAATCGCTCATCGTGAGCCGGGGCGCGATCTCTGAGCGGCACCGGGCGCACCGCGTCCCTCGACCCGGAGCGGGCCTGGGAGATCTTCTCGGACGGCGTGAAGCCGGAGTCGCCCTGCACTCCGCGAACAACTCTGGCGCGAAGCGGACATATCCCGCACAGGAGGCACAGTGACGTGCGGTCGCGGCAGGGAGTCAAGGGCCCCCGGGTTCGCCTCGGGCGCCCGCGGCGTGCCGCTCACCGGGGGGAGGAGCCCTCCCGTGCGGCCGCCTCGGCACGCTCGAGGGTGAGGACGTCGCGTCCGAACGAGAAGATCAGCAGCCCGAGCGCGAACCCGACGACCACGGTGGCCATCCGCATCGGTACCGCCGGCACCACCGCGGTCAGCAGGGCGACGCCCTGGAGCCCGCCGATCACCCGCCGCAGCTGGCTGAAACCCAGCTCACGGCGCAGCGCGGGCCGGACGGAGGATGCCGCGACGTACGCATAGCGCATCAGCCCGATCGCGAGCGCCCAGGGCCCCACCACGGTGGCGGCGAGCACCGAGAGCACCAGGACCAGCGCGGCATCGGCCTCCATGTCGATGCGGGCGCCGACCGGGCCGGCGGTGCCCGTGCGCCGGGCGACGGGGCCGTCGAGCGCATCGGAGGCGAGCGCGGCCGCGATCAGGACCGCGAGCGGCCAGGAGCGGGCCTCCAGCGCCCCGCCGAGGGTGAGCACGGCCGCGGCGGCGAGCGCACCGGCGGCCAGGTGTCGCAGGAGCGTCAGCAGATCCGCGCCGGTCACCTCGCCGGGGGCGCGCGGGTGCAGGGTCGCGGCGGCGACCAGGGCCGGGGCCGGTGCGATCAGGAGCGCGAGGGCGGCGAGCGGCACGGGGACGGGAGCGGCGAGCAGGAGGATCACAGTCGCGGCGCCCAGCTGGCCGAGCGCGAGCAGCGCCAGGACCGGGCCCACCCGCCGGGGGCGTCGCAGAGGCGGTGAGCCGGGCCGCGTCGTGGTCATGGGGCGAGGGTAGTGGACGGCTGCTGCGCTCCCGGCCGCGGGGAGCGCTCCGCCGTCCTGCGGGCTCCTCCCCAGGTCAGCTGCGGAGCACCTCGCCCTCCGGGGACAGCACCCACCACACGCCGCCCACGCCCTGCCCGGTGGTGTCCCCGGGCTCCTCATCGCCGGCGTAGTAGTACAGCGGCCAGCCGTCGAGGGTGAGCTGGGGCTGCCCGTCGACGCCGGTGATGCTGCCGACCTCGCCGGTCACACCCTCGATCTCGGCGCTGCTGTCACCGGGGACGGCAGGCCAGTTCTCCGCGCACTGCCCGGTGCAGGTCGAGGTGCCCGAGCCCTGCTCGTCCTGGTCGAACTGGTAGACGACCATGCCCGCGCCGTCGACCACGATCGTGCCCAGCTCGGTCTCCGCCGTGGCGAGGCCGACGGCTGCGGTGTCCGTGCCCGCGCCGCCGTCCGAGGCGGCCGGGTCCTGCGACTGCTGTCCGCCGCCGTAGCCGCGCATGCCGCTGTCGCCCCCGCTGTCGCCTCCACCGCCCGGGTCGCCGCCGGAGCAGGCGCTGAGCGCGAGCAGGGTGAGGGAGAGTGCCGCCATCCCGCGGGTGATCGCTGTTCTCATGATCGTGCCTTCCTGTGCCGAGGGGCGTCGGCGGCGCGCGCACGGTGCCGTCGGCGACTGGTCTGCTCAGGTCACGAGACGCCGCGGCTCGCGGTTCACCGTCTTCCCGCTCAGGGCGCGTCGACCTCCGCGGTGAGCACGGTGGTGCCCGCCCCGTCGATGACCGACACCTCCGCGATGTCCGCGAGCTCGACCGCGGTCCCCGCCTCGAGGGTCACCACCTCGCCGGGTGTCCCCTGCCAGCTCGAGACCTCGCTGCGGGTGGCGTCCTCGGCCGTGACGACCAGGGCGTACGACGGGGGCGGGGCGCCGCCCCCGTACCGGCCGGGGCCGCTCGGGGAGGCCGAGGGGTACTCGCAGGTGATCGTCAGCGCGGTGCCCCAGTCCCGCGGCGCGAGCTCCACGTCGACCCGCATCACGGACGGGCCGGGGCCCGCGGCGCTCGGGGAGACCGTCAGGGCCGGCTCCTCCTGTCGTCCCCCGAGGGCCAGGGGGAGGGTGAGGACCAGGAGCAGCGCGGCCGCCGCGGCGAGCGCCCCGAGGAGGACGCGGCGGTGCCGGTGCGGGCGGGGCCCGGCGGACCGGCCCCCGGGAGGAGACGGCACGGTGGCCCCGCCGACCTCGGGCGGGGCCGGGGCACCGGGCGCCGGTTCCGTCCCGTCGACCGCCTCCGGCTCCGGACGGATCTGCGCCAGCAGCCCGGGTACGGGGGCGAGCTCCGCGACCGCGTCCCGGCAGCGGGAGCACGTCTCGAGATGGTCCTCGTAGGCGTGCCGGTCCGCCGGGGTGAGCGCCCCCAGCACGTAGGCGCCGTCCCAGTCCGCGAATCGGGCATGATCCCCACCGCTCATCGGATGACTCCTCTCTCCTCGATGGCCAGACGCAGGGCGCGCAGCCCGTAGTGCAGGCGCGATTTCACGGTCCCCTCGGGGACGCCGAGCGCCGCCGCCAGCTCCGTCGTGCTGCACCCGCCGTAGTAGGCGCGCACGATCACCTCGCGGTGATCGGCGCTGAGGGACGCGAGCGCGTCGCGCAGCAGGAGCGCGTCGAACAGCCGGTCGATCCGGTCCTCGGCGGTGCTCTCCGGCTGCTCCGCCACGGGCTCCTCGTGGCGGCGGTAGGCGCTGCGGGCCTGGTCGACCACCAGGTTGTGCGCGACCGTGACGAGCCAGCCGTGCACCTGTGCGGGGTCTTCCGCGAGGATCGAGGGCCGACGCCAGGCCCGCAGCAGGGTCTCCTGCACGACGTCGTCCGCGTCCGCCGGCCGGCGGGTCAGCGAGACCACGTAGCGCCAGAGCATCCCTGCGTACCGGTCGTGCAGGGCGCGCAGGGCCTCGACCCGGTGCGCCTCGGCCTCGGGGCCCGGCTCCGGGGGCTCCGGCCGCTGCGATCGCGGCCGATCGTCGGTGCTCTCCGCGCCCATGTGCTCTCCACGAGACAGCTGCCCGGACGGTTCATCGCGGTCGATGAACTCCGTGCCGGTGCCGCACGTGTCCTCTGCATGAACGATATCTCGCAGCTGCTCGGACTGCCCCTGCACCCCCTGCTCGTCCACGGCGTCGTGGTGCTGCTGCCGCTGTCCGCGCTGGCACTGCTGCTGGCACAGTTCTGGCCGTCGGCGCGGCGCCGGCTCGGGGTGCTCACGCCGCTGCTCGCGCTGGGGGTCGCGGGCCTGGTGCCGCTGACCACCACGGCCGGTCAGCAGCTCGCCGAGGTGGTGGGGCCGCTGCCCGCCGTGGCGGAGCACGAGAGGCTCGGGCTGCAGCTCGTCCCGTGGTCGATCGCGCTCGCCGCGGTGGCCGTGGTCCAGTGGGCCTGGTTCCGCTGGGGTGCGGAGGCGCTGCGGGCAGGCGGTCGTGCGCGGGCGGCTCGCGTCCTCGCCGCCGTGCTCGCGGTGGCGGTGCTCGTGGTCGCCGCGGGCGGCCTCGTGCTCGTGGTGCTCACCGGGCACTCGGGAGCGGAGGCCGTCTGGGGCGGGTTCGGCTGAGCCGGGGCGCGCCCCACCGCCCGCTGGACGATGACCATCAGCGTCCCCGCGCGCGACCGGCGGCGTCGCGATGCCGCCGGTGTTCCTGCCCGTCGACCCGTCGGACGACGAGGAGCGCGACGAGCGGTTCCTGGTCGGTGACCCCGAGCTCGAGCTCGGTGACGAGTTCGGGCCGATGCGCGGGATCGTCGGGGACAGCCGGATCGTGGTCGCCTCGGGGAGGACGACCATGGGGAGTTCGCCCCATCGACCGCCCTGTCGCGTCCCGCTAGATTCGACACCTCGGTGGGCATCGGGTCCGCCTCGACGGTACGGGGGCTCTGGTGGGACACAGGTCGCAGGAGCAGCTGCCTCGCCGAACGGTGATGTCGTCCGCGGCGATCGGTGTGATCGGCGCCGTCGGTCTCGCCGGATGCACGGCGGAGCCCGAGGACGAGGCGCCGTGGCGAGCGCTCGGCACGACCCCGCTGCTCGTGCACGCCGCACGCCTCGAGCTGGAGCCGCTGCCCCCCGGACCGCTGGTGGAGACCCCGGACAGCACCTATCAGGTCACGGCCACCGCACTGCTGCCCTCCTTCACCCAGGAGGAGCTGGACGAGCTGTTCCGCGTCGGCTCACCGCCCCACGACGGACTCACCGCCGCGGAGGGGACAGTCTTCCTGCTGGCCACCTTCCGCGAGGAGTACCTGGAGGACAGGCGCTGGCCCGCAGCGGCCGACGTCGTGACGCGCCGCCGGATCCGGTTCACGGACAGCGCGGGGGACCGGGCCGCCCTCGAGCTCGATCCCGCACGTCGGCAGGAGGAGTGGCTGTTGCAGGTGCCCGCGGATCCCGCCGCGGAGGAGGCGGTGCTCGAGTTCGAGATCGGGGGAAGGATCCGCCGGCTGAGCCTCGTCGACGGCTCCCTGGTGCGCGACGATCTCGCCTACCTGGAGGACCGTCCCCGCGGCCTCTCCGTGCAGACGGGGACCGCGGAGCACGAATGGCTGTACGAGGCGGAGGCGGTCGACGAGGACGGTGCGACGGACGCCGCCGGCCTCGACGCCGGGGACGGGATCCTGGTGCCGGTCTCCGGCACCCTGGGACGGCCTGCGGAGGGAACCCTCCTGGCCGGCGTCACCGTGCATCATGACCAGCACTTCACCCCGGCGGAGGAGCAGCTGCCGGGGTCCGGGCGGCCCGAGCCGATGCCGCTCCCGACCCGACCTGAGGGATGCACGCTGACCCTGCCCGACGGCACGGTCATCCCGCAGTCCGCGATGGAGACCGTCGTGGAGCACCAGCTCATCGAGGGGGTCTTCGCCGGCGGCTCCCACCGGGTCTGGTTCGAGGTCCCCGTCGGGTTCGAGTCGGCCACCGTGCAGCTCCGGCTGTCCCTGTGCCCGCGCCGCGCGGGTCTCGCCGAGATCCTTGGGATGGAGGCGGGTGCCGAGGCCCGTCTGACCGCGACCGACGAGCAGGAGCGGTGATGGCCACCGCAGCCGGCCCCAGCCGGACGACATCGGGCACGGGCGGCACCGCCGCGAGCACCGGGCAGTCTGCGCCGCGGTGGAGCCGACGGGCGGCGTTCGGCGTCGGGGGAGCCGGCGCCCTCGCGCTCCTGCTGGCAGGGTGCGGTGGCTCCGCGCGTCTCCCGGCCCGGACCGTCCTGCTGTCCGAGGCCGGTGGCGGACCGCTCCCCACCACCGGCCTCGCACCGCAGGAAGGACACCTCATCGAGCTTCCCGGGGTCCGGTACCAGGTCCGCGGCGTGAGCCTGTCGGAGTCCCTGCCGGCCCAGCAGGCCCGCGAGGCAGGTCTCGAGATCCCGGACGGCGAGGAGCTCGAGGTGGTCCGGGCCGCACGCGGCGAGCAGCTCCTCGTCGTCGACCTGGACCGTCGGCCGCCGTCCTTTCTCCCGACCCGGCCCGTCCCGGGGACGTACCTCGAGCGGGTGCTGCTCGACGGCGTCGAGGTCGCGCGGCCCGGGCGCAGCGCCCCGGAGGTGGAGGGCCCCCGCGCCCTGCAGATCCTGATCTCGGTGCCCGAGGACATCACCCCGGAGCGGATCGTCCTGGAGTCCTCCCTCGACGGGATCACCCAGCGTCTGAGCCTGCTCGACGGCAGCCGGGTGAGCAGCGACATCGAGCACGTCTACGCGCCGCGGCCGGACCTCGAGGTCGCCGCCAACTGGTGGCAGCGGACCGGCAGTGACCCCTGGACCTTCCTCGCCGGCACCGTGGTCGCGGGCACGGTCGCCGCGGTCACGCCCGACGGCACCTGGGCGGCACCGGGCTCCCTGATGGTCAGCCTGCTGGTGTGCACGTACCCGACGGGACGCCCCGGGACCAGCACGCTGGGCCTGGTCCTGCCCGACGGGTCGACGGCCACCCCGCGAGGGGACCACAGCAGGGTGTTCGAGGCGGTCGAGGGCGGCGGCGAGGCCTGGTTCGAGGTTCCCCGCGAGACCGCAGGTGCGACGGCCCGGGTGGAGCTGAGCGCGCACGGCACGGTCCTGGCCACCGAGGAGATCGCGGTGACCTTCACGCGGGAGTAGCCGTCGCCGCGCAGGTCAGCGGCTCCCCAGCGGCAGCATCCGGGCGAGGGCGTCCTGCCAGGGTCCCAGGTCCCAGCCCTGCGCCGCCACCCAGTCGTCGTCGAAGTAGGTGTCGGAGTAGCGGTCCCCGGGATCGCACAGCAGGGTCAGCACCGAACCGGTCTCGCCGCGCTCGCGCATCTGCGTGATCAGGCGGGCGACGGCGATCAGGTTGGTGCCGGTCGAGGCGCCGACGCGCCGGCCCAGGTGCTCCGAGAGGTACCGGGCCGCGGCGACCGAGGCCGCATCGGGCACCCGGATCATCCGGTCCACCACCCCGGGCACGAAGCTCGGCTCGACCTGCGGGCGACCGATCCCCTCGATGCGGGAGCCCTGGGCGGTGGTGATCGTCGGGTCCTGCTGCACCCAGCCCTCGAAGAAGGCGGAGTTCTCGACATCGGCGACGCACAGCGAGGTGGGCAGGTTGCGGTACCGCAGCAGTCGGCCGAAGGTCGCGCTGGTCCCGCCGGTGCCGGCGCCCACCACGATCCAGCGCGGCACCGGATGCGGTTCGAGCTCCAGCTGGGACAGGGCGCTGACGGCGATCGAGTTGTTGCCGCGCCAGTCGGTGGCCCGCTCGGCGTGGGTGAACTGGTCCAGGAACAGCCCGCCCTGCTCGTCGGCCAGCCGCTGCGCCTCCCGGCTCATCGACCCCGCGCCGTCGACCACGTGGCAGTGACCGCCGGAGGCTTCGATCAGCGCGATCTTGCGGGTGCTGGTGCCGCGCGGGATCACCGCGACGAAGGGGATGCCCAGCAGCCGCGCCACATGCGCCTCGCTCACCGCGGTGGAGCCGGAGGACGCCTCGATCACCGGCATCCCGGGCCGCAGCTGCCCGTTGACCAGGGCGAACAGGAACAGCGAGCGGGCCAGTCGGTGCTTCAGGCTGCCCGAGGCATGGGTGGACTCGTCCTTGAGGTAGAGCTGGATGTCCCAGCTCGGCGGCAGGCCCAGGCGCACCAGATGGGTGTCGGCGCTGCGCCTGCCGTCGGCCTCCAGTCGATGGATCCGCTCGGACACCCACGCCCGCAGGGAGTCATCGCTGCGGTCCACGTCCTCGAGCTGCTGCGGCCAGGTCACGGTGTCGTCCATGGACAGACCGTATCGGGCGCGGCCGGTCAGGGCGTGCAGGCCCTCTCCGGTGCGCTCCGATAGCGTGATCCCGTGCGCCGGGCCCCGGCGCCCGTGCCACTGCTCGAAAGGATCCCGGCCCCGCGCGCCGGTCGCTCATGACCCAGCCTCCCCCGCCCTCCGATCCCCGGCGATCACAGGGCCGTCCGCACCCCGCGCAGGATCCGCGGGACCACGACGACCCGCGCGCGGCGGCCCCGCCGAGTGCTGGCGAGCAGGAGCCGGGGCGCGAGCGGGGCTCGGGACCGCGGCGCGGTCGGAGGCCGAGCCCTGCGATCGTGGCCGGCGGACTGCTGCTGCTGGTGCTCCTGCTCGTGCTCGGCGCGTTCTTCGGCATGCGGGCATACCTGGGGGCCGATGCCGCCGCCGTCGGGGATGCCGCCGGTCCACCGGCGCACTCGCAGGAGCTGGCGCCCCCGGAGAGCTGACCGGGAGCGTCGCGCTCAGGCGACCAGCGCGTCGATCTGGTCGATCGACGTGCGCGAGCCCTCCTCGACCCCCATGTCCAGCACCGTCTGGAGCCCCTCGCGGCTGGCGTAGGAGGTCACGTACACCGCGCGGGTGCCGCCGTCCTGCGGGGTGAAGGTGCTCACGCAGTGCGAGACCGGCAGCTCGGTGTCCGGACTGAAGTCCTCGTGCGCGAAGCTGTCCTGGTAGCTGAACGAGTGCGGGGCGTCGACCTCCAGCACGCTCCAGAGCCCGTAGTAGCGCTCGCCCTCGGGACCGGTCATGAAATAGGCGACGCGGCCGCCCGGGGCGAGGCTGTGGTCCACCACGGTGGCGGGATACTCCGGAGGCCCCCACACCTGCTCGAGCTGGCGCGGGTCCGCGTAGATCTGCCAGATCCGCTGCACCGGGGCGGCGAACCGGGCGGTGATGGTGAGGGTCAGCGCCTCGAGATCATGGGTGATGTCGGTGACCGGCATGGTCACTCCTTCTGATCGTGCTCCTCATCGAGCAGCTCGTCGATGCGGGCGATGTGCTCCCGTCGTCCGCTCTCCAGCTCGGTGAGGAGCTCGGAGGCGGTGCGGAGGATCCCGGCGTCGCCGCGGGCCAGGGACTCCCGGCCACGGCGACGACGGGAGATGAGCCCGGCCCGTTCGAGCACCAGGACGTGCTTCTGCACGGCCGTGAGGCTCATCGAGTAGTTCCGGGCCAGGGACGAGACCGACTCCTCGTGCGTCAGCACGCGCCGCAGGATGTCCCGCCGCGTGCGATCCGAGAGCGCCTGGAACCAGGCGTCCGCCCGGTCCTCGTCGCTGCGGAGCATGTCATCCTGCATGCCACCATCATACAACCAGAAGGTTGTGTGTACAAGGGGTCCACGGCGAGCCATCGCGCCCTGGCGGGCCGTATGCTCGAACCATGGTGCAGGGACGGGGGACGCCCTCCGGCTATGACTGGGAGGTTGGCTCCGTCCCGGCCGAGCCGGAGCCGCTCGCGCTGCCCGATCACCAGCACGGCCCGCCGGGCGGGCGTCCGGGCCGCGACGGTGATCCGGCCGCCCCGGACGTCCCCGCGGCCGACGGCGGCTCCGCGGACGAGTCGTCCTCGCCGTTCGGCGCCTTCGAGGGGGTCGGCCCCTACGGCGCCCCCTCCTTCACCTACGACCCGCCGGCGGTCGAGGGTGAGCCCCGTCCGCTCCGCGGCACCCTGCCTCCCTGGGCGATCGTCGCGATCGTCCTCGTGCAGGCGGCGGCGCTGGTGGCCTCCGTCGCGCTGGTGCTCGGCGGCATCGAGCGGATGACCGCCCGCGATCCCGGGGCGCCGGTCGCCGAGCCGTCCAGCCAGGCGCCGAACCCCACCGCCCCTCCGTCGTCGGTCGCGCCGGAGCGTCAGCCCGGCACCGTCACCGATTCCGCGGGCCGGGAGGTGGCCGACGGGACCGGCGGCTACGCGGATCCGGCCACCGTCGGCGAGCACACCGTCAGCTGGACCGCCTGGACCGACGGGACCATCGCCGTCAGCGCCCTCGAGGTCGACCTCGCCGCGACCGTCCCGGGGGCCGGCGGGCAGGACGTGGTCCAGGAGGGCTATCGCCTGGTGCTGGTGACCTACGAGGTGCGCTACGACGGCCCCGGGCAGCTCGCCCCGGCCGAGGAGCTGTGGCTGACCGGGGAATCCGACCTCACCTACTTCCCGGACGTCGCCGAGGGTCTGGTCACCGATCCGATGAAGACCATCAGGCCGCTGCAGGACGGGGAGACCGCACGGTTCCGCAGCGCGTTCCTGGTTCCCGAGGCGGAGATCGACACCTTGCGCCTGGGGGTGGAGACCTTCAGCGGCGAGATCCTGTACTTCGCGACCCCGTGAGGCGGGACCCGGAGCCGCGCGGCCGCGCGGGCCGACGATGAGGGTCCGGTGCTCGTCCGCGGTGGACACCCGGCCCCGACCTGAGGCATGATCTATCTGAAACCCGTAGTATCAGGCAACTGCGGAGCGGCGCCCACCCTCGACGAAGAGATCGCGAAAGGTCACTGATGAGCAGCTACACCGAGCACGTCACCCGAGTCCTCACCGAGGATCGCGAACACCCGGGCCTGGGGACCGTGGCCGTGCTGACCTTCGCGCCGCCGGAGGGGGAGGAGCGCCGTCCCGCGACCCTCGGCCCGCGCTCGATCGAGGCCGTCACCGGTGCGCTCGCCGCCGCCCTGGATCGCGCCGAGGCCGGAGAGATCCAGGCCGTCGCCATGACCGGCACCGGACGTGCCTTCCTCGCCGGCGCCGACCTGTCGATGTTCGCCGACCCCGCGGCCGTGGCGCAGGTCGAGACCATGACCCGCGCCATGCACGACCTGCAGATCCGGGTGCGCACCAGCCCCGTCCCGGTGCTCGCCCACCTCAATGCGGTCGCCCTCGGCGGCGGTCTCGAGGTCGCGCTGATGGCCGATGTGCGCACCGCCGCACCCGGCGTGCGCGGCCTCGGCACGCCGGAGACGAGCCTCGGCATCCTGCCCGGCTGGGGCGGCACCACGCTGCTGCAGTCCGTCGTCGGCGCCGAGACCGCCGTGCGGATGATCCTCGAGGACCCCGCACGCGAGACGCAGCTGGGCGCCGAACAGGCCCTCGAGAACGGTCTGGTCGATGAGCTCGCCGCTGACCTGGACGAGGCACTGGACCAGTTCGCCGCCCTGGTCGCCGCCCATATCGACCTCGACGAGACCGATGCCGACGTGGTCGATCCGGCGCTCGCCGCCACCGCCGCCGACTCCCCGGCCGACGCCCCCGGTGCCTGGGCCGGACGCGAGGCGCCGCTGCCCGGGGCGGACACCCCCGAGGCCGAGGCGCTGCTGGACGCCCTCGATGCGCCGCACGGCAGCGCGGAGACCCGTCGCGCCTGGGCCTCCCGGCTCGAGGCACAGGGCGCCCCCGCCGTCGGCCGTGCGCTGGCCCTGCTGCAGGCGCTGCCCGGTTCCACCCTCCCCGAGGCCCTCGACCGCGAGGCCGCCGCACTCGCGGAGCTGGTGCGCAGCGATGCCGCCGCCGCCTCGATGTACTCCGCCGAGCTGCTGCGTCGCGGCAAGCCCGGCCGCAGCCCCGTCGACGGGGCCCGCGAGATCCGCCGCGTGGGGGTGGCCGGCGCCGGCCTGATGGCCTCGCAGATCGCCGCCCAGCTGGCGCTGGGTCTGCAGGTCCCCGTGGTGATGCGTGACCTCGACACCGAGACCGCCGCCAAGGGGCTGGCCGCCGCGCAGGACGTGATCGCCCGGACCGCCGCCCGCGGAATGCTCGACGAGGCCGCCGCCGCGCAGATCGCCGAGAACCTCTCCGCCACCACGGACCTGCAGGAGCTCGCGGGCTGCGACCTCGTGCTCGAGGCGGTCCCCGAGGTGCTCGCGATCAAGCAGTCCGTCTTCGCCGAGCTCGAGGGCGTCCTGGCCGAGGACGCCCTGCTGGTCACCAACACCTCCTCGCTGTCGGTGGCGCAGATGGCGGAGGACCTCGCCCACCCCGAGCGCGTGATGGGGCTGCACTTCTTCAACCCCGTCGCCAAGATGCCGCTGGTCGAGGTGATCCACACCGAGGCCACCGACGAGGCGACCCTCGCCACCGGTCTCGAAGTGGTGCGCCGCCTGAAGAAGTTCGCCGTGCGCAGCGCCGACGCCCCCGGCTTCATCGTCAACCGCCTGCTGTTCCGCGTGCTCGGCGCGGTCCTGGCCTCCGTCGACGCCGGCGCAGATCCGGACGAGGTCGATGCCTCGCTCGACGCCCTCGGCCTGCCGATGCGCCCCTTCGCCCTGCTGGACCTGGTGGGCCTGGCGGTGGCCGACCACGTGGGCCAGGTGCTCGCCGCAGAGCTCGGCGACCGCTTCCACGCCTCCCCGGGGCTGAGCGCCATGGTCGAGAAGCAGGCCCGCTTCACCGAGCCCAGCAGGACCGCCGTGCACCCGACGGTCTCGCCGACCGTCGCCGAGGTGTGCGGGAGGGACCCCTCCGGCGCCGCCGCGGCCCCGGTGGGCGATGCGCTGCTGGAGACGGTCCAGGACGGACTGGCCCAGGAGATCGCGCTGATGCTCGAGTCGGGGGTGGTCGAGCGGCCCGAACAGGTGGACCTCGCGCTGATCCTGGGCGCAGGCTTCCCCCGCCACCGCGGCGGCGTCACCGCCTACCTCGACTCCTCCGGCGCCTCGCAGCGGGTGAACGGACGCACCTTCCACGGCGAGATGTTCACCGGCCGCGGCTGAGCGGTCGCGCCGTCCTGCACACCGCCCCGGGCTCCGATCTCTGACGGGCCCGGGGCGGTGTGCTTCGTGACCGGAAAGGGATCCGCCATCCCTGGATGTCTCCTGGACGCACCGTACGATATGGCGCACGGGCCCAGGGGGGTTCGACCGCAGCAGGTCGTGTCAGGAGAGAGGGGTCGGCGCCGTGCCCGGTGCCGGAACGGAACATGTCGCAGCCACCGCAGAACGGATGGGGCCAGCAGCCGCCCTCCGAAGATCCCTACGGCCAGTCGTCGGCGAACGGCGGGTACGGCGCGCAGGGGCAGTCCCCGCACGGATTCGGCGCGCCGGTTCCCGGCCCGACGTCCGCGAACGGCGGCTATGGCCAGGACGGAGCCTTCGCGCCGAGCTTCGGCGCCGGCGCAGGGCAGGGCGCCATGCCCCAGGGCGGAGCGCCGAAGAAGTCCGTCACGGTCCCGATCATCATCTGCGCCGGCTGCGCGCTGCTCGTGCTGCTGCTGCTCGTCGTGGGCGGAGGCATCTTCCTGTTCGCCCGCAGCGGCGGGGAGCCCACCGACGGCGGCGAGACGAGCACCACCGAGGGCGGCGAGGCCCCGACGGACGAGCCGACGGGGGAGCCCACGGACGAGCCGACCGAGGAGCCCACGGACGAGTCGTCCGAGGAGCCGTCCGAGGAGCCGACGGACGAGCCGGCGGGCGACGGCACCGGCACCGAGGACGACCCCTACGCCCTCGGGCAGGAATTCACCATCGACGACGGCGAGGGCGGCACCCTCGATGTGACCATCGGCGAGGTGAACTGGGACGCGACCGATGAGGTCATGGAGGCCAGCTCCGCGAACACCGCGGCGTCCGAGAACCAGACCTACATCCTGGTCCCGGTCACGGTCACCTACCACGGCACCGACACCGCAGAGCCGCTCCTGCTGCTCACCCTCGACTACCGCTCCGAGGCCGGGGGGACCTACACCGATGACGGTGCCCTGACGCCGCAGAGCCGCATCTACGCCGACACCCTCGACGACGGCGACAGCGCCACCTGGGACTACGGGATCATCGTGCCCGACGCCGAGATCGAGTCCGGTCACTTCACCGTCGGTGCGCTGTTCGACTTCGGCGGGGAGGTCTCCTGGGTGAGCGCCACCTGAGCACACCCCGCGGCGCGGTCACGGCCCCCTCTCGCTCCCGTCGAGGAGGAGGGCGGGCCGTCCGTGTCCGGCGGGGAGGCGCCTGTTCAGCGCCTCGGAGCCGCCCAGGCGTCGAGCTGCTCGAGCGCCTGCTCGATGGTCGCGCGGCTCTTGCAGAACGCCATGCGCAGGTGGCCGCTCGCCTCTCCGGCGTCGCCGTCGCGGTAGAAGGCGGACAGCGGGATCGCCACCACGCCGGCCTCCGTCGGCAGGCGCTGCGCCAGCACGTCGGCGTCGGGTTCCCCGAGCGGACCGGCATCCGCGACCGTGAAGTAGCCGGCCGCGGGCACGCTCACCCGGAAGCCGATCTCGCGCAGCCCGTCGGTGAGCAGGTCGCGGCGCTCGCGCAGCTCCGCGGCCAGGTCCTCGAAGACGGACGCGGGCATGCCGAGCCCCACCGCCACCGCGGGCTGGAAAGGGGCACCGGAGGAGTAGGTCAGCCACTGCTTGGTCCCGATCACCGCCGTGATCAGCTCCGCCCGGGCGGTGATCCAGCCGATCTTCCAGCCGGTCACCGAGAAGGTCTTGCCCGCCGAGGAGATCGAGATGGTGCGGTCCTGCGCGCCGGGCAGCGCGGCGATCGGCTGGTGCGCGGTGGCGAAGCTGAGGTGCTCGTACACCTCGTCGGTGGCGATCAGCGCGTCGTGGCGCACCGCCTCGTCGACGATCGCCTGCAGCGCCTCCGTGCGGAGCATCAGCCCGGTGGGGTTGTGCGGGGTGTTGACCAGCACCAGGCGGGTGCGCTCGGAGAACGCCCCGCGCAGCGCGTCGGTGGAGACGTCCAGGACCAGGTCGCCCGAGCCCGGGTCCGGGCGGGAGGTGACCGGCACCGTGCGATGCACCCCGCCGGCCAGGGCGATGATCGCCGCGTACTGGTCGTAGAAGGGCTCCAGGGTGATCACCTCGTCGCCGGGCTCGACCAGGGCCAGGATCGTCGCCGCCAGCGCTTCGGTGGCGCCGGTGGTCACCAGCACCTCGCTCGCCGGATCCCAGTGCAGCCCGTACCAGCGGGCCTGATGCTCGGCGACCGCCTCCCGCAGTCCGGCCTCCCCGATGCCGGGCGGGTACTGGTTGTGGCCCCGGCGGATCGCCTCGATCGCGGCCTCGGCGACCGCGGCGGGCGGGGGATCGTCGGGGAAGCCCTGCCCGAGGTTCAGCGCCCCGTGCGCGAGGGCGCGCGCAGACATCTGGGCGAACACGCTCGGGTGCGCCCGTCCGTTCTTCAGCAGGCCGGCAGCGGCGGCGGCACGGGTCCAGGGGCCGGTGGTCTCCATGGCGTCGAGTCTGTCAGAGACGCGCGGGGAGGGGAGGTCTACCGTGGAGGACGGCCGCGCGGCGACGGGCCGCGCGATGACGCCCCCGTGCAGCGAAGGAGCAGGCCATGGAGATCCTCGTCCGACCGGGAGACCTCACACAGGAGGACACCGACGCCCTCGTCAACGCCGCGAACTCCGGACTCCGGGGAGGCGGCGGCGTCGACGGGGCGATCCACCGCGCCGGCGGCCCCGACATCCTCGCCGCCTGTCAGGAGCTGCGCGAGACCACGCTCCCGGACGGCCTGCCCGCCGGCCACGCGGTCGCCACGACCGCCGGGAGGCTGCCGGCCCGCTGGGTGATCCACACCGTCGGCCCGGTGCACTCCTCCCGCGAGTACCGCTCCGCGCTCCTCGCCTCCTGCTACCGCGAGAGCCTGCGCGTCGCGGTGGAGATCGGGGCCCGCAGCCTCGCCTTCCCGGCCATCTCCGCCGGGGTCTTCGGCTGGCCGATGGACGACGCCGCCCGGATCGCCGTGCAGACCGTGCGGGAGACGGCCGACGAGGTCGCAGGACAGATCGACACCGTCGTGTTCGTGCCCTTCGACGACGAGGCCGAGCAGGCGTTCCGCCGCTGGATACGGGGGTGAGGGCGGCCGCGGCTCCGTGCGCCGCGGGCGTGCTCGTGCACCAGGCGGCTGCCGACGATCTGCCCACCGGGGTCCGTGCTCTGCAGCAGCCACCGCGCGAGAGCGATGAGCAGACCGGTGATGCCGCCGATCACCATGTCCGGCCAGCAGGTCGAGCAGTCACCCGGCCCGCTGGGCCCGGCGGCGGTCAGGGGGCCCGGGTCAGCGCCTGGGGAAGACGAGGCGGCCGTAGGTGACGTACCGGAAGGAGGTCGAGACCACCTGCCCGATGACGGTGCCGGAGATGTTGTCCGCCAGCACGGAGTCCAGGCCCAGCACGTAGCGCGAGAAGGCGAGGCAGGACAGCTGCAGACCGGCAGCGATCAGATTGACCAGGATGAACATCATGATCGAGCGGGTGGTGTCCGGTCGTGGCCGGTCGGCGAAGGTGAGCAGACGGTTGCCCAGGTAGGTCAGGCAGGAGGCGAGGGCGATGGTGAGCAGCTTCGCCGTCAACGGGCTGCCGTGCATCAGCCCGGCGCCCCAGCCCTGGCTCGGGCTCCAGAACACCAGCAGGTTGTACATCGCGGTGTCCAGCAGGAACACGACCCCGCCGACCAGCAGGAACAGCGTCGTGGGGCGCAGGTGCTCCTTCGCCATCGCGGAGGTGCGTGCGCGCAGGGAGGTGCCCGTGGGGGAGGGGGCGGCAGGGGCGTCCTGCCTCGTCCGGTCCGGCGTCAGCACGCCCGGCACTGTACCCGAGGCGATAGGATCGGGCCTCGGCCGCTGTGACGGATCGGTGCCTCCCGGTGCCTGATCCTGGGAGCGCGCGGCCGGGCCGCGGCGACGGGCAGGCGGGTTCCTCGAGGATCCCGGCCCTGGGAGCGTCCGGTCATCGCCGCTGCGCGACGGCCCTGACGGCACCGCCCGACGGGCAGGGGAGCGCGCGGCACCGACGACGACATCTCCACGGAAGGCCCTCATGACCCACGTCGCCCTGACCATCGCCGGCTCCGAGACCACCGGAGGCGCCGGGGCCCAGACCGATCTGAAGACGTTCCACCAGCTCGGCACCTTCGGCACCGCGGCGCTGACCTGCATCGTGTCCTTCGACCCGCAGAACAACTGGGGCCACCGCTTCGTGCCGGTGGACCCGCAGGTGATCGCCGACCAGATCGAGACGACCACCGCCGTCCACGACATCGACACCGTGAAGATCGGCATGCTCGGCACCCCTGTCACCATCGACACCGTCGCCGCCTCGCTCTCCGAGCGCAGCTTCACGAACGTGGTCCTGGACCCGGTGCTGATCTGCAAGGGGCAGGAGCCCGGTGCCGCGCTGGACACCGACACCGCGCTCAAGGAGAAGATCCTGCCGCTGGCCACCTTCGTCACCCCGAACCACTTCGAGGCGCTGACCCTCTCCGGGATGGAGGCGATCGAGTCGGTCGCGGACCTCACCGAGGCTGCCCGGCGCATCCACGACATCTACGGCGTGATCGTGCTGGCCAAGGGCGGGGTCGTGCTCGAGGGCGAGGACGCGGTGGACGTCTTCCACGACGGTGAGCAGACCGTCGAGCTGCGCAGCCCCAAGATCGGGGAGCACCGCGTCTCCGGCGCCGGCTGCACCCTCGCCGCCGCGGTCACCGCCGAGCTTGCCAAGGGCGCCACCCCGCTCGAGGCCGCCCGCGTCGCCAAGGCCGTGGTCACCAGCTCGATCGAGCACCGCCAGGAGGGCGCGACGCCCTTCGACGCGGTGTACCAGGGCGCGTACACGGCCTGACCGTGCTCGCCGGGCGGCGCGCGGCGCGCTGAGGCCTCTCGTCCCGCGCCCGCGCCCCTCGCCGTCGGTCGCCGGAGAGTTGTGAACATCTGAGAACCACGGATGGTTCTGGCGTGCGCGGGGCTGCTCGATGGGCGGTGTACTGCGAGGCAGAGGCGGTTCCACGGTCACGAGAACGTTCCGACATCCGGTCAACCGTGCCGTGATGTGGACAGATGTCACTCGGCACCGCATTCTCGGAGCATGAACGAGAGCAGCCCGCCCCGGGAGCCGCGCCCGACGAAGAGCATCGGCGATGCTCTCATCTCCGCCCGCGGCGTCGATAAGTTCTTCGGCGACTTCCAAGCCCTGAAGAACATCGACCTGGACATCCACCGGGGTGAGGTGGTCGCGCTGATCGGCGCCTCCGGCTCCGGGAAGTCCACCCTGTGCCGCTGTCTGAACCGCTTGGAGACGATCACCTCCGGGGAGATCACCATCGACGGCGAGCAGCTGCCCGAGGAGGGCAAGGAGCTCACGCGCCTGCGCGCCGACGTGGGCATGGTGTTCCAGAGCTTCAACCTCTTCCCGCATCTCAAGGCCATCGACAACGTGACCCTGGGTCCGCGGCGGGTGCGCGGCTTGTCCAAGGTCGAGGCTGACCAGCAGGCGCTGGGGCTGCTCGAGCGGGTGGGCCTGACGGACAAGGCGAACTCCCTGCCCGCGGCGCTGTCCGGCGGCCAGCAGCAGCGCGTCGCGATCGCCCGTGCACTGGCGATGAAGCCCAAGGCGATGCTCTTCGACGAGCCCACCTCGGCGCTGGATCCCGAGGTGATCAACGAGGTCCTCGACGTCATGACCGAGCTCGCCGAGCAGGGGATGACGATGCTCGTGGTCACCCACGAGATGGGGTTCGCCCGGCACGTCTGCGACCGCGTGGTCTACATGGATCAGGGCGAGATCGTGGAGCAGGGCGACCCCGAGGAGTTCTTCACCGCCCCGCGCAGCGAGCGGGCCAAGGCGTTCCTGTCCAAGATCCTCGCCCACTGACGTGGCTGCCGTCGCGCACCGCCCACCACCGACCAGCACCTGCCCCGACACCTGCCGGACCCGACCTTCTGCTCCTCCCGGAGCGGCTCGAGAAACTGGAGAGACCCCATGACCCCCACCACCTTCCGACCCGGCCGTCGCGCCGTCGTCGCCGCCGCTGCGGCCGCGCTCCCGCTGCTCGGCCTCGCCGCCTGCTCCTCCGACACCGGCGCCGGTCCCGATCTCGGCGGCGGCGGCGAGGACGAGGGCGACGGGGACTCGCTGCCCCAGGCCGACGCGCTCGCCTCCGGCCCCGTGGCCGACGAGAGCGCGATCGCCGCGAGCGCCTGGGCCACCGCCATCAAGGAGAAGGACCAGCTGGTCCGCGGCGGCACCGTCGCCAACCAGGTGTTCTCCCTGGCCTCGACCACCGGGGACATGCCCACCGGCTTCGACGCCGGGATCACCCAGCTGCTGGCCAAGTACATCCTCGGCGAGGGCGGCGAGAAGAAGGTCGAGTACATCGACACCACCGTCGAGACCCGCGAGACCATGGTCCAGAACGGCACCGTGGACTGCGTGATCGCGACCTACTCGATCACCCCGGAGCGCCTCGAGGTCATCAACTTCGCCGGCCCGTACTACCTCTCCGGCACCGCCATCCAGGTGCGCGCCGAGGACAAGGGGTCGATCTCCGGCCCCGAGGACCTCACCGGGCTGAAGCTGGTCACCCAGGCCAACTCCACCGGTATCCAGGCCATCGAGGAGAACGTCACCGATCCCGCCGACGTCCAGACCCTCCCGGACAACGAATCCTGTGTGGCGGCGCTCAAGCAGGGCCGCGCCGATGCCTACGTCCTGGACCAGGGCGTGCTGCTGGGCAACTCCGCCGCGGACCCCGATGTGGTCGTGGTCGGCGAGCCCTTCGTCGACGACCCCTACGGCATCGGCCTGTCGAAGGACCAGCCGGACGCCCTCGACTTCTGCAACACCTTCCTGCAGGAGATCATCGACTCCGGCTCCTGGGAGTCGCTGTGGACCGCGACCGTCGGCGAGGTCATCGACGGCGACGCCCCCGAGCCGCCGGTCCCCGGAGAGCTGCCCGTCTGATCCACGGATCGGGCCGGACAGCTCCTAAGCGGCGCCGACGGGGAGCGGCGCACCGCATGCTCCCCGTCGGCCGTCCCCGACCGCATCGACACCCCCGAACGCACCGAGAGGCACCAGATGGACGCCATCCGCGAGAATCTCCCCCTGCTGCTGCAGGGCATCGGGACCACCGTCGCGCTGACCGTGCTCGGCTACGCGTTCGCGCTGCTCCTGGGCACCGTCCTGGCGGTGGCGAGGGTGAGCCCGATCCCGCCGCTGCGCGGGGCGGCCACGGTGTACGTCGAGATCTTCCGCAACATCCCGCTGCTGAGCCTGCTGATCCTGATCGCCTTCGGTCTGCCGGATGTGGGCCTGCTGCTGCCCTACTTCTGGTGCGGCGTGCTGGGGCTGACCCTCTCATCGGCCGCGTTCGTCTGTGAGAACGTCCGCTCGGGCATCAACACGGTCCCGGTCGGGCACGCGGAGGCGGCACGCTCGATCGGGCTCGGCTTCTTCGGGACGCTGCGCTTCGTGGTGCTTCCGCAGGCCTTCCGCAGCATGGTCCAGCCGCTGGTGAACGTGTTCATCGGCACCGTGATCGGTTCCGCGCTGTGCTCCGCGATCGCGGTGCAGGAGGTCACCTGGGTCACGCAGACGCTCAACATCCGCTACGCCCAGGCGGTGCTGATGTTCATGATCGCCGGCGCCGTCTACCTGATCCTCTCCCTCGGCGGGGCCGCGCTCGGCGGCGCCATCGAGCGGGCCGTCGCCCCGGGCGGCAGGAACCGTTCGAGCGGGCGCGCCGCACTGGACGTCACGGCAGGGGCGCAAGCATGAGCACCACGTCCTCCACCGCCACCCAGGTCCTCTTCGATGCGCCCGGCCCCAAGGGACGCCGACGCATCCTGCTGCTCTCGGTCCTCAGCGTGGTCCTGATCGTCGCCCTGCTGGCCGGGGCGCTGTGGCAGTTCCATGCCAACGGCCAGCTGGACCCGAACAAGTGGGTCGTCTACCTGCGCGCGGATTACCTGGCCTTCCTCGGCCGCGGACTGTGGGGGACGCTGAAGGTCACCGCGCTCGCGGCCGTCATCGCCTTTCCCTTCGGGCTGCTGCTGGCGCTGGCGCGGCTGTCGCGCTTCCTGCTGCTGCGCTCCGTGGCCGTGACCTGGATCGAGTTCTTCCGCGGGATCCCGATGCTGCTGGTCGTCTATGCCTTCCTGCTGGCCCTGCCGGCCTTCGGCGTCACCTTTCCGCGGTTCTGGATGCTGGTGATCCCGATGATCCTGGTCTCCAGCGCGACCACCGCGGAGGTGTTCCGCGCGGGAATAAGAGCGGTGGACATCGGCCAGCACGAAGCGGCCGACGCGATCGGTCTCAGCCGCCGCGACGCGCTGATCCACGTGGTGCTGCCGCAGGCGGTGCGCCTGGTGCTGCCCAGCCTGATCCTCGCCCTGGTCACACTCCTGAAGGACTCCACCCTCGGCTACGTGGTCAGCTACAACGAGCTGCAGTTCCAGGGCAAGACGCTGGTCTCCATCACCCGCTACCTGGTGCAGACCTATCTGGTCGTCTCGGTCATCTACATCGTCATCAACCTCCTTCTCACCCGCATTGCGCTCGCGCTCGATGTGCGGATGAAGGAGCGCGCCGTGGCGAGCTGACCCGCACCCGCTCCGCTCTTCTCCGTCCCTCCACCCTCACTCCTCCGCGAAAGCTGGTCCTGCCCATGTGCCGCCTGCTCGGCGTCGTCTCCCGTGAACCCATCTCCCTGGACCAGGCCGTGGCCGAGGAGATCGAACCGTTCACTGCCCAGTCCGAGGTCCACGGGGACGGCTGGGGGGTGGCCTGGTTCCAGGCGGACGACGGTGAGCGGCCCCGCCCGGGCGCCATCGGCGGAGCCACCGGCGGGCTCGGCAATCCGCGCACGCCGCAGATCCGTCGGCGCCTGGACGTGGCGCGGGAATCCACCGCCTATCGCGCGGCCGTGCATACGGCGACAGGGCCGCTGATGCTGATCCACCTGCGCAAGGCGAGCCCCGGATCGCCGCTGCAGATCGCCAACACCCACCCCTTCCGCGAGGGGGAGACCGTCTTCGCCCATAACGGCCAGTTCGACCTGCCGCCCGGGCTGCGCGAGGCGGTGCTCGCCCGGGGCGGCCGCACCCCGGAGGGCACCACCGACTCCGAGCTCTTCTTCTCCCTCATCGAGCTGCATGCCCGGGACGCCGAGCCGGCCACCGCCGTGCAGCGCGCCGCCGCGGAGCTCACCGCGCTCGGCCTCGAGTACGGCACCCGGGTGCCGGAGGCGCTGAACTGCCTGTACATGACCCCCGACCTGTTGGTCGCCTATCAGCAGTCCGATCCGGCACAGGCCCGACCCCACCACACCGCGGACAACTACTCGCTGCGCTACCGGATCGACGCGGACCGGGTCATCGTCGCCTCCACCGGTATCCCGCAGGCCGTGTACCTCGAGGTGGGGGAGGGGCAGGCGCTGGTGGTGGATCGCAGCGACCTCGGCGTCTCCTTGCGGCCGCGGCTGGCGGAGCTCACCGCGTGATCCCGGCCCCGCCGCGCCGGAGACCCTGACCGGGCCCGGACCGGCCGCTCCGCGACACGTGGCACCGCCCATCGGACCGACGGTCTGGATAGGGTGGAGCCCCGGCAGTGATCGCTCGTCGGCCCGACGTCGCTGGGAGGCCCCGTGATCGGATTCGAGAACGTCCGCAAGGAGTACCCGGGCGGGACGCTCGCGGTGCAGGACTTCAGTCTCGAGATCGCCTCCCACGAATCGGTGGTGCTGGTCGGCACATCCGGCTCCGGCAAGACCACGCTGATGCGGATGATCAACCGCATGGTCGCCCCCACCTCGGGACGCGTCCACATCGACGGGGACGACGTGGCGGAGCTGGACCCGGTGCAGCTGCGCCGCAGCATCGGCTATGTCATGCAGGCCTCCGGCCTCCTCCCGCACCGCACCGTGCTGGACAACATCACCACCGTGCCCGTGCTGCGCGGCACCACCAGGCGCGAGGCCCGCACCCGCGCCCACGAGCTGATGCAGACCGTCGGCCTGGACGCCGCCCTCGCCGAGCGCTACCCCTCCCAGCTCTCCGGCGGTCAGCAGCAGCGTGTGGGCGTGGCCCGCGGCCTCGCCGCCGACCCCAACATCCTGCTGATGGACGAGCCCTTCGGCGCCGTGGACCCGATCGTGCGCCGTGAGCTCCAGCAGGAGCTGCAGCACCTGCAGCGCGACCTGCGCAAGACGATCGTGTTCGTCACCCACGACATCGACGAGGCGTTCCTGCTCGGCGACCGGGTGGTGATCCTCAAGCCCGGCGGGATCATCGCGCAGGTGGGCACCCCGCAGGAGATCCTCGCCGACCCTGCCGATGAGTTCGTCTCCAGCTTCGTCGGCGCGGAGCGCGGGGCCCGCACCCTGCACCTCGAACGGCTCGACGGCCGCGACGTGGTGGTCGATGCCGACGGTCGGCCCGCCGGCGTGCTCGCGGCGAGCGGTGCCCAGCCGGCCGGTGAGGGCACGGCGGACGAGCCGACGCGGGAGCGGTCCTCGTGACCTGGGTGCTCGAGAACCTCGACGTCATCGCGGGCTACACCGGCGCGCACCTGCTGCAGGCCCTGCCCCCGATCCTGGTGGCCTTCCTGCTCTCGTTGCCGCTGGCCAAGCTCGCGAACTCCCGCGGCTGGCTGCGCACCTCGGTCACCACCACCTCCTCCCTGATGTACGCGATCCCGTCGCTGCCGCTGTTCGTGCTGCTGCCGGGGCTGATCGGCACCGGTGTGCGGAGCCCGGCGAACATCATCATCGCCCTGTCGCTGTACGGGCTCGCGCTGATGGTCCCCACCGCCTCGGACGCCTTCCGCTCGGTGAGCCGTGACGTGCTCGGCTCCGCCACCGCACAGGGCTACGCGCCGCGGGCGCGCTTCGTCCAGGTCGAGCTGCCGCTGGCCGGTCCCGCGCTGCTGGCCGGGGTGCGGGTGGTCGCGGTGAGCACCATCTCGCTGGTCACCGTCGGCGGCGTGCTCGGAGTGCCCAGCCTGGGCATGCTGTTCGTGGACGGGGTGCGGCGCGGGATCGCCGCCGAGATCGCCGCCGGGATCGTCGCGACGGTTCTGCTCGCCCTGCTCACCGACGCCCTCCTGGTGCTGCTGGGCCGTGCGACGATGCCCTGGACCCGTCGGCAGGAGGTGGGCAGCTCATGACCGGCAGCCCCTTCCTCGACTCCCTGCGCTGGCTCGGGGACCCCGCCCACTGGACGGGCGCTGACGGCATCCCGCTGCGCACCCTCGAGCACCTCGGCTATACCGCCCTCGGCGTGCTGGTCGCGGCGCTGCTGGCCGTGCCCGTCGGCCTGTACGTCGGCCATTCGGGACGATTCAAGGGCATCGCCGTCGCGGCGGCCGGCGCCGCCCGCGCCCTGCCCACCCTGGGCCTGGTGACCCTGTTCGCGCTGCTGGTGGGCATCGGCCTCACCGCCCCGCTGCTGTCCTTCGTGATCCTCGCGATCCCGTCGCTGCTGGCCGGGGCCTACACCGCCGTCGAATCCGCGGACCCCGCCACCGTCGACGCCGCCCGCGCCCAGGGCATGACCGAATGGCAGATCCTCACCCGGGTGGAGATCCCGCTGGGCATGCCGCTGCTGGTCGGCGGGTTCCGCGGGGCGACCGTCCAGGTGGTGGCCACCGCCATGCTCGCCGCCTATGTGGGCAGCGGCGGCCTGGGTCGCTTTATCTTCCAGGGGCTGGGTTCCCAGAACTACCCGCAGATGATCGCCGGTTCGCTGCTGGTGATCGTGCTCGCCCTGATCCTGGACCTGTCCCTGCTGCTCGCGCAGCGACTGACCGTACCGGCCGGGGCGAGAGCCTCGTGACCTGCCGCCTGTCCGCTTCCACCCCAGGAGATCTCCCATGACCATCCACAGCACTCGTCGTCACCTGCTCGGCGCTCTCGGCGCCGGCTCTCTCGCTCTCGGCGCCGCGGCCTGCGGCAGCTCCGACCCCTTCGACGAGGGGGGCGAGGAGGGAGGCGGCGCCTCCGACGGCGGCTCCGGTGCCGGCACCCTCGCCATCGGCTCCCAGGCCTACTACTCCAACGAGATCATCGCCGAGCTGTGCGCCCAGGTCCTCGAGGCCGAGGGATTCACCGTGGACCGGCAGTACCAGATCGGCCAGCGCGAGGTGTACATGCCCGAGCTCGAGAACGGGTCCCTGGACCTGCTGCCCGAGTACCTCGGCAACCTGCTCCAGTACTACGACTCCGAGGCACCTGCCGCCAGCCCCGAGGAGATCCACGGCGCGCTCGCCGAGGCCCTGCCCGAAGGACTGCGGGTGCTCGACTTCGCCGAGGCCTCCGACCAGGACTCCTACACCACCACCTCCGACTTCGCCTCCACCCACTCGCTCACCACGATCGGGGACCTGGCCGGTGTCGACGAGGATCTGAAGATCGCCGCCAACAGCGAGTTCGAGGTGCGCCCCTACGGCCCCGAGGGGGCGAAGGAGATCTACGGCGTGGACATCTCCGTGGTGCCGGTCGAGGACTCCGGCGGCCCGCTCACCGTGCAGGCCCTGCTGGACGGCGACGTGCAGCTCGCCGACATCTACACCGCCAATCCCGCCATCGCCGAGCATGATCTGGTGGTGCTCGAGGATCCGGAATCGATGATCCTCCCGCAGAACGTGGTGCCCGTGGTCACCGAGAAGATCGACGAGACCGCCGCGGCCGCGATCAACGGCGTCATGGCCCAGCTCAGCGCCGATGATCTGGTGGAGCTGAACCGCCAGAGCGTCGTGGACCAGGCCAGCAGCGCGGACATCGCCACCGGCTGGCTCACGGAGAAGGGACTGCTGTGACCAGAGTCGTCGTCACCGGGGCGACCGGCAGGATCGGCGGACAGGTCGCACGACTGCTGGCGGCGGCGCCCGAGGTGGAGCTGCGGCTGGTGGGGCGCAGCCTGCACCGGGCCCCGCAGCTCGAGGGGGTCGAGGCGGTGCGGGCCGACTTCTCCGATGCCGCCGCGTGCCGTGAGGCCTTCGCCGGGGCGGATGCCCTGCTGCTGGTCTCCGCCGGTGAGGCCGCCGACCGCCTCGCCCAGCATCGCACCGCGATCGATGCGGCGGTCGACGCCGGCGTGGGGCACGTCGTCTACACCTCGTTCCTCGGCGCCGGGCCCGAGGCCGGGTTCACTCTCGCCCGCGACCACGGCGCCACCGAGCAGATGCTGCGTGACTCGGGCCTGGCCTGGACGTTCCTGCGGGACAGCTTCTACGCCGACGTGCTGCTCGACTTCGCGGGCGAGGAGCGGGTGATCCGCGGCCCGGGCGGCACCGGCCGCTGCGCCTTCGTGAGCCGACGCGACGTGGCCGAGGTGGCCGCGCGGATCCTGCGCGAGGCCGGCCCCTGGGCCGGGCGGAGCCTGGACCTGACCGGCCCGGTCTCCGTCTCCCTCGCCGAGGCCGTGCTGCTGATGACCCGAGCCCGCGGCGAGGAGTACGAGTTCGTCGACGAGACCCTCACCGAGGCACGCGCCTCGCGCGCCTCGTACGACGCGCCGGACTGGCAGGTGGAGGCCTGGATCAGCACCTATACCGCGATCGCCTCCGGGGAGCTGGATGTGGTCAGCGACGACGTCGAGCAGGTGCTGGGCAGGGCGCCCCTGAGTGTCGAGGAGTCCGTCACCGATCCGCTGTGACCAGGGACGGTGACCGGACGGTCGACCCGCGAATGACATCTCGCGGCTCTCGCGGCAGGGTGGGAGCCATGAACAGCAACCAGACCCACCTGACCGTCACCCGCACCGTCGACGTCCCCGCGAAGGATGTGTTCGATCTGCTCACGCTGCCGGCCCGGCACCACGAGTTCGACGGCTCCGGCATGGTGCGCAATGCCGACGACACCGAGCGGATCGACAAGGTCGGCGAGAAGTTCGTGATGAACATGCACCAAGAGGCTCTGGGCGGCGACTACCGCACCCACAACTTCGTCACCGCTTACGACGAGAACAAGATGATCGGCTGGCAGCCCGCCGACGAGGCGGAGGACGGCACCGCGCCCACCGAGCCGGTGGGCTGGGAGTGGCTGTACGAGCTCAAGGCCCAGGGTGCGGGCTCCACCGAGGTGTCCCTGACCTATGACTGGTCGAAGGTCACCGACCAGAAGGTGCTGGAGCGCATCGGATTCCCGTTGATCCCGCAGGAGGATCTCGAGCAGTCGCTGAACCTGCTCGCCGCGGCGGTCACCAAGCCCTGAGCGGGCGCGCTGCGAGCCCTGGCGGGGGCGCCCTCCGGGCCCGGAGCGGGCGCGCTGCGGCGTCGACCGGGTTGCCGCGCGCGCTCGGCGTGCGGTCGCCCGCAGGCACGAAGTCTGTCAGGATTCCCTACAGGCGGCGATGAGGCCGCAGCCCGACCACGAGGAGGTCAGTCATGGCAGACGGATCCGTTCTCCCCGCCGACAGCCCGGTCCCCGACGAGATCGTGCGCAGCGCGCTGATCCACGCCACTGCCGAGAGGGTGTTCGCGATCATCCACGAACCGGGATGGTTCATCAACGACGGCGAATATCGCGAGCACAAGATCACCCGTCAGGGGGCGATCACCCAGGTGGTCGACCCGGTGCACGGCAGCTTCCAGCTCGCGATCGAGGCCCGCGAGCCGCCGAACCGGATCAGGTTCCGCTGGCTGGGCGGTGGCCTCGGCGCGATCTCCGACGCCCCGAACAACACCGTCGAGTTCATCATCGACCCCGCCGGGACCGCGAAGCGCAATCTGGTGAGGCTCACCGTGCGCGAGCGCGGCTTCGCGAAGCTGGGGCTGGACGAGGCCGTGCGCCGTCGCAACTTCGAGGAGAACTACCGCGGCTGGGAGCAGCAGCTGCGAGTGGCCCGGGAGCTCGCCGAGGGGGGACCCCGCACGTCCGACGAGCAGTGAGGGCCGCTCGCGGTCCGTCCCTGCCGCACTGCAGGTGAGCGGTCTATCCTCGAGGGATGGGCAGGGTCACCGAGGCGACACGGATCCGCACCGTCCGGGTGCGTGAGGGCAGGCTGTACGCGGGCCGCAAGGGCGACCGCGTGGCGGTCGAGGAACCGCTGGACATCCGGCTGAACGGGCAGCAGCTCTCGCTGACCATGCGCACCCCCGGCCACGACGTCGAGCTCATCCACGGCTTCCTGCACGGCGAGGGCCTGATCTCCCACCGCGAGGACATCCGCGAGGCCCGCTACTGCGACGGGGCCGTGATCGATGACGGGACCGGCTTCGCGCAGAACACCTTTAACGTCATGGACTTCACCACCTCCCGCCCGCAGCTGCTGCCGCTGGTGAGCAGGAACTTCTCCGCCGGCTCGGCCTGCGGGGTGTGCGGCGCCGAGAGCATCGACGCGGTGCGGCGGAAGTCCCGCCACGTCCTGGAGAGCGACTGGCAGATCGATCCCCGCCTCATCCTCGCCGCCGCCCGCGGCCTCGGCGGGAAGCAGGCGGTGTTCGCCCGCACCGGGGGAGTGCACGCCGCGGCGCTCGTCGACCTCTCCGGGAACCTGCTGGTGGTGCGCGAGGACGTGGGCCGCCACAATGCGGTGGACAAGGTGATCGGCTGGGCACTGCTCGAGGAGCGGCTCCCGCTGCGCGACTGCTTCCTGCTGGTCTCCTCCCGTGCCAGCTTCGAGATCGCCCAGAAGGCCTGCATGGCCGGGATCCCCCTGCTGGCCTGCGTCTCCGCGGCGAGCTCCCTGGCGATCGAGACCGCCGAGGAGTTCGGGCAGACCCTCCTGGGTTTCACCCGCGCGGCCGAGGACGGCGACGGGCGGATGAACGTCTACACCCATCCCGAACGGCTGGACCTCGCCGCGGCGGAGGGCTGAGTGAGGTGCCCTGGATGCGGACGGTCTCCGAGCGACCAGATAATGCCGCGCAGATCGGCGAGTTCGACCTCGCCGGACCTCCGCGCGCGCTCGCGCTCTAGGGTCTCCGCGCCTCGAGGAGGTCTTGCGCGAGTATCGCCACGCTCTCGGAGACGGACGCCGGGTCACCGACCAGCTCTTCGGCGGCGCCGGCCATGACTGATCCGCGCGCACCTGCTCCTCTCGCGAAGAGCACGCCGAGGTGGTCGAGCGCCTCACGTGTCACCTCTGCACCGGCACCGCTGCCGAGCAGTCGGGCGATCGCATCCAGGAAGACCGGCGTCTCGACTGCCCTCAGCAAGCGGTAGACATCGTGGGCGTCCTTGTTGTCCTGCCTCGACGGAGCACCGAGTCGGTCATGGATCTTGTGGAGCTTGGCCACCAACAGCGCGGCCGGTCCGGCCACGGACGCGTCGAACTGCCGGGGGTCTGCCACAGGATCGAGCGCCCGGATGGTCATCGTGGAGTTGTCGATCAACGTTGCCTCGATGCCTCGCGCCCGCCGCATGGAATGCGAGCCGTGTGGCGGCACTCGAACTCCGCGTCGCCCGGCTCCGGCTACCGCGTCCGGCACCATCAGGTCGACCGGCACTCCGTGCGGGGAGATCCATGAGCCGATCGCGCTCGGCCGAGGATCCGGTGCAAACCCGCCTGCGCTCATCGCTTCCTCTACCAATGGATCAGAGCTCAAGAAGTCTGGATTCACCGCGACGTCGCCGTCGGTGGTGAACTCGGCCAGGGCGATCTCCGTCCCTCCTGTGTGCAGGTAGACGGCTTGGGCGCCGATGATGACGAGGGCATCGAGGTGGGTCTCCAGCGCTTCCAGCGCGTCGAGCAGCCCGAGCCGCGCCATCGTCACTTCATCAGGCACGGCGCCAGCACTCCTCGTTGGCCTTCATCCACTCGATCAGGAACTCGCCTTCAGCAGGTTCGCGACCCGGTCCGTTCAGCAGGTCTGCCGCCACTTGTGCGGGGGCAGCCACGGGGTAGCCGCTTTCAGTCGTCACGGAGTTCTGAAACGGCACCTCCCCGGCAGACCTGGGCTCCAGCAGGAGGACATTGGGGGCAGTTGCGTTCGGCCGGAGGCCCCATTGCTCGCTGGCCTCTTGGATCGACGAGACGTAGACGTACGCGGCCTTGGCAGGTGCATAGGTCGCCCATTCCTTCGCGGCGATGGAACCGGTGACGGTGATGTGGGACGTGGACTCCTCGGCGATCTTTGCGAGGAAGTAGTCGACGCCACGCGGCTCGATGAACGCCATCACGCGATTCGTGGTCTGGAAGGCTGCGTCGGCGCTCCACGCACGCAGCAGCCGCTCCCAATCGGTGACCTGATAGCGCTTGTCAACTTTGACGACCAGATCTTCCCGCTCCAGGTACTCCAGCACCCGATATGAGGCACCGCTGGAGGCCCCCGAGGCCGACATGAGCTCGCGCACGGTCCAGTCACGGCGGTAGTCCAGCAGTGCACGAGCAACCCGAGCCGCAGGCTCGCCTTTGAGCGTTCCTTGCGGCCGCCCCTTGCGCCAGGGATCCCGACCCTGACCCTGCGAGGAGATGAACACGGCGGGGGAGCCGACCACGAGGCGCAGGTTGCCGGTGGCGTCGACGTAGGACAGGCCCTCGTCGGTGAGGGCGTCGCGCACCGAGGGGGACAGATAGCGTGCCGCAACGACAGGAGTGTCGGTTCGTTGCGTCATCATGCTTCGCAGCTGCGAAGCAACCCGCTCTACGTCCCGGCGTTCCAGAACCTGCCTGACCTCGGCGACCAGGCGTGCGGAGCGTCCGTCCGGGGCGCCGATCGTGATGATCGCGTCAGGGTGGTGTGGCCCTCGACTCGGCACGACGGCCCCGGCAGCCGTCCATCCCTGCGGTAACCGCTCGCGCACCGAGGTGACGACGATACGTGCGACTTCGTCTCTGGTGGGTGCATCACGTGTTGCCATCGTGGGCACTCCGTTCGCGTATGTGCACGACCCCGCTGCCGACGGGTTCTAGGTAGTACCTGAATATCTTAGCAGAGCTGTTCGGGAAAAGACGGCAACCCGGTGGCAGCGGAACATCGCCGTTTCCCGAACATGCCCGACGTTGGGCCGGGCGGAAAGACGCATCGGGTCGACCTGCCGTGGCAGTCCATCCAGGTCATGCACGGCGGTCTGGCCGACGTTCGGCCGAGGCCAGCGGCAGGGCTGAAGAGCGACGAGGCGGGCTCGCCGTGCAGGGATGATCCGAGGTGACGGTACTGTCGCCTCGTGACTGCAGAGAACATCGCCCGGTTCTGGGCCGACGTACGCTCCACCCTCCTCAGCCGGCCTGTCGGCGGGGGCGCCATCACTCTGGAGCTGCCGGAAGAGCCGCCCGAGGCCTGGGCTTTCGGTGCGACCCCGGAGCACGCCGACGGTCTGCTCGCTCTCGTGCTCGAGGGCACCAAGACGGGGACGGCATCGTCGCTCGCGGACTGTGACGCAGAGGGCGAGTCGATCCCGGCGATCGGTGACCTCTCGATCATCCTCGACGGCGCCGAAGCGCCCCGCGCAGTCCTCGAGGTCACGGCCATCGACGTGTTGTCGTTCGAAGATGTCACCGAGGAGCACGCCCACGCCGAGGGCGAGCATGATCGGACGCTCGCCTCCTGGCGCAGCATCCACGAGTCCTTCTGGCGCGAGCACTCGGCTCAGGGTTTCGCGCCGGATATGCTCGTGGCCTGCGAACGCTTCCGGGTGATCTTCCCCGTGACCGATGCTCGGCGCTGAACCGACCCGGCACCCGCGGTCCGCCCGCGCCGTGCCGCTGAGCGCGCGCTGAGGCCGAGGAGGTGTCTCGTGGGTGATCCCCTGCTCGCGGTACTCGATGAAGCCCGGAGATCCTCCGGCGAAGAAGCACCCGGCCCGGTGGTCAGGGAACGTCCTGCTGATGGCTCTGAGCTGAGGATCGTCCACAGCGCGTGTCCGGCGGTGGACCTCCCGGCGGTGATCCACCGTGAGCTCGAACTCGCCAGGGAACTCGAAGCGGAGTTCGAATGGAAGCTCTACGGTCATGACGAACCCCCGGGACTGGCCGCGGCGCTGCGGGCAGCTGGCTTGGAACCGGAACCGCGGGAGGCGGTGCTGGCGCTTGATCTCCGTGCCCTGCCGGCGACCATCACGGAACGGCTTGAACAGGTCCACGAGGTGAGCTCGGTGAACGTCGCAGGGCTTGCCGACTACGAACGGATCTCGATCGAGAGCGGCCGCAAGAACGCCCAGCTGGAGCGGGCGAGGCTCGCCGCGTCGCTGACCGCCGAGCCTGAGGGATTGCAGGTGCATGTGGCGTACCGGGATGGCGTCCCGGTGTCCGGCGGCAGGCTCTACCTTGCAGATCACGGGATGGCTGAGCTGGCCGGTGGCAGGACGGTACCAGCGTACCGGCGTCGGGGATACTTCACGGCGACCGTGCTGAGCCGGATCTCGGCCGCGATCACTGCCGGGGCGCAGACGCTCTGGGTTGATGCGCTGCCGTCTTCGGCGCCGATCTTCCGCACGCTCGGTTTCGCCGTCGTGACGTGGACCGAACCCTACCTGCTGCCCGGCTCCGCGGACTCGGAGTGACCATGCCCATGTCCGGGCGCCCCGCGCAGGTCAGCGCAAGGCGAGGAGGCTCGCGGCGGTGAGCTCGTCGACGACCACGTCGGTCGCGACACCCGCGCGCAGGGCGGCCCGCAGGGGGAGCGCCTTTCGGGATCCCGAGGCCACCAGCAGGCGCCGTGGGATCCGCGCCAGCCGGTCCGGGGCGGTGCCCGAGCCGCGCTGGTTCATCGCGATGTCGCGGTAAGTGCCGTCGGCCCGCAGGAACACGGTGCACACGTCCCCGACCGCCCCATCGACCCGCAGCGAGCTCAAATCCTCGCGGGTCAGATAGTTGTGGGTGTAGACGTGGCTGGGGACCTCCGCATCGAAGGCGCCCACGCTGAACACGGCGACCGTGGCCTCGCGCTGCGTCGCCAGCACCCGCTGCACCGAGCGCTCATGCCACATCGCCTCCCGCGTCGTGGCGAAATCGAAGAAGGCCGGCACCGGGAACTGGTGCACGGTCGCATCCCACCGCGTCGCCGCCCGGGCGAGCACCGTGGCGATATAGGTGAGCCCCGAGCCCTCGACGTTGATGGCACCGTTGAGCTGCACGATCCGCAGCCCCGGGACCGGGCGCGAGCGGACCGCGGCGAGCAGGGCCGCCATCGTCGTGCCCCAGGCGATGCCCAGGGTGGTACCGGGCTCGAGCATCCCGTCGAGCAGCGCGCCGCCCGCCGCGGCGACCGTGCGCAGCCGTTCGCGCTCGTCATCGCCCGGGGCGGCGGGCACCACGTGCACCTGCACCCCGTACAGCCGGGATATCCGCCGGGCCAGGTCCTCGACCCGGTGCGCCTCGGGCGGGCGCAGGGAGATCGCCACCAGCCCGGCCTCGCGGGCATCGCGCAGCATCCGGGAGACGGTCGAGCGCGACACCTCGAAGCGCCCCGCGATCGCCTCCATCGTCTGACCCTCCTCGTAGTACATCCGTGCAGCCGTGAAGAGGGCGTCGAGGCGGGAATCGCGGTTCATGGGCACCAGTCTTGCACGTTCGTGCATCCAGCTTGCGCTGCTCTGCACGCCGGTCCCAGGATGGCGGTCACCCCGGCCCCGGCCGACGCGACGCGTCCCGGTGCGGAAGACCCGGGTCCAGCAGGTGTCGATGCGAAGGAGCAGCCAGGTGTCCGATCAGCAGCGGTCCGCCCTCACCCCCGCGGGCCGGGCGGAGCATCTCTCCCGCCTCCGCGCCGCCACAGCGGAGGAACCCCTGGACGTGCTCGTCGTCGGAGGCGGCGTGAACGGCGCCGGTGCCGCCTTCGACGCGGCCACCCGCGGCCTCTCCGTCGGGCTCGTCGAGACCCATGACTGGGCCTCCGGCACCTCCTCGCGCTCCTCCAAGCTGATGCACGGCGGCCTGCGCTACCTGCAGATGCTCGACTTCTCGCTGGTCGCCGAGGCGCTGCGTGAGCGCGACCTGCTGCTCACCCACACCGCCCCGCATCTGGTCAAGCCCATCAAGTTCGTCTTCCCCTTCTTCAAGAAGGTCGTGGACCGCGCCTTCATCGGCTCCGGCGTGATGCTCTACGACGCGATGCAGTCCATCGGGCGCAAGCGCGCCGTGCCCATGCACCGCCACCTCCTGCACGACAAGATGCTCGAGGTCTTCCCGGCGCTGGACGGCGAGAAGGCCGTCGGCGCGCTGGAGTACTACGACGCGCAGGTGGATGATGCCCGCTTCGTGATGATGCTGGTGCGCTCCGCCGCGGAGCACGACGCCGCGGTCGCCAACTACACCACCGTGATCGAGTACCTCCACGAGGGCGCTCGCGTCGTCGGGGCGCGGGTGCGCGACGAGGAGACCGGCGAGGAGTTCGACGTCCATGCCCGCGAGACGATCCTCGCCGGCGGTGTCTGGACGCAGGATCAGCAGGAGCTGGCCGGGGCCGATGCCGGCCTCGAGGTGCTCGCCTCCAAGGGCATCCACATCACCATCGCCCGCGAGCGGATCCCTGCCGTGCCGGACACCGGCATCATCACCCAGACCGAGAAGTCGGTCCTGTTCATCATCCCCTGGGACGAGTACTGGGTCATCGGCACCACCGACACCCCCTGGACCCAGGACCCGCGGGACGTCGGCGCGACCGCCGAGGACATCGACTACGTCATCGAGCACGCCAACGCGGTGCTGAAGGAGGACCTCCACCGCGAGGACGTGATCGGCGTCTACTCCGGTCTCAGGCCCCTGCTGCAGCCGGTGAAGAAGGGCAGCAAGGACGGCGGTTCGACGAAGGTCTCCCGCGAGCACACCGTCATGGAGGTCGAGCCCGGCCTGACCGCGATCGCCGGCGGCAAGTACACCACCTACCGGGTGATGGCCGAGGACGTCGTCGACTTCGCGATCAAGGACTCCCAGCCCGGCCGTCCCAGCCTGACCCGCTCGATCCCCGTGATCGGCGCCCAGGGATACCAGGCCCTGGTGCGCGACAAGCAGGAGATCGGCCGACGGTACGGCTTCGACGAGATCCGCGTGGATCGCCTGCTCTTCCGCTACGGCGCACTGCTGAGCGACGTGCTCGCCCTGATCGACGAGGACCAGAGCCTCGCCACCCCGCTCGAGCACGCACCGCGCTACCTGCGCGCCGAGGCGCTGTACGCGGTGCGCGCCGAAGGTGCCCGGCACCTGGCCGACGTGCTCGAGCGCCGCACCCGCCTGGACTACGAGACCCGTGATCGCGGGGTGGCCGCGGCGGACGAGATCGCCGCGCTGCTGGCCGGAGAGCTCGGCTGGGACACCGCCACCGTGCAGCGCGAGGTCGAGACGTACCGCGCGTTCATCGAGGCGCGACTGGCCGGCGAGACCACCGCATCGGATGCGGAGGCCGCCGCCCGGATCGCGAGAGTGCCGGAGGTGCCCGACCAGCACTGATCGGACGCCCGCCCGCCCCTGGCCGTGACGCGGCCGGAGCCGGCGCTGCCTCACCCTGCAGGCATCCGCCTGCAGGACGACCGCGGACGACGTCCGCACCTATCCCTGGATGCCACCGGTCCCGCATGGAAGCGGGGCCGCTCGATGAGGAGGCCGCATGGCAACCATCTTCCTGTACGAAATCGCCGGCACGGCGATGCTGACCCTGCTCGGCGGCGGTGTCGTCGCCAACGTGATCCTCGGCAAGACCAAAGGCAATGCCGGCGGTTGGCTGCTGATCAACTTCGGCTGGGGCCTCGCGGTCTTCGCCGGCGTCTACACCGCCTACAAGACCGGCGCGCACATCAACCCGGCGGTCACCGTGGGTCTGCTGGCCAGTGGGGCTCCCGAGTACGCCCCCGGCATCGCGGTGAACTTCGGCAACACGATCGCCTACTTCCTCGCCGAGCTGATCGGTGCCTTCATCGGTGCCGTGCTGGCCTGGCTCTCCTACAAGAACCACTACGACCACGAGACGGACGCCGGCACCATCCTCGGCACCTTCTCCACCGGGCCCGAGATCCGCCACCGCGGCTGGAACCTGGTCACCGAGATCATCGCGACCTTCGTGCTGGTCTTCATCATCGTCATGTTCGGCAACACCCCCAGCGGGCTCGGCCCGCTGGCGGTCGCCCTGCTGGTGGTCTCGATCGGTGCCTCCCTCGGCGGGCCCACGGGCTACGCCATCAACCCGGCCCGTGACCTCGGACCGCGCCTCGCGCACGCCATCCTGCCGATCCCGCACAAGGGGGGCAGCGACTGGGGCTACTCCTGGGTCCCGATCGTCGGCCCGCTCATCGGCGGCGCCCTCGGCGGCCTCGTCGGCGCGGCGCTCTGAGACCATCGTCACCACTGGCATGCACCACCGCACACCGCTCATCACCACGAAGGAGTTCCGATGACCGACCAGCAGTACATCCTCTCGATCGATCAGGGCACGACGTCCACCCGCGCGATCGTCTTCGACCATGACGGACAGATCGTCTCCACCGGCCAGAAGGAGCACGAGCAGATCTTCCCGAAGTCGGGATGGGTCGAGCACGACGCCCTGGAGATCTGGCGCAACACCCGCTCCGTGGTCGGGGAGGCCCTCACCGGCGCGGACATCAACCGCCACCAGCTCGCCGGCGTCGGCATCACCAATCAGCGCGAGACCACGGTGGTGTGGGACAAGAACACCGGCGAGCCGGTCCACAATGCGATCGTCTGGCAGGACACCCGCACCCAGAAGATCTGCGACGCGCTCGCAGGCGACGAGGGTGCGGACAAGTACAAGGAGCGGGTGGGGCTGCCGCTGGCGACCTACTTCTCCGGCCCGAAGATCAAGTGGATCCTCGACAACGTCGACGGGGTGCGCGAGCGGGCAGAAGCCGGTGACCTGCTGTTCGGCAACACCGACTCCTGGCTGGTGTGGAACCTGACCGGCGGCAGCAACGGCGGCGTCCACGTCACGGACGTCACCAACGCCTCGCGCACGATGCTCATGAACATCGACACCCTCGACTGGAACGAGGACATCGCGAAGGACATGACCGTCCCGCTGTCGATGCTCCCGGAGATCCGCTCCTCCTCCGAGGTGTACGCCAAGGGCCGCAAGAACGACCTGCTCATCGACACTCCGATCGCCGGCATCCTCGGCGATCAGCAGGCCGCGACCTTCGGCCAGGCCTGCTTCGAGATCGGCATGGGCAAGAACACCTACGGCACCGGCAACTTCATGCTGGTCAACACCGGCGAGGACCTGGTCCACAGCGAGAACGGGCTGCTCACCACGGTCGCCTACAAGATCGGCGACCAGAAGGCGGTCTACGCCCTCGAGGGCTCGGTCGCGGTGACCGGCTCGCTGGTGCAGTGGGTGCGCGACAACCTCGGGCTCATCAAGGACGCCCCCGAGATCGAGACCCTCGCCAAGGAGGTCGACGACAACGGCGGCCTGTTCATCGTCCCGGCCTTCTCGGGCCTGTTCGCCCCGCACTGGCGCTCCGACGCCCGCGGCGCGATGGTGGGCATGACCCGCTTCCACAACAAGTCGCACATCGCCCGTGCGGTGCTGGAGGCCACGGCCTTCCAGTCCCGTGAGGTGCTGGACGCGGCGATCGCCGATGCGGAGTCCGAGGGCGTCAAGCTCACCGAGCTCAAGGTTGACGGCGGCATGGTCATGAACGAGACGCTCATGCAGTTCCAGGCCGACATCCTCGGCGTGCCGGTGGTGCGTCCGAAGGTCATCGAGACCACCGCGCTCGGCGCCGCCTACGCGGCCGGCATCGCGGTGGGCTTCTGGGACGGCGAGCAGGACGTCATCGACAACTGGGCCGAGGACAAGCGCTGGGAGCCCGCGATGGACGTCGAGACCCGCGACCGCTACATGCGCCTGTGGCGCAAGGCCGTCGAGCGCACCCTGGACTGGGTCGACGACGACACCGAGGCGCTGTACGGCTGATCGACGAACTGCGGGCGCGGCGCGGTCGGTGAGGGACGAGCCGGCGGCGCGGCGTTCGCGGGAGGAGACCAGCGAGTCGGGCCGGGCCTGATCGACGCTCGCTCCTCGAGATGTGCGCGTGAGAACCAGAAATGGTCCTCACGCGCACATCACTGTGCGGTCACCGGGCAATTCGGGCAGATGGGACGGGCTTTCGGGGTGCCCGTGAGCGGGTGGAGATGATCACGACAGATGTCACCTTCCGGCAACAACCCTGCTCGGAGCGCTGTGATCGGCGTCGCCGAGGCGTATGGTCGATGCCACCCTGGTCCCCGGGTGCCCTCGGGCGCCCCGTCGGTGACCGGTTCGGCCGCTGTCGTCCGACCAGGGTCATCGCGCGCTGTTTCCGCGGGGCCCTCTCGAGGCTCGGTGTCACTCGCGCGACCTGGTGACACCGTCCCTCCTACCCCGTGACTCCCCATCCACTTCCCCTGAGATCGGAGCCTCCTCATGGATCTCGTCTTCAAGATCATCGCCCTGGCCGTCTATTTCGGCGCCATGATCGGTATCGGCCTGTACGCCTTCAGCAAGACCTCGGACGGCGAGGACTACATGCTCGGCGGGCGCCAGCTGCATCCGTTCACCGCCGCGCTCTCCGCCGGTGCCTCCGACATGTCCGGCTGGCTGCTGATGGGCCTGCCCGGTGCCCTGTACATGGGCGGACTCGTCGAGGCGTGGATCGCCATCGGTCTCACCGTCGGCGCCGGCCTGAACTGGTACTTCGTCGCGCCGCGACTGCGCCAGTACACGCAGATCGCCGGTAACTCGATCACCGTGCCGAGCTTCTTCGGCAACCGTCTGCACGACCGCACGAACATCCTGCGCGTCGCGGCGGGTGTGATCATCCTGGTGTTCTTCACCTTCTACGTCTCTTCGGGCATGGTCGCCGGAGGCGTGTTCTTCGAGTCGACCTTCGGCGGCTCCTACGTGACGGGGATGCTGCTGGTCGCCTGTGTCACCATCCTGTACACGCTGTTCGGCGGGTTCCTCGGTGCCAGCTACACCGACGTCGTCCAGGGCATCATCATGATGATCTCTCTGATCGCGGTCCCCGTGGTCGCGATGTTCGTGGTCGGTGGCCCCATGGCCATGTTCGAGTCCGTGCGCGAGGTCAACTCCACCTTCGGTTCCCTGACCGCCGGCGGTACCTTCATCGGCATCGTCTCCTCGGCCGCCTGGGGCCTGGGCTACTTCGGCCAGCCGCACATCATCGTCCGCTTCATGGCGCTGCGCTCCTCCCGCGATGCCAAGTACGGTTTCGTCGTCGGCATGTCGTGGATGATCATCTGCGTCCTCGGCGCCGTGTTCACCGCCCTCGCGGGACTGGCGTACTTCCAGCAGAACCAGGACGCGGTCCTCACCGACGCCGAGAACGGCGAGTCGGTGTTCCTGGACCTCGCACAGCTCCTCTTCCACCCGGCGATCGCAGGCTTCCTGCTGGCCGCGGTGCTGGCGGCGATCATGTCCACGATCTCCTCGCAGCTGATCGTCTCCAGCTCCGCGCTGGTCGAGGACCTCTTGGGCGGCATCGGCATCAAGCTCAGCGCCAAGGGCGCCCTGTGGGGCGGACGCATCGGCGTGCTCGCCGTCTCGGTGATCGCGCTGATCCTGGCCCTGAACCCGGACAGCTCGGTGCTTGGCCTGGTCGCTTTCGCCTGGGCCGGGTTCGGCGCCGCCTTCGGCCCGATCGTCATCCTGTCGCTGTTCTGGCGCCGGCTCACCACCGCCGGTGCCGCAACGGGCATGGTCGCCGGTGCCGCGGTCGCCTTCATCTGGGGCCAGTTCGCCCCGGACGTCGCCTGGAACCTGTTCGGCGGCCAGCACCTCTACGAGATCATCCCGGGCTTCCTGGTCTGCCTGGTGCTCGCGATCGTGGTCAGCCTCGTCACCCCCCGGCCGTCTGCGAAGGCGATGGAGGAGTTCGACGACATGCTCGAGTCGTTCCGCTCCGGCGAGGCCCGAGACCGCTCGGCCGAGAACGTCGCGGCGACGGGTGCCGGCCCCACGGCCTGACCCGTCCCCACTGCATGAACCCCCTGCGAGCCCGTGAACTCGGTGCTCGCAGGGGGTTCGGCATCTCGCAGGCGCCGGCCCCGCGCCGCGGACTGGTGACGGCAGAGCCGCGCCCGCGGGCCGGGGTCAGTCGCCGAAGACCAGCTCCTCGGCCGGGCCGCGCACCCCGGGGCGAGCCGCGAACAGGGAGCCGGCCGCCGGGTCCTCGCCCTCCGCGAGGTTCTCCCGGCTGGTGGTGATGAACAGGGTCCCGCGATCCTCGCCGCCGAAGGTGCAGGCGGTGACCTGCCGGGCGCCCACGGCGATCCGCTCGGCGACCCTTCCGTGCTCGTCCAGCCCGAAGACCTGGCCCCCGGAGTGCATCGCCACCCACACGTTCCCTGCGGCATCGAGGCAGAGCCCGTCGGGATCGCCGTCCTCGGCGGAGAGATCCGCGAAGGGGCGGCGACCGACGAGGCCGTCCTGGTCGGACCAGTCGAAGACGTCCACCCGCCCGGTGGGGGTGTCCACGTAGAACGCCCGCGCACCGTCGGCCGAGAAGGCGAGACCGTTGGAGATCGTGAGGTCGCCGAACAGCCGGGTGGTGGTGCCGTCGGGCAGCAGGCGCCACATCGCGGCCCCGCCGGGGCGCTGGTCATACGCCATCGAGCCGCACAGGAACGAGCCGTCCGGTGCGATCGCGCCCTCGTTCATGCGCACGTCCTCCTCCCACAGCGGGGGGAGCTCGGTGATCGAGCCGTCGGCGTCCTCGAGCGCGAACCCCTTCTCGACCGCGAGCACCGCCCCGCCACCGGCGGCAGGCCGTACGCAGGCCACCACGGAGCTGGGCGTGGGGATCCGGGCCACGGCGCCCTCCGGTGCCTCGGTGGCCAGGGGCCGACCGGCGGTGGTGCCGGAGCCGACGATGCCGGAGGGATCCAGGTGCAGGAGGTCGCCGGCGAGCATGTCCACCCAGCGCAGACCGCCCCAGGTGTCGGACCAGTACGGACCCTCGGCGTGGTGGCAGAGCGAGTCAGTGATGCGATCGGCGAGCATGGGAGCCTCCGGTTCCGGCGCGAGATGCGGACGGCCGACGGGGAAGCGTCGGTGGGGCCACCGTACGCGGTGCGGGTGCGGGTGCGGGTGCGGGTGCGGGCGGGGTCCGGGCCCGTCCAGTGCGCTGAGGTGGGGCCGCGGGGGTCGGAGCGCGTCGAGCCCGGAGGGTGCAGCAGCTGGCAGCGCGCATCCGCACTATGACTCGGGCCGGGCCCGGGCGAGCGGGACAGGTCCGGGCGCCGGGGCGAGCCGCGCGGGGTTCAGAAGGTGCCGGACCGCCCGCCTACTCCGCCAGCGCCTTGCCTCGCTGCTCGGGCAGGGTGAAGGCGGCGGCCGCGGCCAGGAGGAAGAAGGTCGAGAAGGCGGCGAAGACGAACACCTGCCCGCCGGCGACCAGGAACACCGGTACCAAGAATGGCGCCGCCATCGAGGCGATGCGCCCGAAGGCGGCGGCCGCGCCGGTGCCCGTGCCGCGCACTCGGGTGGGATAGAGCTCCGGCCCGATCGCGTACAGCGCACCCCAGGCGCCGAGGTTGAAGAAGCTCAGCGCGCAGCCGGCCGCGAGGATCATCCATTCCGTCTCTGCGAGGCCGTAGAAGGAGGCGGCCACGGCCGAGCCCGAGAGGAAGACGGTCAGCGTCCAGCGCCGCCCGAACTCCTCGATCAGCCAGGCCGCCACCGCGTATCCGGGGATCTGGGCGAGGGTGATGACGAGGGTGAAGGTGAAGGAGCGGGTGAGATCGAAGCCGCGGTCCACCAGCAGCGTCGGGATCCAGATGAACGCGCCGTAGTAGGACAGGTTGATGCAGAACCACACCGCCCACAGGCCGGCGGTGCGGGCGCGGAGGGGCCGGGACCAGATCCCGCCGGTTCCCTCGATCGGGTCCGCGGCCGGGATCGCGGTGGTGGCGTCTGCCTCGACTCGGGCCGCGGCGGGGGTGCGTTCTGCGCTGTCTGCGCGCTCCGCATGCTCTGCACGCTCCGCGCCGGCTGCGGGGGCGGCAGGCGACGGGGCGTCGAGCCCGGCGGAGGCCTCGAAGCTGCGCACCACGCGCTCCGCCTCCTCGGTCCGTCCCTGCTTCTCCAGGAAGCGCACCGATTCGGGCATCCCCAGCCGGATCACCAGCGAGTAGACCGCGGGCACCAGGCCGACGGCGAGCGCCCATCGCCAGCCGGTCGGCCCGGAGGCGGCGACGAAGGTGCCGATCACAGCGGCGAGGATCCAGCCCAGCGCCCAGAAGGCCTCGAGCCAGACGATCACGCGGCCACGGATCCGGGCCGGGGCGAACTCGCTCATCAGGGTCGAGGCGACCGGCAGTTCGGCGCCGAGGCCCAGGCCCACGATGAAGCGCAGCACGATCAGGGCGCCCACACCCATCGCCAGCGCCGAGGCGCCGGTGGCCAGGCCGTAGATCAGCAGCGTCAGGGCGAAGACGGAGCGGCGACCGATGCGGTCGGCCAGCAGGCCGCCCACGCTGGCGCCGATCGCCATCCCGGCGAATCCGGCCGACGCGATCAGCGAGCCGTCGGCCTTGCTCAGCTCCCAGTGGACGCTGAGGGCCGCGATCACGAAGGAGATCAGGCCGACATCCATCGCGTCCAGCGCCCAGCCGATGCCGGAGGCGCCCAGCAGCCTGCCGTGCCTGCGGGTGAAGGGCAGGCGGTCCAGGCGCTGCGACCTGGTCAGCGGACCGTGGGCCGGGAGCGGTGTCTGCGGCGTGGTGGTCGAAGAGCTCATCGTCATCTCCGTCGACGGGTGATCGGGTGGGGCACATCATGGCGCATTCCGCGCTGCGGACCTGAGGTCCGGCTCACAGCGGATCGCCGTGCGGGGCGACCGACGCCCCTCCACTCCTGGTCAGCATGAGAAAAAGCCTGAGGTCACAGATGGGTTGCGGATCGCGCGGACCCCACCGGCAGATCCTCCGCCGTCGGGTTCAGCGCCGCGGGTGCGTCACCATGTCCACCTCGGACTCGCCGCGCAGCACCGCCAGGGCGCGCTGGACACGGGAGGCGCCCCAGGGCGAGAGCAGATGCGCCTCGGACTCGGGGATCAGCGCCCAGTCGTCGAGCTCTGCGGCCTCCGGCACCACGGTGGCCTCCAGCTGGGCGCGGGGGATCACGCCGGCGTCGAAGAGGAAGTGCACCCCCATCGGCGCGCTGCGCACCGCACTCGAGGGCAGCCAGTCGACCGTCAGCAGCCGCCCCACCTCGAGATCGAGTCCGAGCTCCTCGAGCACCTCCCGCCGGGCGCACTGGCGGGCATCCTCACCCGCGTCGACGCCGCCGCCCGGCAGCAGCCAGTGGTCGCGGTAGTTCGGCTTCTCGATCACCAGGTGGTCGTGCTCGTCGCGCAGGATCACGGCGCCGGAGGTGATGACCTTGGGCAGGGTGGCGAAGTAGGCGGGGTCGGGCAGCAATCGCGGCATGGGGACATGGTGTCATCGTCGTGTCGGGAACAGCGGCTGCATGCGCTGAGGCGTCGACCGCAGGGATGGGGCCGCTCGGGTCGCGACCGCGGGGCGGGGACCGCTGCGGCGCCGCGCGCTGCGGTCGCGCCCTCAGCGGGGGCTGCTCGGCACCGCCACGAAGCGCAGCCCGGTCCCCGTCGCCGCCTGCGCCAGTGCATCCAGCCCCTCGCGGGTGACCACCGCGATCACCGGGTAGCCGCCGGTGGTGGGATGGTCGGGACCGAAGACGACGGGCGATCCCGACGGCGGCACCTGGATCGCGCCGGGCCTCATCGGTTCGCTCGGCGACGACCCGGAGTCCGAGGGCGCGGTGAGCGGGTCCCCGTCCAGGCGTACCCCCACCCGGTCCGAGTCCGGGCGCACGGTCCAGGTGGTGGCCAGCAGCTGCCTGAGGGTCGCCGCGCCGAGCAGCGCGTCCCGCGGGCCGGCGTGCACCGGGACGTCGAGCACGGCCGGGGAGGTGTGATCGAGCAGCGTGGCATCCTCGCCCCGGACCGGCGTGGGAACGGCGTCCAGCCTCTCCTCGGGGCCGACGAGCAGCAGGTCCCCGGCCACGAGCGGTGCCGGTCCGAGCGCGGAGAGCGTGTCCCGGGACAGGGAGCCGAGCACGGCACCTGCCGCCCCCACCCCGCGCAGACCGCCGCGGACGGCCAGCACCAGTCGCAGGCCCTCCGTCACCGGGCCCAGCTCGAGCCGGTCCCCGGGGTCGAGGGCGATCGGCAGCTCGTGGCTCTCCTCCGGGCTGAGCTCGAGGTCGGTGCTCTCCGGGTCGGCCCGGTGCAGCACCAGCGGTGCCCGGGCTCCGGAGACGGCGATGACCGTCGCGGCCCGCGCCTGCAGCCGCAGCGGGCCGGCCACGATCTCGAGCACCGCTGCCGCGGTCGGATTGCCCACGGCGAGGTTCGCCCGCAGCATCGCCCCGCGGTCGAAGGCACCGGAGCAGCTCACCCCGCTCGCCGCCCGGCCGGGTCGACCGGTGTCCTCGAGCAGGGTGAGGGGGCCGGGGGCGAGGACCTCCAGCGCGGGCTGTCCGCTCGTCGGCGCCCCCGCTGCCCCTCGACGCCTGCCCCGCCGTCCGGGGACGGCGGCCGCGTCGCGCGCGACCTGGGTGAACGCGGCTGTGCGGGCGGAGGCCCGGGCCGTCGGACGCCGGGGGGTGAAACGCACCCGTGTGCCGGGGGTGAGCAGCGCGGGCGGTTCCCGGTCCACGTCGAACAAGGAGACGTCGGTGCGCCCGATCAGCTGCCACCCGCCGGGGGAGGAGCGCGGGTAGATCCCGCAGTAGCGGGCGGCGAGGCCGACGGCGCCGGCAGGCACCTCGGTGCGCGGCTCGGCCCGGCGGGGCACCTCCCATGGCGGGCCGACGGGTCGCGCGGGGTCGGTGGGCGCGTCCGGCAGCAGGTAGGCGAAACCGGGCGCGAATCCACCGAAGGCCGCGGTCCACGTGGCCGCGCTGTGCGCGGTGATCAGCGCCTGCGTGCTGATCTCCAGCAGCTCGGCGACCTCGGCGAGATCCTCGCCGTCGTAGACGATGTCCACGCTGACCTCAGCGTTCGCCTCCTCCTGCGTCGCGGCTCCGGGGAGGTCGCGCAGCAGGGCGTCGAGGACCGGCAGATCCTGGGCGGCGCTGCCCACCAGCAGGAGCGTGCGCTCGGCAGGGACCAGGTCGAGCAGAGTCGCCGGGGCGAGCTCGCCCACCGCGGCCGCTGCGGCGAGCACGGCACGGGTGTCGGGGTACTCGGCCAGCAGTGCGACCTCTCCGGCGCGGTGCACCGCCAGCGGCGGCTCGAGACGGTCGGAGCGGTCGCGACGGACCCGACGCGGAGTGCGGTCCGGGCCCCGAGTCACAGCGCTGCCCCGAGGTGCACGCCCGCCTCTTCCAGGTGGGAGCGCACGGTGCGGGCGAGCTCCACCGCGCCGGGGGTGTCCCCGTGCAGGCAGAGGGAGCGGACCGGGAGGTCCACCCAGCTCCCGTCGGCGGTGCGGACCCCGTGAGCGGTCGCGATCGAGAGCGCCTGTGCGGCCACTTCCGCGGGGTCCGTGAGCACTGCGCCGGGGGTGCCGCGCGGGGTGAGGGTGCCGTCGGGGAGATAGGCGCGGTCGGCGAAGCCCTCGAGCACCACGGCGATCCCGGCCTCCTGCGCGGTCTCCACGGCCACGGCGCCGGGCGCGACGACCAGCGGCAGGTCCCCGAGCTCCTGCACTGCGCGCACCACCGCTGCGGCCTGTGCGCCGTGATGGGCCAGGGCGTTGTACAGCGCGCCGTGGGGCTTCACGCCCCGCACCTGCGCGCCCTCGGCCCGGGCCATCGCCTGCAGCGCTCCGACCTGCACGACCACCTGGTCGGTGAGGTCGGCGGGGGCGATGTCGAGGAAGCGTCGGCCGAAACCGCCCAGGTCCGGATAGGCGACGTGCGCGGTGATCGTCACGCCGTGAGCAGCCGCGGCGCGGGAGGCGGCGCGCATCGTCCGGCCATCCCCGGCGTGCCCGCCGCAGGCGATGTTCGCGGTGGTCACCACCTCGAGCATCGCGGTGTCATCACCCATCGACCAGTCGCCGTATCCCTCCCCGAGGTCGGCGTTGAGATCGAGCAGCGGCAGCGGGGCGGTCATCGGGGGATCGGCTCCTTCGCGCGGCGGGCGGTGCTCCCCATTGTCGCCCCTGCCGGGCCTGGCCGCACGGACCGCGGATCCCCGCGCTCACTGCACCCAGTGCTCCAGCACCTCCTCGAGCCGGCCGTGCAGGCGCACGGTGGCATCCGGATCGGCGCGGGTGGGGCCGTCGTTGAGGATCACCACGGGCTTGCCCTGGCGCCCGGCCGCGCGCACGAACCGCAGTCCGGACTGCACGGTGAGGCTCGAGCCGAGCACCAGCAGCGCTTCGGCCGCCTCGAGCGCCGCGAAGGCCGCGGCCACGACCTCCCGTCGCGCGGACTCCCCGAAGAACACGACGTCGGGCTTGAGGATCCCTCCGCACAGCGCGCACGGCGGATAGCGGAAGCTGCTGGTGCGATCCACCTCGGCGTCCCCGTCGGGCGCCTGGGCGGCGTCGGCGGAGAGGGCGGGCAGGTGCTGCGCGAGCTCGGGGTTCATCATCAGCATCCGCTGGTGCAGGGCGGCGCGGGAGGACAGCGCCCCGCACTGCTGACAGCGCACCCGATCCAGCCGGCCGTGCAGGTCGATCACCGGCTCCGAGCCTGCGGCGGCGTGCAGGCCGTCGACGTTCTGCGTGATCACCGCCGTGATCGGGAAGGGCTCGGGGGTCAGGGCCGCGAGCAGGTGGTGCGCGGGCCCGGGCCGGGCGCTGCGGAACTGCTCCCAGCCCACGGTCGAGCGCGCCCAGTAGCGCCGCCGGGCGAGATCATGGCCGATGAACTCCTGAAAGGTCATGGGGGAGCGGGGCACCGCATCACGGCCGCGGTAGTCCGGCAGCCCGGAACCGGTGGACATCCCGGCGCCGGTGAGCACCGCGACCGGCCGGTCCCGCAGCAGTGCGAGAGCGGCATCGTTCTCCTCCGGGGAGCTGCGGTGACCGTAGTGCGCGCCCTCCATCGGCCCCCAGGCCGGCAGGCGCGGACCGCCGCGGGTGGGGCCGGGAGCGTCCGGCGCGCGGGAGGTGGCGGTGGAGAACCAGCGGCCGACGTCCGCTGCGGGACCGGCCCGACCGGTCCCGGCGCGGGAGGAGGGGTGGGAGCTCACCCTTCGAGGGTAGGCGGTGCGGCGCCGTCGAGGCCGACGAGGGGGCCAGCGGTGGGTATGCTCGGCGGGGATGAGGGTGACCTGCGGCGGACCTCGCGATCCGTCCCCGCGGTCGCTCCGCTCCGCGATGGCCGCGGTGCGAGGAGGAAGAGAGCGCCCTGGGATGACGACGCTGTACAGCTCCGCCCTGTCCACGCCCGAGGATCTTGCCGACTGGATCGTCGAGGGCCCGCTGGTCGCGACGTTCCCCTCCGGTCGCCTGCGGCTGGAGAGCGCGGCGGACCCGGCCGCGGGACAGTCCGCGCACTTCGTGGCCTGGTTGCCCGTGGAGCACGAGGGGGATGTACGCGTCACCTGGAGCTTCCGCCCTCTGCGCGAACCGGGCCTGGCCATGATCTTCTGGGCCGCCCGGGCCCACGGCGGTGGCTCGCTCCACGCCCCCGAGCTGCCGGCCCGCACCGGGCAGTACGCGCAGTATCACTCCGGGGCGATCGATGCCTACCATCTCTCCTACTTCCGCCGCAGGTGGCCGGACGAGCGCAGCCTGCACACCTGCAATGTGCGCAAGAGCCACGGCGCCCATCTCGTCGCCCAGGGGGCGGACCCGCTGCCCGCCGTGCTCGACGCGGACCGCGAGTACCGCATGTCCCTCACCTGGCGAGGCGCCACCGTCGACTTCACGATCGACGACATTCCCTGCGTGACCTGGCGCGATGACGGCTCCGTGGGTGGTCCTGCGCGTCACGGCGGGGCGATCGGGCTACGACAGATGGCGCCGCTGATCGCCGAGTACTCGGACCTCAGGGTGGAGGCACTCTGAGACAACGGCCCGCGCCGGGGCTGCCCGGCGGGCTCGAGTGCGTCCGGAGGGTTCGACGGCCCGCGTCGGCCGCCGTGCCCCGGCGCAGCTGGTGCCCTGGTGGGTCTGCGATGGAGCGGTCGGGTGCCCTGTGAGCGGGATGCTCCCGACCACCAGGTCCATGTGCATGGACCAGGGAGAGCTCTCCGCTGCTGCGTCGATCGGGCCCGGTCGCCCCGACGGCGTTCTACAGTGCAGCCATGGGATCCCTGCAGAGCGCTCGTGACGGCGCCGAGAACGTCGAGGACGCCGCCGAGGACGTCGCCGAGCACCCGGTCTTCCAGACCATCGCTCGCGGCGGCTTCGTGATGAGCGGTCTGGTGCACGTGCTGATCGGGGTGATCACGCTGCGCATGGCGCTCGGCGGCTCCTCGCAGGAGGCCGATCAGTCCGGCGCGCTGCAGGCCGTCGCCTCCGCGCCGGGCGGGAACATCGTGCTGTGGATCGGTGGGATCGCGATGGCGGCGCTGGTGCTCTGGCACCTGGCCGAGGCCTGGTTCGGTGCACGGTGGAAGCGAGGCGCCGCGAAGCGGATCGGCCACGTGGTCACCACCCTCGGCAAGGCGGTCGTCTACGCGGCGCTCGCGGCGACGGCGCTGCGCTTCGCCGCCGGGGCCGGCACCGACTCCGGCCAGCAGACCTCCCAGCTCACCGCGGGCCTGATGGGCAATGCTGCCGGCCGTACCGCGGTGGTCGTGGTGGCACTGGTGGTCTTCGTCATCGGCTGCCACCACGTGTACACGGGCGCCAGTCGCGGCTTCGAGGACCACCTGCGGGTGCCGGAAGGGCAGCAGATCGCCCGCGCGATCGTCGTCACCGGGGTGCTCGGCTATATCGGCAAGGGCATCGCGCTGCTGGCCGTGGGTCTGATGTTCGGCTGGGCCGCCCTCGGGGCGGATCCGGAGAAGGCGACCGGGCTCGACGGCGCCCTGCAGGCCATGGCGGCGCTCCCCGCCGGCGGGGTCGCGCTCGCCGTGGTCGGTGCCGGGCTCATCCTCTTCGGGCTCTTCGCGGTGCTGCGTTCGCGCTACGCGCCGGTCATGTGAGGGGCGCGGCGCCGGTAGCGGAGGATCCGAAAGCGCAGGCCGGTGCGTGAACTGCACCAGGCGGGATCAGATGCCTCCGGGGAGAAGTCGTCGGGAACGACGGGGGCGGTGGTGTCCCCGTCGACCTCGAGGTCGATCTCGGTGACCACCAGCAGGTCTGCCCGACCCATCGCCTCCCGGTACACGCGGCCGCCGCCGATCACCCAGGTCATCGCGCCCTTCACCGGGCCCGGGGCGGGGGTGTCGAGCGCGTCGCGGTCCCCGGGCCCGGTGGGGGAGTCTCGCGCCGCCAGCGCCTCGCCGGCCAGGCGCAGCGCGTCCCCCAGGTCACGGGCCCGCACCGCCCCCTCGGCCGCGAAGGCGTCGTCCGAGGTGATGACGATGTTCGTGCGCTCGGGCAGCGGCCGGAACCGGGGCGGGAAGGACTCCCAGGTGCGCCGGCCCATCACCACGGGCGAGCCCTTCGTGGTGCGGGAGAAGTGTCTGAGGTCCTCCGGCAGGTGCCAGGGCATGGTGCCGCCGGCGCCGATCACGCCGCCGCGGGCCTGGGCCCAGATCAGTCCGATCCGTGGCGGGGCGGGTGCGGTGTCGTCGTCCGTGCTCATACCGCAACGGGGGCCTTGATCCCCTTGTGGTGCTGGTAGCCCACGATCTCGATGTCCTCGAGCTCGTAGTCGAGGATCGAGTCCGGCTGCCGGGTCAGCGACAGGGTGGGATAGGGGAAGGGCTCGCGCGACAGCTGCCGGGTGACCTGCTCGTGGTGGTTGTCGTAGATGTGGCAGTCCCCGCCGGTCCAGACGAAGTCCCCCACCTCGAGGTCGGTCTGCTGGGCGACCAGGTGGGTCAGCAGCGCGTAGCTGGCGATGTTGAAGGGCACCCCGAGGAAGAGATCCGCGCTGCGCTGGTACAGCTGGCAGGAGAGCTTCCCGTCGTGCACCTCGAACTGGAACAGGGCATGGCAGGGGGCGAGCGCCATGGCGGGGATGTCCGCCGGGTTCCAGGCCGAGACGATCAGCCGGCGAGAGTCGGGGTTCGTGCGGATCTGCTCGATCACCTCGCTGATCTGGTCGATGACCCCGCCGTCGGGGGTGGGCCAGGAGCGCCACTGCGCGCCGTAGACCGGGCCGAGCTCGCCGTCCTCGTCCGCCCACTCGTCCCAGATGCTCACGCCCCGCTCCTGCAGCCAGCGCACATTGGTGTCCCCGCGCAGGAACCACAGCAGCTCGAGGATGATCGAGCGGGTGTGCACCCGTTTGGTGGTGATCAGCGGGAAGCCCTGGGACAGGTCGTAGCGCAGCTGCTTCCCGAACAGGCTGCGAGTGCCGGTGCCGGTGCGGTCGCCCTTGGCGTGCCCGGTCTCCATGACCTCGCGCAGCAGGTCCTCGTACGGGGTGGGGATGCTCATCGCGTCATACCCCCGCAGTGGTGGCGGAGGCAGGATCGGTGGCACCGGTGGCCGGAGGCGAAGCTTCTGGGCATGGTCCGATTCTCGCACCGTCGCGCCGCGCGTGCGCTTCGCGACGCCGTGCCGCAGCCCGTCCTGTCAGACGAGCGCCGGCTCCTCGGCGCTCTCCCGTGGCGCGGTCGTCGCGGCTGTGCCCGTGGCGGTCGGGCCGTCGGCGTCCGTCCCGCCTGCTCCCGGCCGTCCGCGCTTGATGAACAGCGTGGTCGCCGCCGCCCCGAGCCCGGCGACCGCGGCGAGCAGGAAGCAGATCTTGAAGGCGGTCATGGTGGGCAGCGACTGGCCGCCCACGGTGGTGGTGACGGAGGTCAGCACGATCGCCATCACCGCGCCGGCGCTCGTCGTGCCCATCGAGCGCATCAGGGCGTTGACCCCCACTCCCGACCCGGCCTCCGAGGCCGGGGAGTTCTCCATGATCAGTGTGGGCATCGCGGCGTAGGCGATCCCCACCCCGGCCGAGGAGAGGCAGGAGGCGAGCATGAGCTGCCACGGCGCGTCGGTCAGGAAGAACGCGACCAGGTACCCGCTGGAGAGGACGACCATGCCGGTGGCCAGCGTGGCCCGCCCGCCGAAACGGGTGAGCATCCCACTGGAGATCGGCGTGAAGGCCAGCATCATCAGGCCGCCCGGGGCCATCCACAGGCCCGTCTGCAGCATGGTCTGGCCGAGCCCGTATCCGGTGGCGTCGGGCGCCTGCAGCAGCTGCGGGATCACGATCGCCTGCGCCATCATGCCGAACCCCGCCATCAGGGCGGCGAGGTTCGTCAGCAGGATCGGACGACGGGCCATGGTGCGCAGGTCCACCAGCGGGCTTCCCTGGCGCAGCTCGAACCAGGCCCACAGCAGCAGTGCCGCGGCACCGCCGATGATCACGCCGAGCGTGGCGGCGGAGGCCCAGCCCCAGTCGTTGCCCTTGGAGACGCCGACGAGCACGGCGACCACGCCGATCGCCATGCCGATCGCCCCGATCACATCGAGCTTCCCGGAGCCGACCGGTGCGCAATGGGGCAGCGCGACCGCGGTGGAGACCACCATGAGCACGGCGAGCGCCGAGGCCAGCCAGAACAGCGCGTGCCAGTCGTAGGACTGCGCGATCCAGGCGGCGATCGGCAGGCCGAGCGCGCCGCCCACACCGAGGGTGGCGCTGATGCCGGCCACCGCCGTGTTGCGCAGGTGCGGGGGCATCACCTCCCGCACGAAGCTGATCGCGACCGGGATGTACCCCATCGCCAGGCCCTGCAGCACACGGCCGACCAGGACGGGCGCCAGCGAGTCCCCGAGGGCGCTGATCAGCGAGCCCGCCAGCATGAGCGCGGCCGAGCCGATCAGGACGGGCTTGCACCCCTTGAGATCGGCGAGCCTGCCGGAGACCGGCATCGCGACACCGCCGGCCAGCAGAGTGGCGGTGACCACCCAGGCCGCGTTCGAGGCCGAGGTGCCGAGCATGGAGGGCAGCTCGGGCTGGATCGGGATCACGAGCGACTGCATGAGCGAGGCGCACAGGCTGGAGAAGCCGATGACGATCAGGATCACGGCGGGGTGGCGGACGCTGCCCTCGGCCGGGCTCGCTGTCTGCGGGGAATGGTTCACGGGCACCTTCGGTTCGGACGTGGGACTGGGGAAGAATATGTAATCTACATAGTGGGCGCGGGTGTGTAAAGTACATACCGGAGTCGATCCGAGCACTGTGACGACGTCGAAGGAACGGTGGCGAGATGATGGAGCACACCGGGGGTGACTGCGCCCCGGGCGAGGACGCCGCGGCGCGGGAGCCGCGCCGCGAGGTGGCACGCCTCCTCAGCCTCCTGGACCGCCACCGCAGGCTCCATCGCCAGGAGCGCAATCTCGGGGACGCCGACCTGCGCATCCTCTGGCTCTTCGCCGACGGAAGCACCCGGACGCTGCGGGAGATCGCGGACGCCCTCCACCTCGAGCAGTCCACGGTGAACCGGCAGGTCAATGCCGCCGTCACGGAAGGGCTGCTCGAGCGAACCCGAGGTCACGGCGGTCAGGCGTACCGCTTCCAGCGCACGGCGACGGGGTATCGACTCTTCGAGGCGGATGTCGCCGCGAGCCTGGCCGGCTATGACGAGGCGCTGGCCGCCCTCGGGGCGGCGGATGCCGCGACCTTCGTCGATCTCCTGGGCCACTTCACCGAGGCCTACCGGGTGGTGGCGGAGCGGTCGGGCAAGGTGCTGCGGCGCGAGTAGGCAGGGCCCGGATCGTCGGGCCGACGTTCGCCCATGGCCCCGCCCACGTGCCGGGCCCGACGACCCTGCGAGTTCCGGCGACACGCCGGACATCGATATTCAACCGAAGGGTTGACCATGATCGCGACGCGGCGTAACGTCTCCGTCATCAACCAATACGTTGAGAAAGGGAGGGATGGACGACGACAGTCTCTCGAGGGCCTTCGCGGCCCTCGCCGATCCCACCCGACGAGACCTCGTCTCCCGGCTCACCCTCGGTGACGCCACGGTCGGAGAGCTCGCCGCCCCCTACGACATGTCCCTGCAGGCCGTGAGCAAGCACCTCGCGGTCCTCGAATCGGCCGGGCTCGTCTCCCGCCGACGCGACGCCCAACGGCGCCCCGTGCACCTCGAATCCGAGGTGCTGGGGGAGCTGACCCACTGGATCGACCGGCACCGCCGAGCCGCCGAGGCACGCATGTCCCGCCTCGACGGCGTCCTGCACCATCTCCGCAGCACGGATCCCGAGGAGCACACGCCATGACCACCACCGAACGGCTCACCACCGCGACCATCGAGGCCGATTCCGAAGTCCCCTTGATCCGCATCACCCGGGACTTCCGGGCAACGCCCGCGCAGCTCCTGCGCGCGCACACCGATCCCGAGCTCTACGCGCGCTGGGTGGGACCCGAGGAGCTCTCGACCCGCATCGAGCGCTGGGATGCGCGCACCGGCGGTGCCTACGCCTTCACCAACATCGGACCGGACGAGGAGGAGTACTCCTTCTACGGGAGCTTCCACGAGGTCACCGAGGACCGCCTCGTCCAGACCTTCACCTTCGACGGCTGGCCCGAGGCCGTCTCCCTGGAGACGCTGCGGGTCGAGGACCTCGGCGACGGCTGGACCCGTCTGCACGGGCAGTCGCTCTTCGACTCCTTCGAGGGCCGCAATCAGATGCTCGAGAGCGGCATGGACGTCGGTATCCACGAGGGGTACGCCGCCCTCGATGCCCTGCTGGCCGAGGCGGGCCCGCGATGAGCGCGTCGCTGCCCCAGCTTCCGCCGGACGAGAAGTACCGCGTGATCGCCGCACGGTTCAGCGAGGTCGTCCGCGGCGTCACCGAGTGGGACGCGCCCACCCCAGTGGCGGAATGGCACGCCCGTGACGTGGTCGGGCACCTCGTCGGCTGGCTCTCCGCGCTGGTCCACGCCGGATCGAGCTTCCGCTTCGACGATGGTCCTCCGGTCGAGGCGGACCCCAGGGGTGCGTTGGAGGTCTTCGATCCGCAGGTGCAGCGCCTGCTCACGGACCCTGCCGCGGCCGAGATCCTGCACTCCAACCTGCATACCGGACAGGACCGTCCGCTGCCTCAGGTGGTCGACCAGGTCTTCACCGGTGACGTCTTCTTCCACACCTGGGACCTCGCCCGTGCCTCCGGTCAGGACGACGCGCTGGACGCGGATCTGGTGCACGATGCCCTGACCAGCATGAGCGCCATGGAGGAGCAGCTGCGTCCCAGCGGCCAGTTCGGGCAGCAGCAGCCGGTGCCCGCTGACGCCACCGAGCAGGAGCGCCTCTTCGCCTTCCTCGGGCGGGACCCGCGCTGGACTCCGTGAGAGTCCGCGCGAGGCGGCGCGGTGGCATCGAGGGTCGCTCACGGGGGAGAGCTCGAGCCCTGTTCGCCGCAGTATTTTTAGAGGGGCCCCGGATCGAACCCATGCCAGGTGCCGCTTCGAGCGCCTGTGAGCGGCACCTGGCGTGGGGTACCGGCGAGTGACGGGGTCGATCCGCCGCTGAGTGGGCGTCTCGAACGTGGTCAATCCGGCATGGATGAGGAAATGGGGCCGTCCTGCCGTACCGTGAATGGTGTGACCGCTGCTGCGAGCCCCGGCGACGCGCGCGTGACACCTGATACCTGAGCATCTGACCCTTCGACGATAGAGAAACTCCTCATGCCCTCTCCCCGCACCAAGCTCACCGCACCCCCGCGCCTTGCCAAGAACGGCCTGCGCATCACCGCGCTCGGCGGCCTCGGCGAGGTGGGCCGCAACATGACCGTGTTCGAGCACGCCGGCAAGCTGCTGATCGTCGACTGCGGCGTGCTCTTCCCCGAGGAGCACCAGCCCGGCATCGACGTGATCCTGCCGGACTTCACCTCGATCCGGGACCGCCTGGACGACATCGAGGCGATCGTCCTCACGCACGGTCACGAGGACCACATCGGAGGCGTCCCGTACCTGCTCAAGGAGCGGGCGGACATCCCCGTGATCGGCTCCGAGCTGACGCTGGCGTTCATCACCGCGAAGCTCAAGGAGCACCGCATCACCCCCAAGACCATCCAGGTCGAGGCGGGGCAGAAGCACAAGGCGGGCTCGTTCGACCTCGAGTTCGTCGCGGTCAACCACTCCATCCCCGATGCGCTCGCCATCATGATCCGCACCAAGGCCGGCTCCGTACTGCACACCGGTGACTTCAAGATGGACCAGTTCCCGCTGGACGGCCGCATCACCGACCTGCGCTCCTTCGCCCGGCTCGGCGAGGAGGGCGTGGACCTGTTCCTCACCGACTCCACGAACGCCGAGGTCCCCGGCTTCACGATGTCCGAGCGGGATCTGAACCCGGCGATCGACCAGGTGTTCACCTCCTCGCCGCGACGGATCATCGTCTCCAGCTTCGCCAGCCACGTGCACCGCATCCAGCAGGTGCTCAATGCCGCTCACGCCAACGGCCGCAAGGTCGCCTTCGTGGGCCGCTCGATGGTGCGCAACATGGCGATCGCCCGCGACCTCGGCTACCTGAACATCCCCAAGGGCCTCGTCGTCGACTTCCGCAAGATCCAGTCGATGCCCGATCACAAGATCACCCTGATCTGCACCGGTTCGCAGGGCGAGCCGATGGCGGCGCTGGCCCGCATGTCCAACGGCGACCACCAGATCCAGGTCGGCGAGGGCGACACCGTGCTGATGGCCTCCTCGCTGATCCCCGGCAACGAGAACGCCATCTACGGGATCATCAACAAGCTCACCGACCTCGGCGCGAACATCGTCCACAAGGGCAACGCGAAGGTGCACGTCTCCGGTCACGCCAGCGCCGGCGAGCTCGTGTACTGCTACAACATCGTGCGGCCGAAGAACGTGATGCCCGTGCACGGCGAGTCCAAGCACATGCACGCCAACGCCGAGCTGGCCCGCCGCACCGGGGTGCCGGAGAAGAACATCGTCCTCGCGCAGGACGGCGTGACCGTGGACCTCGTGGCCGGCCAGGCGAAGATCTCCGGCAAGGTCGAGGCCGGTCTGGTGTACGTGGACGGCCAGACCATCGGCACCGCCACCGAGGACACCCTCGCCGAGCGCCGCATGCTCTCCGGCGGCGGTGTGGTCACCGTGGTCGCCCTGATCGATCCCAAGACCAATCAGCCGGTCGAGCCGCTGGAGTTCATCACCAAGGGCTTCGTGCACGACGACAAGACCTTCAAGGGCGCCGAGACCCAGGTGAGCAAGGCCCTCGCCCGCGCCCGTCAGGACAAGATCGACGACATCGGCGAGCTCGAGGAGATCATCGTCGAGGCCGTCGGCAGCTACCTGCGCCGCACCTACCGTCGCGAGCCGGCGGTCATGGCCGTGGTCGTCGACGCGTGAGCGCTCTGTGAGCCCAGCCCGATCGGCGTGAGCCCAGCCTGATCGGCGCCTGACCTCGAAGGCCCCTCCCTCCCGTGCTCCGGGACGGAGGGGCCTTCGCCGTCGGTGCGGGCAGACGCGGGGCATGGAGCGGGCCCGGACCGGCGCCCCGGAGGAGCGCCGACGTCGCCTCGGCCGAGCGGACACGAGACCTCGAAGCAGCCCGGCTCGGCTCGACCGAGCGGTAGTTCGTCACCGGCCGCCGCGGTGCGATGCGCCGCCCCACCGGCAAAAGGGCTGGCGACCTGGGAAGCGCGCACGGTCTCCGGCGCCGCCGGTGGTCACGAGAGCGGTGGGGCGACCGGGCGGATGGACCGGATGGCCCACCCGAACCGGCATCGGTGTCGAACCATGGAAGGTCCCCGTCCTCTTGCCGGAAAGCTCGCCTGCTCGCACCGCTGCCGTACTCGCCCACCTCCCAGGAGCCTCCATGCACACCATCGAACTGAGTGATCCCGACGGTGATGCCCTCACCATCACGACGGACACCGATGGCGTCTGGATCAGCTGTACGGCCGGGACGCGGAGGTGACCGTCGGGCCGCTCGCCGCGGCGACTCTTCGTGACAGCCTGGCCCGCCTCGGTGGCCGCGAGCGCAGCATCCGGTCCTGACCGGCCTCCTCCCGCGCGCCCCGGCACGCCCGTGCTCCGCCCCGACGGGACGGGTACGCAGCAGGCTGTCCCGCCGCCGCATCCCCGCCCCGATCGTGTCCGACCCCACCCGTCGAGATCGGATCCGGCCGCCTCAGCCGTGCCTGCGGAGCGAGAGAATGGTGGTCATGGCCCCTCACCTCGACCCGCGCGCGACGACCGGAGCATCAGCCCCTGATGACCTGGCCTTCCGGGCACTGGCAGGCGTCTGGATCATCACCGGTGGTCTGGTCGCGGCAGTGACCGGCCCGCTGGGTCTCGAGCACGGGTCCTGGTCCGCCGCGTTCCAGGTGCTGGTCGGCGGCGTGCTGCAGGCAGGCCTGGGCGCCGCGCAGCACGCGCTCGCCGGTCCGCGCGCGTCCCGCGGGACGCTGCTGGCCGAGATCCTCACCTGGAACCTGGGCTGCCTGGCGGTGATCGGCGGGACGGTGCTCGCGGCGCCTGTGCTCGTCGACTTCGGCGGCCTGCTCCTGGTGGCCACCATGGTGCTGATGATCCGCGCGGTCGGCCGGGGTGCGCAGGGCCCGTCCTGGGCGCTGTGGACCTACCGCGCAGTGCTGCTCCTGACCATGGTGAGCATCCCGATCGGCCTGGTCCTCGCGCACCTCCGCGCGGCCTGACGCCGCAGCACCGCCGAGCGCGGCCGTGCTCTCGTCAGCGGGGCTCCCAGCGCAGCACCGCGGACACCAGCTCGTCGAGACTCTGCGCGCTGTCCAGGCGCAGCACCGGCACCTCGAGCATCGTCAGCCAGGCCTCGTGAGAGGCGCGGCTGCGACCGGTGAACCCGGGGTCGTCGTAGCCGCGGGCCCAGGTCAGGAACTCGGCTCGGGCCTCGACGTCGACCGTCTGCCGCGGGTCGCGGACCTGCTCGCGGGCCTCGAGCCGACGCAGCCGCTCCGTCGGATCCAGGCTCAGGAACACAACCGCCTCGCAGCGGGCGAGGATCCCGTCGCCCCAGCCGATCATCGACCCCGACAGCACCCAGGCCTCGCGCGGGACGAACATCGTGTGCATCAGGGCGGCCCGCTCCTGGGGCGGGCGGGATCGGGTGAAAGGCGGATCCGTGGGGAACCAGTAGTAGTCGTCGGAATCGGCATGGGGCACGGACCACCGGTCGGCCAGGGCGCGGGCGAGCGTCGTCGTGCCGGAGCCGCTGGCCCCCATGACGTGGAGGCGGGAGCGCTGCATGGAGCCATTGTGCGCAACCGGGACGCGGTGCGCATCTGGGGCCCGACCGAGGCCGGGGTCGGGGCGGGATACTGGCGGCATGACGGAGGACGCGATCTCCCTGAGGATCCACGGCTCCTCCCGCCAGGAGCTGCGGGCGGAGCTGGCCGCCGCGGGCGTCGAGCTCAACGCCTTCGCCGAGACGCTGCTCGAGCACCCGTGCTTCGCGCCGGGCCCCGCGCGGACGCTGACGCTCACCCAGCGCACCGTCGACGAGCTCGATCTGTCCGCGGGCGGCACGCTGCCGCAGGTCATCGCTGCCGCGCAGCAGCAGGGGTTCGAGCTCTGCCCGCCCCAGACGGGACCGTACCTGCGCCTGGCGGTGAGCTCACAGCCCTCGGCGCCGGACTCGGTGCTCTCCGCCGGGCGGATCCCCCGCGGCGCGCTGCACGTCCTGTCCGCACCGCTGAGCGAGGACGACGAGTACCCGAAGGGGTTCTACCTGCGGGTGGTCGAGGGGGTGTCATGGCTGCGCGGCTTCCGCTGCGACGACGAGTACCGCTGGCCCCCGGAGGCCACGGTGGTGCTCCGGGTGCCTCAGGAGGGATGACCAGCGCGCGGGGCGGCCAGGTGCTCGCGCAGCTCCGTCGCGCTCGGGTTGCGCAGCACCTGCGTGCCCAGGAGCACCGTCGGTGTGAGCTCGTCACCGCCGTTGACGGCGCGGACCCGCGCGTTCGCGTCCTCGTCCCGCCACACGTTCACCCAGGTCACGCGGGGGTCCTTCCCGAGTTGCAGCAGCAGGCGCTCGCAGTAGAGGCAGCCCGGCTTCCACAGCACCACGGCGTGGTCGGGCGAGATCCGGGCCTCGGCGCGCGCCCAGGGGGTGTGCCGGCCGCGCCGACCGGACCACACGGCGGCGCCGGCCAGCACGAGGGCCCCGAGCACGCCGGCGATGATCCCCTGGCGCAGGTCGTCCATCGCCATCACCGCAGCCATCGCGAGGATCGCGACGGCCACGAGGGCGAGGGACCAGCGCTGCTGACGAGGCATGAACTCAGCCTACGTCCCGCCTCACTGGTAGGACACGAACCAGGGACGCGGCTCGACCTCGTAGGTCTGCGTCATCGGCCGCCTCGTCGAGATCCCATTCCCGGTGCTCAGCCCGAGACCCGCGCCGAGGCGGTGGCCAGCGCGGTCCCCCGGATCCGCTCCTCGTCGACCCTCACCCCGAGGCCGGGGCCCCGGGGCACGGTCGCGACGGCACCGGTGATGTCCAGGCCCTCCACGTAGAGCTCGGCGAGCAGCTCCGGGCCGTTGAGCTCGGCGGGCAGCGCCAGGTCCATCGCGCTGAACAGGTGCAGCGCGGCGGCGAAGCCGATCCCGCAGTCCGTCAACCCGCTGGCCAGGATCTCGATCCCGTGCGCCTGGGCGACCGCCGCGGTGCGCTGCGCCGCGCGCAGTCCGCCGGACTTGCAGACCTTGATCACGACCATGTCGGCGGCCTCGAGATGCGCCGAGCGGGCGAGGTCGGTGGCGGTGAAGCTGCCCTCGTCGATGGCGAGGGGCAGCGTGAGATCCCGCCGCAGCCGGCGCATCCCGGCCCAGTCCGTGGACGGGACCGGCTGCTCGATGCACTGGACGGAGGGGATGTCCTCGAGGGCGCGGGCCAGGCGCAGCAGCTGCGAGGGCCGGTAGGACTGATTGGCGTCCAGCCAGATCGGCTTGCCGCCGGCCTCCTCCACCACGGCCAGGATCGAGGCGCGATCGGCCTCGAGATCGCCACGGACCTTCACCTTGAAGGCGTGGTACTCGCGGCTGTCCCGGGCGTGCTCGGCGACCACCTCCGTCGGCCCCACGCCGATGGCGCTGCACAGGGGGATGCGGTCGGCGATCCTGCCGCCCAGCAGCTGATGGACGGGCAGCCCCGCCAGATGCCCGGCCGCGTCATGGAGGGCGACGTCGATCGCGGCGCGGGCGAAGGGGAAGCCGTTCGAGACCGACGGGCTCAGCGCCGTCGACGCACGGCGATGGAACAGCTCGACGTCGAAGGGGGTCAGCCCCTGCAGCAGGGGGGCCAGATCGTGGTGGATCACGTCCATGATCGTGCGAGCGGTCTCGTAGCTCCAGCTGGGCAGCGCGCGCTGCTCGCCCCAGCCGACCGTCCCGTCGGACGTCTCGATCCGTACGAAGACGACGTCGCCGAGGGCCCCGGCGGCGCCCACCGGCCCGGACCCCAGGACGAAGTCCCGACGGAAGGGCACGGGGACGTGGAACGTCTCGACGGAGGCGATGACGGCTCCGCGCCCCGTGATCGCTGCGGTGCTCGGATCTGCCGGGCTCATGTCTGCGGTGCTCGTTTCTGCAGTGCTCGTTCCTGTGCTGCGCGGTCGGGCCTTCCCATCATCTCTCACGCCAGGATCGAGAGTGCGGCCGGGTCCACCCATGACGGTCCGCGGTGCCCGCGGGCGAGGTGGTCCGTGACGTCCTCCAGGACGTATCCGGTCAGCGCGCGGTGCCCGTCCGAGGTGTCGCCGGCGATGTGCGGGGTCAGCAGCAGCCCGGGGACCTGCGCCAGGGACTCCGCCAGCTGCGGCGGCTCGACGTCGTACACGTCCAGCCCGACCCGGAGCCGTCCGGAGACCGCGGCCTCCAGGAGCGCCGCCGTGTCCACCGCGGCCCCGCGGGAGGAGTTCAGGACGATGGCACCGTCCGGGATCGCCGCGATCAGCTCGGCGGTGAGCATCCCCTCCGTCGCGGGCGTCGCCGGGACGTGCACGGAGACGATCTCGTTGTCCATCACCTCCTCGAGCGACGCCCGGCGCACCCCGAGCTGCTCCGCCCGCGCGGGGGAGAGGAACGGGTCGTGGACGGTGATCTCGGTGCGGAAGGGTGCCAGCAGCCGGATGAACTCCCTCGCCGTCGAGGACGCGCCGACGATGCCGATGCGTCGGCCGGTGAGCTCGCCGCCGCTGGGCCGATCGGACTTCCACCGCCCCTGGACCACGTCCGCATGGGACTCGACCAGGTGCCGCGTCAGGGTGAGCACGGCGGAGAGGCAGTACTCGCCCACGGAGGTCGCGATCCTGGGGGCGGCCGAGAACACGGTGACGTCCTCGAGACTCTCCGGTGGGACCAGATTCTTGATGGTCCCTGCGGCATGGGCGACGATGCCCGGCCCGCCCCGGTCCGTCCCGAGCAGATCCGCGGGCAGTCGCGGCGTGCCCCAGCTGGTCACGACGATGTCCTGGCCCGGGAGCAGGTCTCGGAGCTCGTCCTCGTCGAGGCCGGACGAGGCCCATGTCGTCGCGAACTCGTCCTCGAGCCTCGCCCGGGTCGCGGGATGGCAGACGTCCAGTGCCCGCTCGGGGGTCATCGCCATCAGCAGATGCCTCGTGGTGCTCGGTGACATGCGATGTCCTCCGGGAGATCGAGTGGGGTCTCGGGTGGTCACGGACGGGTTCGGCCCGTTCTGTCAGAGATCCTCCTCTGTGTGCGCAGGGGCGCCGTCGAGGCCGCGATCATATCGACAAGCGCTTGCCCGTCGCGGGGGAACATGCTTGACTATACGGATGGAAAGCGGTTGCCGCTCGGTGGGGGCGGAAACGGTCGCCACCGGCGCCCGGACCGCCCGTCGGCCGCCCGGGAACCGGGCATCACAGGAAGCGCAGGAGACAGACATGGCAGAACGCAGGATCGGGATCATCGTCAACGGGGCCACCGGCCGCATGGGCTACCGCCAGCACCTGGTGCGCTCGCTGCTCGCGATCCAGGAGCAGGGGGGCGTCGAGCTCGCCGACGGCGACCGCTTGGTCCCCGACCTGCTGCTGGTCGGCCGCAACGAGGAGAAGCTCGCCGCGGTCGCCGCGCGTCACGGGCTGACGAACTGGACCACCGACGTCGACGAGGCCCTCGCCGACGAGGACTACGAGGTCTACTTCGACGCCCTGGTGACCAACCTGCGCGTCGCGAACCTCAAGAAGGCCATCGCCGCCGGCAAGGCCATCTACACCGAGAAGCCCACCGCCGAGACCTTCGAGGACGCGCTCGAGCTCGCGCAGCTGGCGAAGCAGCACGGCACCGTCAACGGCGTCGTGCACGACAAGCTCTACCTGCCCGGGCTGCTCAAGCTGCGCCGCCTGATCGACTCCGGCTTCTTCGGCGAGATCCTCTCGGTGCGCGGCGAGTTCGGCTACTGGGTCTACGAGGGCGATTGGCAGACCGCCCAGCGCCCCTCCTGGAACTACCGCTCCGAGGACGGCGGCGGCATCGTCGCCGACATGTTCCCGCACTGGAACTACGTCATCGAGGAGCTGTTCGGCCGGATCGAGGACGTCTACGCCCAGACCGCCACCCACATCGGGCAGCGCTGGGACGAGAAGGGCCAGGAGTACACCGCGACCGCGGATGACGCGGCCTACGGCGTCTTCCGCCTCGAGGGCGGCACCGTGGTGCAGATGAACTCCAGCTGGGACGTTCGCGTCCACCGCGACGAGCTGGTCGAGTTCCAGGTCGACGGCACCAAGGGCAGCGCCGTGGTGGGCCTGCACGGCGCCCGCGTCCAGCCGCGAGAGGCCACCCCGAAGCCGGTGTGGAACCCCGACGTCAAGGACTCGCACAACTACTACGAGGACTGGATCGAGGTGCCCGACAACGCCGGGCCCGACGGCTTCGACAACGGCTTCAAGGTGCAGTGGGAGGACTTCCTGCGCCACTACATCGAAGGCAGGGAGTACCCCTTCGACTTCCTCTCCGGCGCGCGCGGCGTGCGCCTGGCCGAGGCCGGCCTGACCAGCTCCGCCGAAGGTCGCCGCATCGCCCTCGACCCGCTGACGGAGGTGTGAGCATGGCGGACGCCCTGCAGCTGACCCTGCTGGACGAGGACGGCTCCCTGCGCACCCTCCCGCTCGCCCAGGCCCCTGCCTTCGCCCGCCCCATCGCGCCCCTGCGCTCCCGCGTCGTCTACGCGGCGGTGCACGTGGTGCCGCAGGTGCACGGGGACAACACCCCCGGCGCCCCGGCCGATATCGACTGGGACGCCACCCTCGCCTTCCGCCGCACCATGTGGTCCCGCGGGCTCGGGGTGGCCGACGCGATGGACACCGCCCAGCGCAACATGGGCCTGGACCCCGCGGCCACCCGGGAGCTGATCACGCGCTCGGCCGACGCCGCCCGCGAGGCGCTCGCCGATCCGGAGATCGCCGCCGTGTTCCCGGCCGACGCGACGGTGAGCGACCTGATGGTCGCCGGGGTGAACACCGATCAGCGCAGCGAGCATTCGCTGAGCCTGGACGAGATCGCCGAGGCCTACATCGAGCAGCTGGAGGCCACCGAGGCCACCGGTGCGGGGGCGGTGCTGATGGCCAGCCGCCACCTCGCCCGCACGGCGACCACGGCCGCCGAGTACGAGGAGGTCTACCGCCGGGTGCTCGACGCCGCGAGCGGGCCGGTGGTCCTGCACTGGCTGGGCACCGTCTTCGACCCGCAGCTGGGAGGCTATTTCGGATCGGAGGATCCCGCCGTCGGGGCGGACACCCTGCTCCGGATCATCGAGGCGGACCCCTCGAAGATCCGCGGCGTGAAGATGAGCCTGCTGGACGACGCCGCGGAGATCGCCGTGCGCGAGCGGCTCCCCGAAGGGGTCCGCATGCTCACCGGCGACGACTTCCACTTCTCCCACCTCATCGTGGGTGACGGCACCTGCACCACCGAGGCCGGGGGAGAGCAGGTGGCCGGGGAGTACTCCGACGCCCTGCTCGGGGCCTTCGCCGCCACCGCGCCAGCGGCCTCGGCCGCGGTGCAGGCGCTCGACGCCGGGGACCCGGCCGAGGCCTCCCGGATCCTGGACGCCTCCGAGGAGCTGGGACGGCACATCTTCTCCGCCCCCACCTTCCACTACAAGACCGGGGTGGCGTTCCTGGCCTGGCTGAACGGCCACCAGCAGGCGTTCACCATGGTGGGCGGCATGCACAGCGCCCGCAGCCTCCCCCACCTCTCGCGCACCATCGAGCTCGCCGCCACCACCGGCAACCTCGAACAACCGGCGCTGGCCGCCGAGCGCTGGCACTCGATGCTGCGCCTCGCCGGATACGACCTCGATGCGGCGGCACGGACCGCCGGGGCAGGAGATGCCGCATGACCACCTCCCACTCCCTCGCCACCGCGCCCTCGGAGCGTCTCGGGACCGGCACGCAGCGCCTGTCGCTGAACCGTTGGACGTTCCGCACCACGCCGCTCCAGGAGTTCCTCGACGCCACCACGGCGCAGGGCATCGGCGCCGTGGGCCTGTGGCGCCAGGATGTCGCCGAGGTGGGCCTGGACGCGCTGCGCCGCCGGGTCGACGACGCCGGACTGCGGGTGAGCACGCTGTGCCGCGGGGGCTTCCTCACCGCCTCCGCCGAGGCCGACCGCGCCGCGGCGCTGGAGGACAACCGCCGCGCGATCGACGAGACCGCGGCGCTCGGCGCCCCCTCGCTGGTGCTCGTCGTCGGCGGCGTGGACCAAGCGGACAAGGACATCGTCGGGGCCCGCTCCCGGGTCACCGAGGCCGTCGCGACCCTGGCCCCCTACGCCGCGGAGCGCGGGGTGACGCTGTCCATCGAGCCGCTGCACCCGATGTTCGCCGCAGATCGCGCCGTGGTCTCCACCATCGACCAGGCCCTGGACATCGCCGAGGCCTCCGGCAGCCCCGCCGTCGGCGTCGTGGTGGACACCTACCACGTGTGGTGGGACCCGTACCTCGAGCGCGCCATCCAGCGCGCCGCGGCGACGGACCGCCTGTTCAGCTACCAGGTGTGCGACTGGAACCTGCCGCTCGCGGCCGAGCCCCTGCACTCCCGCGGCTACATGGGCGACGGCTTTATCGACTTCCCCTCGATCACCCGCATGATCAAGGACGCCGGCTACACCGGCGACATCGAGGTCGAGATCTTCAACGAGGACGTATGGGCCACCCCGGCCGCTGAGTCCGCGCGGATCATCGCCGAGCGGTATGCGCAGCTGGTGCTGCCGCACGCCTGAGGGCGCCCAGGAATGACCGGCGTCGCGTGTCAGCCGGCGCCGGTCAGGGCCGTGGTGCCCCGCAGCAGCACCTCGCCCCGCACATGGACCTCCGACGGCGCGTCCTCGGCGGCATCCTCATCGGTCGCGGGCGGCTCGAGCACCCATTCGACGGCCTGCCGGGCCATGTCGTGCAGGGGCAGCGCGATCGTCGTGAGCGGCGGATTCGCATCGGCCGCATCGGGCACCCCGCCGAAGCCGGCGACCGCCACCTGAGTGGGCACCTCGATCCCGTGGCGGCGCAGCTCGCCGAGCGCGCCGAGCGCCATGACATCCGCGGGGGCGAACACGCACAGCGGGAGGTCCTCGGCGGCCGGCAGGTCGGCGAGGTGCTCCTGGATCCTGGCGGCCAGCTGGTATCCGCCGGCGCGGGTCAGGTCCGCCTCCACGCTGAGCTCGGGCTCGATGCCGGCCTCGGTGAGCGCGGCGATGAAGCCGCCGGTGCGATCCGCGGCCGAGGGGATCCCGGCGATCCCCTGGACCACGGCGAAGCGGCGGTGGCCCTCCACGATCAGCGCTGTCGCGAGCTCATGGGCGGCGGCAGCGTTGTCCGGCACGATCGTGCGCCCCACGCCGAGGGACTGGCCCATGCCCACCACCCGACCGCCGTGGCGGGCGAAGCCCTCGAGCAGGGTGCGCAGGGCGGCGTCCGAGTCGTTGCCGTAGCGATGCGAGCCCACCAGCACCAGGGCATCGACCTGCTGGGCGATCAGGGAGCGGAGCGCCCCGACCTCGGTGTCGATCTCGCGATCGGTCTGCGTGAGCAGCACCTGGGACTGCGAGGCGAACACCTGCTGCTGGATCTCGCGGGCGATGGTCGCGAAATAGGGGTCGGCGATGTCGTGGACCACCAGACCGATCAGGCCCGAACGGGAGCGGGCCAGGGCCTGGGCCTGGGCGTTGGGGACGTAGCCGAGCTTCGCCGCGGAGATCTTCACCTTCTCGGCGACCGCCTTCCCGGGCACCCGGGAGGAGCCGTTGAGCACGCGGGACGCGGTGGCCAGGGAGACGCCCGCGTCCTTGGCCACATCACTGAGTCGGACGGCGGGCATCGGTGTTCCTCCTGCGGGTGGTGGCGTGTCTGCCGGGCCGGGGGAGCGGTGCCCGCGGTCCGGTCAGCATAACGAGGGGGTCGCATGAGGGGCCGCGCCCGGTCGCTCCGCGCCGCATGCCCTCAGGCCTCCCTCTCGCGGCGGGAGGGATCGACGGGGTGACGCGGCGGCTCCCCGGCCGCCAGGCGCCGCACCTCCTCGAGAGCGTGCTCGCCCAGACGACGCAGCTCATTGCCCTGGGAACCGGCGATGTGCGGGGTGATCGACACCGTCGGCACGTCCCACAGGGGGTCGTCGTCGGCGAGATCGTCGTGCACGTCGAGCACCGCGCAGAGGCGCCCGGAGACCAGCTCCTCGCGCAGTGCCTCGACATCGACGAGGGCGGGACGGGCGGTGTTGACGAAGGTGGTCCCCTCGCGCATCAGCGCGAGCAGCTCCCGGCTGACCAGCCCCCGGGTGGAGGGGACGTCCGGCGCGTGCAGGCTCACCACATCGCTGCGGGAGTACAGCTCCTCGGGCTCCACCTTCGTCGCGCCGAGGGCCGCGATCTCCTCCGCGCCGACATAGGGGTCGGTGACCAGCACCTCCACGTCGAAGCGCTGCAGGTGCTCCGCCACCAGGGAGCCGATCCGCGAGGCGCCGACGAGACCCACCACGCTCCCGTAGTTCCCGACCGCCCGGCCGGCACCGGCCGGCCGGCCCACCTCGTGGCTGCGGCGATAGTCGGTCTCCTGGGCGAGGGACCGCTTGCCGGCCAACAGGATGTGGGCGAGCGTGAACTCCGCGACCGGCACGGCGTTCGCCGCGGTCGAGGAGGTCACCACGATGTCGCCGCGTTCCCACACCGCCTCGGAGACCACGAAGCGCACGGTTCCGGCGGTGTGGACGATGGCCCGCAGGCGCGGCATCCGCGCGAGCGCCGCGGCATCGACACAGGGTGAGCCCCAGCCCGTCAGGAGCACCTCCACCTCGGCGAGGGACTCGTCCTCCGCAGCGGCGAGGTCGGGGACGGTGCGGCGGGTGTCGATCTCGCCGAGCGCGGCCAGGCGCGTGAGCTGGAGATCATCGAACATGCGGCCGGGCAGTTCCGACGGCATCGCGAGCAGGGCCCTCATCGTGCGCTCTCCGCGCCGGCGGCGATCAGCTCGCGCAGGGATGCCGCCTCGCGGGCGAGCAGGGCGGGATCGTCCTGCGGGACGAACTCGAGCAGCGCATCGCGGTCCGAGCCCTCCGCGGCGAGCACACCGAAGACCTCCCGCCACAGCGGCGCCCGCTCGGCGAGGGGAAGACGCTCGTGCACCGGCCACCACGAGAAGACGTGGATCGTCGAGGTGCGGGGCAGCACCTGCCGCAGGGTGTCCACGGCCTCGCCGTCCGACATGCCCTGGTGCGGCTGCCAGTAGCTGAGCACGTGGTCGTGATCGACCTCCTCGAGCAGGCGCAGGGTGGAGGTGATCTCGTCGGTGAGCGTGCGGCCGTGGAACTCGAGGCCGAGGTCGATGCCGTGCGCGGCGGCGGCGTCGGCGAACTCCCGGAGCCGCGCGACCGTCCGCGCCCGCTCGGCGGCGGGGGTCCCGGCCGAGCCGGTGCGGCCCGCCCAGACCCGGATCCGCGGGGCGCCGAGCGCCCGGGCGGCGGTCAGCACGCCTGCCGCCTGAGCAGCGAACTCCTCGTCGGAGCCGTCGAACCGGAGGTAGGAGCCGAAGGAGGCGACGGCGAGGCCGGCGCGCTCGGTGAGGGTGCGGGCGCGCTCGGCGGCGGCGACGTCGCCGGGTGGGACATGGGCGTCCCCCGCCCACTCCACGCAGGCGAGGCCGGCATCGGCGGCGAGCTCGACGATGCGCGCGACGTCGAGCTCTCGGAAGGTCACGGAACACAGACCGGGTCGGATCATGGGCACTCCTGGGAACGTGGATTGACGCGCGGGGCCACGGTGCGGCGATGCCGTGCGCACCATCCTGCGACGAACGACGGCATCCCCGCGCCCGCCGCCGAACGCATCCGGGTGCGAACCACTGAGGGCAAGCGTTTACCATAGGGTATCGCGAGATCGGGCGGGAGCAATGCTCACCACGCACCGAACGAGCGCCCGCCCACCAGCCAGGAGGCCATCGTGTCCATGCCGAGCCCGACCCCCGAGCGGCGGCAGCCCAATGTGCTGCTGCTGGTCACGGACGATCAGGGCGCCTGGGCGCTCGGCTCGAAGATGCCGGAGCTGCGCACCCCGACCCTCGACCGCCTGCAGCGGGAGGGGACCACCCTGGAGCGCTTCTTCTGCGCCTCCCCGGTCTGCTCCCCGGCGCGGGCCAGCCTCACCACGGGGCGGATGCCCTCCGCCCACGGGGTGCACGACTGGATCCGTCCCGAGGCGCTGGCCCGCGCGGGCACACCGGAGCGGCCCGTCGACCCCGACTTCCTCGAGCGGGCCGTCGGCGCGGACTCGATCGCCCAGATGCTCTCGCGGGACGGGTACCGCTGCGGGATGGTCGGCAAATGGCACATCGGCTCCTCGGACGTCCCCGCCCCGGGCTTCGACTACTGGTGGGCGCACCAGCTCGGCGGAGGCCCCTACTTCGGGGCACCGACCTGGAAGCACGACGAGGTCAGCGGCCGGCCGACGGTCCCCGCCGAGCCGACGACGGAGCCTGAGTACCTGACCGACGCGATCACGCGCCAGAGCCTCGACTTCCTGGATCGACTGGACGCCGAGGACCCGGGTCGTCCGTTCTTCCTCCAGGTCAACTGGACCGCGCCGCACGACCCCTGGTTCGACGGGAACCACCCGGAGGACCTCCTGGCCCTCTACGACGACACCGACTTCCCCTCGGTGCCCGCTCCCGAGCCCCATCCGTGGTTCACGGCCGAGGCCTTCTCGCGGGCCGTGGCCGATCGGCGCGGGGCTCTTGCCGGCTACTGCGCGGCGATCAGCGGGGTGGATCGCAGCATCTCCGCCCTGCTGGAGGATCTCGAGCGGCGCGGTCTGCTGCAGGACACGATCGTGGTCTTCACCGCGGACAACGGGTTCTCCTGCGGCCACCACGGCATCTGGGGCAAGGGCAACGGGACCTTCCCGCTGAACTTCTGGGAGCCGTCGATCACCGTCCCGTTCATCGTGCGCTGGCCGGATCGGATCGCCGCCGCGGCGGTGGACGAGCGTCCGGCCTCCGCCGTCGACCTCTTCGCCACGATCGCCGAGCTCACCGGGGCGACGCCGCTCGAGGATCCGTTGCGGGCCGGCCGCTCGCTGGCGCCCCGGCTGCTCCGCAGCGCGCCGGAGACCTCGGAGGCGTCGCCGGAGACGGCGGGAGCGGTCGACGCGCCGGAGGACGCCGTCGTGATCCACGACGAGTACGGCGCGAACCGGATGCTGCGCACCGAACGCTGGAAGCTCGTCCTGCGGCGCGAGGGACCGACGGAGCTCTACGACCTGCAGGAGGACCCCGGCGAGGAGCGCGACCTCTCGACGGCTCCGGCGCATGCCGCCGTCCTCGACGAGCTCAGCGGAGCCCTGGAGGACTGGTTCGCACGGCACAGCACCCCGGCGCTGAGCGGCTGGGACTCCCCGGTCGACGGCTCCGGCCAGAGCGTTCCCGTCGGTTGAGGCGGCTCAGTAGGGCGGGGTGAAGATCTGCTCGCGGACCTCCGCCGGCAGCTCCGGCGGCAGCGGGATGCGCCGGGCGAAGGGGTCCCCGTCGCGCAGGCACCGCTGCAGCAGGCGGTCGCGCAGGGAGGCGAGCATCTCGCCGTGACGGCTCTCCACCGCCAGGTTCCGCATCTCCAGCGGGTCCTCGCCCAGGTGATGCAGCTGCTCCCGGTGCCGGCCCCATGAGTAGACGGTGTACTTCCAGTCCCCGTGGAGCAGGGAGCGGCCCACGGTCGTCGAGGCGGGATGGTCGATCCGGGTCTCGACGACCACGTCCTCGGCCGGGGCGTCCTCGAGCAGGTTCCCGGGCCCCACCCCCGGCGGGGGTACGACGCCGAGCTCGGCGCACAGGGTCGGGACCAGCGCGGCCGTGCTGACCGGTGCGGAGACGGTGCGACCGGACGGCCCGCCCGGGGCCCGCAGCAGCAGCGGCACCCGGATGCACTCCTCGTACAGCGCGCTCTTCTGCGACCACTGGTGCGCGCCGTCCCCGTCCCCGTGGTCGGAGGTGAAGACCACCAGGGTGTCCGCCGCCGCTCCGGAGCGCTCCAGCGCTGCGAGCACGGTCCCGATCTGGTGATCCACCCGTTCCACCAGGCGCGCATAGGTCCAGCGGTACTGCCGCCACTCGTCCGGGCCCCAGGTGCCGGTGCCATGGATGTTCTGTCCCACCGCCCGCTCATGCGCGAGCGCCTCGGGCTCGTAGGGCAGCGGCCCATGGTTCAGCGGCAGCGGGGGCGTCTCGGCCACCGGTGCCGGTTCGACGTCGCCGTAGGGCATCGGCTGGCCGCGGGCGTACTCGCAGATCGTGTGCGGGTCGTCGAAGGAGACGAAGAGGGCGAAGGGCTGCTCGGCGGCGGTCAGCTCGTCCAGCCGTCCCGCGGCCCAGTCCGCGAGCCCCGCGTCACCGAAGGGACGGGTCAGCGCGAAGCCGTCGGCCTCGCAGACCTCGACCCGCGGGGCATGCCACTTCCCGCCCCACTCGGTGCGGAAGCCGTTCTCCTGCAGCGTCCGCGGCAGCGTCGGGCCGGCGCGGAACTGCTCGATCACCGCCTCCGGCGGGCGGTTGCGGTCGATGCCGATCTCGTGCGGGGCCCTGCCCGAAAGCAGGGAGCTGCGGCCCGGGACGCACAGCGGGAACGGGGTGTAGGCGCGGGTGAAGGCGGCACCCTCCTCGCGCAGCCGTGCCAGGTGCGGGGCGGCGAGGAACTCCCGGGACTCGCCGTCCAGCGCATGCGCCCCGAGCTGGTCGGCCATCAGGAACAGCAGATTCTTCGCCACGTCTCAGACCTCCACGGCGGACAGGGAATAGCGGTCCAGCTCCGGCCACGGCATCTCGAGCCGCGCGAAGAGCTCGCGGGCCCGGGCGGCCAGCGCGCGGTCCAGCGCGGGATCCTCGAGAGGATGCAGCTGGAACGGGTCGGCGACCAGGTCATGGCAGGTGGACCACACCTCGCCGCTGCGGGCCGAGAGCACCCACATGTGGGTGGGCGTGCGCAGACCGCGCTGCTGCAGCCCGTCCGGTGCGGCCTCGTCATGGAAGAACGGGACCACGGACTCCGGGTCCGCCCCGGCATGGGACAGGATGGCTGGGCTGAGGTCCTCGCCCACCATCCGGGCAGGGATCGAGTCCGCCAGACCCACCAGGCCCAGCAGGGTCGGGGCCATGTCGAGCGAGCCGATCAGCGCCGAGGACCGGCCCGGGGCGAGGTGCGACGGCCCGCCGACGATCAGCGGGATGCGCATGGACTCCTCCAGCGGCACGTTCTTGTCGAGCCGGCCGTGGCTGCCCAGCTGGGTGCCGTGGTCGGAGGTGAACACGACCAGGGTGTCCTCGGTGAGGCCGCGCTGCGCGAGCGCCTCGACGATCCGCCCCACCTGCTGATCGATCTCGTGGACCGCGGTGAAGTACTGCGGCGCGACCCGCGCGGCCTCGGCACGGATCCCCTCGGTGACGTTCGGGCGCACCAGGAGCTCCTCGCCCCGCCCCGCGAACTGCTCGTGGACGCCGTGGGGGAGCTGGTCGAACGGGGGATGGGGTGGGTTCCAGGAGACCGCCAGCGCGAAGGGTCCCGCTCCGTGCTCATCGAGGAACCGGAGCGCCCGGTCCGTCTCGTGCGCGGCGGACCACTGCTCCACGTCGATCCGGTCCTCGCGTCCGCCGTCGGTCGCCCAGTAGTGCGGGCGCAGATGGTCGTCGCAGCAGCCGTAGGAGTACCAGTGGGAGAAGCCGAAGCGACGCTCCGGCGGGGAGAAGGCGTCCCACACCTTGCCGTCGTCCCGTCGGCCCTCGCCCCAGATCTCGTCCTCCGCCGTGGGCGGCTCGAGATGCCACTTGCCGATCCACCCGGTGGCCATGCCGTGCGCGGCCATCACCGCCGCCCAGCTCTCGGCGTCCGAGCGCAGGCCGACACCGGAGGCGGCGGTGGCGGAGTTGACGTTGAGGTGCACGCCGTTCTCCTGCGGGGTCTGCCCGGAGATGAGCATCGCGCGGTGCGGGCTGCACACCGGATACGAGCTCAGCGCCGTCTCGCACCGCACCCCTCGCACGGCGAGCGCATCGAGGTGCGGGGTGGGCACGGGGTCACCGTCCGGTGCCACGCACTGGGCCCGGAACTGGTCCGCGATCAGCAGCACCAGGTTCGTCATTTGCCCATCCCGACCGTGAGCCCCTCGGTGAGCCGGCGGCTGACGAACAGGAACATGATCAGCATCGGCAGCACCACGATGCAGATGCCGGCGAAGAGGCCGCCCCAGTCCGCACCGGAATAGGTCTGCTGCTGCACGAAGCCGATCAGGGCGACCGGCAGCGTGTACTTGTCCGTCGAGCTGAGCAGCGTCATCGCCATCAGCGTCTCGTTCCAGTGCGAGATCACCTGCAGGATGAACGCGGTCATGATGCCGCCCTTGGCCAGCGGCATGATGATGCGCATCATCGTGCCCAGCGGCGAGGTGCCGTCGATCGCGGCCGCCTCCTCGAGCTCCACGGGCAGGGTGCGGAAGAACGAGATCAGCAGGAACACCGTGAACGGCATCGAGATCCCGATGTACACCAGGTTCAGCCCGATCAGGCTGTTGGTCAGGTACAGGCGGGAGAGCATCACGAACAGCGGGATCATGATGACCTGCGCAGGGATGCCGAGCCCGAGCACGAAGTAGTTGCTGAGGAATCGGGTCACGGGGGTGTCGACCCGGCCGAGATAATACGCCGCCGGGGCGGCGACGACGACCGTGAGCCCGGAGCTGACCAGGGTCACCCAGGCGCTGTTCCAGGCGGCTCGGCCGAAGTCGCCGACGGTCCAGGCGCGCGACCAGTTCTCGAACTCCAGCGAGGTCGGCATCCCGAAGGGTTCGGCGAGGATCGAGCGGGTGTCCCGGAGTGACTGCACGATGATCCAGAACAGCAGCGCGATCCCGAGCGCGACGGCCAGCCACAGCACGCCCACCAGGACCATGCGCAGCGGGTTGCGCTCCGCGCGGGAGGCCGGGCTGCCGCGACTGCGGCGTCGACGGGGCGGGGGCGGGCTCTGCCGGACGGTGCCCGGTTCGGCAGCGGCCAGGGCGGGGGTCGGAGAAGTCACGTCGTTGTCCTTGTCGTTCAGTACTGGATGGCGTCGCGACGCATGATCCGCCGCATGAGCAGGACGATGATCGAGACCGTGACCAGCGAGATGATCGCGGAGGCGGTGGCCGCCCCGTAGGCCGGGACCGACTGTCCGGAGAACGCCGTGACGTAGGTGTACACGGCGGCGGTCCAGCTGGAGGTGGGCGGGATGCCGACACCGCTGGACCCGCCGAAGACCCAGATGAGCTCGAAGATCTTCACCGAGCTGATCGTCCACAGCACCGCACAGGTCGCGAACACCTCCCAGGTCAGCGGGATGATCACGTAGCGCAGGCGCTGGATCGCATTGCATCCGGCCAGCGATGCCACCTCGAAGTAGTCCGGCGGGATGCGGTCCACGCCGGCCATCAGGATCGTGGTGAAGTACCCGGTGTGCGTCAGCACCAGCGTGACCATGATGAGCACGAAGATGTTGTCCTGGGCCAACCAGGCCGGGGGCTCGGTGACCCCGAACGGGCGCAGCAGTGTGTTCACCAGGCCGCCCGGGTTGAAGATGAACCCTGCCAGCGCGCCGAAGACGAGCGCATTGACCAGGTGGGGGAAGAAGATCACCGCGCGGACGGTGCCCTTGCCCCACATGTTGCGCAGCACCAGGCTCATCGCGAAGGCGAGGACGAAGATCGTCACGCCCACCACCACCAGGATCAGCATGGTGTTGAGGAACGCCTGCTGGAACAGCGGGTCCTTGGCCACCCGGGGGTAGTTGCGCAGCCCGACGAACTCCATCGGCCCGGCTCCGGGCCAGCGATGGAAGCTGATCCAGAGGGCGGCGGCCGAGGGGACCACCACCAGCAGCGTGTAGAACAGGAAGGCGGGGCCGACCAGGGGGAGGAAGAGCTTCCGCTTCTGCGCCTCGATGAGGCTGACGCCGCGGGGGCGGCGCACGGGGCGCTGGCTGAGAAGGGCCGTCATCTCAGAGCTGCGCTTCCCAGTAGGCGATCTGTGCTTCCTTCATCGCGGAGATGAACTCCTCGGCGCCGATCTTGCCGAGGAACAGCTCATCGTTGAGCGGCTGCATCACCGTCTCCATGTATCCCGAGTAGGTGACGCCGTCCGCGGCCAGGTAGGTGTTGTCCGCGGCGTCGATCGCGGCAGAGATGTCTGCCAGCTCGGGGATGGTCTCGATGCCCTCCCGGATCGGGATCTGACCGGCCTCGGCGGCGATCTTCTCCTGGAACTCCATACGCAGCAGGAACTTCGCGAACTCGGCCGCGGCCTCGGGGTTCTTCGCCTGCAACGGGATGACGAAGCCGGTGGGCTCCGCCCGCATGATCGTCTCCCCCGACGGGTCCGGCGAGGGCATCGGGAAGGAGGCGTACTCGAAGTCCTTGGTGGCGTACGGGGCGGTCTCCGTCGGGATCCACGAGCCGTTCAGCAGCAGGGCGGCGTCGTTCGTGGCCCAGGCCTGCTGCTGGGCGGGCCACTTGGAGGCGTCGTAGCCGGGGATGAGGTAGCCGCCCTGGACGATCTGCTCCACGCAGCGGGCCGCCTCGAGCGCTGCGTCGCCGTCCCAGAGGGCCCCGCTCTTGTCGGAGACCAGCTCGTTCAGACCGCCGACACCGGTCAGGCGCAGGTAGAGCGACTGGAACCAGAGGACGTTGTAGCCGCCGATGTCGCCGTCCGCGGCGAGGGGGGTCCTGCCCTGGCTCTTCAGGTCCTCGAGCAGGGCGATGAACTCCTCCCAGTTCGCCGGCGGAGCCTCGCTGATCTCAGGGTTCTCTCCCGCGTCGTACCAGATCGCCTCGGAGGTGAGGAAGGTCGGCAGCAGCCACGGGCTGCCGTCCTGCATCGTCGACTCGCTGCGGAACTTCTCGGGGATGATGTCCGTGATCGCCTCACCCTCCACCTCGGAGGCGAACAGGTCATCGAGCGGAAGGACCTGCCCGGTCGCGGCGAGCACCGGGGCGAGCTTGGCGAAGGCGCCGTCGATGATGTCCGGGACCTGCGGTGTGTTCAGCGCCGGGACGATCTTCTGCGTGACCTGGCGTCCCTGCCATTCCACGTTGACCGTGATGCCGCTCTCCTCCTCGAAGGCGGCGACGGCCGCCTTCATGACGGCCTGCTGGGATTCGCCCTCCTTCCAGTTCGACCAGTACGTGATCGAATCACCGGAGCTCGAGCCGGACGAGGGACCGCCGCAGGCGGCGAGGGAAGCCGCGGCGGCGCCGCCGGCTCCCAGTGCGAAGAGTTGACGTCGTGTCGGAGTTGCAGAGTGCAGCACGCGACTCACCTGGCCTTTCAGAGTAAGTGCGACTATCGGACCAGCGCGGGAAGATAGTAATCAATGAGTTTCCGGGCTGTGAAATGTGGTCGAGAGCCGGTAGGGGTGGTCGCACTGGAGTGATCCGGGTCTCGATGCGCTCGTGACCTGCAGCAGCGGGCATCGGCGAGGGATCGGGTGCTCCGAGTGCTAGGGTTCCTGGAAGTCAGTGCAAAGGTAGTAATAGCGGATGATGTGGAGGCGGTGCGGCGATGGAGTCCTCGACGGAATCGGTGTGGAGTCGCAGCGGGCGCCGACGTCTGAAGTTCGAGGAGCTCGCCTCGCAGCTGCGCAGCCAGATCCTCTCCGGCGCCTGGACCCCGGGGACGAAGCTGCCGACGGAGAACGAGCTGATCCAGGAATCGGGGTTCTCGCTCACCACCGTGCGACGCGCCTACGAGTCCCTCGTGGACGAAGGGCTGGTGAGCCGGCGGCGGGGGGCGGGCACCTTCGTCAACGACCGCAGGCCGCCGCGTGAGACCCGGCAGGGGCGGGTCGGGATCCTGATCCCCGAGGCCGCGCTCTACTACGCGAAGGTCCTCCAGGGGCTGGAATCCACGCTGGCGTCCCGGCGGGTCTCCCTCACCCTCGCGACCAGCAATTACGAGCTGGATCGAGAACAGGAAGCACTGCAGTCGATGCTGGCGGACGGCGTGCGCGGGATCATCGTCGTCCCCACCTTCCGCACCGGACAGGCGGGCGAGAACCTCCGCCGGGTGGAGGCTCTGCAGCGACTCAAGGTGCCCGTCGTGCTCCTGGAGCGCTCCCTGCCCGAGCTCGGCGCCGCGGACCCCTCGGAGCACGTGGTCTCCGACCACGCCGGGGGAGCGTTCGACGCGATGCAGCACCTCCTCGGTCTCGGGCACCAGCGCATCGGCCTGGTGCTGCGCCGAGCCCCGCACACGGCGCCGGGGATCAGGGCGGGATACCGGACGGCATGCCGGGCCGACGGCCTCGAGGAGATCGTGGTCGTGGAGGAGATGGAGGCGTGGAACGTCGAACGCGCCGACCGTGCTCTGGAGGAGCTGCTCGAGCACGGCTGCACCGCCGCTCTGGTGTTCGGGGACCGGGAGGCGGCGCTCCTGGAGAGCGCGGCCTCGCGCCGAGGCCTCGCCGTCCCCCGCGACCTCGCCCTGGTCTCGTATGACGACGAGCTCGCCGAGGTGGCCGAGGTGCCGCTGACCGCGATGTCGCCGGCGAAGTATCCTCTCGGCTCGACGGCGGCGGAGGTGATGCTGCGCCGGATCGAGAATGGTCGCAGCTCACCGGTGCTGCAGGTCAAGCTGCGACCGCGCCTCGTCGTGCGTGAGTCCTGCGGTGCCGCGGCCATCGAGAAGGCCCCGGCGGTCTGAGAGTCGGTGCCCTCAGGCGACGATCGCCAGCATGCTGGGGTCGACGGGGGCGTAGGGCGGGCGGCCCGTGCACAGCCGTCGGATCTCCTCGAGCGCGCTCTCACCGAGCCGGTGCAGCTCGTTCCCGAGGGAACCGGCGATGTGCGGGGTGATCGAGACCGCCGGCGCGTCCCACAGCGGGTCCTCCGGGGCGAGGTCGTCGTGGACGTCGAGCACGGCGCTCAGGCGGCCGGAGACCACCTGCTCCCGGAGGGCGTCGAGCTCGACGAGGGCCGGGCGGGCGGTGTTGATGAAGGTGGTGCCCTCGCGCATCGAGGCGAGCAGCGCCCCGGTCACCATCCCCTGCGTGGACGGGACATCCGGGGCGTGCAGGCTCACGACGTCGCTGCGCCGGAACAGCTCCTCCAGCGCCACGAGCTCGGCCCCCAGCCCGCGGGCCTCCTCCTCGCTCACGTACGGGTCGCTGAGCAGGACCGTCAGGTCGAAGTTCCGCAGCAGCCGCGCGACCGCCCGCCCCACCCTCGAGGCCCCGATGAGGCCCACCACTGCACCGAAGTTGCCGCCGTGGGCGAGGGTCGAGGTGTGCTCCTGCCCCCGGCACCGTCGATGCGCTGCCTCCCTGCTCAGACTCTGCTTCCCGGCCAGGAGGATCTGGGCCACGCTGTACTCGGCCACCGGCAGCGCGTTGGCCTCGGCGGCGGTGGTGACCAGGATGTCCTCCCGCTCCCACAGGGCGGGGGACGCGATGCGGCGCAGGGTGCCCGCCGTGTGCACCACCGCGCGCAGGGCGGGCAGGCGCTGCAGGGTCGCAGCATCGAGGCGCGGTGATCCCCAGCCCGTGATCAGCACCTCGACGTCCGCCAGCTGCTCGTCGGCCGCCGCCTGCAGGTCCGGGACGGTGCGGTCCACCTCGATCTCGACGAGGCCGCTCAGCTCCTGCAGCTGGCCGGGGCCGAACATCAGGTGCTGCTGGTCCTGCGGCATGGCGAGGATCGTCTTCATCGGATGTTGTCCTTCACTGGGGCGATGCCCGTCATCGGGAGCTGCCCCACGGGTGCTCGGTCGTGAGGCGAGGCAGGTATTTCGGAGCCAAACAGGCGATGGGAATAGCAATCAATGAGTTACCGGGCAACTCTGCACGAAAAGATCCTTAATAAGTACCTCGGGTCGCTGACATCTCTCGCTACGCTGGGCGCGACCGCCACCCCAGGAGGAGACCCCGCCATGCCCACCTCGACCCAGGAGCGACCGAACATCCTGCTGATCATCTCCGATGATCACGGATACGCAGACCGCTCCTCGCGCGGCAGCGCCGACGCCCGCACCCCGCAGCTGGACCGCCTCGAGGCCGCCGGGACGGTCTTCGACCAGGGCTACGTCACCGCGCCGATCTGCTCCCCCTCCCGCGCGGGCCTCATCGCCGGCGCCCACCAGCAGCGCTGGGGTGCGCACTGGTTCGACACCTCCGCCTTCCCTCCGTCGTCGCGGCAGGTCATGCCCGAGGTGCTGGGGGAGGCCGGGTACCGCACCGGCTATTTCGGGAAGGTCCACTACGGGCCCGAGCGTCCGGGGGACCGGGCGTGCCCCGAGAACCACGGCTTCGACCAGAGCCTCTACGGCCTGGCCGGGCTCAGCATGGGCCGTCTGCACTACCTCCACCACTCGCGCGAGGCGGCCCGGGACTACGGTGAGGCCGCCGGCGCGCACGGGGTCAGCCCGCTGTACGAGGACGGCCGCGAGGTGGACTGCGAGGAGCACCTGACCGTCGAGTTCACCGACCGCGCGCTCGACTTCATGGGCGAGGGCGCCGAGGAGGCGCAGGAACCGTTCTTCTGCATGGTCGCCTACAACGCCGTGCACAACTTCGCCTGGCAGCTGCCGGAGGACGAGCTCGAGGCCCGCGCCCTGCCCCGGCATGACGACTTCGACGCCGCGGCCATGGACTACGTCGACTGGTACGACGGGGCGATCTCGCCGCGGCTCGAGAACGGCCGGGCGTACTACCTCGCGCAGCTGGAGATCATGGACCGGGAGATCGGGCGGATGCTCGACCACCTCGAGGCCACCGGGCGCAGGGAGAACACCCTGGTCGTCTACCTCACCGACAACGGCGGCTCCACCTGCAACTATGGGAACAACGCACCGCTGGACGGCACCAAGTACAGCCTCTTCGAGGGCGGGGTGCGGGTGCCGATGATCCTCTCGCAGCCCGGCACCGTCCCGAGCGGCGCACGGTCCGCGGCGCTGGTCTCGGCGATGGACCTGCTGCCCACCTTCGCCGCGGCCGCCGGCACCGAGGTGCCGCCGTCCCACCCGATCGACGGCTCGGATCTGCGACCGGTCTGGGAGGAGCGCAGCGCCGGCCACCAGGCGCTGCACTTCGACACCGTGTTCCAGTGGGCCGTGCGCACCCCGGAATGGAAGCTGCGCGGCGTGGACCCCACCACCGGGCACCGCGACCACCTGCTCGCCGTCGAGCACACCGACATCGGCCAGGGCATCACCCTGGTGCCGATGGGCCCGGATCCGCAGCCGGGCAGCGAATCCCCGGCGGCTGATGTCTCCGCGGAGCATCCGGAGGTCGTCGCCGAGCTGACGGCGCTGCACGAGCAGTGGCGGGCGGGCCTCCAGGTCGTCGGAGCATGAGCAGCGGCCCGGGGCAGGGAGACCTCGGGCCGTCGTGGGTGCGCAGGAGGCGAGCAGCGACCGCTCGCTCCTCCCTCAGTCGCGGCCCAGCAGCCTCCCCATCGGCACGAAGTCGGCGAACTCCGGGTCGAGCGCGGCGCCCGCAGCGGGCGCCTCGGTCGCCGCCCGTGCGGTGCCGTCGGACGGTTCTGCGGCGCTGCCCGGACCGGAACGCAGCATCACCGCGAGCTCCGCGGCGGCTCGGCGCACCCGTACGGCCAGCGGCTGCTCGTCGGCGTGGCCCTCGGTGTCGGCGCCGAGATCGGCCGAGGCCGCGAACACCACCGTCGGCACCACCGCGGCCCGGAGGTAGCCGAACATCGGCCGGATCGCGTAGTCGATCGCGAGCGAGTGGCGGGCGCTCCCGGCGGTCGCGCCGAGCAGCACGGGCCGGCCCCTCCACAGCTCCCTGTCCACGGCGTCGAAGAACATCGTGAACAGCCCCGAGGGACCGAGGTGGAAGATCGGGGTGACGGCGATGACCGCGTCGGCCGCGCGGAGCTGCTCGACCACCATCGCGAGCCGCTCGCCGGGGAAGCCGGTCAGCAGGGCGTCGGTGATCTCGTGGGCGTGCTCGCGCAGCTCCACCGTGGTCACCTCGATCTCGATGCCGGCCCCGCCCAGCGCCGCCGCGGTCCCGCGGGTCAGCTGGTCGGCGAGCATGCGGGTGGAGCTGGGGGTGGAGAGCCCCGCGGACAGGGCGAGGATCCGGTAGGTGGTGGTCATCAGCGCTGTCCCTTCGCGTCCTCGGTGCGCAGGCCGGTCCAGTTGTCACCGGTCTCGAACCGGTAGGCGTCGTCGAAGCTGCCGCGCTCGGCCGCGGCGGACGCCACACGGGCGGCGTGGGTGGGCCCCTCGGGGACGCCGACCGGCCGGCGGGCCTCGAGCTCGCGGCGCAGCACCGGGACGACCTCGGTGCCCAGCAGCTCGATCTGCTCCAGGACCGTCTTCTGCGGCAGGCCCGCGTGGTCCATGAGGAACAGCTGGCGCTGGTAGTCCCCGACGTGGTCGGCCATGGTCAGGTAGCGCTCCACGACCTGCTCCGGCGAGCCGACGGTCAGCGGCGTCTGCGCGGTGAAGTCCTCCATCGAGGGGCCGCCGCCGTAGACCGGGGCGGCATCGAAGTAGGGGCGGAACTCGGTGATCGCGTCCTGGGAGCTCCTGCGCATGAACGCCTGGCCGCCGAGCCCCACGTAGGCCTGCTGGGCCGTGCCGTGCCCGTAGTGCTCGTAGCGCTCGCGATACAGCTGGACCATCTGCCTGGTATGGCTCATCGGCCAGAAGATGTTGTTGTGCAGGAACCCGTCGCCGTAGTACGCGGCCTGCTCGGCGATCTGCGGGGAACGGATCGAGCCGTGCCACACGAAGGGTGCCACACCGTCCAGCGGGCGCGGCGTGGAGGTGAACTGCTGCAACGGGGTGCGGAACTCGCCCTCCCAGTCCACGACGTCCTCGCTCCACAGCCGGCGCAGCAGGTCGTAGTTCTCGATCGCGATCTCGACGCCCTTGCGGATGTCCTGACCGAACCAGGGGTAGACCGGACCGGTGTTGCCGCGTCCCATCACCAGATCCACACGACCCCCGGTGAGGTGCTGCAGCATCGCGTAGTCCTCGGCGATCTTCACCGGGTCGTTGGTGGTGATCAGCGTGGTCGCGGTGGAGAGGATGATCCGCTCCGTCTGCGCGCCGAGGAAGGCCAGCGTGGTGGTGGGGGAGGAGGTGACGAACGGCGGGTTGTGGTGCTCGCCGATCGCGAACACGTCCAGGCCCACCTGTTCGGCGAGCCTGCCCTGCTCCACCACGGCGCGCAGGCGCTCGTTCTCGGTGGGCACCCTGCCGGTGGTGGGGTCCGGGGTGATGTCGGCGATGGTGAAGATTCCGAACTGCATGGCGGGGCTCCTCGGATCGTGGTCGGTCCTCCGGAGGGGCACCGGAACGGTGGTGGCGACCGCCGCACGAGCCGCTCCCCGAAGTTACTACAACTTTAAACTATCTAAGAGGCGGCGGCAACCCCGCCGTGAGCGGCGTCGCCCGCCGGAGCGCTCTGCGGGCCGTCGTGCGGGGTGCTGGCCGGTGCGGTGCGGTGCTGCGAGCGGGACGGCGCGGAGAGCGCATGCCCGCGACCTCCCGGTATCGGTCGTCTGCGGGGACGAGCGATGGCAGGATGGCATGTCATGACCTCAGAGAGCATCGAGACCCTGTTGGACGCGACCCGCCTGGCGGCGCTGGAGACCACCGAGGGCGGCCGGATCCTCGCGAAGATCTCGAGCCCGGACGCGAAGGGCACCGCCTATCGCAGCGCGCTCGTCGAGATCGACGGCGAGCACCTGCTCCCGCTCACCCGTGGCAGCGCGTCCGTCGGCGCGGTCGCCGCCGCCGAGGACGGCACCACCTTCTTCACCGCCCAGCGCGTGGGGGAGGACGGCGAGGAGGCCGAGGACGCCCAGCTGTGGGCACTGCCCGTGCGCGGTGAGGCCCGCGAGCTCGCCTCCCGCCCCGGCGGCTTCGGCGGCCTCACGGTGGCCGGCCGGCACCTGGTCACCGAGCTCGAGGTGCACTCCCAGGCCTCCGACGAGGCCGAGCATCGCGAGCTGAGCACGAAGCGCAAGGACGCGAAGGTCACCGCCGCGCTCCATGCCGGATTCCCCACCCGCTACTGGGACCACGACCTCGGGCCCACCCGGCCCGTGCTCGCGATCGCCGCCCTCCCCGACGACCTGGCCTCCGCCGAGCGCACCGCAGCCCCGGGCGCGCAGCGCGATGGTGCGCGCACCGGTGCCACCGGAGCGGACTCCGACGGCGGCGCCACGGGTGCGTCGGCCGGAGCGCCGCACACCGATGCCGACGAGGACGCCCCCACCCAGGTGCTGCACTTCCGCCACCTGGCGATGCCGGATGGCCGCCTGGAGAGCTGGAGCGTGGACCGCGAGGGCACCCGCGCGCTGGTGGGGATGGTCGACTCCCGCGATGACCTGGTCGGCGTGCCCGACCTCTACCTGTTGGACCTCGTCGGCGAGCAGCCGCCGCGGCTGCTGCGAGAGGCCACCGCCGAGCTCGAGTACGGACCCGGGGAGTTCAGCCCGTCCGGCGACCGTGCCCTGATCGGCCGCCACCACTCCTGGACCGAGAGCCAGTCCCTCGCCGCCGGTGCCGAGGTGCTCGACCTCGCCACCGGCGAGTCCCGGCCCGTCTGGCCCGAGCTGGACCACTGGTTCGAGCCGATCTGGCTGGACGAGTCCACCCTGGTCGCGACCAGCGACGACCAGGGCCGCGGTGCGGTGTGGATCGGCGGGGTCGACGATCCCGCGCCGCGCCGCCTGGCCGGTGGTCCCGGTCAGGAGCTCACGTTCTCCTCCGCCTCCGTCGCGGGCGGCGCGATCATCGCGTCCGCCTCCGGTATCGCGGTCGCCCCGTACCCGGTGCGGATCGATCCGGCCACCGGCACGGTGGCGGCGCTGGCGAACCCGGCCGACGCCGTCACCCTGCCCGGCACCCTCACCGAGGTCACCGCCACCGCCGAGGACGGCACCGCGCTGCGGGCCTGGCTGCGTCTGCCCGAGGGCGTGGGCCCCCACCCGCTGGTGGTCTTCGCCCACGGCGGCCCCTGGGGGTCCTGGAACGCCTGGACCTACCGCTGGAACCCGGGCCCCTTCGTGGCGGCCGGCTTCGCGGTGCTGCTGCCGGACCCGGCGATCTCCACCGGGTACGGGCAGGCGATGATCGACCGCGGCCAGCATCAGCTGGGCGGCACGCCGTTCACCGACATCATGGCGCTGACCGACGTGACCGTCGGCCGTGCGGACATCGACGCCGAGCGCACCGCCTTCGCCGGCGGCTCCTACGGCGGCTACATGGCCAACTGGGTGGCCGGCCGCACCGGCGACCGCTTCCGCTGCATCGTCACCCACGCCTCCCTGTGGGACACCGAATCGATGGGCCACACCACCGACAACGCCGGCTGGGAGCGTTCGATGCGCGGCCAGAACGCGCACTACAACCCCAAGGACTTCGCCGGTGAGATCGTCGCGCCGATGCTCGTGATCCACGGCGACAAGGACTACCGGGTGCCGATCGCCCAGGGCCACGCCCTCTGGTACGACCTGCACGAGTTCTCGGCCACCCCGCGCGACGCCGCGGGCCGCACGCAGCATCGCTACCTCTACTTCCCCGACGAGGGCCACTGGATCCAGGGCCGGGGCAACGCCCAGGTCTGGTACGAGACCTTCCTGGGCTTCCTCGATACGCACGTGCGCGGCCAGGTGTGGGAGCGGCCGGTGGTCCTGGGGTGAGGGGTCGGGGTGCCTCCCGGCCGGCCCCGTGACGTCCGCTCGCGCGACCCCGGTGTCGGATGTACCCGGATTCGGCGGATGCGGCACCGATCGTCCAGGAAGGGGCGGGTCCGTGGTGCAGTGTGTCGCCCGTCACGGCTAGAGTGTGCGTGCACCCTCCCCGGTCAGGCCGTCACGGCGCACCCCGTGTCCCCTCGCCGGGACCCATGGCATGGAAAGGACCATCACCATGATTCGCAGCAACAAGGCGCGCACCGTCGTGCGCGCCGGGGCGGCACTGGCCGTCTCCGCGCTCGCCCTGGCCGGCTGCGGCGGTGCCGCGGACGAGACCGCCGAGGGCGGCGGGGGCGACGAGTCGTACTCCATCGGCATCTCGCAGTACGTCACCCACCCCTCGCTGGACGCCGCCCGGGAGGGCTTCATGTCCGGCCTCGAGGATGCCGGCCTGGACGTGAGCTTCGACGTGCAGAACGCCCAGGGCGACCAGGCCACGGCGAACACCATCGCCGGCACCTTCGCGAACTCCGACCACGACCTGCTGCTGGCCATCGCCACGCCGTCCGCCCAGACCCTGGCGCAGTCCATCCGCGAGACGCCGGTGCTGTTCACCGCCGTCACGGACCCGGAATCGGCCAAGCTGGTCGACTCGAACGAGGAGCCCGGGGGCAACGTCACCGGCACCTCCGACGCCAACCCGGTCCGGGAGCAGCTGCAGCTGCTCACGGAGCTGGCGCCGGACGCCGAGACGGTCGGCATCGTCTACTCCTCGGGCGAGGTCAACTCCCAGGTCCAGGTCGACTGGGCCAAGGAGGCGGCCGCGGAGCTGGGGATCGAGATCCAGGAGGCGACGGTCTCGAACTCCTCCGAGGTGCAGCAGGCGGCCAACTCGCTCGACGTCGACGCGATCTACGTCCCCACGGACAACGCCGTGGTCTCGGCGCTGGAGTCGGTCATCCGCGTCGGCCAGAACGAGCAGATCCCGGTGGTCGCCGCCGACGGCGCATCGGTGGAGCGCGGCGCCGTGGCCACCTATGGGATCAACTACGAGGAGCTGGGTGCCCAGACGGCCGAGATGGCCGTGCGGATCCTCACCGAGGGCGCCGACCCGGCCACCATGGCGGTCGAGACCCAGACCCAGCCGGAGCTCTACGTGAATCCGACCGCGGCCGAGAAGATGGGCGTGGAGATCCCGCAGGCGATGCTGGACGAGGCCGACCACGTCGTGGGCGAGGGCGCCGAGTAGGGAGCTGCCATGACGATCGCCGTCGAACTCGGCCTCATCTACGCCATCATGGCGCTGGGGGTCTACCTCACCTTCCGCATCCTCGACTTCCCCGACCTCACCGTGGACGGTTCGTTCACCACCGGTGCGGCGGTGGCCGCGATCTCGATCGTCAACGGGATCAACCCGCTGCTCGCGATCCTGATGGCCTTCGTGGCCGGCTTCGCGGCCGGGGTGATCACGGGTCTGCTGACCACGAAGGGCAACATCAACGGCCTGCTGGCCGGCATCCTGACCCAGATCGGGCTGTACTCGATCAACCTGCGGATCATGGGCCGGGCCAACGTCCCGCTGCTGGGGGAGGACACCGCCATCACCCCGCTGCGGGCGGCCGGCGTCCTGGGCGGTCCGCTCGGGATCGGGGCGTTCGCCCTGCTGGCCGTCGTCCTGGCCCTGGTCCTGGTCTGGTTCCTGCACACCGACACCGGGCTGGCGATGCAGGCCACCGGCGACAACGAGAAGATGATCCGCTCCTTCGGCGTGAACACGGACAACCAGAAGATCCTGGGTCTGGCCCTGTCCAACGGACTGGTCGGCGTGGGCGGTGCGGTGATCGCGCAGTACCAGGGCTTCGCCGACATCGGCATGGGCATCGGCCTCATCCTCGCCGGCCTCGCCTCGGTCATCATCGGCCAGGCGATCCTCGGCCAGCGCACCATCCTGATCGCCGCGCTGGCCGTGATCCTCGGGTCCGTGATCTATCGGGTGGCGATCCAGCTCGCCCTGGAGGGCGGCCTCAACCCGAACGACATGAAGCTGATCTCCGCCGTCCTGGTGGTGGTCGCACTGATCCTCCCGCAGCTCCCGGTCTTCAAGCGCCGGCGCCGGAAGAAGGCGATGGCCGGGGACCCCGACGCCGCCGAGGAGACCCCCGGTGCCGCCGCCCTCGCCGCCGACGCTCCGGCCACCGAGCCGACCCCGACCACGACGACCGAGAACGGGGTGCGCTGATGCTGACCGTATCCTCCGTGGACAAGACCTTCTTCCCGGGCACCGCCAACGAGCGGCGCGCCCTCACCGACGTGGACCTGCATCTGGAGCAGGGCGACTTCGTCACGGTGATCGGGTCCAACGGTGCCGGGAAGTCGACCCTGCTGAACATCGTCTCCGGGGACCTGCAGCCCGATGACGGCACCGTGACCATCGCCGGGCGCGACGTCACCCGGCTCCCGGACCACCAGCGGGCCTCGTTCGTGGGGCGCGTGTTCCAGGACCCGATGGCGGGCACGGCCCCGCACCTGTCCATCCAGGAGAACATGGCCATCGCGGACAAGCGGGGGGCGGGCCGATGGCTCGCGCTCGGCGTCACCCGCGCCAAGAAGCGACGGTTCGCCGACGAGCTCGCCGCCCTGGAGCTCGGGCTCGAGGACCGGCTCACGGCGAAGGTGGGCCTGCTGTCCGGGGGGCAGCGACAGGCCCTCAGCCTGCTCATGGCCACCTTCTCCGAACCCGCGATCCTGCTGCTGGACGAGCACACCGCCGCCCTGGACCCCCAGCGGGCGGAGCTGGTGACGCGGCTGACCGAGCAGGTGGTGACCGAGAAGCAGCTGACCGCCCTGATGGTCACCCACAACATGGAGCAGGCCCTCCGCGTGGGCAACCGGCTGATCATGATGCACGAGGGCCGGATCATCCTCGACCTCACCGAGGACGAGAAGCACGGGCGCACCGTCAAGGACCTCCTCGACGAGTTCGAGAAGACCAAGGGCGCCACCCTGGGTGACGAGACGCTCCTGAGCTGAGGGGCGGCGCCGCCGCTCAGAAGGCGGGCAGCAGGGTGGCGCTGTGCTCCTCCTCGAGGAAGCTGCGCACCCGGTCGCTGGTCATCGCCCGGCGCAGCACCTGGATCTTCTCGGAGTCCTGATTGTCCTCGCGGGCGACCAGCGAGATCGTGAAGCGCTCGTCCACGAGCTCCTCCAGGAGGATCGCATCGGCCGGGGTCAGACCCACCTTCTTGATGTATGAGGGGTAGCTGTAGACCAGCGCGATCCCCTCCTCGTCGTACGCGGAGGGCAGGTTCAGCAGGTCCACCTCGACGAATTCGAGGGACAGGGGGTTGTCCACGATCTCGCTCACCCGGCCCTCGAAGCCGACGTCCGCGGGCAGCGTGATCAGACCCGCGTGGTGGAGGATCGCGAGCGCACGGCCCTGGTTGGTGAGGTCGTTGGGGATCGCGGCCCTCCCGCCCTCGGGGATCTGCTCGAGGTCGTCGTACGCCTTGGAGTAGAAGCCGACCTTTGCGTCGTAGATCCCCTCCAGCAGCACCAGGTGCGCGCCGTGGGCCTCGTTGAAAGCCTGCATGTACGGCTCGTGCTGCGCGAAGTTCGCGTCGACCTCGCCATCGGCCAGCAGCCGGTTGTACTGCACGTTGTCCGTGACCTGCACCAGCTCGACGGTGTACCCCTCCGCGGCGGCGATCTCGCCGGCGAGGGTGACCACGTCGGTCATCGGCGGCAGGTGGGAGGCGACCTTGATGACGGTGTCCTCGCCGCCGTCGCCGGTGCCGCCGGCGCCGCAGGCGGCGAGGGCGAGCGTGGTGGTCCCGGCGAGGGCGGTCAGGGCGAAGGTGCGTCGCTTCATGGGGTCTCGTTCCTGGTCAGGGGACGCTCAGCGCGCCCGCTTGTCGATGAGGCGGGCAGTCAGGGTGCCCGCTCCCTGGATCAGCATCACGGCCACGATCATGAGGAGGATCATCGTGTACATGAGGTCGTACTCGTAGGTCTGGTAGCCGTACCGGATGGCGAAGTCGCCCACGCCGCCGCCGCCGACCACGCCCATGATGGTGGAGTAGCTGACCATCGAGATCGTCACCGTGGTCAGGCTCAGCACCAGGCCGGAGCGCGCCTCGGGGTAGAGGAACAGGCCGATCAGCTGCAGCGGCCCCGCCCCCAGGGAGCGGGCCAGCTCGATGGTCTGCTCGGGCACGTCCAGCAGGGTCTGCTCCGAGAAGCGGGCGTACAGCGCGGCGGCCACGAAGGCCAGCGGCACGGAGGCGGCGGTGGTGCCGAAGGAGGTGCCCACCAGCCATCGGGTGACGGGGATCAGTGCCACCACGAACAGCAGGAAGGGCACCGAGCGCACCACGTTCACGTACACGTTCAGCGCCCGGTGCAGCATCGGCCGCGGGTAGGGCCCGCCGGGCCGTGCGAGATAGAGCAGGGTGCCGATCGGCAGGCCGACGAGGAGCGCGGCCAGCAGGGAGTTGACCATCATGATCCCGGTCTCGAGGATCGAGATCAGGATCTCGCCGCGATACTCGGCCAGGCGGGCCAGCAGAGCGTTCATGCCAGGAACTCCCGGGCCCGCGCGGCATAGGAGTCGAAGCGCTCGCGGGGCGGTGGGGGCGAGACCTCCGTGAGGGCGGCCAACCGGCCCCGGGAGAGCACAGCGGCCCGGTCACAGGAGGACTTGATGACCTCCAGCTCGTGGCTGACCAGCACGATCGTGGTGCCGAAGCGGTCGCGCACATCGCGCAGGATCCCCATCACCTCCTCGGTGGTGCCGGAGTCCAGGGATGAGGTCGGCTCGTCGCACAGCAGGATCTTCGGCCGGGTCACCAGCGCCCGCGCGATCGCCACCCGCTGCTTCTCCCCGCCGGAGAGGCGGCTGGGGTGCTTGTGGCGGTGGTCGGCCATCTTCACGAACTCGAGCATCCGGGTCACGGTGTCCGGTTCGCGGCGGTGCTGCAGGCGCAGGGGCCGGGCCACGTTGTCGAGGACGGTCGCATTGCCCAGCAGGTTGAACTGCTGGAACACCATTCCGATGTCGCGCCGGCGCACGCGCAGTGCGCGCGGGGACAGGGCGCCGAGGTCCTCGCCATCGACTCGCACGGTCCCGGAGGTGGGGGCCTCGAGGTGGTTGATCAGTCGCAGCAGCGTCGACTTCCCGGCGCCGGATTCGCCCACGATCCCGAAGATCTCGCGGTCCCCGATGGTCAGGGTGATGTCCTCCAGCGCCGTCACTGCGGAGCGCCCCTGAGGGAAACTCCTGGTGACGTGGCTCAGCTCGATCATCGTCGGGCAAGCGTACCGAGCGTGCTGGTCAGGAGGATATGTCCTGCATCACGTTCAGCGTTCAACCACCAGCTCCACGTCGGCCGCGCCCTGCCCGTCCAGCAGCTTGGAGACGGGGCAGCGTGCATGCGCCGCCGCGGCGAGCTCCCGGGCCCGCTCCGGGGCCAGGGAGTCGATGTGCACCAGGGCGCGGGGGACGAAGCGGATGCCGCCCGCCGGGTCGCGGTGCAGCTCCACCTCGACACTCACCGAGCTCTCGTGCTCCAGGTGCTGTTCGGCGAGCACCACCCGTAGCGTCTCGCCCAGGCAGGTGCTCCAGGCCATCGCCAGGAACTGCTCGGGGTTGAAGCCGCTCGCGCTGGGCCGGGGTCCCCCGGTCGGCAGGACGATCGCACCGTCCGCACCATCCGCACCGTCCGCACCGTCCGCTTCGTCCGCCCTGCGAGTCGTGAGCCCGAGCTCCACGGCGGAGGAGTCGCGCACTCGCACCTGGCCCGCGGTGCCGGCGAGGTTCTGGACCCGCGCGGTGTACAGGGGGCGGGACGGGGTCTGCGGAGCGGGGTCGGTCGTCATCTGTCCAGGCTACGCCGCAGTGCTCCGGCAGACGGGGGCAGCGGGTGAGGGTCCGCGGCTCACTCCGGGGTCGGTGCGTCCGGGGTCGGCTCGACGGGAGCCAGGACGGTGAGCGCCACCTCGTCGCCGAGGCTGGCCACGTTCGCCGCTCCCGGCTCCTGCGACAGCACCGCGGCATCGTCGGCGGCGGCGGCGACGCTCGCGCCGTCGGCGTCGACGATCCTCGCGGCCAGACCCAGCGCCTGAAGAGCGGTGCGGGCCTCGGCGACGGTCCGGCCGACGACCTCCGGCACCACCCGGAGCTCGTCGGCCCCCTGCGGTGCCGGGACCGGCCGGATCGTGAAGGTGAGGGTCGCCGAGATGTTCGCCGAGTAGCCGTACCGGTTCGCGTAGCCCGCATCGACCGGGGTGGCGTACAGGGTCGCCGGCAGCAGGTTCAGTCCGAGACGGGCCGGCACGACGGAGGTGTTCGAGCGGGTCACGGGCGCGGGCTTCACCGCGGTGCCGTCGCTGCCGGCGGCGCCGCTGCCCAGCCGCATCGACACCTTCACCTCACCGGTGGTCTCGGGCAGTGCGTAGAAGGTGGGGCGGTAGCCGATGGCCTGCAGCAGCTGGAGGCGCTCGTCGTCGGATTCCGTGTAGAGGTCGAGCACCGCGGCCAGGGAGCCCTCGTCGAGGGAGTGCTGCGCCGCAGCGACCCCGGCGCCGACGGAGGCGATCACATCGCCCAGCGGGGCGGCGACCACGTCATGGATCGGATCGAATTCACTCATCGCTCTCATTCCTCACTCCGAAGACCACCAGCACAGTGGTGCCGAACTCTGCGACGGCGCCGGCGGCAGGCTGCTGGGTGATCGCCTGCCCGGGAACTCCCTGGTCCTCGGGCAGCTGTTGGGTGGCGCTGTCCAGATGGAAGCCGACGGATCTCAGCACACGCACGGCGGCCGAGGCGGTGAGCCCCTGGACGCTGGGCACCCCCTGGGTCGGGATCGTCGAGGCCGGGGCGTCGACGACGAGGTCCGCGCTGATCCCGGAGCCGCCGTTCGCCCCGTCCATCACGATCGTCGAGCCGTCGGTGCCGAGCCGACCGCGCAGGTCGATCTTCACCTCGGCGAGCCGGAACGGAGTGGTCTGCGTGGCCAGCTGGGCGTTGGTCGCGCTCAGCTGGGTGCCGAGCCCGGCGATGACGTCCACGATCTCGGTGGAGGTGCCCAGCGTGGCGGTCAGCTCCTCCACCCGGGTGAGCGCCGTCGAGAGATCGAGGCGCACGTTCTTGAGCTCCGAGGTCTTGATCTCGAGCTCCTCGCGGAGCTCGGGGATCCCGTGCGGGATCGGGCGGACGTCGTCGGTCCCGATCCGCTCCCGCGGCGTGCCGATGACCCTCTCTCCCGTGCTCACGACGCCGGGCCGCAGGACGGCTTCCTCCCGGAGGCGGAGGGTGCCGAAGTCGGCGGTGAGCTGCTCGTCCCCGGCCGTCCACATGGGGTCCGAGGAGACGACCAGTTCGGTGTCCGTCGAGGTGTCGACCAGGCGCAGCGGCACCGGTGCGCCTCGTCCGCGTCCCGGACCGACGCCGGGAAGGTCGACGTCGACCGTGCCGTCGCGGATTTCCTGGAGAGTGGTCCAGCCCTGCTCGCCGAGGGCCTGCAGGACGATCTTCCGACCGACGATCGGCTCGCCGTCGCTGTCGACGATGTGACCTACCGCGGTGATCGGCATCAGATCGCCTTCCCTGTGATGATGCGGGAGATGGTGGTGCCCAGCTCGGCGGTGATCAGCACCACGGCCTCGGTGCGCAGCTGAGCGCCGAAGGAGACCTCGGTCGAGGCCCGTCCCTGCGGGTCGGTGGTCAGCACGGCCGCGGTGAGGGAGGTGCTGTCCGTGAGCCGCGCATCGGTCACCCCGGCAGTGGCGGAGAGCGCCTGCGAGGCGGCGACATCGATGTTGAGCTGCACGGTGGCGCCGGCGAGCAGCTCGCCGGCCGTGGTGGAGGCCTGCACCTGGAGCTGACGGGTGCTGCCGGTGCCCGAGGCGGTGAGGGTCAGCACCGGCAGCGGCATGCCCTCGCCCGGCGGGATCGCGACGAAACGACCGGAGATCTTCGAGGTCACCTCGCTGCTGCTGCTCGAGCTGGATACCGGCCGGAAGTACAGGAACGCGCGCCGACCGTCCTGGGTGGTCTCGGTGACCAGCCGGAAGCCGATCTCGAAGTCCAGATGGGGGAGCCGGTACTGAGGGTTGGGCCGGCCGGAGCTGTCCAGCGGGGGCACGGTGCTGAGCTGCTCGTGCGCCTCCGTGAGGCTGTCGGCCATCCCCACGATCACGGTCTCCAGGGTGTCGGCGATGAATCGGCCGTCGCTCATGGTCGGGCTCCCTTCCCTGCGGACGTGCGCCGATCGAGGCGGTCGGTCTCCCGCTGCTCGGCCCTCCGCTGCTCATGGTGTCTCTCGTGGCGTCGTGCGGCGCGGCGCTCCTCGCGGTCCTGCCCGGAGCGACGCTCCAGGGCACGTCGACGCGCCTCCTCGGCCCGCGCGGTGAGGTCACCGGAGCCGCCGGTGATCACGTCGAGGATCCGTTCGCGCTCCGCGGCGTAGTGGCCGTCGCGGTCCAGCGGGGCGGTGATCTGCTCCTCCGTCCGCTGCCAGCGCTGCTCGAGACCGTCGGCGAGCTGCCGTGGGCGCTCCAGGAACTCCTCGGAACGCTCCAGAGCGCTGCGCACCTGGTCGTAGCGGTCCAGGCCGGAGCGCAACGGTCCGAACAGCTGCGAGCGCAGGCCCGCGCCCGCCTCGGTCAGCGGACGCGCTGCCGCTCCGGGGCGGGCGCCGTCGAGCCCTGTGCGCTCGCGCCCGGCTCGTGAGCGTCCCGTGCGGACGGCGTCCCGGGCGGCAGCCCAGGACGCGATCTCCGCCCGCCGCTCCCGCAGGCCGGTGACGGGGAAGCGTGGGTCCGGTGCGGCGCCGGGCTGCCCGGCCGGTCCGATCAGCCCGGACAACCGGGCCTCGAGCTGGTCGCGCTCGGCCAGCAGGGACGCCAGGTGGGAGTCCCCGGCGGCGGCGCGGCGGAGCAGCTCGGGGCCCGCCGGAGCGGCGGACGGAGGCGATCCCGCGCCGTCGGCCCCGCCCGGGCTCCTCGGGCCCGGGGCGAGGTCCCGCCAGCTGCGTCGAGGCATGGCGTCACGCCTCGGAGACGGAGTCGGTGATCATCGCCCTGATCCGCTCCTGCAGGAGCTCCGGCGGCGGGAGCGGCACCAGCTTGGTGCGCATCAGCGACGAGCCCTCCGCGGAGTACTGGTACTTCGAGGAGTAGCTCGCCGAGACGGAGCTGACGCTCATCGAGGCCGAGGCGCTGAAGAAGCCGAGGCTGCCGGAGACATTGGCGTTGACCTGGCTGCTGCTCCGTTCGACGTTCGACTCCCGGGTCATCGAGATCGAGAGCTTCAGCTCGATCAGGGTGTCGACGAACTGGTAGAAGGTGGGCACGAAGCCCAGCTCGAGCAGCGAGTACTCCTTGCCGTCGCCCAGCTTCACCAGCAGCGTGCGCTCGGGTGTGGCGGGGAGGGTCGGCGCGGGCTCCCCGGGCTCCGGCTCGGGATCGGGCTGGAAACCGGCCATCATGCGCGCGATCTTCATCGAGACCAGATCGAGCTCGTACTGGGCCTCGGCGACACCGGTCCCGAGCAGTCTCACCATCTCGGGGAAGGGGGTGTTGGTCATCTCTGTGGAGACGGACATGGTGCACCTCGCTCAGGCGTCGGGGTCGGTGTCGGGGAGCAGCAGGCGGCGCTCCGCCTCGATCTCGAGGCGGCGGGCTTCCTCCTCGGTCTCCATGAAGGACCGGATCCGGTCCTCGAGGATCGGCGGCGTCGGCACCGGCGCGATCTTCGTGCGCAGGATCGAGGCGCCCTCGGCGGAGTACGAGTACTTCGAGGAGTAGGACGCGTCGACCTGGGAGGTGGTCACCGATGACTTGCTGGTGCTGTCGCCGAACAGTCCGAGGAAGCCGTCGCGTCCGCGGCGCGAGGCCCGGGTACCGGAGGTCGTGCTGCGGCCGTAGCCGTACTCATGGGTGCGGGTGATCTTGATGGCGATCTTCACTTCGATGATGGTGTCCACGAACTGGTAGAACGTCGGCGCGAAGCCCAGCTCCATCATCGACAGCCGCACCGGGACGCGGATCTTGCTCCGTCGTTCCTCCTCCGTGAGGTCGGCGAACGCTCTGCCGGGGTAGAGCGCAGAGATGGCGTCCTCGACGAATGCGGTGAGATCGACGGACTCCTCGAGATCGAGCGTGCCGGAGAGGGCGCCGTCGACCGCCGCATAGGAGAGCGCGTCGGGGAGGGTCATGTACTCGTAGCCGAAGAAGACCCGGGAGTCGTCGAAGGTGACGGCGCCGTTCTCGTCGTAGACGGTGGTCAGACCGCCCATCATCTCGGCGGTGTCGATCGAGGAGGCGTCCAGCGACGCCTGCCCGTCGGCGATGGCGAACGCCATCTGCCGGATCATGTCCCCCATGGGGACGTTGAGCAGTTCTTGCCCGATGGACATGGCAGGTTCCCTTCACTCAGGTGGATGGTCGGTGGCTGCGCATGAGTTCGAGCAGCCCGTCGGGAGGGGGGAGGGAGACCAGCCGTGCGGCGAGCGAGGACTGTCCCTCGGAGGAGACCGAGAACTTGCGGGCGTAGGCGACGTCCACGGACACCGCCACCATGGCGACGCCGACGTTGACCCCCGCATCCACACCCACATCGATGCTGAACTCGGTGGTCTCCGTCATCGAGAAGCTCAGCCGCGCCTCGACGGTGGCCTCGGTGAAGGCGTAGAAGCTGGGCACGAAGCCGAGGGTGAGCAGGCTGTACTGCTCATCGCCCACCTCGATCTCGGTCGCGGCCAGCTCCTTGGCCAGCTCGATGGAGTTCTTGTCGAGCGCGAACTGCGCCTTGGCGATGGAGACGCCCAGCTGCTCCACGATGGTGGGCAGCGGCGCCTGCAGCAGCTGCGTGGTGACGGTGACCGTCTCGGGCATGTCATCCCTCCTGGCTCAGGAAGTCCTGGATGGCCTCCAGGAACTGGGGCGGGGCCGGGATCGACACCAGGCGTGCTGTGATCGAGGAGTTGCCCGTGATGGTGGTCTCGTACTGGCGGGAGTAGCGCACGTCGACGGTGGCGCCGAAGGCGACCGTCGAATTGCTGGAGTCCGTGCTCTCGCTCGAGGAGGAGCTGGTCCGGGTGAATTCGCGCGTCACGGTGACGCCCTCGGTGCCGGAGATGCTCATCTCGCGCTCCTCGACCGTGTACAGCGTGAGCGTGAACGGTGAGCTCTTGCGGTAGACGGTCACCACGTTCGCGTCCGCGGAGGCCGTGAAGTCCACGGCTGTGTTCGCGGTGATCGACGTGGCCAGGTTGTGGGCGAAGGCCCCCGCGGTGCCGGACGCGGCGCCGCCCCCTGGCGCGCCGGAGAAGGCGAACTCGGTGCCGTCGATGGTGACGGAGCTTTCGGACAGTGACAGCTCCCGTGGCGCGAGCAGGTGGAACCATGCGTTCCCGGTGCTGATCGGAGCGGTGAGGTCGTCCGGGGTGACGCCGGAGAGGCTCGCCGTCGCCGAGGTGGCCTTGACGATGACGCAGTGGAAGGGCGGGTCGAACTCGATGTCGACGCAGCGCCAGCGCACGCGATCACGGGGCTCCCCTCGAGGGGTCTCCCTCACTCCGACGGACTCGACCTCGATGCGGTCGGCCGGGGCGCCGTAGGCGACCAGCGCGTCCTCCACCTCCTGCGCGCGGCGCAGGCCGAGTGCCTCGTTCAGGTCGTCGGAGGTGTCCTGGTCCCGTCCGGCGAAGCGCTGACGGTCGGTGTGCCCGGTCACCCGCAGGGTGATACCCGAGTCCCGGCACATCCGGGCGATCCCCTCGAGGGTCGATCGGAGGCCTTCGTTGCGTGGCTCGCCCTCCGCGGTGAACTGTGCGAGGTGATGCCGGCTGGTCGGGAAGAACACGCGCTCGATCGGGGTGCCGGGGGCGTAGGCGGTGGCCTCGAAGTCGGGGTCGGCGTCGATCTCGGCGGCGACATGGGCGGCGTAGGCCTCGAGATCCCCCTGAGCTGTGGTGCTGATGGTGAGGGTGTCGTGGAGACGGTAGGCGGTGTCCTCGTCGGTGTCGATCCGGATCATGCCGCGGGCGAAGCCTCCGCCGAGGACTGCGACGGTGCGATCCGTGGTCACCACCGCGTCCTCCGGAGCGTCGGTGCTGATCTCGAAGCTGTCGCGCGGTGGGGCATAGAGGAGGCGGGGCACGCCGGCCGCCGGGTCGGAGGTGACGGCGTCCTGCAGTTCCCGGATGCGGGCGAGGGGGTCGTCCCCGGTGAGCGGGAAGCTGCGCCCGCCGACGCTGAGGGAGCCCGTCGAGGAGGACCTCACCTCGAGCTCGGCGCGGCGCGTGCTGGACGACGAGGAGGTGCCGGATTCCGTCTCGGACTCCGCGGACTCCTCGGAGGAGGTGCTGGTGCCGTCGGATCCGAAGGAGCCGGTGAGCCCGACGCCGACGGAGAGGTTCTCTCCGACCTTCAGGGTCAGCTGGAGCGAGCAGCTGAGGTCGGCGTGCTGGTAGTGGTAGAACGCCGGCGAGAGGCCGAGGTCCAGCAGCGACTTGCCGCCGAGAGCCTCGAGGGGCCTGACGAACTCGGGGAGCTGGTTCACCGAATTCGTATCGAGCGCGGTCTGGGCCTCGGCGATCCCCAGGCCGAGGGCGGTGATGAAGTCGGCGACGCTGGCATCGGCCAGGATCTGTCCGGGTGTCATGGACTGGAGGTCGGGCATTGGTCATCCTCTCGGGAGCCGGCCCGGGGGTCGGGACTAGCGGGTGTGGGGGAGGGACGCCGGGAGCGCGGTCGCGATCTCGGCATCCACCAGGTCGGGTCGCACCGTGAAGTAGTGGTGGCGGTCCTGCAGCTCGGTGAGCCGTCGGGTCTGGACGTGGAGTCCCCGGCGCAGCCAGCCGGTGAGCGTCCGGCCCAGCGGCAGGGCGTCGGCTCCGGCGATGTCGAGAGCACGGTGCAGAGCGGTCAGGGCGTCGTCGGTCCGTCCGGCCTTCACCAGCACGCAGCCGAGACGCTCGAGCATCGCGGCGTGGTCGCGCTGCTGGAAGGCGGTGAGGCGCTCGAAGCGGCAGTAGTGCGCGTCGGCGCGTTCGCAGTACTCGATCACCTCGGGGAAGGAGCCGCTGCGCTCCAGCGACTCCAGGACGCACTGGGTGTAGTGGCGGAAGAACACCTCGGGAGTGCGATCGGCCATCACCATGCGGAGCGCTTCGCGGTAGTGGCGGAGCGCCGTGTCGTGGTCACCGGCCAGCGCGGCGACCTTGCCGGCCTCGGCGATCGCCAGGTGCCGGGCGGTGGTGTCGGGTGACGCGACAGCCATCGTCCTCACCGGCCCGCATCGATGAGGTCGGCGTCGGTGAGGTCGGCCTCGGCGCCGGAGCGCTGGAGCATGCCGCGCACCAGGCGGGCGGTGAGATCGGGCCAGGGCCCGACGGTGAACGGCGGCGTCGTCGGCGGGTCGGCGACGCCGGCCGCGACGAGGGCGGCGCGTGCCGGCGTCGGGGACCTCCAGTCGGTGACGCGCACCCCGAGGTGCAGGAACGTCGCCAGCGTCGCGTGGGCCTCGAGCCCGGCGGCCGTCAGCAATGAGAGCAGGCGCTTCACCTCTGTGTCCGGCAGCTCGTCGGCGACGATGATCGGCAGCGAGTCGAAGAGCTGGGGCACGACGTCGGCCGGGACCCCGGTCGCGAGGAGCGCTGCGAGGCCGTCCTCATCGGGGCGGCCGCCGTCCAGGACCAGCTCGAAGCGATAGAAGTCCTGGTTGGTGATCCGGAGGGAGGGGATGCGCTGGTGGGTGGACCAGATGTCGTGCGCCTCCGTGCCGGTCAGATCGCGCAGGAGCCATGGCCCGGACGCGGCGGGGTCGTGCCCCTGGGCGCGGAGGTCGGAGAGGAGGCGGCTGCGGGAGGGGGCGGGGCAGTCGCCGAGCAGCAGGTCGTAGCGCGCGATGCTCGGATCCGAGGTGATGACCTCGGCTCCGTCGCCGAGCCGGCGCTGCAGCGCCTCGACGGTGGCGGCGCTGACCTGGCCCACGAGGACGGGAGGGGAGGCGAGCAGGAGGCGCCGGGCCTCGTCGTCGGCGCAGCCGAGGAAGGTGGATGCGGCGGCGGCGATCCTCTCGAAGCGGGACTCGTCCGTGACCCGCACCGCCACGTCGAGCAGAGGCCCGGTGCGCGGGGCCGGTGCGTCCTGCTCCGCGACCTGCACCTCGCAGCCCAGGGAGGCCAGCACGTCGGAGAGGGCGCAGGCGAGGGGCTCGTCGATCCCGTCCACCAGAGTCGCCGGCGACTGGTAGAACGCTCGGACCATGTCCGGCACGCTGACGCCCAGGCCGAGTGCTACCCGCGCCGCATCGTGCGGCGAGGCGTCCCCGACGGAGACGATGTCGATGCGTTTTGTGGAGTCGGTGGCCATGACGCCCTCCAGGGCTGGAGCACGCGACGTGATGAGGTGGTGTCGCTGCACCGACCCCTCACTGCTGTGATGTGGAACACACTAGGCCCAGATCTCCGCGAAAGCCACCATTCCGGTCATTCCGGAGAAAAATGGGGTGAACGGGGCGGTGGCACCACCCGTCCTCCGGAAGTCCCCGTGGTGGTGCGCTCAGGTCACCTGGTCGACGTCCGCCGTCCAGGTGTTGCAGGCGGAGAGGTCGCCCCCGGACTCGAAACCTCGCTCGATCCAGTCCACTCTGATCTCGGATCGGATGGTGTTCGGAGGGTCGCCCTCCGACCAGCGGGCCGGGTCGGTCAGCGCCTCGCGCAGCTCCGCGGACGGCTCCGATGCGGCGGGCACCTGCATCGACATCGCTGCGGCCAGGCACTGGTCCTGCAGGCTGTCGCGTCGCCAGGCCTCGATGTAGCGCTCCTCGTCGGTGGTCTCGAGCTGCTCGCGCATGGCCATGTAGTAGAAGGCCACCGAGCTGTTCCAGCCCACCGGGTTCGTGAAGACGTACGCGAGGTCCCACAGATAGGCGCCCGGGACGTTCGCCGGATCGCTGAGTTCCAGGCCGGTCCCGTAGCCCACGGGCCAGTAGATCGTCGAGTCGAGGTTGCACATCCGGGGGAAGTCCGCCTCGAAGTACGTGTCGCAGGCGGCGCCCGCCGGCACGTCGGGATGGGTGTAGACCACGACCGTCGGGCTCACCCACGGCAGGCCGCGGTCCGAGCTCGCCGTGGCCCACATCCGGTTCAAGCAGGTCGAGGCGGCATCGAGCACCGTCTGGAGCTCCTCGACGCTGGGCTCGACCGGAGTCGCAGGCAGCTCGCACTCCGCCAGCGCGGGCAGCGAGCCCTGGGTGAGGGGGTTGTCCTCCAGCACCGCCCGCAGCTCGTCGACGGTGCCGGTCGGCGGATCGATCGGGGAGGTCACCTGGAAGCCGTCGGCCTCCTCCGTGGGCGTGATCTCCTCCTGCGGGGACGTCTCCGCCTCGCTCGGGGACTCCGGATCCGTGGGGGTCGTGGTGCTGTCGGTGGGGGCGTCCGTGGCGATCGGCGTGTCATCGCCCTGGCGGAGGACGAGATACGTGATCCCGCCTCCGACCACCAGCAGCAGTGCCAGCACACAGGTCAGTGCGACACCGATCAGGATCCACGGACGTTTGGGCTGCGGCTGCTGACCGAATCCGCCGGGCCCCTGCGGGCCGCTGGGGCCCTGCGGATATCCGGGGCCGCCAGGGCCCTGTGGGCTGCCAGGACCCTGCGGGCCGCCGGGGCCCTGTGGGCTGCCGGGACCCCAGGATCCCTGTGGGTTGCCGGGGCTGGGGGCGACGGGTGCGCCGTAGCCGGGCGCCGGTGGAGCACCGTAGCCCGGTCCGGCCGAGCCGCCCCACTCGGGCCCGCCCTGGGAGGGGCCTCCGCCGTGCTGCGGCTGACCGTCCTGCCGCCGGTCTCCGCTCTGCTGCGGGTGGCCGTTCTGCTGAGGGTGGCCGGGTTGGCCGTCGTGCGGGGCCCCGTTCTGCCACGACTCGCCCTGCGGTCCCGTGCCAGGACCGCCCCATCCTGAGCTCGACATCAGCTCCCCCTCGCGTTCGTCAGTCTGCTGCTGCGGGCAGGATATCCGTGCAGGCCGCATCGATGGAGGCGGTTCGCGCCGGTCGCCGCGGGCATCGCCGCCCGGGCTGCCGACGCCCGAGGCCCCGCACCGCGCTGACGTGCGTGGATGCCCTCAGTGCGCGGGAGGTCCCGATGCGGTCACGAGTCCTGGGGCAAGAGGGCGAGGTGCTGGGGAGCGCGGCGGTAGCACTCCGGAACGAATGCGAAAGACCCCTGACAGGCGATCATCATCGCAGGTCAGGGGCCATTCTCAGGGCGGAGGATGGGGGATTTGAACCCCCGAGGGCGTTAACCCAACACGCGTTCCAGGCGTGCGCCATAGGCCGCTAGGCGAATCCTCCAGCGCTCGTAAGAGCAGGCATCAGCGTACCGGACGCTCCGGGGTGGTGCGAACCGGGACGGCACAGGTCACACTCGGTGCGGCTCAGGAAGTCCGCTGGGTGATCCGGAACCACCTCCGCCTCCCTGCCCGCAGTGCCTGCCCCTCCACGAGGTCGACGAGCTCCTCAGGGTCCGAGAGCCTCCGACCCTCCAGTTCGACGCCACCTCCGACGAGGAGCCTCCGGGCGTCGTTGCGGGAGAGCTCGGGGCGGGCGGCGGTGACCAGCTCGAGGGCCGAGGCGATCCCTGCTAGCTCCAGCGAGATCATCTCCCGTGGTTGCTCCCGCGCCGAGAAGACGCGCAGGAACTCCTCGCGGCTGCGCCGTGCAGCCTCCGCCCCATCGTGCCGGCAGACGATCGCTTCGGCGAGGTCGAGCTTCGCGTCCCGGGCCGTGGCGCCGCCGGCCCGGGCACGGCGGTCCAGCTCCCCGACCTGCTCGAGCGGCAGGTCCGAGTAGACAAGCGCCCACTGCCCCACGAGCTCATCCCGGAGCGTCATCAGCCTCCCGAGCTTCTCCTCCGGCGCCGCGCACAGCCCGACGTAGTTGTCCAGCGACTTGGACTGCTTGGGCCCGCCATCCAGGCCCGGGGTGACGGTGCTGGTGATGATCGTCTGCGGCACCTGGCCGTGCTTGACCTGCAGCTCGCGACCCATCGCCTCGTTGAACAGCTGGTCGCTGCCCACGATGGTCAGGTCAGATTCCAGGGCCACGCTGTCAAAGCCCTGCAGCACCGGGTAGATCAGCTCATGTATCGCGATCTCGGTGCTGGCGGTGATCCGGGAGCGGAACATGTCCCGCGAGACCAGGTGGGCGTGCGTGACCAGGCTCAGCTCCGCGAGCAGACCCGCGACCCCCATCTCGTCGAACCACTCGGAGTTCCGACGGATCTCCAGCAGGTTGGGATCGGAGCGTAGCACTCGGGTGACCTGCCGCAGGAACGAGTCGGCGTTGTCGCGGAGCTGCTGCTCGGTGAGGACGGGGCGTGCGATGCTGCGGCCGGTCGGGTCCCCGATGCGGCTGGTGGTGTCTCCGAGGAGGAAGACCACTGTGTGACCGTGGTCCTGGAGGGCGCGCATCATCCAGAGGTTCACCGCGTGGCCGAGGTGGAGGTCGGGGGCGGTGAGGTCCACGCCGAACTTGATGCGCAGCGGCCGGGGTCCGCGCAGTTTCATCAGCAGGTCCTCGCGACCGAGGATCTGGTCGGTGGTGCGCTCGAGGGTGGCTAGCAGCTGCTCGGGAGAGGCGGGGGCGTCGGGTGCTCCGGCGAAGCCTGGTGGGACGGGGGTGGCGGGTTGGGAAACGGTGGGCTGGATCGAGGTCGGCGTGCTCATGGGGATCCTCTCGGGAGGGCGAGGGACCTCGGGACCAGCCCCTGCCGTGGATACGGAAAAGGCGAGGACCATGTGGTCCTCGCCTAGGGCTCTGGATCGAGCGGTGCTACGTCACCTCGCTTGCCTCATGGCATCGGCGCGCGCACGATCGCGCGGCTCGTCCCAGAGCCGTGCGGATAGTCGATGTGCAGGTGCATGCGGGAAGGGTATCGCATGTCCGGAACCGGCGCGGGCTCCGACGAGAACTGGCGCGTGGCCGCACGCTCTGCGTATATGGCCAGAGCAGGCTCCCACGCGCCAGTAGTCGACGGAGCCGGTGGCTCAGTCGTCGGCCTCGGGGTGGCGGGAGAGGTTGATGATGGCGGCGGTGAGGCCGCCCCAGACGGTCACGATCGCAACGATCATCATGATGATGGCGGAGATGGACATTGCTGCTCCTGGTGGCTGAGGGGAACGGGAACGGTGCGGAAGCGGGGCTTCGGGAACCGGGGGTCGGACGGGGCCGGCCGACGTGCAGGACGCGGCCGACCCCGTCACGCGGTCACGGCGCCGAACGCAGCTCGTGCGGGGACTTCGCCTCGGGCGTGGAGACCAGGCCCTTGCCGGCCACGGCCTCCGGGGCGATCGGGTCGCCGTCGGAGTCCGCCTTGAACAGGTTCGAGCTGCGCGACCACGGGATCAGTGACAGCCCGATCGCGACGACCACCAGGCCGATCGCCATCAGCCAGCCGAACACCAGGTTGAACCAACCGGGGTACTCGCTGTAGGTGGTTTCCGAGGTGACCAGGTCGATGGTGCTCAGGACCAGGGAGACGCCGAGCACCAGCGGTGCGATCACCGCGACGCACAGCATCCAGATCTTCCCGATGGGGAAGGTTCCCCGGTGATTGAGGTGGTCGCGCAGGGTGGGCAGGCCCCGCACCACGTAGGAGACGACGATCGTGGACACCGCCGCGGCGGCGACGATCCCGTACTCGTTGGCCCACTTGTCCATGACATCCAGCAGCGGGAGCCCCATCGTGGTGGAGAACAGGATGATGGAGACCACGGCCATCGGGATGCTGACCGCCAGGGTCGCGGGGATGCGCGCCATGCCGAACTTGTCCTGGACGGCGGAGATGACCACCTCGACGATCGAGATCATCGAGGTGAAGCCGGCCAGCACCAGCGAGCCGAAGAACAGCACCCCGATGATGGCGCCCGCCGGGGCCTCGCTGATGATGGTCGGGAAGGCGATGAACGCGAGGCCCACCCCGTCGGTGACCACCTCGTCGATGGCGACGCCCTGGGCCTGGGCCATGAAGCCCAGTGCCGAGAACACACCGATGCCGGCGAGCAGCTCGAAGCCCGAGTTCGCGAAGCCGACCACCAGGCCGGAGCCGGTGAGGTCGGTCTTCTTCTTCAGGTACGAGGAGTAGGTGAGCATGATGCCGAACGCCACGGACAGCGAGAAGAAGATCTGCCCGTAGGCGGCGATCCACACCTTGGCGTCCGTCAGCGCGCCCCAGTTCGGGGTGAAGAAGGCGTCCAGGCCATCGATCGCGCCGGGCAGGAACAGCGAGCGCACCACCAGGATGATGAACATGATGATCAGCAGCGGGATGAAGATGACCGAGGCGGCGGCGATGCCTCGCTGCACGCCGAGGGCCATCACCACGATCACCGCGAGCCACACCACGATCATCGAGATCAGCACGGCCGGCACGAAGTCGAAGACGACGGTGGCGTCCGCCCCGCCGAGCGCCTGGGTGTACTCGCCGAAGAAGGCTCCGGCGTCATCACCCCAGCGCTGGTCGACGGAGAAGATCGTGTAGTTCGTGGCCCAGGCCAGGATCAGCGCGTAGTAGAGGGCGATGACCAGGGCGATGAGCACCTGCCACCAGCCGATGAACTCGGTCCAGCGGCGGAAGCGGCGCCAGGCGGCGGGGGCGGAGCCGCGCCAGCGATGGCCGATCGCGTAGTCGAGGAACAGCAGTGGGATGCCGGCGGTCAGCAGGGCGATCAGGTACGGCAGGATGAACGCGCCGCCACCGTTCTCGTAGGCGACCGCGGGGAAGCGCCAGATGTTGCCGAGTCCGACGGCGGAACCGATGGCCGCGAAGATGAAGGTGGTCCGGCCGGCGAACGCGCCACGATCTGCGCGACGGTCGGTGGTGCCGGCGGATGGGGACGTTGCACTCATGGAGAGCCTCCGGGGAACTGCACCGCGGGGGACGGCGCGAGGAGGGGCCGACGACGGTGACGGCCCGGGGAAGAGACGCCGCGAGGACGGCGTCCATGACAGTCGCCGGGGCGACCGGGAACCGCGGGGTGGGCGGTCCGCACAGGGTGTGCCGGTGCGGGATCTCCGCAGAGCACTGTGGAAGGGATGGTACCGGTCCGGCCGCGCCGACGCAGGCTGTGCTCACGGTGCGATCTCCGGGGGAGGAGAGGTGCGGTGGCAGGCCAGGGCCTCGAGCGTCGAGACATCTCGTGGTCATCGTCCTCGGGGAGCCGGCCGGTGCCCTACCGTGGCCCGCATGTCCACAGAGTCGACGGCGTCTCTCGACGCTCAGCATTCCGAGGTGTCCACCGCCTATCTCGCGCAGCTCGATGAGGAGCGCGAACTGGCGATGCGGGCCTCGTCCCACCCCGGTTCTTCCTTCGCGGGCGCCGCCGAGGCGCTCCATGACCGGCTCGAGCAGCAGGTCGCGGCCGATGCCGAGGAGATGAACGCCCTGATGCTCGATCTCGCCGCGCACCCGGAGGTCGCCTTCGAGGAGCACCGCTCCGCCCGCGCCATCGCCGACCGCCTCGCCGCCCACGGCATCGAGGCGCAGGTGGGAGTGCACGGTCTGGACACCGCGGTCCGCGCGGAGATCCGCGGCGCCGGTGCAGAGTCCGACGGCGCGGGCGCGGAGGAGGACGTGCCCACCCTCGCGATCCTCTCCGAGTACGACGCGCTGCCCGGCGTGGGCCACGGCTGCGGCCACAACGTCATCGCCGTGATGGGGCTGGGCGCCTTCCTGGCCCTGGCGGCGCTCGCCGAGGCCGACCCGTCGGCCGTGCCCGGGCGCGTGGTGTTCCTCGGGACCCCCGCCGAGGAGGGCCACACCGGCAAGGAGTACATGGCTCGCGAGGGGGCCTTCGAGGGGCTGGACGCCGTGGTGATGGCCCATCCCTACGGTTTCGACCTGGCCGACCAGACCTGGCTGGGGCGCCGGACCCTCACCGTCGAGTACCACGGGCACACCGCCCACGCCTCCGCCCAGCCGTACATGGGCCGCAACGCGCTGGACGCCGCGAGCCTGATGTACCAGGGCGTCGGCCTGATGCGTCAGCAGACCCCGCCCACCGATCGCATCCACGCCGTGATCCGCGAGGGCGGCGAACGGGCCAGCGTCATCCCCGACCACGCGAGGCTCGACCTGTACGTGCGCTCCCAGCGCCCCGAGACCCTCCGGGACCTCTCGCAGCGGGTGGAGGACGTGGCCCGCGGCGCCGCGCTGATGGCCGGGGTCGGCGTGAGCGTGCGCTGGGACGAGCATCCGCCGTCGCTGCCGGTGCGCACCAACGAGGCGCTCACCGGGCGCTGGGTCCAGGCGCAGCGCCGACGCGGCCGGGACCCGCTGCCGCACGGGGTGGTCTCTCCCTCGCTCGCGGCGTCCACCGACTTCGGCAACGTCAGCTATCGCGTGCCGGGCATCCATCCGGTGATCCGGATCGCCCCGTCCGAGGTCGCACTCCACACCCGGGAGTTCGCGGCCTGCGCGGTCTCCGAGGATGCCTCCGCCGCCGCGGCCGACGGGGCCTACGGCCTCGCCGCCACCGTGCTGGACCATCTGCACGACCCGGCGCTCGCCGCTGAGGTCTCCGAGGAGTTCGAGGCGGCGGGCGGCGCGATCGACGTCCCGCGCTTCTTCGACTGAACCCTCCGCCGTCCTGTCCTGATCCCCCGATCCGAGGGAAGCCCCCATGAGCGCCCCCAGCACACCGCAGACGAAGACCGGCCTGGCCGACAGGCTCCTGAACAAGGTCGAATGGGCGGGCAACAAGCTGCCCGAGCCGTTCATGCTGTTCCTGATCCTCTTCGCGATCACCGGCGTGGTCTCCACCGCGATGGCCTGGGCGGACGTCTCCGTCACAGTGCCCGGCACGGACGAGCCCACAGTCATCAGGGGCCTGTTCACCGGTGAGGGCATGACCTGGCTGACCACCAATCTCGGCGAGAACTACGTCGGTTTCCCGCCGCTGGTCACCGTGCTGCCGATCCTGCTCGCGATCGGCATCGCCCAGCACTCCGGGCTGCTCGGCGCCGCGATCCGCAAGCTGTTCGGCACCTCCCCGGCGTGGGCGCTGCCGTACGTGGTCGGCTTCGTGGGCGTGATCTCCTCGATCATGGCCGACTCCGCGTTCGTGGTGGTCCCACCGCTGGCCGCGCTGGTGTTCAAGGCGGCCGGTCGCCACCCCGTGGCGGGTCTGCTGGGCGGCTTCGCGGCCGCCGGCGCCGGCTACTCCACCAATATCTTCCCCACCTCGCTGGACGCCCTGTTCGCGGGCATCACCACCTCGGTGATGGGTGCCCTGCCGGGCTTCGAGTTCACGCCGGTCAACCCGGTCTCCAACTGGTTCTTCAACATCGTCTCCTCGCTCATCCTCGGCTTCGTGGCGGGCTTCGTCATCGACAAGCTGGTCGAACCGCGCCTGGTGCGCATGGGCATCAGCCGTGACGAGGTCGCGGTGGACGGCGAGGAGGCCGACTCCACCGACGCCGAGCACATGCGCGCGAGGCTCTCCCCGGCAGAGAACAAGGGCCTGCTGATCGCCGTGATCAGTGCCGTCGTGCTCACCGCGGCCTTCCTCTGCGCGTTCCTGATCCCCGACTCGCCGTGGCGCAACGACGAGGGCGGCTTCCTGCCCAAGTCCCCGCTGCTGAGCTCGATCGTGTTCATCGTGGTGGCGTACTTCGCGGTGGTCGGCGTCGCCTACGGGGCAGTGGTGGGCACCCTGCGCAACAGCCGGGACGCGGTGGCGATGATGTCCGACGCGATCAAGGAGATGCTGCCCTTCGTAGTGCTCGCGTTCATCCTGGGCAACTTCATCGCCCTGTTCAACTGGTCCGGGATCGGCACGTGGATCGCTGTGACCGGTGCAGCGGCGCTCGAGGCCTCCGGGCTCGACGGCTTCGCCGCCATTCTGGGCTTCATCCTGCTGGCCAGCTGCCTGAACCTGTTCATCATCTCCGGCTCCGGCATGTGGGCGATCATGGGTGCCGTGTTCGTGCCGATGTTCGCGCTGATCGGCTACGAGCCCGCCTTCACCCAGGCCGCGTTCCGCGTGGGCGACTCCGCCACCCAGATCATCACCCCGATGAACCCGTACATGATCGTGCTGCTGGGCATGGTGCGGAAGTACGAGCCGGGCGCCGGCTTCGGCACCCTGATGGCGCGCATGCTGCCCTTCGTGGTGCCGTTCTGGATCGTGTGGACGGTCATCCTCGCGGTCTTCTTCGTCTTCGACCTGCCGCTGGGCCCGGGCAACGGCATCTTCATGGGCTGAGCCGCGGCCGTGTTCGACGTCCTCGGCTGCTGCGACCGGGCGGACCGTCGCGAGCGACGGGTCGACAGCCCATCGCCCTGGACGTGGTCGCCGCCACGCCACAGGATGGACGCATGAGCGACCTCGCCGCACGTCTGCGCACCCTGCCCGCCTTCCCCGAGGAGATGGCGGAGTTCGACCTCGACTCCCTCCCCGACGATCCGAACCAACTGTTCCTGGCCTGGCTCGAGGAGGCGATCGCGAGCGGGGCCCGACAGCCGCATGCGATGACCTTCCAGACCCTCCTGGCCGATGGCAGCCCTGTCGGCCGCACCCTGATCCTCAAGGATCTCGACGAGGCCGGGTACCACGTCTCCACCCGGAACACCTCCCGCAAGGCTCAGCAGCTGCGGGAGGACCCGCGGGCGGCCATGACCTTCTTCTGGCGCGAGAGCGGACGCCAGGTGCAGCTCAACGGCACGGTCACCGCACTCGGCGAGGACATCTCCCAGCGCGACTGGCTCGCCCGCCCCACCGCGGACGGACAGCCGAACCCCGAGTGGCAGGTCTACGCCCTGCAGCCGGAGCGGATCGAGTTCATGCAGGCCCGCGCGGACCGCAATCACGTCCGCGCCGGATACGTTCGCACGGGCGGGCGCTGGTCCCACGGCGCCATCACGACCCCGGCCGGCTGAGCTGGCGACGGATGAGGCCGCGGCGGTCAGCTGACGATCGTGGAGTCACCCTGCCGGGCCTGCAGCAGGTGATCGTGCGAGTACCCGGTGATGCCGATCCGCTGGGCCCGCCCCGGGTCCGAGACCAGGATGTTCCCGCCGGCGTCCTCGCCCTGGGCGACGACGAAGTGGCCGTAGTCCGCGTCCTCCCCGAGCAGCCTCCCGTGGTGGACGTGCAGGATCACGACGGACCCGTGGGCGGCGGCCTCGAGCCCTTCCTCGTACAGCGCGCGCGTGGCCGTGCCGTCCGTATCGCGGATCCCCGTCTCGAGGTCACCGAGATAGGCGCCCGTGTAGTCGACGGTCTTGATCGTCGGGTCGCCCCACGGTGACAGGCCGCAGCGGGCGCGCATCTCCTGGACGGCGCGGGCGTTCCCGCCCCTCGCAGAGCCTTCTGCTCCCGAGACGTAATGCTCGACCCGCCGGCCCGCGGCGACCAGGGCGATGACGGCCGACGTGGGGCCGCAGTTCTCCGGCCCCCAGCGCCCGGTCCCCTTCTGGTCGATGACCACCAGGTCGCTGGCGGCGTGGGCCTGCGAGGTGGCGAACTGGCCGACGGCGGCAGCGAGGCCGATGACGCCGAGGCCGCGCAGTGCGGTGCGCCGGCTGAGGGTGGTGTGCAGGGGGCTGGTCAACCCGATACCTCCGGGGTGCATGGGGCGGTGCAGGGACGCCTCGGACCGCCGCCGGGGACGACGACTCCTCGGTCCGCAGGTCGTGTCCTGCGGCCGTCGAGGGGTCCTCCACGCTCTGCGAGGCGACCCCGTCCCGGCAAGTCCGGCGTGATCCTCCGCTCGTGCGGCTCAGCGCACAATCGGCCCATCGATGCCGGCGACCCCGGCTCCTGTGCTGGTCAGGAGGTTGCGGACGGATCAGTGCGCGACGTGGCGAAGTGATCGGGAGTGAGCTCGAAGGCGTGATGTGGCCGACCGAAAGCCACGTCGCGACCCAGGCGGATGAAGCCGATCTTCTCCAGCACCCGCGCCGAGGCGGGGTTCTCGACATCGACCAGTGCGACCAGGCGCGGCAGCTCCAGTGGACCGAAGGCGGCTCCGACGCACCGCCGTGCAGCCTCCGTGGCCAGACCCCGTCCCCAGGCGACGCGTGCCAGGGTGTATCCGAGCTCGATGCCGCGCTCGGTGACCTCGAGCCCCGCATCACCGACCAGCTCTCCGCTGCTGCGGTCCACCACGGCCCAGCACGCGAAGCCATGCTCACGCTGGTGACGGCGGTAGCCCGCGATCATCCGCGCCGTCTCCTCGGGTGGGACAGCTCCGCCCTCGCCCACGTACCGCATGACCTCCTCGTCCCCGTAAACGGCATGGGCGGCTGGGACGTCTGTCGTCTCGAAGGGGCGCAGCAGCACCCGACCGCCGCACAGCGGGAAGCTCAGCGGCGCGGACGATCGGGGCGCGGGGGACGAGGTCACGAAAGCAGTGTGGGCCGGGTCGGCGGCCGTGGTCAACGCGGTGGCGACGAGGCCCCTCGGGCTACCCTGGCCGGGATGTCACGCGCCGCCCTCCTGCCCCCCGTGCTGCTCGGCCTCGTGGTCCTGCTGCTCGCGCAGCTGGTGGGCCTGGCCGCGTCGGCCCTGCTGGGCCTGCCCGTGCCCGGAGTGGTCCTCGGGGTCGTGCTGCTGGTGCTGCTCGGGATCCTGCGACCCACGCGAGTCGTGGTCCGCGCCGCGGAACCGGCCGCCGCGCCCCTGCTGGCCCACCTGCAGCTGCTGTTCGTCCCGCCCTGCGTCGGGATCATCCTGGAGCTGCGGACCCTCGCCGAGAACGCGCTGCCGCTCGCGCTCGCCGTCGGCGGCTCCTTCCTGATGCCGCTGATCGTCTCCGGGATGGTGCTGCAGGCTCTGCTGCGCCGCCAGGACCGCCGACGAGGCCGGGAGGCACCTGCATGAGCACCCTCATCCACCTGCCCGTCTTCGGCCTCGCCCTGACGCTCAGCGCCTACCTCGTGGCGTACTGGCTCTACCACCGTCTCGGCCGGCCCGGGGTGCTCTCCCCGGTGCTGGTCACCACCGCGATCGTCGCGGCGGTCCTGCTGCTGACGGGTCTGCCGTACAGCGTCTACCTCGAGCAGGTGGGCCTGCTGACGATGCTCCTCGGCCCCGCCACCGTCGCCCTCGCCCTGCCGCTGCTGCGCAACGGGCGGGCGCTGGCCGGCTCGGCGCCTGCGGTGGCCGCCGCCCTGATCGCCGGGGGAGTGTTCAGCATCGCGATCACCGTGGGAGTCCTGCAGCTCTTCGGTGTCGGGGACGACGTGCTCCGTGCCGCGCTGCCCCGTTCGGTGACCTCGCCCGTCGGGCTGTCGATCGCCGAGGCGCTGCATGCCTCCGTGCCGCTCGCGATCGTGCTCACCATGGTCTCCGGGGTGCTGGGCGCGGCGTTCGGCCCCGCGCTGCTGTCCCTGGCGCGGGTGCGGGACGAGCGGGCGCGCGGCTTCGCCGTCGGCCTCACCTCGCACGGCATCGGCACCTCCCGGGTGCTCTCCGACTCCACCGTGGCCGGTGGCTGGTCCAGCGCCGCCATGGTGCTGAACGCCCTGGTGATGACGATGGTGCTGCCGATCGTGGCGGCGCTCGCCACGAGCTGACCGGCGGACGAGCTGACCGGGCGCGGCCGCGCGGCGGGATCCGTCTCAGCCCAGGTCGAGGAAGGCTCGCAGCTCCGCGAAGGCCGAGGGGACCACTGAATAGTGCGCCCAGCGCCCCTTCTGCTCGCGGGTCAGCAGACCGGCCTCGACCAGCTTCTTCATGTGGTGGCTGACCGTGGGCTGCGAGATGCCGAGCGGCGCGGTGAGATCGCAGGCGCACACGTCCCCGCAGCCCTGCGCGGCCACATGGGAGAGCAGCTGGAGCCGGGTCGGGTCCGAGAGCGCCTTCAGCCGCAGGGCCAGATGCTCCGCCTCCGCGGCGTCGATCGGGCCGGCGCCGAGCGCGCAGCAGTCGAGTGCGGTCGACGCCTCCGGCGCGCAGGACGAGGCGCCCGCGGCCGGCCGCGGGCTGCACTCGGAGGTGTCGGACCCGGCGGCCGCGTCACGGATCGTGAGGCTCGCCGGGCGGACGGACGGGGTGGAGGGCATCGGCACACCTTACATTGACGTTCGTCTATGCGGCAGGCTAGCGTGCGCATCGATATCCGTCTATAGGAAGAGGCAGACCCCGTCATGACGACGACCACCGCACCCAGCGCACCGACCGGTGTCGCCGGGGAGATGTCGTTCCTGGACCGCTTCCTGCCGGTCTGGATCATCGCCGCCATGATCCTGGGCCTGGCATTGGGCCGTCTCGTGCCCGGGTTGAACCAGGCGCTCGAGAGCATGTCCGTCGCGGGCATCTCCCTCCCCATCGCGATCGGCCTGCTGGTGATGATGTACCCGGTCCTGGCGAAGGTCCGCTACGACGAGACCCGGCGCATCACCGCCGATCGGAAGCTGATGGTCCTGTCCCTGGTGCTGAACTGGATCCTGGGACCGGCGCTCATGTTCACCCTGGCCTGGCTGCTGCTCGCCGACCTCCCCGAATATCGCACCGGGCTGATCATCGTGGGCCTCGCCCGCTGCATCGCGATGGTGTTCATCTGGAACGATCTCGCCTGCGGCGACCGGGAGGCCGCGGCCGTGCTGGTCGCTCTCAACTCCGTCTTCCAGGTGCTCGCCTTCGGGGCGCTCGGCTGGTTCTACCTGCAGGTGCTGCCCTCCTGGCTGGGTCTGCCCGTGACCTCGGCAGAGTTCTCCGTCGGCGCGATCGTGCTGTCGGTGCTGGTGTTCCTCGGGATACCGCTGCTGGCCGGCTTCCTCACCCGGACGTTCGGGGAGCGGGCCAAGGGGCGGGACTGGTACGAGAACCGCTTCCTGCCCCGCATCGGCCCGTTCGCCATGTACGGACTGCTGTTCACCATCGTGCTGCTGTTCGCCCTGCAGGGCGAGGCGATCACCTCCAGCCCCTGGGACGTGGCCCGCATCGCCCTGCCGCTGCTGGCCTACTTCGTGGGGATGTTCCTGCTCTCGCTGTTCGTGGCGCGCGCCGTGGGCCTGAACTACGCGAAGTCCACCACGGTCGCCTTCACCGCCTCCGGGAACAATTTCGAGCTCGCCATCGCGGTCGCGATCGGCACCTTCGGCGTCACCTCCGGGCAGGCGCTCGCCGGCGTCGTCGGCCCCCTCATCGAAGTGCCGGTGCTGGTGGGGCTGGTCTACGTCTCGCTGTGGCTGGCCAAGCGCCTGTTCCCCGGTGACCCCACCGTCCCGGCTCGCCGCGAGCAGAAGGTCACCGCATGAGCATCCGGAACTCCGTCTCCTCCGTCCCATCCGTCCTGTTCGTGTGCGTGAAGAACGGCGGCAAGTCCCAGATGGCCGCCGCCCTCATGGAGGCTCGGGCCGCGGGCGCCGTCGAGGTGCACTCCGCCGGGACCAGGCCCGGCACCGCGATCAACACCCTCTCGGCCGAAGTGGTCGCCGAGGTCGGCGCGGACATGTCCGCCGGCGTCACGAAGCCGATCGATCCCGCGCTGCTGGCCCGCGTGGACCGGGTCGTAGTGCTGGGGGAGGAGGCCGCGGTCGAGCCCGTCCCCGGCATGACCGGCACCATCACCACCTGGGTCACCGACGAGCCTTCCGAGCGCGGCATCGAGGGGCCCGAGCGGATGCGCCTGGTGCGTGACGACATCGACAGACGGGTGCAGGAGCTGCTTGCGGAGCTCACGGCCGAATGACGCTGAGCGCCCCCGCAGGCGAGGTCGAGGCGTACATCCACCGCCACGACGACGCTCGCACGGAGGGGCAGCACAACGGCCGGAGCGGGGCACCGGCCAGCGGAGCACCGCAGTGCCGGAGGGGGCTTGCCGCCGCTGTCTGATCAGCAGAGGCGTTCGCCGGCCCGTGGCGGGCGTAGCATTCCGCGCGTGCTCACATTCGGGCTTCTCCAGCCTCGCACCGTCGATCGGCGACCGCGTCCCACGCGGACCGTCTTCCTCGCCTTCGCCCTCAGCGCCGTCCTGGGAACGCTCCTGCTGATGCACCCGGCCGCCTCCACCGGCGCCGGCGGCGCCGAGGTGATGGAGGCGCTGTTCACCGCGGTGTCCTCACTCTGCGTGACCGGGCTGATCGTGGTCGACACCCCCGTCTTCTGGACCACCTTCGGGCAGGTCGTGATCCTCGCGCTGATCCAGCTCGGCGGCCTCGGCGTGATGACCTTCGCCTCCGTGGTGGGGATCGCCGTGGTCCGCAAGCTGTCCCTGCGCTCGAAGCTCACCGCCGCCGCGGAGGTCAAGAGCTTCGGCATCGAGGACGTACGCACCCTCGTGATCAGCGTGGTGCGGATCTCGCTGCTCATCGAGGCGGTCGCGGCGGTGATCCTCACGCTGCGCTTCGCCCTGACCCACGACGAGACCTGGGGGCGGGCGCTGTGGCTCGGTGTCTTCCACGCCGTGTCCTCGTTCAACAACGCCGGTTTCGCGCTCTACAGCGACAGTCTCATGTCCTTCCGGGACGACCCCGTGGTGCTTCTGACCACGAGCGGCGCGACGGTGCTCGGCGGGCTCGGGTTCCCCGTGCTCATGCAGCTGAGGAAGCACCTGGGCACCGTGCGTCTGTGGACCATGAACACCCGGATAGTGCTCGCGGCGACGCCGCTGCTGCTCGTCCTCGGCACCGTCTACATCACCGCGCTCGAGTGGACCAATCCGGCGACCCTCGGCGGGATGCCTCCTCACCTGCGGATCCTCAACGGCTTCGCGATGTCCGCCCAGACCCGCACCGCGGGCTTCAACACCATCGACACCGGCGCGATGGATCCCGCCACCTGGCTGGGCATGGACCTGCTGATGTTCATCGGCGGCGGCCCCGCCGGCACTGCGGGCGGCATCAAGGTCACCACTTTCGCCGTGCTGTTCTTCCTCATGCTCGGCGAGCTGCGCGGCGCCGGGGCCATCACCGTCTTCGGCAAGCGGCTCTCCCGGGCGGTGCACCGTCAGGCGATCACCGTGATCGTGATGGCCGTCGGCCTCGTCGCCGTCTCCACGATCGCGATCATGCTCATGACCGACTTCTCCCTCGACCAGGTCCTGTTCGAGGTGGTCTCGGCCTTCGCGACCGTGGGCCTGTCCACCGGGATGACCGCGGGCCTCCCCGTCGGCGCGCAGCTGATCATCGTGGCGCTCATGTTCACCGGACGGCTGGGCCCGATCACGGTCGCCACCGGCCTGGCTCTGCGCCGCCGCACGCTCCTCTACGACCTCCCCAAGGAAAGGCCGATCATTGGCTAAGCACAGACTCTTCCGCACAGGTCTCTCCGCCGGCCCGACCTCCGACAGATCGGTCGCGGTCATCGGCCTGGGCCGCTTCGGGCAGTCCCTCGCCCTCGAGCTCATGGACGAGGGCGCGGAGGTGCTCGGCATCGACGTGCGCGAGGACACCGTCCAGGCGCTCAACGGCCGGATCACCCACGCGGTCGTCGCCGACGCCACCTACGAGGACGTGATGCGCCAGCTCTCGATCCCCGAGTTCGAGCGCGTGGTCATCGCGATCGGCAGCGACATCCAGTCCAGCATCCTGGTCACCTCGCTGCTGCTGCGCTTCGGTGTGCAGAAGATCTGGGCGAAGGCCGTCAGCGACCCCCACGGACTGATCCTCGAGCAGCTGGGCATCCCGCACGTGATCTACCCGGAGAAGGACATGGGCCGACGGGTCGCCCACCTCGTGCTGGGCAGCATGCAGGACTTCATCGAGATCGACACCGACTTCGCGATGGTGAAGACCGCGCTGGGCGCCGAGCACGCCGGGACCCGGCTCGGTGACAGCGGCATCCGCCGACGCTACGGCGTCACCGTCACCTCCGTGAAACCGGTCGGTGGCACCTGGCAGAGCGCCACCCAGGACACGGTGCTGCAGGAGGGGGACACCATCCTGGTCACCGGCCCCATCCGGCAAGCGGACCGGTTCAGCCGCGCGATGTCCTGAGGGACGCGGGGCACCGGACGAGGGGCCGCCCGAAGACCGCCGTACGTCGGTCGCGCGAGGATCCCGTGCTCACGACCGCTACGGCCCCGCACCCGGCCTTCTCGCCCTGGCAGCAGGCGACCAGGACCGGCATCGCCTCCACCCCGGCCGGACCGATCCCGGACGACCTCGTCGAACGGTGGGTGCGGGCATCTCCCGAGCGCTTCAGGCCCCGGGGGTGTCAGGGTGGGGAGACGGCCACGGGCTGATCGCCTCGAGGCCGGGGTACCCCTGGAAATCCCTGAGGTTCCGGGTGAAGAGCACTGCGTCGTGGGTGACTGCGGTCGCGGCGATGTACGCATCGTTCACGGAGATGCTGATGCCGCGGCGTCGGAGGAGCGCCACGTTGACGGCGTAGTTCTCCACCACGGTCGCGGCGAGGGGGAGTGTTCGGCTCTGGTAGGCGTCCTGTACGGAACGGACGTGATGGAGCAGCTCGCTGCGCCGTCGACCCTCCTCCAGGAACTCCACCCCGAGCCGCAGCTCGGCGAGGGAGATGACTGAGATATAGGAGCGGTCGCTGATCCGCTGCAGCGCGGTGACGACCGTCGGCTCCGGGCGCGGGCGGGCAAGTTCGAAGAGCACGTTCGTGTCCAGGATGACTGCCGAGGGGACCCGCGCGGTCACGAGAACGAGGCGGCGTCGTGGTCCTTCTGGTCGGGGACGTCAACCGGCTTGACCCCTCGCCCCTGCATCGACGTGAGAATCCTGCCGATCGGGTCCTCGACATCGGTGCGACGCGCCCGGGTGAGCACGTCCCTGGCCTCGGCTTCCATCGAGCGGCCGTTCCGCGCGCCGCGTTCGCGGAGCCATTGGCGGACGTTGTCATCGAGATCTCTGACCAGCAGCTGAGCCATGGGGCACCTCCTCCCTCTGGGTGATATCAATGATATCAAACGGGTGTCCGACCCGCCATGGTCACTGCTCGCGCGGTGGGAGGACCCGGTGGCCGAATGTGCTTCGGAGCGCCGGGGCCACCTCCGAAAGTCGGGTGCGGCGGGACGTGCGATCCGGAACAATGGACCGCCGCGGTCACGTCTGACCGCGGCTCTCTGTGCGGACAGGGGCTGTCCGCCCCCGCACCTATCGTCGGTCCTGTCCATGGGCTGTCGGACCCGTCGCAGAATGCGTCGGAGTCGGCCGTTCCATAGTCCTCGCCGCGCAGCACGGCTTCGCGCCTCCGCTCTTCTCGTCAAGGATCCCTCTTCATGCTCTGGACCCTCCTCCGACGCCACGTCCGGCCGTACCTGCCGCTCGTGGCCGCCGTGATCGTGCTCCAGCTCGCGACCATCCTCGCGACCCTCTACCTGCCCAGCCTCAACGCCGACATCATCGACAACGGCGTGGCCACGGGCGACACCGACTACATCTGGCGCGTCGGCGGCGTCATGCTGGTCGTCGCGATGGCGCAGGTGGTCACCGCGATCGCCTCGGTCTGGTGCGGTGCCCGGGTCTCGATGGGGATGGGCCGGGACATCCGCCGCGCGATCTTCACCCGGGTGGACCGCTTCTCCACCGAGGAGATGGGCCGCTACGGCGCTCCCACCCTGATCACGCGCGCCACCAATGACGTTCAGCAGGTGCAGATGCTGGCGCTCATGACGCTGAACTTCATGGTCATGGTGCCGATCATGTCCATCGGCGGGATCGTCATGGCGATCCGGGAGGACCCGGGGCTGTCCTGGCTGGTGTGGGTGGCGGTGCCGCTGCTGATGCTCATCGTGGGTCTGCTGGTCACCAAGCTGATGCCGCTGTTCCAGCGGATGCAGGACAATATCGACTCCATCAACTCCGTGATGCGCGAGCAGATCATGGGCATCCGCGTGGTGCGCGCCTTCGTGCGCGAGCGGCACGAGACCGCCCGCTTCGAGACCGCCAACGCCACCTTGACCGACACCTCGGTGCGGATCGGCCGGCTGTTCGTGATCATGGGCCCGGCCATCACCGTGGTGCTGCACCTGGCCACCGCCGCCGTGCTCTGGTTCGGCGGCCACCGGGTCGACGCCGGACTGATGCAGGTGGGCGCGCTGACCGCGTTCATGCAGTACCTGCTGCTGATCCTGATGGCGGTCATGATGGGCACCTTCATGATGATGATGTTCCCGCGCGCGATCATCAGCGCCCGCCGCATCCAGGAGGTCCTCGAGACCGTCCCCACCCTCGCCGAACCCGCGCAGCCGGTCGTCCTCGGAGCGGCCGGCGGCGGTGCGGAGATCGAGTTCCGCGATGTCACCTTCGCCTACCCCGGCGCCGAGGCCCCGGTGCTCGACGGCGTCACCTTCACCGCCGAGGCCGGCAGGACCACCGCCATCATCGGCTCCACCGGCGCCGGCAAGACCACCCTGGTCAGCCTCATCCCGCGCCTGCACGACGCGAGCAGCGGCCAGGTGCTGCTCGACGGCGTCCCGGTCACCGACCTCGCCCGCGCCACCATCTCGGAGACCGTCGGCCTGGTGCCGCAGAAGCCCTACCTGTTCTCCGGCACCATCGCCCACAACCTCCGCTTCGGCGACCCGGCGGCCGACGACGAGCGGCTGTGGCACGCGCTGGACGTCGCCCAGGGCACCGAGTTCGTCGCCGACCGCACCACCGGTGAGGGGGAGGCGGCGGCGATCGGGCTCGAGTCGACCGTCTCCCAGGGCGGCACCAACGTCTCCGGCGGGCAGCGCCAGCGCCTGTGCATCGCCCGCACCCTGGTCGCCGCGCCGCGGGTGTACGTCTTCGACGACTCCTTCTCCGCGCTGGACGTCACCACCGATGCGCTGGTCCGCGAGGGCCTGGACCGCCACACCCACGGCGCGACCACGATCATCGTCGCCCAGCGCATCTCCACCATCACCGGCGCCGATCAGATCCTGGTGCTCGAGGAGGGGAGGATCGTGGGCCGCGGCACCCACGAGCAGCTGCTGGAGCGCTCGCAGACCTACCGGGAGATCGTCGACTCCCAGATCACCGTGGAGGAGGCCGTATGAGCGCGCGGAAGAAGAGCGGCCGCTCGCAGGAGGCGACCGCGAAGGCCGCCGGCCCGACCACCGGCAAGGCCGGCGGTCCCGCGGCCGAGCTGACCGAGGCCGAGATCCTGGAGATGCAGGACTCGATGAGCAACGAATGGGGCGAGTCCGCGCCGCGGAAGGCCAAGGCCTTCTGGCCCTCGGCGCTGCGCCTGGCGAGCACCTTCGGCGACCACAAGCTGGGCCTGGCCATCGTGCTCGCCTTCGGGCTGGTCTCCACCGTGCTCTCGGTGTGGGCGCCGCTGATCCTCGGCGACGCGATGGACGTCATCTTCGACGGCTTCCTCAGCGGGGAGGGGATCGCCTTCGACGCGCTCGGCCGCCTGCTGCTGATGGTGCTGGGCATGTACGTGATCGCGGCGCTGTTCGACTGGCTGCAGGGCCGGCTGCTGAACGACGTGGTCATGCGCATCGTCTACGTGCTGCGCGAGAAGATCGAGGCGAAGGTCAACCGGCTGCCGCTGAGCTATTTCGACACCCGCCAGCGCGGTGACCTGCTCTCCCGCACCACCAACGACGTCGACAACGTCCAGACCGCCCTCCAGCAGGCCTTCGCCTCGCTGGTCTACGCGGTGCTGACCCTCGTGGGCATCACCGTGATGATGTTCTGGCTGTCCTGGCAGCTGGCCCTGATCGCCCTGATCGCGCTGCCGATCTCCGCCGTCGCCATCGGCCTGATCGGCTCGAGGTCCCAGAAGCTGTTCACCGCGCAGTGGCGGCACACCGGGCGGCTGAACGGGCACGTCGAGGAGTCCTTCACCGGCCACGACCTGGTCACCGTCTTCGACCGTCAGGACGCGATGCGCGAGCAGTTCGATGAGCGCAACGAGGAGCTGTGGGAGGCCTCGTTCAAGGCCCAGTTCTACTCCGGCATGATCATGCCGATCATGCAGTGGGTGACCTATCTGGGCTACGTCGGCATCGCCGTGGTCGGCGGTCTGCGGATCGCGAGCGGACAGATGTCGCTGGGCCAGGTCACCGCCTTCATCCAGTACTCCCGCGAGTTCAACGCACCGCTGGGAGAGGTGGCCGGGATGGCGAACATGCTCATCTCCGGCGTGGCCTCGGCGGAGCGGATCTTCGAGCTGCTGGATGCCGAGGAGCAACAGGCCGATGGCGAGATCACCGCGGGCGCCGAGGGCGCACGCCGGATCGAGCGCGCCGAGCTCACCGGCCCCACCCGCGGCCGGATCGAGTTCGACCATGTCGCCTTCTCCTACACCCCGGAGAAGCCGCTGATCACCGACCTGTCGCTGACCGCAGAGCCGGGGCAGACCATCGCCATCGTGGGCCCCACCGGCGCCGGCAAGACCACTCTGGTCAACCTCATCATGCGGTTCTACGAGATCGACGCCGGGCAGATCCGCCTGGACGGCGTGGACATCCGTGCGCTGGACCGCGGGGCGGTGCGTTCGTGCGTGGGCATGGTGCTGCAGGACGCGGTGCTGTTCGGCGGCACCATCCGGGAGAACATCCGCTACGGCCGGCTCGATGCGAGCGACGACGAGGTGGTCGCCGCCGCGACCGCCACCTTCGTGGACCGCTTCGTGCACACCCTGCCCGAGGGCTACGACACCGTCATCGAGGACGAGGGCGCGAACGTCTCCGCCGGCGAGCGGCAGCTGATCACCATCGCCCGCGCCTTCCTCGCCGACCCGGCGCTGCTGATCCTCGACGAGGCCACCTCCTCCGTGGACACCCGCACCGAGGTGCTGGTGCAGGAGGCGATGGCCGCGCTGCGCACCGACCGCACCAGCTTCGTCATCGCCCACCGCCTCTCCACCATCCGCGATGCGGACGTGATCCTGGTGATGGAGCACGGCGACATCGTCGAGCAGGGCTCCCACGACCAGCTGCTCGAGGCCGAGGGCGCCTACCACCGCCTGTACTGGTCGCAGTTCGCCGCGGGCACCGACCCCGATGAGGACGAGGCGGTGCTCGAGAGATCGCTGACCGTCACCGGCGAGATCGCGGCCGTGGCCGAGGAGAGCACGGCGACCGAGGCGTAGCAAGCGCGCTGCGGGCGAGGTTCTCGGGGATCCCCCATGGGCAGCGCCGCGCCTGCCCGGTAGCGTCGGGGGCATGGACGTCACGATCATCGGCGGCGGCATCGCCGGCCTCGCCCTCGCCCACGAGCTCGCCCCCGACCACGCCGTCACCGTGCTGGAGTCCTCACCGGGCCCCCGCGGCGGTGGCTTCATGATCGACTTCTTCGGCCCCGGCTTCCTCGCCGCCGAGCGGATGGGCATCATCGAGGAGCTCCGCTCGCGGGGGCATGCCTTCGACGGGGTGCGCTACGGGACCCCCGACGGGAAGGAATCCGGACGCATCGACGTGGGCCCGCTGGTCGCGGCCGCGGGCGGCCGCTACTTCTCGATCCTGCGTCCCGAGGTGGAGCTGGGGCTGCTGGCGGTGCTGCCTCAGTCGGTGGAGCTGCGCTGCTCGGCACGGGTGACGGCGGTCCGTGACCCTGCGCTCGAGGACGCCGGCGCGTCCGGCCGCGCCGCGGTCGACCTCGCCGACGGCAACACGCTCGAGACCGACCTGATCGTCGCCTGCGACGGGGTGCGCTCCGTGGCGCGGGAGCTGGTCGCCCCGGGGCACGGCCCGATCGTGCCGATGGGCTACCGGGTGGCGAGCTACCTGTACGACGATCCGGAGCTCGCCGCCGAGCTGGGGGAGCGGATGCTGATGACCGACACCGTCGGCCGTGTGGGCTGGGCGTACGCGGCCGACGACTCCCGGGTCGGCGTGATGCTCGCCGAGCGGGTGCGGGCCGCGGGCACCAAGCGGCCCACCCCCGACCGGGAGCGGCTGCAGCGGGAGTTCGCCGGGCTGCATCCGCAGGTGGATCGGGCCCTCGTCCACGCCCCGGAGAGCTTCTACGACGACCTGGTCGCCCAGGCGATCGCGCCGCGATGGAGCCGTGGCCGCATCGTGCTGGCCGGCGACGCCGCCCACGCTCCCTCGCTGCTGGCCGGGCAGGGCACCTCGGTCGCGATCGCCGGCGCCGAAGCGCTGGCCAGGAGCCTGCGCGCGACCGGACCGTATGTCCAGGCGGGACTCGCCGAGTACGAGCGCCGCTGGCGGCCGACGGCGGAGAAGGTGCAGCGCTCCGGTCGGCGCAGCGCCGCCTTCTTCACCCCGTCCAGTCCCGCGCAGCTGCGCGGGCAGCAGATCGCCCGGCGTGTGGTGGGCCTGCCCGGCGTGAGCCGCCTGGTGACGCGGAGCTTCATCGCCCCCTGAGAGGTGACGGGCCGGCTGCCGCCCGGCCCCGGGCAACGCTGCCGGGCATCAGCTGGCCGACGTGCGGCGCAGCCGGGTGTTGACGAATTCGCCCATGCCCCAGCGGCCCAGCTCCCGCCCGAAACCGGAGCGCTTCACGCCGCCGAAGGGCAGGCCGGCCCGCGTCGTCCCGTGCTCGTTGACGTAGGCCATCCCGACGTCGAGACGGTCGGCGACGTCCTTCGCGCGCTCGAGATCGGTGCCCCAGACGGAGCCGCTCAGACCGAACGGGACGTCGTTGGCGAGCTCGACGGCCTCCTCCTCCGAGGCGACCCCGTGGATCACGGCGACCGGCCCGAAGATCTCCTCCGTGTAGGCGTCCATCTCCGGCGTGACGCCGGTGAGCACCGCGGGCTGCATGAAGGCGCCGTCGCGCTCGAGGGGCTGTCCGCCCGTATGGAGCGTCGCGCCCTGGCGCACAGCGGTCGAGACCTGCTCGACGACCGTGTCCCGGGCACCGACCGACGAGAGGGGGCCGACGTCGACGCTCTCGTCCAGCGGATCTCCGATAGTCGCGTCCTCGAAGGCCGCGACGACGGTCGCGACGAACGCCTCGAGGCTCGCCGCAGGCACGAAGATCCGCTTCGGTGAGTTGCAGGCCTGCCCCGCGTTCGACAGCCGCGCGGTGGCGACGGTCCGAGCGACCTGCTCGAGGTCCGCATCGTCGAGCACGATCAGCGGATCGGACCCGCCGAGCTCCAGCACCGACTTCTTCAGGTGCTTGCCGGCATTCTCCGCGACCGCTGCCCCGGCCCTCTCGCTGCCGGTGAGGGACACCCCGCGCACCCGGGGATCGGCGATCATGTCGGCGATCTGCTCGTGGGAGGCGAAGACGTTGGCGTAGGCACCCTGTGGGACCCCCGCCTCGTGCAGGATCTCCGCCATGACCTCCGAGGAGCCGGCGCAGATCTCCGCGTGCTTGAGGATGATCGTGTTGCCTGCCATCAGGTTCGGGGCGACGAAGCGCGCCACCTGGTAGTACGGGTAGTTCCAGGGCATCACTCCGACCAGCGGGCCGATCGGCTCGGTCTGCACCAGCGACTCCTGCGCACCCTGCGGATCCAGCTGTTCGGGCTGCAGCAGCTCCGGTCCGTGGGTGGCGTACCAGCGGTAGATCGACCCGGCCAGCTTCACCTCGCCGAGGGCCTGCGCCAGCGGCTTGCCCATCTCGACGGCGATCAGCTCTGCCAGCTCCCGGGAGCGGTTCTTGTAGGCGTCGGCGACCCGTTCCAGGATCGCGGCGCGCTCCTGCGCCGCGGTGGCGCGCCACCGGTCGAACTCGGCATGGGACTGAGCGAGCACGCGCTCCATCTCCGTGCTGCCGAGGGTGGTGAATTCCTTGTCGGTCCGTCCCGTGGTCGGGTTGGTCGTCGTGTATCCAGCCATCCGCCCACCCTGGTCCGACCCTCCGGATCTGTAAAGGCGGACCGTCCGATCGGTCGTCGGGGCGGGGCGGGAGGCCGCTCAGAAGGGTGTCGAGGGCGGGGCGTCCGGCGGGGGCTCCGGCGGCGTGGGCTGCTCGGGCTGTGTCGGCGGGTCCGGCGCGGGCTCGGGCGACGGCTCGGGCGGCCGTCCCGGGATCGGCATCGGCGGGCCGGTGGGTGGTGCGTCGGGAGGGTGGCCCGGTGGGTCGGTGGGCGGATCCGTGGGGGGCCGCCCCGGTGGGGTCATCGGCGGCTCGCTCGGGGGTGGCAGCGTCGCCTCCGGCGGCAGGCCGGGTGGTTCCGGGGGCAGTGCGGGGCGGGCGGTCATGGCGGTCCCTTCGTCGGGCGGCGGGACGCTCAGTCCGTGAGCATCCGCGAGCGGGTCAGGAATCGCTTCCCGTCGGTCGATTCGAGGCTGAACCCGCCGCCGCGCCCGTCGACCAGGTCGATCGTGAGGTGCGTGTGGCGCCAGTAGGCGAACTGCTCGCGGCTCATCCAGAAGTCCAGCGGTGAGGTGCCGCCGTCCGGCAGCGGCACCTGGACATGGCCCATCTTCACGTCCGCATCGCCGGTGAGGAAGTCCCCCTCGGGGAAGCACATGGGGGAGGAGCCGTCGCAGCAGCCGCCGGACTGGTGGAACATCAGCGGTCCGTTGCGGTCGATGAGGCGCTGGATCTGCGTGAGTGCGGCACCGGTGAAGGCGACGCGGGAGAAGTCCTCACCCTCGACCGTCGGCTCCATCTCGAGGATGTCATCACCCGCGGTGGGCTCCGGCAGGCCAGGGGCCGGGGGCCGGCCGGGCTGAGGGCCGGGACCGGTGCGGCCCGGGGCCCGGGCGGTGGAGGACGTGCTCATCTCCGACTCCTTCCAGGAGGACCGCCGACCGTGGGCGACGGCCGACGACGATGTGGCAGTGACGCACGTCACCAGCATACGCCTCACCCGCTGACGCGCACGGCGGGCCGGTCCTAGGGTGAACGGATGGAACATCGTCACCTCGGCCGCTCCGGCCTCAAGATCAGCGAGATCATCTACGGCAACTGGCTCACCCATGCCTCCCAGGTCGAGGACGACCGCGCCCGCGCCTGCGTGCGCGCCGCCCTCGATGCCGGCATCTCGACCTTCGACACCGCCGACACCTATGCCAACACCGCCGCCGAGGTCGTCCTCGGCGAGGCGCTGAAGGGCGAGCGTCGTGAGTCGCTCGAGATCTTCACCAAGGTCTACTTCCCCACCGGTCCCAAGGGGCACAACGACACCGGCCTGTCCCGCAAGCACATCCGCGAGTCGATCGACGCCTCGCTGACGCGCCTGCAGACCGACTACGTCGACCTCTACCAGGCCCACCGCTACGACTACGCGACCCCGCTCGAGGAGACGATGCAGGCGTTCGCCGACGTCGTCCACTCCGGCAAGGCGCTGTACATCGGGGTCTCCGAATGGAACGCCGACCAGCTGCGCGCCGGCCACCAGCTGGCCCGCGAGCACGGCATCCAGCTGATCTCCAACCAGCCCCAGTACTCGATGCTGTGGCGCGTGATCGAGGAGCGCGTGGTCCCCACCTCCCGCGAGCTGGGCATCTCCCAGATCGTGTGGTCGCCGGTGGCCCAGGGAATCCTCACCGGCAAGTACAAGCCCGGCGCTGAGGCGCCCGAGGGCTCCCGCGCCCGCGACGAGAAGGGCGGCGCGGACATGATCAAGCGCTTCCTGAACGACGAGGTGCTCACCGCCGTGCAGGGCCTGGCCCCGATCGCCGAGGAGCTGGACCTCACCCCGGCGCAGCTCGCCGTGGCCTGGGTGCTCAGCAACGACAACGTGGCCGGCGCGATCATCGGCGCCTCCCGCCCCGAGCAGGTCACCGAGAACGTCAAGGCCGCCGGCGTGACGCTCGAGGCCGAGGTCAAGGCCCGCCTCGACGAGGTCCTCGGCGAGATCCCCGAGACGGACCCCGCCAAGACCCTCTCCCCGGCGCAGCGCCTGGCCTGAGCCCGGCACAGCCCCGGACGGCGGCCGGCAGCCCCGGACGGCGGTCGCCTACTGGCGTCAGAGCGTTCTGTACGGCCATATGGGCATACGCATCGCTCTGACGCCAGTAGTCGACCACGGAGGGCAGCCGACGGGTGCGGGTAGTCGACCACGGTGGGCAGCCGACGGGTGCCAGTAGTCGACCACGGTGGGCAGCCGACGGGTGTGGGCAGCCGGCCACCGCGGATCTGAGGATCAGGTCACCTGGAGACGCCCTCGTCCTCCAGCGCACCGCCGCTGCGGCCCTGGAGCGTGCGACCGTCGGCGCGCAGCTCCCAGAACTCCGCGTTCTCGATCCCGAGCTTGCGCGGATCGAACTGCGGGTCCAGGCCGGCCTTCTTCTGCTGGCGGTAGTCCTTCAGCGCCTTCAGGGCAGGTACCTGCAGGACCAGGATGCCGATCACGTTCAGCCAGGCCATCGAGCCCACGCCGATGTCACCGAGGCCCCAGGCGGCGCCCGCGGAGGTCACCGCACCGTAGGCCACGGAGACCAGCACCAGTGCCTGCAGGAAGCGCTGCATCGCCCGCGCCAGCAGACGATTCTTCATCTTGCGGGTGAGGTAGGTCAGGTTGACCTCGGCCATGTAGTAGTACGCCACGATCGTGGTGAACACGAAGAACGCGAGCGTGATGGCGATGAACGTCGGGCCCCATCCGGGGAATGCCGCGTCCAGGCCCTGCTGGACGTATCCCGGTCCGGGCTCGACCTGCAGGCTGAGGTCACCGATGCCGCGGCCGACGGTATCGGCCTCGGTGGCGGCGTCCGCACCCGGGTAGTCCCCGGAGTACGTGTTGAACATGCCGGTGGAGATGATGATGAACGCGGTGGCGCTGCACACCAGCAGGGTGTCGACATAGACGGAGAACGACTGGGCGAAGCCCTGCTTGGCCGGGTGGGAGACCTCGGCGGCCGCGGCCGCGTGCGGTCCGGTGCCCTGACCGGCCTCATTGGAGTAGATGCCGCGCTGGACGCCCCACTTGACGGCCAGACCGATGATCGCGCCGAAGATCGGCTGGACGCCGAAGGCGCTGGCGAAGATCAGCCCGAACACGCGCGGGATCGCCTCGAAGTTCATGAAGAAGACGATGATCGCGACGATGATGTAGGCGATCGCCATCACCGGGACCGCGATCATGGCGAAGTGGGCGATGCGCTTGACGCCGCCGATGACGATGAAGCCCAGCAGGATCACCAGGCCGATGGCGGTGACCCAGGTGGGGATGCCCCAGGCGTTGTCGATCGCGGAGGCCATGCCGTTGGCCTGCACACCGGGCAGGAAGAAGCTCATCGCGACGATGGTGACGATCGAGAAGAGGATCGCGTAGAACAGCGACAGGCGGGGGGCCTTGTGCTTGTAGGCCCTCTCGAAGTAGAAGGCCGGGCCGCCGCGGTACTCGCCGGTGTCCGGGTCCTTCTCCTTGTAGATCTGTCCCAGGGTGCACTCGATGAACGAGGTGGAGGCGCCGAGGAAGCCGGAGACCCACATCCAGAACACGGCGCCGGGGCCGCCGAACGCGATCGCGGTGGCGACGCCGCCGATGTTGCCCATCCCGACGCGTCCGGCCAGCGACATCATCAGCGACTGGAAGGAGGAGGTGCCGTCCGGGGAGACCTCGCCCTTCTTCAGCTGATCGAGCATGTCGGGGAGGTTGCGGAGCTGGAGCAGCCCGGTGCGGATGGTGAAGTACAGGCCGACGATGAGCAGGCCACCGATGAGCGGGATGGACCAGATCAGATTGTTGGCGCCATCGATCATTTCGGCGAACATGTGTGCTCCTGGGGGTAGGGGAAGCGACGACACCCAGGGAGTCGCGCGCAGGGGATATCGCGCGCAAGGGTGAGCGGCGTCACCTTCGGGTGCTGGATGGAACATACCGGACACGCCGGGCTCTGCGGGGTCTTTCGGGCCCCCGTTGCCGTCTCGTGACCTACATCGGAGCATGGGGGCCGCGACGTCCCAGGTCGGACCGATGGGGGCGGGCCGTCTCCAGTGGATGCTGGCGTGTCGTGAGCAGAGTCGCTTTCTCGAGTTCGAGGAGGAGGCCGAGAAGCCGGTACACTTGTTCGCGACCCCTCGTGCGGTGTCATCTTGCTGAACTCCCCCAGGGCCTGACGGCAGCAAGGGCAGGTGAGCTCTGGCAGGTGCACGAGGGGTCGCTTCATGCCCGATGCGAGCCCTGGTCAGCGACACGGGGGATGCGTAGCGTAGGGGGACCACTCAGCTCCGGCCTCCAGGGGGACCCATGAGGATCCGCTCGACGACCCATCTTCCCCATGCGCCGGAGGCGGTCCGGGGCTGGCACGACCGGCCCGGCGCCCTGGTGCGGCTCACCCCGCCGGGTCTCGCCTCCGCGGACGCCCCCGCCGAGGGCGGCATGCAGGCCGGCCGTCTGGTCACCGCGCACCTCGGTCCGCCGATGCTGCCCACCGCCCTGCGGCCGCACTGGACCCTGCGCCATCTCGAGCACGACTCGCCGGGCCGATTCGTGGACCAGCAGGTGCGCGGCCCCTTCCGCACCTGGCGCCACGAGCACAGCATCGAGGCCGACGGCACGGGCACCGCGATCCACGACAGCATCGAGCTGGAGCTGCCGCGCGGACTGGCGCGCCTGGCGCCGCTGGTCGAGTCGCAGGTGCGCCGCCTGCTCGGTTTCCGGGAGCGGCAGCTGCGCGACGACCTCGCCTTCCATGCCCGCTCGGCGCACCTGCCGCGCCGCACCATCGCGATCACGGGCTCCTCGGGACTGATCGGCACCCAGCTCGCGGCGCTGCTCGAGACCGGGGGGCACACGGTGCGGCGGATGGTCCGCGAGGACCAGGTGGGGCCGGGCGAGATCTCCTGGGACCCGAAGGCCGGTCAGCTGGATCCGGCCGACCTCGAGGGCGTGGACGTGGTCGTGAACCTCGCCGGTCGCTCGATCGCGACCCGGTGGACCCCCACGACCCGACGCGAGATCCGCGACTCGCGTGTCAACGGCACCGCGCTGATCTCCCGCACCCTCGCCGGCGTGCGCGAGGGCCCCTCCGCTCTCGTCCAGGCCTCCGCCATCGGCGTCTACGGCCCGCGCCGCCCGGGTGAGCTGCTCACCGAGGCGGACGGCGGCGGGGAGGGTTTCCTCGCCGACCTGGTCCGTGACTGGGAGGGCTCGACCCACGCCGCCGCCGAGGCCGGGGTGCGGGTCGCCCAGGTGCGCACCGGGATGGCGCTGACGGACGGCGGCGGGCCGCTGCTGCCCCAGCTGCCGCTGTTCCTGGCCGGGGTGGGCGGCCGGCTCAACGATGCCGGCGCCATGACCTCATGGATCTCGCTCGATGACATCGTGCGCACCTTCGCCCATGCCGCTCTCAGCGCCGAGCTGCACGGGCCGGTCAACGGGGTCGGCCCGCAGCCGGTGGACGCCCGCGAGTTCGCCCGCACCCTCGGGAGGGTGCTGCGCCGGCCCTCCCTGCTGCCGGTGCCGCCGCTCGGCCCGCGGATGGTGCTGGGCGGCGCCGCTGCGGACGAGCTGATCCGCACCGATCAGGAGGTCTCCGATTCCCGCCTGCGGGCCAGCGGCTTCGAGCCGGCCCACCGCACCCTCGAGGAGACACTGCGCCACGTGCTGCGGCGGTAGGCCCGGGCCCTGACCCTGAGACCTCCACCGCGGTGCCGCTCGCTGCAGAGCCGCTCCCTGCAGAGCCGTCCGAGGCGGGGCCTACATATCAGAGGTGCTCGGTGGGCAGCTCGGTGAGCGCCCGCGCCTCCGCCCGGACCTCCGCGTCGCCGAGCTCGTGCCCGTCCGGAGCGGCGGTGGCCGGCTTACGGCACGCGAGTGCGTTCACCACGGCGGCGAGCATCACGAGCGCGGCCGCACCGACCGGCAGCCACATCGCGACCTGGGAACCGGCGCTCTCGGCGACCGCGCCGGTCAGGGCCGAGGCGGCGGACTGGCCGACGATCGTGGCCGAGCCCAGCATCGTCATCACGGTCGCCGAGCGACCCTGCGGTGAGCGCTCCGCGGCCAGGCTGAACAGGGTCACGATCGTCGGCCCGATGCCGATGCCGGCGATCGCCATCGCCCAGATCAGTCCGGTGAGCCCGCCGGCCAGCCCGAAGCCGATCATGGCCGCGAGCATCAGGGAGGAGAACACCAGCCAGCGCGCGAACAGCCGGAACCGCCCCGGGAACAGGGTGATGCTGAGGGCGAGGATCGTGGAGCCGATGCCCATCACGCCGTAGACCAGCCCGGCGGAGTCGCCGCGAGCGGAGTCGGCGAGGAAGGCCGTCAGCGAGGTCAGCACGGTGCCGAAGAAGAGGCCGACCCCGAGCGCGCCGGCGACCACCACCAGCACCCGGAGGGAGCGCAGCTCCCGGGCCGGGGCCTGGATGGCGGGCTCCTCGGTGGTCGGGACGGCGACCTGCGCGGTGGGGTGCAGGGCGAAGGCGGTGACGAACACCAGCGTCAGCACCGCGGCACCGATCATGGGGGCGGCCGGGTTCAGCGTGGTCGCCAGCAGGCCCACCACCAGGGGCCCGAACACGAAGGCGGTCTCGTCGGCCGCGGATTCGTAGCCCATGGTGCCGTCGAGGCTGTGCGACCGACGGGCAGGGGGCAGCTTCGTGAGGATCAGCTGGACCAGCCGAGTGCGGGAGAACGGGCCGATCTGCGGGGAGGAGGCGCCGATCAGGAAGCCGACGGCGAGCACGGCCAGGTCGGGCAGCGAGCTGAAGGCGATCGCTGCCATCGCGAGCAGGGCCAGGGAGTTCACGATCCCGGAGACGAGGATGACCCGGCGCTGGCCGATCCGGTCGGCGGCGGCGCCGAGCAGGGGACCGATGAGGGCGGCGCCGAGGCCGACGACCGCCGAGTTCAGCCCGCCCAGCGCGATCGACTCACGGGCCGAGACGACGAGGGTGAGAGTGCCGACCACCATCATCGCGAAGGGGAAGCGGGCGATGAAGGCGATGGGGAAGTAGGCGGGGCCGGCGGCGCGGAACAGGGTGCTGCCCTGCTGCGGTGCGAGGGATGTCTGCTGAGTGCTCATCATTGCTCCGGACGGTGGGTGCCGCCTTGGACGATCCACACCGTGGACCCGAGGTAGATGCACTGCGGGTGGCCCGTGGAGCCGGGCCGGTCTGACGGGCCCAGTCTACGAGGTGCCGGGTCCGGCGGCCAGGGTCGGGAGCCCGGTGGTGCGCGGATTCACGAGCCGGGGATCAGGGATCTGAGCTCGCCGCACCTCCACGAAGGCCGATCCGCGGTCAGGATATGTGCCGCCTCCAGAAGTCATCGTCTGCCCAGTTCTCGGGGACCCCCATCCCGGCGAGGTTCATGTGTGGGCGCCCGCTGAGCAACTGATGGAGCCTGCGCGCCCAGCTGCTTCGCGGGGAGACCACGTTGAGCACCGACTGGAGCGATATCAGGACCGGGTACAGACGCTTCCTCGAACGATCCGGCAGCGCGCTCGAACTCTCCAGCCACGAGATCGAGGACGAGGCCGGGATCGCTGGGTAGGTACCCAGACCGAGGTTCCAGAGCCGCCCGTGGTGCGCGCAGACGTTACGTACGCGGACATACGTACCCATCCAGGACTCCAGTACCGGTGCCGTCAGGCCGATGCTCTTGGCCACCGCGGTCCGATCAGAGCGGAGTCGGAGATTCCGGTACAAACTGCTGAGCTGCCCGATCGAAAGAGTCTCCACCATGAGCCACGACGGAGGGAGCTCAGGCACGTCGTACGTCGTGAGGTAGTGCTCGAGAGCAGCGCCGTGGACGAGCGAGTCTTCGCCGGCGTCAGGAGAACCGCGTAGGCGTGCATCGCAGGTGTCTCGAACGATTCTCATGAGCGTGACGTGACGACCCGAGTGATGGAAGTGCGAACTATCCGTATACCAGTGCGAGTCGTCGTGAATGGTCGACATGTGGTCCGTGAGGGCCGCGCGAACGGCGACTTCCACCCGTTCGAGTGCATCCATGACCAGCAGACGCAGAGTGCGGTCGAACACATAGAGATCGAGCAGATCGTCGAAGGATGCCCCTGCCCGAAAAAGATGGTCGGACCCGTCTTGCTGGAAGGGGATGGCGTAGGGCGAGAGCCGGTAGTAGCCGATGTGTCGCAAGTATCTTGCTGCCCTCGCAGGCTCCGGGACCCGAAGGCCGCGATCGATCATTCGATCGACCAGCTCGCCGTGTGTGAGGGGTGGCTTGTCGAAGGTGAGTGACCCGCGAGGCCGCGCGGAGCGAATCATCGGTGATCCTCCGTGGTCGAGACGAAGAAAATCCCCCAAGTGCGCTTCTGCGAGAGGCGTGGGGGATGTAGTGAGGTCACCGTAGCACAAGCCGTTCTCGCGCCGCTCAGTGATGAGTAGAACCGGACAGGCTGGTGGTTTCGCTTATCGCTCTTTCGGTGATGAGGTCATCGATGGGCGACATCCTCCCGCCACTGTCGAGAGGTTCGCTCGATCGTGGCGGGAGGACATCGGTGTCCTTCGGGGTCAGGCGGTGGCGGGCTGTGCCTCCCGGTCGCCGTCGGCGGAGTGTGTGGTACCGGCCGCGACCGCAGGTGCGTCGACGTCGGCCAGGTCCTCGGCCTCCCGCGCCTGCTCGGCCTGGATCGCCTGGAAGGAGGTCCGACGGGCCGCGTCGTACGCGGGACGGTCCAGGATCTTCTCGCGCTTGGCGACGATCACGGGCACCAGCGCCTGGCCGGTGACGTTCAGGGCGGTGCGGCCCATGTCCAGGATGGGGTCGATCGCCAGCAGCAGGCCCACGCCCTCCAGGGGCAGGCCCAGCGTGGACAGGGTGAGGGTGAGCATCACGGTGGCGCCGGTCATGCCGGCGGTCGCGGCGGAGCCGAGCACCGAGACCAGCACGATCAGCAGGTAGTCGGTGATGCCCAGCGGCACCCCGTAGAAGTTCGCGACGAAGATCGCGGCCAGGGCCGGGTAGATCGCGGCGCAGCCGTCCATCTTGGTGGTCGCGCCCAGCGGGACCGCGAAGGAGGCGTAGTGGCTGGGCACGCCCATGCGCTCGGTGACGGACTTGGTCATCGGCATCGTGCCCAGCGAGGAGCGGGAGACGAAGCCGAGCGAGGTCGCGGGCCACACGCCGCGGAAGAAGGACCCGATGGAGAGGCCGTTGAGCTTCAGCAGCACCGGGTAGACCACCAGCAGCACGATCGCCATGCCGATGTAGACGTCGGCCACGAACACGCCGAGCGAGCCGATCGCGTCCCAGCCGTAGCTGGCCACGGCGTTGCCGAGCAGGCCGACGGTGCCGATGGGGGCGAGGCGGATGACCCACCACAGCAGCTTCTGCACGATCTCCAGGGCGGAGCCGGTGAACCTCAGGAACGGCTCGGCCTTGTCGCCGATGGAGAGCACCGCGATGCCCACGGCGATCGAGATGACGAGGATCTGCAGGGCGTTGAAGCTGAGGGAGACGGAGCCGTCATCGCCTGCGGAGCCGCTGATGCCCAGGAAGTTCGAGGGGACCAGACCGTTCAGGAAGTCCATCCAGCCGCCCTGGGTGTCCGAGGCCTTCGCGGCGTCGGCCGTGACCCCGGAGTTCGCGCCGGGGGAGGTCACGGCGCCGAGGGCGATGCCGATCGAGACCGCGATCAGGGCGGTGATCGCGAACCAGAGCAGGGTCTTCCAGGCCAGGCGCGCGGCGTTGGTGACGTTGCGGAGGTTGGCGATCGAGGTGACGATCGCGAGGAAGATCAGCGGCGGGACCAGTGCCTTCAGCAGCGTCACGAAGATCGAGCCGATGGTCTGCAGGGTGGTGGTCAGCCAGTTCGCGCCGTCACCGCCGTCCTCGCCGGCGCCCGGGACCGGGCCGATCTGGGCGGCGACGAGGCCGAGGATCACGCCGAGGATCAGGCCGATCAGGACCTGCCAGCCGAAGGGGATGCCGACGATGGCGCGCAGCGGGTTGCGCCGGGCCGGGGTGGCCGTGGGGGAGGAAGTGGAGATGCTCACGGGAGAGGACGCTACGCCGCCGCCATCCCGCTTTCAACACCAGTGCTTAGGGATCACATCAATTCTTCTTATAGGTTCATCGGGGGTTCATCGTCGTGCTTGGGATCTGCGTCGCGGCGGTGCGACGGCGCTGCGCCGACGGGCCGTCCCGCCGTCCGTCAGTCGTTCGCGGCGAGGAATGCCGCGCGCTCGGACGGCGACTTGAGCACGCAGAACTGATTGCCCTCGGGGTCCGCCATGGTCAGCCATCCGGTCCCGGGGCCGTACTGGCCGCGGTGGTCTGCGACCGGGGTGGCGCCCTGCTGCTGCAGCCAGCGGATCTCCTCCTCCTGGGGGCGCTCGCGCGGGCGCACGTCGAGATGGATGCGCTTGGCGGGCAGCTGCTGGTCGGGCACCTCGAGGAACAGCAGGGTGTGGCCGCTGGCCGGATCGAAGATCGCACATTCCTCGTGCCCGGGCAGGTTCGGATCCTCGGGGTCGGTCGTGTAGTCCAGGACCGTCCGCCACCACTCGCTGAGGGAGTACGCGTCGTGGCAGTCGATGCTGGTGTGGGAGACGAAGATGCTCATGGAGCCAGTGTTCGCGGGCCGTGCGGCCGGGGCAACCGGAATCTGCGGCTCCTCCACAGGGTCGGTGCATCCACAGCGGTGGGGAGCGTCGGCGCCCTCGACTAGCCTGTCGGGGTGGCCACCGCTCTGTATCGTCGTTACCGCCCGGAGTCCTTCGCCGAAGTGATCGGCCAGGACCATGTCACCACGCCCCTGCGGCGTGCGCTGCGCGCGGGACGGATCGGCCATGCCTACCTGTTCTCGGGTCCGCGCGGCTGTGGCAAGACCACCTCGGCGCGCATCCTCGCGCGCTGTCTGAACTGCGCCCAGGGGCCGACGGATGTCCCGTGCGGTGACTGTGATTCCTGCCGTGACCTCGCCAACGGCGGCGCGGGCAGTCTCGACGTGGTGGAGATCGACGCCGCCAGCCACGGCGGCGTGGACGATGCCCGCGAGCTGCGCGAGCGGGCGTCCTTCGCCCCCGTGCGCGACCGCTTCAAGGTGTTCATCATCGACGAGGCCCATATGGTGACCTCCGCCGGGTTCAACGCCCTGCTGAAGCTGGTCGAGGAACCGCCCGAGCACGTGAAGTTCGTCTTCGCGACCACCGAGCCGGACAAGGTCATCGGCACCATCCGCTCGCGCACCCACCACTACCCCTTCCGGCTGATCCCGCCGCAGGTGCTGGGCCCCTACCTCGAGGAGGTCTGCGCGGCCGAGGGCGTGCAGGTCGGTGAGGGCGTGATGCCGCTGGTGGTGCGCGCCGGCGGCGGCTCCGCTCGCGACTCGATGTCCGTGCTGGACCAGCTGATGGCCGGCGCCGGGGACGAGGGCCTGGACTTCCCGACCGCGATCGCACTGCTGGGCTTCACCGACACCGCACTGCTGGACACCGCCGTCACTGCGGTCGCCGAGCGGGATGCGGCCGCTCTGTACGCGGCGGTCGAGCACGTGCTGGCCACCGGTCACGAGCCGCGGCGCTTCGTCGAGGACCTGCTGGAGCGGATGCGTGACCTGATCGTGCTCGCCGCCGTGCCGGATCGCGGCGCCGACCTGCTGCCGCAGGTCCCGGCCGACGAGCTCGAGAGCATGCGCGGCCAGGCGGCGCTGTTCGCCCCCGCGGATCTCTCGCAGTGCGGCGACCTGGTCCATGAGACCCTGTCGACGATGAGCGGCGCGACCTCGCCCAGGCTGCATCTCGAGCTGCTCGCGGCGCGCCTGGTGCTGCGCGATGAGCGGGCCGCGCTGGCTGCGGCCGGTGCCCCCGCTCCGGCCGTCGCTCAGCGCGGCGGTGCACCCACCGGCGGTGGGCAGCCCGGTGCGGCGCCGCCTCAGGGTGCTCCGTCCGGGGCATCGGAAGCCCGTGACCAGGCGCGACGCATCGCGCAGGAGAAGGTCGAGGCCGCACGGCAGGCCCGCGGCGGTGCGGCGGCGGCGCCCGCTCACACCGTCGCACAGCCTCCTGCGCCCGAGCAGCAGAGGGCAGCGCCGGCAGCGCAGGGGACCGCGCCGACGTCGAGCGCCCCGGCAGCGCAGGGGGCCGCGCCGACGTCGAGCGCCCCGGCGGCGCCGGCGGAGCCTGCCGCGGCACCGCCGGAGCAGACGCCATGGGGGGAGGCTGCACAGCAGGGCGCTCCGCAGCGTCCCGCGGCGCCGGCAGCCGCAGAGCAGGGCTCGGCTGCACCGGCCCCATCGCAGGAGGCCGCAGCGCAGCCCTCGGCGAGCGGTGGGATCGATGCCGATCAGGTGCGGGGCCACTGGTCCGCGATCCTGGACGAGCTGCAGCAGATCCGTCGGCCCAGCTGGGCGCTGATCTCCCAGAACGGCCACGTCAACGGCGTGCACGGCAGCACGCTGGTGATCGGGTTCCGCACCGAGGGCCTGGTCAGCGCCTTCCATCGCGGCACCGCCGCACAGAACCTGGCCGATGCGGTGCGTCGCATCATGCACCTCGAGGTCACCATCGAGGCCGTGGTCGGGGACGACCCCGGCCCCGGCTCCGGCAGTGCCCCCAGCCCCGGTGCCGGTGGCCACGGCGGAGGGGCCGCGGGGCCCGGTGCCGCGGGCCCCGTGGCGCCCGGGCCCGGCAGCGCGGCCGGTGGTGGCGGCCCTGCGAGCGGTGGCCCGGCACCGTCCGGCGGAGCAGGCGGAGCTGGTCGCCCCGTCGACAGCAGTGCGGCCGACGCCTCTGCTCCCGGCCCGGAGCAGAGCGGGCGGGCCGCCGAGGCCCATGCGGTGGTTCCGCAGGCCGGGGGAGCCCCCGGCCGTCCCGAGCAGGCGGCACCCGTCCGCTGGGGCGATGCCGTCCCCGCGATGACCCCGCGCGAGCCCGCACCCGCCCCCGGTCCCGAGCAGCCTCCTGCAGAGTCCGCGGGTCAGCGGGCCTCCGAGCGGGCGATGCGGGCTGCGGAGCGGGCCGCCCGGACCGGTCGTCCCGGTCCATCGGCCGAGCGGATCGAGGACTTCCCACCGGAGCCCGACGATCCCTTCCCGCCGGACCCCCAGGACGACTATCAGCCCCGGACCCTGCAGCCGACCGGCGCTGCAGATGGCGCAGCGGCCGCACCGGCGAGCGGTGCGCGCTGGTCCGACGCCCTGACCGGGGCCGACGAGCGCTCCGGAGGCTCGGCGGCAGCTGCGGCAAGAACCGGTCCGGCTGCCCCTGCCGGCAGCTCCGAGCCGACGGCGACCGGCGGGGCTGCGGCCTCAGGCGCCGCGACGGCCGCACCCGGCCGAACTCCGCACGGGGAGCCCGCCGAGGTGGACGACGAGGGCCGGGACAGCCTCCCGCCCGAGGAATCCCGCACCTACGGACAGAGCGCGCTGCGTCGCGCGATCGCCGAGGGCCGCGTCGTCCGCTCCCGCCCCGCAGAGCGCCGCAGCGCGGGTGAGGCCTCGGCCGGCGCCGCACCAGCGGCGCCCGGGCCGGGAACCTCTGCGGCCGCCCGCGCCGCCGCGTCCTGGGGGACCGCGGCCACCGTCCCCGAGGGCACCGCCCCTGGCGAGAGCGGCCCCACCTCGCAGCCACCACCCGCGAGCAGCCCCGCAGAGGGATCGCCCGCGGCGGCGACCTCATGGTCGGCGGCGTCGCCGTCGACCGCTGCACCCTCGACCGCTGGATCGTCGACTGCTGGATCCTCGACTGCTGGATCCTCGACTGCTGCGCCGTCCACCATTGCGCCCTCCAGCATGGCGCCGCCCGCCCCCCGCAGCGGTGCCGCGCTGGTGCGCGAGGCGGCGCAGGCCTCCCGCGATGCCGGCCACCGCGTCGGTGGGCCGCGCGGCGGCGCACGCGCGGAACCGGCGGCGGACCTCGACCCCACCGGTGGGGCGACGCGCGACGACGAGGACGCGGTGGTCGCCACCCGCAACGGTCGCGAGGTCGTCGAGAAGCTGCTCGGCGGCAAGGTCCTCGAGATCATCGACGAGAACCGCAGCCACTAGCCGCGGACACGTGGACGCGACCACCGCACTTATTGACTTTCGATAGATACCTATCGATACTCGACGCATGGATCTGGAACTTCCCCGCCCCCCGCTCACGCTTGTCGTCATCGCGGAAGTGCTTCTGGGGGCTCTGTTCATCGTCGGGCTCGGCGCGCTCGCACTGCTTCCCGGCGTCTCCGCGGACGTCGCCGCACGCCTTCCCGAGTACGCGGACCTTCGTGGCCCGCTGCTCGCCGTGGCGAACGCCGTCACGATTCTGGGCCTGCTCGCGCTCACGATGGTCGCGCCGCTCGTGCGCCGCGTCTACGGCGGGAGCGTGCTGACGCGATCCTCCCTGCTCCGGGTCGATCTGCTCGTGGCCACCCTCGCAGGTGCCGTCGTGCTGATCGTGGTGGGGTTCTTCGTGATCAGCAACGGGCAGGCGGGCAGCCCGTTCGTCGCGCTCATCCAGGCGATGGCCTGCCTCACCCTCCTCGCCCTGGCATGCATCACCCTCGTGCTGCGGTCGCTGTTGAAGAGCGCCATCCTCATGCGCGCTGAACTGGACGAGGTGGTGTGACGGCGATCCGCAGCTAGGGTGTGTCCCGATGTCCTGCACGGCAGGGGCTGACAGACCAGGAGCGCACGATGGACGTCTCAGCATGTCTCGAACCGTTCAGCGACGTCGGTTCTCCCGACCGATATCTGGTGCGGGTATGGGTGCAGGTGGAGCGGCCGCACGAGCAGTGGCGAACCTCCGACTGGTGGCTGACCGAGGCCGACTCGGTCGCGGAGGTCATCGGATGGGCGCGCGAGCATGCGGGCGGGGACCCGTCGGAGGTGTTCGCCGAGACCCCGGACGGCACGCTGCTGCTCCTGTGGGGTGCGGCGCCGGAGGATGCCTCGCGGACCGTGACCGTGACGCTGTGGAACGACGAGGACCGCGACGTCCCTCGGGCATGACCTGCCGAGGACCCGGCGCTCAGGCCGCGCGCGGCTCGAGCAGGCTGAACAGATCGGTGCGCAGCGTCGCCGGGTTGACGTCCGGCGAGGGCGGGGTCACGTAGAACTCCCAGAACGGGTAGGTCATCTGCTCCTCGGACTCACCGATGTCCTCGGTGAAGGCGCCCCACTTCTCGGCGAGCCCGCCGTATCCGCCCAGGTGCGAGGTCCAGGCCACCCGGCCGGCCGGCAGCACGGATGCCGTCACCTCGAACCCGCCCGGCAGGGTGAGGGGCGCGGTCAGCGGCGCGTCGATCGGGAAGCCCACCTCCAGATCAGCGGTGGAGACCGGGGCGCGATGATGCAGCGCGAACGCCGGACCGATCAGGCCGATCCCCACCCCCTGCAGCGCCGTGGCCAGATGCGTGAAGGTCCCGTCCATCAGGGACGTCATCTCGTGCATCGGGAAGTTGTGCTGGATGACGACGGCAGTGGGCACCTCGGGCGCCTGGGCCACCTGGCATCCGGCGGCCGGCTCCGCGGCGTCATAGGGAGGCGGCATCGACGGCATCGGTCCACGTCCTGTTCAGAGTCGACGACGGGCCGCGCCGGGGAGCAGCGGCCCGCCCTGACGGTACCGCGCCCATCCCGGTGCCGCCACTGCTCAGCCCGCAGGCGGGACGTGCAGGTCGCGGCCCACTCCGGCGAGGTCGAGGGCCAGCTCGCAGAACATCGAGTTCGACCAGGAGAACCACTCCCGGGTGAACGTCGTCGGCTCATCGACGTGGACGCCCTCGTGCATCATCCCGGTGCCGCCGTCGGTGCGGATCAGCTGGTGCAGGATGCGCAGCTTCTCCTCACGGTCCGCGGTGGTGAGACCCTCGATGGACTTCGCGATCGGCCAGACATGGTCCTTCGGCGTGTGCGGGGAGCCGACGCCCTCCAGGAACAGGCCCGCGTAGTAGTACGGGTTGTGCCGTGACAGGACGGCGGCGCGGGTCGCCACCTGCACCGGGTCCTCGACGTCGGCGCAGCCCAGGTAGGGCAGCGACAGCAGGCTGGGCACGTTCGCGTCGTCCAGGAAGCGGTGCTCGCCGCGGCCATCGATCTCGTACGCCCAGATCGGCTGCCCCTCGGGGCCGTCGATCAGCGCATGCTCACGCAGCGCCGAACGGATCTCGGCGGCCCGCAGACGCGCCTCGGCCGCCTCGTCCGCAGCGCCGGCGACCTGCTCGAGCAGCTCGGCCAGCCGCTCCAGCGCGAGGGCCAGGAAATGGTTGCCCGGGATGTTGTATCCCAGCTCACAGGCATCGTCCGAGGGACGGAAACCCGCCCACACCAGCCCGTTCGCGGCGGTCAGGGAGCCGCGACCATCGCGGGCGAGGGTGTCCTGGGAGGGCACGCCCGTGCGGCGGAAGAGGTACTGCGAGCGCTCCTCATGATGCTGCTCGGTCGCGACGGTGGCGAGGATCGCCCGCGCCGCGGGCAGGAACCGCTCATCCATCCAGGAGGTGTCCCCGGTCGCGCGCCACAGCCGCCACGCCAGATCCGGTCCGTAGGAGAGCGAGTCGAGCTCGAACTTGCGCTCCCACGCCCAGGGGTTCTCGAACTCCGTCTCGTCCTCGTCCCAGTGCGAGGAGTCGGGGAGACGGTTGAAGGCGTTGGCGTAGGGGTCGATCTCGAGGTACTGCCAGTGACGGCGCAGCAGCCCGCTGAGCAGCGAGACCAGCACCGCCCGGTCCTCGTCGGCGCCGACCCCGCCCGCCACCAGTCGCAGCAGCGGCGTGAGCTGCGCGGCCGAGTCCCGCAGCCACATGGCGGGGATGTCCCCGGTGATCACGAAGGTGGTGCCGTCCTCCTCGACGCTCACCGTGGTCTCGGCGGTGTTGCGCAGGTAGCCGACCACGCGGCCGGCGATCTCCTCCGCGAGGGCGTGGTCAGGGCCGACGAGGTCGGCGAGGCCGGTCAGGACGCGGTCGTGGACCGCGTCGAGCAGGGGGGAGGGCAGTGTGGCCACGTCACTCCTCAGCGAGGTCGGGCTGCCGGACGCCCCGGGACGGGGGCCGGCGTGGTCGGAGCACACTGTATCCGGCTCCGGGCGGGAACAGCTCACTCGGGATCCGCTCACAGTGGAGAGCCCGCAGGCGTCGCCGGTCGGTGCGGACAACTACAGTTGAGGCCGTGTACGAAGGCATCGTCCAGGACCTCATCGACGAGCTCGGCAGGCTGCCGGGCATCGGCCCCAAGTCGGCGCAGCGGATCGCATTCCATCTGCTGGACGCCGACGACGCCGCCGTGCGCCGACTCGCGGAGGTGCTCGTCCAGGTCAAGGACACGGTGCGCTTCTGCGAGATCTGCGGGAACGTCTCGGCCGACGAACGCTGCCGCATCTGCACCGATCCCCGCCGCACCGACGAGGTGATCTGCGTGGTCGAGGAGTCCAAGGACATCGTCGCGATCGAGAAGATCCGCGAGTTCAAGGGCCGCTACCACGTGCTCGGCGGCGCCATCGACCCGATCGGCGGCGTCGGCCCCAACGACCTGCGCATCACCCAGCTGATGAGCCGCCTCGGCTCGGGCGAGACCCAGGAGGTGATCCTGGCGCTGGATCCGAACATCGAGGGCGAGGCCACCTCCGCCTACCTCTCGCGCCTGCTGGGCCCGCTCGAGCTCACCGTCACCCGCCTCGCCTCCGGACTGCCCGTCGGCGGCGACCTCGACTACGCCGACGAGATGACCCTGGGCCGCGCGTTCCTGGGTCGACGCTCCGTCTGAGCGGGACCCCCTCGATGACCTCGCCGCACGCCCGCCCCCTGCCGCCGCTGCGAGAGCTGCCCCCGCCGCAGCAGCTGCCCCGGGACTCCAGCTCCCTGGTGCCGCCGGGAGAGATCATCGCCGAGTCCAAGGCCGCGATCCGGCGGCGGCTGCTGCGGATCCTGTGGGCGCCGGGCCTGGTGCTGCTGGGCCTGTGGTACCTGCTGCTGATGCTGTACGTCTCCGGCGCCTCACCCGCGTTCTGGTTCTTCTCGCTCCTGGCCGCGCTCGGTGACCCGAGCTTCCTGGACGCCGCGATCATGAGCCTGGGCTTCACCCCCTCCGGACTGGGCACGGCCTTCCTCGTGGTCCCGGCCGCCGCGACGCTGCTGAGTCTGCCCATGGCGCTGCTGGCCCCTTCGCTCCTCGCCGGCCTTCGGCCCCGCCTTTTCCTCAGCGAACGCGCGTTCCAGCGGGAGGTGGCCACCCGGGTCACGGCGCTGCTGATGCTCCCGCCGATCCTGGTGGTGCTGCTCCTGCCGCTGACCGTGCTGCTGGACCTCACCCAGCCCTGGTCCGGTCTGGGGGCCGGTCCGCTGTCCGCCTGGTGCCTGGGGCTCGCCGCGCTCCAGCTCGCCTGGGTGCTGGTGCGCCGGCTCGTCCCGGCCTCGTCGCTGCTGGGGATCACCGAGGCGGGAGCCCTGGTCACCACCGCGCGTCTCGAGCGCGACCTCGACAAGCGCGCCGCAGCCGCCGCGCAGGTGCGGGCGCAGGACCGTCGGCACCTGCCGCCGAACCTCGGCACCCCCGCACTGGGTGGCGCCGCCACCCCGCGCGGTGCGCTGCGCGCACTGGGGCTCATCGCCCGCTCGAGCCTGACCTGGGTGGTCCCGGCCGCGCTCGGCATCGGCTGGGCGATCTTCGCGATCACCGACCTGGTCACCGTGCTCTCCGGACTCGCCAGCATGGATCTGACGCAGATGACCTCCCCGCTGCCGTGGCAGCAGCCGGCGGTCGCGGCCCCGCTCTGCGCACTGGTGCTCGGGGGCCTGGCCCTGTCACCGGCGCTCTCGGTGCTCCTGGCCGCGACCCAGCGTGACCAGGTCAGGGACCAGCGCACCTACGAGGAGTGGGCGCATCGCGCCCGGGTCAATCCCTGGGAGGCCCGCGTGGTGGGCCTGACCGGCTGGTTCGCGGCGGGCTGGATGCTGCTGGGCGCCGTCCTGGCGGCGCTGGTGCTGCACCTGCTGCAGGTCGCGACCGCCCTGAGCTGGGCGTGGATCGTGATGATCGTGCTGGTGCTCGTGCCGTTGCAGGGACTGGCCGCCGAAGCCGCGATGCGCGCGGGACTGCGGGACGTGCTCTACGGGCCCGCCGGTGATTTCATGCTGCGCGAGAGCCCGTACGCGCTGGTAGCCCCCGACCTGGGGACCCGCGCCGATCGCGCCAAGGACCCGGCGGTGCGGGCAGCGCTGCGCAAGCGCCTCCAGGCCGCAGGAGGCGACCCCGATGCGCCGCAGCTGCTCGAGATCTTCGACCTCGACACCGCCGGCGAACGGCTCTGGGTGGACGACAGCGAACCCGGAGCCGGCGACACCGCCGTGCGCGAGGCGGACCTCGCCCGCGGCACCCTGCCCGACTTCGGCGGCGAGGGCTCGGCCTTCACCGGCGGCGGGCAGGAGCCCGCGGCGCTCGAGGCCCCGCAGCACGGCATCCCGGAGTCGCTCGGCGGGCTGCGGGACCGCCGCCGCTGAGAGGCGGGACGATCTCGGAGCCCGCACCGGATCCGGTGCCCGCGCCGTCGCCCGGATGCCGGCGGGCCCGCCCTCAGGCGATGCGGGTGCCCGCGCCCAGGCGCCGGATCGGCACCGCGAGCCTCCACACCGCCACCGCCAGGGACAGGCCGCCGCCGATCATCCACAGCCCCAGGCCCATCGGCCAGACCGGCCGGTCCGGGGCCTCGGCGAGATGCTCGGGATAGCCCTCCTGACCCGGCTCGCAGAAGTTGCTGTGCGCCGGATGGGTGATGGTGGCGGCGGTGCGGACGCCCGTCTTCAGCAGACGCAGCACATCGGGGTCCTCGCCGTTGCCGCCCCCGTACCAGGTGTCCGCGGGCAGCGGCGGGGCCGCCTCGGCCAGCAGCACCACCGGGTTGCCCCACAGCAGCGGCATGCTCAGATCGATCCGCGGCACCGAGTCGGTGCGGGTCACCGCCACGCAGCGCCCCGCCTCCGCACCGTCGGAGGACAGGTAGGCCGAGCTGTACCGGGTGACCTCCCGCTCCTGCTCGAGGAAGATCGCCGAGCTGCCCCAGGCGATCGGCAGCACCACCGTCACCCCGAACACGATCACGTACGCCAGCACCACCGAGCCCAGCTGCCGCTGGGTCACCGCGGAGAGCCCCAGCCCGACAGCGGTCACGCACAGCGTGAGCAGCCCGATCACCAGCACCACGCGCAGGAAGTACAGCGGGCCGATCCCGCCCAGCAGCGCGATCGGCACCACCGACGGCAGCGCGAGCACCAGGAAGGCGAGACCGGTGAGGAAACCGGCCAGCAGCTTGCCCAGCGCGATCTCCAGCGGGCTGAGCAGGCTCGCCTGCAGCGTCGCGAGCGTCCCCGCGGTGCGGTCGCCGTTGATCGACCCGGCCGAGAGCGCCGGCACCACCAGCAGCATCGCGAACAGCACCAGGATGATCTGCAGGCTGAAGATCATCGCGGCGACCGGCTCCAGGCCGTCCCACTGCGCGGTGTACAGCGTCGGCGCCAGTCCCAGCACCCCGATGCCCAGCAGCACCAGGGTCCACACGGTGAGCGCCACGTACCAGCGCACCGACCGCAGCCGCTGGCGCAGCTCGAGCGAGGTCACCAGCCACAGCCCCCGGGGGCGCAGCGCGAGGGTGCCGTTCAGGGCGTGGCTGCGGCCCCCGGGGGAGCGGTTGTCGCGGGAGTGCGCGGCGGAGGAGCGGTCCTCGGGACCGCCGGCCCCGCTCGGGCGACCGGCAGGGGCGCCGGGCCCGGGCTGCCCGCTCGGTGGCGTCGCCGGCGTGCTCATCACAGGGCTCCTTCCCGGTGGGCGGCGTCCGAGGCGAGATAGGCGGCCTCGAGCCGTCCGCTGGCCGGACCGAAGCCGATCACCTGCGCATCGGCGGTGGTGAGGTCCCTCAGCAGTCGTGCGGCGGTCGCCTCGTCGGGCAGCTGCACGAGCACCTCGGCATGGCCCGAGGCGGTGCGCTCCGGACCGAGCACCTCGTCGTGCAACACCCCGAGACTGCTCAGCGCCTCGACCAGCCGCTGCTGATGCAGGGACGCGATCCGCCAGGGCCGGGGCCGAGCGGCCAGGTCGCGCACGCTCGAGGCATCCACCACCCGCCCGGCGTCCATGAACACGACGTGGTCGGCCATCTCCTCGAGCTCGGTGAGGATGTGGCTGGAGATCAGCACGGTGGTCCCGGTGGCCGCGAGCGATCGCACCACCTGCAGCAGGCGGCGTCGGGAGGCGGGGTCGAGCCCGGAGGCGGGCTCGTCGAGGATCAGCACCGAGGGGGCGTGTATCAGTGCACGGGCCAGTCCCAGCCGTTGCTTCTGGCCGCGGGAGAGCACATGCGCGGGCTGCTGGGCGAGGGAGTCCAGATCCATCAGGTGCAGCAGGTCGTCGATCCGCTGGCGCCGCTGTGCGCTGGGCAGGAAGTAGGCGCGGGCCACCACCTCGAGCACCTCCGCCACGCGCAGGGAGTCCCAGGCCCCGAACTGGTCCGGCATCCAGCCCACGCTCGCCCGCACGCTCGGGGAGTCGACCGCCGGATCCACCCCGCCGATCAGCACCCGGCCCGAGTCCGGGGACAGCAGTGAGGCGAGCATCAGCATCAACGTCGACTTGCCGCAGCCGTTGGGCCCCACCAGCGCCGTCACCGCCCCGCGCGGCGCGGTGAAGCTCAGGTCCAGCACCGCCTGCACACTGCCGAAGGCACGGGAGACGTGCTCGGCGACGATTCCGGGTGCGGAGCCCGGGGGAGCGGGGTTCCCGGGAGCTGCGGCAGGGACGGATCCCCCGGAGGGGCCGGGCGGGGACGCGAGCTGCGGTGCGAGGCCATCTGTCCCCGTGGCGCGGTAGGCGTAGCCGTTCCCGGCATATCCCTCCTGCGGACCCCGGCCCTCCTGCGGATTCCGGCCCTCCTGCGGACCCCGGCCCGTACCCCCGCTCGGGGAGGTGTGCTGTGTCATGTGCATAGAGTGGCATGCCGGCACCGGGCGCGGGAGGGACCTGCGCGCACGGTCCGCGCACGATCTGTGGGGAAGTGGTGGAGGTGCGTGGTCGGGTACTGGCGCGGCAGCGATGACTACGGCGATATCTCCGCAGAGGTCGCCGTGAGGCCAGTACCTGACGGTGTACGACCCCCGCACTCGCTGGCTCCGCGCACCAGCGGCCGGTCTCACCCGGCCATGGCGGCGTTGCCCTCCTCCTGCGCCTGCGGGATGCCCTCCTCGGCGGTGAGCCGGCCGATGAAGACCTCCTGGAAGATGGGCATCACGGCGGTCAGACCGGCGTTGGCGCGAGCGCCGGTGTCGGCCTCCGCGGCGTTCTTCGCAGCCTCCACGAACACGCTGACGTCCACGCCCTTCTCGTCCCAGAAGGAGATGAACGCGTCCTGCGCCTCCACGTGGCCGGGGAAGGCGACGCCCTTCTCGGCCAGAGGCAGCTGCCCCTCCTTGGAGCCCAGCCAGGTCAGCAGCTCGGTGATACCGGCCTGCTGGGCCGTCTCGGCCTGCGCATTGCCCACCGCGACCACGCCATGGACCAGCGACTTCGCTCCGGCCGGGCCGGCCACCGGCGCCGCCAGCGCCCACTCGAAGGAATCTGCCACGCCCTCGGAGATCGGCAGCAGGTTGTAGGGGCCGGACTGGAACAGGCCGAGCTTGCCCTGGGTGAACAGGTCGCGGGTGAAGTCGCCGTTCTCATTGGTGTCGGCGGCGCTCGGGGCGACGTGCTCGACGTTGATCAGGTCCGCCATGTACCCGAACGCCTCGATGCCCTCGGGGGAGGCGAAGACGTACTTGTCGTCCTCCTGCCACTGGGCGCCGTTGGAGGCCAGCATCGGGCCGATGATCGCCTGGCGGTCGGCCTGCGAGTTGAAGCCGAACTGCTCGCGGGAGTCGACGTCGAAGCCGTCCTCGCCCGGGTGCCTGCCGGCGCCGTCGACGGTCAGCGCGGTCCCGGCGTCGCGCAGCGGATCGCTCTCCGCAGTGGGGTCGAAGGCGAGGGCCGAGGGGTCCACGCCCGCCTCCTCGACCAGTGCTGTGTTGTAGAACAGGGCGATCGAGTCCCAGATCTGCGGGACGCCCCAGAGGCCGCCATCGCGGGTGTAGAGGTCCACCACGGACTGCTCCCACTGGGCGGCGCCGTCGGGGATCACCTGGTTGATGTCCAGCAGCGCCTCGGAGTCCTTGTACTGGACATAGTTCGCGGAGTTCATCCAGTACACGTCCGCCGCATCACCGCTGGCCACGTCCAGCGGCAGGCGCGTCCAGTAGTCACCCCACGGCACCACGTCGATGGTCACGTCCCAGCCGCTGGCCTCGGTGAACGCGGCGAACGACTCCTCGTAGGCGGGCACCGCGTTCTGGTCCCAGAGCCGGAAGGTCAGCGTGCCCGCGCCCCCGCCGGAGCCGCCGTCGCTGCCGCCCGCACCGCCGTCACCGCCGTCGCTGGAGGGGGAGCAGGCCGCGGCGGTGCCGAGCAGGCCGGCGGCGGCGAAGGACGAGAGGAGAGTACGACGCTTGAGCATGGAGTGCTCCTTCCAGGGGGACGTGTGGTCCCATCATCAACCATCCGCGCAGGCGATGGGGGCACGGATGTCCCCGCATGACACCGGTCAGCGCAGCGTGGTGTCGCCGACGGAGCGGGTGATCTGCTTCTGGAACACGATCATCAGCAGCACCAGCGGCAGCATCGCCAGCGTCGTCCCCGCCATCACCAGCGTCCAGTTGTTGTTGTACTGCGACTGCAGGGCGGAGGTCGCCACCGTGATCACCCGCCACTGGGGGCCCGACGTGATCACCATCGGCCACATGAAGTTGTTCCAGTGGGTGACCACGGTGATCAGCACGAGCGTGACGATGATCGGCCGGTTCAGCGGCACCACCAGGTGCCACAGCAGGCGCAGGGTGCCCGCGCCGTCGATCCGCATCGCGTCCATCAGCTCGCCGGGCACGCCGCGGAAGTTCTCCCGCAGCAGGAAGATCGCGTAGGGGGAGCCGAGCACGAAGGGCAGCACCAGCGCCCAGAAGGTGTTGCGCAGCCCCACTTCGCTCATCATCAGGTACAGCGGCACCACCACCACCACCTGCGGCACCATCAGCGTCGCCACGTACACCCAGAACAGCAGGTCACGGCCAGGGAAGCGGAGCTGGGCGAAGGCATAGGCGGCCAGGACCGAGAAGACCATCTGACCCGCCAGGATCACCGCGACCATCTGCACGGTGACGACCACCGGGGTCACGAAGCCGTCCTGGCCGGCGGACGGCGTGAACAGCCCCAGGAAGTTCTCCAGCACCGCCGGCGCCGGGATCGCCAGCGGGCCCTGCTGCGCGAACTGCTGCGTGGAGGTGAACGCCGTCATCACGGAGAACAGGAAAGGGCCCAGCGTCAGCACTGCGGCGACGGCGAGCACCAGATAGGTGGCGAGGTGGGCGAGCAGCCGCCGCAGCAGCAGCGAGCCGGGAAGGGCTCGCGGCCGAGGGGACGGGTTGCGCCCGTCGGCCGGGGTGCCCGGGGAGCGCGCCGGGGGAGCTGAGGCGGCGGTGCGGGGTGCGGGGTCGATGGTCATCTTCTCTCCTCCTCTCAGCTCATGTCGTAGGTGATGCGGCGGGAGAACCAGCGCTGCTGGGCCACCGTGATCACCACCAGCAGGAGGAACAGGATCACCGCGACCGCGCTCGCGCGGCCCAGGCGGCTGGAGACGAAGGCCTCGTGGTAGATCAGCGAGGCGATCACCTCGGTGCGGTGCTGGGGTCCGCCGCCGGTGAGGGCGAAGACCATGTCGAACACCTGGAAGCTGGCCACCACCTGCGTGACCGCGAGGAAGAACGTGGTGGGCCGCAGCAGCGGGATGGTCATGAACCACAGCTGCTGGGCGGGACCGGCGCCGTCGATCCGCGCCGCCTCGTAGATCGAGCCGGGGATGCGGGTCAGGCCCGCCTGGAAGAACAGCGAGATGTAGCCGACGTTCTGCCAGATCGCCACGAATGCCACCGCGGGCAGCGCGAGGGCGGGATCGGTGAGCCACTCGATCCGCACGCCGAGGATCTGATTCAGTGCGCCGACGGACGGCTGGAAGATCCACTTCCACACCACGCCCAGCGCGAGCGGCGCGCACACCCAGGGGATCACCACGATCACCCGCACGACGGCCGAGCCCGGCAGGGCCCGCACCAGCTGGGTGGCGAGGATCAGCCCCAGCGCCAGCGAGAGCGGCACCGAGATCAGGGTGAAGATCCCGGTGACCAGCAGTGAGTTCGCCAGCGCGCCGTCGCTCAGCAGGGTCCGGTAGTTCTCCAGCCCGAGGAACTGCCGGGTGCCCAGCAGATCCCAACGGAACAGGGAGACGACGAAGGCGAGCAGCACCGGCAGGATCAGGAAGGCGCTCACACCGATCAGGCTGGGGGCGATCAGCAGCCACCCCAGCAGGGGCCGACGGGCGTTCATCGATCACGGCCCCGGGCGCGGCTCCAGCCCTGGCCCCGGTGCGGCGAAGGAGGAGGAGTCACCAGCACACGGTATAGCAGGCGGATGGAGGGTGGACTGGTCAGGAGCCGCGGCCTGGCCCTGCCTGGCTCTGTCGGGCCCTGTGCTGCGGGCCGCCGCGGACACGGATCCCCTTTCGGCCCGGCCGGGCTGGCCCGCCGCGGACACGGATCCCCTTCCGGCCGGCCTGGACCCGTGGGCGGAGCGGGCGGCGTCCCCCTCGAGGACGGGGGCTCGATTACGCTCGGCCCATGAGCTCAGCGACGGATCCCGCAGCCCGCGGCGCAGCGGCCACCGACCCCCACGCCAGCATCTACGACCACGGCTTCGTGCGCGTGGCGGCGGTGACCCTGCCGGTCGCGCTCGCCGATCCCGCCACCAACGCCGAGCGCCACCTCGACATGCTGGCCGAGCTCGACGAGCAGCAGGTGGGCGTGGCGGTCTTCCCCGAGCTGTCGCTGACCGGGTACTCGCTGGAGGACCTGGTGATGCAGGAGCCGCTGCTGGACGCGGCCGAGCGGGCCCTGGCCGGCCTGGTCGAGGCCAGCCGCGAGCTGATGCCGCTGATCGTGGTCGGCGCCCCGCTGCGCGCCACCGACCGCAGCCGGGTGTTCAACTGCGCGGTCACCATCCACCGCGGCGAGATCCTCGGCATCCACCCCAAGCAGAACCTCGCCACCTACCGCGAGTTCTACGAGCGCCGGTGGTACGCCCCCGGGGACGACGCGGACGGTGTGGGCGTCAGCGTGCTCGGCGGCGAGCACGTGCTGACTCCGCACTCCCTGATCACGGTGCCGGATGTGCCGGGGCTGAAGGTGTTCGTGGAGATCTGCGAGGACATGTGGGTGCCGATCCCCCCGTCGGCCGAGGCCGCGCTCGCCGGCGCCACCGTGATCGCCAACCTCTCGGGCTCACCGATCACCGTCGGCCGCGCGGAGGATCGCAAGCTGATGGCCCGTTCGGCCTCGGCCCGCTGTCAGGCGGCCTACGTCTATGCCGCCGCGGGGGAGGGGGAGTCCACCACGGATCTCGCCTGGGACGGCCAGACCTTCGTGTACGAGTGCGGTGACCTGCTGGGCGAGTCCGAGCGCTTCCCGCAGGGGCCGCGCGCCACGATCGTGGACGTGGACCTGGATCGGATCGTCGCCGAGCGTCGCCGCCAGAACACGGTCGACGACAACCGCCGCACCCACGCCGCCTCGCTCGAGAAGTACAGCTCGTGGGCCGCCACGAACCTGTTCGAGCCCGAGCCCTACCTGGTGTTCGACGACGAGGTGGTGGAGGCCTCCCCGGAGGATGACGCCGAGGAGATGCCGTCGGCATCCGAGGCGCGGCGTCCCGCGACCGGTCCGCTGCGCCGGCCATTGCACCGCTTCCCCTTCGTGCCCGATGACCCCACCCGCCTCGCGCAGGACAGCTACGAGGCGTTCTCCATCCAGGTCGCGGGGCTGGTGCGCCGGCTCTCCGCGATCGGCGGGGACAGGCCCGGCGGCACCCGGCCGGTGCTCGGGGTCTCCGGCGGCCTGGATTCCACCCATGCGCTGCTGGTCTGTGCGCGGGCGATGGATCAGCTGGGCCGCGACCGCTCCGAGATCCTCGCGTTCACGATGCCGGGCTTCGCCACCACCGAGCACACCCGCTCCAACGCCGAGCTGCTCTCACGGGCGATCGGCGCGAGCTTCGAGACGATCGACATCCGCCCCGCCTCCACCCAGATGCTGAAGGACATGGGCCACCCCGCCGGCAGCGGCGAGGAGGTCTACGACGTCACCTTCGAGAACGTCCAGGCCGGGATGCGCTACGACTACCTGTTCCGCCTGGCCAACCACCGCGGCGGCATCGTGGTGGGTACCGGGGACCTCTCCGAGCTGGCACTGGGCTGGTGCACCTACGGGGTGGGCGACCAGATGGCCCACTACGGCGTCAACGCCGGCGTGCCGAAGACCCTGATCCAGCACCTGATCCGCTGGGTGATCGCCGAGCAGCTGTTCGACCAGGAGACCGCAGACCTGCTGCAGGCGGTGCTGGACACCGAGATCTCCCCGGAGCTGATCCCCACGAAGACGGGGGAGAAGGCGCAGTCCACCGAGGACTCGATCGGCCCCTACGCACTGCACGACTTCACGCTCTACCACCAGCTGCGTCGCGGCTACGGCCCCGCGAAGATCGCCTTTCTCGCCCATCAGGCCTGGGGCGACGAATCCGCCGGTCAGTGGCCCGCCGGATACGCCGACGACGACAAGCGCGCCTACTCCCGCGCCGAGATCAAGCACTGGCTGACCGTGTTCACCCGCCGCTTCTTCTCCAGCCAGTTCAAGCGCTCCGCCATGCCCAACGCACCGAAGGTGCTGGCCGGAGGGTCGCTGTCGCCGCGCGGCGACTGGCGGATGCCCTCGGACGCCACCTCGCGGGCCTGGCTTGCCGAGATCGAGCGCGAGGTGCCGGGGGAGTAGGGCGCGGCTGGAGCGGGGCGGAGACCGGCCCGCCGCAGCACGGGGCGGCATCGAAGCGCGGGTCCCATCGCACCGGACGCCATCAGCGAGAACTCCCGCTGATGGCGTCCGGGGTCGTGCGGGTCCCCGGTGGGGCGAGCCAGTGCTCGCCCCACCGGGGAACAGTGACTCAGGAGCCCTCGGCGATCGCCTGTTCGAACTCCTCGCGGATCTTGTCGCCACCGGCGCTCTTCCAGCGGGAGATGGCGGAGGTGACGTCATCGAGGCTGTTGCGTCCGAGGATGTATCCCGTCGAGGCGTCGGTGATCGGCTGGGCGATCGTCGTGGACCGCTCGGCGGTCTCGGAGTAGTACCCGAGCGTCGGGTCCTCCATCAGCATCGGGACGAGCTTCTTCTGCAGCTCGCTCTGTGCCTTCAGGGCATCGTCGACGCGCTTCGGCCAGAACAGGACGGCCGGAGGGGCGCCGATGTACTTGAGATTGATCCCCAGCTCGTTGGTGCCCTGCGAGGTCAGCTCGGGCTGACCCTTGTCGTTCACCGTGTAGTCCTTGCCCTTGACGCCGAAGTTCTGGTCGAAGTACTCCGTGGAGCCGAAGGGGGCGGCGCAGTAGTCGATGAAGCGCAGGAGCATCTTGACGCGCTCCTCGTCGAGACCCTTCTTGATCGCCGTGAACGAGAACGCACCGGCGCCCTGGTAGTTGATCGGCTCGCCGCCGTTCGCGGAGAACGGGGTCATGGCGCCGAAGGACAGGTCCTGATGATCAGCCTGATTGGCCGCCCACCAGGACAGGCCGTCCGTGCGCATGACGACGTCGCCGGAGATGAACTTCGCGGCCGTCTCCGCGGACTGCATGGAGGGGGAGTCCGGATGGAAGACGCCGGCATCCCAGAGCTGCTTCTTGAACTCGAGGGCCTCGAAGAACTGGTCGGTCTCGTAGCTGGCGGTCAGCGCGCCGCCGTCGAGCTCCCAGTCGTTGGGCACCCCGAACATCGGGTCGATGATGTTGTCGAGCCAATCGACGCCGGTGGCGACCGAGTACCCGGTCAGGGCGTACCGACCGGCCTGCGGATCGGTCAGGTCCTGGCACAGCGCGACGAAATCCTCCTTGGACGTGGGCGCGGGATCCAGACCCATCTCCTCGATGAGATCGAGTCGCTGGAACAGCACGTTGCCGAACGGAGGGCGCGGCAGCGGGGTGCCGATCAGGCGGCCGCCGATGCGGCAGGTCCTCCAGGCGTACGTGGGCAGGTTGGCGAGGTTCGGGTAGTCGTTGATGGCATCGCCGGAGAGGTGGCCGGACAGATCCGTCCACTGGGACTGTGACAGCTGCGGCAGCTTCGGCAGGCCCATGAAGACGGGAACCTGCATGAGGTCCGGCAGGTCGCCGCCGGCCATGATCGTCGGGAACTTGGTGGAGAAGTCGTTGGCCGGGACGATCTGCGGGGTGTATGTCAGATTCGTCTTCTCGTTGATCATCTGCCAGTAGGCGTTGGACTCCATCGCCACCGGCGGCTGGCCGTAGGTCAGGGCCAGCGCCTTGACCTCGGAGCCGTCACCGATCTCGCCCTCGACGGACTGGAACGTGTCCTCCGGGTACGAGAAGTACGCGGGGGCGACGCCGTCGGCGGTGCCGGGGATGTCGGGTTCCGGCACGTCCGTGCGCTCGGTGTAGGTGGGCCAGTCGGCGACCTCGCCGGAACCGGCGCCGCTGCCGCCTCCGGACGCGGAGCCGCCGCTGGAGCAGGCGGTCAGACCGCCGCCGAGGGTGATGCCCCCGAGCGCGGCCGAGACCAGGAGGTGGCGACGTGTGGGTGAGATGGACATGGTTGGAGCTCCTTGTAATCGGGGTTGTGGGGTCAGCCCTTGACGGCGCCGGTGAGGACGCCCTTGGTCATGTGCCGCTGGAGGAACGGGTAGACGCAGAGGATCGGGATCACGGCGATCACGATCACGGCCATCTGGATGGAGGCGGCGGGCGGAGGGGTCGTCGACCCGGTGTCGACGACCAGAGGTGCTCCCTGGATCACGTAGGTGCGCAGCACCAGCTGCAGCGGCCACTTGGCACTGTCCTGCAGGTAGAGCAGGGCCTGGAAGAAGGCGTTCCAGTAGCTCACCGCGTAGAACAGACCCACGACCGCGATCACCGCCCGGGACAGAGGGAGCATGATGCGGCCGAAGATCCGCCATTCGGAGGCGCCGTCGATCCGTGCGGCGTCGAGCAGCTCGTCCGGGACGTTCATGAAGAAGCCGCGCACGATGACGATGTTGAACGCGTTCACGGCGACCGGCAGGATGAGCGAGGCGTATTGGTTGAGCAGCCCGAGCTCCTTGACCATGAGGTACACGGGGATGATGCCGGGGCTGAACAGGAACGTCAGCAGGACGAAGCCCAGGATCGGCCCGTGGAACAGGGAGCCCGGACGGGACAGCGCGTAGGCGATGAGGGTCGTGGAGATGAGGCTGAGCGCGGTGCCGACGACCGTGACCCCGATGCTGACCAGCACCGAGCGCGTGACCACGCCTCCGGAGAGGATGGCCGCGTAGGCGTCGAAGGAGATGCCCGTGGGGATGATGACGTACCCGCCGCTGCGGGCGAGCTGCTCGGGCGTCGCCAGGCTGGTCGAGACGACGACGAGCAGGGGGAGCAGGATCGCCGCACAGACCAGGACCAGGGTGAGGGCCTTGGCCGCCATGGTCGGGAGCGAGGGGCGACCCTGCCACGGTGGGCGCTGGTACTTCGCCGCGCGGACCTTGCGCTTGGGGTGGGGCTCGAGCGCGACAGTGGCGTCGGAGGCGGCGTCGGTCGTGGGTGTGGGTGCGGTAGGGGCGGGGCTGCCGGCGGTCATCGCGGGCTCCTCTCGTAGATGCCTGATTCTCCGAACATGTGCGCCGCCTTGTTCGCGGCGAGGACGAGGATCAGGCCGATGACCCCCTTGAGCAGGCCGGCGGCGATGCCGAGGCTCCAGTCGCTCGCGACCACTCCGTTGTAGTAGACGTAGGTGTCGAGCACTTCGGCGGCCTCCGGGCCGACGGCGTCCCGCTGCAGGAGGATCTGCTCGAAGCCGACGTTCAGTGCCTCGCCGAGCCGCAGGATCAGCAGCAGGATGATGATCGGCCGGATGCCCGGGAGCGTGACGTGCCAGAACCGTGAGAGCGCTCCGGCGCCGTCGATGGCGGCGGCCTCGTAGAGGCTGTTGTCGATCGCGGCGAGGGCGGCGATGAAGATGATCGTCCCCCACCCCGCGTCCTTCCAGATCACCTGCGAGGTCACCAGCAGCTTGAACGTGGCGGGGTTGGTGAGGAAGTCGATGGGGGTGCCACCGTTCTCCAGGATCATCCGGTTGACCACGCCGGTCGAGCCGAGGACCTGCTGGAACAGTCCCACGACGATCACCCAGGACAGGAAGTGGGGGAGGTAGAGGACCGACTGCACGACGGTGCGCAGGTACGGGCGGGTGACCGAGTACAGCAGCACCGCCAGCAGGATCGGGACGGGGAAGTAGAGCACCAGGTTCAAGGTGGTGATCTGCAGCGTGTTCACCAGTGCGGTCCAGAAGCGCGGATCGCTGAACAGGCGCTGGAAGTTCTCGAGACCGACCCAGGGGCTCTGATGGATCGGGATGAACGGGACGTAGTCCATGAAGGCGATGACGTTCCCGAGCAGCGGGATGTAGGTGAACACCAGCAGCAGGAGCACGGCGGGCAGCGCCATGATCAGCAGGGGGTGGTCCCGGCGCAGCTTCACCGCGAAGGTGGTGCGCCGCCTCGTCCGCGGAGTCTGAGTCACGCTCATGAAATGTCCTCGATAGGTGGTGGCAGGGCGTCCTCGCCTGGGCCCGTCAGGCGTCCTGACCGTCTCGGCCGTCGAATGCCCGCCGTCGACGGTAAGCGCATGCCCAGGCGCATGGCTAGCGCTTACCACAGGCCGTTGCAGAACTGTGACCTGCTTCACGCGACGTCCCGCTCGCTGCCTGAATGCCGCCCGACCGCCGCCTCCGTCCGGCGGTGCGCCCCGATCGGGCAATGTTGCGCCGGTCACGCTGCAGAATCGTCGTGACCAGTGCGGGCGTCTCGCTCCGCGGGGTCTCGGTGGCGTGGACCAGGCATTCTCGTAGACTCGACGTCGGCCGGTGCCCGCTCGCGGGGCGCCCGGAGCCGCGCCGGACGAGCGGGACCACCGTCCGACGGCGCGGCGCGACCAGGGCGGCCCTGCCGCGTCGATCCGGCCCGAGGGCCTGCACCCCGCAGCCCGTCCGGACCCGCTCCCGCGGACTCCGATCCCGGGTCACCGCCGCACGGTGAGCCCGTCGGGCCGCTGCCGGCGGCCCATCCGGGTCCGCCCACCGGCGGCCCCACGCACGGCCTGCCCCGGCAGTCCTGCCCGCACCACCCCGCCTGTCCTCAACCGTGAAGGAAACCGCCTCATGAGCCTGGTCGTCCAGAAATTCGGAGGATCCTCCGTCGCTGACGCCGACTCCGTCAAGCGCGTCGCGAAGCGCATCTCCCTGTACTCGAAGGCCGGTCACCAGGTGGTCGTGGTGGTCTCCGCGATGGGGGATACCACCGATGATCTGATCGATCTCGCCGAGCAGGTGACCCCGAACCCGCCGCCGCGCGAGATGGACATGCTGATCACGGCCGGTGAGCGCATCTCGATGGCGGTGCTGTCGATGGCGCTGAACGAGGTCGGCGTCACCGCGCGCGCCTACACCGGTTCGCAGGCCGGGCTGATCACGGACAGCGACCACGGCAACGCGCAGATCCGCGACGTCACCCCGGGCCGCATCCAGGAGGCCGTGGAGGACGGCGCCGTCGCGATCGTCGCCGGCTTCCAGGGCGTCTCCCACGACTCCAAGGAGATCACCACGCTGGGCCGCGGCGGCTCGGACGTGACCGCGGTGGCGCTCGCCGCAGCGCTGGACGCGGACGTCTGCGAGATCTACTCCGACGTCGACGGCGTGTTCACCGCGGACCCGCGCATCGCCTCCGCCGCCCGCCGGGTGCCGCTGATCTCCAGCGAGGAGATGCTGGAGATGGCCGCGAACGGTTCGAAGATCCTGATGGCGCGCAGCGTCGAGTACGCGCGCCGCTACGGGGTGCCGCTGCATGTGCGCTCCTCGTACTCGGGCCGCGTGGGCACGATCGTCGCCGACGATCCCGAGCGCGAGATCCCCCTGGACCCCGACGTCACCCTCCCCACCGCGGACGTCGTCCGACGCGACGCCGCAGACCCGAGCAAGGAGCTCCCCATGCAGGACATCACCGCACCGGGCCTCGAGGCGCCGATCATCTCGGGCGTCGCCCACGACCGCAGCGAAGGCAAGATCACCGTGGTCGAGGTGCCGGACATCCCCGGCCGCGCCGCGATGCTGTTCGACGTGGTCGCCGGCACCGGCGCGAACATCGACATGATCGTGCAGAACTCCTCGACCGTCGACGACACGGTCGCGATCTCGCTGACGCTGCCGGAGGCGGACGTCCCCGCCGCGCTGAAGGCCATCGAGGACGCGCACGAGCAGATCGGGTACTCCGAGGTCCGCTACAACGACCAGATCGGCAAGGTCAGCATCGTCGGCGCCGGGATGCGCTCGCATCCGGGCGTCTCGGCGCTGCTGTTCCGCTCCCTCGGCGAGGCGGGCATCAACATCGACATGATCTCCACCTCGGAGATCCGCATCTCCGTGGTCACCGAGCAGAGCAAGCTCGATGACGCGGTGCGCGTGATCCACACGGCGTTCGGCCTCGACGCCGAGCAGACCGAGGCCGTGGTCTACGGAGGGACCGGACGATGAACATCAGCACCCAGAGCACCATCGACTTCTCGCAGACCCCCGGCTATGCGGCCGACGGCCCCGTCATCGGCGTGGTCGGCGCCACCGGTCAGGTGGGTCGTGTGATGCTGGCCCTCCTCGCCGACCGGTCGGTCAGGCACTCGGAGATCCGCGTGTTCGCCTCGGCCCGCAGCGCCGGGAAGACCGTGCAGTACGCGGGGATGTCGCTGACCATCGAGAACGCCGAGACGGCGGACATCACCGCCGAGGGGCAGCAGGTCGACATCGCGATCTTCTCCGCCGGCGGCTCCACCTCGAAGGCGCTGGCCCCGCGCTTCGCCGAGGCGGGCGCGACCGTGGTGGACAACTCCTCGGCCTACCGCCGCGACGGCGAGGTGCCGCTGGTGGTCTCCGAGGTGAACCCGGAGGCGCTGGTGAACCCGCCGCGCGGGATCATCGCGAACCCGAACTGCACCACGATGGCCGCGATGCCCACGCTGAAGGCCCTCCACGACGAGGCCGGGCTGGCGCGGCTGAAGATCGCCACCTACCAGGCCGTCTCCGGCTCCGGCGTCGCCGGGGTGGCGGAACTGGCCGGCCAGGTGCGCAAGGGCGTCGACGATCTCGAGAAGCTCGCGATCGACGGCTCGGCGGTGGAGCTCGGCGAGCCGGAGGTCTACGTCAAGCCGATCGCGTTCAACGTGGTGGCCGTGGCCGGCAACCTGATGGACGACGGCAGCGATGAGACCGACGAGGAGCAGAAGCTCCGCCACGAGTCGCGCAAGATCCTGGGCCTGCCGGACCTGCCGGTCGCGGGCACCTGCGTGCGGGTGCCGGTGATGAGCGGCCACGCGCTGGTGGTCCATGCCGAGTTCGATCGGGCGATCACCGCCGAGCGTGCCCGTGAGCTGCTCGAGGCGGCGCCGGGCGTGCAGGTCGTGGACGTGCCGAACCCGCTCGAGGCCGCTGGCCGCGATGGAACATTCGTCGGCCGGATCCGCAAGGACCAGTCGGTCCCGGACGACAAGGGGCTGGTGTTCTTCGTCGTGGCGGATAATCTGCGCAAGGGCGCCGCCCTGAATGCGATCGAGATCGCGGAGCTGATCGCGCAGAACTGACCCCTGAAGGAGAATCCCCGATGACCCTCGCTGCTGCTAGTGGTCCTCCCGGCCCCGGGACCGGCCCGTCACCGTTGTCATCGTTGTTCTCCGATCGGGTCGGCCAGGAGCATGCGGACGGCGGGTCCGCCGCCACGAGCGTGGACCCGCTCTCCCGCGTCCTGCGCACCCTGGACACGATCTCCGCCGCCGAGCTCGAGGGCGGCCCGGACCTGCGCACCGTGGTCGAGGCCCCGCCCGTCGGGGTGGGCGATCCGGTGTCGGGTGGGCGCACGGCCGAGAAGCCGGCCGTCTCCAGCCGTCGGGAGGCGATCCTCGACGCCGCCGCCGCCCTGTTCGCCGAGCGCGGCTACCACGGTGCGAGCCTGCGCGACATCTCCCGTGAGGTGGGCATCTCCCATCCGGGGATGCTGCACCATTTCTCTTCCAAGGAGGCGCTGCTGGGGGCGGTGGTCGACCGGCTCGAGGCGCATGCGCAGGGGCTGCTGGACTCCGTCGAGGTGCTGCAGTCCTCCCCGCAGTCCCTGGTGGCGGCGCTGGCCGGCCCGTGGGACCCGCGGGAGCATTCGATGGCGCTGCTGGCCACGCTCAGCGCCGAGGTGGTCAACCCGGACCATCCGGGTCGTTTCCGCATCGCGCGGCTGCGCCTGGTGCACGAGCACGTGCTGGAGCAGGTGCTGGCGGGTCTGGCCGCCAACGGCCGCCTGGTCGAGGGGTCGGATCCGAAGTTCCTGGCGCGCACGCTGTTCTCGCTGCTGCTGGGCCTGACGGTGCGCGAGCGCACCGTGCGCGAGCTGCAGAAGGCGGCCGACGGCGACCCGATCGCCGATGTGCAGGCGTTCGTGCAGCAGCTGGTCACCGGCTGAGCTCGCGTCCCTGCGGCCGTGGAGGGCCGGTCACCGCGGATGCCGGCCCCCGGCGACGGGCCGGTCGGTAGACTCCCAGGTTGTGATCGCCTGCGGAAGTGACCGATGAGCCCCGGTACGACACCCGACGGGTCGGGTGACGCCGCCCCGCCCTCGGTGCCCGACGAGGCGGCGACCGAGTCCGCCCCGGGCGACCGTCCCGCCGAACGGCCGGCGCAGGATCCCGGGCTCCGGGCGCGGCGTCGCCGTCTGCAGGCCCTGGCCGGAGCGACCGTGTACGGCAGCGATGGGAGGACCGTGGGCCGGGTGCGTGACGTCTACCTCCGCGACGCCACCGGCGAGCTGGCCGCGATTGCCGTGATGCCGCAGCAGCTCAGCGCCGGCAGCGTGCTGATCCCGGCGGCTGCGATCGCCGCCCTGCCGGAGACGCTCGAGAAGTCCTCCGCCCCGCACCGTCCCGCTGTCGACGACGCGACCGAGCAGGACGGCGACCACGTCCTGCACCTGCTCGTCGACGCCGCCACCGCGAAGGCGGGCGCGCCCCCTCCGCTGACCCTGCATGCCACGCCCCAGGAGCTGCGGGCGGCCGCGGCGGCACTGCATCTCGAGGAGGGGTCCGCCCGCGCATGAGACTGCTGCTGCTCACCCACTACTACGGCCCGGAGTTCGGGGCTCCTCAGCGCCGCTGGTCGGCACTGATCTCGCGCTTCATCGCCGCCGGGCACCGGGTCACGGTCGCCGCGCCGGTGCCGCACTACCCGGCCGGTCGCCCCACCCCCACCCAGCGTCGCAGCCACAGGGTGGGCTCGGTCGAGCGGGGACGGCACGGCGAGGTCATCCTGCGCACCGCCTATCTGCCGCACCGCACGGACATCACCTCCCGCACCGCGGACCACCTGGTCGCGGCCTCCGATGCCCTGCGACGGCTGCGGCGGCGCTTCGCCCGGCCCGGCACCCGGCCCGACGTCATCATCGCCACCGCTCCGGCGATCCCCACCCTGATGGTGGGCCGGGCGCTCTCGCTGCTGTGGGACGTGCCGCTGGTGGTGGAGATGCGCGATGCCTGGCCGGATCTGGTCACCCATGTCGGCCCCGCCGGTGCACTGGACCCCGAGGCCGTGCATGCGGCGCGGCGCAGTGCGCCGCGGCGGGCGCTGTCCTGGGCGGTGGCGCTGGTGAAGGGCAGGGTGCATCAGCGGGTGACCGACTGGCAGAGCGGGGCCCGCGGCGTGGTCACCACCACCGGGCGGTTCGCCGAGGTGCTGCGCGAGCGCGGTGTGGAGCCGGTGTCCGTGGTGCGCAACGGCACCGACCTCTCCCTGGTGGCGCGCCAGCGTGATCACCCCAGCGGTGACCATCCCGAGCTGCGCTGCCTGTACCTGGGCAACATGGGCCGCTCGCAGGGGCTGGACACGGTGGTCCGGGCCGCTGCCGCACTGCGCCGGGAGGGCGTGGACGTGCAGGTGAGGATGGTGGGCCACGGGGTGGAGGCCCCGGCGCTGGCGGCGCTGGCCTATGAGCTCGACGCCCCGGTGGAGGTGATCCCGCGGATCCCGCACCGCCAGGTGGGCTCGCAGTACGCCTGGGCGGACACCGTCATCGTCTCGCTGCGCTATTGGGAGCCCTTCGCCTGGACCGTGCCCTCGAAGCTCTACGAGATCCTCGCGACCGGTCGGCACATCACCGCGCTGCTGGCGGGGGAGGCAGCGGATGTGGTCCGTGAGGCGCAGGCGGGTGATGTGCTCCCGCCCGAGGACGTCGACGCGCTCGCCGACCTGTGGCGGGAGCTGGCGGCGGAGCGCTCCCGCACGGCGGTGCGGGCCAGCGGCCGTGCCTGGGTCGCGGACCATGCCGATGATGACGTGCTCGCCCGCCGCTACCTGGAGATCCTCCAGCGGGTCACGCAGGCCTGAACCGCCACCGCGCGGCCGGGCCCGGGCGGCGGAGGGGAAGCGCCCGCTGCACCGCCGGCAGGGTCCTCACAGCTCGGTCTCCGCTCCCATCACCACGGTGCGATCGGTGGGCAGGTGCAGCACCAGGGTGCGCTGGGCCGAGGTCCGGTTCAGCTGTCGGAACAGCGCCCGCTGCCAGCGCGGCATCCCGCCGGCCTGCGTGCTCGCGCCGCCGCCCGGCGCCTTCTCCAGGCGCAGCATCGAGAGCACGTAGATCGCCTCGTCGAGGTCGAGGTCGAGCTCGGGGATGAAGGCCGGGCCGTCGGCGGGGCGGTCGCCATCGCGACGGCCGTGCTGTTCCACGGCGGCGCGCAGCGCGGCGGGGACGTCCTGCGAGTCGTGGAAGCCGACCTGGTACGTGAGCTGCACCAGGCCGTCGGCGCCGTCGCCCAGGACGTTCACGTGCACCCGGTCGTCGCGGTGCACATGCGGCACATGCTGGTGCTCGAGGGTCAGGATCACCACGTGCTGGTGGAGGACGTGGTGCATCTGCACGCTGGTGCGCAGCGCGAGCGGCACCGTGGTGGGCTCGCCGTGCGGGTAGACGGCCAGTCCCGGCACCCTCTGCACGGTGCGGGCGCAGCGGGCGATGAAGTCCTCGAGCGGGCCCTCCATCTCCTTGCGCCGCTCGGCCACCAGGCGGGCCCCGCGCCGCCAGGTGAGCATGATCGTGGTCAGCATCGCCGCGATCAGCAGCGGCAGCCAGCCGCCGTCCGGGATCTTGATCAGCGTCGCGGCCAGCAGCACCAGCTCGAGCCCGCCCACGATCAAGGCCAGCAGCGCCACCTGCCACAGCGGCCGGTGCAGGATCTGGCGCGCATAGAGCAGGAACAGCGCCAGCACCAGGATGATCGTCGCGGTGACGGCGACGCCGTAGGCGGCGGCGAGGGCGGAGGAGTGCTGGAACACCAGCACCAGGGTGACCACTCCGAGGAAGAGCAGCAGGTTCACGGTGCCCACGTAGATCTGTCCGCCGTGGACGGAGGAGGTCTGGGTGATCCTCATCCGCGGCAGCAGGGAGAGCCGCATGGCCTGACGGGCCACGGAGAACGCTCCGGCGATGACGGCCTGCGAGGCGATCACGGTGGCCATCGTCGCGAGCACCACCAGCGGGATCCGCAGCGACTCGGGCACCAGAAAGAAGAAGGGGTTCGCGATCGCGTCCGGATCGGAGAGGATCAGCGCCCCCTGCCCGAAGTAGTTCAGCAGCAGCGCGGGCAGCACCAGGCACCCCCAGGCCAGGGCGATGGGGTGATGGCCGAAGTGGCCCATGTCCGCGTACAGCGCCTCAGCGCCGGTGATGGTCAGCACCACCGCGCCCATCGCGATGAAGGCGACCAGCGGCCGGTCCACCATGAACGCGATCGCGTAGCTCGGGGACAGGGCGCGCAGGATCGTGGGCTGGGCCAGCACGTGCGGCAGCCCCATCGCAGCGAGGGTCAGGAACCATACCGCCATGACCACGCCGAAGGAGCCGCCGATGCGCCCGGTGCCCCAGCGCTGCACGGCGAACAGGGCGGTGAGCACGATCAGCGCCCCGGGCAGGATCACCGCGTCGGGGACGGCACCGGTGACCTCGATGCCCTCGAAGGCGGAGAGCACCGAGATCGCGGGCGTGATCAGCGAGTCGCCGAGGAACAGGGCGGCGCCGAGGACCCCCAGCACCAGCGCGACCCCCGCCTCCCGCGGGCTCGCCTCCGGACCGAGCTTGCGCAGCACCAGCGCGGTCAGCGCCAGGACCCCGCCCTCGCCCTGGTTGTTCGCCGTCATGATCAGCCCGATGTAGGTGACGGTGATGATGGTGATCAGGCACCAGGTGACCATCGAGACCACCCCGAGCACATCGGATTCGTTGGGTGCGACCGCGTTGTGGTGGGAGCTGAAGACCGTCTGCATCGCGTACAGGGGGCTGGTGCCGATGTCCCCGAACACCACGCCGAGCGCACCGAGCATCAGCAGCGGCACCGGCTGACGGGGCCGCGGCACGCCCCGATGGTCGAGGTGGCGGTGTGCGTGCGAGTGCTGCGGGGGCTCGTCGGAGCGGGGCGAGTGTGAGGTGTCCTCGGTCACATCATCGATCCTGCCACCGTTCGGGCCGGATGCACCCTCCGCCGAGGAAACAGTTCGATGTCGTGCGCGAGGGCGCCGCGACGGGCTCTGCGGCGTCCTGGCGACGCCGGACCCGGCTCCGGACCGGGTGCTCGTCGGCGCTCCGTCTACGATGAGCCCATGACGTCCTCGGCCACTTCCTCGCCCGGGCCGGGGCGCGGGAGCCGCCGGGCGGCACCCGTCGGCCACGCCGCGATGCGCTCGGCCAACCTGAGCCTGCTGCTGCGCCACCTGCACACCCGCGGCGGTCGCTCCCGCGCGACCCTCGCCCAGGAGACGGGACTGTCCAAGGCCTCGGTCACCTCGCTGGTCAGCGATCTCGCCGAGCTCGGGCTGGTGCAGGAGGGCCAGGTCGAGCGCCGGGGCACCGTGGGCCGGCCCGGCACCGAGGTGCGCATCTCGCCGCTGCATGTCGCCGGGATCGGGCTCGAGCTGAACGTCGACTACCTCGCCGTCTGCTTGCGCGACCTCGCGGGGGAGGTCCGCTTCACCTCGTCGGTCCCGATGCCCTACGTGCTGGACGCGACGGTGGCGGACGGCCGGGCATACCCTCCCGGCCTGGTCCTGGACCGTGTCGCGCAGCAGCTGGCCGAGAGCCTCGAGGTCGCCTCCCGGGAGGGGCTCTGGGTCGCCGGGGTCACCATCGCCCCGCCCGGACCCATCGACTACGAGGGGGGCAGCGTGCGCGTCGCCGCGAACCTGGGCTGGACGGACGTGCCGCTCGGGGAGGAGCTCGCCGCCCGCCTCGGCCCCGAGCACCCGGCGCTCTCACTGGAGAACGATGCGAAGCTCTCGGCGCTCGCGGAGGCGCCGCGGCTGGCCCGGCGCGGCATCACGGACCTGGTCTATCTCACCGGCGACATGGGCGTCGGCGCGGGGATCCTCGCCGAGGGCAGGCTGATCCGCGGCTGGTCCGGGTTCTCCGGCGAGGTGGGGCACATCGGCCTGGACCCGGCGGGGGTGCGCTGCCGCTGCGGGCGCCGTGGCTGCTGGGAGACGATGGTCGGCTTCGACACCGTGCTCGCGGTCCTCGACGAGGATGACCCCGCCCGGTCCGGACGCCTGCCGATGCTGGACCGGCTCGAGCATCTGCGGGTGCTGCTGGAGGCGGGCGATCCGCGCCTGCACGAGCGCTTCACGCTCCTGGTGGACGACCTGGTGCGCGGCATCGGCGTGCTGGTGGACGTGCTGAACCCGCAGGCGATCGTGCTCGGAGGCTACTTCGGATACTTCGCGGACCTGCTGGTGGGCCGGGTGCAGTCCGCGCTGGATGCGCGCCTGCTCGCCGCCGACGGACGGGTCGAGGTCAGCGGGTCCGCGCTCGGCCTGGACGCCGCGGCCATCGGCGGTGCCGCAGCGGCGCTGGAGCGGGTCCTCGAGGATCCCCTCCTCGCCCCGCCCCTGAGCGCCGACGCCTCGGCCTGATCCGCGCACCGATTCCTCGCCCCGATCCCTTGACACCGGGCACCGCTGCCCCTAGTTTGTTCTGAACGTGAACGTTTTAGGTGTCGGGGCTCCCGCGCGATGAGCGCACCCCTGCCGCCCTCGACGAAGGAGCGAGCATGATCAAGTTCGGCACCGGTGGCTGGAGGGCCATCATCGGGGACGAGTACACCCGGGAGAACGTGCGCCTGCTCGCCCAGGCGCTCGCCGATCGGATGCACGCCGAGGGCGTCGTCGAGCGGGGACTGGTGATCAGCTACGACCGCCGCTTCCTCTCCGACGTCTCCGCCTGGTGGGCGATCGAGGTGCTCGCCGGCAACGGCATCCCGGTGCGGGTGATCACCCGCCCGGTGCCCACCCCGATGTGCATGTGGACGGTGCAGCAGACCGGCGCCGCCTACGGCATCGCCGTCACCGCCTCCCACAACCCGGCCCTGTACAACGGGCTGAAGATCTTCACCGAGGGCGGGCGCGACGCCGACCTCGGGGTGACCGACGAGCTCACCGCGCACGTGGCGACCCTGAGCGCGAAGGACGTGCGCTCCCTGGCCCCGCACGAGGTGCACGACAGCGAGCTGGTGACCGAGCAGAACTCGATCAACTGGTACCTCGATGCGATCATCGACCAGCTGGACCTCGAGGCGATCCGCCACGCGCACCTGAACATCGTGCTGGACCCGATGTTCGGCGTGGCCCAGACCAGCCTGCAGACCATCCTGGTCAGCGCCCGCTGCCAGGTCGAGGTGATCAACGCCCGCCACGATCCCCTGTTCGGCGGTCGCATGCCCTCCCCGGCCGAGGGCAGCATGACCCCGCTGCGCCAGGCCGTCCTGGAGCACGGTGCGGACCTCGGCATCGCCACCGACGGCGACGCGGACCGCCTGGGCATCATCGACGACCAGGGCGCCTACCTCAGCCCGAACCAGGTACTGGTGCTGCTGTACGAATACCTGCTGACCGGGAAGGGCTGGACCGGACCGGTGGTCCGCAACCTCTCCACCACCCACCTGCTGGACCGGGTCGCGGCCGCGCACGGCGAGGTCTGCCACGAGGTGCCCGTCGGCTTCAAGTGGATCAGCGCGAAGATGCTCGAGACCGATGCGGTCATCGGCGGCGAGTCCTCCGGCGGCCTGACGGTGCGCGGTCACATCCCCGGCAAGGACGGCATCCAGGCGGCCGGCCTGCTGGTGGAGATGGTCGCCCGCTCCGGTAAGAAGCTCTCCCAGCTCTATGCGGAGCTGGTGGAGCGCCACGGCTCGCTGGTGATGGAGGAGGCGGCCTACGGCTACACCCCCGAACGCCGCGAGGAGCTGCAGAAGCGGATCTTCGTCGAGCACGAGCTGCCGGCCTTCGACCGCGAGATCGACCGGATCTCCTGGGAGGACGGCTGCAAGGTCTACTTCGCCGACGATTCCTGGCTGACCATCCGCTTCTCCGGCACCGAGCCCGTGATCCGGGTGTTCTCCGAGGCGGAGACCGCCGAGGAGGCCCAGCAGCTCTCCCGCACCATCGCCGACCACTACGACCTGGGAGCATGATGACCCCCACCATCACCACTGCAGTCGTCCTCGCCCGTGGCCTCGGGACCCGCATGCGGGCCGAGGGCCAGAGCAGTCTGAGCGCCGAGCAGGCCGCCGCCGCGGCCTCGGGCCACAAGGCGCTGATGCCGATCGGCGAGCACCGCCTGATCGACTACTCGCTCAGCGCCCTGGCCGATGCCGGGATCCGCAGGGCGGTGCTCGTCGTCGCCCCCGAGCACGAGGACTTCACCCGTCACCTCGCCGAGCTCGCCCCGTCCCGGCTGGAGGTGGTCCTCGCCGTCCAGGAGGAGCCGCGGGGCACGGCAGACGCCGTCTCCTCCGCCCGCGAGGCCGTGGGCCAGGAGCCGTTCATCATGGTCAACGGCGACAATCTCTACCCCGGCGAGGGGATCGGCCACCTGCTGCAGGCGGAGGGCAACGCCCTGCTCGGCTTCGAGCGCTCCGCCCTGGTCACGGACAGCAACATCGCCGCCGACCGCATCGCCGCCTTCGCCCTCATCGAGCAGACCGACGGCCTCCTCGAGCAGATCCTGGAGAAGCCCGACGCCGAGGCCATCGCGGCCGCGGGTCCGGACGCCCTGGTGAGCATGAACTGCTTCGCCTTCACCTCGGAGATCTTCGAGGCCTGCGCCCGGATCGAGCCCTCCTCCCGCGGGGAGCTGGAGATCGTCGACGCCGTGCGGGAGCTGGGGACGGTGCGGGTGCTGCCCTTCGCCGGCGGTGTCCTGGACCTCTCTCGCCGTGACGACATCGATGAGGTGCAGCGCCGCCTGGCCGGCGTCGAGGTCTCCCTGTGACGCCCACCCCCATCACCTGGGCGATGCCCGGGCGGATCGAGGTGCTCGGCAAGCACACCGACTACGGGGGCGGGCGGGTGCTGGTCTGCGCGGTGGACCGCGGGATCACCGTCCGCGTGGAGGAGACCACCGGCCTTCCCGGCACCCTCGAGGCGGTCAGCGACGCCTACCCGGGCGCGCTCCACCTGGAGGCCGAGGCGCTGCCGACGCTCCCGGCGGGGCACTGGGGGCGCTACGTCCACACCGTCCTGGCCCGGCTCACCGACAACTTCGGCCCGCTGCGCCCGGCCCGGCTCACCGTCTCCTCCGATCTGCCGCCGGCCTCGGGCATGTCCAGCTCCTCGGCGATGATCACCGGTGCCGCGATGGCGCTCGCGGATCTCAACGGCCTGCCGGAGACCGCGGCCTGGTCCTCCCAGCTGCCGGACCGGATGGCACTGGCCGGGTACGCCGCCTCGATCGAGAACGGCAAGAGCTTCGGCACCCTGGCGGGCCGGCCCGGTGTGGGCACCAGCGGCGGCTCCCTGGACCACACCGGGATGCTCGCGAGCGAGGAGGGGCTGATCTCCTACGCGGAGTTCGACCCGATGCGCGTCATCGACCGGGTCGCGCTGCCGAGCGAGTGGTCCTTCGTGGTCGCCGTCAGCGGGGTGCTCGCGGAGAAGACCGGCGGCGCCCAGGAGCTCTACAACCGGGGGCCGGCACTGCTGGCCGACCTCACCGCACGATGGAACCGCATGACCGGCCGGAGCGATGCCACCCTGCAGGGGGCGCTGCGCTCCCTGGTCGGGCCGGACCTGGAGAACCCGCTGCTGCCGGGAGCGGAGCTGACTGCTCCGCTGCCCACGGGCGGGGCTCTGGAGGCCTCGCCGCTGGCGCGCGATGAGCGGCTCGCCCCGCTGCGCCGCCTCGCGGCCGAGGGCGTGGAGCGGGACCGGCTGGACCAGTTCCTGCTCGAATCCGCGGTGCTGGTGCCGCGCGCCCACGCGGCGCTGCGGGCCGGGGACCTCGAGGCCTTCGCCGCCGCGACGACCACCTCACAGCAGCTGGCCGAGACGCACCTGCGCAATCAGGTCCCGCAGACCATCGCACTGTCGCGCAGCGCCGAGGAGCTCGGTGCCCGCACCGCCTCCGCCTTCGGCGCGGGTTTCGGCGGCAGCGTCTGGGCACTGGTCCCGACGGCCGACGCGGACGGCTTCGCCGCCGCCTGGCGGGAGCGCTACCTGCGCACCGAGGGCGCGCCGGAGACGGCCAGCACCCTGGTGACCCGGCCGGGAGCGCCGGGCCGGAGGGTGGACCCGGCCACGGTCTGAGCGCTCAGTCGGGGGAACCGGGTCGACGGTCCGCGCGGGCCCGGGCCGGTCCGGGGCCGGGCGTCCTGCTCGATCCGGCCCCCGGCGCGGTCAGATCTCCAGGTTCTCCTCCGGGTCCGGGCCAGGGGCCCGACCCGGGCGCTCGTCCAGGTGCTGATCCGCCTCGCGCACCGCACGGAAGGCCGGCGCCACCACCTCGTCCCGCAGCGCCTGGCGCTGGTCCGCCGGTGCAAAGCCCGCCTCGAGCCCGGTGAGCACGACCTGCTCGAGGTCCGCCAGCGACCAGTCGAAGGTCTGCGCCACCAGCAGCATCTCCCGGGAGGTGCGGGTGCGGCTCATCAGGCGGTTGTCGCTGCTGAGCGCGATCGCGAAGCCCAGGCGGTGCAAGGAGCCGACGGGGTGGGAGGGGTAGTCGGCGGCGGCACCGGTCTGCAGGTTCGAGCTGGGGCACACCTCCAGGCAGATCTGTGCGTCGTGCACGCGCGCGGCGGTGGGCCCGAGCTGCAGGGAGGCCGGATCCGCCCCGTCACCGAGGTCCTCCAGCAGCCGTACGCCGTGCCCGATCCGCTCGGCGCCGCAGTCCAGCGCGTCGGCGATCGAGGAGGGGCCCTCGGCCTCCCCGGCGTGGATCGTCACCCGCACGCCGTGCTCGCGGGCACGCTCGAACTGGGCCCGGAACCCTGAGGCCGGGAACCCGGCCTCGGGACCGGCGAGATCCAGGCCCAGCACCCCGGTGCCGCGGCGGGCGATGGCGATGTCCACCAGGTCGTCGGTGGGCTCGAGGTGGCGCAGGTAGCACAGCAGCTGGCCCACCACGATGCGCCTGCCGGATTCGGCGGCCGCGGCGACGCCCTCGTCGAGCCCGTCCTGGACGGCCTGCACGGCCTCGTCCAGGGTGAGCCCGCCGGCGGTGTGCTGGTGCGGATCCCAGCGGGTCTCGGCGTAGACCACCCCGTCGGCGACCATGTCCTCGACGAACTCACGGGCGATGCGCCGCAGCTGCGGGGCGGTCTGCATGAGCGCGACCGTGTGCTCGAAGGTGGAGAGGTACTCGGGCAGCGAGCCGGAGTCCGCGGCGGTGTGGAACCAGTCCGCGACCGCCCGGGCCTCCGCGGCATCGTCGGCCGGCGGAGCACCGTCGGGCCCGGCGGGCGCCTGAGCCGTGCTGGCCGCGTCCCCGATTCCGGGCACCGCGAGGCCCAGCTCGCGGCTCAGCTCGAGCACGGTGCCGGGGCGCAGCCCCCCATCGAGGTGATCATGGAGCGCGACCTTGGGCAGCGCCGCGACGAGGGCAGGAGTGAGTTCCATCCATGCAGGATACGCGGGGTGGGCGCTCGGTTGCAGAGCCCGGCGGGCGGGACCGTACGGGACTCAGCTCAGTCCTGACCCGAGCGCCTGGCAGCGGCTGGCAGGAGACTGGCTCACGTCTCGAACGACAGACTCCTGGAATCCTTCGGCTGCACGACCTGATAGGTGCCGATCTGGGCGAGGATATCCGTGAGGGGGAGTGCACGATCGATGGTTCCGACCGCGTGTGCACCGGCGGGCCCTCTGACCGAACAGGTTGAACCGGCCCGGAAACGATGAGAAGAACCAGGGGCCGCGGTGGTCATGGGTCCGCCAACAGTCGCGGGACGGGCGCCACGTCAGTCTGGGGAAGGTCGCGAGCACGGAGGTGGGCGGGGGTGGCCCGACAGTGCTGAGCCAGCGCGCATCAGCGTCGGATGTCATCCGGCAGCCCAACCGGAGGCGTCGTCCTGCGCCATTCCCTTCAGCAGCTTGATCTCCGTCCAGTCGCCGTCATCGACGACCTCCACGGCGGTTCGCCCGCCGAACTCCTCCAGGGGACTGGTCATCCAGTACAGGACCCCCCAAGGGTCCGGTGCCGCTGGCAACAGGGTCTGGAAGAGCTTCTTCATCGGTCCGGGAACGTCGCCTGCACGGATTTGGAAGGACGGAAAGGCCGAGACATCATCGCTCGTGGTCACCCTGAGGAGCGTGGACTTCTGCACGCGAGCTGAGACGGCTTGGCGGCTGATCCCTCCGAGCTTCTCCCCGATCTTCTGGGAGGTGTAGAAGGTGCCGAACCGGTCCCGATTCCTGGCAATCTCCCGGAGACGTTCAGAGCTCGCGCTGACGGCTTCGGAGGCGGTCTGCTCGGTGAACTCCGTGATCTCGTGATCTTCGATCATCGTGTCGAGCTCGCGTCTGAAACCGGCCAGGACCTGGTCGCGCCATGCATGTGCAGGCTGTGCTGGCTGCGGAGTGACAGTGCTCATCGGGTCCTCCTGTCGGTGTGGGGTGTCCACCGATGTCAAGGTGCGTCAATGCTACAGCAGGACCTCAGTGCTGTTCGAGCGGCTCGTCGTGCGCACTCTCGGTGCCTTCAACCACCGACCTCAGCCCGCACTCGCGGCCCGGTGCTTGGCGGCGAGGTCGACGTAGACGCGGGCGTTCTCCCGCAGCGCCTCGAGCCCTTCCTCGTCCAGCTGCCTGCGGACCTTCGCCGGCACCCCGGCCACCAGCGAGCCGGGCGGGATCTGCATGCCCTCGGTGACCACGGCGCCCGCGGCGACCAGGCTGCCGGCCCCGACCACGGCGCCGTTGAGCACCACGGCGCCCATGCCGATCAGAGAGTCGTCCTCGACGGTGCAGCCGTGCAGCACGGCGCGGTGGCCCACGGAGACCCCGGCACCCACCACCGCCGGGAATCCCTGGTCGGTGTGGACGACGCAGCCGTCCTGGATGTTCGAGCGCTCGCCGATCGTGATCGAGTCCATGTCCCCGCGCAGCACGGCGCTGTAGAACACGCTCGAGCTCTCGGAGAGCGTCACCGTCCCGATCAGGGTGGCGTTCGGCGCCACCCAGGCGGTCTCGGGCACCTGGGGCGCAGCGCCCTCGAATTCGATGATGGTCACGGGGTGCTCCTTCGTCCGACGGGTGGGTCCTCGACAATGACGGTACGTGGAGGCGCCGTTCCGCGTGCCGCCGTCCGGCAGGGCGCCGGGGTGCGCGGCGCTGCGCCGCCCTGGCGGTCGAGTGCGACCCACGGCACCACTCAGTCGCTGAATGGGGTGCCGTGCGTTGCACTCGATGCCGAACGCTCGGGTGAGAAGCGCCTGGCAGCGCTCAGCCGCGCCTCACAGCGCCCGCCAGAGGCTGGCCACGGCCTGCCCGCCGCCGATGCACATGGTCGCCAGGCCCAGCTCCCGACCGGTCACCCGGAGGTTCTCGATGGTGCGGGCGGAGATGATCGCACCGGTCGCACCGATCGGGTGGCCCCAGGCGATCGCGCCGCCCAGCGGGTTCACCAGCGCCGGGTCCAGGCCCAGATCGCGCACGATCGGCACGGCCTGCGCGGCGAAGGCCTCGTTCAGCTCGATCCAGCCCAGATCCGCCGTGCTGAGCCGGTGGCGGTCCAGGATCTTCTCGATCGCGGGCTTGGGGGCGTAGCCCATCACTGCCGGGTCGATGCCCACCTTGGTGAAGTCGACCAGCTCTGCGAGCGGGGTCAGGCCGCGCCGCTTCGCGACTGAGGCGCGGGTGAGGACCATCGCTGCGCCGGCGTCGTTGATGCCCGAGGCGTTGCCGGCGGTGACGGTGCCGCCCTCGCGCTGGAACACCGTGCGCATCGCGGCGAGCTTCTCCGGCGTCACCGCGCGGGGATGCTCATCGGTGTCCACCACCGTGTCCCCGCGTCGGCCGCTGATCGTGACCGGAGTGATCTCCGCCGCGACGGCGCCGGAGGTCAGCGCCTCCTGGGCGCGGCGCTGGGACTCCAGCGCAAAGGCGTCCTGCTGCTGCCGGGTGACGCCGTACCTGGCGGCGACGTTCTCCGCCGTCACCCCCATCGGCACCTCGTCGAAGGGGTCGGTGATCAGCGCGGAGGTGCCGTCCATCAGCACCCGATCCCCGAGCGAGTAGCCCTGCTTCGCGGAATAGTCCAGGAACGGCTGGGCGGACATGTTCTCCGTGCCGCCGGCGACCACGAGGTCCGACTCGCCGCTCCTCAGCTCCGCGGCGCCGAGGGCGATCGCCTGCATCCCGGAGCCGCACAGCCGGTTCACGGTCATCGCGGTCGAGGTGACCGCGGCGCCGGCCTCGATCGCGACGCGTCGGGAGATGTAGGCGTCGCGCCCGGTCGCGCCGACGCAGCCGATCACCCACTCCTGGACCTCGTCGGCCGCGACCCCCGCTCGCTCGAGGGCCGCCGTCGCGGCGGTCGCCCCGAGGACGTGCGCGGGCACGACGGCGAGGGACTTCCCGTAGGAGCCGACGGGGGTGCGGGCATGACCGAGGACGACGATCGGGTCATCGCTGGGACGCATAGGGAGCCTTTCGGAGGGGGAACAGGCGTGCGGGAGCGCGGACCCGCCCGTCGACGGGGCCGGCCGGGCCCGGAGGCTGGACCTCCGGGCCGCGGAGCCGCGGGTCAGCTGGTGAGGGAGACGGTGAAGTCGGGCTCGGTGAGCTCGCGGATCTGCTCCTCGGTGACCTCTGGGGCGAGCTGGGTGAGCACCAGCCCGTCTCCCGTGACGTCGAAGACGGCCAGCTCGGTGATGATCCGGCCCACCACGCCCACACCGGTCAGCGGCAGGGAGCATTCGTGGACGATCTTCGCCGAGCCGTCCTTGGCGGCGTGCTGCATCATCACCACCACCCGCCTCGCACCGGCGACCAGATCCATCGCCCCGCCCATGCCCTTGACGAGCTTGCCGGGGATCTGCCAGTTGGCGATGTCGCCGGTGCCGGTGACCTGCATGGCGCCCAGGATCGCGATGCCCATCTTCCCGCCGCGGATCATGCCGAAGCTGGTGGCGGAGTCGAAGATGGTCGCACCGGGCAGCAGCGTGATGGTCTGCTTGCCGGCGTTGATGAGGTCCGGGTCCTCCTCGCCCTCGTACGGCCAGGGACCCATCCCCGTCACGCCGTTCTCGGACTGCAGGGTGATGTTCACGCCTGCGGGCAGGTTGTTGGCGACCAGGGTCGGCATGCCGATGCCGAGGTTCACGTAGTCGCCGTCGCGCAGCTCGGCCGCCGCGATCGCGGCCATCTCGTCACGGGTCCAGGCCATTTCAGGCCACCTCCTGCGTCTGGGAATGCGGCGTCTCGGGTCGGGGGTGCACGGTGCGCTGCTCGATGTCCTTCTCGGCAGTGGCCTGCATCAGGTGGTGCACGAACACGCCCGGGGTGTGGATGTCGTCGGGTGCGATGCCGCCGGGTGCCACGATGTGCTCGGCCTCGGCGAAGGTGACCTCGCCGCACATCGCTGCCAGCGGGTTGAAGTTGCGGGCGGTGAGTCGGTATCGGAGGTTCCCGTAGTGATCGGCGGTGTGGGCGTGGACCAGCGCGAGGTCGGCGTTGATCGCCCGCTCGAGCACATAGGTGCGGCCGTCGAACTCGGCGGTGGGCTTGCCCTCGGCGATCGGGGTGCCGTACCCGGTGGGCGTATAGAAGGCGGGGATGCCGGAGCCGCCGGCGCGCATCCGCTCGGCGAGGGTGCCCTGGGGGACGAACTCGACGTCCAGCTGCTCGTCGATGTACTGCTTCATGAACAGCTTGTTCTCCCCGACGTAGCTGGAGAGCACCTTGGTGATCTGCCCGTTCTCCAGCAGGATCCCCAGGCCCTTGCCGTCCACCCCGAGATTGTTCGAGGCGACAGTGAGGTCCTTGACCCCGCTGTCGCGCACGATGGTGATCAGATCGGTGGGGATCCCGCACAGGCCGAACCCTCCCACCGCGATGGTCATGCCGTCGCGCAGCACCGCGGTGAGCTGGGCGGCGGCGTCGTCCGTGACCTTGGACATCGCTGTCCCTCCTGTCAGTGGGTCAGCCCTTCGTGCGGTCCCGCGGCAGGCTGGACGCATCGAGGGCGTGTCACCCCCGACCATAGAGGGTCCGCGGTGACCGGTGCCACAGAGGGGTGGACAGCATTCCCGTGCCGGATTTGTAGATTCCTACAGCCGCGGAGCACCTCCGGCCGTGCAGGGTCGGCGATCCGCCGCCCAGATCGGCCAGTGCCTGGGGCGAGGTGGCGGCGCGGCGGATGTCCTGGGCGTGTTCCTCGCAGCCTCCGTCGCCGTGCCAGGGCTGCTGTGCGCTCCTGCGACCTCCACGGCCGCGCCATCTCGACCGCCGAGAGCGTCGACATGGAGCACTGCACGATGGGACCGTAGCCGGCCACCCGCCGGTGGTGAGTGCTGCTGGATGGAGTGATGAGCCGGAGGCTCGCCGAGGAGCAGCTGTTTCCGCGCGGGTCACGGGGCGTCGGAGGAGTCCGGACGGTGCTCGGCAGGGTCGTCGGCAACGCGGGGCCGCACACCTCGTCGCGACGCTGCGGCGCTCCCCCCGTCCTCGGGGTCGCCCGTGGCCGGGGAGACGGTGGCGCCGTCGTCCTGCCGGCGACGACCGAGCCGCAGGAGCTGATACTTTACGCGCTGGGACGCGGTGGCGCGGTCGGCCACGCGGTGTCGCGGATCCAGGGGGTCCTTCCCCAGGACCGGGTCGTCCCCGGTCTGATACCGATCGGACCAGATCTGGATCAGCAGCCATGCCAGTGCCGTGTACGGCACGGCCAGGATCGCGCCGATGATCCCACCGACGATCGTGCCGATCGTGAGGGCGAGCAGCACGATCAGCGGGTGCAGGCTCAGCGCGCGACCCATGACGAGGGGCTGGAGCAGGTTGCTCTCGAGCTGGTTGACGACGAGGACGATGACGATCACGATCACGGCATCGAGGGGCCCGTTGGTCACCGCCGTGACCGTGGCGGCCAGCACCCCGGTCACCGTGGCACCGAGCACGGGGATGAATGCGCCGATGAACACGATCACCGCGAGCGGGATCGTCAGCGGCACCTGGAGAATGGCCAGTCCGAGCCCGATCAGCACGGCATCGACCAGGGCGACGGTGGCGGTGCCGCGCATATATCCGCCGAGCACGGAGGAGGCGCGATCGATGGACTCGGCGAGCTTCGCCCGCGTCTCGCCGCGGAACCATCGCAGGGTGAAATCGGCGATCCGCGTGCCGTCCTTCACGAAGAAGAACAGCAGCACGGCGATCAGCAGCAGACCGGTGAGGATCTCGGTCAGGGCCGAGACCCCGGTGAGGGTGCTGCTGGCGAGGTCGTTGCTGGAGACGTAGTCGCTGAGCCCCTGGATCGCGCCTTCGAGATCCGGGACCTCGATCGGCAGCGGGCCCGAGGAGAGCCAGTCCCTCAGCTCCGCCCAGCTGTCCCCGGCGGAGTCCACGAGCGTGTCCCACTCGGCGCGGATGGCGAGCACCACGGCGCCGATCACCGCGGCGACCATGATCACGATCCCGAGGAAGGCGACGGCGGCCGCGGCGAGCGGGGGCCACCCTTTATGCAGCAACCAGCGCACCAGCGGCGCGACGGCGGCGGCGAGGATCCATGCGACGAGCACGGCGACCGCCACGACCATCACCCGCTGGAGCAGCCAGACGGCACCGACGACCACCGTGGCGATCAGGAGCAGCTGCGCGGCACGCGCTCCGGCCCTGCCCAGCGGACCGGCCCAGACGCCGGGCGGAGGCGGGGGATCGCTGCTCGGAGTTGCTGTCATGATGTCCTTCCTCAGGAGCGGTCCGCTCGCACGACGGACGGCGTCGGATGCGCCTCACCCTAGGACGCCTCCTCACCTCTCCGCCGCCCGCCGACCCACCGGCGCAGGAGGCGCTCGCGCGACCGTCCGGTCGGTCTCGACAATCGGGTGCGCCCTGGACCCGCTGGTCTGGAAGGGTGGGCACCATGGACGACACGCACGGCGCCTCGGACGCAGCGGACCCTGCGACGGGCGCCAGGGTGCTGCTGGTGGCCGATCCCGGGCTGCCCACGGCGAGGGCCCGAGCCATCGAGGGTCAGCTGCAGCAGCTGCTCGATGAGGCCTACAGCCCGCCGATCAGCCTCGAGGTGAGCACGGCGATGCTGCGACTGCGGGCGGACGAGACGCTGGACCTCTCCCAGGCGGTGGAGCTGTCGGAGTCCTTCGGCGATCCGGATGTGGTGCTGCTGCTGACCGAGATCCCGCGCCTGCAGGACGGCCACCCGCTGATCGCGGAGATCTTCCCCGAGCAGAACATCGCGGTGATCTCCTGTCCCACCCTGGGGGTGGTCACCACAGGCCGCCGGATCCTCGACGTGATGATGAGCTGCACGGTGCGGATGAAGCCGCTGCACGACGCCCGCGACACCTCCCGCTACGAGCGCTGGTGGACGACGTGGCGGGAGGGGGACGGCACCGAGGCGCATCCGCTCCTGCTGGCGTCACGGTTCCTCGGGGGTGCCCGGACGGTGACCGGCATGGTGATGGGCAACGAGCCGCTGCGCACCGCGCCGAGGCTCTCCAGCGCTCTGGCGGCCGCCGCCGCGACCGGGGCGTTCGGCATCTTCTACAGCTCGATCTGGTCGATGTCGATGTACCTGTCCACCCAGCGCCTGGTGGGCATCGGGGTGCTCGCCATGCTCGCGATCACCGCCTGGCTGATCATCGGCAACAAGCTGTGGGATGCGCCGAAGAACCAGGGCCTCGCGAGGGTGGTGCTGCTCTACAACCTCTCCACCGCCCTCACCCTGCTGATGATCGTGGGCCTGTTGTATCTCGCCCTCGTGGTGCTGATCTTCACCGGGGCGCTGATCGTGATCGCGCCGGAGTACCTCTCCGAGGTCATCGGGCGTGACGCCGAGGTGGTGCGGTACCTGGACATCGCGTGGCTGAGCGCAGCGATGGGGATCGTCGCCGGGGCGCTGGGGTCGAGCTTCGACAAGGAGACCGATCTGCGCAGCCTCACCCATGGTCAGCGGGAGCGGCAGCGGATGTACACCGAGGAGAAGGCATGAGCGGCGAGAGCACACCGGCCCGCACCCTGTGGGCGGGTTGTGGCCGGCTCGGCCTGCGAGCCGGGGCGGCGTTGGTGGCGGCCGGGGGAGAGGTGCACGCACTGCGCCGCGACGTGAGCGGCCTGCCCGAGGGGTTCGGTGCCGTGCCGGCGGATCTGGCGCACCCCGTGGAGGGGATGCTCCCCCCGGCCGACGCGATGGTCATCACCCTGCCGCCACCGGAGACCCCCGGCGGGTACGAGACGGTGCTGCGCCACCTGGCCGCCGCCCTCCCGCAGCTCCCGGCGCGCACCGTCTTCGTCTCCTCCACCCGGGTGTTCGAGGGGTACGCGGCGCGTGCAGACCCCGCCCCCGTGCTCACCGAGGAGGATGCTCCGCAGCCGCTCGGCGACCGGGCCCGCAATCTCCTGGACGGCGAGCGGGCGGCGCGGGAGCTGTTCGACGCGATCGTGGTGCGACCGGCCGGGATCTACGGTCCGGGCCGGGACCGGCTGCTGCGCACGGTGCGCGCAGGACGGCCCGTCGCGCACCGGCGGCGCACCAACCGGATCCACGAGGAGGACCTCGCCCGACTCCTGGTCGCCCTGCTCGAGCACCCGGACCCGCCGCAGCTGTTGCACGCCGTCGACGATGCACCTGCCCGTCTCGGCGAGGTGGTCACCCATATCGCCGATCGGCTCGCACTGCCGGTGCCGCCCGCCGCCGAGCCCGATCCCGGCCACGGCACCGTGCTGAGCGGGGCGCTGAGGAAGCAGCTGCTCGGCCCCCTGCGCCATCCGGACTTCCGCTCCGGATACGACGCGATGCTGGTGGACCAGCGGCACTGAGTGTGTCGATCGGATGCGGCGGCGCGAGACCGCGGCACATCGCCCACGTATCCGCGTGCGCCAGGCCAGGCTGGTCCTCGAGGACGCCACGCGAATCACGCCCGGAGTCCGTTGCGTTTTTGGTGTTTAGGTACAACACTGAGGACATGGAGAGCGACTGGTTGACCACGGGTGAGACGGCGAGCATGCTCGGTGTCTCCCGTCAGCACGTCGTAGATCTCTGTGACCGTGGCGAACTCAGCTTCTCCCGCGTGGGTACGCATCGGCGGATCCGCCGCAGCGACGCCCAGCAGGTGCTCGAGCCCGAGCTCACCCGTGAGCAGGAGAAGAGCCTGTGGCTGCACCGGGCGTTGCTGGGGCCGCTGATGATCGACCCGAGCACAGTCCTGGATCAGGCGCAGCAGAACATCGAGAGGTGGCTGCCGAAGCACCGTGCGGACGGCATGGCGGCGGGCTACCTCCGCCAGTGGAAACAGATCCTGGACAGCGGAGTCGACGACGTCGTCGCAGTGCTCGTGGGCACCGATGAGCACTCCAGCGAGCTGCGGCAGAACAGCCCGTTCGCGGGTGTGCTCCCAGAGGACGATCGCCGTCGAGTGCTCTCGTCGTTCCGGGAGCACTGGGGCCAGGAGCACACCGCGGCGTGAAGCGACAGGAGCTCGCTCATATTCTGCGCGCCGCCTGCGATATCGCTGGCGATCGGCGCATCCTCGTCCTCGGTTCTCAGGCCATCCTGGGGACCTTCGACGAGGACGCTCTGCCTCCTGCGGCCACCGCCTCCCTCGAAGCCGACATCGCCTTCCTCGACGATCCAGAGCGGATCAAGGCGGACGAGGTCGAAGGCGCGATCGGAGAGATGTCCGGGTTCCACCTGTCCTACGGGGTCTACGCGGAGGGCGTCCACATCGAGACGGCTATCTACCTGCCAAGCGGCTGGCGCGGCCGCTTGATCAGCTGGCAGCTTCGCTCCTCAGAGCCCGCAGATCCGCACTTCCTGGAGCCCCACGATCTCGCGATCTCCAAGCTCGGAGCGCGCCGGGCGAAGGACCTTGACTTCGTGGACGCACTCATCACGGCTCGACTGCTCGATCTCGGGACCCTGCGCGAGCGCTGCGCGATGATTCCGGACGAGCACGCCGTCGTCCGGCGCCGTGTCGACAGCTTCCTGGCCAGCTACGACGATCGACCCTGTTGAGAACAGGGAGCGCGACTGCTATCGCTGAGAGAAGCCGCGCCGCACCTCCGTGGGCGAATCGAGGCCCCACCCGAGGAAGTCGACGTCGGTCCCGTGACGTGCGCTCGCGGGTGTTGTGTGCGCTGGCGGTGAGGGCCCTGCATCGATGTCGAGCACCTTCTGCGTTCATCGGGGCTTCCGCCACCAGGTGATCGAGTCAGGCGCCGACTGTTCCTCGGCGGCGCGCTCACCGCGCCGGCTCAGGAGCTGCGCAGGCGGGACGGCTCAGCGCCGCGGAAGGAACGACAGTCCGATCATGGCCAGCGCGAGGGCGAAGTGCAGCCAGTCGTCGGCGGAGTTCAGCGGTACGAAGTTCGCCGTGGAGTCCTTGTCGACGAGCAGGCCGTAGATCCACAGCACCGCGTAGATGATCCCGCCGACCAGCAGATACCCCCGCGCTGTGCGAGAGACCCTCGACAGTCCGAGGCCGGCGAGGCCGAAGATCAGGTGGATGATGTTGTGCAGGAAGGACACCTGGAAGATGCCCAGCAGCATCGCCTCGGAGCGAGCGGCCATCTCTATCGAATCGAAGTCGGCGGTCACGCCGGGTACGAAACCGGCGATGCCGACGACCAGGAAGACGAGCCCGAACAACAGCGCGGCCAGCTGCACCGGAGAGCGTGTCCTGGCCCGAGCCGAGGTGGGAGGGGCGGAATGGGTGGCGTTCATCGTCGAGCCTCCGATCGTGGGCTCCGCTGAGGAGCGTCGAGGGCACGCCCGGCACGGCGCTCGCACCGAGCGGATTCACCACGGAGCGGGGCGCTCCGCTCACGATCCAGACTATGCCGGTGGGAGAAACCCGCAAGCGGGCCGACCGAACGGATGGGCTCCGCCGGCCGCGTCGCCGCACCGATGAATGGCGCTGACTGGCACGAGCGCGAGCGGGCGGGATTAGCGCCAGCTGTGCTGCGGGTCGTACCCCAGCACGCGGCGGGCCTTCTCGATCGACAGCAGGGTCCCGTGGCCGGAGATGTCCCCGTGCACAGGGACATCCGGGAACACCTCGGCGACGAGCTCGGTGTTGTCGCGGGACATGACGGTGTCCGCGGCGGCGATGATGAAGCGGTCGAAGCCGGTCTCCCGATGCTCGAGCGCCAGCCGCACCGCTTCGGCACCGTCGCGACCGTCGAGGTAGCCCCAGAGGTTCCAGCGCCGCAGCTGCGCATCGGCGTCGAAGGACGGGAAGGCGGCGTAATCCTCCTGGTCCATGACGTTCGAGAACCGCAGCGCGATGATCTTCAGCTCCGGATGCCACCGCGTGAGCTCGATCGCCAGCTGCTCCTCGAGATGCTTGGACAGGGAATAGGTGGACTCCGGGCGGGCGGGATACTCCTCGTCCACCGGGATGTACGGCGGCGGGGTGTCGAAGGGGAGCCCGAGGACGGTCTCGCTGGAGGCCGTGACGATGTTCCGGATCCCCGCCCTGAGCGCGGCGGTGAACACGTTAAAGGTGCCCAGCAGGTTGTTGTGGAACGTCGCGGTGTTGGTCGCCAGGCCCGGGGCGGGGATGGCGCTGAGATGCACGACGGCGTCGAAGCCCTGCGGTGCCTGCTCGTCGATGCCTGTGAGCGCATCGAGCACCTGGCCGGCATCGGTCAGGTCTATCTGCACGAAGCCCGGGCCGCGCTCGCCGGCGCGGTCGAGGTTCACCACCTGGTGCTCGTGGGCCTGCAGATGCCGGACCACCGTTCGTCCGAGCTTTCCCGAGCCACCTGTCACTGCGATTCTCATCGGGCCATCGTGCACCCTGGCGCGGCATGACGCACCCAGTGGACCGACCGACTGTGCGGCACGGGTGCTTCTCGATGCCCGCCTGCTGGTCGGTCGGATCCGGGCTCTCGTGGCATGTCCGGAGCTCGCCGCCGATAAATCGCTGTGACCGGCCGGGACTCTTCGCTACGGTGCCAGCATGACCACCGACATCACGGACGATCCCGCCCCCAGCGCGGCGCCCCGCTCTGCTGCCGAGCTCGCCGCCACCCTCCACACCGCCGCCGAGGACAGCGCCTTCAGCGGCGTGATCCGCGTGGACCACGGCGCCACCACCGTGCTCGAGAAGGGCTACGGCCTCGCCGATCGCGCATATGGCATCGCGATGACTTCCGGGCACCGCCTGGGGGTCGCCAGCATCTCCAAGGGCTTCACGGCCCTCGCGATCGGCGCGCTGATCGATGACGGCGCCCTCACCCTCGACACCCCGGTGCGCCCGCTGCTCGGCGAGGACCTGCCCGAGGTCGACGACGCGGTCACGGTGGGGCACCTGCTGGCCCACACCTCGGGGATCGGGGACTACCTCGACGAGAGCGCCGTGGAGATCACCGACCACGTGCTCGAGGTCCCCGTCCACACCCTCGTGGATGCGGAGGACTTCCTGCGCGTCCTGGACGGCCACCCGCAGGTGAGGACCCCCGGGGACCACTTCGAGTACAACAACGCCGGGTACGTGCTGCTCGCCCTGCTCGCCCAGCGGATCGCGGGCTGCGGCTTCCACGAGCTCGTCCGCGCCCGCGTGCTCGCCCCGGCCGGCATGATCGCGACGGACTTCCCGCGGATGGATGAGCTCGGCGGGGACGTGGCGCGCAGCTATCTCGACGAGGAGGGTCTGCGCACCAATGCGCTGCACCTCCCGGTGCGGGGCAGCGGCGACGGCGGCGCGGTCACCACCGTCGCCGATCTCGCCGGCTTCTGGCCCGCGCTGCTGGAGGGGCGCATCGTCTCCCCGTCCACGCTCGAGGCCCTCACGGCCCCGCGCGTCGTGGTCGAGGACGAGGAGATGCGCTACGGGCGCGGCTTCTGGCGCGGCCTGGACTCCGAGCTGCTGATCCTCGAGGGCTATGACGCCGGGGTCTCCGCGCGCACCTGGCACGATCCCGCCACCGGGATCACCGCCTCGGTGCTGGCGAACCACTCCGACGGGGCGTGGCCCGTGCTGGTGGCGATCGACGGGGTGTGAGGCATCGCAGCATCGATGCCGCTGCCGCGTGAGGCTCACCCAATACGTGAGGGGCTCGCCGGAACAGATCCCGGCGAGCCCCTCGTGCTGCGTGCAGGAGCCTCAGCTGCCCAGGTTCTCGATCGCGTAGTCGGCCTGCTCCTGGGTGAACTGGCCGCCGTACTCGGAGGTCAGCTGGTCATGGATGGCATCGGGGGACATCGCCATCTCCTCCTGGAAGACTCGGGCTGACTCCAGGGCGTTCTCGTTCCAGTCCGCGTCGATGGTGTCGACCGCGTACTGGGCCTCCTCCTCGGTGAACTGATCGCCGTGCTCGGAGGTGAGCTGATCGAAGATGCCCTGCTTCGACATGTTCAGGGTGTCGGAGTAGCTCTCCGCGGACTTCAGCGCGTTCGCGTTCCAGTCCGCCTCGAGGTTGTCGATGGCGTACTGCGCGGCCTCGTCGGAGAACTGGCCGCCGTAATCGGAGGTGAGCTGGTCGAAGATGCCCTTCTTCGACATACCCATGGTGTCGGAGTAGGACTCGGCCTGCGTCAGCGCCGAGGTGTGATCGGCCGGGACATCGGCCTCCTCGCCCGGCGCCTCCTCCGCCGCTGCCTCCTCGGCGGGTGCCTCCTCGGCGGGAGCGACTTCCGCAGCCTCCCCCTCGGTGGAGGCCTCGGCCTGCTCGGAGGACTCCGGGGCCGAGGCGGCCTCGTCGGAGTCGCCGCCGCTGGTGGCGACGAGCGCGGCGCAGCCTCCGAACAGGATGATGACGAGCAGGGCGAGGATGCCGCAGCCCAGGGCGATGAACTTGCCCTTGCCGCGCTTCTTCGGGGCGGCGGGCGCGGGCTGTCCCGGCACGGCGCCGTAGGGGGCGCCGCCCTGGGGCTGGCCGAACGAGGGGTCGTACTGGGGCTGGTTCTGCCCCTGCGGATCCATGGAGGACACAGGCTGCTCCTGATGCTGATTTCGGGCGCGTTGGAATCACCCGACGTGGGAAGGGATGTGCCCATGTCGCCACGGCGTGGGCTCTGTCGTTCCGATGAGCTGTGCAGTGGTTCTCGGGCGTCGGCGCCCCGGTCATGAGGAGGAGTGCCGAGTACTCTTATCATCAACTACCGGTCGGACAGTTGACGCCCGCATCGACTGTGTCCCTGCTGACATGTGTAACTTTTCTGTATCGGGTGCCCGTCGAACGGGACCGATGTCCCGTCGGCTCCGGGAGTCGAGTGGGCTGTGGATCCTCAGCGGCTCCCCGGTGATGGCGGGGTGTCGGTCGCTGCTGGCCGGCATCCTCGCCGCCGCCATGTCCGCGCCGTCCTCCCCGCTGTCCGTGCTGGGCTCCTCGACCGTCACGTTCGTGGCCAATGGGCTGCGGTCGCTTCGGCACCGGGAGCCTGCCTCGGCCGCGTCCAGCGAGCCGCTGGAATCCGGTGGTAGGTGGCGACCGGCGGTCGGACGGAGAACGCGACTCTGCAGCACGCGATCTGGATGAGGATGTGCCGGCAGAAGTATGGGGAGGTCGTGCGGAACGAGTCAACCATACTTTGGAGGGCAAGAAAGTATGAACATCTCCCGGATGGCGCTGTCTGTATACTTTCATGCAGGGAAAAGTATGACTGACGGAGAGGGCGCCACCTCATGACACTTTTCGGGATCGATCCGGTCGCCGACGCCGTCCATGATGCTCTCCGAGCTCTCGAGCGAGGTGAGAACCCCGGTGAGCGTCGCCTGTTCGACTTCAAGGAGGAGGCGGGACGACGAGACGCGGAAGGAGCTCTCCGTCCAGGAGGGCCTCGCAACGAGTCCGCAGCGAAGAAACTTGCAGGCGAGGTCGCATGCATGGCGAACTCCCCCGGCGGCGGAGCGCTGATCGTCGGGGTCGCCGCCGATGCGAACCCGATCGGTGCGGAACTCGACGTCGACTGGCTGCAGGTCCGTCTCTACCAACTGCTCCAGCAGGCTTACACGACGGTCGTCACGGAAGCACAGGTGCGTGGTGCGCGCGTACTCATCATCCGCTGCCCGCCGGCCGTCGAACCGATCCGATGGCAGAACAGGATCACCTGGCGCGTCGGCGACCAGTGCCAAGACGTCGACCCTGCCACATGGCACGAACGACGTTCGCGCGCCTGGGGCTACGACTGGTCGGCGCAGAGCAGTGGCCTGCGGCCCTCTCAGGTCCGTGCTCAGGCGGTGCAGATCGCGCGCGACTTCCTTCAGCTCTCGGGAGACCCCCGCGCGGAGGACCTCGCCGAGGCCTCGGACGATGACCTGCTGCGGCGGTTGGCCGTGATCAAGGATGACGGCACGCTCACCAATGCCGGTGCGCTGCTCTTCGCGGGGCGCCGGACTACGGCACTGGATCTCATCCGACGTCCTGGCGCAGGTGCGGACAGCGAGGAACGGATCCACGAACCGGGACGGTCGGTGCTCGAGGAGCTCGCGGAGGTCTTCGCCGTGGTGCGGGCATACAACCCCGAAGTGCATGTCGAACGGGGACTGGTGATCGGGCGCGTTCGAGCGCTCCCGGAACGCGCCGTGCGAGAAGCGATCGTCAATGGCGTCGCCCATCGGGAATGGACGGACGAGAGACCGACGACGGTGGAGCACATCGGCAGGACGCTGCGGGTCACGAGCCCTGGCGGGTTCTATGGTGGCGTGCGCAGCGACAACATCATCAACCACCCACCGGTCTCCCGGAACAAGGACCTCAGTCAGTTGCTGGCCACGTTGAGGATCGCCGAACGGCAGGGGATCGGGGTGGACCGCATGTTCGCAGACATGATCCGCCATGGACACCCGTCGCCCGTGATCGAAGAGCTCGACGGGGTTGCCGTACGAACGGTGCTTGCGGGTGAGCGCCCGGATCTGGGGTGGATCGAGTGGATCTCGAGCATCGAGCCCGACCCGCGTCGAGACCTCAGGGTCCTGATGGCTCTCCATCACCTGTCTGCGCAGAGGTGGACTGATCCGGTGGATCTCCACCCGCTGCTTCAGCTGACGGTCGCGGAGTCTCGCCAGGCGGTGGAGAGGCTCTTGGATCACCGCCGTGCCGGGCGGCCGGTGTGTCACGAGATCGACGGCATCCCGCCGTCGGCGCCAGTGCCGTCCGTCGCGATGGAGGTGGAGAGCGTCGAGGCGCTCGCTGCTCTCCGCCGGTCGTCGGGAGTCACGAGCCGGGCCTCCTCGCGCGAACAGATCGCGCGCTCGTATGCGCGGGCGCGGGGGCGCATCAGCACGACGGAGCTCGGGAGCATCGTGGGTGCTGCGCGCACGAACGTGGGCGGCGTGCTGCGAGCACTGGAGCAGCAGGGTGATCTCGCGCCATCTCGAGAGAGCCGTCGTGGTCCTGGTTTCTACTATCGCTTCAGGGGAGACTCACAGTGACGTCGGGAACGCCTGGGCAGTGCTCCACCGGGCCCAGCCGGCATAGCTGCCGTCGATCTCGATGATGTCAGAGCTGGTGCGGCGCAGGGCAGGGGCCGCCACCGAGTTGCGCAGCCCGGACTGACAGAAGGTCACGATCGTTCCAGCGCCCGGGTCGAAGAGCCAGGCGATACCCGCGCGCGCCCGCACTGGGAACAGTGCGGGGCGGCGCAGGCACGCTGGGTTCAGGATTCGCTCGCCGCGCGGTCATAGGAGTCGGAGCCCTCGGTGAATGCCTCCCGTCCCTGGCAGATCACATCCTCGATACGCCGTTCGATCTTCATCAGCTCGTCGCGCAGGCTCTGGAACAAGGTCGGGTGGGACCCCTGAGAGGTGCTCCTTCCTGCGGATCGATACGAGTCTGAACAACTCGTATAATCCCAGGTCAGGAGCGCTTTTCTCGATATCGTCCACCGGCAGAGACCCCACCCCGATGACACCTCGAGGTGAGCGCTCCCGCAGCCCTGTGGGTGGGCTGCGGTCGGCTCGGCCTGCGAGCCGGGGCGGCGTTGGTGGGGGTCGGGGGGAGAGGTGCACGCTCTGCGCCGTGATGTGAGCGGCCCACCGGAGGGGTCCCGTGCCGGCGGGGTGGATCAGTTTCCGTCACCTGCGGAATGTGGAGCGTTGACCGGTCTGTCCCGGCCGGGGGATGACGTCACCGGACCAGACCACCAGAGGTTCGTGGTGCAAGACGTTGCGCGGGCGCACAAGGAGGTTTAGGATTGGCTAAAGTCGAGAGGGGGCTCGTAGCCGAGGGCGAGTGCTTCACCATCGAGTTCGCCGTGCGCACGAACGGTCGTTCCCCGGCCGCCGAGTTCCTGCGGGGCCTTCAGGACGGGGAGCCTGGTGCGAAGGGAGAAGCCCCACTGGCTCCCGATGAGCAGGTCGACATCTGGGCGTGGTTCCTCGAGGCGTGCGATCGCATCGCGCGGCGAGGGACCCGCCTCCGGGGCGGTCGTACAACCAGCTTCAGGACGGCGTCTGGGAGCTGAAGCATCGGGCGGCTCGGGTGACGTTCTTCGACACCGACGGATCCGGAGCGGATGATCCCACCATCGACTACGACTCCTACGCCGGTTTCCAGAGGCCGCGACCCTGGCCGGACGATTTCGAGGACATCTTGAGGCTCAGCACGGGCTTCATGAAGAGAGCACAGAAGACCCCTCCCAAGGAGATCGGCTTCGCGAGACTTGTGAGACAGGAGGACCTGCGCCATGACAAGCACTGAACCGCGCCGCTCGCTGATCGAGCAGCTGCGAAGGGAGCGCCGTCAGGATGCCGCCGCTGCTCGCGCGGCGGTGCGTGCCGTGGGCCTGATGAACGAAGCGCACGCGATGAGCGAGCTATCCACTCGACGTGACCTCGCGGAGGCTATGGGAGTCTCCGAGGGCCGGATCTCGCAACTCCTGAATGGTGACGGAAACGTTCGGGTGTCCACACTGGCTCGACTGCTCAAGGCGTCAGGGTTCGACCTCGAACTCGCTCTCGCCGGCGTGCCGGACGCGCCCCGCAAGAAGCCGCGACGGTCACGCCGGCAGACCTCTGCCGGCGACGATCCGACGTACCTCACCGTGCGCATGGAGACGGCGGTGAGCGAGGGATCGGAGGGCCCAGGTGTCCAGCGACATCGCACCGTAGAGCTTTCCAGCCGCGATCCGCGGCACGAGACGATCGAGAGCGTCGTCGAGTGGACAGGGATCGTCGCTCCCGCGGGGGAGGAAGGCATGATGGCGATCCGTTACGTCGGAGAGGACTCGGCGCCCGCCGATTCCTCCGCACGGACCCGGGGTGATGCGCGTGTCTGACGGGGGTGCTGCAGTGGAAGACATCCAGCTCATCGCACTCGACGGTGAGCGCATCTACGACGACCTCCCGGCCGTGCGCGAGGTGGCGATCCGCGTGAAGGTGAACGTCCTGAACGACCCGGAGGCCCGGCTCACCCCTGTCCTGGCGACGCTTCTGCTGGACGTTTTCGCCGTTCACGACGGCGGGGCCGACGACGGATCCACTACCGGTGGCAGTGCGGGCCCCGCCGAGGACGCCTCGGAGCGCGGCCCGGTCTTCTCGGGGCGGGTCACTTTCCGTATCGATGCGGAGCGCCGGTCGGACGGTGACGAGGAATGGGTCCCCGCCGTCTTCGCTGAGGCATGGCCGTATCTGCGATCCCAGCTCATCGCACATGCGCAGATTCTGGGGATGGGGCGGATCCCCGTCCCACTCCGGGCTCCCGAGAACCTGGCGCGAGAACCGCGCGCCGACGACGAGTGAGGACCTCGCCCGCGCCCACGTTGCCCTGCTCCTGGGTGAACGGGCCGCCGTACGCGGAGGTCAGCTGATCGAAGATGCCCTTCTTCGACATGTTCATGGTGGAGGAGAAGGACTCGTCCTGCGTCGACGCAGACGTGTGATCGGCCGGGACCTCGGAGCCCTCCACCGGTGCGTCCTCGGCAGGCGCGCCCTCCTCGGCCGGTGCGTCCTGCTCGGCTGCTGCGCCGGCAGCCCGGCGAACCTCTCCTACCAGCAACCGGGCTCGACTCATGCATCATGGTGCTCGCCCTCGGCGTCGCGGGCATCCGCGAGATCGGCTATCGCGCCGATCGGGCCCGGCTCACCAGCTCCTCGAGCGGCGTCGCTGCCCGGTCGCGTCCGAGAGCGGCAGGGTGGGTTCCTCGGCGCGGGAGACGATTGCACGGGGCGCGTATTCTGCCACGAGCCGACGCATCGCCTCGACCAGAGCCGGGACCTCGGAGGGAACGATGTCCTCCCGGACCGTGCCGCTGAGCAACACGGTCCTGGCGCCCATGCCGGCTTCGAGAGAGGTGCCGTAGAGGGCGCAGCGGAACTGGGCCACTGCGCAGCGTCACCGGCCCAGCAGCTGCGCGAAGAATCCCTTCGTCGGTGCGACCTCGGGATGGCCCGGGCAGCGCTGCGCGGTGGGCACGCCCTCGAGGGCCTGCTCGATGTGCTCACCGCAGCCGGCCCAGGTGGTCTTTTTGCAGGTGGAACAGGTGATGGGTCGGCACATGTCAGGCGGTCCTCTCGGCGGGGGCGGTCCGGGACTGCTCAGCGCTCCAGCGGGCCCACCCGGCGAAGCTGCCGTCGAGCTCGATGATGTCGAAGCCGGCGCGGCGCAGGGTCGAGGCGGCCACGGTGTTGCGCAGCCCGGACTGGCAGAAGGTCACGATCGGTCCGGAGTCCGGTTCCGGCAGCTCGCTCTGGTGGAACAGCACCTTCCCGCAGGAGAGCTGCTGGGCACCGGGGATGGTGCCGCCGGCGAACTCGTTGCGGGTGCGCACATCCACCAGCGGCACGTCACCCAGTCCCTCGAGCTCGGCGGGGGAGATGACCGACGGGACGGTGCTGGGCAGGCCCTCGAGCGAGGGGACGTACCCGATCAGGGAGTCGATGCCCACGCGCACGAAGTGGTCGCCATACACAGCCGCGTGCTCGGCGTCCCGGGCGAGCACCACCAGCTGCGCCTCATCGGTGTCCGGGTCGAAGGCCCAGGCGATGTGGCCGGCGGCCTTGGAGAGCATCGGGATGTTCAGCGCCCCGGGCACGGTGCCGGCGTGGACCTCGGCGAGGGGTCGGGTGTCGATCAGGGCCAGGTCGCCGCTGTCGAGTCCGCGCATCAGCTCCTCGGCCGAGACCTCGCGGGGCAGCACGCGCTCGCCGAGCAGGGCGGGGCCCTCCTGGTTCTGCCGCTTCATCCTCGCGAAGTAGGCGTGGGCGTCGGGCTGGCCGTCCAGCAGCTCATCGATGAAGCCCTGCTCGTCGTCGTTCTTCAGGTGCGGGGCCCACCAGGCGAAGCTGCGCTCATAGCCCACGGTGGTCGAGGGCAGGGAACCGATCGCCTTGCCGCAGGCGGAGCCGGCGCCGTGGCCGGGGAACACCTGGACATGATCGGGCAGGGTGAGGAACACGTCCTGCAGCGAGGCGAACAGCTGTTTCGCGCCGGCGAAGCGGGTGTTCTCCATGCCCACGGCCTCGTCCAGCAGATCCGGCCGGCCCAGGTCCCCGGAGAACACGAAGTCGCCGGTGAGGATGTAGCCGGGCTCGTCCGCGAAGGCGCCGTCGGTGACCAGGTAGCTCAGGTGCTCCGGGGTGTGGCCCGGGGTGTGGCGGGCAGTGATCGTGATGTTGCCGAGCTCGATCGTGTCGTGGTCACCCAGGCGCTCGGCCTCGAAGCCGTACTGCCAGTCCTCGCCACCGGTGCCGGGCACAAAGGCGGTCGCGCCGGTGGCGGCGGCCAGCTCCCGCACGCCGGAGAGGAAGTCCGCGTGCAGGTGGGTCTCGGTGACTGCGGTGATCGTGAGGCCGTGCTGCGCGGCGAGGTCCAGGTACACCTGGATGTCGCGCCGCGGGTCCACCACGATCGCCTCGCCGCTGGCCTGGCAGGCGATCAGGTAGCTGGTCTGGGACAGGTCCTCGTCATAGATCCGTTCGAGAAGCATGATTCCTCCTGGTCGCAGGGCGCACACGGCAGTGGATGCAGATGCTTCGAGGGTAGATCCTGCGCCCGAGAAGCGGGAGGGTTGCGCGTAGCGTGGAGATGGCCAGCGGGTGGCGGCGGCGCCATTCGCGCAGGATGCGAGGGGAGAGAACGCGATGACCGAGCCCGAGCCCTTCGAGGTCTACGAGGAGGGGGTCTACCTCCACGGCACCAAGGCACAGCTGGTGCCGGGGGAGCTGCTCACCCCGGCCCAGCCCTCGAACTTCCGGGAGGACGCTCCGCTGCGGCACGTCTACGTCACCGCGACCCTGCACGCCGCGGCCTGGGGAGCCCAGCTCGCCCGCGGCGCTGCCGAGCCCCGCATCTACGTGGTGGAGCCGACGGGGGAGCTCGAGGACGACCCGAACGTCACCGACACGAGGTTCCCCGGGAACCCGACCCGGTCCTATCGCACGCTCGAGCCGGTGCGGGTGGTGCGCAAGCTCGAGGACTGGCCGCGGCACAGCGAGCAGAGCGTGCGGGCCATGCAGGAAGGGCTGGCCGAACTGCGGCGGGCGGGGAAGGACGAGATCATCGACTGACGGCCCCGTGGGCCCTGCCGATCGGTCAATGGCCCACCACCAGCGCCTCGCCGCCGCTCACAGCATCTGGCCCCACACGGATCTCACTGCGCGCGCACGGTCAGCACGGGGCAGTGAGCATGGGTGATGCACTCCAGGCTGACCGACCCCAGGATCAGCGCCGCGAACTCTCCGTGACCACGGGTGCCGAGCACGAGCAGCTGCGCGTCCTCGGAGGCGGCGATCAGCGCGGGCGCCGGGCGACCGTGGGTGAGGCGGCGCGTGGCGGTGACCGGGCAGCCGCCGGGGAACGCCCGCTCGATCGCTGCCTCCTGCTGCTGTCCGGCCTCGGTCCGGAAGATCTCGGCGTCACCGGCGATGGCTCCGGTATAGAAATCCGGGGCCTTCCAGCAGGTGATGATGAGCAGCTCTGTCTGCAGGGTCGCGGCGTACTCGGCAGCGGTGCGCAGCGCCAGGAGGGACGACTCGGAGCCGTCGACGGCGGCGATCACGCGGGCAGGTGCGGTGGAGGTCATGGGGATGTCCTTGCGTCTGTCGTGTGTGGTGGGCTCGGGTGCGGGACCCGGCGTGGGAGCGGCGTGCTCAGGCCAGGAGGCCGCTGATCTGGACGCCGGTGAAAGCGATCCCGGCGACCAGCACCGTCGACATCGCGGCCAGGATGAACGGGCGGGCCCCGACATGCACGAGGTTGCGGATCTTCACCCCGCAGCCGAGGCCGAACATCGCCGCGGACAGCAGCGCCGTCTGCAGCAGGCCGCCGATGTCGAGCACGACGGAGGGCAGGGGGAGGGTGGAGCGCAGGATGACCATGAGCAGGAAGCCGAGGATGAACACCGGCACGATCGGCGGCTTCTTGCCCTCGGTCGAGGAGTGCCCGAGCCGGCGCTGACGGACGCTGAGGATCGCGACGATCGGGGCCAGCATGAGCACGCGCGCGAGCTTCACGATGACCGCGACTCCCAGCGCGCCGCCGCCGATGATGCCTCCGGCGGCGACCACCTGGGCGATCTCGTGGATCGAGCCACCGGCCCACATCCCGTTGAGATAGGGGTCCATGCCGAGCATCTGGCCGGCGAAGGGGATGAGCGGGATCATCAGCGTCCCGAAGATGACCACGAGCGCGACCGCGGTGACCACGTCCTCCTCGTCGGAGTCGGTCACCCCTTCGACGCCGGCGACCGCAGCGGCCCCGCAGATCGAGAACCCGCAGGCGATGAGCAGCGCCTGCCCGGAGCGCATCTTCAGCAGCCGGCCCATCGCCACCGTGCCGAGCAGACCGCCGCCGACGATGCACACGATGACCACCAGCATCGGTGCGCCGAGCGAGAGGATGTCGGAGATCACCAGCTGCAGGCCGAGGAAGACGATGCCCAGACGCAGCAGCTTCTTGGCCGCCAGCGTGATCCCGGGAGAGGTCGAAGCGGGCAGACGGACCACGTTCGTCAGCGCGATCCCGGCGACGATCGCGACGATCAGCGGGCTCACGCCGGGCAGGACGGCGTTGACGGTCATCGCGATGAGGGTCGCGCCGGCGCAGAGCAGGAGGCCGGGGACGTACTTCTGCACCTTCCCGGCACGGACGGGAGCGGTGGTGGAGGGTGGGGCGGGGGTGCGTTGGAGCATGCGAGGAGTCTTTCAGCGGCCAGGGCGTGGCCGGCAGTTGTCAATCACCATGCCGGGGCATACGGTTTCGATATGGGAGTGACGAAGGACTGGTGGCCGAACCTCCGCACGCTCGCGCTGTTCGTCGCGGTGGTGGAGGAGGGCAGCGTCGGTGCGGGCGCGCGTCGGGTGGGCATGGCGCAATCCAATGCGAGCCGGACCCTTGCGGAGCTCGAGGCGTCCGTCGGGCTCGCCCTGCTCGAGAGACGCCCGGCCGGAGCGGTGCCCACACCGTCCGGCCGGGCGCTCGCCGGGCACGCGCGCGAGGTGCTCGAGTCGGTCGAAGGATTGCGGGACTGGGCGATCCAGACGGGCGACGCACCGCCCACCCGGCTGCGGGTGGGGGCCAGCATGACGATCGCGGAGACCCTGTTGCCGGCGTGGCTGGCCGCGGTCCGTGCACGGGTGCCGGGCACGCGGATCGACGTCTCCGTGCTGAACTCGTCACAGGTCATCGACCAGGTGCAGCAGGGCCACCTCCAGCTCGGCTTCGTCGAGACGCCGCACGTGCCCGTCCGTCTGCACGTGCGGGTGGTGCAGGAGGACGAGCTCCTCGTCGCGATCGGCCCGCACCACGAGTGGGCCTCGCGCACGGGCCAGATCTCCCTGCGCGAGCTGGCCGCGACGCCGCTGGTGGTGCGCGAGCCGGGCTCGGGGACCCGGGAGGCGCTGCAGGAGCTGCTGGCCGAGCACGTGCCCGTCGAGCCGGCGCAGGTGCTCAGCAGCAATGCCGCGGTGCGGGTCGCGGTGGCGGCGGGCGTGGGACCGGCCGTGCTGAGCGAGCTGGCCCTGCGTGATCACCTCGCGCGAGGTCATCTGCTGCGGGTGCCCTTCGAGGGTCGCGGCATCACGCGGCCGCTGACCGCGGTGTGGTCCGGGCCGCGGCGGCTGACGGGCCTCGCCGGTGAGCTGGTCGCGGTGGCCGCCGCGTCCTGAGCGAGCAGGGACGGTGCGGGGTGGCCGCGCCGTGCGGTGTCCCGGGCGCGGGTGCGCTCCGCAGGGCCGGCTCACCGCAGCAGGAGCAGCTGGCGCAGCCACGGCACATGCTCGCCGAGCACCGCGAGAAGGCCGTCGCCGAGCACGGCGAGACCTGCGAGGGCGAGCAGGACGGCGAGCGCCGTCTGCAGGGCGCGGCGGTGGGGACCGAACACCTCCACCACCCGCGTGACGAGCAGCTCGTGCTTGCCGAACAGTGCCGTGCCGAGCACGGCGCACAGTGGTGCCTGGTAGAGCAGGTTCCACAGCACCAGCAGCGCCACCTGCAGGGGGAGGCGCGGCTCCTGGGAGGCCATGCCGACGGCGATCGTGAACCCGGGATCGGCCAGCGCGGTCGCGGAGAATCCGACGCCCGCGAGGATCAGCGGGGCGGTGGCCAGACGCTTCGGCGTGGAGCGCCGCTCGAGCCGGTTGTGCGGCAGCGGCGGGCGGGAGGCGGCCCGGAACTGGTGGACGCTGAAGCCGACCAGGGCGAGCCCCACCACGATCTCCACCGCGCCGATCGCGTTGTTCGAATCCAGCACGGGGCGCAGCCAGCGGTTCAGCAGCGCGAGCAGGGGGCGCAGGATCAGTGTCGCCGCGATGATGACCACCGTGTACCCGGCCACGAAGGCCAGCAGATGCCGCACCGTGCCGCCGCGCAGCAGCACGCTGATGGCTATGGCGCCGCCCAGTACGTCCATCGTCACCACCGCGAGCCCGAAGAAGGCGAGGATCCCGACGAACGTCATGACCGAAGGGTGCCAGATGCCGGGGTGGCGATACGACGGGGCGAACCCCCTCCCGAGGCGCGGGATTCCTGTACCTGCTGCGTGGAGGATCCGCATGCGGGAGGATGAGCACCGGTAGGAGAGGGCCCGACGGAAAGTGAGGACGCGATGACCGAACCGGTCCCCTTCGAGATCTACGAGGAGGGCGTCTACCTTCACGGCACCCGGGCCGTGAACCACACCGACCAGCGCCTGCCCGGCAACCCGACGCGGTCCTACCGCACCCTGGACCCGGTGCGCGAGCGAAGGCGGGTCGGTCCTGATCCTGTGTGCGATCCGGTACTTTGTTGATGATTGACTGAAAGTGACGGGTAGAATCCCGCGGAGCCATCGTTCCGACGCTCACGTGGAGAAGGAGGACTGTGCCGAGCCCGTACCGGATCGTGCGTAACGCGCGCCTCCTCCTGCAATCAGCCGCGCAACACCTGGTGGACGACCCCGCCCTGCTCGTTGTGCAGGTCAGTCGGAGGCTCCCCCTCCGGGCTCGCGTACTGGCCGGCGACATGGTGCGCGCCCTGGCCGGCAGACTCCCTGGATGTGCAGGTGCCGCCGCTCTGGGTGCGTTCATGGCAGGAGACGACGAGGCTGCGCATCGTCACGTCAGGCGTTCGGTGGGCTCCGGCTCGCGATTGGGCGGCGAAGTGGCAGTGCTGCTCGATCGATCGGATCTGCTGACTCCGGAGGCCGCGCCCGCGACCCGCGCGCGAGCAGCGTGGGCCCGTGGCGACCTCACCTCTTCTCTGCAGATCCTGCGCGGCTCCGGACGTGGAGAATCCCGGTATGCGCGACGGCTTCTCAGCGAGATCCGGCTCCTGAGCCCAGGTCACCGACTTTCCGTTCCACGTGGGGACGCATCCTGGGCCACTACTCGTGAAGAGGGCGCTCTGCGTGTCCTGCATCTGCTGACGAACTCCTTGCCGCACACGCAGTCGGGGTACTCATTGCGTTCCCACCGAATCCTCACCACGCTGCGGGATCAGAACATCGAGTCCGTGGCACTGACCCGGACGGGGTACCCGGTGATGGTGGGGCTGCTCGGGGCGGCAGAGGAGGATGCTGTCGACGGTATCCGGTATGTCCGGACGCTCCCCGCACGATTGCCGCAGACGCAGGAAGAACGTCTGGAGGCGGAAGCGAAACGGGCGATCGAACTGGTGGCCGAGTTCCGGCCCCATGTCATCCATGCGACTACGAACTACTACAACGCGCTCGTTGCTCAGGCAGTCTCCGCGGCAACAGGCATCCCCTGGGTGCTGGAGGTCCGCGGCCTGATGGAGAAGACGTGGGCGGCGTCGCACAGCTCACCCCGAGGCAGGCGGGCGGCGCTGAACTCGGAGAAGGCCCGATTGGTTGCGGCACGCGAGCGAGAGCTGGCATCCGATGCGAGCGCAGTCGTCACTCTCAGCGACACGATGCGAGCTGAGCTCGTCGACCGCGGCGTCGACGGGGCGGCCATCACCGTGGTGCCGAACGGGGTCGAGGAATCCTTGCTCACCACCCGCCGAACGCCGGCGGAAGCGCGAGCACTGCTCGGGGTCGGGATGGACGAGGCGTTCATCATCGGCGCAGTGAGCGCGCTCGTCGACTACGAGGGCTTGGATGTGCTCATCCGGGCGGTCGCCCGTCTCGTCGCCGACGCTTCGGTGCCGCAGTCTCTGCGTGACCGGCTGCGGGTGATAATCGTCGGAGACGGTCAGGCCGCACCCGGCCTGCGCGTTCTGGCCGAAGAACTCGGTATCGGAGAGCGTTTGATCATGCCGGGTCGGGTCTCCCGGCACGCTGCGCCGAACTGGGTGCAGGCATTGGACGTCGTGGCGATCCCTCGTCGTGACGTGGAGGTGGCGCGAACCGTCACTCCTCAGAAGCCGGTCGAGGCCATGGCGCTGGGGAGGCCCGTGATCGTCTCGGATCTCCCGGCGCTGATGGAGACCGTCACCGGAACCGGCGGAGAGATCTGCGCCTTGATTCATGAGGCCGACTCCGTCGAAGGCCTGGCTGATGCGATCATTGCTCTCGCGGTGGACCGGACCCGGGCGAATATCTTGGTCGAACGAGGGCTGAGCGCGGCAGCGGAGAGAACGTGGCCGGCGCTGATCCAGCGATACCGCACGATGTATGACGAAGTCATCACACAGGAGGAGAGCGCGCGTGGCCGATGATGCCAAGTCGCCGGCGACCATTGTGCAGGCGCTCCGCGACCAGGGGATGGACCCGACCGGTCTGACTCCGATCGGGGTGCGCCCACGCCTCGGTGAGTACATCGGTGAGCTGTGGAATCGGCGGCACTTCATCTGGATGGATGCGCGGCACCGCGTGGCCACACAGAACAGCCGCAATCGCCTGGGCAGCCTCTGGCTTCTGCTCAGACCACTGCTCGATGCCGCGATGTACTTCATCATCTTCGCAGTCATCCTCAAGGTGGACCGCGGGATGGAGAACTTCCCGGGCTTCATCATCATCGGCGTGCTGATGTTCCGTTCCACCATGCGGGCGATCAGCCAAGGGCCCAGCCAGCTGCACTCGGGAAAGGCGATGATCAGAGCTTTCGTCTTCCCTCGTGCAGCGTTGCCGATCTCCGCGGAGATCCGCGAAGCACTGCAGATGATCTTCACAATCGGAATCATGCTCGTGATGATCATCGTGGTCCCGCACCACGAGCAGCCCGAGTGGACGTGGTTCCTGGTGCCGGTGGTGTATGTCTTCCAGTTCGTGCTCAATCTCGGCCTGTCGCTGACCTTTGCACGCATCGGCTTCATCTTCCCGGACACCGTGCAGTTCATGTCCTTCGTGGCACGTTTCCTCATGTACGGCTCAGGGGTGATCTTCCCGATCGAGAAATTTGTGGATCGCCCTGCTCTGACGGCGATCATCGAGGCGAATCCGATCTATCACCTGATCCTGATGTACCGCGAGATCCTGATGGACGGGTCCATCCCGTCCGCAGAGCATTGGATGATCCTGGGTGCCTGGGCGGCAGGGCTGGCATTGTTCGGGTTCATCTTCTTCTGGCAGGGGGAGGAGACGTATGGCGCAGAACAGCGATGACAGCGAACGCTGGACAGCACCGGAGGAGTCGCCGCTGACTGTCGTGGCACACAATGTGCGGGTCCGCTACAAGGTGATGCGAACCGACAGGACGCGGCGTGACGACCTGCTCGGCAAGCTGCGACGCAAACGTATGGTTGCGGTCGCCGCTCTACGCGGCGTCACGTTCACTGCCCGTTCCGGTGAGTTCATCGGCATCATCGGCCGCAACGGATCGGGGAAGTCGACACTTCTGCGCGTGCTCGCAGGACTGGAGCCTCCCAGTTCGGGAACCGTGATGACGTCTGCAAACCCCATGCTGCTGGGTGTCAACGCGGCACTGATCCCCGATCTCACGGGAGCCGAGAACATCAAACTGGGCGCTCTCGCCATGGGACTCACCCCGCAGCAGTCCAAAGAAGTGTTCGACGACGTCGTGGAGCTCTCCGCGTTGGGAGATGCGATCGATCTGCCAATGCGTACGTACTCCTCCGGGATGGGCTCGCGGCTGAAGTTCGCGATCTCGCTCGCGGCGAACCCCTCGATACTGATGATCGACGAAGCGCTCTCCACGGGTGACGCCACGTTCGCCGAACGCTCCAAGAAGGCGATGGACTCCATGCTCGAGAAGGCCGGCACGGTCTTCCTGGTCAATCACGCAGCACAGACGATCGAGAACATGTGCTCCCGCGCTATCTGGATGGAGCGCGGGCAGGTTGTGCTGGACGGTGATGCCGTCGAGGTGGCACGGAAGTATCGATGGTTCGCCCACAACCTCGCACAGGGCGACGAGGAGAAGGCGGCGAGTCTGCTGCGGGACGCGATCGAGGAGGGTGCCGAGCAGCGCCGCGCCTCCGAGTTCGCCCTCGCGCCGCCAAGCGCCATCAGCGCGCCGTCTCCCCGCAACGGACGGCGCAGACGCCCCACGCCCGAGCTCGAGCCCGACCCATTCATGAAGATCTTCGCCGAAGACTCCGAAGCGAGGCCCTTCCCAGCCAACCTCGAGCCCACCGACAAGGGACGCACCGACTAGGACCGCCAGGTTTCCTGCACACCAACACATCGAGAAGGAGCTTTCGTGGCACTTCGCATTATGACCATCTACGGCACTCGGCCAGAGGCCATCAAAGTCGCCCCTATCATCAAGGCAATCGAGCGGGCGGACGGCCTCGAAAATGTCATCGTGGTCACTGGCCAGCATCGGGAAATGCTTGACCAAGTTAATACCATCTTCCGCATCGTCCCGGACCACGATCTGAGCATTATGAGTGCAGGCCAGAGCCTTAATGGCATTGTGGCTAAGGTGATCTCCGGTGTCGACCAGATTTTGGCAACCGAGAAGCCGGACGTCGTGATAGTCCAAGGAGATACCTCCACAGTAATGGGTGCGGCAATCGCGACCTTCAATCGACAGATTCCCGTCGTCCACCTGGAGGCGGGGCTTCGTTCAGGTGACATAAATTCGCCTTTCCCTGAGGAAGCGAATCGGAAACTAACAAGTCAGATTGCGGCGCTTCACCTTGCGCCCACCTCGACCAGTAAGGCAAATCTGACGCGGGAAGATGTCAGCGAGAATGACATCGTCGTCACGGGAAACAGTGTGATCGATACGTTAATGTTCACGTCGAAGACTCTCGACGTACACTTCGATGACACGCGTTTGGAGGCGTTGCAGGAAGCCAAAGAGAGTGGCAACCTCACCAGCGTCCTTCTTGTGACGGCACACCGCCGTGAGAATTTGGGATCTGCCATGGAGCGGATCGGTGCTGCCATCGCTGACCTCGCGCGAAAGTACCCCGACCTCGCCATCGTTTTCCCCATCCACCTGAACCCTAAGGTGCGATCAGCAATTAGGCCAGCTGTCGAAGGGCTCGAGAACGTTCTCCTTGTAGAGCCACTTGCGTACGCACAATTCACTCGGATGCTCAGCATCGCAGATGTGGTTCTCACGGATTCGGGAGGGGTGCAGGAGGAAGCTCCCAGCCTCGGGAAACCAGTTCTCGTGATGCGCGAGAACACAGAGCGCCCCGAAGCCGTGGTCGCCGGAACCGTGAAACTAATTGGCACCCATCAGAATCGACTTGTCGACGAGGTTTCACTGCTGTTGGACTCGAAGGAGGCTTACAGCGGCATGGCTAACGCCGTCAATCCATACGGCGATGGAGGCGCAGCAAAGCGCACCATTGACGCGCTCAGGTGGAAGTTTTCGAACGGGCCTCGACCGATCGATTTCTAAGGACGATAGCTTGCAACCTGAACGAGGTTCGCTGAAGATTCCTACACTGCGAAAACGAGAAAAAGCAAATGCCTTCAAAAGCTATAAGCATTAGCGAGCTCGATGATCGGGGCGCAAACGCTTCAACCCTCCGCTCCTTAGACGAAATTGACGACCTTCCCGATCGAAGTGCCGTTGGAATCGAGATACCCATCGGACGAGGGCTTCAGCTTCAAGCACTCGTACTAAAAAAAGCTCGGGGGTTGCCCGTTGTCGCGCAGTTTCACGGCGCTTTAGATAAATCCAAGTACGCCCCCCCGCGTTTTGAGCGCCTCGCGACTTTAAGGGACCTGGAAGTCAACTCAATTTTTTTCGCCGATCCCACGATCATGTTGCACAGCGGTCTGCAGTTGGCGTGGTATACAGCTTGGATCGAGTTTGACTTACATGCCCTCATTGGAAGGGTAGTGAGCAAGATCGCCGCAAAACTCGGCGGGGGGAGAGTGATAACAGCCGGGTCTTCGGGCGGGGGCTTCGCGGCACTGCAGGTAGCCCCGCACGTTCGAGGTTCAATTGCTGTACCCATGAATCCCCAGACCGCTATCCCTCGTTACCGAGTGGAGGGAGTCCACATGGGTCCTCAGAGAACCTATCGTCGCCACGTGATGCCCGAGCTTGGAAACCCGGACGAGGACTCATCAACGTTATCTGACTGGTGGCTCCCCATGGCCCACCGACTAAGCGCAGTCGAAAGATATCGTCTGGGACAGCGCACAACTGTGAACTTTTGGCAGAACGTTAACGATGCACACCATGTGGATGAACACTATCGACCTTTCATTCAAGCTTGCGCGAGCTCTGGAATCCCCAATTTAAAATGCTTTGAATACGAGGGGCCGGCAGCTCATGTGCAACCAACTACTGCAACCTACTTGAAAGCCTTGACGATTGCTATTGAGGCATCGTAGCTTCGAGCTACATGTTGCGAGGCGCTGATTCGCGTAAGGTCGGGCCCTGTACCCTTGGGGGTAGGACTTTGTGTGGATGAGAAAGCGCCGGATAGACTCGGCTTGACTTCCTCAGTTAGTTGACCGATAGCAGACTCAACAGAGTCGCGAGGAGACCACGATGACAGAATCACCTAGTAGTGCTGAGCAGCAAGGCCCGACCGAAGAGCAAAGACATGGTAGGCAGACAAGCTCGATTCAGACGACGGCGATCGAGGACCTACACGAAACGGTCCAGGTGCACTCCGGACAAACCGTCCATTTCGCCATTGAATCGTACTCCGACACTATGGAGTACGCGAATCCTGCCTTGCTACAAGTGATCGCTTCCGACGAGAGCGGGAAGAGGATACCAATTCCTGGTTGGCCCCGCGTCTCAGCACGTGTAGATGAGTACATCTATCTTCCGCCGAGCGACCCGTCAGATCCAATGTTGACGCGCTTTAGTGTCGAAGTACCAGAGGGCACGGCCACGGTTGAACTTGTGGGGCATCAGTGGCGTGCTCGAGCGCAGACGACTATTGTCGGGAAGCTCGAAATTTTTGGCGGAAGGTCAGAGGTCCCTCCGTTTCGCACCGAACTTGGTACGCGCCTCGAGTGGCCGGTCGAGCTCTACAACGAGCTTGTCGACGTACCCTCCGGCGTGGATTCGCTTGAGATCGACATTCTGGTTGCCGGTACGAAGACCGAAGCGAAGTCGCCACTCGTCTTTGAATTCTACGGTAACCACCATGAAGTGCTTCTTCCTCCGGCGGAGCTGCCGCAGAGTCCTCGCCTAGGTGCTTATCTCTACCTTGTCGCGCCACCCGCCGCGCAAGAACGCAACAAGCTAAAAGTGAGCATCCCTGATGGGGTTGCGAAGATTCGCGTTCACGGAGTGAAGTGGGCCAAGAACCAGGCCAATATTGCCGAGAAGCCTCAATTCCAATTCGAGTCGTCAAGCGGAAGGGAAGCCGTCCTCGAATGTCTACTGAATGGATTTGAGGATTCAGATCTAGTCGTCATTGATACGACAGCTCCGCCACTCGGTCACGAGACTTTGTCACTGCGTCCGAACAACCTATCTATCGAGTACAACAGGGCGGGGTCGAGTGTTCTCTTCGTTCCCTTTGGTGAGCTCAAGGGTTTCCCTCCAATCGTGAAGCCGGGACTTGCACAGGTCGGTCGGCAGAGTGTTTCCTCGCTCGTAGAGGAACTGGTCGAACGTAGAGCCGGTAAATCTAACATCTATATTTGCAGCTCATTCCCCTCACTGGAGTGCGTGACGCGCGCAGAGTATTTGAGGCGGCAAGGCTGGCGCGTGGTCTACGAAGTCCGCGACGACATGGAAGAGTTCAATAGGGTGGGCTACTCCAAGTGGTATCATCCGCTCCTGGAACGTAAGATGCTTTCCATCGCAGACGTTCGCGTTACCGTCTCAGATGCCCTCACACGAAAGATGCGGGCGATGTCGCGTGAAGATTCTACCGTTTCAACAGTACCTAATGGTGTCGCGGCTATGACGCTACGAATGTCGACATCGCTGCGATCCGAAGCGCAGCTCGAGCATCGCAATGCTTCGAACATTATCGGCTATGTGGGGCACCTCACCCCGTCATGGTTCGATTGGGAACTCTTGATTGCCGCAGCGAGGCGTCTTCCCCAATTCAACTTCGAGATCATCGGACACGGGAAGCCTTCGCACCTCGAACTCCCTTTCAATGCTCGCTTCCTTGGATCGATGTCGCACGACGAGCTCCTTCCGCATGCTGCGACCTGGCGAACTGGCATAATTCCATTTATATCGTCGCCTCTAACTCGCGGCGTGGATCCGAATAAGATTTACGAATACTTCGCCTGGGGAATGCGAGTTGTGACGGCCCCTATGGGCTCAGTCCAGCACTATCCGTCGACCTGGGTTTACAGTAGCGCCGAGGAGTTTATTAAATCCATTCAGGAATCAATGGCCACACCAATGGATTCAAGCGAACTTGCCCGCATTGCCGATTTCGCAGAACACTCTTCGTGGCGCAACCGGGCAGACAAAATGATGGAGCTCATTAAGGAAGGCGCATCATGAAGAAGCTTATCGTATACCCGAACGCATCCAGGGGTGGAGTCGCGGCGGTGATCAGAGGACGAGCCGTCGCTGAACCGCAAACGGAGTTTCACTGCATCTTTTTTAACGATCGTGGGGGACGGGATGCGTACAGTGATCTCCCAAACGTTCATGTGCGTGTTGTCCAGAAAGTACGCTCACACAACTATATTTCATACAGCGCTCGTGAGCACAATTATGTGCAGGTGTCCGTTATTGCGTCTCCCGAGACGGTCGAAAAAACCGAACTTCCAGAGATGACTCCGCTAGTGTACGAGTTTCACAGTTCGAACATGGAGATTATTGCTCGCGAGATCGACGCTTTGGCATTCAATAAATTGGACCGTATCGTCGCACCGACTCGCTTCATGGCCCAAAAGATTGCCTCGAGTTTGCCTGCCAGGTCAAAAGTTCAGACGGATGTTCAGCCAAACTTAGTTGATTCGACATCTTTCTACGCCGGGCCTGCAAGGTTGCATCAGTTGGACCCGGTTAGGATTCCGCTGATATGGATTGGGCGCTTCGATAAGGGCAAGGGTTTTACTTCCTTCCTTCGGTTGCTTTCGCTTCTCCCAGATAGCTATGTCGGCGTTGCAGTCACAAGTATCGAAAATGATCCGGCAAGGGCTGCGGAATTCTTAGGCGAGGCTGGCGCGGCTGGGGTATCTGCGCGAGTAAGCCTGCTCTTAAATCTGCCGCAGTTTAAACTGGGCGAGATGTATCGTGAAGCTGTCAGTCTCGGAGGGGCTCTGATATCGACGTCGTTGATGGAATCGTTTGGGTACGCGGTAGCGGAAGCTTTAGCTTGCGAATTGCCTATCCATGCATTTGAGCTCCCGGTGTTTGCGGAGCACGACGATCCTGCCGGCCGCTTGCATCAGGTGCCGATCGGCGATGTGATCGCACTCGCGGATTCTGTCCAGGGGGTTGCACGTGGTTGACGGTGACCCGGGTTCTTACAGCGAATACTTGGACTTAATTAGGTCCCGTGGTTCCATTCCGTTGGATCTATTGCCTCCGATCAAGGACGATAAGCTCGTCGGAAAACGGTTCGTCGAGGAGTTGGGTTTCCGGTCGGCGCGCATACTGCGCCAGTTCGAGCGTATCGAGGATATTGATATCGAGGGCATTTCGGAGCCATTCGTTCTAAAGCCGACCTTCTCTTCGTCGAATCACGGCGTGTTTCTCCTCAGAGGCACCGAGAAAAGCGGTGTGTTCTGGGATGACCAGCACCAGTGCGAGAGGTCTATCGCAGAAATCCTCCAGGTGCTTACGCAGCGATCTGAATCATCTCAGTATGAAGATAAGAGATGGATCGCAGAAGAACGAATTAGAGGCACGAACGACGATTTAGTTCCGCATGACGTCAAGTTTTTTGCTTTCCATGGGCAAATTGGTCTTGTGCAACTCACGGAGCATCGGCGCCCGCGCAATCGTGTTGCTTTCTTCGATGGTGAATTCCGAAGGCTGCCTTTCACGCCGGAGGAGTCGGGTATTCGAGTTAACCCCGCAATTCTTGAACTCCATGAACTGCCTCTCCCGGTGCACGCTTCAGAATTGATCGAAATGGCCAAAGAGATTTCTTCGGCAATGCCGACTCCGTTTGTTCGGATAGACCTCTATGATACTCCTGACGGCCCGGTGTTTGGAGAGTTCACGTTTACACCGGGCACGTTCTATTACGAGGATCGCGAAGTAATGTCGGCTGCGCTATCCAAGCAACTTGGTAGCCTTTGGTTGCAGGCTGAAACATCGCTCTGCGACCGGGATCGTGGGTCTCATAGTGCGAGGGAACTTCTCGGCGTGTTGTCCGCCGGGACGCCGAGAAGGCAAGTTTCTGTCGCTTTGCGGACCGGATCCTTTGCCTTGGAAGATCGGAGTGCGATGGCGCCCGAAATTAGTGCTTTCCGTGGCTCAGCGTCGGATGTCGTTCGGGACGCAATGCACGATGTGCCGATCAGACGATTCACCTCCCTTAGTGATGTAGAAATAGACACTGAGAGCCCTGCAAGATATATTGTTTCGGAGCGGCACGACCCACTCCCGTTGGACTTCCTTGTCTATCCCAGAGATTCAGACCGAGTTCTCGTCGGGCTTCATGGCGCCGAGTTTCGCAAGACTGCGGACCTGCCAAAGTTTCAGTTTGTCCGGTCGTTCTTAACGAGAAGCGAATCTCTGCTATTTCTAGCGGATTCCACGCTACTGCAGAACGACCAGCTCAATTTGGGTTGGATGGCGGGAACTGAAGGGAATCATCTTCTTCCGAGGTATGCCCGGGTAGTAGATCTGGTTCAAGACTCGTTGGCTGCGAAACAGAGCGTGCTTGTTGGGCACTCCGCTGGCGGATTTATGTCAATTGCAATTGGCTCGATGATAGCTGGATCGATCGCTATTTCGGTTAATGGGCAGACGGTACTTGAGAAGTATGAGCCCTGGACTCTGCGGCAGCTGCGGGATGCTGTCTTCTCGGGGACGGAGACTGTTGAGAGTATGATAGAGCGTTACCGCAGTAGGCTTGACCTGCGAGAAATTCTCAGTAACCGATTGGAAGGCACGCGCTTTGCCTACTTCGCGCACGCAGAGGATCCGAACACTATGACCAGATTGCCGATGTTTCCTGCGCTCGCAGAGTACCTGGGCGTAGACCCTTCAGTTGGGGGGCGTACTGAGGCCGGTGACGTGATGTCAGTGTGCCGTTGGCCGACGGCGGAGAATGTGCCGGTCCACGCACTCCCCGGAACTGTGTTGCCCTTTATCGACGCCGTCTTGGGTCAGTCGACGAGCTTTGAGTTTGGTACAACCACCCGCTTGAGCCTTGTTTGAGCATAACTTCTGGGACCGGGGCTGGGTAGTCGCACAGAAAGGGAATGTTGGATTCTGCCTAAGTTTATTCGCCGCCACTCATCATTACCGGCGGGCTTGTCGCCCCATCCAAACTCAATTCTGAAAGCCCACAGATTCCACGCCACATCTCCGAGATTGTCGCCACGCTCATCGAACAGGTCGCCGAAGAACCGAAACGCTAACCTCGATGTTTCATCGGGTTGGTGAGCGGGGGCGGTCGGCGTCGTTGCCGATGCTCAGCTGCTGATTCTGGCATCTGGGTGTGACAGATTGTCGCAGTGTCCGTTGCGGGCGGTCGGGTTCCACTCCCGAGAAGGTGCTGGGGGCCGTAGGGACAGGTGGAGCCGCCTGGTCAGGTCTGCGCGACGGCGGTGCGGAGCCGGTTGACGCCGGTCAGGACCTTAATGGCTTCGGGAGCGTGCTGGGCGAGGTGGAGGATCTTGCGCCGGGCACGGCGCACGAGGATCGCGGGGACCTCGAACAGCCGCGCGCGAAGTCGTTTGGGCTCCCACTTCCTCGCATCAGTACTGGTCAGCGCGATGGTCTGCATCCAGGCGACCAGCTCGGAGGCGAGCTGGATGATCTGGCACCAGATCTGGTTCTGCGCGAATCCCTGCAGCGGGAACTTCTCAAGGCCCATGTCCTTGGCGTTACGGATCCGATCTTCGCAGCGCGCTCGGCGACGGTGTCTCAGCTCCAGGGTCGGCAGCTGGCCGCGCGGGGTGTTGGTCGCGAACGCGGTGATCCGCATTCCTTCGTGGTCGGTGATCCGCAGCTGCGCTCCGGGGTGGGGGCGCTCCTTCCGCACGATCACCCGCATCCCCGCAGGCCAGCCGGTCAGGTCCAGCAGTCCGGTCAGCTCCGCCACGAATGCCCCATCGCGGACGCCATCGTCGTCACTGTCATAGGCGGGGGTCCACGCCGCGGCCTCGTCGATGCGTTTCAGCAGGTCAGGCGTGTTTGCGGGGAGGGTGAACCCGACGGAGTAAGCCAGCCGCCGTCTGGTCAGCCACTGGAGGAAGTCCTTGGTGCCGCCGGCTCCATCGGTGCGGATCAGGACCTTCTTCGATCCCTGCCCACCCCGGACAAGCGGGCCCGCAGGCAGCTGAGCGAGAGCCTGACGGGTGACGGTGATGTGATCGGCAGCCGTGTTGGACCCGGCGTTGCCGGGACGGAGCTGGATCGCCAACGGCTCCCCGGTCCCGTCGCTGCCGTGGTCCAGGAACGCGCACAGGGGGTGAAAGCCGTAGCCACGTTTGAAGTTGGGTGCGGCCTGCTCCTTCTCGCTGTGGGCGGTGATCAAGGTGGCGTCGAGGTCGATGACCAGCGGCTTCTTTGCGCTGGCCGCCGCAGCCGGGGAATGGTCGCCGGCCAGGACCCATGCCCGCTCTCGCGCAACCCGGCGGGCCTGGGAGATCGCTTCGATCACGGCAGGAGCGTCCTGGGCGAGCGCGGTGAGTATGCGGGAGATCGTCGGAGCCGAGGCGACGTCACCGAACACTCCCGGCTCGCACCGCAGCAGATCGGTATCCGAGGCGACCTCCCCGCCCACCGCGAGAGTCATCGCCAGGTCCAGCAAGACCTTCGCCGCGTGGTGCTCTGCCAGCGGTTTCGTCCACGGATCCAGTGCTTCGCGCAGCGAGCGGGCGAGGCCGGTGGCACCGATCGTGTCGGTCAGTAGCACCGCGCCGGCATGCGACACCGCCGGGACCTCGGCGATGTCCACTCGCGGTCGGGGGTAGAAGAACAAGGTAGGGTGGGACACCTGAAAGGTGCTCCTTCCGCCAGATCGATACGAGCTTCAACACCCCGTATCATTCCAGGTCAGGAGCACCTTTCTCTATGCCGTCCGCCGGTCGGGACCACACCACCATGAAATACCGAGGCTAAGCAAATGCGTCAACTCAGGGCGCGGCGGTTCCGTACAGGTCCGTTGCCCTTGCGGGAGGATTGAAGGAGCGATGGGCACGACGCCGAAGGATCGACCACCACGGCCAAAGCCGTGGTGGGTCTTCAGTGTGGTCACCGTGGCGGTGATCCTCGTGGTGACCTCCGTGGTGGTCTCCCGTCCAGGACCGGATCGATCGGAACCGGACGGTTCCGAATCAGCGACTGCGGTCCCAGACGTCTCGAAGGAACCGGTTACCTTTCAAGAATCAACCTCCCTCTCTGTGCCCGACACCATGCGCCTCCCTGGACGCACCTTCGAGGCGGAGGGCGGAAGCACCTACCTCGTGGAATTCGAGGCGACCGCATTGAAGCCGGAGGGATCCCCCGGCTCCGCCATGTACTTCGGTGCCAGCCTCGCCTGCGGCGGGCCGGACGGTGGGACGATCCGATCCGTCGGGGGCACCCAGAACGTCCGCTCGGGAGAGCGCGTGACGATCCGGAACCAATTCCTCCTCGACGCGGATCGCAGCGGCAACTATGCATGCCGAGTCTCGTTCAGCTCGCCGAGCGACGAGGCGGCCGCTGCGGGGACCACGGCGACGATCGACAGCACGTGGAGCGTCGCTCCGGCGCGCTCCGAGGCAGTCGAGGTTCCCGCGGACGAGCGCCTGCCGCGCTTGGTGCAGCCAGGGGAGCGTGCCGCCGTCTTCCGGGCGGAGCGCGAGACCAGCGACGCCTGGGGAGACCATTCCGACCTGTTGAGCACAGTCCATGTGACGTCGTGCACGATGGTCAACGGATCGACCGAGGATGGACGCACGTGGTGCCCCGAGGACCAGGTCGATCCGGCCGGAAGTGCCGTGGAGCTCACCTACCGGCTCGTCTCGATCGACGGGAACGGCGAGGTCTGTGACAGCCGGACCATCGATGTCGAGGACGCGCGGATCGAGAGGCTCACGCACCATCTGGTCCTGCACGGCGATGCCCCGATCGCGCACCCAGCCGATGCTTGCGGGACCAGGCTACGATTCGTCGTGGCGCTGGAGAACGAAGGCCCGGCACCGCTGGTTATCCATCGGAGCAATTCGACGTTCGTCATGAACACCGGTGAATGACCAGAGCGCTGCTCGGCTCTTCGTCTGCGCAACAGCTCTCGACCATCAGGGCTGGGACCGTTGCCTCGGGGGCATCCTGCACCTCGCTCGATACCTCGATACCTAGAAAGGCCTACCGCCCATGGCGCATCTGCGGGACTTCCGGCGGGGATTCATCTGCACCGAAAGGGGCCATCGGTTCGTGGACCCGGGACCGCTGAGCGGCTGGAATCGAGTGCTGACGTCACGATACAAGATCTTCATCCACCCCGAAGCTGATGTCGTGCGGAACGAAGACGATGAGGGTCGACTCGTCCTTGCTATCGGGGACATCTTCAGCACGAGCGTCAGTGCGAGTACTCCCGAGCTGCTCCTGCAGATTGCGGGTGGGGATCGTCGATCGCTGGATGATCTGTCGGGGCGGTATGCCCTGATCGTGATTGAGGGGGAGTCGGCGACGGTACTCCACGATCCGCTGGGGTCTCAGTCAGTCTTCTATACCCTCGGTGAGCCGTCGATTGCGGCTTCGCATTCCACATTGATTGCGGAGTGCGCGGGGATCGAGCTTTCGCCGCGGCTCAAGGAATATGTCCATGGGCCCACCCATGGCGTGGAGGAACAAGGTCTGCAACATGCTGTGTTGGACAGACGGGTCCGGTCCAGCACCCACTGATCCGGGAGAGTTGAGCTGTGTCGTCATCGGTCCTCTTCGCGGGGCGGGGTACAGAGCTGAGCACGCGGTTTCATGCGTCGCGACCCAGCGTAGATGCAGACGGTCACGGCAGTGTCGAATAGACCTCGGTCAGCACCCGTGTATACGTTTCGTTGTCCACGGACCTGTGGCCCTGCCCCAGATCTATGTCCAGGGTCAAAAGGGACTCTGCCTGACCTGCTGACGCGTAGTGCTCGCGAAGCGGTGATTCGTGCTCTGTCACGTGGTGGGAGTCCCCAGAGTTGGAGACGATCCAGGCCCGGGGGTAGTGCCGCGTGTTCTGCATTCGTTCGGCGACGTTGATCCGCTTGATCAGATATCCGTCGGTCGGTGCCTTCCGTAGCCCGAAGGCGGGTTCTGTGGCAGCACCGACGAGGCGAGGCGGATAGCGGCGGAGATCGGTCTGAGGGCTCATCGCCACGACCGTCGAGCCGGGTATATGTGCACCCATCTGGAGCGCTGCGAATCCGCCACCGGAGCTGCCTACCAGGACGATGTTCTGCGCTCCGAGCGACCGCGCGGTGCTCTTGACGAGCTCCGCGAGCCTAGGTGCCAGATCGAGCTTCTCGGTCCCGAGGTACCAGCCGAGACGCAACGACGTGGAGAGATCGAGTGTCGGATCCGCGATCGCCATGGTCGGACCAGCGTTCAGCTCCAGCTGGTGTCGCCAGCGGAGGAAGATGGGAATCCGAACCTTGGCACGGTCGACGGCTCCCTGGAAGAGGACGGTGAGCGTTGTGCCTGCGCGTGGGTCGATCGCGAACGGCACGACGAACGGCCCTTCGATGATGCTGTGGATCGCCGGGCCAGCAGGAGCGATGTTGATCGAACCGGAGTTCCGGTGCGACACGACGGGCAGCGGGTAAAACGTCGGTCGCCAGTCCGAGACACCATCCCAGTTCACCAGAGACGTTCTCTTGGGCTCGATGAGCTTGGGATTGCTGTGTCCCCGTTCGAGCGATCGCAGGTCGGCGATCCCAGCCGCGAGTCCGAGGTCGACGGGCTCGTGCAGTCCTTTTCGCAGTTGTTCCTCATTGAGCTCATTCGCGAGCTCCTCGCGCCGAGTCACGGGCGCATCCCAAGCCTCGAGGCGCGATGCCTCCAGCTTCTCGAACACCTCACGCCGGCTCGCCTTCTCCTGGAAGTGCGGTTTCCCGCTCGCAGTGGGGAACGTGGGTGCTTTTTCCGTGTCCGCCCCGATTGATCCGGAAGTCGGCGGTGACGTCGGAAAGGTTACGGCGTCACGACCGACCAGGATCATCTCAGTGACTTTGCCCGTGCTCACCCGTAGGCAGAAGTATCCTCTCTCGGTGCCGGGCACATTCTCCACGGCCGGCGAGGAGGTGTTCCCGGAGGCCAGGACCGTGATGAACCGGAAGTTCTTCCCGCGCTTAGACGCGTTGACGACGGTCGCCTCAGTCTTCTGCTTCCAGCCGGTGGCCACCCACCCGTCGAAGGGGCTGTTCTGTCCTCGGAGTTGGGACAGTTGCGTCGCCGTTCCCACGTAACTCAAAGAGGCCCTGCATTCGCCGGACGCGAGCTCGGCGCGGTGGCGCGTGATCGAGGCGTCGACGTCCGGGCCCAGCTGCCAACGCTGAATGGCGGTGACGTCATCCCGTGATCGCACGTGGTCGACGATGACGAGATACTCGCCGGCGGTCGAGTAGATGACGCGTCGGGTGAGGGTGACCCCCTCGAAGCTGCTATCGGAGAACAGGAAGTCGTAGGCTCGATCGGTGATCGCGCGCCGACTGAGCTCCACGACGGCATCCTTACGAGGAGTTCTACCCTCGATGGATACCAGGCTGTGCGAGGCCCGGGAGACGAGATGCTTCCGAGGGATGCTGTAGCCGTACTGGAACTTCCCGGGATCGACAAGCCAATTGACGGTGTCGGCGCTGAACGTGATCGACCCGCCATCAGGATGTCCGTGGACACGATTCGCGGCCCCAAAACTGACGGAAAAGAACGTCTCCTCGTCGAGATTCTTCTCGGTCTCTCCCCAGCCGCTCCGCGCGAAGAGATAGCCGCGGTCATAGATCTTCAGGAGATCTGCGGGCGGTTCGCCTTTCGCGCCACCGCTGGTGACGTAGTCCGTGAACGGTGATCGCACATTCTGGGCCGTGCCGCCATCGGTGTCACCGATCGAGACGAAGGTGCCGTCAGGACGGGTGGCATGGGCGATCTCTTCGGGTGCCCGCGCATGACGTTCCGCAGCGGCGGGGCGAGGGGCTCCCTCGGCGTCGAAACGCTTCAGTGCGCGCTCGTACCAGAGGTAGTTGTTGTAGTGGTAGGCGATGGCACCCTCGCCGTTGACGCCCTGCTCATCGTATTCCTCATTGAGCAGCTGATCGAAGCGCTTTATGGCGAGGTCCGTGAACTTCTGGTCGCGGAGGATGCGCCCGCACACAAAGAGCGCCTCGTGCTGATGCATGGCGTGGTTAGCCTTGCCGAGATTCGCCGGATCCGCCATGAATTCGGCATGTTCGCGGATGGTGGCCTCGAGCCATCCGAGATCCTCGGGGGAGCGATTGCGGACGAGCGGCGCAGCCAGACAGAACTGGATAACCCGGATGCCTTCGACCATGTCGCGCCAAACCCACTGGTGTGCAGGGTTCGAGCGCGGGTTGTTCTGCACCCAATCGCGGACGTAGCGGATCCACATATCGTAGGCGGCGTCGTCCCCCTTCATCGCAGCCCGACGCAGAGGATCGAGCCAGCGGAGCATGTGGTACTGGTTCTGCCAATTGACGTCCTCGAAGGGATCGGCAGTCCAATCAATTACATCCGGCAGGGTCCATTCCGGATGCGGTGTCATCGTCAGCTTGCCAGCGAGCAGCTTCTTCACTGTCGGCGCATGGAACGTCGTGCCGAACGACTGGCGTTCGGCGACGGTGAAATCAAGACTCATCGGAGTCGGGCCTCTCAAAGGTTACGACGATGCGCCCGCGGCTTTGCGGGCGCATCGTCCAGGGTATTCAGTTACTCAGCTCTGAGTACGTTTCCGAGATGAGTTGGGCGAGCTGCTTCCAATCACGGTGCTCGACGACCCAGGCCCGTGCCTGGTCGCCGATACGGCGAGTGTGCTCCTTGTCGTTCAACAGCGTGGTCAGCTGTTCGATGAGCGACTCGGAGCTGCCCTTCTCGTGGAGGTAGCCATTCACACCCGGGGTGACGATCTCCTTGAGCGCGGCGACATCGGAGGCAATGACAGCCTTGCCCATCGCCATCGCCTCGAAAGGCTTCAGCGGGGAGACCATCTCGCACACCGGTAGCGGCAGGCGCGGGAACGGCGTGATGTCCACGAGGGAGTAGTAGCGCTCGACCTCCTCATGCGGCACCCGGCCGGTGAACGTCACCACGTGCTCGAGTTCATGCTCCTGCACGTGGTTCTGGAAGCGTTCGAGCTCGGCACCGTCGCCGACTATCAGCACGTGGAAGTCGTCGCGTGAACGGTTCAGCACCTCCGCTGCCTCGAGGATCAGCTCGATGCCCTCATAGTCGAGGACCGAGCCGACATAGCCGATGACCGTCTTGCCCGAGACTCCGAGCCGCGAAGCGAGCTCCTCGTCCCGGGCGATCGGAGTGAAGCGTGAGGTGTCCACACCGTTCGGGACGACACTGATCTTCTCTTCGTCGACGCCGCGGTTGATCATCTCCTCGCGGAGCGCCTCGGTGATCGCGAAGACTCGCGTGGCACCCTTGGCCGCGTCGGCCTCCATGCGAGCGATGTACTTGTACATATTGCTCTTGGCCCATTCGGGGTTGCGGGACCCGCGGGTGACCTCCCAGAGACCGCGCACTTCGTAGATCGAGGGGATCCCGAGCTGGCGAGCGGTCTTCACCGCTGTCAGCCCGTTCCAGTGGTTCGAGGCCGCGTGGATGATCGCCGGTCGCTGTTCCTTCGCGAGATCCAGCAGGACGCTGGAGTACCGCTCGGTGTAGTTGAAGAGCGGATTCTTCTTCTCGATGTCACGGCCCTTGAGCAGGCGGCGGTAGTCGACGTTGCCGATGACCTCGTGCATCGGCACATCAGGCAGGTCCGCTTTCCCTGGCATGTCGTAGGGGTATCCCAGCCGCGTGACCCCGTCGACGTCCCACCCGATACGGTTCAGCTCCGAAAGCAAGCCGTGGGTACGCGTGGCGTATCCGGCAGAGTTATGCGGCAAGGAGTTGTGCAGCAGGTAGAAGACGTGATCCCGCTGGGCCTCGTAGGCGGGCGTCGGCTTCATCTTCGGGAACGGGAAGCCGGTCTTGCCCAGCTGATAATTGCTGACCGCATTCCGCTGGACATCGGCCTGAAGACGCTTCGCCCACGCATCCTCCGGCTTGAGCGCGCGGTACCGCTCCAGATACTCGACGAGCTGCTTCTGCTTGCCAGCCGTACGCGCACGACGAATTGCGCGACGCAGGGCATTGAGCGGGACTGCCTTCATATCGGCGGACTTCAGGAGGTCTGAAGCCACCCCGCGATTCCCGCGCGCGAGAGCAACGGTGATGTGAGCGCGCACCAGATCGTTCTCGCCGATTCCGGCTCCGGAGCCGATCGCCGTGAGCGTTTCCGTGGAGACAGCCTGGTCGAGATAGGCCTGGTTGATCTGCACGATCGCGCGGCTGACCGGATCCCCGGCGGTGCTGATGGTGTCGAGCACTCGGGTGAGCCGGTGCGGGATCGCGTAGTCGAGCGCTGCGCGGTGCTCTGCCGGGTGGGCGCTGATATCTGCTGAGAGGCGATCGAGAGCCCATGAGTTCCGCTCGGCAGGAAGATCCAGCTCGCGCACGAGCTCCAGATAGAGTTCGAGGGCGTCGACCTGGGCGCCGTTCTGCGCAAGCGACAGCGCGAGGACCTCCTCGGCAGTGCTGCCGCGAGAGATGCGGATCAGGAATCGCGCGTACTCAAGCAGAACCTTGGTGTCGAAGCCTGACGCTGCGACGGCCTCGCGGTAGCGCGGGAGGGCCTTCTCTGCTCCCGGGGCATCCAGAGTGAGCTGGCGAAGTTCGGCGAGGATGGCCTTGATGGCGTCGCTCCGCTCCTGCTGAGAGGCTCGCGCGCGGTCGTCCGCTGCCTTCCCGCCACGGAGCCAGGATCTCCCAGCCCCGGAGTTGTTGGCCTGCGTCATCGCCACAGCCCCTTGGTGTCGATGACGATCTTCTCGTTGAGGAGCTCACGGTCGAGCTCCTTGAAGGGGTCGTGATCGACCATCAGCAGCACGATGTCGGCGCGCTCGAGAGCGGAGCCGAGCTCGGCCAGCTCGACGTTCTCGCGCTCTGCGAGTTCCCTCGGGAGCTCGTCGACATTGGGCTCCACGACGAGCACGGCACCGTCGGTGAGCTTCTCCGCCAGGGCGCCGGCGATGTTGCGGCTGGGAGACTCGCGCAAGTCATCGATGTTTGCCTTGAAGGCGATGCCGAGGGCGGCGACCGTCGGATTCTTGAAACGATCCGCCTTCTGCATCACCTTCTCGACCACGAGCTCGGGCTTGGAGTCATTGACCTCGCGCGCGGTGCGGATCAGGTTGGAGTGCTCGCGCTCTGCGGAGACGATGAACCACGGGTCCACAGCGATGCAGTGGCCGCCCACGCCCGGGCCGGGCTGAAGAATGTCCACTCGGGGGTGGTGGTTGGCGAGCTCGATCAGCTCCCACACGTCGATGCCCTGGCGATCAGCGATGATCGACAGCTCGTTGGCGAACGCGATGTTCACGTCCCGGAAGGCGTTCTCGGTCAGCTTGGCCATCTCGGCGGTCTTCGCGTCGGTCAGGAGCAGCTCTCCGGAGCAGAAACTCGCGTACAGGTCGCGGTTCAGCTCCGCGGCTTCACGAGTGGTGCCGCCGATGATGCGGTCGTTCTCGACCATCTCGATCATGATGCGACCCGGCAGCACGCGCTCGGGTGCGTGGGAGAAGTACAGGGAATTCGCGAGGTTCGGCTCCTCGGTGAACTCGGGACGGGCATCGAGGATGACCTTCGCCATGCGCTCGGTGGCGCCGGGAGGTGCCGTGGACTCCAGGACGATCAGCTCGCCGCCCTTGAGCTTGGGCGCGATGCCACTGGCGGCTGTCTCGATGTAGGAGAGGTCGGCGTCGTGGTCGCCCTTGAACGGGGTCGGCACCGACACGATGTAGGCGTCGGCCTCGGGGGTCTCCAGCTGTGCGCTCAGCTTGCCCTTCGCGACCACTCCTGCCAGGACTGACTCGAGTCCGTCCTCGACGAAGGGCACCTCGCCGGCATTGATCGCATCCACGCTCGACTGCTTGACGTCGACACCGATCACGGTCTTGCCTGCCTGGGCCAGAACGGCTGCGGTGGGCAGGCCGATATAACCGAGGCCGATGACTCCGACCGTGTCGAGGGGGACATTCGGGCTCATCAAGGACTCCTCAAGTGGGGATTGCAGCCGGGGGGCGGGATGCCCATACCGTAACGCGGGAGCGAAGGATCGAGGAACGAAACCGCCGCCAGTTGTCACGTGTACAACAGTCCGGGGAGATGCTGGTACCGAGTTCCCCGACCTGTCACGTCGTGTTCATTTCGGGCTCACGTCCGGACCAGCGCACCAGAATGCAGATCGGGCACTCATGCCCGAGGTGCTGTCGACTCGCCACCACCGTCGGACGGGTCCGGCTCCCGGACCGGCTCGAAGCGCAGAAGAGCGACCGCGCCCGGATCACTGGTCACCGTCATCGGGGCGGCACGACCCAGAGTGGCGCCGGCGAACTCGCCCGTGATCGGTGCAGGAGCGGTGAGGGTGCTCTCCTGGGATATCAGCGCCTCGCCCGAGAGGCGGCTGCCCTCGGTGAGCTCCCAGGAAGCAGCGGCCCCGGCCGGCAGTCCCGAGGGCGCGCTGATCTGTACAGGAGCTGCTTCCGCCGTGGTCGGATCGCGCAGGTCCACCACCATCAGGGCGAGCGAACCATCCTCGGCGAGCACACCGTGGACCATCACCATCCCGTCCCCGCTCACTGCGGGGGAGAGAACCCGCCCATCCGGCAGCTGGCCGAGCAGCATGAGCGCAAGGTAGCTGGTGCGGCCCTCGACGATCAGGCCGGGGTCGGCGAGATCGCCGGTGGCGCAGAGTGGACTCATCGGGGCACCACCCTGGCAGGCCTGCAACGTCGAATGGAAGGCCATGCGCTCCACGCCCAGCTCGGCAGCGGTCATCACGAAGTCGACCGTCCACAGCGCCTGGGCGTGGGTTCGCGAGGTGTCATTGGTGCCGGGGCAGGAGGTCGGCCCGGTCTCCTCGATCCACAGCGGCAGGTCATTCTCGGAGGCGACGTCCGCCCCCATGCCGATGATGTGACGGGCTTGTTCGCGCAGCTCCGGAGACGTCAGATCATCCACCGTCGGATTCGCGATCGAGGAAGCCGGGCCTCCGCAGTCCCACAGCGGATACCAGTGCATGGACAGCGCCCGCTGATCAGGGATGCCCGAGTCCGCGAAGGCACGCCACCAGGTCGCGTCATAGGCGCCCGGCCCGGCGATCGGAAGGCCAGGCACCGTCTTCTGGAGGGCCTGCGAGTACTCACGCAGGGAGGCTTGATAGGCGTACGGACCCCAGGCTTCTCCCCGGACGGCGAGCTGTGGCTGGTTCGGATGGAAGTAGCCGTTCGGTTCATTGCCGATCGCCACTGCCAGCAGTCGGTCGCCGAAGGCCTGGTGGGCGTGGGCGGCCATGTCCGCGGCGCGAGCGGGGTCATCGTGGCCCAGATCCAGGGCGATCGTGACCTCGGCATCGACCTCGTCGGCGACAGCCGCCACGCGCTCCAGATCCTTCGGCGTGACGGTCGCTTCGGCCCACTCGGGTGCCGGTTCCCCGCTCGAGGTCCACCACATGCGGCGGTCCACGCCGTTGCCGCCGAAGCGCAGCACCGGTCGGTCCAGCTCCTGCAGGGTCAGGGTCAGATTGGAGCGGTCGGAGTCCCACATCGGGTTCGCCAGCTCCGTCGCATCGAAGCTCAACCCCACTTCGCCGCCGGTCGTGACCGCATCCGGCTCGAGGGCGAGAGAGACGGTGATCGCCTCTCCCTGCGCCTGATCGAGCGGCGTGAGCTCGAGCTCGCCGGGGTCCGGGTCATAGCCCGGCAGTGAGGTGGACTCCCATGGCGGGGGAGGGGGCGACGTGGTCGGTGAAGCGGTCGCGTCGGGCCCGAACGCAGGATCAGGACCGGTCAGCAGCGGGCGCAGCGCGAAGGTCCCGGTGATGACCAGGGCGATCGCGATCAGGGCGGCGCCGAGCAGCAGCCAGCGCTGTCTCGTCACGGTGACTCCGTTCTGCTGGCGTCGTCGGCGTACACCGCTCAGATCATCACGTGGCCGTCATTGCGGCCGAACCATGAGACGTCTGCCGTCGACAGCAGCTCACGGTCGCTCGCCGACCAGGCATGGCCACCCACGTCGCCATGGCGCATCTGGGTGAAGTTGAATCGGTCCGCGGAGTAGATCCGGCCCTCGGCCTGCCCCACGGACTCCAGGAATGCGGAGTCCTCCCCGCGGTTGCGGTCCTCGAAGGGATGCGAACGGAACACGTCCCGGCCAGCGGTGATGGTCGGCCCCATCACCCGGTCGGTGAAGCGGTGCTCCATCCACGGGAAGCGCAGCAGAGTGGCGTCGGCGCCGGCGAGGTACATGAAGTGAGCATGCTTGCCGACCACGTCCGCGCCCGAGAACTCTCGGGCGCGCAGCAGATCGTGCAGGTAGAACTCGCCGTAGAGGTCGTCGTCGTCCATCTTCGCGCACACCTCGCCGTCGGCCCGGTCGACGGCGGCGTTCAGGCAGGTGCCGAGGCTCCAGCTGCTCGGTGCCTCCAGGACCACGACGTTCTCGACGCCGAGCTCGCGGGCGCGCTCCGCCGTCGCCGTCGGGGATTCGAAGCCGTGGGTGATCAGCAGCAGCTGCCGCTCCACCCCTGCCTGCCGGGCGACCTGATCCACGAGGTGGTCCAGCTGGCCAGGGCGGTTGGTCGCGGCCATGATGCTTACCGCCGGCAGCCCCGCCCCGCCCGCCAGGCCGGAGGAGCCGGCCTTCTCGCCGAGATCGACGGCGTCCAGCACCTGCCGAGCGCGATGGGTAAAGGTGTGCTCGTGCCAGATCCGGCGCTGGGCCAGGTGCACGGTCCGATCCCGCAGCTCCGAGGAGCGGACCAATGCCCGCACCAGGTGCGCCGCATCCTCGCGGGAGGCGGCCTGCGGGACCTCGTCGGCCGTGAAGAACTGCTCGATCGCCGGGGTGGGGGCTGAGACCACGGGCGTGCCCGAGGCGGTGATCTCGAAGATTCGCCTGGCGCACATCGACGGGCTCGTCACCACGGAGTTGACGTTGAGGAACACCTTGTACGCCTTGTAGGCGGTGAGCATCCGGTCGTAGGCCAGCGAACCCACCACGCGATCGGCCAGCTCGCCGGGGAACTGGTAGCGCTCGTCATCGCCGAGGAAGCGGGAGAAGATCTCCAGGCCCGTCTCCATGCGGGCCGAGGCGTCGAGCGCCCCGCCCAGCAGCATGTCCATCTGCTCGCGCCGCTCCGGGAACTTGTGCGCGAAGTACATGCCGGCGAACGCGACGTCCCGTACCTGGTGGCCGTGCTGGGGCCGGATCGGATTGTGCACCGCGGACTGCGCCGCGAACGGCAGCACCGCGACGCGGTCGTGGCCCAGCTCCTCCCGATAGCGGGGCAGCAGCGTGATGTCGGTGGTGAAGACCTGGTCGAACAGCTTCGCGGTGTCCAGGAAGTCCTCGAAGTGCGGGGGATCCTCCTTGTTCCAGAACACGGTGGGGATACCGCTGTCGCGGCAGTGCGCGACCAGCTCTCGCAAAGGCTCGCTCGGCGCTTTGGAGCCGGTCAGCTGGTACTGCCAGGCGTCCTGGTTCCCGTGCCACGCGGACTCCACCAGCAGCAGATCCACCGACTTCTCGGCCAGCTGCTCCCGCCACGCCCCGGGGGTGACAGCGACGGTCTCGAACTCGTAGGACCAGGCGAGCATCGAGAAGTCGTCCAGGATCACCGCGACTCGTAGACCAGGCACGTGAGGCGGGCGATCGGGTTGCTTCGCCGGCGGGAAGGAGAGCTGCCCCTTGCTGTCGAAGGAGCCGATCCCGTTCCCGACGCCGTAGTGCACGGTGCGGCGTCGACGCTGCCAGGTGCGCAGCTGCGCAAGGCCGCCCGTGCGCAGATGCCACAGGCCCGTGCGGAGGGTCTGGAGCGGGGACGACGAGGACTGCGCGGGCATCGGCACCTCCGGAAGCGGGACAGGACCGGGCCATCCTATGAGCCCGCACCTGCTCGTCGAAGACATGCCCTCCGCGTTGCGTTCCCCACCACAATCGCACCGCAGCGCAGTGCGTCAGCGGCACGCTGAGTATTGTGTCCGAAACCGTCCGTCTCGCGGCCCCGCTCAGAGGGCCACAGTCGGGCGAAGCCCAGACCCACTCCGGAGGAGACCCGTGACCGAGCAGCCCGCAGATCCCGCGCCGAAGGTGCGCGCGACCGTCTACGGCAGCTGCGTCGCGCGGGACACGATGGACCTCGCCGGCTCCGCACGCTTCGACGTCGTCGCCTACATCGCCCGGCAGTCCCTGCTCTCCGCGGATCACGACGCCTCCGCGCAGTTCCCCGCCACCGTGGAGATCGACTCCGAGTTCCAGCGCCGCATGATGACCGGCGACTTCGCGGGCAACCTCGAGGAGCGCCTCGCGGAGGCGGCTCCCGAGACCGACGTGCTCCTCTGGGATCTCGCTGATGAGCGCCACGGGGTGCATCTGTTCGAGGACGGCAGCGTCGTCACCCGCAGCATCGACATCGTGCGCACGCCCGAGGTGCTCTCCGTTGTCGAGGAAGCGCGCCACATCCCGTTCGGGACGGACGAGCACTTCGCGCTGTGGGCGCCCCAGGCCCAGCGGCTGCGCGACGTGCTCGAGAAGCTGGGGCTGTTCGCCAAGACCGTGGTGCTGCGGGTGCCGTGGGCGCTGGTGACCACCGAGGGCACGTCGACCCCCTGGAGCATGGGCACCTCCGCCCGGGAGGCGAACGCCGCCTACCACCGCTACTACGAGCTGCTCGGCGAACTCGGCTTCCGCATCCTGGAGCTGCAGCCGCTCGGGGTGCTCGCCGACCCCGACCATCGTTGGGGTCTGGCGGCGTTCCACTACACGCAGGATGTGTACGAGGAGATCGTCGAGCGGGTGCTGGCGGATCTGCCCGGACCCGAGTCGGAGTCGAAGGTCTGACCCACAGCCCCTGAGCGGGCGGCGACGCCGCCAGGGCCCAGGTCACGAGGCAGGGCCGCGCCGCGCCGCCTCCGCGACTTCACCCACCTCTCCGATGTGCCCGGTGAAGATCTCCGAGTGCAGCGTCTCGGTGCTGGTAATCCGTACGTCATGAGACGTGGCCGGACTGGGGGAGCCTCGTCCCGGGAGAGAAGCGAGCTGACCGGCTCTCAACTCTCGTCGTTGTCATCAGCCGCAGACCGGAGGCGGTGACGATCCGTCCCAGATTCGCGCGTACTCCTCGGAGATCAGTGGCCAGATGACCGCCCGTCCCTCATCAAGCGATCTCACACCGTCCGCAATTTCGCCATCCAGGACGAATTCGTGGGGGATGAGCCTGCCGGCGGCATCTTTGCGTTCTTCCGGATCAGGAAAGCGCAGGGCGACCCTACCGCCCACGCGACGGTATACCTGCGGCTCATCTTCGATGCCGGAGAACGCCTCTTCGTAGGCGAACAGCGGATCCGTTGTCCCACCGGAGCGGAGGAACCGGAATCCCCATGACCGTCCCCGGGTCGCCCAGATGAGGCTCATCTCTGGCTCCGCAGGAGTACTTGATCCTCCTCGCCCTTCTCCAGGGCGAGGAGGAAACCGGTCAGAACAGCCGTCATCTTGTGATTCTTGGCCTTGGCTTCAGCGTTCATCTCTTCGAGCTTCTCGCCAGCAAGATCGGCCATCTTGGCCAGCGCGCCACCCGAGATCAGGAAGACAGCGAAGTTCTTCACGACCCCGAACGAACCCGGAAGCTTCAACCTCTTCAATCCGTTGGCGAAGGGCGCGAGGATTGCCAGGGCAGTGAAGATCGACTGCGAATTATTGAGAATCTGCTGGGCGACCTTGACCGGTATCTCCTTCTTCTTCGCCCAGCTCATGTGCCGTTCAAAAGGCAGCATCGCCGCAAGAGGCAGGAGCAGATTGACGCCGATGCGATCAGAGACGTCGATCGTGCCCGGGGTGAACTTCGCGGAGGACAGCACGAGGAAGTCCTCGCCCACGGAGAGTGCCGCATCGGCTTCGACCATCAAGGCGATCGTGCGGCGGAGCTCCGCCATGTGCCCGCCGGCCTTCTCGATGAGAAGCGTGCTGAAATCGTGCGCCGACATGTCGGACAGGAGGTCCGCCTTGGACAGAGCCACCACCCAGATCCTGGGGAATCGGACCAGGGGCTTCCCGTCCTCGAGGAGGTCGTCACGGAGATTCAGCAGGCCCGTGTTGAAGTTAGCGAAGAGCGCTTGCAGGTAGCGCTCCTCCTCGCCTGCATTCTCCAGCAGCTTCTGACCGTCGACCAGTAGAAGGGCGACGTCGGACGTGAGCAAGGAGCGGAACGTGTCTACCCGTCGGCGCCCTTCTTCGGGGCTGCTCGGATCCTGCTCGAACCACTCGCCGGGATAGTCGTGCCAGACGATGCGGAGAGCGTCGAAGGGGACTTTCTCCTTGGCAGCAGCGCCAGCGGACTTCTTCAGCTTCACCGAGAAGGAGTACGGGTCGGCCTTGAATCGGTTGTGCCTCGGGGTCTCGGCGGAACTGCGCATCTTGTAATAGTTCTGCAGCAAGCGGTGACCTTGGCCGATGTCCTCCGCGACCACATTGAATTCGTTGTTCTTGATGAACTCGGGATCCTGTGTAGAGCCGTAGAACGAGGAGAGCAGAACCGTCTTGCCGCTCCCAGACTCGCCAAACACGGCGATGTGCTGCTCCAGCTCGCGTTTATGTGCCATGTGCTCAGCATACGGGCGAGGTCGGACCGTCGGTGTCACGGAAACATCAGCTGCGCACGTATGTCGAATCGAACCGAGCCATCGGGCAGCGGGGAAGCGATCTGCTCAACCGGGGCGGACACACCGGGAATCACCCGACGCTGTGCTCCGCCACCTCCGCATCCTCACCCATCTCCTCGATATACGCCTCGAAGATCTCCGAGCGCAGCGCCTCGGTGCGCACCTTCAGCGTCTTGCGATCCTTGCGGGTCGCGCCGGGGGCCTTCAGCAGCTGGGCCGCGCGCTCACAGGAATCCAGCCGCTTCGCCCAGTCCTGCGCGCGCCGGGTCTCCCCGGCGTCGTCGGCGGAACCTTCGAGGTAGTCCACCTGCTCGCGGAGGATCGCGACGGTCGCGAGCACCCCGTCTGGCCGGTTCGTGGTCGTCGTCTGCAGCCTCGTCGCCTGCTCCTTGACCGTCTCCCATACCTCGGGGTGCGTGGAGATCCAGCGGGCGCCGGCCGCCAACAGAGGCAGCGCCCAGCGCGCGGCGTTCAGTGCGGCGCCGGCTCGTCCTGAGCTCGGCACCAGTGCCTTTCGGGCCATGAGGGGTGCTCCTTCGGGTGGTCGGCGATGAGCGGGGGACGGTGGGTGCCGTGCTGGCACGATATCGGACCCAGGGGGCGGTGCCGCCCGCTCCTGGGTGCCGCTCACCCCACCAGCGGCTCGATCTCCTTCCACAGCGGCTCGGCCATCTGCCGGCTGAAGGTCTCGGTGAGGTGGTGCGTGTCGCGGAACACCACGGTGTTGCCGATGACGAGGGGGCAGGTCTGCGCATTGCAGAAGTACCGGGTGAGGTCCACCCGTGCCGCCTCGTCCCCGGCCTCCTCGATGGCCTGGTCCTCGGCCTCGACGAGGCTCTCCTTGAAGGCCTGCTCGCGCGGCACGGCACAGGCCTGCGCCTCCTCGAGATGCGTCGAGAGGCATTCATCGGGGTTGCGGGCCTGGGTGGGGACGTCCTTCATCACTGCCACCCGGGGGCCGTCGATCTGCTCGAGGGTCGCCGCGAGTCCCTGCTGCCACTGCGTGTGTGTGGGTGTGCCGGGCTCCTCCTGGAGTCGGTCCGGGCTGTCGTACATCGCCAGCAGCACCAGGTCGGGCTGCTCGTCGTCGATGCGTTCCAGCACCCCGTCCCGCCACTGCTCGCAGGAGGTGTACTCCTTCGCGAGGTACTGCTGCTCGGTATCCAGCGGCAGGCAGGAGCTTTTGCTATTGCTGTCCAGGCGGATCCTGCCCTCCTTCGCCAGCGTCTCCAGTGCCGGGAACCAGCTGGCGGCGTGGGAATCCCCGACCAGGAACACCAGCGGCGCCTCGGGGCTGTCCCCCACCCGGCAGCCGGCAGGATCGGAGTCGTAGGTCGAGGTGTGGCAGCCCGTGCCGTAGACGGCCGGGTTGTCCTCGGCCACCGCATCGAGCGAGGGGGCGATATTGGCGGGCACGAAGCTGGTGCCGGCCGGATCGAGGGTCGCCGTGGCCGGGGCCGCGGTGCGGTCGGTGGACAGCGGCTGCTGCGCACTGACGGCGGCCACCGCGCCCGAGCTGACCACCACCGCGAATGAGGCGCCCGCCGCGACCAATCCGGTGAGCCATTGCCGCCGCTGCCGCAGCACGCGCCAGCCGATCACGGGCCGCTCCACGCATCGGTACAGCAGCCATGCCAGCGGCACCGCCACCGCGCCGAGTGCCAGGCGCTGCTCCAGTGGCAGGGGAGCGTCGGAGAAGGTCGCGGCCTGCGGGATCACCTGCAGCGGCCAATGCACCAGGTACAGCGAGTAGGAGATCGCGCCCAGGAACTGCAGCGGGGCCAGCCCCAGCAGACGCGTGGCGTTCAGGGGCCCGGGCGCGGCGCCGCCGATGATCATCGCCGCAGTCGCCAGCACCGGGAGCGCAGCGACCCAGCCCGGGAAGACGGTGGCTCCGTCGAAGGTCAGGGCCACCATCGCCAGCCCGGCCAGTCCCGCCCAGGCGAGCAGGCCCGTGAACCGGCTGTGCAGCCACCGCGCCCCGGAGCGCAGCAGGAATGCGACCAGTCCGCCCGCGCCCAGCTCCCAGGCCCGGGTGGGCAGGGAGAAGAACGCCCACGGCTGGGAGATGTTCATCAGCACCACGCAGGCGAGGAACGAGAGAGCGGTGACCACGGCGATCAGCGCCATCACCCGTTGCTCGCGGCGCCGGCAGAGCCAGAACCCCACCGCCAGCAGCGCCGGCCAGAACAGGTAGAACTGCTCCTCGATGCCGAGGGACCAGTAGTGCTGGTACACCGAGGGCGTGGTCTCGGCGAGGTAGTCGGTGTCCTGGAGGGCGAAGAAGTAGTTCGGCCCGTACAGCGCGGTCGCGATCGCGCCGTCGACGACCTTGCGCATCAGCAGCGGGGACATCCAGATCCAGGCGGCGACCAGGGTGAGCGCGGCGACCAGCAGCGCCGCCGGCAGGATGCGGCGCGCGCGTTTGGCGTAGAAGCTGCTGAAGCTGATCCGCCCGTCCCGCTCGAGGGTCTCCAGCAGGTGGGTGGTGATGAGGAACCCGGAGATCACGAAGAAGACGTCCACGCCCACGTACCCGCCGGAGAGGGCCGCCACGCCGGAGTGGAACAGCACCACGAGCATCACCGCGATCGCCCGCAGCCCCTGGATGTCGGGGCGGAAGCCGGGCTTCGGGGAGGGTCCCGTGCGGGGCGCAGCCACGTCAGGGGCGGTCACGACAGATGCTCCTCGATGCCGGCGACAAGAACAGCATCCAGTATAACGATCAGATAACGCCGCAGGTATATCGCGTGCACGCGCTCGAGACTGCCCGCCATGACGAAGGCCCGCCGGGGATGTCCCCGGCGGGCCTTCGCGTTCCTCGGAACTGCGTCAGAAGTTGGTGTCGAACCGGTGGAGGAAGGCGGCCATCGCGTCGCGCTTGACCGGAGTCAGCGGACGGTAGGTGCCGTCGGACCAGCCGGTGGAGAGCCCCTCGGACTTCATCCAGCACATCTCCTCGGCGAACAGCATGCCGGTGGGCACGTCCTCGAAGCACTGCGCACTGGGGACGGAGAGGTCCGGGGCGCCGGCGAAGCGGTGCATGAACGCGGCCATCGCGTCGCGGTTGATCGGCTCGACCGGACGGAACTGGTGGGTGCCGTCAGGCATCGTCCACCCGGTGGTGATGCCCTCCTGGTAGGCCCAGACGACCTCCTTGTAGTGCTGCTGGCCGGGGTGCATGTCGGTGAACGGGGAGGACTCCGGCAGGTCGACCGCCGGCTCATCCGCCATCCGGTACAGGAACGCGGCCATCGCGTCGCGGTTGACGGGACTCAGCGGGCGGTACTCGGGACCGTCCGGGGTCTGCCAGCCGTAGGAGATCTCGGACTCGGCCATCCACGCCATGTGGTCGAAGTGCTCGACACCGGGCTCGACGTCGATGAACGGCGTGGTGGCGTCGAACCCGTGGGTCCAGGTGGTGGTGCCGGTGAGTTCGTAGCCGGACAGGGCGCGCGCGGTGACGGTGACGGTGCCGGACGCGGCGTGATCGCCAGCCCCGACGACTTCGCCGTTCACCAGGTACTCGACGCCATCCGTCGCCGGGATCGTGACGGTGTCCTCCGCAGATCCACTGCGATCGTCGAAGGCAGGAGCGCCGGCGGTCACAGACTCTGCGGCGAACGTGTGGGTCCACTCCGACTCGCCGTCGAGGATGTAGCCGTCCAGCGCACTGGCCGTGATCTCGACCGTGCCGGTCGCGCTGTAGGTCCCGGCGTCGGCGACCTCGCCGTCCACCAGGTACTGGGCACCTTCGGCCGCCGGGATCGTGTAAGTGCGGGCATCGTCGTCGAAGGTGACCGCGGCTGGCGAGACCGGCGTGCCGTAGACGATGTCGACGACTCCCAGAGTGGCGAAGTAGGCGAACTCCCCTGGGTCGGTGCTGTTTCCGAGCGAATCGGACAGGGGATAGATCGTCACCTCCCAGTCACCGGGAGCGTGCCCTTCGGGGATAGTGATGGTCCGCGCGTAGACGCCGTCGTGCGCATCGCCGGAGACCCGTTCCATCCGGCCGAAACCGACGGACTGACCGGTGTCGACACTGCGCACTCTGACGATGGGACCATCGGACCCGGTCTCGTCGGTAACACGGACCGTGGCGGTGAAGGTCGCCGGCTCGTGCTCGACGAAGTACGTCAGATCATCATCGCCGTCATCGGACGTCACCGAATACTCGGCGATCTGGGGAGCTTGCGTATCGGGTCCATCGGCGTGGGCGGCGACAGCGCCGGTGAGAACGAGCGGTGCCGCCACGGACATGGCCGCGACTCGGCGTAGAGCGGTCTTCACGAATCACCTCAAGGTGTGCGAACTGAAAAGGACCTCCTCAAATTAGACCGAGGTGCTGACGTGCGACGACAAATGCTCGAAAAATCCCACAAGCGAAGTTAAAACGTTATCTCCCATGGTGTGAGACGGGATCCGAGTCCCTGTGTGCGCCCGGCGGCGCCCAGCGGCTCTATCCACCTCCATGGAGAATCGGCCATCTGGGCGCTGGAGGCCGCGAGGATGCCCGAGCGCAGGGCATCGACTCTCGCCTTCAGCGTTTACCTCCTCGGATTAGTGCGGTGATCCGCGATGCACGCTCCTCCGCACGCTTTCTCGAGGGGCCGACTTTGTCGTCGAAGGCCCGGGTGTATCTCCATGCCGGGACGTGCATTGAACCCCATGAACGAAAACGTGGCGTAAATCACGGGTCCGAAAGAATCCCAAAACGTCCGCCACGCACGCAGGATCGCCGCATCGCCCCCGCACAGTGCGGTGCGCGACCGTTGGCGCGCCGAGAGGTCCCAGCGCCGCGCCCCGCACCATCAGGGTGGTTGCGGACGACGCCGGGATCACCGGCCAGGGCTGTCAGTGCCCGTAGCCGCCGGCGTCGCGCTTCTCGTCCTCCTGAGCCTCGATGATCCCGTCGTGCTGGGCGGCCTCGCGCTCAGAGAGCTCCTTGGTGCGCTCATCCACGAGGTCCTGCTGCTCCGAGGTGGAGTCCGGGCTCTTCTCGCCCTGATCCTCGGCATGCGGGTGGGCGTCGTCCTCGGGGTGATCCATCGGCGTGCTGGTCATGATGAGCCTTTCGTCCGGGAACGGGTCAACAGGAACACAGTGCCACCGATCGCTCCCGCAGGCCATGATCCTGACCGATCGCCCGGCCGTCACGGGCGGTGTCATGGTCAGTCCCTGCGGTGGCGGATCACGTCTCCGGGAACAGACCCTCCGGTCCCGGCGAGCTCGCACCGTCGCTCTATACCCTGGTACCAGGTGGACGAGCCGAACAGGGGGAATGGCATGACGACAGCACTCGTGATCGAGGACGACGACGACATCCGTCGACTGCTCGAGGTGGTGCTCACGCAGGCCGGGTACTCCGTTGCCGGGGCCGATACCGGGACCAGCGGGCTCGAGGCGCTCGAGGCGCAGGTGCCCGATCTGCTCCTGGTGGATGTGGGACTGCCGGACCTCGAGGGCTATGAGGTGGTGCGCCGCGCGCGCGATCGGGTGGACGGGCACATCGTCATGCTCAGCGCCCGCTCGCAGGAAGCGGACGTCCAGCTCGGGATCGACGCGGGCGCGGATGAGTACCTCACCAAGCCGTTCCGACCCCGGCAGCTGCGCGAGCGGCTGGCGGAGATCGTGGCGCAGCCCGTCACGCGCGGGGGACGGTGACCATCCGGAGCTCGGTGAGCGCCGGGTCGGCCTGGTGCGGGGTCTGCAGCAGCGAGCGGCGCACCGAGACCTCCTTGCGCAGCATGCCCACCGTCTCCTGACCGATCGCGGTGACCGCAGGCAGCTGTGCACGGCACGCTTCGAGGTCTCCACTGCTCAGTGCCAGTTCGAGATCCGTGGCGGCCTGCTCGAGCCGGGCCGCGCCCACCATCGCCGAGGAGACCCTCACGCTGCCGATCGCGTCGCGGATCGCCGTCCTGTCCTCGGCGGCGATCGCTCGTTCCAGGCGTGCGGAGCGGGTGGGCCACATGAGCGCCCACCCGGCCACGAAATCGATGCCGAGGTCCGAGCGGCCCTCGAGCTCCGCGCTCAGCTCCTCGAGCTGCTCCAGGCGCATCAGCGGCAGCGCCTCCAGCGCCGCGGACAGCGGCACCGGGACCAGGCGGCGCCCGTCGGCGTTGCGGCGGGTCTTCGCCCAGCCGGTGCGCCCGGTCACCGCGCGCCACGTGGCGCGCAGGTAGTACACGTAGGTGAGGTAGACGTACACCAGGTTCACGAGCCCCAGCCCCACTGCGCCGAGCAGGGACACCTCGCCGCCGCTCGCCCTCCGGTACACCAGCCCCCACGCCGCGTACGGCAGCACCAGGAAGAACAGCCCCGCCAGCACGAGCGTGAGCCAGGTCGAGGCGGACCAGAACCCGCTCCGCTCCTGCAGCGCGCCGAGGACCAGCAGCAGCGGGACCAGCACCAGGTTCAGCATCATCACCACCGGCTGCAGCATGAAGTAGTGGATCTCCACCAGCCCGGCGGCGCTGAGGTGACCGCTGCGCCGCAGCCCCGGCAGGGCGGAGGCGCACTCCATGTTGCCCTGCGCCCACCGGGTGCGCTGGGTGATCAGCCGCCGGGTGAAGGGCAGCGCCTCCTGGGACACGTGGGCCTCGCGCACGTAGTGGTTGCGCATGCCCTGTCCGAGGATGTTCAGGCCCAGCTCGTAGTCCTCGCAGAGCTTCTTCCCCCAGGGCCGGCCGTGCTCCGCGGTGAGCGTGTCCAGGACGGACAGGCGGGTGAACTGGCCGTTGCCGCCCATGCCGACGGTGCCGGTGCGCACGCGCAGCACCTGCATGGCCGAGTTCGTGGTGCGGAACTCGAGATCCTGCATGCGCACCAGGAGTCGTCCGATGGCGTTGCGCACCTTGCCCTCCCCGGGACGGGGACGGCGGTCGCCGCGGTTCTTCATCCACACCTCGAGCTGCACGGCACCGATCTGCCGGTCGCCGAAGGACTCCGGGCCGGCGAGCAGCGTCAGCGCGTTGTCGGAGAGGAATCCGTCGGCGTCCAGCACGCCGACGATCGTCCGGTGGCGCTGCTCGGCGTCACCTCCCACGTGATCGGAGACGATCCGGTAGGCGGCGTTGAGCGCATCACCCTTCCCGGTCCGGGCCTCCGGGGCGACGCGGGAGATGAGGTGGACCCGGTCGTCGAAGACCATCAGATCCTGCACCACAGAGGCGGTCGTATCCTCGCTCGCGTCGTCGATCACCCACACGTGCATGCCGGGGAAGGAAGTGCGCGCCGCCGAGACCGTCTCGGCGATCACGCTCTCCTCGTCGCGGCAGGGGACCAGCACATGCCACTGCAGCGCTGCGGGGTCCCCGGCGGAGGTCGGTGGATGACGCAGCGCATGGAGGAACGTCATCAGCAGCAGCGAGACGTAGGTCAGCGCGCAGGCGGCGACCACCGTCAGCAGCAGCACCGCGACATCGCGCCACAGCGCCTCCCCGAAGCCGCCGAACACGCCGCTCACCCCGAAGACGACCACCGCCAGCAGGGCGTAGAGGACGGCGAGGCACACCGTCACCGCAGTTCGCATCAATGGTCTCGCTTCCCCCGGGGTCCTTCCGGCTGATCCTAGCGAGCCGTCCCGCCCCGCAGGCGGCGGATGATCCTGCCGGACCGGGATCTCAGCCGTTGGCGCCGTCGATCCCGTCCAGCGAGAAGTGGATCGTGAACGTCGACCCCGTGCCCTGGGTCGAGCGGACGCTGATCTGCCCGCCGTGCGCGACGACGATCCTGCGCGTCAGCGCCAGACCGATGCCGTGGCCCTCGATCGCGCTGTCGCGGGCGGTGGCCGTGCGGTAGTACTCGGTGAACAGATTCGTCTGCTCCTGAGCGCTCATCCCGATCCCGGAATCGACGACGCGCAGCTCCAGGTGGCTCTCACCCACCACGGTCACCACCCGTACCCGCCCGTCGCGAGGGGTGTACTTCACGGCGTTGGAGAGCAGGTTGTCCACCGCCTGCTGCATCCGGTTCGAGTCCAGCGGCAGCTCCGGGGTCTCGACGATCTCGGTCTCCAAGGTGATGCCGGCCTCGGCGGCGCGCAGCGCGAAGGAGTTTACGGACTGCTGCGCGAGCTCGGAGAGCCGTTGCGGACGCAGCTGCAGCTGCTGGGTGCCGGAGCGGGTCACCTGGTCCGCCAGCAGATCCTGCACGATGAGCAGCAGCTGCTCCGCATTGCGATGGGCGACCTCGAGGAACGAGGTGGTCGTCGGGGAGAGGTCCTCATCATCCCGCGCCAGTTCGAGGTAGCCGATCACGGAGGTCAGCGGCGTGCGCAGCTCGTGCGAGACCGCTGCGACGAACCGCTCCTGCGAACGGACCGTCTCGATGTAGCTGGTGACGTCCGAGAACACGACGACGGCGCCCGCATGCTGGCCGTGGTGGTCCAGGATCTGCCGCGCCGAGGTGGAGACGGTGGCATGGTGCCCGGGCGGTCCGATGTCCACGATGTAGTTGCTGAAGGTCTCTCCGAGCACGGCGCGCCTCACCGGGCGCTGATCCGGCGGGATCGTGGTGGAGGTGCCCGGGTAGCGCACCAGCAGCTGCGACTCCTCGGGGTCGGCAAGATCGACGGAGGAGGCGAGGGCATGGATCCGCTGCTGGGTCCGGTTCATCAGCATGTCGTGCCCGTCGCGGTCCACCACCACGATGCCCACGTCCACGCTGTCGATGATGCTCTTCATCAGCTGCTCGGAAGTGGCCGCGTCATCCAGCAGCGAGTCCTTCTCCGCGAGAGCCCCTGCCAGGCGCTGGTTCTGGCCGTCCAGCACCGTCAGGCCGCCGGCGACCAGCAGCCCGATCTGCAGCACGGTGAACGGCAGGAGCAGGGTGTAGGCCACGGTCAGGGTGTCGATGTACGGCGCGCGGAGCATGACGGGGCCCGTGAACAGCGCCGTGACGGCCGCAGTCGAGATCCACACCCCCGGCAGGCGCAGCCGGGCCGTCATCCACAGGCTCGGGATGAACACCAGCAGGGAGACCGCGACCGCGGTGTCGCGCATATGATCCCGCACCAGCGCGATCGCGATGATGTCCAGCATCGGCACCACCACCGCCCACCCGGTCCGCAGCTCGTCCCAGCGGATCACGAGTGCGAGCACGGTGGAGACGGCCAGGACCCCGAGCGCGAGCAGGTACGTCGGTGCGGTCAACAGCTCGAGCCGGGAGATCGCGATCATCACCGTCAGCGCCACCATGAAGCCGGCGAAGTAGAGCTGTTTCGAGGCCGTCCCACCGTGGGGGGAGACGACCCTGCCGAGCCGCTGGGTCAGGGAGACGAGTGCATCCACGGAAATCCTTCGACGGGCGGTGGCGAGGCTGGACTGCCTCGAGGGGGCGGGGAGCAGCCTCCTGTGCAGGCGGCCGCCGGACGATGCGCAGGCCGTCAGGACGCGCGCCGTGATGAGGGCGCGCCGGCGCCGCGGGGCATGGAGGCGGGAGACGACCTGCTCGGATCCTCCCCGCGAGGTGCGACGCCCCACGGCGTCTGCTCATCCTCTCATCGCGTCCGCTCCGCGCACCGATCCCGCCGCCCGGTTCCCGGCGCTGATCCAGCTGGCACCGGCGGATGTCCCGCGGGTGCGCTCTCCCCTTGTCGCAGGTTCCCGGTACCGTGGCGGGAACATCGACGTCGGGGGTATGACAGTGGATCGGCGTGTTGCCGTGGTCGTCGAGGACGACGAGGACATCAGGGGACTCATGGTCGAGCTGCTGGGGCAGTCCGGCTTCACCGTGCACCCGACGGCCAGCGGCGCCGCCGGGGTGCTGGCCGTGCGCACCCATGCCCCGACGGTGGTCACGGTCGATCTGGGTCTGCCCGACTTCGACGGCTACGAGGTCATCCGGAGAGTGCGGCAGTTCTCCGACGCCTACGTGGTGATGCTGACAGCTCGCGCCGAGGAGATCGACACCCTCCTCGGGCTCGAGGCCGGCGCCGACGACTACATCACCAAGCCGTTCCGCCCCCGCGAGCTGCGGGCCCGGATCGAGGCCATGCTGAGGCGGCCGCGCGGCGGCGGCACCCCGGCCGTGCCGGAGGTCGCGACGGCCTCCGTCACCACCGCGTCGTCGGCCCCCCTCGCCCCGGCCGACGAGCTCGCGCCGGCGCTGCCGTCCTCACCACCGCCCGCCTCCGCGCCGTGGTCCGCCGGTGCCGCGCACGCCTCTGCTGTGCCGACTCCGTACGCGGACTCCGCCGCACAGGCCTCGGCCGTGCCGACCCCGTACACGGACTCCGCCGCGTCCGTCGCACCGGACGATGCAACGTCGCACGTCCGTCTGGAGCTGGACGGTCTCGCGCTGTACCCGCGCCTGCACCGCGTCGAGGTCGCGGGGCGGGAGATCGCGCTGACTCCGACGGAGTTCCTCCTGCTGGAGGTGCTTCTGCGCGGCGGTCAGGTGGTGCGCTCCAAGACGCAGCTCGCCCGCACGGTGCGCGGGGACTATCCCGACGGCGGCACCTACGTCTCCCGCTCCGATGAGCGCACCATCGAGGTGCACGTGGGGAATCTTCGCCGTAAGCTCGCGGAGGATCCGCACGAGCCGCGCTGGCTCCAGACGGTGCGCGGCGTCGGCTACCGCATGGTGGGGCGGCCGGTCGTCGTCGGCTAGGACCGGCCAGAACGCCTTACGAGGAGGGCGCTCCATCCCTCTGCTGCAGGAAGTTCTGCAGCTGACGCGCGGTCTCTGCGGCCAGTGCGCGCAGCTGTGCCATGCGCTGGACCCGTCGCGTGAGCGCGGGCCCGTCCGGGACGGTCGCAGCGGTGAGGGACCGGCTCGGCGGAGAGCCGACCGGCGCAGACCACGACGGGCACCGGACGGACTCCCGCTGCAGATCGTCGGCCTCCTGTGCCAGCGCCTGAGCACCGGCCATGGTGGAGGAGGTCTTGAGGCTGAGCACGGCATCCATCCAGCCCTCCTGGTCCGCGCAGGCCAGCGAGCGCTCGAGCCGGCCGAGGCGCTGATCCAGGAGAGCGAGATACCGGCGTAGGAACCCGCAGAGGATCTCGGAGCTCTCCAGCTGCTCGCCCAGGCCGCGCAGCGCGTCGTGATCGAGAACGGGTGCAGTGGGCATGGGTCCATGATGCGGCGCGCTCCGCAGGGCCCGGGCCGGGAAGAGCCAAAGATTGCCTCAAGGTGGCGGATGCCGAGGTGCCCAGCAGGATCTGACCACCCTTTCAGATAGTCAGCGCCTCGATAGAATGGCGGCATGACTGGGCCTGCCATGCACCGGAAGCCGCTCAGCGGCCCGAGAGGGCGGCGAGTGGTTCTTCACCGCGTCGAGATCCGTCGACTCCTGGAAAAGCACGGCTACACCGAACCGGAGATCTTCGGCAGCGTGGCTCGGGGTGATGACGGGGCGAACAGCGACATCGACATCCTCGTGGACGTGCCGTCCGGGACGAGTCTGCTCGACATCATCGGCGTGCAGATCGGGCTCGAGGACCTTCTGGGCTGCTCCGTCGATCTCGTACCCCGCAAGGACCTGAAGCCTCGAGTTCGAGCACGAGCAGTGAACGATCTGATGCCGCTGTGAGCCGCTCGGACGCTGATCTTCTCGAGGACATCGCTGCAGCGATCAGAGCGATCCGGTCGCATTTGCGGTAAGGCCCGCCCTCTACAGCGATTGTCCAGGACGCTGTCGCGATGCGATTGCTGGAGATCGGAGAAGCAGTCAAGGCGCTCAGCGACGGCGTCACGAGCCGCGAACCAGAGATCCCGTGGCGCGCGATCGCCAGAATGCGCGACTTCCTGGCGCACCACTACTTCGTCACCGATCCGGCCATCGTGCAAGCGGTGGTGGACAAAGATCTCGAACCGCTGGAACAGGCCGTTCAGCGGCTGTCGGACGCGGCCCGCCGCAGCTGACCCGAGGTGGTCCGGCTACGGAAATTGCCTGGCCAGGGTGCTGTACGGCTCCTCGCGCCGGCCCCATGAGCCCCTTGACCCCAGACTCACCGGTCCGTCCCCGGTCGGATCGACCGGTGCAGCGTTCGGCGACGACAACGCCGAGTTCGTCCTGCTGGCGCTGCTCGCCGGCGGTGCGCGCCGGGCCGACGGCACCACACCCGCCGACAGTTCAACCGACCGGGAGGGTGCCCGTCACGAGTCGAGAGAGGGTCAGGGCGGACTTCCGCCTCTCCTCCTCATCCCCGGTCTGGCCGTCCATGAGAGCGTGGCCCACCGAGGTGAAGCAGATGCCGTCACCGACCACGATGTCCTCCAGCTCCGGCCATTCCGCCGTGACAAGTGGGACGCCTCGACCAGGTGGGGAGCCCTCGAGGCGCAGCACGGAGGCGACCATCCAGGGGTCGGAGACGTAGATCCTCGGAACCTCTGCGAGTCCGGCCCCCGGGCTCTCGAGAGCAGCCGTCATGTCCGATACGGCATACGTGAATCCGGCCTCGTCGATCCGCAGAGCGAGATCCCGCCAACGACGTCCGTCGCCGACGACGAGGCGAGGCGCAGCAGCACGACCGCCCCTCGAGATGACGCTTGCGTGGTGCGAGAGGTGCTTGAGGCCCATCGTCGTGGGCGAGTCCGAGAGCCAGCCCGCACGGTGCCAACGCTGCCACCATGCCTGCAGCTCCGCCGGCCCGTTCAGCGCCGCGAGGATCGCCGGCTCCGTCGGTGCCGTCGGATCCGGTTCCTTGCTGCTCTCCTGAATGAGGACGTAGTCCAGCACGCGGTCGAGCACGAAACGAGCAGCGACGGCGGCCGTGGCGTCGCCCGTCGGGACGATGTCCTCTCCGTGGATCATGAATCCGGATGACTCCAGGACGCGTGTGAGGGTCCCCCAGGTGGGATCCAACTCGCAGTCCTCGATCCGGCTGACGGTCGATCGGCTCACCCCGCACAGCCGTGCCAGATCCGCACGGATGATACCGAGCTGACGCCGTATCCCGTGAAGGATCATCGACGCGTCCATAGAGCCTCCCGCCTCCTCGTGGAAGAGCCCGACTGTCGGCAGCGCTTCGTCAGCCGGCTCTGTCTCTCTGGTGTTCCGGAGGGTCCCTCTGGTGTTCCGGGGGGTTCCTCTGGTGTTCCGGGGGGTTCCTCTGGTGTTCCGGAGGCTACCTCCCGCCCGTTCGCGAAGTTGCGGATCCGCAACTTCGTGAACGACCCGGCACCCTCCCCGGCGGTGCTTGACCACGCTTGACCACTCCGGGACCCGGTTCAGCCGACCCCTGGCGACCCCTGGCTGCAAACTGCCTGGTCCGGCCTGTGGCCGGGCCTCGTGCTCCCGTCGAGCACCCCCGAGCCGGTCAGCCCTGCCGGAACCGCGCCTTGTACGCCTCGAAGTCCCACGCCTCCCGCGTGCCCGTGCCGTCCAGGAACTCGGTCGCGGCTCTGCGCCCCGTGCGGTACAGCAGTTCCTGGTCCGCGTCGCTGAGATGGAACTGGGTGGTGCGCACGGCGGAGGTGTCGATGAAGATCGTGCGGGCCACGGCGTGGGAGGAGTCGATGTGCAGGCGGTCGTAGAAGCCGGTGACGGTGTCCACCACGGCCTTGCCGAAGCTCAACGGCCCCGTGATCCGGTTCTGGACTCCGCGATCCGGGTCCGGCCTGGCGGAGAGCTTGACGCCGAAGGTGGGCCAGCGCGGCTCCTTGCCGCCGGGCCGGTCGAACACGGAGACCGGGAAGTTCGAGAGCATCCCGCCGTCCACCAGCACCGTCGGTTTCCCTCGCAGGTTCTTGCGCCGCACGGGGCGGAAGAACAGGGGGATCGAGGCCGAGGCCCGCACCGCGTCGACCACCCGCAGTGCGTCAGGGGTGGAGCCGATGATCTCCGCGTCCAGCGGCAGGTAGCGCAGCCGCCCGGCGGACAGGTCCGAGACGGTGACGACCAACCGATATGCGCGCGGACCCCAGACCTCGGCACCGGGATCGGGGTCCTGGTAGCGCAGATCGGCGAAGGTGCCGGTACGGCCCGGGGCCCCGTGGAGGGAGAGCTGCTCCTCGAGCCAGTCACGGAGGTAGGTGCCGGGGTTGATCCCGTTGAACAGCAGGATGCTGAGCGCCTTGCCGGGCAGGGTGCGGGTCCACCACGGCCCGTCCTCGAAGCGGCGGTAGTCCGTCTCCCGCAGGATCTGCGCGATCTGGTTCACCGGGATCCCGGCGGTCGCCAGAGCCCCGGCGATCGAGCCGGCCGAGGAGCCTGCCACCCGGTTCACCCGGTACCCGCGCTCCTCGAGCACCTCGAGCGCACCGGCCAGGGCGATGCCCTTGACCCCGCCGCCCTCCAGCACCAGGTCCATGCGCTGGGTGCCGTCGGCATCGGGAGCGGAGGCGGCAGACTGTCGGAGCGTCATATGGCCAGAGTAGAGGAGAGGGCCGTCACAAACGCGGGATGGTGCGCAGGCAGTGGTATTCGATCTCGGTCTGCGAGCGCACGGCCGTGCCGCGGCCCTCGGGCTAGTCTTCCGGGCGTACCTCGTGCCCCGGCGCGACCCCTATCCGATCGAGGAGGGCCCGGCATGTCAGCAGCCGCGCCACGGACCCCCGCTCGCCGTCTGCGCTCCGCGCTGCGCGATCTCGCCTACAGCCCGCCCTCGCGCGCGCTGGCCCGGCTGCTGGAGGAACGCCCCGGAGTCCGGGACGCGCTGGAGAAGCGCGGGCACGGAGAGCTGCTCCGCCGCATCGCCTCCGAGGCTCTGCCCGCCGGCCACCACTATGCCCGCCTCACGCTCAAGGGCTGGGCGAAGCACCGCGGCGCCGATTTCCGCCTGCTCGAGCGCGGCGAGGTGGTCTACGGCAACCGGATCCAGGCCCCGCCGCCGGGCACGCCGCTGGAGTACCGCAACATTCTCGTCACCTCGTCGGACCCCGCCGACTTCACGCTCGACCTCCCGGTGAAGCACCAGCTCCACATCGGCGCCGGTGCCTTCTCCACGCCGGAGCAGGATGCATACGACCGCAAGTACCACGTGCACCGCCGTGACGGCCTGTTCTCCTCGGTGCGCGGCAACACCACGAACCCGGCGCGGCTGCTGGTGACCTTCCCCGGCTTCCCGCCGGCGAACTCGCGCGTCTCCTACGCCGTCAGCTATCTCAAGGCCCTCACCGAGGAGGACCTCGCGGACACCCTGATGGTGTGCTTCCAGGACCGTTACGGCGTGAGCGGCACCTATATGGTCCACGACAATGCCGGCAGGCTCCTCGCGGGCCGGGTCACCGGCGCGATCACCGCCCTCATGCGGCGGCACGGCATCGCCGAGGAGGATGTGCTGGTGTTCGGGGCCTCCAAGGGCGCCTCGATCGCGGCGATGACCGCCCGCGACCTGCCCGGGGCCAGGCAGGTGCTGGTCGCCCCGCAGATGAACCTGCCCTACTACTTCGCCAAGCCCGTGCTGCGGGGTGGGCTGTTCCGGGACCGGGCGCTGTGGGAGGTCGAGCAGCCTGGCACCCTGCTGCGCCGCTACCTCGCCGAGGGCCGACGCATCGACTACTTCTACTCCGACCCCGACGAGTCCAGCAACGACTCCCTCATCGAATACGCGCGCGACGCCACAGGCCTGACCAAGCATCGGATCGGCGGCGGCCACGCCGCCGTGGCGAAGAAGTCCCTGCCCACCGTGCTGTCCCTGCTGCGCGGCTTCGCCACCGGCACGGCCGACGGCACGGCCACCCCGCTGGTGGTCACCGGCCTGACCTCCACCGCCCGGGAGGGCGCCGTCTCCCACCGCGTCCAGCTCGCCGACGACTCCGTGCCGGAGGCCGCGAACGTCTACCTCGAGGGATGGCTGGGGAGCGCCCGCTTCCGGCAGCTGCTCTCTCCCGGCGAGGACCCCGCCGCCCGTTTCACCGCCACCGGCCAGCGCACCGACCCCGCCCTGCATCCGGAGGCCTTCACCCACGTCGTCGCCGCCGACGGGACCCCGACGATGCGACGGGGAGTCGTGCCGGACGCTCAGGGCCGCATCGACGAGCACGGCGCGGCCCCCGAGCGGGGCCTCGCCGGCGGGGCCGACCCCGACGAGAGGGACTCCGCCCGCCACCCCCTCGGCGCTCCCGCCTCGCTGACCTGCGATGCCGCCGCCCCGCGGGAGTACGCACTGCTCAGCGCGAGCTGTGCACCGTCCGCCCGGTTCCGCTACCTGGCCGAGAGGCTCGACCCGAGCGGGTACGTCGCCCAGCTGCGCCTGGTGACGCAGGTGAGCCAGCAGCGCCCCACCCCGTCGGCCGCTGAGCATCCCGAGCCGGCCACCGGCTTCGCCCCCTCGGCCGTGCGCGCCCGATTCACGGTGGCGGCGCTCACCGGGTGGCGTGACCTGCCAGTGCTCGCCCGGCGCATCGCGATCGCCGCCGAGGTGGAGGAGCTGCAGGTCCTCGCCGACGATGCCGCTGTCACCACCGCGCAGCTCCAGGAGCTCGCGGCGCTGGACTGGCCCGCGGTCACGGTGGCGGGCAGCGATACCGACCGCACCGCCTGACTGCGTCGTTCACCTTCCCCGCTGGCGCCGGGAGGAGGATGATGGTCGCCACCGACCCTCTCCCCGCTGCCCGCCCCTCGACGCGCCGGCAGCCGCCTCCCCTCCGACCCTCGCGACTGCCTCCCGAGGGCTGAATCCGTCGAAGGAGCACCCCATGACCCGCGCCGACACCTCCGCCCACGAGCCCGTCATCGTCGGCGGCGCCCGCACCCCGTTCACCCGGCTGCTCTCGCAACAGGCGGCGCTGGCCGCCGTGGACCTCGGCGCCCACGCCATCCGCCACGCCCTGTCCCGCTCCGGGCTCGATGCCGCCGTGGTCGACACCGTCATCATGGGCCACGTGGTCCAGGCCGGTCAGGGCCAGAACCCCGCCCGCCAGTCCGCGCTCGCCGCAGGCCTGGCCTGGGACGTCCCCGCCGTGACGCTGAACAAGGTGTGCCTGTCCGGGCTCACTGCCGTGATCGACGCCGCCCGGCTGATCCGCACCGGCGAGGCCACCGCCGTGATCGCCGGCGGCCAGGAGTCGATGAGCAACGGCCCGCACCTGCTGCCCGGCTCGCGGAAGGGGTTCAAGTACGGCCCGGCCACCATGCTCGACTCTGTCGCGCATGACGGGCTCACCGACGCGCTCAGCCACGAGTCGATGGGTGACCTCACCGAAGGCGGCAACGCCGAGCGCCGGATCGACCGCCGTGCGCAGGACGAGGTCGCCGCCGCCTCCCATCAGCGCGCCGCCGCGGCGACCGAGGCCGGGATCCACGCCGAGGAGATCGCCCCCGTCGAGATCCCCCAGCGCAAGGGCGACCCGCTGCTCGTGGACTGCGACGAGGGGGTCCGTCCCGACACCACCGCCGAGACCCTCGCCGGCCTGCGCCCCGCCTTCGCGAAGGACGGCACCATCACCGCCGGTAACTCCTCGCCGCTGTCCGACGGGGCGGCGGCGCTCGTGATCACCTCGCGCGCCTATGCCGAGGAGCACGGCCTCACGATCCTCGCCGCGATCGGGGCGCCCGGGCAGGTGGCGGGTCCGCGCGACTCCTCGCTGCACTCACAGCCCGCGAACGCCCTGCGGGCCGCGCTGGAGCGGGCCGACTGGCGGGCCCAGGAGCTGGACCTGATCGAGATCAACGAGGCCTTCGGGGCAGTGGTCGTCCAATCGCTGACCGATCTGGACTACCCGCTGGAGAAGACCAACATCCACGGCGGCGCCATCGCCCTTGGCCACCCGATCGGGGCCTCGGGCGCCCGGCTGGCCCTGACCGCCGCGCTCGAGCTGGCCCGCCGCGGCGGCGGCCGGGCCGGCGTGAGCCTCTGCGGTGGCGGTGGCCAGGGCGAGGCCCTCCTGCTGAGCGCCTGAGCGACGGGCCTGGGCCGGTGCCGGGGCGGGCGCCCCCGCCCAGCCGAGCGCCGCGCGCCCGGCACGTCGGGCGCGCGGCGCATGCAGATGCTCGCTGAGGACCTATGCGAGGTGGTCGCATGAGTCCTCAGCGCGCATCCGTCGGCACCCGCGAGCGTCGGGGCACCAGCGGCCGGTCCGCCCGGGGCGGAGCGCCAGCGGGCCTGCCCGCCCAGCCCGCGGGTCTCAGACGGTGCGGGCCAGCGGGTCGAAGTCCGCCGGGACTGCCGGGATCTCGGAGACCGACGAGTCCACGGTGACGAACTCGCCGCTGGCGGCGGACTCCTCGGCCGAGAGCATCACGTCCAGCACGTGGTAGCCCACCTCGCCGGTGGCGATGTGCGGGCGATCGGTGTGGATGGCGCGGACCATGTCCAGCAGGCCCAGGCCGCGCCCGGTGGTCGGCCCGGCCTGCGGGACGTCGATCCACTCCTGCTCCGGTGGGCGCTCCCCGAAGGACTCGAAGGGGCGCACGTAGGCGATGCGGCCCTCGAACATGTTCGGATCGGGCACCACCAGAGACCCCTCGGTGCCGTGGATCTCCACGATGCCCTGGCGGGCCAGCGGAGAATCGAAGCTCAGCAGCGAGGTGCCGGTCTGGCCGCCCTCGAACTGGGTGAGCACCGAGATCGTCGAGGGCACCTCGACCGGGAAGCTGGTCCCGGCCTTCTCGCCCACCCGGATCGCGCGCTCCTCGGTGGCCTTCAGGCCCACCGCGGCGACCTTGTCGACGGTGCCGAACAGGCTCACCAAAGTGGTGAAGTAGTACGGGCCCATGTCCAGCAGCGGGCCCGCACCGTGGGCGAACAGGAACGCGGGATTCGGATGGAAGACCTCGGGGCCCTGCCACTGCATGGAGGTCTGCGCGAACAGCGGCCGGCCGATCAGCCCGTCCAGGACCGCCCGCTTGGCGGTCTGCACGCCCGCGCCGAGCACGGTGTCCGGGGCGCAGCCCACCCGCAGCCCGGCCTCGTCGGCCTGTGCCAGCAGTGCGGCGGTGGACTCGCGGTCCAGGCCCAGCGGCTTCTCGGTCCACACGTGCTTGCCCGCCGCGATCGCGGCGGAGGAGATCTCGACGTGGGTGGCGGGCAGGGTCAGGTTCACCACGACCTGCACGCCCGGATGATCCAGCACGTCCTGCGCGGTGCCGGAGGCCGGCACGTGGTGCTTCGCCGCCTGGGCGGCGGCGCGCTCGGTGTTGATGTCGCCGAGGATCAGCACCTCGACGTCCGGGAAGGAGCTGAGGTTCTCCAGGTAGGTGTCGGAGATGACGCCGACGCCGATGAAGCCGACGCCCACCGGGCCGGAGAAGGGGGAGAGGGTGGTCATGCGGCGAGTCCTCCGTCGATCAGGAAGCGGTAGCTGTTCTCGATGTCCGAGAAGACCTCGCCGGGGGCGTTGTCGTACTCGATGACGGCGTACTTCACGCCGGTCGCGGCCTGCATCGCCTCGATGGTGGGGACCTCGCCCTGGCCGGCGTGGCGCTGATCCAGGCTGGAGGAGTCGAACTTCGGGGCGTCCGGGTCGAAGGGGTTCGTCGGCGGCTTGATGCCGTCCTTGACGTGGATCGCGACCAGGCGGTCGCCGAGCTCCTTGACCAGCGACACGACGTCCTGACCGCCGACCAGGGCCCAGTACAGGTCCAGCTCGATCGCGACCGACGGCTCCACCAGCGACAGGAAGCGCTGGTAGGCGCTCTGGCCGTCGAAGTCGGCGAGGAACTCCTGGGCGTGGTTGTGGTAGCCCACGGTCAGGCCGAACTCCGCGGCCTTCTGGGAGGCGGCGTTGAGGCGCTCGGCGATGTCCTGCACGCCGTCCTCGGTGAGCCAGCGCTCGGTGGGGACCATCGGGTCGATGACTGTCTTCATGCCGAGCTCGGCGGCGGCCTCGAACACGACCTCGTTGGCCGGGGTGGGGATGGAGCCGTCCGGCGTCCACAGCTCGTCCGACAGCAGCGGGGCGTGACCGGTGGGCGAGGCGAGGCCGCTCGCGTCGAGGGCGGCGCGGATCTCCTTCGGGCGGCGCACGAAGTCGAACGCCTCGACGTTCTTCAGGCCGATCTGCGCGAGCTTGTCGAGGGAGCCGTTCATGTCGGCGGAGAACTCCGCGGCCAGCGTGTACAGCTGGACGGAGGCGAGAGGCAGTGCCACGTCGAACCTGCTTTCGTGCGTCGTTGTCAGAGGGCGGGCTCGCGCCCCCGGGGGCGCGCTGTCGTCAGCCTAACAAAGAAGCCACCAGTTGGAGGTTTTATCTGCGGAGCAGTTCGCGAGCTGGGTACATTGGCGGCATGAGCACCGAGGATCCAGCGCCGGGCGCGCCCGATGAGACCCCGTCGGCCCCGCCCTCCGCCGTCGCCCGGCGCATCGGCCGCGCCGGCTCCTACTCCAAGGGCATCGCCCGCCGCCAGGAGATCCTCGACCGCGCCATCGAGGTGTTCCGTGCGCGCGGGGCCGACGGCACCTCCCTGCGCCGCATCGCCGAATCGATCGGCATCTCGCACGGCGCGCTGCTGCACTACTTCTCCTCCCGGGAGGAGCTGCTGGTCGCCGTCTACGAGCACGCCGAGAACCGCCCCGATCCCGGCAGGGGGGACCGCAGCCAGGAGCGCTCGGTGGACGTGATGGCCAATGCGGCGCTGGCGAACCTCGAGGTCCCGGGCCTGGTCCAGCTCTACTCCACCCTGGTCGCCACCGCGCTCGAGGTCGAGTCCGGGCCCGCCAAGGAGTACTTCACCGCTCGCTTCGAGCGGGTGCGCGAGAACCTCGAGCGGAAGCTGCGCGAGGACCAGGAGGCCGGGCTGGTCCGGTCCGACATCGACCCCGCCCGCACCGCCGCGCTCGTCGTCGCCGCGAGCGACGGCCTGCAGATCCAGTGGCTGCTCGAGCCTTCGATCGCGCTCAAGGAGACGCTGGAGACCTTCGCGGTGCTGCTGGCGCCGTGAGGCGACCGCCACGCCCTTCCCGAATGTAGACGTTTCGTCTACAATTGGAGCATGGCTGCTACAGAGACCACGACCGTTCGAGTTCGACGACCCGATTCAGAGCGTCTTCAAGTGCTCGCCAAGTCCCGTGGGACTTCGGTCATCGACGTTGTGCACGTGGCGATCGACGCGCTCGAGCGGAAGGAGTTCCTCGAGGGGCTCGCTGCGGACTACGAGCGGCTCCGCGACGACCCCGAGCGCTGGGAGCAGTATGTGGCCGAGCGACAGGAGTGGGACGCGCTCTCGTGATCTGGCGGGGAGAGGTCTACGACGTCGATCTCGGTCAGCCGATCGGTCATGAGCCGGCGTTCCGGCGCCCGGCTGTCGTGGTGTCCGTCGACATCCTGAACAACGGGCCTGGCGGGCTGGTCATGGTCGTGCCGGTCGCCTCTGCCGCCTACGGCCTGCGCAGTCACGTCGAGGTGGAACCGGGCACCAGCGGCCTGGGACACGTCTCCTATGCCCGCTGCGATCAGCTGCGGGCCGTCTCCACTGAACGGCTCGTGACCCGCCGAGGCATCGTGGGCCTCGAGCAGCTGAGCGAGGTCGACCAGGCGCTGCGCTTCGTGCTCGACCTCTGACGTGGCGCGGCCGAGGTGAGCCGTACTCATCCGGTGCGAGGCGCCGGCACCGGCCTCATCGCGGATGAGCTGGCGGTGTCGAGGTCCCGGCTCGCCATGGCTCGTTCGCTGCGGGTGAGGAGGTCCAGGACGTCGAGGGACACGTAGGCGCGCTGCGCCCGACCGATCGAGATCTTCTCCAGGATCCCGTACTCCGTGAGCTGGGAGAGGGCATTCTGTGCAGCGGTGGTCGTCACGTCGTGCACGCGGGTGACCGTGGAGGTGGTGAGCACGGGAGTGCCGGGAAGCGAGTCGAGGATGGTGGACAGCGCGGAGTCTCGGCGGGTCGCTCGTACCCTTCCCTCCCGGCGTCGAGCCTCGGAGAGGATCTGCGACCACTCCTCACGGAGTACGGCCAGGCGCTGTTCGAGGATCGCGGCCTGCTCTGCGGCGATGCGCACCGCGTTCGCGAACGTGCCGACCCAGGTCTCGATCGCAGCGGAGACCTCTGGGGATTCCGGTGACCCCTCGACGCGGAACGAGTCCAGCCCGTCGATGTACTCCTGGTGACGGGTGGCCAGGACCAGGCTCACCGGCAGGATCGCTTCCGCAGTGAGCCCTCGGCGGGTGAGGACGGTGTGGATGAGGGCGCGTCCCACGCGACCGTTGCCGTCCGGGAACGGGTGGATCGTCTCGAACTGGGCGTGCGCGAGCGCCGCCTGGATGATCGGTGAGTGGGTCGCGCCGGCCATGTACCGGACCAGGTCTTCGAGCAGCACGAGGACTTCCTCGGGCGGCGGGGGCACATGAGCGGCCTCGAGCGGGTGATGGCTGGATCCGCCGATCCAGTTCTGGGTGGTGCGCACTCCCTGCAGTTCGGCCGGCGACGGGATGAGCGATGCCTGCAGGGCCTCCAGGTCGTCGACCGTGAGGACATCCCTCTCGGACAGGGCGTCCGAAGCGGCCCGCACGATCGCCATATTCCTCGCCACCTGGTGGGCGGTATCGGAAAGGCCGCGGACATCCTCATCGAGGGCGATCTCGGCGAGAGCGACGTTCTTCAGGCTGGGCGCGATCCCCTCGATGTAGGAGGACGCGATCGCCTCGGAGCGCAGCAGGAACCGAGAGACGAGCCCCAGATCCTGGTGCGTCCCGCGGTTCAGCGCGTGCACCGCACGCTCCGCGGCGGCCACTTCGGCATCGACCTCAGGACCGATCGCAAGTCTCATCCCGGTGAGTCTGGACGGCGTAAAGGTGCGGAACTCCCCGGAACGCCGATCCGCACGCGCAACACCGAAGTCGTAGGGGTTCTCCCAGTGCTGCCACGTGAAGTGCCCCATGCGTAGTCCCCAAGGTGGTGATCTCGTGCCCTTAATCCAACTTTAAGGCTTAAAGTTGGATGAAGCGAGGTGGGTGCGCACCTTAAGACCGAGAGCGGCGACGTCTCGGCGGACTGTCCGACGCCGCGTAGCCTTGCCGTGGACGACGGACCAGTGCGTCCGTCACCACCGGGCGCCCGGCGGAGCAGCACGTCGAATTCCTCCGTCGTCGAACCGTCGCCCAAGAAAGGCTGAACCCCGCTGAACCTGCCCGTCACGCGCCGCTTCGGCCCCCTGCGCGACAAGCACTCCCGCCCCTACCTGATCACCGCCGGGCTCTCGATGATGGCGGACAACATCGAGCACGTCATCACCTACTGGGTGCTGTGGGAGGTGTTCGCCTCGCCCTGGCTGGTGGGCTTCCAGGTGATCAGCCACTGGCTGCCGTTCCTGCTGTTCTCCGTGCTGTTCGGGGGCCTGGCCGAGAAGTACGACTGCCGGCGCATCATCCAGGCCGCCCAGATCCTGTTCGCGCTCGTCTCGCTCAGCTGGGGCCTGCTGTTCCTCACCGGGACGCTGGAGATGTGGAGCGCCTGCGTGCTGCTGGTGCTGCACGGCTGCGCGGGCGCGCTGTGGGGCCCGGCCGAGCAGCTGATGCTCCACGACTTCGCCGAGCCCCCTGAGCTGCCCAGTGCCGTGCGGCTGAACGCGACCTTCAAGAGCCTCGGCGTCCTCGCCGGTCCGGTGGTCGGCTCGGTGCTGCTGCTGGCGCTGGGGCCGACGTACGGCATCTTCGTCAACATCCTGTTCTACCTGCCGATGACCCTGCTGATGATCCGCACCCCCTTCACCGGGCACGTGCGCAGCGGTCACGTGCACAGGGAGCGGATCTCGATCCTGGACACCCCGCGGGTGCTGCGCACCGTCGGCGGTGACCGGGTGCTGGTGGGCATGATCGCGCTGGCCGGCCTGATCGCGGTGTGCGTGGGCGCCTCGCTGCAGGTGGCGATGCCGAACTTCGCCCAGAATCTCGGTGCGGGGGACGAGGCCGGGATCGGGTACGGCGCGCTGCTGTTCGCCAACGGCATCGGGGGAGTGGTGGGCGGGATCCTGCTCGAGGCCACCGGCATCCTCAAGGTCGATGTGCGCGGCGCGGTCATCGCCGCGGTGATGTTCGGGCTCACCTCCCTGATCGTCGCCACCACCGGCCACTACGCGGTGGCGCTGATCGCCCTGGTGCTCGGTGGCATTGCAAACCTCGCCGCGACCGCGATCGGTCAGGCGCTGGTGCAGCTGCGCGCCCCGGAGCACCAGCGCGGCCGCGTGGTGGGGGTCTACTCGATGATCGGCAGCGGCATGCGCACCGGCAACGGGATCACCCTCGGCTGGCTCGGCGCGCTGCTCGGCGTCAGCGGCGCGGTCGCCGTCGGCGGGGCCGCGCTGGTGGTCGGGGCGCTGCTGATCGCGGCGCTGATCGCACTGCAGGCCCGGCGCGGGCTCAGCGCCTGAGCGGACGCCTGCTGGCCGCGGGCCCGACGTCGGACCCCGCCGCAGCGACCCTCGGCCCGTCGGCCCCGCCCCGGCGCCGGCGGCCCGGCGGCGTGCTAGCCGTAGGTTCCGTGCGGCAATGCTCGGTGACCCGTAGGAAAGGTTCCCCATCGCCCGTCTTGGCGCACGCTTCCTACGGCTCGACTGCGCGAGAAGTCAGTCCCGCCGCCGCTGATACCAGAGCAGACCGGCACCGCTGAACAGGGCGAGCCCTGCGAGCGCCGCGGGCGCGGAGGTGTTCGTCCCCGTCTCAGCGAGCTCATCGCCAGCGCCGTCGGTGGCGCCGTCGCTGTCGGAGGCATCGCTCCCGTCGGACGTGCCGCCGTCGCCGGAGGCCTCGGTCTCCGCCCGGGCCTCGGCGGGGGAGATGCCCACCTCGCCCTCGGAGACCCCGTGCGCGAACAGGGAGGTCATCAGCACCGCGAGCGCGGCCGCCTCCTTCTGGTCGGCGCTGTGCTCAGGAGTCGAGGACGGGACGTCGTCGGTCGTCGGGCCGGGGTCCGACGGGGTGGAGGAGTCGGACGACGGCGAGGACTCGCTCGGCCGGTCGGAGGTCGTCGGCGGCGCAGAGCCCTCCTCGTCCTCCTCGGGGCTCGGGGAGGGGTTGGCGGACGACGAGGGCGCGCCCTGCGGATCGCCGTCGTTCTGCTGGTCATTCCCCGACGGGGCGCCGTCCCCGTCGGTGTTTCCGGTGCCGTCGCCGGTGCTCGTGCCATCACCATCACCGGTGCCGTCTCCCGCATCGCCGGCGTCACCAGAGCCCGCGTCATCACCGGAGCCCGTGTTGTCGCCAGAGCCCGTGCCGTCACCCGTGCCTGAGTCGCCACCCGAACCGGAACCGGAACCGTCGCCCGAGCCGTCGCTCGTGCCGTCGCCACCGTCGGTGCCATCGCCAGCGCCTGCGCCGCTTCCATCGTCGGCGCCGTCGCCGGAACCGGTCCCGTCCCCGTCTCCGGTGCCTGAACCGTCGCCACCGTCGCCGGTATTCGAGCCGTCACCCTCGTCAGTGCCGTCCCCGCCGCCACCGGTGTCCGAGCCATCTCCGCCGTCGCCGGTGTCCGCGCCGTCGCCGCCGTCATCACCGGCGCCGGAATCTGAACCGTCACCACCGGCGCCGGAATCGGAACCGTCACCACCGGCGCCGGGATCGGAACCGTCACCACCGGCGCCGTTGTCCGAGTCGTCGCCGTCGCCGGTGTCCTCCACGGTGAACGTGGTGCTCGCGGTCGTCCCGCCGACCTCGATGACCGCCTGGTACTCACCGGCCACCGTCGGCGTGAACGAGGCGAAGACGGACTGCCTGCCCTCGGTGCTGACCTCCGTCGATTGCTTCGAGCTGTCGTCGCCCTGGATGAAGATCTCGACCTCGCCCGTCGTGCGCGTCGGGAAGCAGTCGCCGGAGACCTCGACGGGCCCGCCGAGCTCCGTCGATGTCGCCGTCGCGCTCGCTGCCACACCGGTGCACGCCCCGGGCGGCGTCGGCGCACCCACGGCCGGCGGGGCCAGCGCGAGAGCCGGCGCCGCAGTGCATGCCATGGCGAGCAGGAGCCCGGCGCCGAGCCTCACAGGGGCTCGGCCACGTCGGACGAACATCGGAACTCCTCAGGCACGACAGATTTGACCAGTCATACTGTAAGTGGCGTCGACGCATGAGTACCGCTCGGTCAGTTCATCGAGTGGCAAATTCTTCGTGATCCGGTGCCGGCGGCGACCCAAAGGAGCACGATATGACCCAGGACGACGTCGCGGTCCAGACTCCGCGGGATCCCCGCCCCCGGACCGGCGAGACCGCCGGGTCCCTCACCGAGGCGCAGGCCCACGAGATCGCCACCGAGGCCGAGGGCGTGGTCTCGGAGATCGCCACCGTCGTCGAGGGCAAGGACGAGGTGGCCCGCATCGCGGTGCTGGTGCTGCTGGCCGGCGGGCACCTGCTCATCGAGGACATCCCCGGGGTGGGCAAGACGATGCTGGCCAAGTCCCTGGCCGCCTCGCTCGGGGCCGACCGCCACCGCATCCAGTTCACGCCCGACCTGCTGCCGGGCGATGTCACCGGCGCGAGCGTGTTCAACCAGGCCACCAGCGAGTTCGAGTTCCGCCGGGGCGCGGTGTTCACCCAGATCCTGCTGGCCGACGAGATCAACCGCGCCTCCCCGAAGACCCAGTCCGCGCTGCTGGAGGCGATGGAGGAGCGGCAGGTCACCGTCGACGGCACCACCTACCCCCTCGCCGAGCCGTTCATGGTGGTCGCCACCTCCAACCCCGTCGAGATGGAGGGCACCTACCGCCTGCCCGAGGCGCAGCGCGACCGGTTCCTGGCTCAGACCACCATGGGCTACCCGGTGCCCAGCGCCGAGGCGCGGATGCTCGCCACCCAGACCGGGCCCGTCCCCGAGGGCGATCACGACGTGATCGATGCCGTCGTCACCCGCACCAGCCCCGAGCGGATCGCCGCGCACATCTCCCTGGTGCGCAGCGTGTACGCCTCCCCGGTGATCCTCGACTACGCGGTGCGCCTGGCCCAGGCCACGCGGTCCCATCCGCAGGTCACCCTCGGCGCGTCCCCGCGCGCCGCCGTGCATCTGGTGCGCGCCGCGAAGGCGAAGGCCGCACTCTCCGCCCGCACCTTCGTCACCCCGCAGGACATCGCCGACGTCATCATGCCGGTGTGGCGCCACCGCATGCACCTGGCCCCGCAGGCCCTCTCCCGCGGTGCGACGGCAGAGGAGCTGGTCGATCAGGTGCTGGCCGGCACCTCGCAGGCATGAGCCCGCACCCGGGCACGATGCTGCGCCCCACCGGGCGGGGCGTGGCGGTGCTCGGGCTGTGCGCGGGGATGTGGGTCCTGGGTGACCTGGCCCGTGTCACCCCGGCCCGCCAGCTCGCCGCCGCCCTGCTGCTCATGCTGGTCCTCGGGGCGATCGGGATCGCGGTGAGCAGCGTGGGGCTGCGGGCGCGGCGGTACCTGGTCGATGACGCGGTGCCCGTCGGCTCCACCGCCCGCGTGATGCTCGAGCTGCAGGGCCCGGCCTGGATCACCGTGGTGCCGCTGGGTCGCGGGATCGTGCGCGAGCACCTGCCCGAGCCGCTCGGCGGCCAGGGAGATCTGCCGCTGGCCGCGCGGATGCCGCACGTGCTGCAGGTGAGCCGACGGGGCGGGCACGACCTGGGCCCCTACTCGCTCATCGTCCGCGACCTGCTGGGCCTGTTCCATCTGCGCCGCACCGTGGACGATGACCTGCGCCTGACCGGACTGCCGGTGATCGGCGTGATGGAGCCGGCCGCGGAGCGCGCCACCGGCATCAGCCGCGAGAGCGCCCACCGCGCCGCCGGCTCCCCGGGCATCGGCGAGATCGGCCCCATCGCCCGCCCCTACGCCAGCGGGGACGACATCCGCCGCATCAACTGGCGCGCCAGCGCCCGCACCGGCCAGCTGATGACCCGCGAGGAGGAGCCCGCCGCCGCCCAGAGCGCCGTGATCGTGCTCGACACCAGCCGGCGTGAGAACCCCTCCGCCGAGGTCGAGGATGCGCTGGTCTCACACGCCGCGACCATGCTCGAGGCCCTGGGCCGAAACGGGTGGGAGGTGCGCATCGTCGACGCCTCCGGGGACGAGATCACCCGCACCGGCCGCCGCCGCGGCCTGGCCGGCGCGTCCCCGCTGGGACGCGAGGCGGACACCGTCGAGCAGCGGGCCTCCCTGCTCGCGCTCGCCGACGTCGACTTCGACGACGACGCCCCCGGCGGCATCGGCCGGGACCATGCCGCCGGGCACACCGCGCTCGCGATCGCCCTCGGACCCGACGACGGCGACCCCTTCTCCGGCCTCGAGCTGGACCGCTTCGCCGGCCGCGCCGCCCACCGCACCGCGATCGCACTGCGCCCCGCCCGCGAGAACCCGGACGCCGCCCCCGACGCCCCTGAGGCGAGGGCCCCGCACCCCGCACGGCCCGGCGGCCCCGCCCGCCGCCTCGGCCCGGCCGACGGGGAGGACTTCGGCCATGCCCACGAGCAGCACGCGCGGCAGCTGGCCGCCATCCGTGACCGGCACGCCCCCACCCGCTCCCGGCTCGGCACCTGGACCCTGGTGCGCGGCACCGCCGCGGACACCCTCACCGACCTGCTCACCGCCGATGAGGAGCCGGGACGATGAGCCCGCTGCTGGGCCGGCCACCGCTGGAGGGCGCTCACCTCACCGGTCGGGCGCTGCTGCTGCTGTGCGGCCTGGTGCTGGCCTCGGCCCCCGCCTCCCAGCTGCTGGCCGGCTCGTCCTGGCTGCTGCTGACCCTGGTCGCCGCCGTCCCCGTGATCCTCGGCGGGGTGGTGCTGCGCACCGTGGTGCCGCGACAGCTGCTGGTGCCGCCGGCCCAGGCCGGACTGCTGGTGGTGCTGGTGCTGGTGGCCGAGACGGTGCTGGGTCTGGCACCGTGGCAGGACGGCCCGGTCGCTGTGCTCCGTGCGCAGGCGGAGATCGTCACCCGCGGTGTGAACGAGCTGGCCTCGGGCGTCCCGCCGGTGGCCCTGGGAGCTCCCGGCACGGTCCTCCTGGTGGCCCTGATCGGGCTGGTGACTCTGCTGCTGGACCTGATGTTCCTGGACCTGGGCTGGCACACCCCCACCGCCCTGCTGCTGATGAGCTCGCTGCTGATCCCCGCCCTGCAGCAGCCGGCCGGCGGCCAGTGGTGGCAGGTGGCTGCTCCCGTGCTGGCCGGAGCGATGATCTTCGCGACCCGCACCGTCCACGCCGATCCGCGCTACCTCCGCGGCGACCGTCGGCCGCAGGCGGGGCCTGCCACCCACCACGGCCGCACCCTCGCCGCAGTCACGGTCTGCGCGGCCCTGGTCGCGGCGCTGTCCCCGCTGCTGGGCCCTGCCCTGCCGCAGCTGGCCCCGGCCCGGCTCGCCCTGAACGTCGACCTGCTCGAGCGCTGGCAGGATCCCGACGCCCCCGCGCTCGGGCCGGTGATGATCGACGACGACGTCTCCGTGCGCCGCTCCCTCCTGCAACGGGAGGACACCGAGGTCCTGCGCTACTCCACCACCGCGGAGGACCCCTCCTACCTGCGCCTGCGCACCCTGAACACCTTCGACGGCGAGACCTTCCGCGGCGATGCGACGGGGGAGGAGCCGGGGAGGGTGCGGGACTCCTTCAGCGACGCGCGGGACGACGGTGTGGCCGCCAGCGGCAGCGACGAGGACTTCATCGAGACCGATGTCGAGATCATCAACTTCGCCGGGGACCGCCTCCCCGTGCCGGCCAACGTGCGCTCCGTCCAGGGCGCGGACCGCACGCTGAACCGGGCGATGACGCTGCTGCCCACCGACGGCGAGGTGGCGCTGTCCTACCTCCGCTCCGGACTGCTCGGGCAGCGCTACAGCATCGAGTCCGAACCGCGCACCTCCACCGCCGAGCAGCTGCGCGGCGTGGACCCGGCCGAGTTCGCCCAGCCCTTCGAGGCCGGATACACCTCCCGTGACGATGTGCCCGAGGCCGCGGCCGCGCTCGCCGACGAGCTCGCCGGGAACCTGGAGGCGGACACCGCCTACGACACCGCGGTCGCCTTCCAGGACTACTTCCGCAACTCCTTCGCCTACTCGCTCACGGTGAACTCCCCGCCGGGCGAGGACCCGCTGGAATCCTTCCTCGAGGACCGCGTGGGCTACTGCGAGCAGTTCGCCGCGGCGTTCGCGCTGATGATGACCTCGCAGGGATACCCGACCCGGGTGGTCATCGGCTTCACCCCCGGCGAGCAGGACGGGGACGAATGGTCCGTCAGCACCACGAACGCGCACGCCTGGCCCGAGGTGTGGTTCGGCCCCGAGCACGGCTGGGTGCGCTTCGAACCCACGCCGGCCGCGGCCGCCAACGGGGTGAGCACGCCGGAGCGGACCGACCCGGACGGGCAGGCCGAGGCGCCCGCCCCCGCCCCCGAGGGCCCGACGCCGCCGGACCAGCCCACCGAGGAGACGTCCACCGAGCAGGGCACCTCCGAGGAGACCACCGAGGACCCCGCGGCCGCCCAGGCCTCCGACGGCGGCGGGCCCTCCCCGGCCACCGTGCAGCGCGTCCAGTGGGGCGTGGTGCTCGTGATGGCGCTGGGCGGGCTGCTCGCCGCCGGTGCCGCGGCGGCCGTGCTCGGCATCCGCCGCCGCCGGCTCCGCGCCCGTGATGAGCGCTGGGCCGCGCTGATGAGTGCTGATGGTGAGGGTGCTGGCGACGAACCCGAGACCGCGCTCGCCGCGGAGCGGACGCGGCGCGGCGCGGGGGAGCTGGCCTGGGCCGAGATCACCCGGGAGCTCTCGGTGCGCGCGACCGCGATCCGCTGGCTCCGGATCACCGGGGCCTGGGGCCGCGCCCCCACCCGGCTCGGCCTGGACGCCGCGCTGCCGCCGCACCGCGCCCTCGAGGACCTGCTCGACCGGATCGCCGCCGCCGACCGCGACGTCACCCCCGAGCACCGCGCCGCCGCGGCCCGCATCGCCGAGGCCTACACCGCTGCCCGCTACGCGGCGCCGGTGCCGGCGGGCGACAACGCGACGGGCGAGGTGGATGAGGCACCGCGAACTCCCAGCCATGCCGCAGAAGCGTTGCGAGGCGGGGCGAATGACCGCCCGATAGCCCCAGCTTCTTCACGCTTGAGCGAGGGGAAGGTGCACGGCGAGGGCGAGGGGCAGGCCGAACGTTCCCAACACCCGCTGCGCCACGATTCCGATCTGCTCATCGAGCTGATCCGCACCGCCCGCTGACACTGATTCGCGGCGCTCGAGGACCGTCCCACGCTTGGGTCGGGAGCGGTGGTCACCTCGGGTCGGTGGGGGCGGGTCTAACTGAGGGGCGGGTCAATCCCCCGCATGGCCGCCACGGAGTTGCGGGGTTCAGGTTTTCGGGATCGGTGGCGGCATCGACGGTGCTCATCGTGCGGGCGGCTCTGCGGGCGGCTCGACAGTGCTGGCGAGAGAGGAGAAAGCCTGTCAAATATGAGACATGTAGTGCAAAATGGACATCACGCCCAATGTGCTCCAGTCTCGCCCTCAGGAGATCGCAATGTTAGAATCCCCAGCCCGTCGGATTGCACGCGGCGCGACAGTGGGTCTCAGTGCTGCCGCCATCGCCTTTGCGTCCGCCATCGTCCCCCTCGATGCGGCCGCCGCCGTCGAGCCTGGTGATCAGGTCAGTGTGCTGGCCTTTAACGATCTCCATGGCCAGATCTCCATCGACTTCGCATGTAGCGTCGTGCGCGCGAGGGCGCTGAATCCGAATCACGCCCTGCTCTCAGTCGGCGACAATGTGGGCGCCAGCACCACTGCGTCGGCCATGACCAATGACGAGTTCATAATTGACTACCTGAATGCCCTGGGCGTCGACGCCAGCGCGATCGGCGATCACGAGTACGACCAGGGTCGCGACGATCTCACCGGGCGCATCGAGCCGCGCACCAGCTTCCCGGACCTCGCTGCGAACGTCTTCGTGACGGCCACCGGCAAGCGACTCCATCAGCCTTACGCGATCGTCGATGCCGGTGAGGTGAAGGTGGCCGTCGTCGGTGCCGTCACCACCAAAACCGTTGACAGAGTCGCACCCGCCCTGATCGACGGCCTCGAGTTCCGCGATCCGGTCGACTCGGTCAATCAGGCTATCGCTGAGTTGGACGCTTCGGGTGAGGAGTACGACGTACTCGTCGCCTCTTACCACGAGGGTGCAGGGAGCAAGTTCTCCCTCTCGGATGGACGCGAATATGACCCCGGTGTGCCGCCCGCCATCACGAGTCCGATCTTCGAAAGGATCGTGAACGAGACCTCCACCGAGGTCGATGCGATTCTCACGGGAGACACGCATCAGGCATATGCCTTTAATGCGCCGGTGCCCGGTGAGGACGGAGAGGTTCGACCAGTCGTCCAGGCCCGTGACCATGCCTCGTACCTGGGACTCGTCAGCTTGGAGCTAGGGGCGGACGGTGACTGGGACCCCGTCGACGGCAACCCAAAGCTGATCGACACCCAATCCGAGGACCTGCCTGACTGTGCCGGTGATCCCACCTACGAGACTGCGCGGAAAATCGTACTGGATGGTGTGGTTGCGACCGAGTCACTGGGAATCGAGCCCGTCGGCTCCATCGCCGGCGACATCACCCCGTCGTGGCGTGACACAATGGCCTCCTACGTCGGTGGCGTCCGCACTGCGAATGATCCGGTCGAGGGTCAGGTGAACTCCAACTTCACCGTGGACAACCCTCAACGTCATTCCGCTATGGGCGGCATGATCGCAGATTCTATGAAGTGGTACCTCGAGGACGGCGGGCTGGATGGCGCGCACGAGGTCATCGGCTTCGTGAACCGTGATAACAGTCGCGGCGCATTCTGGTATGAGCAGTCGACCCACGACGAGGGCGACGGTGTGGTCATGTACGGCGAGGCCGTATCCATGAACAGCCAGTTCTACACCTGGCCCTTGATGAAGGGCGAGGTCACCGGAGCGCAGTTCGAGCAGATCCTCGAGGAGCAGTGGCAGCGAGCGGCCGACGGTGGCCCGGTCGTCCCGCCGTTCCTCGCTTTCGGCGTCTCCGAGAACGTCGAGTACGTGTTCGACTCTACCCGTGAACGCGACGACCGGATCGTCGAGATCCGCATCGACGGGGAGCCGATCGACTCTGACGCCACGTACACGATCATCACCATGGGTTACTTGTTCAATGACGGAGGTAACCTCCCTCCCCAATGGAATCGGGTCAACAACAACATGTGGACCCTCGCCGAGGCGACCGACGTGCGCGATGCCGGTGTGTTGTATCGGGACGTGATCATCAACTACTTGGAGGATCATCCGAATCTCGCTCCCGATTTCTCGCAACGCCAACTCGAGGTGCAGGTCCTCGACGGCGCGGCCCCGACGCTGCGCGTTCTGGGCATGGAGTCGCAGAGCCTCGGCGCCCCGTTGATCACCGAGGTGGCCGTGGACGCCGGCGAGTTCGGCACCTTCACCGCCCCGGTGGTCAGGGATGAAGAGACGGGGCGCCTGGTCGCCGAGGTAGATCTCGGTGCGGACTTCTGCGTCCCCGAGGGTGAGCGTGCGATCCTCGAGTTCACTGCGACCCCGGACACCGGGACCGCTATCACTCACGAGATCACGGGGGTCGGCGGCGAAGACTGCGGCTCCGATGACACCCCGACCGAGCCTGCCGAGCCGTCCGGACCGGAGGACTTCTCGGACGTGCCTCCGAGCACCATGTTCTACGAGGAGATCATGTGGATGCGAGGCGAGGGCTACACCACTGGCTGGGAGGGCGACAACACCTTCCGTCCGCTGCAGCCGGTGAACCGGGATGCGATGGCGGCGTTCCTGTACCGGATGGCCGGCTCACCCGAGGTGGACCTACCGAGCAGTGAACCGTTCACCGATGTCCAGAAGGGTGACGAGCATTACGCGGCGATCATGTGGGCCTACCAGCAGGGGATCACCACGGGGTGGGAGGACGGCACATTCCGGCCGACCACGCCGATCGCGCGCGATGCGATGGCGGCGTTCGTGTTCCGGTATGCGGGCTCGCCCGATGTCGAGGAACCGAGCTCGGCGGTGTTCTCGGATGTCCCGGCCAGCAACATGTTCGCTGCGGAGGTCGCCTGGATGAAGGCGCAGCGGATCACCACGGGGTGGCCGGACGGGACGTTCCGCCCGTTGGAGCCGACGAATCGTGACGCCACGGCCGCATTCCTCTACCGCATGAATGTGGAGCTGGGCATCACCTATACGCCTCGCTGACGGCCACTCGGTAGTCATGTGCGCCCTGCATCCTTCACTGGGTTCAGGGTGCACACGATTGTCAGCTCATCGTGAGGCCGCGGGGATCAGCCGCGCCCGGCGCGCTGGACCCGGGGCTCGCCGCCGGCCAAGGCTCCGGGAGCGTCCCAGGGTTCACCGCAGTGCGCCATCCCAGGGTTCACCGCAGAGCTATGCGTGGCCCCCTACCTACTGCGCGGTAGCCCATCTGCTGTGCCGCTATGGGCCTGCCGAAGTGGCACAACAGATGGGCTGGTCGGGAGTGGCGGCATAGGGACATTCGTGGTCGTGGTGTGACCTCGACGCGGTGCAGGGCAATCCCGACGTGGCGGGGCGCCGGATGGAAATCCCGAGGGGCGCGGTGTGAGGGATTCCGGTGACCTATGCCTGCTTCGCCCCCGCACGACCTTGCGAACCCGTGTCTGACTCGATGTGCTCGTCGGGAGGGCAGGTCGCCCCGGCGTTCTTGCCGAACATGCGGCGCGGGGCCTGCGCCTCGAAGACCTTCGCCGATCGCAGCGAGTCCACCTCGCCCACCACCGGGTTCGGCTGGTGGGTGGCACGGGAGCCGCCGTACAGCGAGATCAGGTTCATCGCGACCGCGCGCTGGTTGCGGTGGCCGAGCATCTTGGTGATGTGCACGCCCAGCCAGGCGGCCCAGCCGAGCGAGCCCGAGAGCCCGCCCAGGACCGGGATCTCCGCGATCGCGGCATGGCGGCCGATGGTGGCCATCGTGCCCAGGTCGGTGTACGTGAATTTCTTGCGCGGCGTGCCGGCGACCTCGGCGGCGATCGCGCGGGCCGCGGCCTCACCGGTCTGGATCGCGGGCTGCGCGAGCTGGGGGAGGGCCTCGTCCTGACCGGCGATGTCACCGGCGGCGTAGACCCCGGGGAAGCCCTTGACCTGCAGGTAGTCGTCGACCGCGAGGCGGCCGCGCTTGTCCTGGGGGAAACCCCACTCGGCGACGGACCGGGGGATCGCGACGCCGGCGGCCCAGATCGTGATGTCGGATTCGAGGATCGCGTCGTCGTCGAGCACCACGTGGTCGTAGCCGACCTCCTTCACCCCGCGTCCCAGCTGCAGGGTCACGCCGCGGTCCCGCAGCTCGTCGGCCGCGTACTGGCGGTACTTGGTGGAGAACTCCTTGAGCAGCTCGTCGCCGCGCTGCAGCACGGTGACCTGGAGCGTTCCCGGATCCATCTCCGGGTAGAGGATGTCCAGCTCCTGCATGCGGAAGTCAGCCAGGGCACCGGCGATCTCCACGCCCGTCGGCCCGCCGCCCACGATGCACACGTGCAACTTGTCATGGGTCTGGCCCACCTCGCGGCTCGAGCGCTCCAGCTCGGAGAAGACGCGGTCGCGGATCGCCAGCGCCTGGCTGCGGGTGTACATCGGCATCGCGTGCTCCTCGGCGCCGGGGGTGCCGAAGTAGGTGGTGGTCGCGCCGTTGGCGACGATCAGGTAGTCGTAGGCGATCTCGTGCTGGCCCTTCTGGCCCTCGTCCAGGCGCACCACCTTCCGCTGGGGATCCACGCCCTCGACCTCTCCCTGGCGGTAGCGCATGTTCGGCACCTTCAGGGACAGTCCGCGCAGGAACATGGTGACGTCGCCCGGGTTCAGGCCGGCGGTGGCGACCTGGTAGAGCAGCGGCTGGAAGGTCTTGTAGACGTTGCGGTCGATGAGGGTCACGCGCACCCGAGCGTCACGCAGGGCGCCCACGGCGTGCGCACCGGCGAAGCCGCCGCCCAGGATGACGACGTGCGGCCAGCTCGCGCCGTCCTTCGCGGGGACGGTGGGGCGACGGGTGACGAAGGGCAACGGTATGACCATGGGGAGGACTCCTTGAGCGGCGCTGGGGCGGCCCGGCCGGGGCTGGTGGCCGATCGGGTCGTGGTCCGCGTCTGGAAGAGGGAGGGGGCGTCGGAGCGAGCGGGCTGGGGACGATGCCGGATCCGACCCGGGCCGGTGCCGAGATCATCGAGGAGAGGCCGTGGGCGGGGTCGGGTGGACCATCCGAAGTCCCCGTCGATGGTACCCACTGGGTCCCGGTGGGGCCACGAGCGGACCGGCCGAGGGGACGAGGTCACACATGGAAAGCGTTCGCCCGATGCATGTCGACCGCGCGGCCGGGGTCGCCCCGGCCGCCGCGGCGCCACCGGCCGGTTCCGCAACCCTGCTCGCCCCGCAGGATCGTGCGGCGCGGACGGCACTCCTCGGATCACGGGAAGGTCACGATATTCCTGGTGGCGGCGTCGGAAAGCGGCCTGACCACGGCGGAGGTGAACTGCCGATGACAGGTCGATACCGGCTTGGTGAAAACACCAGCGGGCGCGACGTTTCTGGGGTGTGATGGAACGGCTCATCCCGCATCTTTCCCTGCCCCCAGGAGCTTTCCATGATGGACATCCCCGCTCGCCGCCTCGGGCGCGGCGTGGCCGCCGGGCTCGGTGCCGCCGCGGTCGCCGTCGCGTCGGCCGTCGTGCCGCTCGGCGCCGCCGCCGCCGATCCCGGTGACCAGGTCACCCTGATGACCTTCAACGACTTCCACGGCGCCATCGGTGGTGCCGCCGGCCTCGTCTGCGCCGTCGAGACGGTGCGCGCCGAGAGCGATACCTCGGTGCTGCTCTCCGCCGGTGACAATGTGGGCGGTTCCGCCTTCGCCTCCGCTGTGCAGAACGATGAGCCCACGATCGACGTGCTCAACGCCATGGGCGTCGACGCCACGGCGATCGGCAACCACGAGTACGACCAGGGCGTCGAGGACCTGCTGGAGCGCATCGAGCCCCGCACCGCGTTCCCGGACCTCGCCGCGAACGTCTATGACGAGGCCACCGGCGATCGGATCCACGACGCGTACACCGTCATCGACCGCGACGGTGTGAAGATCGCCGTGATCGGCGCGGTCACCACGAAGACCGTGGGCAAGGTCAGCCCCGCCGCCATCGAGGGCCTCGAGTTCGGCGACCCGGTCGACGCGGTCAACGACGTCGTCGCGGAGATGGCGAGCGACGGGGTCGAGTACGACATCCTCATCGCCTCCTATCACGAGGGCGCGAGCGCGAACGCCGAGCCGGGCGTCGCCCCGGACAACACGGACCCGATCTTCGACAAGATCGTCACCGAGACCTCGGCCGAGGTCGACGCGATCTTCAACGGCGACTCGCACCGGGTCTACAACTTCAACGCTCCGGTCCCCGGCCAGGACGGCGAGGAGCGTGCCATCGTGCAGACCGGCTCCAGCGCCGCGAACCTCGGCGTGGTGAACCTGGAGCTGGGCGAGGACGGGGACTGGGACGTGCTGGGCATGCCCGAGCTGATCGCCACCCCCCTGCCCGAGGGTGAGACCTGCGCGATCACGACCCCGGTGGTCGAGGACGTCACCCAGATCGCCCAGGACGCCATCGACCAGGCGGCCGTGGTCGGCGCCGAGCCCGTCGGCTCCGTCGACGGGGACGTCACCACCTCCTGGGACGACTCCAAGGCCTCCTATGTCGACGGCATCCGCACCGCGGACGAGCCGGTCGGGAACCAGGCGACCACCAAGGGCGACAACCGCACGCGCCACTCCGCGGCCGGCAACATGCTCGCCGACTCCATGAGGTGGTACCTCGAGGACGCCGGCCTCGGCGGCGAGCACGAGGTCATCGGCTTCATGAACCCCGGCGGCATCCGCGCGGAGCTCTGGTACGAGGAGTCCGCGGCCGACGAAGGGGAGGGCGTGGTCACCTACGCCGAGGCCAACTCCATGGTCCCCTTCGGCAACACCCTGAACTCCGGTGAGGTCACCGGTGCGCAGTTCGACCAGATGCTCGAGGAGCAGTGGCAGCGCAACGCCGCCGGCGGAGCGGTCGACCCCGGGGACGAGTCCTTCCTCGCCTTCGGCGTCTCCGAGAACGTCGAGTACGCCTTCGACTCCAGCGCCGAGCGCGATGACCGGATCATCGACATCCGCATCGACGGCGAGCCGATCGATCTCGACGCGATGTACACCATCGTGGCCGCGAGCTTCCTCTTCGAGGGCGGCGACAACATGCACGCCCTCGCCGAGGCGGAGAACGTGCGCGACTCCGGCGTGCTGGACCGCGACGCCTTCATCGGCTACCTCGAGGCGCACGAGGGCCTCGATCCCGACTACTCGCAGCGCCAGCTGGACGTCGAGCTGCGCGGCGCCGCCGCACCCGACGGCCAGGTGCTGCGCGTGAGCAAGGCGGCATCCCAGAGCCTCGGTGCGCCCGAGATCGAGACGGTGCACGTCGATGCCGGCGAGCTCGGCACCTTCGAGACGCCCTACGAGTACGACGAGGCCAGCGGCACCTACTACGCCGATATCGCGCTCGGCGCCGAGAACCGTCTCAGCGCCGAGGAGACCGCCGCGCTGACGATCACCACCACCCCGTCCGCCGGCACCTCGGTCACCTTCGAGCTGACCGGCCAGGACGTCTCCTTCACCGACATCGACGGCAACCTCTTCGTCGACGAGATCATGTGGATGGCCGAGAACGGCTACTCCTACGGCTGGTACGACGAGGAGACCGACACCTCCGAGTTCCGCCCGCTTCAGCCGGTCAACCGTGACGCGATGGCCGCGTTCCTGTACCGCCTGGCGGGCTCTCCCGAGGTGGATCTGCCCCGCAGCGAGCCGTTCACGGACGTGGAGAAGGGCGACGAGCACTACGCGGCGATGATGTGGGCCTACCAGCAGGGCATCACTGAGGGCTGGGATGACGGCACCTTCCGGCCGACCACGCCGATCGCTCGCGATGCGATGGCGGCCTTCGTGTACCGCTACGCCGGCTCGCCGGACGTCGAGGACCCCACCTCTGCGGTGTTCGACGACGTCTCCGCCTCGAACCAGTTCGCCACGGAGATCGCGTGGATGAGGTCCGAGGAGATCACCACCGGCTGGCCGGACGGCACCTATCGTCCGCTGGCCCCGACCAACCGTGATGCGACCGCGGCCTTCCTGTTCCGGATGACCGACGAGAACGAGATCACGTTCATGTCCGAACAGGACTGATCCGAGCGGCGCGGGCCGGGGCGTCATGTCCCGGCCCGCGCCGTCTCCCGCCGTCGTCCCCACCGTCGGCCCCGACTGTCGGACCCGCCCGCGAGACTCTCCCCACCACGAACCCAGGAGTTCCCCATGAGCACCCCCACCCACGGCGTGGCCCTGCGCAGCCGCATGGCGCGCGTCGGCGCCGCCGCTGCGGCGCTCGCGCTCGGCGTGAGCCTGGTCCCCGGCCTCTCGGCGACCGCGCAGGCCGCCGTCGTCACCCCTGGCGACCTGCAGCTGAACGAGATCTACGGCGGCGGCGGCAACTCCGGCGCCGCCTTCCAGCACGATTTCGTGGAGCTGGTCAACACCGGCGATGAGGACATCTCCGTCGACGGCTGGTCGCTGCAGTACGCCTCGAAGTCCGGCACGTTCAACAACTCCGTGGCGCTGTCCGGGACCGTGCCCGCCGGCAGCACCTTCCTCATCCGGCTCGCCCCCGGCAACGGCGCCGGCGATCCGCTCCCGGAGTCGGATCTGACCGGCGGCATCAACGCCTCCGGCAGCGGCGGCACCTTCGCGCTCTCCGACGCCGAGGGCGCACTCGCCTGCGAGGGCACGACCTGCGCCGAGGACCCCGCCGTGGTGGACCTGGTGGGCTGGGGCCCGGCCGCGACCTTCTCCGGCGAGGCCCCCGCTCCCGGGACGGACAACGCGACCTCCGTCTCCCGCATCGCTGCGACCGGCGAGAACTCCACCGACTTCGCCGCGGGCACCCCGACGCCCGGTGACGCCGCCCCCGGCGACGGCGGGGACGACGGCGGGGGCGATGAGCAGCCGCCGGGTGAGACCGTCGAGGCGTCGATCGCCGACATCCAGGGCACCGGCGCGCAGAGCCCGCTGGCCGGTCAGCATGTGGTCACCGAGGGTGTGGTCACCGCGGTGTACGCCACCGGCGGCCTGAACGGCTATGTCATCCAGACCGCCGGCAGCGGCGGGGCGCTGGACCTCTCCACCCACACCGGCTCCACCGCCGTGTTCGTCTACTCCGTCGGCACCATGGACCAGGTCGCCGTCGGCGACTCGGTGCGCGTGACCGGCGAGGTCTCCGAGTACCACGGCTCCACCCAGATCACCGTCGGCGCCGAGGGCCTGCAGCTGCTCGAGCAGGACCTCGAGCCCGTCGAGCCCGCGACCCTCGCGGGCACCTTCCCCGTCGAGGAGGCGCAGCGCGAGAGCCTCGAGCACATGCTGTACCTGCCCGGCGAGGGCGACTTCACCGTCACCGACGTGTACCCCACCAACCGCTTCGGCGAGGTCACCCTCGCCATCGGCGACGAGCCCCTGTGGCAGGCCGGCGAGCTGATGGCCCCGGGCGCGGAGGCCACCGAGTACTTCACCAGCCGCGATGAGCTCACGGTGCTGCTGGATGACGGGAAGACCACGAACTTCTCGGACAATGCCCAGCAGCCGCTGAGCTGGCTGAGCACCGAGGAGCCGGTGCGCGTGGGCGCGGCGGCCGGCTTCACCGACCCGGTGGTGGTCGCCTATTCCTTCGACCAGTGGCGGCTGAACCCCACCACCCCGTGGACCTCCGCGGACACCGACGGTGTGGACTTCGAGGCCACCCGCCAGGACGCGCCCGACGCGGTGGGCGGCGACCTGCAGCTGGCCACCTTCAACGTGCTGAACTACTTCACCACCCTCGGCGAGGACACGCCCGGCTGCGAGCCGTACACCAACATCGAGGGGGAGGGCACCAGCGTGGCCGGCGGCTGCCTGCTGCGCGGCGCCTGGGGCGCCGACGACCTCGAGCGCCAGGAGTCCAAGATCGTCGACGCGATCGTGGGCACCGGGGCCGACGTGGTGGGCCTGATGGAGATCGAGAACTCCGCCCGCCTGGGCGAGGAGGCCGACGAGGCCACCGCCACCCTGGTCGCCGCGCTGAACGCGCAGGCCGGCGAGGGCACCTGGGACTACGTCCGCACCGGCGAGGCCTACTCCGCCCTGGGCCTGGACGGCGGTCAGGACGTGATCACCAACGCGATCATCTTCAAGCCCGCTGAGGTCACCCCCGTCGGCAGCGCGGAGATCCTCGCCGAGGACGAGGCGTTCGAGAACGCCCGCGAGCCGATCGGACAGGTGTTCGCCCCGGTCTCCGGCAGCGGCGCGGAGCAGGTCGAGGGCGAGCCGTTCCTCTTCACCGTCAACCACTTCAAGTCCAAGGGCTCCAAGGACGACGAGGACGCGGACCTGCCCGAGGACCCGGTCCAGGGCAACGCCCGCACCTCCCGCCTGCAGCAGGCCGAGGCGCTGCTGACCTGGGGCGAGGCCACGGCCGCCGAGCGGGGCGTCGAGGACGTCTTCCACGGCGGCGACTTCAACGCCTACACCGAGGAGGAGCCGCTGCAGCTCTTCTACGACGCCGGCTTCGAGAACCTGCGCGAGACCCATGACCCCGAGAGCTGGACCTACAGCTACGGCGGCATGGTCGGCGCGCTGGACCATGTGGTCGCCAACGCCTCCGCCGCCGAGCGCATCTCGGGAGCGACCGCCTGGCAGATCAACGGCCCCGAGTCGGTGATGCTCCAGTACTCCCGCTACCTCAACAACACCACCGACCTCTACGGGGCCGGTCCCTTCGCCTCCTCGGACCATGACCCGGTGATCGTGGGACTGGACGCGGAGTTCGCGGAGGCGGAGGACTTCGTCGACGTCCCGCCGGGCACCATGTTCTACGACGAGATCATGTGGATGGCGGACAACGGCTACTCCACGGGCTGGGAGGACGGCACCTTCCGTCCCCTGGAGCCGGTCAACCGTGATGCGATGGCCGCGTTCCTGTACCGCCTGGCGGGCTCTCCCGAGGTGGATCTGCCCCGCAGCGAGCCGTTCACGGACGTGGAGAAGGGCGACGAGCACTACGCGGCGATCATGTGGGCCTACCAGCAGGGCATCACTGAGGGCTGGGATGACGGCACCTTCCGGCCGACCACGCCGATCGCTCGCGATGCGATGGCGGCCTTCGTGTACCGCTACGCCGGCTCGCCGGACGTCGAGGACCCCACCTCTGCGGTGTTCGACGACGTCTCCGCCTCGAACCAGTTCGCCACGGAGATCGCGTGGATGAGGTCCGAGGAGATCACCACCGGCTGGCCGGACGGCACCTACCGTCCGCTGGCCCCGACCAACCGTGATGCGACCGCGGCCTTCCTCTACCGGATGAGCGCCGAGAACGAGATCAGCTACCTGTCCGAACAGGACTGAGACCCCGCTCCTCGAGCAGGGCTGGCACCGACGGCGCGGGCCGGGGAGCATGGCGTCCTGGGGAGCGTCAGCGGTACGAGCCGCTGACGCCCCCAGCCATGTCCGATCTCGTCGAACGGAACCCCGTGATCTCCACCCCAGGCTCGCTCGCCCGTCGGCTCGGCCTGCGGGACGCGGTCGTGATCGGCCTGGCCGCGATGATCGGGGCCGGCGCCTTCGTCTCCCTCGGGGCCGCCCAGGACCTCGCCGGGGCGCTGGCCCCGCTGGCCGTGCTGCTGGCCGCCGGGGTCGCGCTGTGCAACGCCACCTCCACCGCGCAGCTGGCGGCCCAGCATCCCGCCGCGGGCGGCACCTACCACTTCGGCAGGCAGCAGCTGGGTCCCTGGTGGGGCTTCCTCGCCGGCTGGTGTTTCGTGATCGGCAAGATCGCCTCCTGCGCCGCGATGGCCCTGGTCATCGCCGCCTACCTGGTGCCCGAGCCGGCGCAGCGGATCGTCGCCGCGCTCGTGGTCGTGGTGCTCACCGCCGTGAACCTGGTGGGCGTCACCCGCACCGCGGCGCTCGCCCGCGTGCTGGTCACCATCGCGCTCACCGCGCTGGTGCTCACCGGGGTGCGGCTCGCGATCGGCCTCGCCACCGGTGCGACCGGAACCGGCGGAGACGCTGCCGGGGATGCGACCGCGGGCGCTGCCGACGGGGTCCGCACCGCCGACGGGATGATCGCCGGCCTCGCCGACGCGACCCCCGGCCCCCTGGCCGGCTCCGCGGCAGGTCTCTGGGACGGTGGGCTCGCCGCCGTGCTCAGTGCCGGCAGCGGCGGAGCGGTCGGGATCGTGCTCGCCGTGGCCCAGGCCGCGGCGCTGATGTTCTTCGCCTTCGCCGGCTACGCACGGGTGGCGACCCTCGGCGAGGAGGTCACCGAGCCCCGCCGCACGATCCCCCGCGCGGTCCTCATCGCCCTGGGCATCGTGGCCGTGCTGTACCTGACCCTCTCCGTGCTGCTGGTCCTCGTCGGTCCCGCTCCGGGCGACCAGGGCTGGGGTCCGGCCCCGTTCCTCACCGCGCTCCGGTCCGTGGGCGCCGGCGGGGCGTGGAGCGTGGTCATCACCGTGGGCGCGGTCGCCGCCGCCGGCGGGGCGCTGCTCGCCCTGGTCGCAGGGATCTCCCGCACCGCGCTCGCCATGGCCCGTCAGCGGGATCTGCCGCCGGTGCTCGCCCACGTCAGCCCCCGGTTCGCGGTGCCGCAGCGGGCAGAGATCGTCGCGGGCCTCGCCGTGCTGGCACTGGTGCTGCTGGCGGGGGACGTGCTGGTCGCGATCGCCGCCTCCGCCTTCGGGGTGCTGCTCTACTACGCGATCGCGAACCTCGCCGCGCTCACCCAGGTGGGGGAGTGGAGGCTGTTCCCCAAGGCCATGCAGGTGCTGGGACTGTGCGGCTGCGTGCTGCTGGTCGTGGCCCTGCCCGGCAGCACGATCGCGGTCGGAGCGGTCCTGGTGCTGCTGGGGCTCGCCTATCGCGGCATCGTCCTCGCCGCCCGCCGCTGAGAGCGCCGACGGTCCGCGCCGTGCCCCGTGCCCCGTGCCCTCTGTCCGCTGCCCGCCCGGGATTGTCAGGATCTGACAATCTGTCCGGGTCGTCCGGGTCGTCCGGGTCGTCCGGGTCGTCCGGGTCGTCCGGGTCGTCCGGGTCGTGCGGGTCGTGCGGGTCGTGCGGGTCGTGCGGGTCGTGCGGGTCATCCGGGTCGTGTGCGCCACGCGGACGGACGCCATCGAATAAGTGTTGACTTATATGACCGGTCGAAGGACGATCGGGGCATGCACGCGCTCGATGTCCTCGGCGACCCGGTGCGGCGTCGGATCCTCGAGCTCCTCGCCGACCACGGGGAGCTCGGTGCGCCCGAGCTCGGCGCCGGCGAGATCGGCGAGATCGTGCAGCCGGAGTTCGGGATCAGTCAGCCGGCCGTCTCCCAGCACCTGCGGGTCCTGCGCGAGCACGGCTTCGCCACCGTCCGGGCCGAAGGGCGCCGCCGCTTCTACGCGGTCGATTCCCGCGGCCCGCAGGAGGCACAGGAATGGCTCACCCCCTTCGAGCGCTTCTGGCTGCCGAAGCTCGACGCCCTGGGCACCGAACTCGCGCGCGGGAAGCTCCAGCGCCGCCGCGCCGTGGACGCCGCCTCGCCGGCCGTTGCTGACCCGGCATCGCCGGCCGTACCCGGCACAGTCCGGTCGGTCGCCTCCGGCGCCGGCCCGCCTGCTGCCGCCGAGACCGCCCGCGCCCCCTCGAACTCCGCGCCGGGCACCCCGCCCGCCCCGACCCCGACCCCGACCCCGAAGGAGACCTGACATGGTCGACGTCCCCACCCAGCTGCAGTCCGTCACCCGCACTTACCGCCTCGAGGAGCGAGAGGGCGAGCCCGCGCACGTCCAGTCGCTCGAGCAGACCTACCCCGCTGCGCTGGCCGAGGTGTGGGACGCGGTCACCACCGCCGAGCGCATCCAGCGCTGGTTCCTGCCGATCAGCGGCGACCTGGAGCTGGGCGGCCGCTACCAGTTCGAGGGCAACGCCGGTGGAGAGATCCTCGCCTGCGAGCCGCCGTCCGATGGGGCCGCCGAGTACTCCGTGACCTGGGAGATGATGGGCGGCGTGTCCTGGCTGACCATCCGCCTGGCCGCGGACGGCGACCAGGCCACCCGCTTCGAGCTCGAGCACACCTCCCGCACCGCGGACATCCCTGCCGAGATGTGGGAGACCTTCGGCCCCGGCGCCACCGGTGTGGGCTGGGACGGCGGCCTGCTGGGCCTGGGTCTGCACCTGGGTGCGACCGCGGGCTCGTTGGCCCCGTCCGAGGCCGAGGCCTGGGCCGGCACCGAGGAGGGCCGCTCCTTCTACCGCGGCGCGGCCGACGGCTGGGCCGTGGCCCACACCGCCTCCGGCGAGGATGCCGAGATCGCCCAGCAGCGGGCCGACGCCACCTACGGCTTCTATACCGGCACCGGCCAGGAAGGCTGAGCCCCCGCCTGCCCAGCGCCCGGGCCGGCACCTCAGCGTCTCAGCACCTCAGCGCCGCGGTCCGGCGAGTCGGGCAGCTGCATCCACTGGCGCCCAGCCAGCACACGGCGCCCATACGGGCAGGTGCGTGCTGGCAGAGCGCCACCGGCCGCTCCACCACACCGCAGGGACTCGCTCAGACCGCCCGGGCGATCACCACGAACTCGCGCCCGGGCCGGTCCAGCCGAGGGACTGGGCAGGAGAGGTCGTCGCAGGCTCACCGAGCACGGACAGCTCGGCCTCGGAGGGAGCCCGGTCAGCCGGCATGGCCGCGAGCGTACGTCGGCCGCACCGCTGCCGACCAGCGGTTTTCGTGGCTGCGGCCCGCAGCTCAGACGAAGCTCGTCCAGGTGGTGTCGGCGTCGATCAGCCAGTGGTTGCGCAGGGTCAGCGCACGCTCGGTCGCCGCCAGCACCCCCGCGATCAGCAGCGCGGTATTGGCCCCGACGGGCAGCTGGATCGGGGAGGTGAACGTCCCGACCCGCTCCGCGACGACCTCCACGGTGGTGATCATCTCGGCGAGCTGCGGGAGCATCACCACCAGGCCCGCCAGCAGCACGAGGACCGCGGCCACGCCGATCGCCCTGCTCGCGCGCGGGTGGTGCCTGCCGACGCGGGCCCGTCGGCCCTCCAGGGAGCGCGGGTGAGGGCGCAGCGCCCGCGGCTGCCCGCCGTCGGGCACATGATGCATGCGGGTCAGACCGTACATGCTGGTCGCGACCTCGATCGCCCCGCCCGGCACGGTGAAGGCCACCGGCGGGTTCGCGATGTGCAGCTGGGTGCCGTCGCGGTACAGCGCGACCGGCGCGTGCCGGGAGCCCTCGGCGAGCGTGCCGCCCTCGAGGTCGGCGGCGAGGTAGCGCACGTCGATGCAGTACTGCGAGGTGCGCCCCTCCTGCTCGGCCGGATCCAGGAAGAACTGGGTGCGGGTGAGCAGCTGCCACCAGCGCAGATCCTTCAGCGCGCTGCCGTCCCCGGGCTTCGCCCGGCGGAGCCGACGGGAACGCTGCAGTCGCGTGAACATGGATCTCCTGAGAGGGGACGAGGCGAGACCGCAGGATCGCGGCACCACCCCATTCCAGCCGATCCTCCGCCGCCGCGACCAGTGCCAGCTGTCATCTCCTCCGAAGGGAGGAGGCCCGGTCTCCGCCCGGGCTCAGGCGCCCCGCAGCTCCCGCGGCAGCTCCTCCAGCAGCCGCAGCCACAGCTCGGAGGCGGCGGGGAAGCTCGGCACCGCGTGCCGCAGCGCGGACACCGGCACCTGGCCGACGATCGCGATGGTCGCGGCATGGAGCATCTCGGAGGCGTCGGGACCCACGAAGGTGGCACCGAGCAGCGTCCGTGCCGCCCGGTCGACCACCAGCTGAGCAGTGCCGGTGACATCGGCCCGCAACAGCGCCGAGCCGGCCGCCTCGCCGAAGGGCACCTGCGCCGTGACCACGTCATGGCCCGCCGCGCGGGCCGCCGCCTCGGTGAGCCCGACACTGGTGACCTGCGGATCGGTGAACACCACCTGGGGGACCGGCACCCGCTCGGGCACCGGTTCGAGCGCCTCACCGGTCGCGCCGGCACGGATCGCCTGCCCGATCACACGAGAGCGGTACTTGCCCCAGTGGGTCAGCGGCACGTCCCCGCTGGCATCGCCCACCACCTGCAGCCACTGGGGCAGCGGGGCCCCGGTGGCATCATCGGAGGTGGTGGTCTCGGCGCCGGTGACGTCCTGGGCAGTGAGTCCGACCGCCTCCAGGCCCACCTCCGCCAGCCGGGGCCGACGACCGGTCGCGGCGAGCACCTCGTCGGCGCTCACCTCCCGGCGCCCGCCGGCGTCCTCGACCTGCAGCGTGACCCGGCCGCCGTGGAGCCGGCCGAGCCCGGTCCTCCGTGCACCTTCGCGTTCGCCGCTGAGGACCGAGGCTCCGAACTGGACGTCCACCCCGAGAGCGCGCAGCGCATCCCGCACCTGTGTGCCGGCGAAGGGCTCGAAGCCGGTCAGCAGGGAGGTGCCGCGCACCAGCAGCCGCACCCGGGAGCCGAGCCCCGCCATCCAGGTCGCGGCCTCGACCGCGACCACGCCGCCGCCGACGATCACCAGCTCCTCCGGCACCTCGCGCACCCCGGTCGCATCCCGGGAGGTCCATGGCGCCAGCTCCTGCAGCGGTCCGGGCACCACGGCCTCGGAGCCGGAGGCGATCACCACCGCGCGGCGGGCACGGATCCGGGTGGGGGCCGCGGGGGTGCTCGGCATCGACGAGGCCGGGGGTCCTGCGGAGGTGCCGTCGGCGAGGTCGGCGGGGCTGGGGCCGCCCGGTGCGTCGGCCGGCTCCACCAGCACCTCCCGCTCGCCGACGATCCGGCCGTGCCCGCGCACCACCTGCATGCCCGCGCCCTCGGCCCACTGCACCTGGCCGGCATCGTCGTAGTGGGAGACCCAGCTGTCGCGCCGGGCCAGCAGCGCCTCGCGGTCGACCTCCGGGGTGGTGATCCCCGGCAGGTGGGCGGCGGTGTCCGCGACGGCGAGCGGCCGCAGCAGCGCCTTGGACGGTATGCACGCGAAGTAGGAGCATTCGCCGCCCAGCAGCTCGGACTCGACGATCACCGCGGTGAGGTCGGTGCCCTCGATCGCGTACTGGGCGACGTTCTCGCCGACGGGGCCGCCGCCGAGCACGACGACGTCGGCGGTGAGATCAGCGGGAACGGAGTCGGTGGACGGGGACTGCGCATCGGTGGCCATATCCGCACGCTACGCCACCAGAAATCCGCTGTCAGTGAGGTCAGAACGCTGCAGAGGCGTTCGGAGCTCGTATACGGCAGGTTTCTGGTGGCGGCGCCGCCGTGCCGGGGGTAGGGCGGCGCCGCGGTGCCTGGGGTGGCGGCGCCGCCGTGCCCTGGCTCAGAAAGGATTAGGCGTCAGCGTGTACTTCGACTGCAGGTACTCGTGGATGCCCTCCGCGCCGCCCTCGCGGCCCAGGCCCGACATCTTCCAGCCGCCGAACGGCGCCGCGGCGTTGGAGACCACGCCCATGTTCAGGCCCAGCATCCCGGCCTCCAGCAGCTCGATCATCCGCTGCCCCCGGGCGAGGTCCTGCGTATAGACGTAGGAGACCAGCCCGAACTCGGTGCCGTTCGCCAGGCGCACGGCTTCCTCCTCGGTGTCGAAGGGGACGATCGCGAGCACCGGCCCGAAGATCTCCTCCCGCAGCAGCTCGCTGCCCTCGGGCACGTCCGTGAGCACCGTGGCCTCGAAGAAGGTGCCCTCGCCCTCGACCCTCTTCCCGCCGGTGGTGAGGGTCGCGCCGCGATCGACCGCGTCGGAGACCAGCGTGCCGGCCTTCTGGACCGCGTCCTCGTCGATCAGCGGGCCGATGGTCACGCCCTCCTCGGTGCCGCGGCCCATGCCGAAGTCCTCGACCCGCTCGGTGACCCGGCGGGCGAACTCGTCGGCCAGCGAGCGGTGGACGATGAAGCGGTTCGCGGCGGTGCAGGCCTGGCCGATGTTGCGGAACTTCGCGAGCATCGCGCCCTCGACCGCGGCGTCCAGATCCGCGTCCTCGAAGATCACGAACGGGGCGTTGCCGCCCAGCTCCATCGAGGTGCGCAGCACGCCCGGTGCCGCCTGGGACAGCAGCTTCTGCCCCACCTCGGTGGAGCCGGTGAAGGAGAGCTTGCGCAGCCGCGGATCGGCGAGGATCGGCTCGGAGACGGCGCGGGAGGAGCGGGAGGTGACCACGTTGACCACGCCTGCCGGCAGCCCCGCCTCCTCCAGCAGCTTCACGAACGCGAGGGTGGTCAGCGGGGTCAGCTGCGCCGGTTTGATGATCACCGTGCAGCCGGCCGCGAGCGCCGGGGCGATCTTGCGGGTCGCCATCGCCAGCGGGAAGTTCCACGGGGTGATCAGGAAGCAGGGCCCCACCGGGTGCTGGGTGACGATCGCCCGCCCGGTGCCCTCGGGGACCGCGCCGTAGCGGCCCTGGACCCGCACCGCCTCCTCGCTGAACCAGCGCAGGAACTCGGCGCCGTACGTCACCTCGCCGCGGGACTCTGCCAGTGGCTTGCCCATCTCCAGCGTCATCAGCAGCGCGAACTCCTCGGCGCGCTCGGTGAGCAGGTCGAAGGCCCGCCGCAGCAGCTCGCCCCGCTCCCGGGCCGGGGTCCGGGCCCAGGCGGGGAAGGCCTCCGCCGCCGCGTCCATCGCGGCCTGCGCGTCGGCGCTGGAGGCGGAGGCGATGGTGCGGATCACCTCGCCGGTGGCGGGATCGCGGACCTCCAGGGTCTCCCCGCCCTCCGCGGCGCGCCAGCGCCCGTCGATGAACAGCTCCTGGGGGACGGCGGCCAGCAGCTCCTGCTCGTGGTTCTCAGTCATGGCTCTCCTCGCGAGATCGTCGGCGGTGTCGGATGGGGGTGGTCAGGACGCCGCAGCGGTGTCGTCGGCCGGCAGCAGGTGCCCCTGGAAGAACTCTGCCAGTCCTGCGGTGTCGGTCAAGGGGAAGATCCCGGCGACGTACTGGTCGGGGCGCACCACCACCACGGCGCCCTCGCGCGAGATGCCGCGGGTGGTGAAGATGTCCACCGGGTCGAAGAGCTCGGGGTCCCGACGGTCGGTGGCATAGACCCGCTCGTAGTCGGTGAGCTGGAACGGCCCGCTGCGCGAGCGGAAGATCTCCGGGGCGTCGGTGACCTCGAACTCGTGGTGCCCCTGCTGAAAGATCACCTTGATGTCGAACAGCGCATCGAGGTCGGCCCCCGCCGGCGTGTGCACGGCGACGGGGGAGTCGGGGGCCTCCAGCATCCACTGCGCCCAGCGGCGCAGCGGGGAGTCGGCCGCCGACGGGGCGGCGGGGTCGGCGAAGGCGTACAGGCGCCAGCGGCCGTCGGCCCGCGCATGGTGCCCGAGGTGGACGGGGTTGGCGTCGCTGACGCGCACCACGCGTTCGGACTTGAACCGCTTGCCGATCGGGTACCCGGTGGCGAGCTCCTGGCCGGTCCCCTCGCGGGTGATCATCGAGTCGGCGTACTCGGTCATGAAGCCGGCCGGGAACTCGCTGGTGCGCACGTAGTACTCCGCGACCTCGTCCGGGGAGCCGAGCTCCTCGGGCTTCTTCGCCATCAGCGAGGACCACTCGCGGTCGAAGTCGATGAGGTCCTTCGCGACCACCTGGCGCTCGGCGGAGTAGGTGTCCAGCAGCGAGGCGGGGCTGCGCCCGGTGAGCACCTGCCCCAGCTTCCAGGCCAGGTTGAAGCCGTCCTGCATGGACACGTTCATGCCCTGCCCGGCCTTGGCGGAGTGGGTGTGGCAGGCGTCGCCCGCGATGAACACCCGCGGGGTGCGGGTGCCGCGGTCCCTCGGCAGCACGTCGTCGAAGCGGTCCGTGAGGCGGTGGCCCACCTCGTAGATGCTGCTCCAGGCCACGTCCCGCACCTCGATCGTGTACGGGTGGAGGATCTCGTTGGCCTTCGCGACCACGGTCTCCATCGGTGTCCGGCGCACCTGGCCGCCGTCGTCCTCCGCGACCGTGCCGAGATCCACGTACAGCCGGATCAGATAGCCGCCCTCGCGGGGGATCAGCAGGATGCTGCCGCCGTCGTGGGACTGGATCGCGCACTTGGTGCGGATGTCGGGGAAGTCCGTGTCGTACAGGACGTCCATGACTCCCCAGGCGTGCAGCGCCTTGTCGCCGTCCATGGTGCAGCCCAGCGCCTTGCGCACCCGTGAGTGGGCGCCGTCGCAGCCGTAGACGTACTTCGCGCGCACGGTCCGTTCGGCGCCCTCGTCCGGCCCCGCCGTGCGGCGCAGGGTCACCGCGACCGGGTGCTCCGCGCCCTCGGTGACGGTGAGCTCGCCGGTGAACTCCCAGCCGTAGTCGGGTTCGATGCGGGCCGGGCCGCGCTGGGCGGCCTCGAGGTAGTAGTCCAGCACCCGTGCCTGATTGACGATCAGATGCGGGAACTCGCTGACACCGCGGACGTCGTCATCGGTGCGGGAGGTGCGGATGATGTTCTGCGGGTGCTCCGGATCCGGGGCCCAGAAGTTCATCTCGGTGATCCGGTAGGCCTCGGCGGTGATCCGCTCGGCGAAGCCGAAGGCCTGGAAGGTCTCCACGCTGCGGGCCTGGATGCCGTCGGCCTGGCCGAGCTCGAGCCGGCCCGGGCGGCGCTCGATGAGGCGGGTGTGGACGTCCGGGTACTGGGAGAGCTGTGCGGCGGCGATCACGCCGGCCGGTCCGGAGCCGACGATCAGCACGTCCATGGTGTCGGGGAGCTCATCGGGGCGGTCCGTCCCGGTGCCGGCGGCCGCGGCGACCCGCGGCTCGGTCGAGAGGTACCCGTGGTGGTGGAACTGCATCGTTCTGCCCTTCCTGGAGCTGGAGAGTGACGTGGAGGGGGAGTGGGGCCGACACGTCCCGCACGGGTCGTATACGACATCGGATGGTCAAGGCGGTGCCGGCGGGCGGCGCTGACGGTCTCGCCGGCGCCGTCGCCGGGGAGGGTCAGTCCAGCACCGGCACCGCGGTGGAGGAGCCGCGGAGCGGATTGACCCGCTGCTCGGCCTCGTGCTCGGGGCCCAGCGGGATCCCGCTGCGATCCCGCAGCACCAGGGTGGCCACCAGGCCGATGATCACCATACCCAGCAGGTAGAGGGTCACGGACTCGGTCGAGCCGGTCGCGGAGACCAGCGCGGCCGCGATGGTGGGGGCGAAGGCGCCGCCGACGATCGAGCCCAGGGCGTAGGAGATCGAGACCCCGGAGAAGCGCACCGAGGCCGGGAACAGCTCGGTGTACAGCGCCGCCTGCGGGCCGTAGGTGAAGCCCAGCCCGATGCTCAGGAAGGCCAGGGCCACGAAGAGGCCGCCCAGGGAGGCCTGGTTCACCAGCGGGAACAGGGCCAGCACCCCGATGCCGAGCAGCACCCAGCCCAGGATGTACGTGGTGCGGCGGCCCAGCCGGTCGCAGATCGCCCCGGCGGCGAGGGTCGAGAACAGCCAGAACACGGCCGAGGCGGTGACGATCCACAGCACCGGGCCGGCCTCCAGTCCGATCGGCCCCTCGGGGTCGGTGGTGTAGCGCTGGATGAAGCCGCCGGTGGTCATGTAGCCCACCGCATTGTTGCCGGCGAACACCAGGGCGGCGACGAGCACCACCAGGCCGTACTTCTGGAACAGCACGACGATCGGGGTCTTCGTCTCCTGCTTGCGCTCGGCGATCTCGGCGAAGACCGGGCTCTCCTCGACGTTGCGGCGCACGTAGTAGCCCACCGCGATCAGCACCACCGAGAGCAGGAACGGCACCCGCCAGCCCCAGGCCAGGAAGGCCTCTCCCGGGGCGATCTGGGTCATCAGGGCCATCACGCCGGAGGCGGCCAGCAGCCCCAGCGGCACCCCGATCTGCGGTGCGGAGCCCATGATCCCGCGCTTGGTGACGGGGGCGTGCTCGACGGAGAGCAGGGCGGCTCCGCCCCATTCGCCACCGGCGGAGATGCCCTGGATGCAGCGGAGGACCACCAGGATGATGGGGGCCGCGATGCCGATCGAGTCGTAGGTGGGCAGCAGGCCGATCAGCGCGGTGCCCGCGCCCATCAGGATCAGCGTGATCATCAGGATCGCCTTGCGCCCGATCCTGTCGCCGTAGTGGCCGGCGAGGAAGGCGCCCAGCGGGCGGAACAGGAAGCTCACGCCCACGGTGGCGAAGCCGAGGATCACCGAGTTCTCGCCGAGCCCGGAGAAGAAGAGCTCGCCGAAGACGATGCCCACGGCGGAGGCGTAGATGAAGTAGTCGTACCACTCGACCGTGGTGCCGATGACGGTCGCCATGGTGACGCGGCGCCGCTCGGCGGCGGTGGTGGTGCGCTCGGCCGGTGACGCACTGCCGTGGCCGGAGGAGGGGGTGCCGGGGGGACGGGGGTCGGTGCTCTGCATTGCTGGTCTCCAGGAACCTCAGACGACGATGTCTCGTGCGGTGCGGAGCGGCGGGAGCTCCGGTGGGAAGGGGGGGGGCTGACCCCCGGGCCCTTGCCGCGATGGGGAACATCGTATACGCTTTCAAATATTCCGCAAGAGCAACGTCGCCAGCGAGGAGCATGATGACCCACCCTCTCGACCCCGCCGACCGCCGGTTCGCCGCCCTGCCGGTGCACCCCGGGAAGATCATCGCGGTGCACCTGGCCTACGCCTCGCGCGCCGATCAGCGCGGCCGCCGCCCCGCCGCCCCCTCCTACTTCCTCAAGCCCGGCAGCTCCGTGGCCGGCACCGGGGGCACCCTGGAGCGCCCCGCCGGCACCGAGCTGCTCGCCTTCGAGGGCGAGATCGCTCTCGTGATCGGCACCCCCGCCCGCCACGTGAGCCTCGCGCAGGCCTGGGACCACGTGGGCTGGGTGACCGCCGCCAACGACTTCGGGGTCTACGACCTGCGCAGCAACGACAAGGGCTCGAACCTGCGCAACAAGGGCGTGGACGGCTTCACCCCGCTCGGGCCGGAGCTGCTGGATGCCCGCACCCTCGACCCCGCCGCCCTGCGCGTGCGCACCTGGGTCGACGGCGAGCTCGCGCAGGAGGACACCACCGATACCCTGCTCTTCCCGCTGGCCCAGTTCGTCGCGGACCTCTCCCAGCACCTCACCCTCGAGCGCGGCGACGTGATCCTCACCGGCACCCCGGCCGGCTCCTCCGTCGTCGGCCCCGGCACCATGGTGGAGGTGGAGGTCGACGCCCCCACCGCTCCCGGCGCCCCCACCTCGGGCCGCCTGCGCACCACCATCGCGCAGAGCCACGTGCCCTTCGATCCCGCGCTCGGCTCGCTGCCCGCGGTCGACGACACCCAGCGGGAGGAGGCCTGGGGCTCCCGCGAGGCCGCCGGTCTGCCCCCGGTCGTGGGGGAGGCCGATGCCGCCGCCGCCGGCGGCCGCGAGCGCTTCGTGCTCAGCCCCGCCCAGCGGGAGAAGCTGGAGGCGGCCCCGGTCGCCGGGCTCAGCGCCGCCCTGCGCAAGCGCGGCCTGCACCACTGCCTCCTGGACGGGCTCCGCCCGATGCATCCCGAGCGCAAGCTCATCGGCACCGCGACGACCCTCCGCTTCGTCCCCGCCCGCGAGGACCTGTTCACCGCCCACGGCGGCGGGTTCAACACCCAGAAGCAGGTCTTCGACAGCGTCGGCGAGGGCGAGGTCATCGTCATCGAGGCCCGCGGCGACGCCGGCGCCGGCACCCTCGGCGACATCCTCGCGCTGCGCGCCCTGCACCGCGGCGCCGCCGGGGTCGTCACCGATGGCGCCATCCGCGACTACGAGGCGGTCGCCGAGATCGGCCTGACCGCCTTCTCCGCCGGGGCCCACCCCTCCGTGCTGGGCCGCAGGCACGTCCCCTGGGACCGTGACGTGGCCGTCGCCTGCGGCGGCGCGACCGTGCTGCCGGGAGACGTGATCGTCGGCGACTCCGACGGACTGGTCGTCATCCCCCCGGCCGTGCTCGACGAGATCGTCGAGGCGACCCTCGAGAACGAGGAGCGCGATGAGTGGATCGCCGCGCGCATCGCCGAGGGCGAGGCGATCGAGGGGCTGTTCCCGATGAACGAGGCCTGGAAGGCGCGGTACGCGGCATGGCGACGCGAGCGCTGAGCGAGCGGGCCACCGCCCCGACGGTGAGCAAGTCTCAGCAGGCCTACGACTGGCTGCGGGAGCGGATCCTGCGCCAGGAGTTCACCCCGGGCTACCGCCTGGTGCTCTCCGCGATCGGGAAGGAGCTCGGCATGAGCGTGGTCCCGGTCCGCGAGGCGGTGCGCCGGCTCGAGGCCGAGGGCCTGGTGGTGTTCGAGCGCAACATCGGCGCCCGCGTCGGCATGATCGACCGCACCGGCTACGAGGAGGCGATGGACGCCCTGGCCGTGCTCGAATCCGCCGCGATCAGCCGCGCCGCCGCCCACCTCGACGCCGCGACCCTGCGCCGGGCCCGCGAGCTCAACGAGGTGATGCGGGGCAGCCTGGAGCACTTCGACGCGCACATGTTCACGGCGCTGAACCAGCAGTTCCACGCCCTGCTCTACCGGGCCTGCCCCAACCAGCACCTGGTGGACCTCACCGAGGCCGAATGGTCCCGGCTGGGCCACCTGCGGGACTCCACCTTCACCTTCATCCCGGGCCGTGCCCCGGAGTCCGTCCGCGAGCACGAGCACATCCTCGGCCTCATCGAAGCCGGGGCCGCACCGGACGGCGTCGAGCACGCCTGCCGCATGCACCGGGGCCGCACCCTGTCCGCCTACCTCGACCTGGGGGAGCCCGGCGCCCCGACCTCGCCGTCGACGCCGTGACCCCGTCGGCCCCCGCACCCGACCCCGACACCACCCACCGAGCAAGGAGCATCATGGCCATCCCCGCCGCCACCAAGCCCGCGAACCTGCCCTCGAAGATCCAGCACTTCATCGGCGGCGCGCACGTCGACTCCCTCGACGGCGACACCTTCGACGTGCTCGACCCGGTCTCCAACCAGCCCTACCTGCAGGCGGCCTCCGGCAAGGTCGCCGACATCGACGCCGCCGTCACCGCCGCGAAGGACGCCTTCGAGACCGGCCCCTGGCCGCAGATGCTGCCCCGCGAGCGCTCGCGGATCCTGAACCGGATCGCCGACGTCGTCGAGTCCCGCGGCGAGGAGCTCGCCGCGATGGAGTGCTTCGACACCGGACTGCCGATCACCCAGGCCCTCGGCCAGGCGCGCCGCGCCGCCGAGAACTTCCGCTTCTTCGCGGACCTGATCGTGGCCCAGCACGACGACGCCTTCAAGGTGCCCGGCCGGCAGGCCAACTACGTCAACCGCAAGCCGATCGGCGTCGCGGGCCTGATCACGCCGTGGAACACCCCGTTCATGCTGGAGTCCTGGAAGCTCGCGCCCGCGCTCGCCACCGGCAACACCCTGGTGCTCAAGCCCGCCGAGTTCACGCCGCTGTCGGCCTCGCTGTGGCCCGGCATCTTCGAGGAGGCCGGGGTCCCGGCGGGCGTGGTCAACATCGTCCACGGCTTCGGCGAGGAGGGATACGCCGGCGACTCGCTGGTCAAGCATCCCGACGTCCCGCTGATCTCCTTCACCGGCGAGTCCGGCACCGGCAAGCTCATCTTCGCCAACGCCGCGCCCTGGCTGAAGGGCCTCTCGATGGAGCTCGGCGGCAAGTCCCCGGCCATCGTCTTCGCCGATGCGGACCTCGACGCCGCCATCGACGCGACCGTCTTCGGGGTCTTCTCCCTGAACGGGGAGCGCTGCACCGCCGGCTCGCGGATCCTGGTGGAGCGCAGCATCTACGACGAGTTCGTCGAGCGCTACTCCGCCCAGGCCGACCGCGTGAAGGTGGGCCTGCCCGAGGACCCGGCCACCGAGGTGGGCGCGATCGTGCACCCCGAGCACTACGAGAAGGTCATGAGCTACGTGGAGCTCGGGAAGCAGGAGGCCCGCCTGACCGCCGGCGGTGGCCGCCCCGAGGAGTTCCCCGAGGGCAACTTCGTGCGGCCCACCGTCTTCGCCGACGTCGCCCCGGACGCCCGGATCTTCCAGGAGGAGATCTTCGGCCCGGTGGTGGCGATCACCCCCTTCGACACCGACGAGGAGGCGCTCGAGCTGGCGAACAATACCAAGTACGGGCTCGCCGCCTACATCTGGACCAACGACCTCAAGCGGTCGCACAACTTCGCGCAGAACGTCGAGGCCGGCATGGTCTGGCTGAACTCCAACAACGTGCGCGACCTGCGCACCCCCTTCGGCGGGGTGAAGGCCTCCGGTCTGGGTCACGAGGGCGGCTACCGCTCGATCGACTTCTACACCGACCAGCAGGCCGTGCACATCAACCTCGGCGAGGTCCACAACCCCGTCTTCGGCAAGGCCGACTGACCTCGCACCGACCCACCCGCTTCTGAGAGGCAAGGACGCCACCATGACCACCCCGTCGACCCCCACCGCCACCGACCGGATCCCCACCCCGAAGTCCCCGCCGCCGGACATCCTGCGCTGCGCCTACATGGAGCTCGTGGTCACCGACCTGGCCGTCTCCCGTGACTTCTACGTGGACGTGCTGGGCCTGGTGGTCACCGAGGAGGACGACTCCACCGTCCACCTGCGCAGCTTCGAGGAGTTCATCCACCACAACCTGGTGCTGCGCCAGGGGGACGTGGCCGCCGTCGCCGCCTTCTCCTACCGGGTCCGCTCTCCCGAGGAGCTGGACGTCGCCGTCGCCTTCTACGAGGAGCTGGGCTGCCGCGTCGAACGCCGCCCGGAGGGCTTCACCAAGGGCATCGGCGACTCGGTGCGGGTCCAGGACCCGCTGGGCTTCCCCTACGAGTTCTTCTTCGACGTCGAGCACGTGGAGCGCCTGGCCTGGCGCTATGACCTGCAGGGCCCCGGGGCGCTGGTGCGCCTGGACCACTTCAACCAGGTCACCCCCGACGTGCCGAAGGCGGTCGCGTACATGGAGGACCTCGGCTTCCGGGTCACCGAGGACATCCAGGACCAGGCCGGCACCACCTACGCCGCCTGGATGCGGCGCAAGCCCACCGTGCACGACACCGCCATGACCGGCGGCGACGGCCCGCGGATGCACCACGTCGCCTTCGCCACCCACGAGAAGCACAACATCCTCGCCATCTGCGACAAGCTCGGTGCGCTGCGCCGGAGCGATGCCATCGAGCGCGGCCCCGGCCGTCACGGCGTCTCCAACGCCTTCTACCTCTACCTGCGTGACCCCGACGGCCACCGGGTGGAGATCTACACCCAGGACTACTACACCGGCGACCCCGACAACCCCGTGGTGACCTGGGACGTCCACGACAACCAGCGTCGCGACTGGTGGGGCACCCCGGTGGTCCCCTCCTGGTACACCGACGCCTCACTGGTCCTGGACCTCGACGGCAACCCCCAGCCCGTCCTGGAGCGCACCGACGCCTCGGAGATGGCCCAGACCATCGGCGCCGACGGCTTCTCCTTCACCCGCGAGGGTGATGCGGCGGAGGAGCTGCCCGAATGGAAGCAGGGCGAGTACAAGCTGGGCCACCAGCTCTGAGAGGCTGAGGATATGACGCTCCCGGAGACCACCCTGGACGCCCTGGCGGACGAGCTCGCCGAGGCCGGACGCACCCGCACCCTGATCCCGCGGATCACGGCGCGCCACCCCGAGGCCACGATCGAGGACTCCTACGCGATCCAGGGCCGCTGGCGGGACCGCGAGCTCGCCCGCGGGCGACGTCTCGTGGGCCGCAAGATCGGCCTGACCTCGAAGGCGATGCAGGCCGCGACCGGCATCACCGAACCGGACTACGGGGTCATGTTCGACGACACCGTGGTGGACACGGGGTCGGTGCTCGAGTTCGACCGCTTCACCAACGTGCGCATCGAGGTCGAGCTCGCCTTCGTGCTCTCAGCGCCGCTGGAGGGACCGGGATGCACGCTCTTCGACGTGCTGCGGGCGACGGAGTACGTCACCCCCGCCCTCGAGGTGCTCGACGCGCACGTCGAACTCGAGGGTCGCACCATCGTGGACACCATCGCCGACAACGCCGCCTACGGGGCGATGGTGCTGGGCGGGAACCCGGTGCGACCGCACGACAGGGACCTGCGCTGGGCCTCCGCGCTGCTGCACCGCAACGAGACCATCGAGGAGACCGGGGTCGCCGCCGGGGTGCTCGGCCACCCGGGCCGCGGCGTCGCCTGGCTGGCGAACAAGCTCGCCCAGCACGGCGAGCGGCTCGAGGCCGGGGAGATCATCCTCTCCGGCTCCTTCACCCGCCCGGTATGGATCGAGCGCGGGGACACCGTCCTGGCCGACTACGGAGAACTGGGGAGCATCTCATGCCGCTTCACCTGAGGAAGACCTTCCGCGAGGACCTCGCACAGCAGCGCGGGACGAGGGAGCAGCGCGGGGCTGCGCAGTCCCGCCCGCTGGCCGGGATGTGGCTGTGCAGCGGCAGCCCGGTGGCCGCCGAGATCGCCGCCGGCTCCGGCCTGGACTGGCTGCTGCTGGACATGGAGCACTCCCCGGTCACCCTGAGCTCGCTGCTCGCCCAGCTGCAGGCGATCGCCGCCTACCCGATCACCCCGATGGTGCGGATCCCCGTCGGGGACACGGTCATCATCAAGCAGGTGCTCGACCTCGGTGCCCAGAACCTGCTGGTGCCGATGGTCTCCACCGCCGAGCAGGCCCGGGCGATGGTCGAGGCCGTGCACTACCCGCCGCGGGGGCGCCGCGGGGTGGGCTCGGCGCTGTCGCGCTCGGCCCGCTGGAACCGGGTGGAGGGCTATCTGGGCGATGCCGCCCAGCATGTGGCGCTGTTCGTGCAGATCGAGTCCGCCGAGGCGGTGGAGAACATCGAGGAGATCCTCGCGGTCGACGGGATCGACGGGATCTTCGTGGGCCCCTCCGACCTCTCCGCCTCGATGGGACTGCTCGGCCAGCAGTCCCATCCCGACGTGGTCGCCGCCGTGCGCCGCTGCATCGCGGCGGCCGGAGCCGCGGGGGTCCCCGCGGGCGTCAACGCCTTCGACCCCGCCGTCGCCCGCGGCTACGTCGAGGACGGCGTCGACTTCCTGCTGGTCGGAGCCGATGTCTCGCTGCTCGCGCGCGGCTCGGAGGCACTCGCGGCCCAGTGGGGGCCGACGGAGCACGACGAATCCGGACGGGCGTCATACTGAGGCGATGCTGAGGTGCGGGAGCTCCCTTTCCCTTCCGGACTCTCCGGACCCTCCCGGACCTTCCCGGGCCCGCCCGGCGCTGCGAGGGCAGCGGGACGCAGAAGAGGTGCTGTGCGATGAGTGATGAGGTCCGATTCCCGAGCTCGCTGGGCCCCGACCTCGCGGGCGTGCTGGACGTGCCCGAGGAGAGTGCCCGCGGCTGGGGAGTGCTGGTGCACGGATTCACCCTGGGCAAGGACTCCCCGGCAGCGTTCCGGATCGCCCGCGGGCTGGCGGCCCAGGGCATCGGGATGCTCCGCTTCGACTGCCTCGGGCTCGGCGAGTCCGAGGGGGAATGGGGCGACGGCTCCTTCACGGTGAAGGTGGATGACACGGTGCGCGCCGCGGAGTTCCTCGCCGAGCGCGGCACCCCTCCGACCCTCCTCATCGGCCATTCCTGGGGCGGAGCCGCGGCCATCGTCGCCGCTCAGCGGATCCCGAGCGTCAAGGCCGTGGTGACGATCGGCGCTCCTGCGGAGCCGGCCGAGGTCGAGCGCCACTACGACTCCGTGGTGGACCGGGTGATGGCGGAGGGGACCGCGCCCTGGCTGGTCGGCGGGCGGGAGATGACCCTGAAACGGGACTTCGTCCAGGACGTGCGCGGTGCCGAGCTGATCGCCCGGGTGCACACGCTGGATCGGCCGCTGCTGGTCATGCACTCCCCGACCGACGCCACGGTCAGCATCGACAACGCGAGCGAGATCTTCCGCGCCGCCGTGCATCCCCGCAGCTTCATCGCCCTCGAGGGCTCCGATCACCTCCTCACCGCGGACGGCCAGGCCGAGCGTGCCGCCCGGATCATCAGCGCCTGGGCGGAGCAGTACCTGTAGCTGCCCTGCGGGCCGCCGCGTCGCGCCCTCTTGTCTCCCCACCACGCGGGTCGCCGCGTCGCGCCCTCTCGTCTCCCCGCCGCGCGGGTCGCCGCGCCTCGCGACCTCGTCTCTCCAGCGTGCGGTTCGCCGCGCCGCTCCCTCTCGTCTCCCCGCCGCGACCTGTGCATTATGGATAACCATCCTGTGGGGAGGAAAGATCTTTTTCGAGGCTCCACTGAGGGCGTCTCCGAATGGCGTCAGGTAGTTGTCCACAATCAATGCGATTCCCGTTATCCACAATCGGCGCGATCCCTGTCGAGTGTCGGGGTGTCTCGATAGAATCGGGGTGTCGGATGGGCATCGGAGCCCGTCGCTCGTGGTTCGCTCGGACAGCGGGCCGACGCGAGGTAGTCGAGGGGGTGATGGGGCATGAGCGCGATCGAGGGACCGCCGTCGCCGTTCGACGCGGACGGCCGCGATGAGGCTGCTGAAGCGGCGTTCCTGGCGTCCCTGCCGCCGCGGCTGCGGAACGTCGATGCGCGTCAGGAGCTCACCCGCGAGGACCTTCCCCTGCGCGGCCGCAGCATGGATGATCCCCAGCTCAGCGCCGCGACCCAGCGCGTCTGGGATGCGGAGAAGCAGGAGGCCCGCTGCCTGGCGGAGAAGCATCGGGCCCTGGCCGAGCTCTACGAGCACGACGGGGAGTACGAGGAGGTCACCGAGGTCGATTCCGTGGACGCCACGCGTGCCGCCCTCGCTCTGCGAGTGACCACCGGTGCTGCTGGCTGGTATCTCCGCGATGCTTATCAGGCGGTGCACCTGTTCCCGCGCTGCCTCGCAGCTTTGGAGTCCGGGGTTCTGCCGTCGACCTGGTTCCAGAAGATGCTGAAATCCTCACGCTCTTTGACGGATGATTCTCGCAGGAATCTGGATGTCGCTGTCGCGTCCTGGTCCCCGGATATCAGTCCGGAACGTTTCTTCACCCTGCTGAAGAAGCTCATCGCCCTGCTCGAGCAGCGCGAGGAGCGGCCTGATCCTCTCGACGGTCTCACTCGCAGTGTCGAGCTCCTGCCCAGCAACGAGCCGGGGATGGGGACCGTGCAGATCAGCGGTCCGATCCCCGACATCCTCGCGCAGTGGAAGCAGTTGGACGAGTCCGCTCGCGCGGTCCAGACCGCCCAGCGCACCGCCCTGCGGGAGGGCACCCCCATTCCGCATGACCCGGACGGTCTCGTCCTGGCCTCGGGAAGGCCACGCCCCTGACCCAGCTGCGCTTCGCGCTGATGAGCTCGGCGACGCTGGACGTCGACGGAGTCCAGATCCCCACCGAGCGGTTCCGGCTGAACATCACCGTTCCTGCGCTCACGCTGCTGGGTGCTTCGGATGAGCCGGGCAGTCTGGAGGGCACCATCCCGTTGCCGCCGTCGATGGCCCGTTCCCTCGCCGGCAGCACCGGTGCCTGGTACCGCGTGCTGACCGATCCCACCAGTGGTGCTTTCCTGCCGCTGGCGGCGACGAGGTACCTGCCCTCGACGGCGATGCTCGAGCATCTTCGGATGCGCAACAGCCTGTGTGCGGTGCCGGGATGCACCCGGCCCACCTCCTGGGCCTCCGAATGCGATCACATCGAAGAATGCCGGCGCGGCACGCCTGACGCGGGAGCCCTCACCGAGATCGAGAACCTCCACCTGCTGTGCTGGCAGCACCACCTCGACAAGACGGCCGGCCTGCTGGACCCCACCCGGCTGCCCACCGCCGTCACCGAGCCCGGACGCACCCGCTGGGTCGTCGGTCGCGACGGCGATGTCGTGACCGTGATCGATGATCTCGACACCGCGAGCCTCCAGATCGCCCAGGACCTCGCACGCGCCTGGACCTGCTTCCTGCGCGGCACCCATGCCGGGGAGCCGGTCACCGTTTCGGTGCCGACAGAACCCGGATCGGCTGGCCCCGAACTCCCGGGATCCAGCAGTCCAGGTCAGGTGCTCCCTCCCGAGCAACCGACGGAGATCGCGGAGGATCCGCGTCCCGAGTACTTCGCCTGGGAACCACCCTTGCTGCGAGGCGGACACCACCCGCCACCGCAGGAGCCCGAGAAGCCCCCGGAACCCTGGGGAGACCTGGGCCCACCACCCTTCTGACCGAACGGCCCACGCTCCGTGCCGGGCCCGGCGCACCGTCGTGTGCTCCGGGGCATCGGCCTGCCTGCGACCGCTCCTGCGACCGGCAGGGCCGCAAGGGCCTCAGCTCACCGCGAGGCCGGCGAGGACCTCGGCCACCACGGCCTGCGGATCCGGGGCACCCATGACCGCGCGGACCACGGCCACACCCGCCACCCCGGTGCGCGCGAGAGCGGCGGCATCGGCAGGGGTGACGTCACCGATCGCCACGATCGGCAGGGACGAGGCGGCGACCAGCGGGAGGTACCCCTCGACCCCGAGCGGCGGCCGGCCGGAGTCCTTCGTGGGGGTGCGCCGGAAGGGGCCGGCACCGAGGTAGTCGACCTGGTCACGCACTCCCTCCGCGGCGCGGACCAGCTCGAGCGTCCCCGTGGTCAGCCCGATGATCGCCTCCGGCCCCAGCAGCTCCCGCGCATCGGTCACCGGCAGGTCGTCCTGGCCCAGATGCACGCCGTGCACCGCCGCTCCGCGCAGACGTGCGACGGCCGCGACGTCCGCCCGGTCATCGACCAGCACCCGGGTGCTGGGGCGAGCAGCCCGCACCGCCTCGGCCACGGCGAGGACCAGCTCCAGCAGCTCCGCCGCAGTGGCCTCCTTGGCCCGCACCTGCACCACCCCGGCCCCGGCGGAGGCCGCCGCGGCCGCGACCTCGACGGTCCTGCGCCCGGTCCCCGAGGTGACGAGATAGCAGCGCAGATCGAGGTCGGGGCGAGGGCCGCCCCGAGCGCCGGCGGACTGCGTGGGCGGGGTGGGCTGTGTGGGCTGAATGGTCATCGTCCTACCTCATCGAGTGCGTCCAACAGGTGCATGCGGAAGCTGCCCGGGCCGGCGGCCCGCTCGGCGGCGAGCTCCCCGGCCAGGTCGAGCCAGACGGTGGCGGCCACCGCGGCCTCGAACGGATCGGGATGCACGGCGGTGCAGGCCGCCGTCAGCGCCCCCAGCAGGCACCCGGTCCCTGTGACCCGGGTCAGCAGCGCGGTGCCGCGCGCCACCCGCAGGCTGCGCGCGGCGTCCAGCACGAGGTCCGTCTCCCCGGAGACCGAGACTGCTCCGCCGGTCCGCGCCGCCACCTCCCGGGCGGCGTCCTCGACAGCATCGCCGGCGCGGTCGCTCGCGGCGGAGGCGTCCGGTCCGCGGCCGCCCCGCCCCACCCCGGTCACGGCCAGCACCTCGGAGGTGTTGCCGCGCACCACGGCGGGTCGGGAGTCCAGCAGCTGCCGGGCCAGCGGGGTGCGGACCGGGGCGATCCCGATCGCGGTGGGGTCGAGCACCCAGGGGCGCCCCTCCCGCACCGCCACCGCGACCGTGGCCGGGATCCCGTCCATGGCGTCGGTGCTGAGCGTGCCGAGGTTGATCGACAGGGCGTCGGCGAGCGTGGTCACCACCGGGGCCTCGGCCGCGGTCTCGGTCATCATCGGCCGGGCGCCGGCGGCCAGCAGGCCATCGGCCACCAGCGACATCGAGACGGTCGCGGTGAGGCAGTGCACCAGCGGCGCCCGCTCGCGCACCGCGGCCAGGACCGGAGCGACCGGGCCCAGATCCGGGTCCGTGCGCGGGGGCGGGGATATGGGGCCGGGCTGGGCGGTCATCGCAGGCTCCCGGCGGCCACCGTGTCGAGGTCCGCGCCCAGCTCACGCGGTCGCAGATGCGGTCCCCGCGCGGCGCCGACCACCAGCAGCAGACCGCCGAGGACGATCAGGACCAGGACGGTGCCGTGACGGCCCAGCACCGGCTCCAGGGCGGGCACATAGAAGGGGTAGAGCGCCGGCAGCACCAGGGACAGGCTGTATCCGGCGCCGTACCCGGTGGAGCGGATCGAGGTGGGGAAGCGCTCGGAGAGGTAGGCGGCGATCGGCCCGTAGGCGGCGACGGTGGCGACCTGCAGCAGCGCGGCGCAGGCGGCGGCCATCGCCAGAGTGGGGGAGGTGACCGCGAGCCACCACAGCAGCGGTCCCGCCACCGTCGCGGCCGCACCCCAGACCATCAGCAGCCGGCGCCGCCCCACCAGGGTGGACAGGTGCACGGCCGCCGCCATCGCGACCGCCTGCGCCACCGAGGCCAGCCCCATGACGATCGGCACCGCGATCGGCTCCAGCGGCGCATCGGTGCCCAGACGCTCGGTGAGCAGCAGCACGGTGGTGTAGGTCAGCAGCCACAGCCCCGTCATCATCGCGAACACCTGCCAGAACGCGCGCGACCAGGAACCGGCCAGCAGGGTGCGCAGGGTCGGGGCCGACGCGGCGCCCGCGCCGTCGCGGAGCGTCCGCTCCTGCTGCTGCGTGAACAGCGGGGCGTCGCTCACCCGCCGGCGGTAGTAGAGGAGCATGCCCACCGAGAGCAGGGCTCCGGCCGCGAACAGCACCCGCCACCCCCAGGCCGCGTACTGCTGCGGCCCCAGCAGCGTCAGCAGCACCGCGACGGCGAAGGCCACCGCCGCCTGCGCCCAGGGGGCCATCGACAGGATCAGCCCGCTCATCAGCCCGCGCCGACGCGGCGCCGACCATTCCATCGCCAGCGGGATCGCGGCCGAGTACTCACCGGCCACGAAGATGCCGCAGAGGAACCGCAGCAGCAGGATCAGCGCCACCGTCCCGACGCCCAGCAGCTGATGGGTGGGGACCAGCGCGATGGCGAGCGCGCACGCGGCCGTGCCGCCGATGGCGATCCGCGTGGTGCGGGTGCGGCCCAGGCGATCCGCGATCCTGCCGAACACGACCCCGCCGACCGGACGACCCATGAGCATCGCGATGATGATCAGCGCCCCGGTGGAGGCGGTCGCACCGGGCCCGGCCAGCACCAGCATCGCGGGGGCGAGCGCCGTCACGGGCAGGAACACATGGATGTTGTCGATGAAGTTGCCGACCACCCCGGCCCGCAGGGCGGATCGTCCCGTCGGGGGCAGCTGACGGGGTCCGGCGAGCGTCGAGGCGGCGGCGGTCATCGGACCGCCCCGCTGAGAGCGGCCTCCGCAGGGGCATCGTGCGGCGCGAGCCGACGGGCCTGCTCGAAGAACTCCAGCTCGTGGCGGCATGCCAGGAGGAACGCCCGCGCCGCCGCAGCCCGCCGGACGGGGCTGGCCGCGGCGAGCTCCCGCTCGACCTCGCCCAGCGCCCCCTGCACGCCCTCGACGAACCCGGGATCGCGATAGGTCTCCAGCCAGGCGGCGTAGGGATGGCCCGGCGCGATCTCGGCCAGCTCACCACCCACCTGCGCGTAGAGCCAGAAGCACGGCAGCACCGCGGCGGCCACCACCGGGGTGGGGGAGCCGAGCGCATGGCGGAGCAGGAAGTCGGTGTACGCGCTGGTCACCGGGCTGAGGGCGGTGTCGTCCTCGGCGGGCTCCGCGGACAGCCACGAACGATGCAGCTCCGCCTCGACCGTCAAGCAGCTCCGTGAGGACTCCGCCCAGAACGTGCGACCGGAGGCGGTGGTGGACGCCTCCGCGAGGGCGGCCAGGGCGCGGGAGTAGCGAGCGAGGTAGAGCGCATCCTGGGCGAGGTAGACGTCGAACGCCGGGCCGGGCAGGCTGCCGTCCACCAGTGCACGGACGAACCCGGAGTCCGCCACCTGCGCAGCCAGGGAGGACCCGGCGGCCCAGAGCGCGGCGGTCCACGGGCCGGCAGGGGCGACGACCGGGAGCACCGGGGCGATACCGGTCTCCGTGCCGGCATCCCCTGAGCAGGCGTCGATCAGGTCCTCGGGTGCCTCGAGCCGGGCGGGGACCTCGCCCACCCGCAGCCAGGGCGCAGCGGAACCGGCCGCCGCCAGCCGTCGACCCTGGTGGGCGTGGTCCACGGGACCGTGCCCCGTCCCGACCTGCAGGGCAGCCCCGTGCACGATCGCCTCGTGCAGCCACTGGGTCGCCCAGGCCAGGGCCGCGGCGGGGCGGTGGCCCGCACCCAGGCGGGTGGCGAGCGCGGAGGCGAGGGAGCAGCCGGTGCCGTGCGTGGAGGTGGTCTCCACCCGGGCCGAGCTCGCCCGGTGCTGCGAGCCGTCCGGCTCCACCCAGGTGTTGGTCACCTCGCGGTCCTCGAGATGGCCCGTCTTGACGAGGACGGCGACTCCGGTCTCCGCCGCCCAGCGGCCGGCCTGCGCGAGCGCCTCGTCCTCGGTCCGGGCGCGCGGCGCACCGGTGAGCACCGCGAGCTCGTCGATGTTCGGGGTGACCACGCTCGCACGGCGGCAGAACCGGAGCATCGCCCGCTCGGCCGCGGGCTCCAGGAGGCGATGGCCGCTGGTGGCGACCATCACCGGATCCACCACGAGCACCCGCGGCGGATGCGCGTCGATCCAGGCCGCCACCGCCTCGATGACCTCGACGGTGCCGAGCATGCCGGTCTTGACGGCCTCGAGCGTGACGTCGTCGCTGACCGCGGTCAGCTGGGCGGCGAGGAACTCGGCGGGCGGCACATGGATGTCGCACACGCCGTGGGTGTTCTGCGCGACCACCGCGGTGACCACGGCCATGCCGTAGCCGCCCGCGGCGGTGATCGACTTGAGATCCGCGGCGGTGCCGGCGCCGCCGGTGGGGTCCGTCCCCGCGATCGAGACCACGCGCGGCACCGTCGGCCGTGCGGGGAGGAGGGCGGACGGGGACTGGGTGCAAGGATCCGGACTCATGCGGACATCCCTTCGCTAGTACGAACTAGATCAGGTTCCACGGGTGTCATCTCAGCGCGTCATGCGCACCCCGTGTCCGCCGACCACCCTAGAGCACGAGCTCGCGGCGGGCACCCGCCGTCCGCCGCGGCGAGACGTCACCGGCTGTCGGCCCCCGCTCGTAGGCTCAGGGCATGAAGATCCTGCACACCTCGGACTGGCACCTGGGCCGCACCCTGCACAAGGTCGATCTGCACGCCCACCAGGCCGCCTTCCTCGACTGGCTGGTCGACCTGGTCCGGGGCGAGCGGGTGGACGTGGTCGTCATCCCCGGGGACGTCTATGACCGCGCCGTGCCCGCCGTGTCCAGCGTGACTCTGCTGGACAGCGCCCTGGCGCGCCTGGCCGACACCGGCGCCACCGTGGTGCTGACCTCCGGGAACCATGACTCCCCGGAGCGGCTCGGCTTCGGTCGCTCGCTGATGCGCCCCGGCATCCACCTGCTCACCGACGTGCCCGGCATCGAGCATCCCGTCTCCGTGGCCGACGAGCACGGCGAGGTGCTCTTCTTCGGCCTGCCCTACCTCGAACCCGACCGGGCCCGCACCGAGCTGGTGGGGGAGGGGGAGGCGCCGCTGGCCCGCAGCCACGAGGCCGTCACCCGTGCCGCGCTGGACCGCGTGCACGAGCGCGCCGCCGCGCATCCGGGAGCGCGCACCGTCGTCCTTGCCCACACCTTCGTCACCGGCGGCGATGCCAGCGACTCCGAGCGGGACCTCTCCGTCGGCGGCGTCGACTCGGTGCCCGCCGGTGTGCTGGGAGGCCTCGACTACCTGGCGCTGGGCCATCTGCACGGCTGCCAGGACCTCACCCGCCTCGTCGGCGCCCCCGCCTGGTATTCCGGCTCGCCGCTGGCGTTCTCCTTCTCCGAGAAGAACCATCGCAAGTCCGTGCTGCTGGTGGAGCTCGGCGCCCCCGGGACCGCAGCGGAGATCAGGCGGATCCGGACCCCCGTCCCGCGTCCGCTCACCGAGCTGCGCGGCAGCCTCGAGGAGATCCTCGCCCGGGCCGACGAGCACGGCGGCGACTGGGTCAAGGCCGTCGTCACCGACCCGGCCCGCCCCGCCCACCTGCAGGAGCAGCTGCGCGAGGCCTACCCCCACCTGCTGCTGACCGAGTACGCGCCCGAGGGCCGGGAGGCGAGAGCGGGCACCCCGGTGGTGCGGCGGGAGCAGAACCCGCTGGACGTGATGGACGACTTCCTCGCCCACGTCACCGGCGCGGCCCCCACCTCCGCCGAGCACGAGGTCCTGGACCGCGCCTATACCGCGGTGCGCCGCCAGCAGGAGGCCTCATGAAGCTCCACCACCTGCGCCTGACCGGGATCGGCCCCTTCGCGGGCACCGTGCAGATCGACCTCGCCGCCCTCGGCGCGAGCGGCATGTTCCTGCTCGAGGGGCCCACCGGCTCCGGCAAGTCCACGATCCTCGACGCCATCGTCTTCGCCCTGTACGGGCAGGTCGCCGGCAGCGTCAGCAGCGGCGACCGGATCCGTTCGCAGTTCGCCCCGCCCACCGAGGCGAGCGTGGTGGACCTGGTGTTCGAGACCGCCTCCGGGATCTTCCGGGTGCGCCGCCAGCCCGAGTTCCACCGCCCCAAGCTGCGCGGCACCGGCACCACCAAGGAACAGGCCAGGGCCGTGCTCTGGCGGATCGGCTCCCCGCAGCTGATCGAGGACGTCATCGCCGACACCGCGGGCGGGGGCAGCGGCACCGAGGCGATCGCGAGCCGCCTCGACGAGGTGGGCCGCGAGATCCAGCGCGCCGTGGGGCTCACCCGTGAGCAGTTCACCCAGACCGTCCTGCTGCCCCAGAACGAGTTCGCCCGCTTCCTGCGCGCCGGCACCGGGGAGCGCCAGGCGGTGCTGCAGCGCGTCTTCGGCACCGAGACCTACGCTCGCGTGGAGAAGCAGCTCGAGGAGATGCGCAAGCAGGCCAAGCGCGAGGTCGACGCCGCCCAGCAGACCCTCGGCACTGCGCTGGCCCGCTTCACCGAGGCCGCAGCCCTGCAGGAGGAGCCGGTCGGCGTGCTCGAGGAGCATGCCGCGGCGCTGCGCCTGGAGCCGCTGGCAGCGCTCGCCGCGGAGCACCTCGCGGCGGTGACCGCCCGGGCCGACGAGGCTCGGGACGCGGCGGAGCAGGCCGGGACCGCCGAGCAGGCCGCCCGCACCGCGGCCGAGACCGCCACCACCGCCCGGAAGCGCATCGATCGCCGCCGGGAGCTCGACGCGCTCGCCCACCGGCTCTCGACGGAGAAGCCCGCGCTCGAGACGGCTCGCACCGCCCTGCAACGGGATGAGTCCGCCCGCCCCGTCCTCGAGGTGCTGCGCCGTCGTGATGCCGCCTCCGCGCAGGCCGCCTCCGCGGTCGAGGCGCTCGCGCAGCTCGCGAGTGGCACGCGGCCGCAGCAGAGTGCGGTCGTGGACCTGCTGGACGGGGAGGATGCTGCGGCGCGCCTGGTGGCCGCAGCCGAGGACGCCACCGCCGCAGCCGGCGCGCTCCAGGACTTCGTCGACCTCGAGGCCGCGCTGCCCGCGCGCGAGCAGAAGCTCGCTGAGCGGCGGGAGCAGCTCACCGCGGCGACGACAGCCCTGGCCGCGCTCACCGAGCAGCTCGAGGCACGACCGGCCCGACGCACCACGCAGGTCACCGCCCGCGATGCCGCCCGCAAGGACGCCGCCGCCCTGGCGGACGCCCGCCTCGCCCTGCACACCGCCGAGGAGCGACACCAGGCCACCACTGCTGCCGCGGCCCAGCAGCAGCAGGTCGAGACCGCCCGGAAGGAGGCTGCAGCCACCCTGCGCACCGCCCAGGAGCGGGCGACGACGGAGAATGAGCTGCGCCGCCGCCGCTTCGCCGGGATCGCCGCCGAGCTCGCCGTCGACCTCGAGGTCGGCGATGCCTGCCCCGTCTGCGGCGCGCTCGAGCACCCCCATCCGGCGGGCGCCGCCGAGGATGCCGTCGGCCCTGAGCAGGTCGAGGCCGCGGAGGAGCAGCGCCGGGCCGCCGAGGCCGCGCACTCCCGCGCCGAGCAGAAGCGCGCCCTGGCGGGCCAGGAGCTCGCCCGGCTCCGCACCGCCGCCGGAGACCTCACCCCCGAGACCGCGACCACCGCTGTCCAGGCCGCGAAGGCTGAGGTCCAGACCGCCCGCGCGGCCGAGCAGAAGGCCGCGGAGCTCGAGAGGGCGCTCACCGCCTTCGACGAGGAGACCGAGCGCCTGACCCGGGGCAAGGAGACCGATGCCCTCGGCGTCGAACGCGAGCGCACCGAGATCGCCGCGGCGTCCGATGCCCTCCAGGCCGACCGCAGCAAGGTCGCCGAGGCCCGCGGCGAGGACGACTCCATCGCCGCCCGCCGCCGCGGCCACCTCGACCGCGCCCGGGCCGCGACGGCCCTGCGGGAGGCGCTGCGTGCCCGGGTCGAGGCCGAGCAGCGTGCCGCCGAGCTCGCCGAGGAGGCGGAGACGTCCCGTGCCGCCAGCGGGCTCGCCACCGCCGAAGCGGTCCATGCCGCAGTGCTCGCCGTCGAGGAGCGGCAGCGACTGCAGAAGCTCGTGCAGGCCCGCGCCGTCGACGAGTCCCGGCTCTCCGACGGCCTGGCCGAGGAGGGCATCGCGGAGGCCGAGGCGAGCGAGGAGGCTCGGGAGCAGGCGCAGGCCTTGGTGGTCGCGACCGGGGAGAAGCTCACCGCCGCCCATGCCGCGTCGCAGGAGGCCGCCGGCATCGCCGCCCGGCTCCGGGGCATCGCCGAGCGCGCCGCCGCCGCTCGGACCGCGCTGGGGACGGCGTCGGACCAGGTGCGCACCGTCAGCGAGGACGCGGGCATCACCGTGCGCGTCGCCGACCTCGCCACCGGCCGCTCGAGCGACGGGGAGCGGGTGCAGCTGTCCACCTACGTGCTGATGTGGCGGCTCGATGCGGTCATCGAGGCCGCGAACGTGCGCCTGGCCCTGTTCTCCGGCTCCGACCTCGAGCTGCTGCGCGACACGGGTGCCCGGGGCGCGAGGAAGACCGGCCTGGACCTGCTGGTCCTGGACCGTCGCACCGACCAGGTGCGCGTGCCCGAGACCCTCTCCGGCGGCGAGACCTTCTTCGTCTCCCTCGCCCTCGCCCTGGGCCTGGCGGACATCGTCATGGGTGAGGCCGGGGGAGTGCAGATGGAGACCCTCTTCATCGACGAGGGCTTCGGCAGCCTCGACCCCGAGACCCTCGAGACCGTGGTCCGCGAGATCGGGCGGCTCGCCGAGAGCGGCCGCGTGATCGGGATCGTCAGCCATGTGGGTGACATGAAGGCCCAGATCGCCGAGCAGATCCACGTGCGCCGCGGCGCCGACGCCCGCTCCACCCTCACCGTCACCGCCTGAACGGCGGGGGCGCCGGACTGATCGTCCTGCGCCCCCGCCGTGGCTCGCAGAGCCTGGCTGACATCGCTCTACCCGTCGTTGCCCGGCGGGTTGGCCGTCTGGATGAGCGAGAACTCCACGCTCTTTCCGTGCTGGGTGCTGAGAGTCACTGCGGTGTCGCCGGAGGAGAGGCGCTTCAGCGTCAGCCCCAGCTCCCGCGCCTCGCGGGGGTGGCGGACCCGCCAGCGGCCCTCGAGCACCACCGTGGTCTCGGTCTTCAGGCTCTCCTGGTACCTCCACGGCATCTCGTAGGGGTTCTGGTTGCCCAGGTAGGTGCCGTCCTCGTCGTACGCCGTCTCGTCCCGCCCCTCGTACAGGTGCAGGTCGGGGTCGGTCACGGAGAACTCGGTGGACCGGCCGTCGCCCGAGGGATGGGTCAGCACCATGGCCTGGCGGTCGATGGAACGCACCACCGAGCCGTCGGCCAGAGCGGTCTCCGGCTCGAACACCACGTGGGCGGTGACCTGCGAGGCGGCGTCGGTCACCACATGTGCGATGCGATCCCGCTGCAGGATCGAGACCGGGGCGTCGTCGCCGCTCATCGCCTGCGCGAGCGCTCCGGTCGCCTCAGCACCACCCTGGACCAGCATGGTGTAGGCATACCCCGCATCGTCCGGGGAGGTGCCGTGGTCCAGGTACCCCAGGGCCATCAGCAGCGTGCCCTCCTTCGTGCTGGTCTGGTCCGGGGTGGTCTGCTCGGCCAGGGTGTGCGTGATGTCCGGCCCCTCGAGCAGGACGTATCCGTTGCCCGTCGGATCGGTGACCCAGTTCTTCCCGGACCGCACCTCCTGGGGGTTGCTCATGAGCTCCGGCGAGGCCTGGTACAGCGTGGTCCGGGTCGGGTTGTCACCATCGTCGTTGTTGATCCCCGAGCCGAGCGCGATCACCCGGTCACCCACCATCAGCGCCGAGATCCGGGCGGTGTGCGAGTAGTCGTAGTACGGGTGCTCGCGCAGCTCCATCCCGACCACGACCGCCGTGTCCTGCAGCGCACCGGAGCCACCGAATCGTGAGTCGGTCAATGCCAGGCTCGTCGTCCTGCCCGACAACGGCTGCTTCAGCTGTTCGAACGGGATGGTCTTGGTGGTGGCGCCGGGGATGAAACGCCAGTCGTACCCCGGCTGGGTCACCCCGTTCTCGAGCATCGTGACGTCGTCCTCGTCATCGGTGTCCGCGAAGACGGTGATCTGGCCGTAGGTCTGGTAGCGGCCGAAGGAGTTGTTGTTCCAGTAGATCTCCGTCGCCCAGATGTACCGGTTGTGGGTACGCATGGTGACCGACCAGCTGCCCTCGCGCCGCAGGCCCGTGGAGGCATAGGGCAGCGCCCAGTACCCGTTCGGAGGCGAGGCCTCCTCGATCCCCGCATCCAGGAACAGCTGACGGGCCTCGGCCTGGAAGGCCGACCAGTCCGCGGGGTCCGGTGGCAGCAGGTACAGGAACAGCGCCGCCTGCTCCTCGTCGTACCCGGGAGCACCGTCGAGCCGGGTGAGCCCGGTCCGTGCGAAGGGATCGATCAGCCCGGCGATGCCGTGGGTGCCCGTCTGCTGGCGCCCGGTCTGGCTCAACGGATAGTCCCGCACGTTCGCCAGGATCAGCTGGTGGTGCAAGCCCTGCGTGAGCACCTCCTGGCTGGAGGGATCGAGCCCGAAGGCGGTGCCCGCGACATCCGTGGCGACCGGCGTGGTGCCGGCCAGGCCGTCCCGGCCGTACAGCGGATAGGGGCCGACGTGGTGGTACAGCGAACCGTCGGGCTTGAACCCGCCGTTGGTGCCGTGGGCGTAGCTGAAGACATGGTCGTTCCAGCTCTTGAACGCCCGCAGCCGGCCCACCCGCTCCTCCCAGGAGCCGGGGGCGAAGCAGGTCGAGAGCAGGCCCTCCGTGTACGTGTTCATGACATCGGCCATGCCGGACCGGTCCCGCTTCCGCGTGAAGTCGTTCAGCAGTCGGCCGGTGCCGGCGATCCACTCCAGCGTCGAGCCGACCTGTCCCCAGAGCTCGCGCTCGCGCAGCAGCGGCTCCATCATCAGCAGCGACTTCACCCACGAACGGAACTCGTAGCCGACGTGGTGCAGCGATCCCTGCCCGGACCCGGTGGCCCAGCCCTGATCATCGAGGTGCGCCAGGATGCGCAGGATCAGGCCGCCGGCGCGCTCGGCGGCACCGTCATCCCCCGCACGCCGTGCGGTGTCGTAGGCCTGGACCAGCGGCTGACCGGTCTCGTCCCAGACTTTTCGCAGCTTGACCGCGTTCGCGAACTCGTGGACCGCGCCCCGGTACGCGCCGGGGATGATCTCCAGCTGCTTGTCCAGGATGAAGGCCCCGGGTCGCGCCGGCTGCAGAGCGGCGCCCTTGGCATCGGGGTCGGCGAGCTCGGGGATGTCGTACCCGTCCAGCCTCCCCTCGTAGGCGTCCAGGGCGGCCGTGTCGTAGTCACGGTCCTCGCGCTGTCGCTCCAGCAGCCGGTCGTACACCAGCTTGGCGTCCTCGATCTCGGCCTCGCTGACGTCGCTGCTGTCGAAGCCCGGATCCGTGCGCTGCTGCCAGAACTCCAGCACCCCCATCCAGTGGAAGTTGCTGCTGGACTCGAGCTCGGGGTAGGTCTCCGGGACCTGCATATCCGAGTGGCCCAGATCGCCGCGCATGGTCATGTTCGTGACCACCTGGTCGATCCAGAGCGTTCCGGCGGACGCCGGTGCCAGGAGCGAGATCCGGTCCAGGCCCGCCTGCGCCTCGCCCTGCACGTCCTTGTCGTACCGGAGCCAGAAGGTGCGCCAGCCGGTGAAGTCCAGCTGGAAGTCGAGGTGAGCATCGACCTCTGCGCCGCGGCCGAACTCGAACCGCAGGTGATCATCGGTCGGAGTCTCGTTGTACACCCACGCCGAGAAGTGGTCCATGTTGCCGCCGCTGCGCGGGATGTATCCGATGTCGCCCTCGATGCGCAGCCGAGCCCCGGGACCGTGGTCCCACTGCAGCGAGTGGGAGCCGACCTTGCCGTGGGCGCCTGAGATCTCCAGACTGCTGCCCGCATCGGTGCTGAAGGAGTCCGGCACGAAGGTCTCGAGCAGGTAGATGGGCTTGTCGAGGGAAGCGAGCTCCTCCTCGAGACCGTCCTGGGGTGCGGCCATGGCTGTGGGCATCGCGCCGGGCACGGTGAAGGGCAGGGTGCCGGCTGCGGCGACGAGGGTTCCGCCGGCGAGGAAACCACGGCGGCCGATGGATGGTGTCGTCATTGACTGATTCTCCTTATTTGGTGAACCTCGCCACAAGAACAGGCGCCGACGGAAGTAATCAAGGCTTACTTTCCGGGGGTCGGTCGAGAGCGGAATCGTGCGCCGAGGTCACCGAGCCTTGTTGCCGGTGACGGATCCGGTGGCTCAGCCTCAGAACCACCGCCGAAGCAGATGCTCGACCTCATCCGTCCCGGCGGGCCGACTGTCGGCCTCCCACCGCCGCTCCTCCCGGGCGAACAGCGGCACCCGCCACCGGGTCAGCAACGGCGCGAGCAGCGCCCCCATCCAGGCGCCGAAGGAGTTGGCCAGCAGATCCTCGATATCGGCGATCCGCACCCCGCACGGATAGAGCCCGAACGCGCCGGTGAACTGCGTGATCTCGATCAGCGCCGACAGCAGCACCGACAGTGCCAGCGAGGTGGTGGCGTCCTGCCGGAACACGCCCCGCAGGATCAGCCCCAGCGGCAGGAACAGCGCCATGTTCATGAGGATCTGCAGCACCGGGAAGCTGGTGGCCAGCTCCAGCAGCCCCGCCCCGCCGCGCTGCATCCCCAGCACCTCGGCCACCGAGTGGAACGGATCCAGGCGCGCCACCCCGCCCGCACGGCTGCGGCAGGTCAGGGCCACGTCATAGGCCGGAGCGATCGTCAGCCCCGCCAGCGACATCGTGTACACGCAGATCACGAGCACCCCTGCCAGCCGCGACAGTCGCACCCGGCCGAAGCGGCGACGCTGCAGCCACCTCGCGGGCAGCAGGATCACGACGAACAGGCCGAGCCCGCCCGCGATGCCCACCAGGGCCAGCCGCAGCAGCTCACTCATCTCGGCACCGTTCCACATCGTCACCGTACGATTCCGGGCTGGATGCGAGCAGTGATCCCGCCAGTCACCGGCTCCGCGCGGTGACCGGGGCCGGGCCCCGGCTCTTGAGCACCTTCATCGCGAAGCGCGAGGAGATGCGCGAGACGCCGGGGATGGTGATCACCTGCTCGGTGAGGAAGTGCTCGTACGCCTCGAGATCCGCGACGGCGACGCGCACGAAGTAGTCCGGGGCACCGAACAGCCGGTACAGCTCGACCACCTCGTCGAAGCCCCGCATCGTGGTCTCGAACCCTTCGACGGTGGCACGGTCGTAGGCGGTCAGCTCCACATCGAGGAACACCTCGAAACCCTGCTCGAGGGCAGCGGGAGCCACCTGTGCGGCGTATCCCAGGATCACCCCGTCGGCCTCGAGGCGCTGGACGCGACGCAGGCAGGGACCGGGCGTGAGGTGCACCTTCTCGGCCAGAGCGACGTTCGAGAGCCGCCCGTCCGCGCGGAGGTGATCGATGATTGCGCGATCGATGTCATCGAGATCCATACATTGCATCGTAGATGCTCACGGTGCGGAACTGCGCAATCGCAGACCGCCCAGCACCTGGAATGATTGCGGTCGTGACTGATCTGAGGAGTGCTGCCGCGACGGATGCCGCCGCGATGCCCGTGCCGGCCCCGCCGGTCGGAGGCCGTCCCGCCCTTCCCACCGGCTCGACGCCCCGCGCCGAGATCGCCACCGGGGTGCGGCTGTCCTTCGCAGCGGGTCTGGGCATGTTCCCGCTCGGTGTCGCCTTCGGCGTGCTGGTCGTGCAGACGGGCCTGCCCTGGTGGGTCGCTCCGGGCCTGTCGATCGCCCTGTTCGCCGGCTCCGTCGAGCTGCTGCTGGTGGGACTGATGGTGGTGGGGACGCCGCTGGCCACGATCGCGCTGACGATCCTGCTGGTGAACTTCCGCCACGTCTTCTACGCCTTCTCGTTCCCGCTGCGGGTGGTGCGCCATCCGCTGGCCCGCTTCTACTCCCTCTACGCCCTGATCGACGAGGCCTACGCGGTCACGGCCGCGAGCCCGGGCACCTGGAACCGCTTCCGCCTGCTGGCGATGCAGGCCTCCTTCCACAGCTACTGGGTGGGCGGCGGGATCGTCGGCGTCGCGATCGCCTCCTTCCTGCCCGGCCGGATCGAGGGGCTCGAGTACGCGCTGTGCGCACTGTTCGTCACCCTCACCCTGGACGCCTGCCGCTCCCGGGGCCAGATCCCCTCGCTGCTGCTGGCCGGGCTCGCCTACGCGCTCGGTGCCGTGGTGGCCCCGGCCTCGGCGCTGTTCGCGGGCCTGCTGGTGTTCGTGGCGCTGCTGCTGGGCCGCTACCAGCTCCAGCGCCACCGGGAGCGCCGTCATGCCTGAGACCGGGTACCTCCTGGCCGTCATGGGCATCGGCTTCGTCATCACCTTCGCCCTGCGGGCCGCGCCCTTCGTCATCCTGCAGCCGCTGCGGGACTCGCGCGTCGTCGCCACGATGGCGCTGTGGATGCCCGTGGGGATCCTCGCGATCCTCACCGTCTCCACGCTGCGCAGTGCGCTCGACGGGGGACTGGACCGGCTCGTGCCCGCCGCCATCGCCACCGCCGTGACGATCGCGGTGCACCTGCTGGGCGGGCGGCGCACCGTGCTCAGCGTGGGCCTGGGCACCGCCACCTTCGTGGTGCTTGTCAACCTGTCCTGACCGCGCCGCCACCCGCCCCAGAGGGCCCGATAGGATGGACCCGGCCCCGACCCGGGGTCGACGCCCTGCCCCGTCGCCGGCTCCATCGCCGCCCCGCACCCTCGCCGTGAACGCTCACGTCGCCTGCGGAGGCGCGCCGGCCACCACCCGCCCCGCGCCTCCCGGAGGACCCGTGGACTCACTCACCGTCCAGATCATCGTGACCGTCCTGGTCGGCATCGCCTACGTGGTGGGCCTGACCGGGATCGTGGTCCCGGTGCTGCCCGGCACCATCACCATCGTCATCGCCGCCTTCGTGTGGGCGATCGTGATCGGCGGCTGGGCCGGCTGGGTGACCTTCGCGATCGCGCTGGTCCTCGGCGCGATCGGCATGACCACCAGCTACGTGCTCACCGGCCGGCGGCTGCACGCGGCCGAGGTGCCGATGTGGCCGATCTACGTCGCGATCGCCTCCGGCATCGTCGGCATCTTCGTGATCCCCTTCCTGGGCCTGCCGCTCGGATTCCTGCTGGGCCTGTACATCGCCGAAGCGGTGCGGCAGAAGGACTTCAGGCGGGGCCTCACCTCCGCCTGGGTCGCGATGAAGGCCCTGGGCCTGGGCATCCTCATCGAGTTCTCCCTCGCCATGCTCTCCACGATCGCCTTCGCGATCGCGGTCGTCGTCCACTTCGTGACGGCATGACCGGCACCGACACCGCCTCCCGTCCCCGCACCGCGGCCGCGAGCGCCGCCGCGCCCGCCCCGGCCCTGACCGCCCGCCAGCACCCCGCCGTGCTGGTGCCGGGCCTGAAGCGCCTGCTGAAGGGCTCCTGGGAGCAGCGCCGCTGGTTCGTCCTCGCCGTGCTCGGGGCCACCGCCTTCGCGCTGCTGCAGATCGCGACCTCCGCCGTCATCGGCCGCGTCACCGAGCAGGTGATCGTGCCGTCCTTCCAGCGCGGCGAGGCGACCCCGGCGCTGCTGCTCGGCGGCGGCCTGGCGATCCTCGGCATCGCCGTGGCCCGCGCCGTCACCGTGATGGCCCGCCGCGTGTTCGCCGCCGCCACCCAGTTCGAGCTGTTCGGCCTCTACCGCGAACGGATCGCCGCGATCTACGCGAAGGTGCCGCTGCTGTGGCACCGCCGCCAGGCCACCGGCACCCTGCTGAGCTCCGTCTACGCGGACGTCGAGGCGACGTTCTTCGCGATGGCGCCCTTCCCCTTCGCGCTGTCCACCATCGTGATGCTGGTCTACGCGACCGTGGTCGTGGCCCGCATCGACCCGGTGATCCTGCTGGTCATGCTCGCGCTGATCATGCTGCTGATCATCCTCAACGTGCTGCTGCAGCGCTTCGCGACCCCGATCGCCATGCGCTCCCAGCAGCTGCGCGCCGAGGTCGCCGAGATCGCCCACGAATCCTTCGACGGCGCCAACGTGGTCAAGTCCCTGGGCCGTGAGGACGTCGAGGAGGAGCGCTTCGACCGCGCGGCAGATGATCTTCGCGAGGCCGGCATCCGCTTCGGCTACGTGCGCGGCTGGTTCGACCCGCTGATCGACGCCCTGCCCAACCTCGGCATCCTCGCCGTCGCCGTGCTCGGCGCCTGGCGCATCGGCGACGGCCACCTCACCACCGGCCAGCTGGTCGAGGTCGCCTACCTGTTCACGCTGATGTCCCTGCCGATCCGCTCCTTCGGCTGGGTGCTCGGCGACCTCTCCCGCACCGTGGTCGGCGGCGGCCGGGTCCAGCAGATCCTCGACGTCGGCGAGGAGCGCACCTACGGCCCCGATCCGCTGCCCGCGGGACCCGGGGTGCTCACCCTGGACGAGGTCACCTTCGTCTATCTCGACGACCCCGCCCAGGTGATCCTCGGCCGCGATGCCCGCAGCACGGACCTGCAGGTCCGGGAGGGGCACGCCCTGCACGGCGTCAGCCTGCGGGCCGACCCGCGCGCCGGCACCCGGGTGCTCGCCGTCGTCGGGGCCACCGGCTCCGGCAAGTCCACCCTCGCCCTGGTCGCCGCGGGCCTGGTCCATCCCAGCTCCGGCGCGGTGCGCCTGGACGGCGCGGACCTGCGCTCCCTCACGGCCGACGCCCTCACCGCCGACGTCGCCCTGGTCCTGCAGCAGGCCTTCGTGTTCGACGAGACGGTGCGCTGGAACGTCACCCTCGGCGACGACCTCGACGAGGCCACCGTCCGCTGGGCGCTGCGCGTGGCCCAGGCCGAGGAGTTCGTCGACGCCCTGCCGGACGGCCTGGACACCGAGCTGGGGGAGCGGGGCGGCTCGCTCTCCGGCGGCCAGCGCCAGCGCATCGCGCTCGCCCGGGCGCTCGCCCGGCGGCCGCGGCTGCTGATCCTCGACGACGCCACCAGCGCCTGCGACCCCAGCGTGGAGCTGGCGATCCTCGACGGGATCCGCCGCGAGATGACCGCCTCCACCCTGCTGCTGATCGCCTACCGCAAGTCCACCATCTCGCTCGCCGACCAGGTCGTCTTCCTCGACCATGGCCGCGTCGAGGCCGCCGGCACCCACGAGGAGCTGCGCGGGCGCAGCGAGGGCTACCGCGCACTGGTCGATGCCTACGACGAGGCCGCGATCAGCCACAACCTGCTGGAGTCCTCCGGGCCGCAGCCCAGCGACGGCCCCGACCCCTCGGTCGCCGTGCCCGCCGCGCGGGCCCGCACCGTGGCGGACGCCGTCGAGCACCACGGCACCCATCGCCACCGCCACGAGGAATCAAGGATCGACGGCGAGGATGAGTGCGAGATGCCCACCCGGACCGGTGCCCTGCCCGCCGTCGAGACCGAGGAGGAGGACCGATGACCGCCGCTCCCGCCGCGCGCACGACGGAATCCTCCGCCCTCGGCGCCGAGGCCACCACCGAGGAATCCGCGCTGCACACCGTGCGCCGCGGCCTCGCGCTCACCCCGAACGCCCTGCAGGGCCTGTGGATCACAGTCCTGCTCGCCGTCATCGCCACCGCCGGCAAGGTGGTGGTGCCGATCGCGGTCCAGGCCATCCTCGACCGCGGCATCATCCAGCCCGAGACCCCCGATATCGCCTTCGTCGCCGGCGCCGCGGGGATCGCCGCGGCCGTGCTGCTGAGCACCGCGGTGGCCAACATCGTCATGAACCGGCGCCTGTTCCGCCTGGCCGAGACCTCCCTGGCCACCCTGCGCAAGCGCGCCTTCCGCCACATCCATGACCTGTCCCTGCTCACCCAGGGCACCGAGCAGCGGGGCGCCCTCGTCTCCCGCGTGACCAGCGATGTCGACACCGTCAGCCAGTTCATGAGCTTCGGCGGCATCATGCTGGTGGTGATGAGCATGCAGCTCGTCCTCGCCACCGCCGTGATGCTCTTCTACTCCTGGCCGCTGGCGATCGTGGTGTGGCTCTGCTACATCCCGATCCTGCTGGTCATGGGGACGCTGCAGCGTCGGATCCGGGCCCGGTTCCAGCTGGTGCGCACCGAGGTGGGCCGCATGCTCGGCGCCGTCTCCGAAGCCCTCGTCGGCTCCGCGACCGTGCGCGCCTACGGCATCGAGGCCCGCACCCGGGGCACCCAGACCTCCCGCGTCCGCGACGTGCGCGACGCCCAGTTCTCCGTGCTGAAGCCGCAGTCCGCCTCCTTCTTCCTCTCGGAGACGGCCGACGGGCTCGCCACCGCGGTCGTGGTCGTGGTCGGCATCGTGCTGGGCACCGGGGCGCTGGGCATCGACCTGCCCGGCAGCGACCTCACCGCCGGCGGCGTGATCGCCTTCGTCTTCCTCGTCTCCCTGTTCAGCCAGCCGGTGCGGATGGGCATCGAGATGCTGATGCAGGCCCAGAACGCGGTGGCCGGCTGGCGGCGCGTGCTCGGCGTGCTCGACACCCCGGCCGACGTCGCCGACCCCGCCGGCGCCATGGACCCCCACACCGGTCGACGGGACGCGCCGGTCCCCGGCGCGACGGCCCTGCCCGAGGGCCTGCTGGACATCGAGATCCGTGAGCTGCGCTATTCCTACCCGACCGGCCCCGAGGTGCTGCACGGCCTCAGCGTGGACCTGCCCGCCCGCTCCCGCATCGCGATCGTGGGCGAGACCGGCAGCGGCAAGACCACCTTCGCCAAGCTGCTGACCCGCATGATGGACCCCGCCTCCGGCCAGGTCCTCATCGGCGGCATCCCACTGCACCTGATCCCCTACGACTCCCTGCGCTCGCGGGTGATCATGGTGCCGCAGGAGGGCTTCCTCTTCGACACCACCGTGGGCGGGAACCTGGACTACGGCAGGCCCGGCGCGAGCGAGGCGGAGATGCGACAGGCCCTCGACGAGCTGGGCCTGGGCACCTGGGTCCAGGAGCTGCCCGAGGGCCTGGACACGCCCGTCGGCCAGCGCGGCGAGTCCCTCAGCGCCGGGGAGCGGCAGCTGGTGGCGCTGGCCCGGGCCTACCTCGCCGATCCGGACATCATCGTGCTCGACGAGGCCACCAGCGCGGTGGACCCCGCCGCGGACGTGCGCCTGCAGCAGGCCATCGACGGCCTCGCCCGCGGGCGCACCACGATCACCATCGCCCACCGGCTCTCCACCGCCGAGCGGGCCGACCGGATCATGGTGCTGGACGGCGGCGACCTGGTCGAGCACGGCACCCATGACGAGCTGGTCGACCTCGCCGGCGGCATCTACGCCGGGCTGCACCGCTCCTGGGTCGCCCACCGCAGCCAGCGGTGAGGGGCCGGGGCCCTAGGGGGTCAGCGCGCGCCGCAGCCCGCCCGCGGCGCCGACGGCGGCGAGACCGAGGGTGAGCCACAGCGACCAGGTCGCCGCACTCTCCCAGGCCTCCGCGCGCTCCTGCAGCGGCCCCAGCACGGCGCCCCGGGTGTCGATGATGGTGCGGGAGATCGCGCCCTCGCGCGCGGCGTCCTCGGGCGTCGCCAGAGCGAGCAGCAGCGAAACGAAGGTCTCGACCTCCGCCTCGGCGTGCGGGGCGAGCTCCGCGAGCGCCTGCTGACGCTCCCGCAGCTGCGGTTCCAGGCGCGTCGGGTCCTCGCCGTCGAAAGGGGCGCGGCCATGGGTCGCCCGCGTCATCTGCGCCGCCATCGCGGACTCCAGCGCCGCCCACTCCCGCTGCGCCGTGATCCGCGTCCCGGCGGTGTCATCGGCGCGGGCTTCGGCCAGGACCGCGAACCCGCCCCCGGCCAGCAGGATGACCAGCATGGCGACCAGCCACGGGGTCGGGGATCTCCGGTCCATGCGGGCCTCCGAGGGTGAGGGGTGAGGGCTGAGAGTCTAGGCCGACGGCGGCGCCTGCTCCGGTACGCTCCTGCCCGTGCCGGAACCCCAGACGCCGCAGGACCCGCCGATCCCCCCGCTCTCTGCGCGGGACGAGCCGCGGTTCCGGGACCTCGCGCGCAAGCAGGCGCTGGCGGGCGCCTTCCAGGAGCAGGGCGAGCACTACGACCGGCTGCGTCCCGGCTACCCGGACGCCGTGCTCGAGGCGATCCTCGCCCGGGTTCCGGTCCGCGAGGCCGACGGGATGGCGTGCGGGCCGCGGGCGGTCGACCTCGGCGCGGGCACCGGCAAGCTCTCCTGGGCGCTGGTGGACCGGGGCCTCGAGGTCACCGCCGTCGACCCCAGCGTCGCCATGCTCGAGACCGCGCGCCGGCGCGACCCGTCGACCGCGACGAACGCCGCCCTCCCGTCTGCCGCCGCCCGCGCGCCCGGTCCGTCGGCCGGGACCCTCACCACCCGCGTCGCGACCGCCGAGGCGACCGGGCTGCCCACCGGATCCGCCGAGCTGGTCACGGTCGCCCAGGCCTGGCACTGGTTCGACGCGCGCGCCGCATCGGCCGAGGTCGCGCGCCTGCTGACGGCGGGCGGGGTGCTGGCGCTGGTGTGGAACAGGCTGGACGTGACCATCCCGTGGGTGCACCGCCTCTCGCGGATCATGCACGCCGGGGACGTGCACCGCGAGGACTTCCGGCCCACCGTCGGCCCCGAGCTGGAGCTGCGGGGGCGGGGCGTGCAGCAGTGGGAGGACCCGATGCCCACCCAGGACGTCATCGACCTCGCCCGCACCCGCAGCTACGTCATCACCGCCCCTGCGGAGCGGCGCGCGAGGGTGTTCGCGAACCTCGACTGGTACCTGCACGAGCACCTGGGTCATGCACCGGGCAGCACCATCGCCGTCCCGTATCGCACCGATTGGTTCATGTACCGGGCGGTGCGCGGCTGACCGCCGCCGGCTGCGCCCCGACCGGTCCCGCCGGGCACGCGATGGGGAGTCCTCCCCATCGCGGTGCGCCGCGCCGCGCACTACGCTCGGGAACGATCAGGGCGACCGCGGGTGCGGGCACGGGCGGACAGGGGCAGGGATGAGCGACTTCTTCGGGGCGGACACGGCAGCGCTGCGCGATCATGCCGAGCGCGTGCGTGCCGGTTCGGGGCGCCTCGCGGACCTCCGCTCGCAGCTCGCCGCGCAGGTCTCCTCCGTCGAGTGGGCGGGACCCGACGCCGACGCCTTCCGGGACGACTTCACCGGCCGCATCGCCGGGTTGTTCACCCGTGCCACGGCCGAGCTCGAGGCGCGCAGCGGCGATCTGGTGCAGCAGGCCGAGGAGCAGGACGAGGCCAGCGGCAGCGGCGGCTCCGTCGGCGGGAGCGGGAGCGCCGGCGGCGGTGGGGACCGCTCCTTCGGGGACGCCCTCTCCGACTTCCTGGCCAACCCCCTCACCGGCGCGCTCGGCGCCGGGGGCGCCGTGGTCTCGGCCGGCGGGGCCCTGTGGAAGGGCTTCAAGCAGTGGCGCAACCTGCGCAACCTCAGCACGGCCATCGACACCGCCGGCGATGCCGCACGCTCGGCGCAGGCCTTCATCCGCGGCGGGATGATCGACGACGCCGCCGGATTCCTGGGCAAGCTCGGCACCGCCGGACGCTTCCTCGGCGCGGCCGGCGGCGTGCTGGCCATCGGCACCGGCATCCACGACATGATCGACCCGCCGCACGACGGCTGGCGCGGCGTCGGTGACCGCGTCGCGGGCGGGCTCAGCGTGATCGGCGGTGCCGGCGGCCTCGCCGTCGCGCTCGGCGCCGGAGCCATGCTCGGGCCCGTCGGCCTCGGGGTGGTCGCCGCCGCCGGCATCGGCGCCGGACTGTGGGCCGCCGGCAACGCGATCTACGACAACTGGGACTCCATCACCGGATTCTTCGGGGACGTCGGCGGGGCGGTCGGCGACTTCGTCGGCGACGCCGGGGACGTGGTCGGGGAGGCGGCCGACGCCGTGGGCGATGCGATCGGTGACGCCGCCGGGGCGGTCGGCGACTTCGTCGGCGGGATCTTCTGACCGGGACCGGAGCGGGCCTGCCGACCCCACCCCGTAGGCTTCCCCCATGACTTCCGCACCGCAGCAGGGCTCGAGCGCGCCGAGCTTCTCCGCCGAGGACCTCCGGATCGCGACCGACCTGCTCACCCGGCCGTTGACCGAACCGGTCCAGGAGATCGTCACCCTCACCGAGGAGGAGCTCACCGCGCTGGACGGGCTGCAGCACGAGGCGCTGACCCCGACGCCATGGCTCGACGAGACCGCGCCGGACCAGGCGGATCGCGCCCTCGCCACCAGCGCCGCGATGCGCTCGATGATGGCGCGCGGCATCATCGCCTCCACCGCCGTGCTGGATCCGCGGCGCTACGAGGAAGGCAGCCAGGACAGCGCCCGCATGGTCGCCGTCCCCGAGCTGCAGGGCGTGGCCGTGCTGCGCCGCACCTCCGACGCGGTGCTGATCGCCGAGCGCCGCACCGAGCGCGGGATCGCCTACGGCTACTTCTACGTCTTCCACCTCGAGGACTCGGTGCGGGTGCTGTGGGAGGCGTTCGACGCCACCGGCTTCCACCTCTTCTTCCTGCTCGACGGGGACGTGCTGGCCCAGCAGCTGATCGCCTTCCTCGATCCGATCGACGCCATCGGCGAGGCCGACGGCCAGGTCGAGGAGGTTCCCGCCGCCCGGTTCGGCGAGAGCGCGACCGCCGCCCGGCTCGCCTCCGCCCGCGCCGTCACCAGCGTCCTCGTGCTCGATCGGGCGCTGGATGCGCCGACGGGCTTCACGCTGCTGACCACGCCCGAGGCGGTCGAGCTGATGGAGACCGACGGGGAGGGGAGCGAGGCCGTCCAGCACGTCGGCGCCGTCTCGCGCCGCACCCTGACCGAGCTCCTCGACGAGCTCGTCGCCGCCACCGCCCCGGAGAGCGGCGGGGAGCCCGGGCGATGAGCGCGCGCTCCGCCGCGCGACGGCACCAGGACGAGCTCGGTGCCGTGCTCGCCGTCCACCACGACCGTCCCGGGCCGGTGGTGATCGGGGCCGTCGTGCTGGTCTGGGCGATCTTCTCCGCCCTCACCCTGATCGCGCCGGGGGAGACGCCGGTGCTCGCGCTGGCCCCCAGCGTCCTCTTCGCGGTGCTGGGCATCGTGCTGCTGGTGGCCATCAGCGGTGAGCGCCTGGTGGTGTGCGAGCGAGGGCTGCTGGTCGGGTCGGTCGCCCTGTGGATGCGCCCCTCCGTGGTGCGCTACGACCAGATCGTCCCCGGCAGCATCGCCCCGGTCACCGGCGCGCAGCGCTACAGCCGGGAGACGGGCACCGGCGGCATGCCGCAGTCCACGGTGCGCCGATCGCTGTGGACGCGGCGCGGCGTGCACTTCGTGGGGCCGTCGGCGTCCGAGGCCCGGCGGAAGAAGTCCGTTCTGGCCGCCCTGCAGGATCCGCCCCCGCGCTCGATCGACGGCCGCTGGGTCTGGTTCGCGGGGGTCGGCTCGACCGCGCCGCAGCAGGTCACCGCGCAGATCGCTGGTGCTGCCGAGGCGGCCGGCGCCGCGGACCTGGCCCGTGCGACCGCCGCCGCCGAGGTCCGCGAGCTCAGCGGCGATCCCGCCGACGCCTCCCGCCACCTGCCCGGCCTGCCCTGACTCCGCGGAGCCGGGTCTCCCTCACGCCGCGTGAACGCGGGCCAGGGGAGGGTGTCGTCGAGCGGGGCAGGACGTCAGGAGCCGCCGCCGTCGGACGGTGCCGCGCCCTCGGGCGGGGCGATGGTCATATCGGTGACGCGCCAGCGCTCGCCGTCCCAGGCGACGGTGGCGATCAGCTGGCCGGTCACCGAGCTCAGCCGGGTGGCCTGCAGAGACGGATCATCCACCAGGATCGACTCCTCCTGGGTGAACTGGGCGACCACGGTGCCGGTCGCCGGCGGCTCGCCGGTGCCGGTGAAGGTCGTGGAGTGCACCTCGAAGGCGCCGCCGATCAGGTAGCCGCCCTGCTCGGCGAGCACCTGGGCGTTGTCCAAAAAGCGCATGCAGACCCGGCAGTTCGGGTCCACGGAGTCCTCCCACACGGAGGTGTCGCCGCTGCTCATCATATAGTCGTAGGACTCCAGCAGGTACGTCAGCGTGGCCTGCGCGCCCTCGGCGCTCTGCTCGGTGAGGCCGGCGGGCTCCTGGGGCCGGGGCAGCTCGGGGCGGGGCGGCTGCTCGGCCGGGTCCGCCGTCGGCCGGTCCTCCGGGTTCTCGGAGGCCGAGTCCTGCCCGGCCCGGTCCTCGCCGTCGGGACCCAGCAGCCCGCCGAGCCCGATCACTCCGAGGGGGACCACCAGCAGGAGCGCGAGCACGATGATGACGACGCGTTGGACGGGACGATTCACCCGGCCCACGGTAGACGACGAGCCCTGAGGAGCCCCGGCGGACGTGGTCACCGCCACGCGCTGCCGCCACGCACTGCCGCCGGGTTCTGCCGTGCGCGGATCATACCGACGTCGGATGCCGGACCGGGGCCGGAGAGCCTATGCTTCCCGGGTCGCACGACCGAGCCCCGGTCGGCGGCCTCTCGGAAGGAAGCTCGTGACCCTGCTGCGCCTGGTGCTCGAGGCCCTCAAGCCGTACCGGATCTGGGTGCTCCTGGTGGTGCTCTTCCAGATCGTCGGCGTGCTGGCCGCGCTCTACCTGCCCACCCTGAACGCCGACATCATCGACGACGGCGTCGCCCAGGCCGACATCCCGGTGATCTGGCAGCTGGGCCGGCTGATGCTGGTGATCTCCTTCGGCAACATCATCGCGCTGGTGGTGGCGAACTTCTTCGCCGCCCGCTCCGCGATGCGGGTCGGCAAGGACCTGCGCTCGCGGGTGTTCGGTCAGGTCAGCTCCTTCTCCCCGCGCGAGCTCGCCGAGTTCGGCACCCCCTCGCTGATCACCCGCTCCACGAACGATGTCCAGCAGGTGCAGATGCTGGTCTTCTTCTCGCTGAACATGCTGGTCCAGGCCCCGGTGACGGGCATCGGCGGCGTGATCCTGGCGCTGCGGGTGGAGCCGGGGATGGCCTGGCTGATCGCGGTGATGGTGCCGGTGATGCTGGTGGCCGTCGGCCTCCTGATCGTCAGGGCCGCGCCGCTGTTCAAGCAGATGCAGGGCGCGATCGACGACATCAACTCCGTGCTGCGCGAGCAGATCACCGGCATCCGCGTGCTGCGCGCCTTCGTGCGGGAGGACCGCGAGCGCGAGCGCTACGCCGTGGTCAACGACCGGCTCACGGATCTGAACCGCCGCATCGGCCTGCTGATGATCCTCATCAACCCGATCATCATGTTCATCCTGAACCTCTCCAGCGTGGCGGTGCTGCTGGTGGCCGCGCCCCGCATCGAGACGGGCCAGATGGAGGTCGGCTCGATCACCGCCTTCATCGCCTACCTGATGCAGATCCTCATCGCGGTGATGATGGCGACCTTCATGACGATGATGATCCCGCGCGCGATGGTCTCCGCCGAGCGCATCACCGAGGTGCTGGAGACCGAGACCAGCGTCCACCAGCGCACCGACGGCATCCGCGAGCTCGAGGGTCCGATCGAGCTGACCTTCGAGGACGTCTCCTTCACCTACCCGGGCGCCGAGCGCCCGGTGCTGGAGAACATCTCCTTCTCCGCCCGCGCCGGGCAGAGCGTCGCGATCATCGGCGGCACCGGCGCCGGCAAGACCACCCTGCTCAACCTGGTGCCGCGGCTGATGGACGCGAGCGAGGGCAGGGTGCTGCTGAACGGGCACGATGTGCGCGATCTGGACGCCCGCGTGCTCTGGGACCGGGTGGGCCTGGTCCCGCAGCGGCCCTACCTGTTCTCCGGCACCGTCGGCTCGAACCTGCGGTTCGGCAACCCCGCGGCCGACGAGCAGGAGCTGTGGCACGCGCTGACCGTCGCCCAGGGCCGTGACTTCGTCGCCGCGATGCCCACCGAGCTGGAGTCCCCGATCGCCCAGGGCGGCACCAACGTCTCCGGCGGGCAGCGGCAGCGGCTGTGCATCGCCCGCGCCCTGGCCGCGAAGCCCTCGCTGTACCTGTTCGACGACTCCTTCAGCGCGCTGGATCTCACCACCGACGCACGGCTGCGCGCGGCGCTGGTCCCGGAGACCCGCGATGCGCTGCTGCTGATCGTCGCCCAGCGGGTCTCGACCATCACCGGCGCGGACCTGATCCTGGTGCTAGACAACGGCCGCGTCGTCGCCCAGGGCACCCATACCGAGCTGCTCGAGCACTCGGAGACCTACCAGGAGATCGTCCGCTCCCAGGGCGTCGAGGAGGAGGTGGCCTGATGAGAGCACGGAAGAGAACGCCCCGAGCCCCGCAGGAGCCCGCGACTCCCGTCGGCTCCCAGGCGCCCGCGACCCCCGCCGGGGACGAGGCGGCCACGGCCGCCGAGATCGCCGCGGAGAAGGACGCCGCCCGCGGGCTCCGCCCCGGCCAGAGCGCCCGCAGCTTCTGGCCCTCCACCAAGCGCCTGGTGGCCGAGATGGGCCCCGAGCGCGCCTTCCTGTTCCTCGCGATCGCCGTGGGGCTCGTCTCGGTGGCGTTCAGCGTGGTGGGTCCGCGCATCCTCGGCCACGCCACGGACATCATCTTCACCGGTCTGATCTCGAAGGACCTCCCCGCGGACGCCTCCCCGGCCGAGGTGGTCGCCGGTCTGCGCGCCCAGGGCCAGGACCAGTTCGCGGACATGCTCTCGGGGATGACCCTCACCCCCGGCCAGGGCATCGACTTCACCGCGCTGCACCAGACCCTGGCGCTGGCCGTCGGCCTCTTCGCCGTCTCCGCGCTGCTGATGTGGTTCCAGGGCCTCGCGCTGAACCGCATCATCTACCGCATGGTCTCGCGGCTGCGCCGCGAGGTGGAGGAGAAGCTGCACCGGCTGCCGCTGGCCTACTTCGACCGGATGAAGCGCGGCGAGATCCTCTCCCGCGTCACCAACGACATCGACAACATCCAGAACACCCTGATGAACACCGTCACGGGACTGGTGAACTCGATCCTGATGGTGCTCGGCGTGCTGGTCATGATGCTGACCATCTCCTGGCGGCTGTCCCTGATCGCGCTCGCGGTGATCCCGGTGGCGCTGGTGGTCACGAGCATCGTCGGCAAGCGCGCGCAGAAGCTGTTCGCCCAGCAGTGGGACGCCACCGGCGTGGTGAACTCCGAGGTGGAGGAGGCGTACACCGGGCACTCCCTGGTGACCGTCTTCGGCCGCCGGGACGAGGTCGCCGCCCGCTTCGAGGAGCGCAACGAGACCCTGTTCCGCGCCACCTTCGGCGCCCAGTTCGTCTCCTCCCTGATCATGCCGCTGATGATGTTCGTGGGGAACCTGTCCTATGTCGCTGTCGCGATCGTGGGCGGGCTGCGGATCGTCTCCGGCCAGCTCACCCTCGGGGACGTCCAGGCCTTCATCCAGTACTCCCGCCAGTTCACCCAGCCGCTGTCCCAGGTCGCCTCGATGGCGACCATGCTGCAGTCCGGGGTGGCCAGCGCCGAGCGGGTCTTCGAGCTGCTGGACGCCGGCGAGCAGGAGCCCGAGACCACGACCGACACCGCCGCCGCGGGCATCCGCGAGGGCCGGGTCGAGTTCGAGCACGTCGCCTTCTCCTACAGCCCCGACCGGGAACTGATCACCGACCTCTCGCTGGTCGCGGACCCCGGGCACACGGTCGCGATCGTGGGGCCGACGGGGGCCGGCAAGACCACCCTGGTGAACCTGGTGATGCGCTTCTACGAGGTCGGCGGCGGCCGGATCACGATCGACGGCATCGACATCCGCGACCTCACCCGCGCCCAGCTGCGCGCACGCACCGGGATGGTCCTCCAGGACACCTGGCTGTTCAAGGGCTCGCTGCTCGAGAACATCCGCTACGGCCGGCTGGAGGCGACCGACGAGGAGGTGATCGAGGCGGCCCGCGCCACCCACGTCGACGACTTCGCGCGCCAGCTGCCGGGCGGCTACGACACGATCGTGGATGACGACGAATCCACCCTCTCGGCCGGCGAGAAGCAGCTGGTCACCATCGCCCGCGCGTTCCTGGCCCGACCGAACCTGCTGATCCTGGACGAGGCCACCTCGAGCGTGGACACCCGCACCGAGGTGCTGGTGCAGCAGGCCATGAACGCCCTGCGCCAGGGCCGCACCAGCTTCGTGATCGCCCATCGGCTCTCCACCATCCGCGATGCGGACCTGATCCTGGTGATGGAGGCCGGGGACATCGTCGAGCAGGGCAGCCACGACGAGCTGCTCGCCCTCGGCGGGGCCTACGCCCGGCTGTACCGCTCGCAGTTTGAGGGTGCCGCGGTGGACATCGACGCCGAGGAGGAGGTCGCGACGACCACCGGCGGGATCGCGCTGGAGGGGTGAGGGCGGCCGACGGTGAAGCACGCGACAGCAACTTGTTTCCATGCAGAGACGTGAATACTATTCATCGGTGACGTTCTCCCGGCCCCGTCGGCGCACCCTGCTGCGCGCCGCACCCCTGCTGCTCGCCACCTGTGCCCTCACCCCGGCGCTGGCCTCCTGCACCCACGCCTCCGAGCGCCTGGACGCGGAATCGAACGCCGTGCCCGAGGTGGACCTCTCCGGCATCGAGGAGGTCCCCGAGATCGCAGACCTCGTGCCCGCAGAGATCCGTGAGCGCGGCGAGCTGATCAACGGCGCCGCCCTGAACTACGCCCCCGGCGAGTTCGTCGGCAGCAGCGGCGAGGCCATCGGCTACGACATCGACATCCTCGCCGCGATCGGCGCGGTGCTGGGGCTGACCACCCGCACCGAGGCTGCGGTGTTCGCGCAGATCATCCCCGCCGTCGGCGCCACCTACGACCTCGGCATCTCGAGCTTCACCGTCAACGCCGAGCGGCTCGAGGCGGTCACGATGGTCTCCTACTTCCAGGCCGGGATCGCCTACGCCGTCAAGGCCGGCAACCCCTACGACATCCACCCCGAGGATCTCTGCGGCAAGCGGGTCGCCCTGCAGGTCGGCACCTACCAGGAGGAGCTCTCGATCGAGCGCTCGCAGGAGTGCCGCGACGCCGGGGAGCCTCCCTACGACATCCTCGCCTACACCTCGAACTCCGATGCGGCGACCAACGTCGCCGGCGGCAAGGGCGACATCCTGATGGCCGACTCCCCGGTCGCCGCCTACGCCGTCGCCCGCTCCCGCGGCACCCTCGAGGCGATCGGCGAGATCGAGGAGTCCGCGCTGAACGGCATCGTCGTCGCCAAGGACCAGCCCGAGCTGGCCGAAGCGCTGCGCGCCGCACTCCAGCACCTCATCGACTCCGGCCACATGGAGCGCATCCTCGCTGCATGGGGCAATGACGCCGGCATGATCCCGACCGCGGAAGTGAACCCCCAGCCGTGAGCACCACCCAGACCTCCGCCCCCGCTGCGCCGGGCTTCACGCCGATCCGCGCCCGGGCCGCCTCCCGTCCCGGCACCTGGATCTCCGCCGTGGTCGTGGCCGTGCTGGCCCTCGGCCTGCTCTGGTTCCTGGTGACCAACCCGGTGCTCGCCTGGGGCACCGTGGCCACCTATCTGCTGGACGTCAAGGTGATCCAGGGCGTCGGCTGGACGCTGCTGCTGACCGCGGCATCGATGGTGCTGGGCACCGCCGTGGCGCTCACCGCCGCGATCATGCGCCGCAGCGAGAACCCGGTGCTGCGCGGCGTGAGCTGGGCGTACATCTTCGTCTTCCGCGGCATCCCGGTGTACACCCAGCTGGTGTTCTGGGGCCTGTTCACCGTGATCGTCCCCAAGATCGTGGTGGGAGTGCCCTTCGGCCCCGAGCTGCTGAGCTTCTCCACCCGCGAGCTGCTCACCGCGTTCTGGGCCGCCGTGATCGGCCTGGGGCTGAACGAGGGCGCCTACCTCGCCGAGATCATCCGTTCCGGCCTGAACTCCGTGGACAGAGGGCAGTCCGAGGCCTCGAAGGCGCTGGGCATGAGCAACGGGACGATCCTGCGCCGGATCATCGTGCCGCAGGCCATGCGGGTGATCGTCCCGCCGCTGGGCAACGAGACCATCGGCATGCTGAAGACCACCTCCCTGGTGCTCGCGGTGCCCTTCACCCTCGACCTCACCTTCGCCACCAACGGCATCGCCAACAAGCTGTTCACCCCGATCCCGCTGCTGATCGTCGCGGCGCTGTGGTACCTGGCGATCACCAGTGTGCTGATGGTGGGCCAGCACTACCTCGAGAAGTACTTCGGGCGCGGTTTCGACGACCGCACCCCGCCCGCCGGTCGCGGCGGACGCTCCCGTCAGGCCGCGGTGAACCGCGCCGGCACCACCCCGCAGGACCCGCTCCCGGAGGTGGAGCTGTGATGAGCCGGACCCCCGAGAACCCCGCGCCCGGCGCCGACTGGACGCCCGCCGCCCCGCCCCGTCCCGTCATCGAGGTCGAGGCGGTCCACAAGACCTTCGGCGACCTGCACGTGCTCAAGGCCTGCGACCTCACGGTGCACGCCGGCGAGGTGGCGGTGCTGGTGGGCCCGTCCGGCTCCGGCAAGTCCACCCTGCTGCGCTGCATCAACCAGCTCGAGGAGCCCACCGCGGGACGGGTCCTCATCGACGGCGAGGTGCAGGGCTTTCAGCCCGACCCGCTGCCCGACGGCCGCTGGCAGCAGCTCACCGCCGCCCAGATCGCCGCCCAGCGCTCCCGCATCGGCATGGTCTTCCAGCGCTTCCATCTGTTCCCGCACCTCACGGCGCTGACGAACGTGATGGAGGCACCGGTGCAGGTGCGCGGGCTGCCCAGGGCCGCCGCCGAGAAGAAGGCCCGCGCCCTGCTGGAGCGCGTGGGACTGGCCGACCGCGCCGAGCACTACCCCGCAGAGCTCTCAGGTGGGCAGCAGCAGCGGGTCGCGATCGCCCGGGCGCTCGCGATGGACCCCGAGCTGATGCTCTTCGACGAGCCCACCAGCGCCCTGGACCCGGAGCTGGTCTCCGAGGTGCTCGCCGTGCTCAAGGACCTCGCGGCCGACGGCATGACCATGGTGGTGGTGACCCACGAGATGGGCTTCGCCCGCGAGGTGGCCGACCAGGTGGTGTTCATGGACGAGGGCCGCATCCTCGAGCGCGGCACCCCCGAGCAGGTCGTCGACCACCCGCAGTCCGAGCGCCTGCAGAGCTTCCTCGCCTCGGTGCTGTGAGCCGGGCTGCGGCGCGCCCGGCTCCGCCCTGCCCAGGCAGGGTGCGGCTCGTCCTGCCCGGCCCCGCTCCGCTGGCCCGGCCCCGCTCCGCTGGCCCGGCCCCACCCCGCTGGCCCGGCCCCACCCCGCTGCTCGCCGCGCCCGCAGCTGGTCCCGGCCACCAGATTTCTGACCCATATGAGGTTTGAACGGCTGTGGAGCGTTCGGACCTCACCAGCGTCATAGTTCTGGTGGTGGCCTGGTGGCGTGGCGACGCTGTCGTCGGCGAGAACCAGACAGCTCAGGCCGCGGGGATCTCGAACTCGGCGCGGAACTCCGGGACGGTGGCGTCCTCGCCCAAGATCTTCATCTCCGGTCGCACGTACGCGCCCTTGATCGTGTCCCCGGTGCTCTCGAGGTAGATCGGGATGTACCCGGTGGCCTCCCCGTCGCGGCGTGAGGGGCCGTCGAAGTATTCGTAGCCAGCGTCTATCAGCTCGTCATCGGCGCTGGCCGCGTAGTTGACCAGCTCGCCGCCGTCGTCCAGGTAGAAGTCCCGCTGGCTGACGACGCCGCCGTAGATATCTCCGGGCGTCACCGCGACCTCGAGGTAGATCATCTCGCCCTCGGGGTTGTCGGTGGCCATGTCGTACTCGGTGGGGTTGTGGCGCGTCGCGGAGACGACGGTGATCACGTCACCGGTCTCCTCATCGGTGAACTCCGTCCCGATCTCCACCGCCGCCGCCTCGGCGGCCGAGGTGTCACCGCCCTCCTCAGAGCCTGACTCGTCGCCGCCCTCCTCGGAGTCCTCCGTCGCGTCGTCCGAGCTGTCCTCGGATTCGGTGGCGTCGGTGTCGGTGTCGGTGTCGGTGTCGGTGTCGGTGTCCTCGTCCGCGTCGGCCTGAGGGGCGTCGTCCTCAGTCGACGTGGTGCTGCCCGCATTGCGCTCCCCCTCGGCGGGGGCCTCGTCGGCACCCCCGCAGGCGCTCAGGGCGAGCATGGTGGCGGCTGCCAGGACTGTGCCGCGGGTGAAGATCGTTCGGGACATGGCGTCCTCCTCGTGTCGTGGAGCGGCCAACATATCCGCAGGTGAGAGACGTGCGCGATGGGGAGTGCTCCCCATGCAGAGGTACCCGTGCAGTACTCCCCGTGCAGAGCTGCCCCCGGCACAGCATTCAGGCGGCGGTCAGCTGTGCCACCTTGCGTCGGCCGAATCCTCCAACCTCCGCGATGACCCGCAGGATGTCCTGCTGAGTCGCGGGCCAGTGGTGCCAAACCTGGTCATAGCTCACGCGCAGCACCTGCAGCCCGTGCCGGATGGCGCGCAGATCCCGACGGCGGTCCCGACCGAAGGCGTCCTCGTCGGAATGGAACGCGCGCCCGTCGATCTCCAGGAAGACCCCGCCGACGTAGGCATCCAGATATCCCACCCCCTCCACGTACACCTGCTGCTCGACCTGGAACCCGCCGCGTCGCAACCACCGCACGACCCTCGTCTCCGAGCCGGAATCGCTCGCCGAGGAGAGCATGCCGATCCGGGAGCGGACGGCATCTGGCGCGTCGTCGAGGATCTGCTGGACCTCAGCGGGGGAGAGGAGGCCGCGCTCCATCGCGGACTCGAGCAGGATCGCGGAGGTCTCGCCGCTGCAGCAGCGCAGTGCATGGGTGAGGGCGAGGCGGAGCGAGGCGACTGCATCCGGCTCCGGCCACGAGCGGCTGCGTGGGGAATGCGCGATCATCGTCGACAGCAGGGGGGCTCTGCTGCCGGCCCGGTAGACGTGCAGGTGTTTCCTCTCTGCGGTGGGTCTCGCAGGGATCCACAGGCCGTGCATCCTCAAGGCGTCCACACAGGTCAGTCGAAATCCGGCGGCCAGGGCTCGGCTCACGTCGGGGACGGCGGTGGGCACGGCGTACCAGCCGGACGCGATGCGCCGCAGCTCGCCCCGCTCGAGAGCGGCTCGCATCGTCCATTGCGTGAGGTCGAGGGCCGGAAGCTGACTGCGTCGGGCGACACCGAGCTGCTCTGCGCCCAGGTGGAGGGTTCCCTGCAGCCGACGTGCAGGTTGCGAGGGGCGCCAGGCGCTCGCCGGCAGAGTCAAGCGGCTGGGACCGAACATGCTCCGAGTCTGGGCGCGAACGGTGCGTAAGGGGCGGTGGACCGGAGCAATGTGGACAGCGGGGATGTGGGGAGGGACGGTCGGCCACCGGAAGAATGACGCATATGAAGTGTGAACGGCGCATACGCGTTCACACCTCATATGGGGCAGATATCTGGTGACACCGCCGAGCGAATCTGTCGGGATCCGGGCCGGCGCCGCCGAGCGGGGTTGCCGGGGCTGGGCCGGCGCCGCGACAGGCGCCCCTACCCGCTCACCACTCCAGGATCTGCCAGCGCTTCTTCTTCGCCACCGCGTACAGGCCCAGGTCCGGGGCGACCGCGGCGGGGGTGCCCACCAGGTCGAGCCAGGCAGCGTCGGCATGGGAGTCGCCGTAGCCGTAGGAGGTGGCCAGGTCCGCGCCGTGCTCGGCGGCGTACTTGCGCAGCCAGTTCGCGCGGGCCTCGTCGACCAGCGGAGGCGTGGCCAGGTAGCCGGTCATCACGCCGCCCTCGTCCTCGTCCATGTGGGTGGCGACGACCTCGTCGAAGAGGTCCGCGAGCGGCTCGACCAGCACGTCCAGCGCACCGGAGACCAGCACCGTGCGGTGGCCGGCGGCGCGGTGGCGCTCGATCGTCTCCAGCGCCTCCGGGCGGACGGAGGCGCGGATCCGGCGCCCGGCCTCGCCCTGCATCAGGGTGCGCAGGTCGGCGCTGCGGTAGCCCTTGTAGCGGCGGTTGACCAGGCGGATCAGCTCCGAGCGGTCGCGCTTGTCGGCGCGCAGGTAGCCGGGCACCGCGGCGAGCAGGCCACCGATCTCCGCCGGCCAGGTGCGGCGCGGTCGCGTGGCGCGGACCACGGCGAAGTACTGCTGGACGATGTTGGTGGCCAGCACGGTGCCGTCGAGGTCGAACACGGCCAGGGAGTCGGTGGACTCCTTCAGCGCGGGGGTGGGACGCGAGGCCCGCTTCGTCTGCGCCGACTTCGCCCGGGAGTACGCCTTGGTCAGGTCGGTGACCGCCGGCAGGTGCTGCGTCTGGAAGTAGTCCTTCCAGACGAGTCCGGTGATGTCGAAGTCATGGGTCTCGAGGAACTCCGCCGGGAGCTCGTCCCGCAGCGCCCGGGTGTTGGCGTCGTCGAAGACCATCTCGGTCTTCGTGTAGTGGCGGTACAGCTCGATGTACTTGCGCAGCATGGTCAGGCCCGAGGTGGCCGTGTGCAGGCTGGAGGTCCACTCCCGCGTGCGCCGGGTGGCGGGGAGATAGGCGACCGCGGCGGCGCCGAGCTTCGCCGAGAGCTCCTTGGCGCGGAACCGCTGCTCGACCATCTCCACGGCCGGGAAGGACCACTCGGGCACCTGGATCGGTCGGCCCTTGTCATCCTCCAGCGGGTACTGCACGAAGTACTCGCGCACCGCGGTGACCATCTCGTGGAAGGGCAGCGGGTTCGAGTTGCCGGAGACCACCTGGTAGTAGGCGTCATCGCCGCGGCGCGAGACCTCCTGGGTGGCGAGGGCGACGATCACGTTGACCACGTGGTCCACCGGGATCACGTCGAGGATGGAGTCCGCCAGGCCCGGGAACTCGGGCAGCACGCCACGGCCGTAGGCCATGATCAGCGGGTCGGCGACCTTGTAGCCGTCGATCCAGCCCGGGTAGGGCTTCGTCATCGCGGACTCGATGATCGAGGGGCGCACGAAGGAGACGCGGTGGCCGCCCGCGGCCCACAGCTCCTCGGCGACCTGCTCGGCCATCGCCTTGGTGAAGGTGTAGATGTCGGTCCAGCCGACGGACTGGGCGCGGGTGCGGCCGAAGTCGACCAGGCGCTCGTCGACCCATTCGCGGCGGGCGTCCTCGGAGGCGGCGGCGACGGTCTTGGGGCCCATCCGGCCCACGCGCAGCTTCGCGGCGCGGATCTGGGAGCGCAGGGTCTCCGGCTTGCGGGACTCGGCCTCGACCCGGGCGCGGGCGGCGAGGGCGGCCTCGTACTCGGCGCGCCAGTCGACGTCGGCCTGGAGCGAGCCCTCCTGGCGCAGACCCTTCGAGATGCCGCCGACGTAGGCGGTGGAGACGTGGATGACGTGCGGGTCCTGCCCGGAGGCGAGCAGCGCCTCGTACAGGTTCTGCGCGCCGCCGACGTTGGTGCGGAAGGCCTCGTCGATCGGGGGGTCGAAGGAGACCGAGGAGGCGGAGTGGATGACCACGTCGAGGGGTTCGGTGATCGCGGGCATGTCGGTGAGGTCACCCTCGAGCACGCTCACGCGGGCATCGAAGATCTCCTTCAGGCGGGCCCTGCCATCGACCGCGGTGCCGTCCTCGCCCTGCGCGCCGAGCAGCTCTGCCCAGGAGGAGAAGACGGGCTTGCGCAGCAGCTGTTCGAGCCGCTTGCGGCCGGTGACCGAGCCCTTGGGGCGCACAACGGCGGTGACGTGGACGTTCTCGGTGGTCTCCAGCAGCGACCGCAGCACGGCCTGGCCCAGGAATCCGGTCACGCCGGTCAGCAGGATCCGACGGGCCCCGCTGGTCGAGCCGCCGGCGGCGGGCTGAGCGGCGGGGGAGGTGCTGTGCGACATGGGATCCTCTGTGGACGGGTACGGCGGGGCGCGGGGCGCGGCTGCGGCGACACCCGCGGGGTGCCCGGCGGGGCTCCCACCAGGGGGCTTCTCCGCGCTGGTCAGGGCGGCGCTAGTGTATCGTAGCCGCCATGCATAGGGCCCTGATCACCGGCGGCACCGCAGGCATCGGGGCCGCGTTCGCCAGAGCATTCGCGGGTCGTGGGACAGCGCTCGTGCTGGTCGCGCGGGACGCCGATCGCCTCACCGAGGTCGCCGCGCAGCTGCGCAGAGAGTTCGGTGTCGAGGTCGAGACGCTCGTCGCCGACCTCTCCGACCGTGACGCCCAGCAGCGCGTCGCCGACCGCCTCGAACTCACCGCCGAGCCCGTCGACGTCCTGGTCAACAATGCCGGCTTCTCGGTGAAGGCGAGCCTGCTGGAGGAGGACCTCTCCGCGCATGACCGCGGCTTCGAGGTGATGATCCGGGCCGTCCTGAAGCTCGGTGGCGCCGCGGGGCGAGCGATGAGCGCGCGCGGCGAGGGCTGGATCATCAACGTCGGCTCCGTCTCGGCGCTGGTCACCCAGAACAACTACTCCGCCATCAAGGCGTGGACGGGCAACTACTCCGAATCCCTGGGCGTGCAGCTGCACGGCACCGGGGTGCAGGTCACGGCGCTGATGCCGGGCTGGGTGCGCACCGAGTTCCATTCCCGTGCCGGGATCACGGGCTCCTCGATCCCCGGACCGCTCTGGCTGGATCCCGAGCGTCTGGTCGAGGACTGCCTGCGCGATGTCGCCCGGGGCAGGCCGGTCTCGATCCCCTCGACCCGCTGGAAGCTGATCGCAGCGGTGCTGCGCGCCATGCCGCGCGGCCTGGTCGCTAGGCTCAGTTCCCTGCTCAGCCACCGCCGCACCCGGGAGAAGTGATCGTGTGACCCCGCAGGACATCCCGCCCAGCACCGACCCCGACGCCGAGGATCCCGATCCCGCCGCGGACCCGTCGCCCCCCGCGCCGACCGCCCGGTCACGGGCGGCCGACGCGACCGCGAGGGCGACCGATGACCTGAAGGACCGCTCGCGGCGGCTGCTGGACTCGCTGTCCGCGCACTCCCTGTCCGCGCGCTCCCGCGGCGAGGGCTGGGAGAAGCCCACGGGGGAGCTGGCCAAGTACCGCTCGGGCTGGCGGGCCGCGGCCCGCTTCGTGCTGCAGCGCGTGCTCTTCCGCGGCTTCGTGAACTCCGTCGTCTCCCCGCAGGTGCAGACGCACCGCCGGGTCAAGAGCATCCGCGGACCGTTCGTGCTGGTCGCGAATCACACCAGCCATGTGGACGGCCCGCTGCTGGCGATGAGCCTGCCCTGGGCCCAGGGCAGGTTCCTGTGCACCGGGGCCGCCGCGGACTACTGGTTCGACCACTGGTACCGCCGGATCTTCGTGCGCACCATGCTCAACGCCTTCCCGATCGACCGCGGCGGCAGCCGCAGGCACGCCGGCACCTCACGCCGGCTGCTGCGCTCCGGGGTCCCGATCCTGGTGTTCCCCGAGGGGACCCGGCAGACGACGGGGAGGATGTCGGACTTCAAGCCCGGTGCCGCGGCGCTCGCGATCGGGGTCGGCGTGCCCGTCGTGCCCGCGGCGATCATCGGCGGCTACGAGGCGATGCCCAAGGGCCGCTACTGGCCCCTGCCGGGCCGTCCGCCGGTCCGCGTCGTCTTCGGCGAGCCGATGATCTCCGACCCGGACGAATCCGCCGTCGAGTACTCGAGGCGGATCCACACGCGGGTGAAAGACCTGTACGACGAGCATCACGACGAGGTCCTGGGCGTGGCCGCCCGGGGCGAGGAGGATTCCGCATGAGCGATCGGCTGAGCGCGCGCGAGGTCAAGCGGCACAAGTGGTGGGGCTGGGGACTGGACGACGTCACCTTCCGGTACGATAACAAGCCCGCATTCCCGGTGCTGGCGAAGAACAAGGTCGGCGTGGACCTGGACTCCCAGCAGCCGGTCGTGCCCGACCTGTCGGTCTTCGAGATCCCCGCGGGCCGCCTGCCGCAGGAGGTGCGCTCCGGGCTGACCGCGGCGGTCGGCGCGGAGAACGTGATCGAGGACGACGAGTACCGCGTCATCCACTCCTTCGGCCGCTCCCTGCCGGACCTGTTCCGCGTCCGGGCCGGAGACTTCGCCCGGCTGGTCGACGTCGTCGTCTATCCCGCCTCCGAGGAGGAGGTCGCCGCGGTGCTGCGGCTCGTGCTCGAGCAGGACCTGGTGCTGATCCCCTACGGCGGCGGCTCCAGCATCTCCGGCTCGGTCACGCCGGACGTTGCCGAGCAGCGCCCCGTGATCTCCCTGAACCTGGGCCGGATGCGCGAGGTGGTCGAGATCGACGACACCGCGGGCCTGGCCCGGGTCGAGGCCGGCGTCTACGGCCCCGATCTCGAGGAGCAGCTCAACGCCGAGGGGTGGACCGTCGGCCACTTCCCGGACTCCTTCACCTACTCGACCCTCGGCGGCTGGGCCGCGACCCGCTCCTCCGGCATGCAGTCGGACAAGTACGGGGACATCGAGGACATCGTGCGCGGGCTGCGCCTGGTCCACCCCGACGGCGTCGCGGTCACCAAGCCGATCCCGGGCCGGGACTCCGGCCCCAGCGTGCACGAGATGATCCTGGGCAGCGAGGGCCGGCTCGGCGTGATCACCGAGGCCACCGTGCAGGTCCATCGCCTCGCCCCGGTGCGCCAGGTGATCGCGTACATGTACCCGGACTGGGAGCACGGCATCCGCGGCATGCACGCGATCGCCCGCTCCACCGACGTCACCCCCACCTTCACCCGCCTCTCCGACGGGCCGGAGACCGAGTTCAGCCTCTCCATGGTCAAGGAGCCCAGCTCCACCAAGGGCCGCGTCGCCGCGAAGGTGCAGGACGGGCTGTTCGCCTACCTGCGCTCGAAGGGGTGGGACACCACGAACGAGATGTCGATCTCCTACGTGTGCTTCGAGGGCTCCAAGGAGGCGGTCGAGCAGCAGAAGGCGCTGGTGAAGAAGATCGTCAAGAGCAACGGCGGCATCACCCTGGGGGCGGGTCCGGGCGCGATCTACGACCAGAAGAAGTTCGACACCCCCTACCTGCGTGACTTCCTGATGGACTATCAGGTCTTCGGCGACGTCTGCGACACCGGGGCGACCTGGTCGCGGCTCAACGAGCTCCATGCCAGGGCCTACCAGGCGTTCTACGCGACCCAGGAGGAGCAGGGCCTGCCCGGCTTCATGTTCTGCCACATGTCGCACAGCTACCACGCCGGGGCCTGCCTCTACTTCACCTTCGCCTTCCCCTACTCCTCCAAGCAGCAGGCGCTTCAGCAGTACTACGCCGCCAAGGGCGCGGTGCAGCAGACCTTCGTGGACCTCGGCGCGACGGTCAGCCATCACCATGCGGTGGGCACCGAGCACCAGCCGTGGATCACCGAGGACATCGGCGAGGTCGGCACGCGCATGGTCAAGGGCCTGTTCGCGGACAACGACCCGGGCCGGAACCTGAACCCCGGCAAGGTCGTCTCCCCCTGAGCGCGGGGAGGGGGCAGGTCTGGGTGCTCCGCCACGGCGAGTCCACGGCGAACGTCGAGGGCCTGATCGTGTCCGTCCCTGGACCGCGGGCGCTGGTCGAGGTGGGGCTCACCGAGCGCGGTCGCGCACAGGCCCGCGCGGCCGCCCGTGAGGGCCTCGCCCAGGGACTGGGGCCGGGGACCATCGTCGTCTCGAGCGACTTCGCCCGCGCCCTGCAGACGGCCCAGGAGTTCGCCGCCGGGCTCGGTGCCGCCCCGCCCCGCGTGGACGAGCGCCTGCGGGAGCGCAGGTTCGGGCGGCACGACGAGGGCCCTGCCAGCGCCTACCAGCAGATCTGGCAGGTGGACCGCGACCGCGGCACCCACCAGGGCGGGGTCGAGCAGGTCGCGGCCGTCGCGGCCCGGGTCTCCGCGGCGCTGTCCGCAGCCGACGAGCTGGCACGGGAGGCACCGGTGGTGCTGGTTGCCCACGGCGACGTGCTGCAGATCGCGCTCGCGGTCGGGTCCGGGAGGGATCCGCACGAGCATCGCGAGGTCCCGCACCTGGGCAATGCAGAGCTGCGCCGGATCGGTGACGGCCGGGCGGCATGAGGGCTGCTCCTCCCGAAGGCCGCAACCTCACCGTCGCCGGGGACCTGCCCGCCGTCCGCGCTCTGGTCGCGGAGTTCTTCACCGACCGCGGCTGGACGGTGCATGAGCGCGGACCGGGACGGCTGGAGGTCGAGACCGGCAGCCTGCGACGCACGGTGCTCCTGGGCGCCTTCGCCGGCTCGAGGTTCCACCTCACCGCGGCGCTCGAGCTGCGGGAGGTCCCGGGCGCCGTCGAGGTGCACCACCGATGGGGCTCGGGAGCGGGGAGGGCCCTCGGCGGGGCGGTGGGCCGTGCCCGGGCGGCGCGCAGGCACCGGGAGGTGGCCGCCGCGCTCGAGCGGCAGCTCGGGGCCGGATGAGCGGCCCGAGGAAGAGGGGGCTCCCTCGCCATTGAAGGAGCCTGGGAACGACCATAGCCCGGCTCGAGTGAGAATCGGATCACATCCCGGTCACGGTTCGGTCGTCGGCCCCGATCTACGATGGACCGACCGTCCCTGCGGGTGATGCAGGGGCCCCTCAGCGACAGGATGAAGGACACCATGACTTTGCGCATCGCCGTCTTCGGCGAGAACCGGCACGAGAAGCTCGACGAGTCGGTGCAGAAGATCTATCCCGCGGGGATGCACACCGTCATCGCGGATGCGCTGCGCTCCCTGCTCGCGGCCGACGGCGTCGACGCGGAGGTGCGCATCGCCCTGCTCGACGACATCGAGGAGACCCTTTCCGAGGAAGCGCTCGCCGAGACCGACGTGCTCACCTGGTGGGGTCACATGGCGCACGCGGACGTGCCCGACGAGGTCGCCGAGCGCGTGGTGCGCCGCGTGCACGAGGGCATGGGCCTGATCCCGCTGCACTCGGCCCACTACTCCAAGCCCTTCAGGGCGCTGATGGGCACCACCTGCAACCTGCTGTGGCGGAACGACGGCGAGGAGGAGCGGGTCTGGACGGTGAACGGCTCCCACCCGATCGCCCGCGGCATCCCGCACCCGATCCTCATCCCGCAGCAGGAGATGTACGGCGAGATGTTCGACATCCCCGCCCCCGACGAACTGGTCTTCCTCTCGTCCTTCGCAGGGGGAGAGGTGTTCCGCTCCGGTGCCGTGTTCCGCCGCGGCAAGGGCAAGGTCTTCTACTTCAGCCCCGGCGACCAGGAGTACCCCGTCTACCATCAGGCCGAGATCCAGCGGGTGCTGGCCAACGCCGTGGTGTGGGCCCGTCCCGAGGAGCGGGAGGCCGCTCCCGTGAAGATCGCCCATGCGCCGCGCGACTGGTACCGCGGCGAGGAGGTCACCCGGGTCCTCTGAGGGCCCTGGAACGGGTCATCGCGCCGTCGGCATGGCCGGGGGCGACGGGTCCGGCCCCTGCGCCACCGCGGTCGCCGCGGTGAAACGTGCCCCCACTCGGTCCAGGTGGGGCAGGGAGCGGCGCATCTCCTCCTCGATCGTGCGGGCGAGCTGATCGCAGCGGCCCACGCTGAGCGCAGGGTCGACGTCCACGGACACCTCGGCCTCCAGCCGGTGACCGATCCAGCGGGCACGGGCCTCGCGCACGGCGAGGACGCCGGGCACCGTCGCCGCCGCCTCCACCGTGTCCAGGGTGCCGGCCTCGACCCCGTCCATCAGGCGGTGGATCACGGTGCGCATCGAGCTGATCAGCACCAGGATCACCATTGCGGCGATCCCGAGGCCGATCACCGGGTCGATCCAGGGCAGGCCCAGCCAGGCGCCGAGCACGCCGATGATCACGGCCAGGGAGGTCAGCGCGTCGGTGCGGGCGTGCTGGCCCTCGGCGATCAGCGCGGCGGAGCCGATCTTCCGACCGGCGCGGATCCGGTACCGCGCGACCAGCTCGTTCCCGGCGGCGCCGATGACGGCCGCGGCGAGCACCCAGCCCAGATGGGTCATGTCCCGCGACGTGGTGAGCGCCCGCACCGACTCCCACACGATGAGCCCGGCGGACAGCGCGATCACCGCGCCGATCAGCAGCCCCACGAGATCCTCCGCGCGCCGGAACCCGTAGCTGAAGCGGCGGGTGGGGGTGCGCCGGCCCAGGCGGAAGGCGATGATCAGCGGGATCGTGGTCGCGAGATGGCCGAGGTTGTGCAGGGTGTCGGCGAGCAGGGCGACCGAACCGCTGAGCGCCACGATGACGATCTGCAGCAGCGCGGTGGCGCCCATGCCCGCCAGACTCACCCACGCCGCCCGGATGCCGATCGCGCTGGACTCCTCCGCCGTGCGGATCGCCTCCCCGTGGTCATGGCTGTGCGGGGTCAGCGCATGGCGGAGCCGCGACCACGGGGAGCTCCCGTGGTCGTGGTCGTGGTCGTGGTCGTGGTCGTGGTCGTGGTGGCTGTGGGCGGGGGCCGGTCGGGCAGGGGAGTCGTTCACGCTGTCAATGTATCTGCGTAGACATGCAGATAGCAAGATCTGCGTAGCATGGCCCCATGCATCCCTCGCCCGTGGATCCGGTCCCCGATGACGAGCACGCCCGGATCGCCGCGAGCACCTTCCGCATGCTCTCGGATGCCACCCGGGTGAAGATCCTCTGGGCGCTCTTCATCGAGGAGGCCAGCGTGAACGTGCTCGCCGAGGCGGTCGGGGCGACTCCGGCCGCGGTCAGCCAGCATCTGGCGAAGCTGCGGCTCGCGGGCCTCGTGGAGAGCCGGAAGGAGGGCACCTACGCCTTCTACCGCGCCTCGGACTCCCATGTGCGCCGGCTGCTCGCCGAGACCCTCTCCCATGCCGAGCACGTCACCGGGGCGGCGACGGAGGACGACCCGCACAGCTACTGACAGCTGCTGATCGGTGGCCGTCGCGGGCACGACCTCGAGAGCATGACGAAGCCCCTCGCTGCACTGGTCGGTGCGGTGAGGGGCTTCATCCAGAAAGTGCGCCCGGAGGGATTCGAACCCCCAACCTTCTGATCCGTAGTCAGATGCTCTATCCGTTAAGCTACGGGCGCTCGCCAGCTGAACTGACCTGATCAACTCTAGCGGTCGTGTCCGGCCGGCGCCAATCCGGGAGCCATGACCCTGCTCACATGGCCCCTGGACGGTTCACCGAGTCGGCGTCACCAGCCCGGATTCTGCGGGGGCTGCTGACCCTGACCCGGCCGGTCCTGACCCGGCTGGCCCCACTGCTGCCCGTCCTGCGGCGGCCGGGACCAGGGCTGCTCGTCCTGCGGAGCCTGCGGTGGCTGCGGTGCCGGCGGGGGCGAGGCCTGGCCCCACTGCTGGCCCTGCGGGGTGGCGGTGCCGGCGGCTGCTGCGGCGCCGTAGCCGCCGGGAATGCCCGCGGGGGTGGAGCCGCCGCCCTTGTTCCGGCGGGCGCGGATCACGAAGAAGGCGATCGCCGCGAGCAGGAGCAGGAAGAGGAACCCGAGCACCAGCACGACCACGATCACGATGACCCAGGGGAAGTCGCCGGCGTCCGCCCGGATGTCGACGCCCTGCGTCACCTGCTGGAGATCGGTATAGGTCACGGAGTTGCCGTCGATCTCACCGCCGTTGGACTCGATGACCTCACCGGGGAAGGTGAAGGTCATCCGGAAGTCGAAGTCCAGCTCAGCCATCGCCGGGTCCTCGAACTGCGCGGCGTCATCGCCGGTGAGGACCAGGTGGTACTCGCCGTCCTCCTCGGTGAGGGAGAGGTCGGAGCCGAAGTTGTCGCGGGTCATGACGCCGGAGACGAGGCAGCCGAGCTGGCCGTCCTTCTCGTAGGGCTCGACCTCGGGGGCGAGCTCGCCGCCGACGGACAGCTCCTCGGTCATCTCGGAGCACATGGTGTTGGCGTCGTCGTAGACCCCCGTCGCGAAGTCCTTGTCGATGGCGAGGTCGTAGGACAGGTTGATCGTGTCGACGTCCTGGATCTCGAGATCCGCATGGAGCTTCCCGCACCCCGCGAGCACCATGAGGAAGGGAAGCAGGAGAACGGCGATGAGTCTCCGCCCTGTCGAGATGCTGTTCATGGGGCCCCCGTCGGATAGTGCGCTGAGTTCGGTGGACAGCGCTCGACCGAGCGCGCGTCCCCCTGAGCGTACCGGCGAGGGCGCACCGGCGCGGTGGGGAGAACTCCCCATCGCGCCGGCGCGCGCAGGCCCGGTGGCGACGGCCTACTTCCAGAACATGAGCATGCCGCCGCCGACCATCAGCACACCGAAGCCCGCGGCGAGGTTCCAGTCGCCGATCGGCAGCGGGAGCTGGCCGGCGGAGATGTAGTAGGTGACCAGGTAGGCCAGACCCACGATCAGCAGCACCACGGCGGTGGGGGCGAGCCAGGCGGGGTTCTGCGTCGTGGCGGCGACCCGGCGGCGGGTGCTGCGGCTGCTCTCCGCCGCGGCGGCCTTCTTCACCGAGGTGGAGCGGGTGGAGTCCTTCGCCTTCTCGGCGACCTCCCCGCCGGCGGGCTTCACCGGGCGCTGCGACCTGACGGGGTCCTTGCCGGTGGCGGAGCGCTTGACCGGATCCTTGCCGGTGCTCCTGGCGGAGGTCGCGACCGGATCCTTCGAGGATCCCGCGACCGCCTCCTCCGGGGAGTCCTCCGCCGGTGTCGCCGCGGCCGTGGCCTTCGCGTTCGACGTCGACCGCCGGGGCGACTTCTTCCTGCTCCTGGCCATGAAACGGTGCTCCCTCGACGGGTCTGATCGCACGGTGCGCCGCGCGAGCCCGCGGGCGCGGACTGTGGCCTAGGGTAATGGTCGTCGACCGACGGTGCGAAGTCAGGAGTTGCCATGGATGCAGAGGGCGTCGGCCGCCGCCCCGCTCGCACCGCGCGTCTCCGCGGCCGGATCGGGGTGGCGCTGGTGATGGTGCTGTGCGGGATCCTGTTCGCCACCACCGCCGGTCTCTCCGACGGCAGCTCCATCCGCGACGAGAGCAGCGACGTCGCCGGCGTGCTCGAGGAGCGCGGGCGCGTCATCGAGGACCTCACGGCGGAGAACGCGGCCAAGCGCGCCGAGATCCAACGTCTGCGGGGCACGGACGAGGGCGCGCCCGCCGCCGCCCGCACCGCGCAGGTCGCGGACGCCGTGGGCCTCAGCGAGGTCAGCGGGCCCGCCCTGCGGATCACCCTCACCGACGCCCCCGGCAGCGCGCTGGGCGCGGTCCCCGGTGCGGAGCCGGATGATCTCGTGGTCCATCAGCAGGATCTCGAGTCGTACATCAACGCGCTGTGGGCGGGCGGCGCCGAGGCGATGATGCTGCAGGACCAGCGGGTCATCAACGGCAGCGCCTTCCGCTGCGCCGGCAACACCCTCCTGCTCGAGGGCCGGGTCTACTCCCCGCCGTTCGTGGTCACCGTGATCGGACCGGTCGAGGAGATGACCGCCTCGCTGGAGTCCTCGCCGGGGGTCCGGGTGTATCGCGAATGGGTGGACCACGTGGGCCTCGGCGAGAAGGTCGAGACCCTGGAGACCACCACGCTCCCCGGCTTCGTCGGCTCCCTCACCATCGATGCGGAGGTGGCCGGATGAGCCCCTCCCATCGCGGTCGTCGCCGTGGGAGCGGAGTCATCGGGATCCTCGGGGAGCTGCTGCTGACCTGCGGTGCGCTGCTGCTGCTGTTCCTGATCTGGCAGCTGTGGTGGACCGATGTGGTCGCCGACCGCGAGCAGGCCGGCATCCTGGCGGGCCTGGAGCAGGAATGGGGCGAGGTCGATGCCCGGATCGTCGCCCCGCGCCAGGAGGGCCCGCCGCCGGTGCCGGCGACCCCGGCGGACACGAAGGTCTGGGGCACCATGCACGTGCCCGCCTTCGACCGTCCGGAGTTCCCGCTCGCGGAGGGCGTGAGCCTCGAGCAGGTGCTCGACGTCAAGGGAGCCGGGCACTATCCGGGCACCGCGCTGCCCGGGGAGCTCGGGAACGTCGCGATCGCCGGGCACCGCAACACCTTCGGCCGGGTCTTCGAGGACATCGCCCGGCTCGGCGCCGGGGATCCGATCGTGGTGGAGACGGCCGACGCCTTCTACGTGTACGAGGTGACCGAGACGCTCATCGTCCAGCCCGAGGACGTCGAGGTGATCGCGCCGACGCCCGGACAGCCCGGCGTCGAGCCCACGGAGCAGATGCTCACCCTCACCGCCTGCCACCCGATGTACTCCGCCCGCGAGCGGTTCATCGTCCACGCGGAGTTCGCGTACTGGACGAAGCGGGCCGACGGGGTCCCCGAGGCGCTCGCGGACGATGCCGCGGAGGCCGAGGGCGGCGCACCCCCCGCCACCGAGGAGGAGAGCTGATGTACGGATGGCTGTTCCGGCGCCTGCCCGGACCGCTGTGGGCGCGGATCCTGCTCACCGTGCTGCTGGTCGCGATGCTCATCGTGGCGCTGTTCGCCTGGGTCTTCCCGGCGATCGCGCCCCATGTGCCCGTGGACGACAGTCTGGTCGGCGCCGCGCTCAGCCGGTCGTCATCAGGGGCTTGAGCCCGGCGGCGCGCTCGGCGGCGTCGCGGCCGTCGCACAGCTGGAGGAAGCGCGCCAGCATCAGGTGCCCGTTCTCGGTGAGCACCGACTCGGGATGGAACTGGACCCCGTGCAGGGGCAGCTCGTGATGCGCCAGGCCCATCACCATGCCGTCGGCCGTGCGCGCGGTGATCTCGAGCTCGGCGGGGATGGTCTCGGGCACCACCGTCAGCGAGTGATAGCGAGTGGCGATCATCGGGGACGGCGCCCCGGCGAACACGCTCGCACCCTCATGGGTGAGCTCGCTGGTCCGGCCGTGCATCAGCTGCGGGGCGTGGTCGACCGTGGCGCCGAAGTACTGGCCCAGCGCCTGATGGCCCAGGCACACCCCCAGCATCGGCAGCGCACCGGCGGCGCAGGCCCCGATGACCTCGAGCGAACGACCGGCGGTGGTGGGGTTGCCCGGTCCGGGGGAGATCAGCACGCCGGCGAACCCGGAGAGGTCCACCTCGCCCGCCGCGGTGGCCGGCACCTCGTCGTTGCGGGCCACGACGGTCTCGGCGCCCATCTGCTGCAGGTAGCCCACGATCGTGAAGACGAAGCTGTCGTAGTTGTCGATCACCAGGATCCGCGGAGCCGGTGGGGCCGCGGAGGGCCCCCCGGGCAGGGCGCTCTCAGTTGTTCCCACGGCCCTGCCCCCGTCCGCCGTCGCCCTGCGCGTTGCCCTCGCCGTTGCCCGGCTCATCGCTGGGCGGATCGGAGGTCGGCTCGGTGGTCCCGCTCGGTGACTCCGACTCCGTCTCCGTCGGCGAGGGCGTCTCGGTGGGGGTCGGCTCCGGCTCGGGCCCGGAGGAGACCACGATGGTGATCGTGGAGCCGCTGTCGACCTGCTCGTTCGCACCGGGCTCGGTGCGGATCACGCGGCCCTTCTCGACACTGTCCGAGTGCTCCTGCTCGGGGGTGTGGCCGAAGCCCGCCTCGGCGAGCGTGTCCTGGGCGTCCGCGAGCGGCTGCCCGGTGACGTTGGGGACCGCGACGGGGCCCTCGGGAGCCGCGACGATGAGGCTGATCGTGGCGCCGATGGTCTCGCTCGTCCCGCCCTGGGGCGTCTGCTCCAGCACGGTGCCCGGAGCGTGCTCGCCGTCCGGTCGCTCCGTGACATCGACCTCGAACCCGATCTCCTTGAGGATCTCGGTGGCGCTGTCGACGTCGGTCCGGAGCAGGTCGGGCACCGGGTAGCTGCCGGTCGCGTCCCAGATCTGGACCGTGTCGCCGCGCTGCGCCGTGGTGCCGGCGGCCGGCTTCGTGCGGATGACGATCCCGCGCTCGGTCTGCTTCTCGTCGTCGCTGTCGACGTACTCGGCGACGAATCCGGCGTCCTCGAGCACCGTCACGGCCTCCTCCCGGGGCCTGCCGGAGACGTCGGGGACCTCGACCGACTCCGGCCCGGCGGAGACGGTCACCTCGACGGTCGTGCCGACGGCGACCTGCTGGCCCTCCCCGGGATCGGAGGAGATGACGGATCCCGCCTCGACCTCCTGGGACTCAGCCTGGACGAAATCGCCCTCCAGCCCGGCGTCCTGGAGGAGCGCGCTGGCGTCCTCCTCGGTCTCGCCGACGATCGACGGCACCGCGACCGTCTCGGGGCTCTGGTCCCAGGGCTGGAACACGGCGAGAGCCGCCGCGACCAGTCCCAGCACCGCGAGGATGACCAGGATGATCAGCCACCAGGGCTTGCGGCGGTCCTCCTCGTCCTCGGCCGCCTCGACCTCGTCGACCGTGTGCAGCGCGAGCGGTCCGGTGCTGGGCGTCGGGACGGAGCCGCCGTTCCAGCTCTGGGCGCGCAGCCCACCGGCGGTCGCGGCACCGACCGCGCCCATGGCGGGCAGCGCCTCGGTGGCATCGCCGACCGGGGCCAGCACGGTGGTGGCCCCGGCGTCCTCGCCCGTGGGGACGGCGCCTCCCACCAGGGCCGGAGCCCGTCCGGACACCACCGCGGCGATGTCGCGGGAGAAGGCGACCGCGCTCGGGTAGCGCTGCTCGCGATCCTTGGTCAGGCCCGTGAGGATCACGGCATCCAGGGCCGGGGTGACCGCCGGGTTGTAGGCCGAGGGCGGGTGGGGCTCCTCGCGCACGTGCTGGTAGGCGATCGAGACCGGGGTGTCGCCGGTGAACGGCGGGCGCCCGGTGAGCATCTCGAACATCACGCAGGCGGCGGAGTAGATGTCGGAGCGGGCATCGACCAGCTGGCCGCGGGCCTGCTCGGGGGAGAGGTACTGGGCGGTGCCCATCACGGCCTGGGTCGCGGTCATCGCGCTGGTGGCGTCGGCGATCGCGCGGGCGATCCCGAAGTCCATCACCTTCACCGCGCCGGCCTGGTCGATCATGATGTTGCCGGGCTTGATGTCGCGGTGCACGATCCCGGCGCGGTGGGAGTACTCCAGGGCGCTCAGCAGCGCCGCCATGATCTCGCCGGCCTGGGCGGCGGACATCGGGCGGGCGGGATCGATGTGCTCGCGCAGGGTGTCGCCCTGGACGTACTCCATCACGATGAAGGGGATGGTGACGTCCGCCCCGGTGATGGTGGTCTGCTGCTCCTCACCGGTGTCGTACACGGCGACGATCGAGGGATGGTTCAGCGAGGCGGCGCTGTGCGCCTCACGCCGGAACCGCTCCTGGAAGCTGGAGTCCCGGGCCAGATCGGAGCGCAGCACCTTGACGGCGACGGTGCGGTGCAACCGGGTGTCCTCGGCGAGGAACACGTCTGCCATGCCGCCGGTGCCGAGGATCCGCCCCAGGCGGTAGCGTCCGCCCAGGACCACGTTCTCTTCGCTCACTCCACACCTGTCCTCGTGCCGTGGCCGACACCGACCGCGCCGTCCATGGTAGTTGCTGGCGCCGCGTCGACTGCGGCGACGTGAGCCATCTGGCCTCCGTGCGGGGCATCGAGGGCCCCGAGCGCGCCCAGGGGGAGCAGGCCCAGCCCGCCCGCGACCGCGGCGATGATCGCGATGAGCACCAGGATCAGCAGGACCAGCCCCGGCAGCGACATGCCCCCGAACTTCCGGCCGGTCGTGGAGGTGCCGTGCACCGTCCGCGAGGAGTTGGCGGTGTCGACGCCGTCGAAAGCACCGCTGCGGGTGGTCCCCTCGGCTCCCGTGCCGTCCCGGGCGCCCCGTGGCGCCGGTGACGCGGAGGACGCCGAGCGGGCAGAGCTCGCGGACGGCCCGGAGCTCGCCGACCGTGCGGGGTTCGCGGACGGCGCCGAGGCCGCGGAACGGGCCGGGCGCGCCGAGCGGCGCGGGGCGGAGCCGGCGGAGGCGGCCGACAGGGCCGAGGGGCCGGAGGCCCCCGAGCGGTGCCGGATCCCGCGGCCCCGGCCGGACAGGGGCAGCGGCATCGCGGCGGTGCGGGTCCCGGTGGGCGAGGCCCCGGGGCGACGGCCGACGGGCGGGGCGGTCGACGGCGAGGGGTCCTCGCCGCTGCCGGGCGCCGACTCCGGTCGGACCCGGTTCTCGCCGGTCCAGTCGTGATCGGCGACCTTGGTCACCGGGATCGCGCCGGTGCTGAAGCGCGGCTCGACGCCGCGCTGGACCGCCTCGAGGATCCGCGACACGGCGGCCGCCGAGCGGGGACGGTTCGCCGGGGCCTTGGCGAGCATCATCATCACCAGGCGGCGCAGATCGGCATTGATCGCCTCGGAGAGCTCCGGCGGCTGCTGCTTGACCTGCGCCATCGCGATCTCGACCTGGCTCGAGCCGGTGAAGGGCCGGCGGCCGTTGAGCATCTCGTAGGCCACGATGCCCAGCGCGTAGATGTCCGAGAGCGAGGTGGCCTGCTTGCCCATCGCCTGCTCGGGGGAGAGGTACTGGGCGGTGCCCATCACCAGTCCGGTCTTGGTCAGGCGCGCCTGGTCCTTGCTGCGGGCGATCCCGAAGTCGGTGATCTTCATCGACCAGTCGTTCTTCTCGTCGACCAGCACGTTCTCGGGCTTCACATCACGGTGGACCACCCCCTTGGAGTGGGCGGCGTCCAGCGCCCGGGCGAGCTCGATGAGCAGCGAGACCACACGCTTCTCGGGCAGCCCTGCGGGGTTCGCCTCGATGAGCTCCGAGAGCGGTCGGCCCGGGCACAGCTCCATGACGATGTAGGCGCGGCCGTCGAGCTCGCCGTAGTCGTAGAGCGCGGCGATCCCGTCGTGGGAGAGCGCGGCGGTGTGGCGGGCCTCGGCGCGGAAGCGCTTGAGGAAGCCCTCGTCGCCGGCGTACTCCTCGCGCAGCACCTTGATCGCGACCTCGCGGTCGAGCTCCTGGTCGCGACCCTTCCAGACCTGGCCCATCCCGCCGGTGGCGATCAGGGACGTCAGTTCGTAGCGTCCTTCGAGCATGAGCCCGGGTTCGGTCCTCAAGGCTGGATCACCGCTTCCATCACGTCCTGGGCGATCGGCGCCGCGGTGCGCGAGCCGTATCCGCCTTCCTCGACCACGACCGCCACGGCGATCTTCTGGTCCTCCTGCTGTGCATATCCCACGAACCAGGAGTGGGCCCGGCGGTCCTCGCCCCACTCCGCGGTACCGGTCTTGCCGCCCACCTCGACGCCGTCGATCGCCGCGGCGCCGCCGGTGCCGTCCTCGACCACGCCCACCATCATCTGGCGCATCTGAGCGGCGTTCGCGGCGGTCAGCGGCTGTCCCAGCTCCTTCGGGGTGAGCGCGGAGACCGTGGTCAGGTCGCTCGTGCGCACCGCCTGGACCAGCTGCGGCTGCATGACCACGCCGTCGTTGGCGAAGGTCCCGGCCACCATCGCCATCTGCAGCGGCGTCACCCGGGTCTCGTACTGGCCGATCGAGGTGGTCGCGAGCTGGGCGGCGTCCAGGTCCTGCCCGATCGTCGAGGGGGTCACCGACAGCGGGATCGTCAGGTGCTGCCCGAAGCCGAACTCCTGGGCGGTCTCGCGCAGCTGCTCCTCGCCGAGGTCGACCCCGAGCATCGCGAAGGAGGTGTTGCAGGACTGGCGCAGCGCGTCGGCCAGGGTCGAGGTGTCCTCGGGCCCGCAGGGCTCGGTGCCGCCGCCGGCGTGATTGTTCATCACGGCGGTCGAGTTCGGCAGCTGCCAGGTGCCCGGTCCGGGGATCTCCGACTCGGCGGTGTACCGGCCCGACTCGAGGGCGGAGGCGGCCACCACGAGCTTGAAGGCGGAGCCCGGCGGGTAGAGGTCCCCGCCGATCGCCCGGTTGGACAGCGGCCGATCCGGGTCCTCGTTGAGCTCCTGCCACGCCTGGCGCACCGACTCCCGGTCGTGGGAGGCGAGCCGGTTCGGGTCGTAGCTGGGGGCGGAGACCATCGCCAGCACGGCCCCGGTCTCCGGATCCAGGGCGACCGCGGCGCCGCGGCGTCCGTCCAGCGCGTCCCAGGCGGCTTCCTGGGCCGCGGCATCGAGGGTGAGCTCGACGGTCGCTCCGCGTCCCTGCCGGCCGGAGAGGATGTCGGAGATGCGGTGGTAGAACAGCGCATCGGCCGCGCCGGAGAGGGTGTCGTTCAGCGCCCGCTCGATGCCGGTGAAGCCGTAGACCACCGAGTAGTACCCGGTCACCGGGGCGTACATCGCCCCGGGGTCGTAGCTGCGCAGGTAGCCGTAGGTGTCGTCGGAGGACCGGGAGATCGCCACCGGGTGCCCGTCCACCACGATCGGGCCGCGATGGCGCCCGTACTCGTTGTACAGGGTGCGGGCGTTGTGCCCGTTGGCGTTGAGACGGTCCGTGGCGATCACCTGGAAATAGGTGGTCGAGGTGAACAGCAGCAGGAACAGCACGCTGATCACGAGCCAGACATGGCGCAGCGGCCGGTTCATGGGCCCACCTCCTGGACGGGGCGCGGCCCGGCGGGCGTCCCTGCGCCCGGGACCTGCCGGGCGGCGGGGCGGCGCGCGGCGTCCGAGAGGCGCACCAGGATGCCGGCGATGATCCAGTTGCACACCAGCGAGCTGCCGCCGGCGGCGAGGAAGGGGAGGGTCAGCCCGGTCAGCGGGATCACCCGGGTGACGCCGCCGACGACGACGAAGACCTGCAGTGCCATCACGAAGCCGAGACCGCCGGCGAGCAGGGTGCCGAAGCCGTCGGAGATGCCGACGGCGGCACGCAGCGCGCGCTGGACCAGCAGCAGGTAGAGCAGCAGCAGGGCGAAGGCCCCGACCATGCCGAGCTCCTCCGCGAAGGAGGCGAAGATGAAGTCGGACTCGGCGTGGGGGACCACGTCGGGCCGCCCCTCGCCGAGGCCGGCGCCGGTGATGCCGCCGTTGGCGAGACCGAAGAGGCCCTGGCTGATCTGCTCGCAGAGGGAGTAGTTCTCGCTCGAGAGCGGATCCAGCCAGCAGGTGATGCGGGTGCGCACATGACTCATCTGGGTGGCGGCGAAGATCGCCGGGGGCAGGAACATCACCGCGCCGATCACCAGCCAGCTCAGCCGGTCCGTGGCCACGTACAGCATCGCGACGAACAGACCGAAGAACATCAGTGAGGTGCCCAGATCGGTCTGGAACACCAGCACCGCCATCGCGAAGCCCCAGGCCACCAGGATCGGTCCGAAGTCGGACCAGCGCGGCAGATGGATGCCGAGCACCTTCGGGCCCGCGAGCGCGAGCGTGTCGCGGCGGGAGACCAGGTAACCGGCGAAGAAGATCGCGAAGGCGATCTTCGCCAGCTCCGCGGGCTGGAAGCTGAAGCCGGCGAGGTTGATCCAGATCCTCGAGCCGTTGCGGGCCGAGCCGATCACCGGTGCGAGCGGGAGCAGCAGCAGCACGCCCCCGGCGACGGCGCTGATCCAGGTGAAGCGACGCAGCCGACGATGGTCCCGCAGCATCACCAGCACCGCCACGCAGAGCAGCACGCCGAGGGCCGCCCAGAGCATCTGCCGGTCCGCGCTCGCCGAGGTGCGGATCCCATAGATCTCGTTCGCGGCGTGGACGGACTCGATCATCGCGATGCCCAGCAGGTTCAGCAGCACCACCAGCGGCAGGAGCACCGGATCCGCGTACGGGGCGCGCCACATCACCACGATCTGCAGGACGAGCGCGAGCACGGCGGCCCCGATCCCGTACTCCAGCAGGTGCTCCGGCAGCTCGTCGAACCGGCCGAGCCCCACCAGGGCGTAGGAGCCCACGCCGATCAGCACCGCGAACGAGAGCAGCAGCGCCTGCGTGAGCCGGCGCGGCCGCGCGGTGTAGGACACGATCGTGGCCATTACGTGGCGCCGCCCTCAGCGGAGTTCGGCCCCGTGCTGTCGGTGCTCGAGGGCAGCGGGCTCGCCTCCGCGGCGGCGCTCTCCTCCGCAGCGGTCTCCTGGAGGGCATCGGCGGCGCCGCCGGCATCGGAGGCTCCACCGCCGTCGGACGGCGCGGGGGCGATCGCGGGCGGGGGCCGGTTGGAGATCGCGGCCTGCTCGAGCCGGTCGATGATCTGCTCGGCGCTCTCGCGGTCGGAGGCGGTGATGGTGTTCTGGACCTGCTGGCGCGTCACTTCGGGCAGGTCCTCGAGGGCGATGTCGGTGACCACCACCGGATCGGACATGGAGAGCGGTCCCAGATCCTGGGACAGCCCCTGGAAGAGCACCACGCTGGTGCCATCGGTGCCGACGTAGAACTGTCGCTGGGACCAGGCGTAGCCGGCCCACAGCACACCGCCGAGCAGTGCGATCAGCAGCATCAGGGCGACCAGCGCCGGCCAGGGACTGCGGCGCGGCGGCTCCTCCGTGGCGAAGTCCTCGTCCTCATAGGGGACCTCGGGCTCCTCGCGCGTGAGGGCGGCGGCTTTCGCGGCCGGGCCGGAGGCCGCGGTGGGGGCATGGCGGTTGCGGGCCGCGGATCCCACGATCTGCGGGCTGGTGGAGGGGGCCTCCTGGCCGCGGGGGAGCTGGTCGAGATCCACCACGTCGGCGACGATGCAGGTGATGTTGTCCGGGCCGCCGCCCTTGAGCGCCAGCTGGATCAGCTCCTCGGCGCATTCGCCGGGATCCGTGAAGTCCGTCAGCGCCGCGTCGATGGTGTCCAGGGAGACCAGGCCCGAGAGGCCGTCGGAGCAGAGCATCCAGCGGTCGCCGGGGTGGGCCGGGCGCAGGGAGAGGTCCAGCTCGGGGTCGGCGTCGACGTCGCCGAGGACGCGCATCAGCACCGACCGCTGGGGATGGCGCTCGGCCTCCTCCTCGGTGAGCCGGCCCTCGTCCAGCAGGCGCTGCACGAAGGTGTGGTCCTTGGTGACCTGGACGGTCTCGCCCTTGCGGAGCAGGTAGGCGCGGGAGTCGCCGATGTGGGCGAGGGCGAACTTGCCCTCGGCGCGCAGCAGGGCGGTGATCGTGGTGCCCAGGCCGCGCAGCTGCGGCTCGTCGCGGGCCCGGCGCAGGATCTCCTGGTTGGCCTCGAGCACGCTCTCCTCGAGGGTGGCCACGATGTCGGAGGCCGGGGTCTCGGAGTCGAGCTGGGCCAGGTGGCCGATCGCGACGGAGGAGGCGACGTCGCCGCCGGCGTGCCCGCCCATGCCGTCGGCGACCACCAGCAGGTGGCTGCCGGCGTAGGCGGAGTCCTGGTTGTTGGACCGCACGAGGCCGACGTCGGAGCGGGCGGCATACCGCAGGGCGATGCTCATCGCGGACCTCGTCTCAGTTCGATCTCGGTGCGGCCGATCCGCACCTGGGCGCCGGGGCGGAAGGGGACGGCGCCCTCGATCCGCTTGCCCGAGACCAGGGTGCCGTTGGTCGAGCCCAGATCCTCCACCATCCATTCGGCCTCGCGCTGGAACACACGGGCGTGGCGGTTGGAGGCGTAGTCGTCGTCGAGCACCAGGGTGCACTCCGGGGCGCGCCCGATGAGGATCGGGGTGGAGCCCAGGGACAGGGAGGTGCCGCGCAGCGGCCCGGCGGTGACCACCATCGCCGCCTGCGTGACCTCAGGGTCCGTGCGCAGCTGGGCCGGGTCGACGTCGGAGGCGCCGCCGAGCGGACCCGAGGCGGGGCGCTGCTCCCGTCGCGGGTCGCGGCTGGAGCGGGTGACCACGGTGGTGCCGAAGAGGTCGTTGCGCATCACCAGCACCACGATGATCACGAAGATCCACAGCGCCAGCACAAAGCCCAGGCGCAGTGCGACCAGCGTCAGTTCGCTCATGGGGCGCTCACCAGGTGGCCGGGCCGGCGGTGGGGAGCAGCACGGTCAGCCGGGTGCGACCGATCTTCAGCAGCGAACGGTCCTGGAGGGCCACCGGGGTGCGGATCCGCTCCCCGTCGACGAAGGTGCCGTTGGTCGAGCCGAGATCGGTGGCGACCAGGGTCGAATCGGCGTCGGTGCGCAGCTCGAGGTGATGGCGGGAGACCCCGGTGTCCTCGAGGATGATGTCGGCGTCGCCGCCGCGACCGATCACCGTGACCGGACCGGTCAGCAGGTACTGCTGACCGTCGATCTCGACGATCGGGCTGCCTCCGGAGCCCGCCTGTGCGGCATCCGTCGCGGGCGCGACGCTGCCGCGCTCGGTGCGGGACTCGGTCTCGAAGCGGCCCGCCCGCACCTCGTCATCGCGCTCCAGGGTGATCACGACGCCGCCGACGAACATGTACCGCTGCTTGTCGGCGTGCTCCATCAGCACCCGCTGGAGCTCGTCGAGCAGGGTGTCCTGCCAGGAGCTGAAGCGGTCGAAGTCCTGGGAGTGCAGGTAGATGCAGAAGATGTTCGGGGCCAGGGTCCGCGTGCGATCGAGCACCTGGATCTGGTCGTCGCACTCGCGCTTGAGCCCCTGCGCCAGGTCGAGCGGCTTCAGCTGCCCGCGACCGGGCGAGAAGACGCTCGTCACGCCGCGATCGAGGCCGCGCTCGATCCGATCCAAGATCCCCACGATGGTCCTTCGCTCTCGCAGTGGCCGACAGGTGCTGGAGGGCCGTCGGTCGATGCCGTCTAGGTGGTGTTCGACAGGACGACGATCGACGAGGCTGCTCGCCCACCGATCGTATCGTGACAGCAGGTGGATCCCGCGACCGCCGAGCGGGGAGGCGGCGAGGGATTCGTGCAGGCCTCGTGAAGAGCGGGGCTCCCGCGGCCGGCGGCACGGAGGCTCCGCATGCGATGAACGTAAGCGATATCCGTATGCGATATTGACGGTGTGGAGACCGTCAGAGCGCCCGAGATCCCCGTCGACGTCGACTTCGCGCACGCACTGGGGGTGTCCGATGCGGAGCACACCCTGCACACCCAGGGCGACCCGGCCCGGGTCTGGGACCTCGCCAGCGTCTCCAAACCCCTCACCGCGCTCGGGGTGCTGATCGCTGTGGACCGCGGCCTGGTCGACCTCGACGAGCCCGCCGGGCCCGAGGGCGCGACCGTGCGGCACCTGCTGGCCCACACCGCCGGCTACCCCTTCGACGGGAAGGAGGCGGTGGGGGGCGTCGGCGCGCGCCGCCTCTACTCCAACACCGGCTTCGAGGTGCTCGCCGCCCATGTCGAGGACGCGACGGGCTTCGACTTCGACGACTGGATGGAGCAGAGCGTCGTCGCGGGTCTGGACCTCGTCGACGTCGAGGTGACGGGCTCCCCGGCCGCCGGGTATCGCGGCTCGCTCCGCGATCTGCTCGCCGTCGGCCGCGAACTGCTCGCCCCCACCCTGATCCCGGAGCCGCTCTGGCGCGAGGCGAGGACCGTCCAGTTCCCGGGCCTGGCCGGGATCCTGCCCGGCTACGGGCGCCAGAAGCCCAACGACTGGGGGCTGGGGTTCGAGATCCGCGGCGAGAAGCAGCCGCACTGGACCGGCGCGCACTCCTCCCCGGAGACCTTCGGGCACTTCGGCCAGTCCGGCTCCTTCCTCTGGGTGGACCCGGCGGCCGGGCTCACCGCCGCCTTCCTCGGCGAGCAGCCCTTCGGTCCCGAGCATGTGCGCGTCTGGCCCGGCCTCACCGATGCGCTGCTGGAGCGCTTCGGCGGCGAGGGCGACGGCGGCGCGGGATGAGCTCCCTGGACCTGCTGGGGGAGTTCGGGTTCGAGGCCGCCGCGATCGTGCTCGGTCCCGAGGGGGAGCGGGCGCGGCGCGGGGACGTCGAGCTGATCCGACCCTGGCGCTCCGTCACCAAGGCCCTCACCGGATTCGGTGCGGCCCTCGCCCTCCAGGACGGGCGCGTGGACCTCGAGGATGCGGCCGGCCCGCCCGGGGCCACGCTGCGCCACCTGCTCTCCCACGCCTCGGGATACTTCTACGAGTCCGCGAACACGCTGCAGGCCCCGGGGCTGCGCCGGCACTACTCGAACTTCGGCATCGACGAGGCCGCCCGCCACGTGGCGCAGGGCCTCGGACGGGACTTCGGCGACTGGATCCGGGAGCGGCTCGCGGAGCCGCTGGGCATGGCCGGGCTGGAGTGGAGCGGCTCGCCGTCGGTCGGCGCCCACGGCGCGCTCACCGACCTCTCGCTCTTCGCCGCCGAGCTGCTGCGCCCCACCCTGCTGACGGAGCGCTGGTATGCGGAGCTGACCCGGGTGCAGTTCCCGGAGCTGGTGGGCATCATGCCCGGCTTCGGCAAGCAGACCCCCAATCCCTTCGGGCTCGGCCTCGAGGTGCGCGGCGCCAAGTCACCCCACTGGACCGGCGCGGGCAACAGCCCGGCGACCGTGGGGCACTTCGGCATGCGCGGTACCGCCTTCTGGGTGGACCCCGACGCCGATCTCGCGCTGGTGATCGGCACCTCGCACGACTTCTGCGATGCCCACCGCGAGGTCATGCCCCGCCTGGCCGACGCGGTGCTGGCCGAGCACGCCTGAACCCGGCAGCTGTCGACCTCACACGTTGTGGACCAGCGGGCCGACGGGGTCGCGCCGGCCGGCGAGCACCTCGAGCATCCGCACCAGGCGCACCGTGGCCTGCACGTCGTGCACCCGCAGCATCCTCGCGCCGTGCTGCACCGCCCAGGCCGCGGCCGCGAGCGACCCCTCCAGCCGCTCCTCCTTGGCCAGGCCCAGGGACTCGCCCACGAAGTCCTTGCGGCTCAGCGCCGCCAGCAGCGGCAGTCCGAGGTCAGCGAACTCGCCCAGGCCCCGCATCACCTCGAGGGTCTGCACGGTGGACTTGTTCAGGTCCGGTCCCGGATCCAGCACGATCCGCTCCCGAGGCACCCCGGCGGCGAGGGCGAGCTCGAGACGGGCGATGAGGAACTCCCGCACCTCGGAGACCACGTCCTCGTAGTGCGGGTGGGGGAGCGGCCTGCGGGGCGGCGCCGCCGAGTGGGTGAGGATCAGCGAGGCACCGGACTCGGCGACCGCGGCTGCCATCTGCGGGTCCGAGAGCCCGGTGGTGTCGTTGATCAGGTCCGCACCGGCGGCGACGGCGGCCCGGGCCACCGAGGCGTGGAAGGTGTCGACCGAGAGCAGCACGCGGCTCGGCAGCTGCGCACGCAGCGCGGCCACGACCGGCACCACCCGGTCGCTCTCCTCCGGGGCGGGCACGGGTTCTCCGGGGGCGAACTTCACCCCGCCCACGTCGATGAGGTCCGCGCCGTCGCGGGCGGCCGCGAGCCCGGCGGCGACCGCGGCCTCCAGGCCCCAGGTGCGGCCCTCGTCGAAGAAGGAGTCGCGGGTGCGGTTGACGATCGCCATCACCAGCACCCGACCGGAGCTGTCCGGCAGCGGGCGGGGGGTGCGGAGGATGCTCGGCGACGGGGGCGGGGGAGCATCCAGCGCAGGCTCGGGAGCGCGGGATACAGTGGAATCCGAGCAGGGCGTGCGATCTGTCTCGCGCTCGTCGTACACCATGTTCACGATCCGTTCCTCCGCTGTTCAGGCCGGGGTCCGCCCTGCTTTGAGGCGCGTCCGACCTGCACTACGTTATGAGCGGACACGGACTTGCACAATCCGGCTGCGGCGCACCTCGCACGTCGGTACAGGACCTTATGGAGGACTCACGAGATGAAGATCGTCGTCGCCGGTGGAGATGGATTCTGCGGCTGGCCCACTGCCCTGTATCTCTCGCAGAAGGGCCACGACGTCACGATCGTGGACAACCTGGTGCGCCGTGAGATCGATGTGGAGCTGGGCTCCAACTCGGTGACCCCGATCCTCGAGCTCGAGGAGCGGGTCGCGGTGTGGAAGGAGGTCTCCGGCAAGGACATCGCCGTGAAGATCGCCGACCTCACCGACTATGACGCGGTCTCCGCGATCTTCCAGGAGATCCGGCCGGAGTCCTTCGTGCACTTCGCCGAGCACCGCTCCGCGCCGTACTCGATGATCGACCGCGAGCACGCGATCGAGAACCATCGCAACAACGTCGAGGGCACCCTGAACGTGCTATGGGCGATCAAGGACTTCGCGCCCGACTGCCACCTGGTCAAGCTCGGCACCATGGGCGAGTACGGGCAGCCGAACATCGACATCGAGGAGGGCTGGCTCGAGGTCGAGCACAAGGGCCGCAAGGACCGCCTGCCCTACCCCAAGCAGCCCGGCTCCTTCTACCACCTCACCAAGGTGCACGACAGCGACAACATCATGTTCGCCTGCAAGATCTGGGGCATCCGCGCCACCGATCTGAACCAGGGCGTGGTCTACGGCCTGGAGACCGACGAGACCCGCCGTGATCCGCGTCTGGTCAACCGCTTCGACTACGACGCCGTGTTCGGCACCGCGCTGAACCGCTTCATCGTGCAGGCGGCCATCGGCCACGACCTCACCGTCTACGGCAACGGCTCCCAGACCCGCGGCTACCTGGACATCCAGGACACCGTGCGCTGCATCGAGATCGCCTGCGAGAACCCTGCCGACGTCGGTGAGTTCCGCGTCTACAACCAGTTCACCGAGCAGTTCTCCGTCAAGGAGCTGGCCGAGAAGGTGCAGAAGGTCGCCCGCGACCTGGGCAACGACGTCGAGCTCGCGACCACCGAGAACCCGCGCGTGGAGAAGTACGACCACTACTACAACGCGGTCAACACCAACCTGCTGGACCTGGGCCTGCAGCCCCACCTGCTGACCGACGAGCACCTCACCGAGGTCATCAAGGTCGCGATGAACAACACCGATCGCGTCGACCGCGAGCTGGTCCTGCCCACCGTCACCTGGAAGTGAGCCGCACCCCGTGAAGATCGCGATCGTCACGGAGACCTTCCTGCCGTCGGTCGACGGCGTGGTGACCCGCCTGCGTCACGCCGTCGACCGGTTCACCGAGCTCGGGCACGAGGTCATGGTCATCGCCCCGGAGCTCGGTGTCACCGAATATCACGGTGCCCGGGTGGTGGGCATCAAGCCGGTGACCCTGCCGTTCTACAAGCATCGGCGCTTCACCCTGCCCAATCCCACCGTGGACGGCATCATCCGCGGCTTCCACCCGGATGTGGTCCATGCCGCCCAGCCGCTGCTGCTGGCCTCCTCGGGGGCGTTCGCCGCACATCGGCAGCGGATCCCGCTGGTGGCGAGCTATCACACGCACATCCCCCGCTACCTGGACCTCTACCGGGCCTACCGCTGGGGCAAGCGCCCTGTGTGGTGGCAGATCCGGCGCAACCACGCCCTGGCCGACATCAACATCGCCACCTCCGAGACGATGAAGGCGGAGCTCGCGGGGCAGGGCGTCCAGAACCTCCACGTGGTCCAGCGCGGGGTGGACACGCAGACCTTCCACCCCCGCTTCGCCTCCGACACCATGCGCGAGCGCCTCACCGAGGGGCATCCGGGCAAGAAGCTGCTGGTCTTCGTGGGTCGGCTGGCGGCGGAGAAGGAGATCCATCGGCTGCGGCCGATGATGGAGCGCCGTGATGACGTGGCGCTGGCGATCGTGGGCGACGGTCCCTACCGGCGCGAGCTCGAGCAGATCTTCGAGGGGACCTCCACGCTGTTCCCCGGCTTCATGGAGGGTGAGGAGCTCGCCGGCGCCTTCGCCAGCGCCGACGCCTTCGTGTTCCCCTCGGTCACCGAGACCCTGGGGCTGGTGATCCTCGAGGGGATGGCCTCCGGGCTGCCGGTGGTCGCCGCCCGGTCGGGGCCGACGATGGAGCAGGTCACCGACGGGGTGAACGGGCTGATCTTCGAGTCCGGGGATGAGGCGAGCCTGGATGCGGCGCTGACCCGGCTGGGCGATGCGGAGCTGCGGGGGCGCATCCGGGAGGCCGCCCGGGCCGAGGCCGAGAAGTTCTCCTGGGCCAGCGCCTCGGACGATCTGCTGCGGTACTACGAGATGGCGATCGCGCAGCACGGATGACCGTCGTCCTGCCCATGTCCCTCGGTGCCCAGCAGGACGGCATCCTGCGCGCGCACCTGATCATGCCCGACGGCACCCTGCGCCATACGGTCGTCTCTTCGATCCTGGCCGATGAGTGGAGCGGCGTGAAGGCGTCGCTGGAGCACCGGCTGGGCCTCTGAGTCGCGCCGCGTTGCGATATTCGCTGGGACGCGCCTTCCTCGGTGTGGTGGGATGGCGCAATGAATCACGGCCAGAGCACCCCCGCGCGGATCATCCCCGTCGACCCCGCCGACCGTGAGTCTCTGCTCGCCTGGAACGCGGTGCTCGGGGAGGGGTTCAACGCCGGGCGCGAGGCAGCCTGGTGGGCGAGCGAACAGACCATCCTCGCGCGCTTCGGGGATCCGAAGCCCGAGCGCCTCTCCGTCCTGCTGGTGGCGAGCCTCGACGGCGAGATGGTCGGAGCGGCGGGGGCGGACGTCGACCCCGGCGACCCCGCCGAGGTCGAGATCTCCGTGCTCCCGACGCATCGGCGCCGAGGCATCGGCACCGCGCTCGCCGCCGCCCTGCGCGAGACGCTCGCCGGCCACGCCGAGGTGGTCCAGGCCGAGACCTACAGCGAAGCGGGGATCTCCTTCGCGCTCGCGCACGGCATGCGGATCGGCAACCAGGAGCACCGCCTGCTGCTCGACCTGCCCGTCGACCGCGCCGCGCTCCTCGGCTCCTCCGATGCCGTCCGCGCCGCGCCCGGGATAGAGGTGCGCACCTGGCGGGGCGCCTGCCCCGAAGACCTGATCCAGGACTGGGCCCGGCTCAGCACCCAGATGGAAGCTGACGTGCCGATGGGCGACCTCACGCGTCCGGCCCCGCGCAGCGAGGTGACGGAGATCCGCCGTAGCGAACAACGGATGGACGCGCAGGGCTGGACCCTGGTGCGCGGCCTCGCCTACGACCCCGGGACGGCCGTCGGCTACACCGAGATCTTCGTCAATCGCCACGACCCGGAGATCCTCACTCAGGACGACACCCTGGTGGATCGCGCCCACCGCGGCCGCGGCATCGGCCGCGCCCTCAAGCTGGCGAACCTGGAGAACCTCGCCGGCGTCCCGGAGGCGGAGTCCGCTCGTTGGATCCAGACCTACACCGCGCTCGACAACACTCCGATGCTCGCGCTGAACCGGTCACTGGGCTTCCGTCAGGCGGATGTGCTGAGCATCCTGGAGGGCGAGCTCCGCGCGGGATGATCGACCTTCCCGCGAATCTCGTGTTCGGGGATCGCCCCGGCCCGCGTTCTGCACTGCTGAGGCCGTGCGTCGCCGCGTCGTGGTGGACCATAGGATGGCGCGGACGACGGATCGTCGGGCAGTGGCAGAGCGGGCGCGGACGCAGTGATCGCGCAGGACGGAGCGCGCGATGGGGTCGCCGGATCAGGAGCAGGACGCGGCCCTCGACGGCGCCGTCGACAGCGCTTCCCAGGACGGTGCCGCGAGCGCCGAGCACGGCAGGCGGTCCTCGTCACGAGCCAACGGGCTGGGCATCACGACGGTCACGATCACCCTGCTGATCATCCTGCGCATCTTCTCCCTGGCCCAGTGGGACTGGGAGGTCGCGGGCACCATCCTCGCCACGATCGACCTCAGCGACATCCCCTCGGTCATCGTCAGCACGATCTACACCGAGCCCCTGGTCACCTCGATCATCGTCGCCGCGGCCGGACCGCTGATCGTGATGTTCACGATCCGTGACTTCCGCCGGCATCGGCGGGTCTCCTTCGGGCCCCTCATCCTGATTGCGCTGCTGATCGCCGCGGGAGCCTCGCTGCTGATCACCTTCCGCTCCTGGTGGATGATCGTCGTCGCCCTCGCGGTGGTCGCCGCGGGGATCGCGATGCTGCACCCCGGTGCGCCGCCGAAGGTCCGGCGGGTCGGCAACGCCGTCGTGTCCCGGGCCATCGTGGCCTGCATCGTCCTCGAGCTGTTCGTCGCGGCGTTCTCGAGCACACCCTGGATCGAACGAGAGAGCATCGTGCTCAGCTCGGGCGAGGTCGTGCAGGGGTACGTGCTGGAGGTCGAGAGCGGCTTCGTGAAGGTCCTCGACGAGGACCGCCAGGTGCGCGTCATCATCTCCGGCGACATCGCCTCGCGGAGCTTCATCTAGCCCTCCACACGGATCCCGAGGTGGCTCGCGAAGGCCGGTGCCAGGGCGGTGACCTGCTGGGCGTCGAGCGTCGCGCCGGCCATCCCCTCCAGGTTGCCGACCGAGCCCATCTCGAGCCCGCGCAGGTCCACATCCTTCAGCCGGGCGTGGGCGAGGGAGACGCTGCCGGCGCGGCAGTTCACGAACGAGACCCGGGTGGCGGTCACACCGGCCAGGTCCAGCTCCTCGATCGTGCAGTCCTCGAACAGGACGTCCTCGAGCGTCGAGGAGCGCAGGTTGATCCAGTCGAACTTGCTGCCGGTGAGGCGGGTGGAGCGGATCGCCGCGTCATAGATGTCCAGCGCCCCGATCCGGGAACCGCTCAGCTCCATGTCTCGCCACGTGGAACGGGTCGCGTCCAGGACAGGGGCATTCAGCCGCTCGATCCGGGTCTCGACCAGCCGGGCGTGCTGGAGCAGGGTCGTGTGCGCGGTGACACCCACCAGCTCGCATTCCGAGAGCGTGATGCCGCTGAGGTCGCGCCCGGAGAGGTCGCCGCCCTCGATGCTGAGCCCCTCGTAGCTGTCCTGCGGCTGGAGCTGTTCGACGTCGGAGGGCTCGAGACCGGGCAGGACCAGACGGCTCAGCACGGGCTTCTTGGCGGTGGCGGACCTGCGTGCGATGGGGACACCTCGGGGTTCGTGGGCGGATCCGATCCGCGGTGGCGGGCGGCCCGTCCGAGGGTACTGGGCGAGGCTGACGGCCGTCGGCGGCGAGCGACGCTCCGGCGGGATTCGAACCTGCGACGCGCTCCGTATGGGGGAGCCGCTCTTCCGGGCTGAGCTACGGAGCGATGTGCCGGCGGGGCCGACGAAGACCAGCCTGGGGCAGGGCGGTCCGCGCTGTCGAGCCGTCCGTCATCGACCGACTCAGAGCGTCGTGAAGGGCCGCCGGGGGTCATCTCGGAGCGAGCGGCGGAGGTGCTGTGGTGGGCGCGGGTCACCACGGAACATCGTGCACGGTTCCTCCACAGTGAGCATTCATCCACAAATTCCGCAAGGTTATCCACAATGAACTGAGCACTGTTCTCCTGGAATATTTCCGGTATCAGGCCTGGTGGCGTTGGAGTGCCTGTGGCCTGCGCCGTTGAGGAGAGGGGAAGGCTCTGTGGTGTCGACCGTTCCTCCCCGGTCGACGTTTTCCACATTTCGCGTGGAGGCTTTCATCCGTCAGGGGTGAGGGGAATCATGGAGGCATGTTCGAAAGCGCGAGTGAGATCGATTCAGCCCCTGGTGATCCCCACCAGGCGCTCGTCGATGCCGTGCACGCCGGCGGTGCCCCGGTGCTCGCCGCGGCGCTCGGGGACCAGGGATTCGTGCTGCGGGAACTCGCCCTGCGACCCGGAGAGCTGTTCGTCCCCGATGAGGCGCTCGGCGCCGCGTACACGAACGTCGTGGGCATGATCCACGAGCTGCGCAGCGCGATGGACGCTCTCGAGGCGCGCACCGTCGTGGCCCTGGCCGAGTCGCTGACACTGCAGAAGCAGGCCGAGGCGCGGGCGCGCACGGCGCAGGAGGCGGATCAGGCCCCGCCCACCAGGAAGCTCCTGCGGGAGGCCACGAACGAGGCGACGCGGGAGGTCTCGATGCTGATCGGGAAGTCCCCGGCATCCGCCGCCCACTCCCTGGCATCCCAGCGCCGCCTGGTCGCGGACATGCCCGAGATGCTCACCGCTCTCGCGAGCGCGCAGGTCACCAGCACCTCCGCCCACAACACCTCTCGCGCCGCCGCCCCGCTGTCACCGGCCCAGCGCCACGAGATGGACCGGCTGCTGGGCGAGCGCCTGCCCGATCTCGACGGCGCGGGTGCGGAGACCTGGGACGATGCCACAGTCGCTGCGATCGCGGCCGCAGATCCGGCCGGGCAGGAACGTCGCCACCAGCGAGCGAAGCAGGAACGGCACGTCACCGTCCGGCGTGCCGAGCACGGCATGGCCACCGTCTCCGCACGCGTCCCGGCCCTCGACGGCGCGAAGATCCGCAAGCGCCTCTCCCTCGAAGCCGAGCGCCTGCGCGCCGCCGGTGACCGGCGGGGCCACCAGGCGATCCAGGCCGACTCCTTCGTGGACACCCTGCTCGGTCAGGAGGACGCCATGGTGCCGACCACCCTCGACATCGGCATCATCATCACCGACCGGGCCCTCTTCCACCCGGGTGCCGGGGATCTGGCCCAGATCGAGGGGCACGGCACCGCCCCGGCCGAGGTGCTGCGCGACGAGCTGCGCGGGCCCCTCGGCGCGGCGCTCACGAAGGGGACGGACCGCGCGATGGGGCCCGACGGGCCTGCGCTGCGCGCCGTGATGAGGCGCCTGTACACCCATCCGCTCACCGGCGAGCTGGTGGCGGTGGAGTCCCGTGCGCGAGCCTTCCCGGCGGCGCTGGCGAAGTTCATCCGCTGGCGGGACCTGGTGTGTCGCGCCCCCTACTGCGATGCTCCGATCCGGCAGACGGACCACATCCGTCCCCATGCGTCCGGCGGTGACACCTGCCTGGACAACGGGCAGGGGCTCTGCGCCTTCTGCAACGCCAAGGAGCAGCAGACCCGCAGCGTGCACCGCGTGGGCGATCCCGCCGTGGACGGTCACGTCGTGGAGTGGATCAGCCGGTCCGGCACCCGTCGCACGACCCGTCCGCGAGCCCTCAGCACGCGTGAAGGGTCGCCTCGAGCAGAGCCTGCCGCTCGCTCACCCCGCAGGAGATCCGCGCGCCGGAGACGGCGCCGACCGCCCTCGTCGCGAGCACCCGAGGCCCCCGCCTGATGCCCCGCCTGTCAGGCCGCCCCGCAGGCCCTCGTTCACCCGTGCGGTGGCAGCAGGGCTTCCGTCGCGGCGTAGCCGAGGGGGTCGCTCACGGGCAGGTCCGTGCCGTCCCGGAGCGCCTCGGCCGTGCGCACGGCGGCCGTGAGCGCTGCGCGGTAGGGGAGCGATCCGGTGCTGATTCGGGCCACTCCGGCCTCGGCGGCGTCGGCGCGGGTCCAGCGGCTGCTGGCCAGCACATTGACCGGCAGCGGCGAGAACCGCGTGATCTCCGCGATCGTGACCAGCGGCAGATCACCGGGCACGAAGATCCCCTCGGCCCCCGCGTCCGCGTAGCGGGAGATGCGGGCGAAGGTCTCCGCGAGGTCGGGCCGCCCCGTCCAGAAGGTGTCCACCCGCGCGTTGAGGAACACCTCGGGGTGACGGGCCGAGACCGCGGTGATCTTCGCGGCGTGCGCGACGGCGTCGGTGAGCGACCCGCCGGCGGAGTCCTCGAGGTTGACGCCCACCACCGGGAGGTCGTCGAGCAGCTCGGCGACCTGCTGCGGATCATCGCGGTAGCCGTTCTCCAGGTCACCGGTGAGCAGGACCTCGGGCACGGCGACCGCGATCCGGGCCAGCGCGAGTCGGGTGTGCTCGAGGGTGAGGCCGTGCCCGTCATGCAGACCGGCGGCCGCAGCGATGCCGAGACTGGTGGTGCCCACTGCCGGGAATCCCGCTCGGTGCAGCGCGAGCGCCGAGGCGACATCCCAGGCGTTCGGGAGCAGGAAGGGGTCACCCGGCCGGTGGAGAGCGGCGAAGGCCTTCCGCGCGGCGGAATCGGGATGAGCAGCCGGCATGGAACTCAGAACCTCTCGGGACGGGACACGGTGTGCGCTGCGGACGGTGCGGTGCGGGACGGCGGGGTCAGCGCCCTCCGGCGGCCGCCGCGGCCGCCGCGGGCAGCACAGCGGCGATCCGATCGAGCACCGCGGGGGTGTGCGCCGTGGAGACGAACCAGGCCTCGAAGGCCGACGGCGGCAGGTAGACCCCGCCCGCGAGCATCGCGTGGAAGAAGCGGGTGAACGCGGCGGTGTCCTGCGCCTTCGCGTCCTCGTAGCTGCGCACGGGCGCCTCGCGGAAGAACACCGAGAACAGGGTGCCGGCTCGCTGGATCGTATGCGGCACCCCGGCCGTGGTGAGCGCGTCGGCCACCAGCTGCTGCAGGGTGCGGGAGGCGCTGCCGAGAGTCCGGTAGGCCGCCTGGTCCAGGCCCGCCAGGGTGGCCAGGCCCGCCGCCGTCGCCAGCGGGTTCCCCGACAGGGTGCCCGCCTGGTAGACGGGGCCCGCCGGGGCGAGCAGGCCCATCAGGTCCGCGCGGCCGCCGAAGGCGCCCACCGGCAGACCGCCGCCGATCACCTTGCCGAAGGTCATCAGGTCCGGTGCCCAGGCGTCGGCCCCGCCCTGCGGCCCGTCGATCCCGTAGTATCCCTCAGCGCTCGCCCGGAACCCGGTGAGCACCTCGTCGCTGATCAGCAGGGCGCCCGCGGCGTGCGCGGTCTCGGACAGGAAGCGGTTGAAGCCGATCCCGTCCTCCTCGCGCGGGGGCACCACGCCCATGTTCGCGGGCGCGGCCTCGGTGATGATCGCGGCGATCTCGGAGCCGCGCTCGGCGAACAGCGCCTGCACCGCCGCCCGGTCCCCATAGGGCAGCACCACGGTGTCGCGCGCGGTCGCGGCGGTCACACCCGCCGAGCCCGGCATCGCGAAGGTCGCGACCCCGCTGCCGGCCTCGGCCAGCAGCGCATCCACATGCCCGTGGTAGCAGCCGGCGAACTTCACGATCACGTCCCGGCCGGTCGCGGCACGGGCCACCCGCAGCGCGCTCATGGTCGCCTCGGTGCCGGAGTTGACCAGGCGCAGCTGCTCGACGGGGCGGATGCGGCGCACGACCTCCTCGGCGAGCGTCACCTCGCCCGGCTGCGGGGCACCGAAGGACAGGCCGCGACCGGCCGCCTCGCGCACCGCCTCGACCACCTGCTCGTCCGCATGGCCGAGGATCATCGGGCCCCAGGAGCCGACCAGGTCCACGTACTCGGTGCCGTCGGCGTCGTGCAGCAGGGCGCCCTTCGCGGAGGTGAGGAAGGGCGGGGTGCCGCCCACCGAGCCGAAGGCCCGCACCGGCGAGTTCACGCCGGAGGGGATCACCTGCCGGGCGCGGGAGAAGAGGTCGGTGGAGGAGGTCGTGCCGGTCATCGAAGGAGTCTCCTGGGGGTCGTCGGAATCACGCGGGTTCAGAGGAATTCGTGCAGGTGGGGCGGCAGGCCGTCGCGGTACCAGCCGGCGACCTCGCTCGCGTAGTAGGTCAGCACCGTGCCGGCACCGGCGCGGCGGAAGGCCAGCAGGGACTCCAGCACGGTGCGGTCGCGGTCGAGCCAGCCGTTCTGCGCCGCCGCCTCGATCATCGCGTACTCGCCGGAGACCTGGTAGGCGCCGACAGGGACCGGGGAGGCCTCGGCGACCTCGCGCAGCACGTCGAGGTAGGGCAGTCCGGGCTTGACCATCACCAGGTCCGCGCCCTCGGCGACGTCCAGCGCCAGCTCGCGCAGGGCCTCTCGGCCGTTCGCCGGATCCTGCTGGTAGCTGCGACGGTCGCCCTGCAGCGAGGAGTCGACCGCCTCGCGGAACGGACCGAAGAAGGCGGAGGCGTACTTCGCGGTGTAGGCGAAGATCCCGGTGTCGAGGTGCCCGGCGCTGTCCAGCGCCCCGCGGACCGCGGCGATCTGGCCGTCCATCATCCCCGAGGGGCCCAGCAGGTGGGCGCCCGCCTCGGCCTGGGCGAGGGCCATCTCGCGGTAGCGCTCGAGGGTGGCGTCGTTGTCGACCCGGCCCGCGGCGTCGAGCACGCCGCAGTGGCCGTGGTCGGTGAACTCGTCCAGGCACAGATCGGCCATGATCACGGTCGCATCGCCCAGCTCGCGCCGCAGCCGGCCCAGCGCCTGGTTCAGGATGCCGTCGGGATCGCTCGCGCCGGAGCCGGCGGCGTCCTTGTGCTCGGGGACCCCGAACAGCATCACCCCGCCCACGCCCCGCTCCACGGCCTCGGTCGCGGCACGCACCAGGGAGTCCATCGTGTGCTGCTCGACGCCGGGCATCGAGCCGATGGGGCGGTTCTCGCGGGCGCCCTCGCGCACGAACATCGGCAGCACCAGGTCGGCGGGCCGCAGCGAGTGCTCACGCACCAGGGAGCGCACCGCGCTGCTGGTGCGCAGGCGGCGGGGCCGGTCCAGCGGGCCCGGAGAGCTCGGGCCGGGCATCGTCGGGAGGGTCATCGGGTCTCCTTGCGGGAGTGGGGGAGGGACACAGGGTGCAGAAGGGGCGAGGTGCGGAAGGGGCGGGGTGCGGAAGCGGTGGGGCCGGTCCGGTCAGCGGCCGGCAGGATCCCGAGCCAGCACCTCCTGCACCGCGGCGACGAGGGCCGCATCGGTCGTCTCGGCCGCCTGCTGGGCGACGCTCAGCCCCGCGGCGTCCGCGGCCCGCGAGGTGGGCCGGCCGATGCTGACGATCGGGATCCCGGGATGGACCCCCAGCGCGGCGGCGCGGCGCGCGATCATCGAGCTGGTCAGGACCAGGGCGCCGTAGCCTCCGGCGGCGAGGCCCGCCCGGACCTCGGGCGGCGGATCCAGCGGTGCGGGCCGGTACGCCGTGACCTCGCGGACCGCATAGCCCTTCGCCCGCAGCCCCTCGGGCACGGTGCGAGCCGCGGCGGAGGAGGCGGGGAACAGCACCGACGCGCCGGCAGGAGCGGCAGGCATCTGCGCGACGAGATCCGCACCGGAGCCGGCCGCGACCAGGTCGGGGCGGATCCCGATGGCGCGGAGCGCCTCGGCGGTGCCCTCCCCGACGGCGACGACCGCGATCTCCGGCGCCACCTCCACCGGGGCCAGCAGCTCGGCGACGGTGCGGGAGGTGACCACCAGATGCGTGCAGCCGCCGCCGGTGAGCAGCGCCCGGGCCGCGGCGAGCTCCTCGTCGGCAGCGGGGACGAGCTCGAGCAGGGGGTGGTGCTCCGCCTCGATCCCCGCTGCCCGCAGCAGGTCCAGCAGCGTCGCTCCGCGCCCGGCCGGTCGGGTGACCAGGACGGGACGCGGAGCGGCCGCCGCACGCATCAGGCCCGGGCCTCCGCGAGGATCTCGCCGGCGCCCCGGGAGAGCAGATCCGCGGCGAGCTCCTCGCCGAGCTCGGCCGGCACCGAGCCGGGACCGGAGAGCTGGTCCGCGTCGAGATCGAGCGCCACACGGGCCTCGCCCTCCACGGCATGGCTGCCATCGGTGCGGATCGCGAGCGCGCGCAGCCGCAGCACGCCGGCGGCCCCCTCCTCATCGGCCTCGAGCTCGGCGAAGGCCGCCACCGGCGCCGAGCAGCCTGCCTCGAGGGTGGCCAGCAGCGCTCGCTCGGCGGCGATCGCGGCGCGGGTGGCGGGGTCGTCGACCGCGTCCAGGCGCCGGGCGAACCAGGGCCGCTCCGCGAGCGCGGCGGTGGTCGCCTCCACCGCGAGGGCGCCCTGGGCCGGGGCGGGCAGCATCACCGAGGGGTCCAGCAGCTCGCTGATGGCCGCCTCGCGTCCCACCCGGCGCAGCCCGGAGGCGGCGAGCACGACGGCGTCGAGATCCGCCTCCGTGCCCAGCGCCCGGTTCAGGCGGGTCTCGACGTTGCCGCGGATCCCGAGCACCTCGAGGTCCGGCCGGGCCCGCAGCAGCTGGGCGGCGCGGCGCGGCGAGCCGGTGCCCACCTTCGCCCCGGCCGGCAGCTGGTCGAGGGTGAGACCGTCGCGGGCGCAGAGCGCGTCGCGCGGATCCTCCCGGACCGGGTAGCAGGCCAGGGTGATCTCCGTGAGCGGTGCGGTGGGGAGATCCTTGCAGGAGTGGACGACCACGTCGACCGTCCCGTCCAGCAGCGCCTGGCGCACGGCGGTGACGAACACGCCGGTGCCGCCGATCTGGGCGAGCGGGCTCGTGCGGTCGCGGTCGCCGTGGGTGCTCACGTGCACCAGCTCCACGGGATGGTCCGTCCCGGCCACCAGCGCCTCGCCCACCTGCCCCGACTGGGTCAGCGCGAGGTCGGAGGCACGGGTGCCGATCCGCAGGGGGGAGCCGACGAAGACGGCGGTCCCGGTGGAGGTGACGTCGGCGGGCGTCATGCCGGCGCCCCTGCCGCCGCCGTGGAGCCCGCCGCGTCCGCGCGCGCCTGCTCCACGTCCTGCGCCGAGTCGACGGCGCTGGTGGTGGGACGGCACTGGCGTCCCACGCAGCAGTTCGCCCCGCACACGTCCGGGGTGCCGCCGAAGTCGGTGACCACGCGGCGCGGGAACTGCGCATCCAGCCGCTCCTGGACCAGATCGGCCAGCGCCGCGATGAAGCGGGGATCCTCGCCGGAGGTCGCGACCCGGCGGAAGGCGAGCCCCTTCTCCTCGGCGGTCTCCTTGGCCTCGGTGTCCAGGTCCCAGACCACCTCGACGTGATCGGTGACGAAGCCGATCGGGACCACGACCACCGCGTCGGCGCTGTGCTCGGCGGCGAGCTGGGCGATCACGTCGTTCACGTCCGGCTCGAGCCACGGGGTGTGCGGCGACCCGGAGCGGGACTGGAAGACCAGCTGCCAGTCGGGCAGCTCGGGTGCATCGTCGTGCAGCTGCTCCATCACCCAGCGGCAGGCCGCGAGGTGCTGCGCCACGTACCAGCCGCCGGAGCCCTCGACCCGGGTCTCCTCGGGGCCGGAGGCCTCGGCCATCGAGTGCGGCACCGAGTGGGTGGAGAACAGCACCGCGACCCGCTCCGCGTCATGCCCCTCGGCGGCGAGGCTCGCCAGGGCGCCGGCCACCCCGTCGACCACCGGTTCGAGGAAGCCGGGGTGGTTGAAGTAGACGCGGACCTTGTCGATGCTGACCTCACCGGCCAGGCCGGTCTCCTCGAGCACCATCCCGAAGTCCTCGCGGTACTGCCGGCATGAGGAGTAGGAGGAGTACGCGCTGGTCACGAGTCCCAGTGCGTGGCGGTGGCCGTCCGCGTGCAGGGCGCGCACCGCCTCGGCGTGGTACGGCGCCCAGTTGCGATTGCCGAAGTAGATCGGCAGCTCGATGTCCCGGCCGGCGAGCTCCTGCGCGAGGGCGGCGATCATCGCCTCGTTCTGCGCGGTGATGGGGCTGCGGCCGCCGAGGGCGCGGTAGTGGCCGGCGACCTCCTCGAGACGCTCGTCGGGGATCCCGCGCCCCCGCGTGACATTGCGGAGGAACGGGATCACGTCCTCCTGGCCGTCGGGGCCGCCGAAGGACGCGAACAGGATCGCGTCGAAGGGCTTCGGCTCGCCGCGCCGGGTATGGGTGGCGGAGGCGGGATCGACGCTCTGCGGGCTGGGCATCGACAGGCTGGGCATCGACAGGCTGGGCATCGACAGGCTGGGCATCGACACGGTGGAGTCAGTCATGGTGGGTCCTCGGTGGTGGGGTCCGGGCTCAGGCGAGCAGGTCGGCGACGGCGTCGAGGTCCTCGAGACGTCGACCGGTGTGGAAGGGCAGCTCGTCGCGCACGTGCAGACGGGCATCGGAGTAGCGCAGGTGACGCATCATGTCGACCAGGTCGTGGAGGTCATCCGCCTCGAAGGAGAGCAGCCACTCGTAGTCGCCGAGCGCGAAGGCGGCGACGGTGTTGGCGTTGACCTGCGGGTACTCGCGGCCCAGCATCCCGTGCTCGCGCAGCATCCGGTTGCGCTCGTCGTCGGCCAGCAGGTACCAGTCGTAGCTGCGCACGAAGGGGTAGACGGTGATCCACTGCTTGCGCTCGAATCCCGGCATCATGAACGAGGGGGCGTGGCCCTTGGCGAACTCGGCCATGCGGTGCACGCCCACGCCCGCCCACTGGCGGTGCAGCCAGGTCCCGGCTGCGGAGCGCTCGAACTCGCGCAGCGCGGTCTGCAGGGCGGCGGGCTCGTCCGCGGCCAGCCACAGCATCAGATCCGCCTCGGCGCGGAAGCCGGAGACGTCGTAGAAGCCCAGGATCTCCACGCCGCCCTCGGTGTCGGACTCGATGAGCTGGGTGACCTCGTCCAGGGACTGCCGGATCTGCGCGGTGGTGAGCTCGCCGTCCTCGGTGAGGCCGGAGAGGCGACGGAACACGGTGTAGCTCGTAAAGCGGGTTCTCTGCGCGATGTCCTCGACGGACGGTGCTGCCGGGGCGGGGGTGTCGGTCATGACGGGGTTCCTTCCGAGTAGGTGTCGTCGGCGCGGACGATCGCGTCGATGCCGGTGCCGGCCCTCCAGGAGCCGACGAGTTCGAGGGACGGCTGCAGGGCGAGCAGGCCGGTGAGGGCGTCGAGCCCGGCGCGGTGACCGGGCAGGGCCTGGCGCATGGCACGGTCCCAGTCGATCACCTCCGCGGCCCGCAGCTGCGTCCGGGACAGCGGGGTGCCCAGGATGGCCGAGGCGTCGGCGAGGGCGAGGTCGACGATCTCCTCGCGGGCGGGGAGCTGCTCGCCCGGACGCCCGTAGGACAGTCGCAGCAGGTGCGGGCTCCGGGCCGTGGGCAGGGCCTCGGCCAGCGCCTGCTGCACGTGCTCCCACTTGGCGCTGGCATGGGTCAATGCCTTCGCCCGGATCCCCGCGGTGCCGGGGGCGACCAGCGCCCCGGTGCCGGCGGGGTGGGCATCCAGTGCGGGCGCCTCGAGCACCAGCGCCACCAGGCGCACGGCGGCCGACGGGGCCTGCGGGATCGCGCGCGCGATCGCCGGAGCCGCCTCGTTCAGCAGGTCACGGGCGGTGTCCGGGGGGCAGGCGAGGACCAGGTGGTCCGCCTCCAGGCGCTCGTCGCGACCGGTGAGGACCTGCCACCGGTCCCCGCTCCGCTCGACGCCGATCACGTCGACGCCGGTGCGCAGGATCCCGCCGGCAGCCAGGATCTGCGCCTGCAGGGCCTCGGGAAGCGCGGCCATCGTGGGGGACAGGGAGCGGACGCGAGTGCCCGCGCTGCCCGCGCCGCGCCCGCGCAGCCGCTTCACCGCTGCGGTGAGGGAGCCCTGCTCGGCCAGTCCCCGGCTCAGCGGCGGGGACGCGGTCGCGAACTCGAGGGTCGCGGGGTCGGCGGAGTGCACGCCGCCGACCACCGGCGCGACCAGCCGCTCGAGCACCTTCCGGCCCAGGCGGCGACGCACCGCCTCGGCGACCGTGGCCCCGTCACCGGCGCCGTACCAGGCGGGCAGGAAGCGCTCGAGGCTCGCGCGCAGCGCTCCGGCGGTGCCCAGCACCGCGCGCACGTCGGCGGCGAGAGGGTGCCCGGGAATGCCGAGCACGCTCGCCCCGGGTGCCCGATGCACTCCCGCGGCGGAGACCACCCGGCTGCCCAGGCCCTCGCGCGGGGCGACGATCCGCTGCTCCAGGCCCAGCTCGGCGATCAGCGCCTCGACCGCCCCGGAGGCGATCGCATACGCCTCGGCGCCGGTGTTCAGCGTGAATCCGCCGGCGTCGGGAAGAGCGGCGTCGGCGATCGCGCCGCCGAGCGTCCCGGACGCCTCCAGCAGCACCACGTGGTGCCCGCCGCGCTGATGGCGGCGTGCGGCGAGCAGCCCGGCCAGGCCGCCGCCGATCACGAGGACACGGGTGCTCATGCCGGGCGGACGTCCTGCTCCGCGCCCGCCACGTCATCCACGTCATGGAGAAAGCTCACCAGATCGGTGAGGACCTGCGGATCGGTGGACGGCGGGACGCCGTGGCCGAGGTTGACCACATGGCCGCTCGCACCGGCCCCGGCCCGCAGCACCGCGCGAGCCTCCGCGAAGCGCGCCTGTTCGGAGGTGAACAGCACGGCCGGGTCGATGTTGCCCTGGACGGGGGTGCCGGTCGGCAGCATCTCCAGCGCGCGGTCCAGTCGCAGCCGGTGGTCCACGCCCATCGCGGTGGCCCCGGCGGCGTGCATCTGCGGCAGCAGGTGGGCGGCGCCGACCCCGAAGTGGATCCGCGGCACCGGCAGGTCGGCGACGCGGGCGAGGGCCGCGGCGGAGTGCGGCTGGACATGGGTGAGGTACTGCTCGGTGCTGAGGGCGCCCACCCAGGAGTCGAACAGCTGCACGGCGGAGGCGCCCGCGAGCACCTGGGCGCGCAGGAAGCGGCCCGACAGCTCCGCCACCCAGGCGGCCAGCCGCGCCCATGCCTCCGGCTCCGAGCGCATCAGCGCCCGGGTGCGCAGATGGTCGCGGCTGGGGCCGCCCTCGACCATGTAGCTGGCCACGGTGAAGGGGGCGCCGGCGAAGCCGATCAGGGGCGTGGTGCCGAGCTCGGCGACGGTCAGGCGCACCGCCTCGCGGATCGGCTCCAGCGCCGCCTCGTAGTCGTCGCCGAGCACGGGCAGGGCGTCGATGTCGGCGACGGTGCGCACGGGATGGTCGAAGACGGGGCCGACGCCCGGCTGGATCTCGACCCCGAGACCCGCCTGCCGGGCGGGGACCACGATGTCGGAGAAGAAGATGCCGGCGTCCACGCGGTGGCGCCGCACCGGCTGCACGGTGATCTCCGCAGCGAGGTCCGGGCGCACGCAGGAATCGAGCATCGTGGTGCCCTCGCGCAGGGCGCGGTACTCCGGCAGGGAGCGGCCGGCCTGTCGCATGAACCACACGCTGGGGGTGGCGCTCCTCACTCCGCGCAGCTCCTGCAGCACCGAGGCGTCGGACACACCGCCTGCGGCGCTCGGGCGCTGTGCCGGGTGCTCGGAGGGCAGCTCCGCAGTCGGGTCGACGGGGGGTGCGGCAGTGGTGGCGAGCCCGGGGCCTGCGGCGTTCCCGGGAGCTGACAGGTGTCGCGATCGATCTGACGCCTTGTCGGCAAAAGTGGGCTCTGACGTGGGGTTCTGTGTCATGACGCTCCATTGTGCACACGAACTCCGAGAGTGTTCCGACAGCCGGTCGGAGCGGTCGCGGGCCGCCCTAGACTGGCGCTCATGCTCGCTGCCCTCCGCGCCTCCCACGAGCACCTCGACCTCGAGGTGCTCGACGCCCTGACCCGGGGCGCGGACACCCTCCCGGCCGTCATCGACCAGCTGCAGATCGAGCGCGCCGCCACCGGCGCCGATCCCGTCGTCGCCGGCGAGGTCGTGGTGAGCACCTGCAACCGGCTCGAGATCTACCTCGACACCGACCGCTTCCACGAGGGGGTGGATCTGGTCGTCGACGCGGTCGCGCGCGCCAGCGGGCTGGACCGCGAGGTGGTCTCCCTCTGCTTCGACGCGGCGATGGACGATCCCGTCCCCCAGCACCTCTACGAGGTCACCTCCGGGCTGCGCTCCCTGGTGCTCGGCGAGGCCGAGATCGCCGGGCAGGTGCGGCAGTCCTACGAGACCGCGCGCCGCGAGGGCCGCACCACCTCGATGCTCCACGACCTCTTCCAGCACGGCTTCCGCTGCGCGAAGTCCGTCGCCACCCAGGCACCGGTCGGCGCGGCCGGGCGCAGCGGCGCCACCGTCGCGGTGGACCGGGCCGAGGTCGAACTGGGCGGCTTCACCGGCCGCAGCGTGCTGATCGTCGGCACCGGCGCCTATGCCCGTCTGGGGCTCGCGGAGCTGGGGCGCCGCGGGGTGCAGGACGTGCGGGTGTTCTCCCCCTCGGGGCGCGCCGCCGGCTTCGCGGAGCGCCATGGCGTCCAGGTCGTCGCACCGGCGGACCTCGAGCGCTCCCTGCACGCGGCCGATCTGGTGCTCGCCTGCTCCGGGCGCGGCACCTCGCTGTTCCCCGAGCAGTTCCTCAGCGCCGGGCGGACCGTGGTGCTCGATCTGGCGCTGCACTCGGACCTGCACCCGCTGGTGCGGCACCTCAAGGGCGTCACCGTGCTCGGGCTCGAGGACCTCAAGCTCGGCACCGACGCACAGGCCGATCCGGCGCTGCTCACCGCCCGCGGGATCGTCGCCGAGAACGTCGAGGCCTTCCGCCTGCAGCAGGAGGTGCGCCGGATCGACCCGGCGATGGCCGCCCTGCGCCGCGAGGTCTTCGACGCGGCCGACGGCGAGATCGACCGGCTGCGCCGCGACGTCGCCGGGGAGACCGCCGACCAGCTCGAGCGCTCTGTGCGCCGCATCCTGGCCCGGGTCATGCATCAGCCCGCCGAACGCGCCCGGCACCTCGCGGAGACCGGGTACGCCGACGCCTACGTGGAGGCCTTCCACACCATCTTCGGGATCGACATCTCCGCCGGCCAGCAGTTCACGGCGGGTGTCCAGGAGGCGGTCGAGGACAGCAGCGCACCGGTCCCCGCCGGCTGGATGCGGGTGGACCGCACGGTGCCGCCGCGGAGCGACGCCCTGCGGGAGCAGCCGGCGTCGGCCCCCGAGCTCGAGCCCGTCGGCCGCCTCTCCGCCTCGGACATCGCCCGGGTGGCGCTGCGCGGTGGGCAGTGCCCCGAGGGCTTCGGCCCGGAGACGGACGGCCCCGCGGGCTGATCCCCGGCGGCGCCCGGACAGCGCCCTGGGCGCGAGCTCAGCGGCGACGGAACAGACCGCGCCGGGCGCGGCGCCGCGCAGGCGCGGGGGAGTCCCCCTCGGCGTCCGGCTCCGGAGCCTCCTCGGCGCTGTCCGGGGACGGGCCCTCGACCGGGTGCCGCTCCTGCCGGACGGGCAGCTCCTCCGGATCGATCGGGAGCCCCTCCTCGTCCACCCAGACGTCGGTCCAGCCCACGTCGGACTCGTCGCGCGGGGAGAACGCGCGACGCGGGCCCAGCGCCTCCCGGACGTCCTCGAGCTCGATCTCGGCCGGGGCCCGGACCTCCTCGCCACGATGCGGCACCGGACAGGTCCAGAAGTACGGGCAGCCGGGACAACCGGCGGTCTCCTCGTCGGGAGTCGCCTCGCGCTGCATCTGGACCCCGTCGATCTGCTGCAGCATGCGCAGACGCGACTCGAGGGGATTGATCTCCATGACCTGCTCAGAGTACTGCGCCGGGCGGCGTCCGGCGACGCGCCGGCCGCCGGTTCCGGCGTAGGATCGGACTCCCCAGCGGCACTGCCGCCGCCACCCTCCCGCCGCACGTTCCCAGGAGACCCCGATGAGCACCCCTCCGCAGCGAGTCCATGACGCCACCCGCCGTCTGCTGGACCTGCTCGAGCACGGCGAGTCGCTCTCCCCGGAGGCGATCGAGCTGCGCTGCGAGCTGGCCGAGGCCACGGCGGAGGCCGGACATCTGGACGACTCGTACTACCAGGTCGAGGAGCTGCTCAAGGATGCCCGGCGCGAGCACGGGCCCGACCACCCGGCGGTGGCCCGAGCGGTCGCGGCGGTCGAGGCCGTGCGGGAGATCGGGATGCGAGCCGCCGACACGGCGGACTGACGCACCACGGCGCCGCAGGAGCTCACCACTGAAAGCCTGACCCCGCCAGCTGCCGCTGCACCTCACCGCCCGTGCTCTGCATGTAGGTCGCGGTGATGTGGTGCTCGTCCTGGAACACGTAGATGTTCCCGATCAGCGGGCGGCACTCGTGCTCGGGGCAGAGCACCGGCAGGAGATCGACCGGATGCACCGGACCCTGCAGCTCGTCGAGACGGGCGGAGTCCGTGCGCTGGGTCGGCATGTGCCGAGGGTCCAGCGGAGTCGTGCACTCCTCGGGGCTGCCACCGGCGTCCAGGCAGTCCAGAGGGTTCTCCACGGCGCGCGGTGGGGTGCGCAGGGCGATGACCGGGATCTCGAGCGCGAGCAGCTCGGGGACCTCCTCGTCCAGCACCGCGCTGATGGTCTCCGGGCCCATCCCGCGGTAGACCGTCGTGTTCATCGCGACGGCATCCGGTGCGAGCTCGCGGAGGTAGTCCGCGACGGCGAGGTTGTGGTCGTAGCACTCCTGCCCGCTGTACGTCATCTCGCCGGGCAGGTACTGGCAACTGTTCTTGTGGATCAGCACCAGCCTCCAGCCGTGCTCCTGGGCCGGCGCGAGCAGGGACATCGCGGACTGCCGCAGGCGCGAGTTGCCGACGGCGACGACCACCGGTGCACCCTCGGGGGCATCCGTGCTCTGGCAGCCCTCGGCGACCGAGGGCACCTCGGGCTCGATCTCGCCCTCGCAGGGCCCTTCGAGCAGACCCCAGTCCGCGCGCACGGTCGCGGCCGTCGGCAGGGGCGCGGCGTCCGGGTCGGCCTCCGGATGCGGGACGTACTCCGGGTCCAGGACCCGGGCCCCGGGATTGTCCGCGAAGGCCCGGTGCTCGGCCTCGTCGGCCGCCCGCTGCAGCAGGGCCTGCGCGCCGAGGCTCGGGGCGAGCCCGATGGCCAGCACCGCCGTCACCACGGTCGCCGCCCGCAGCGGCCGTGCGTTCGCCCAGCGCCAGCGCCGGATCGGGGCGTCCACCAGACGGGTCAGCAGCCAGGCCAGCACCAGGCTCACGGCGATGATGAGCGTGCCGCGCAGCAGCCCGGCGGACTCGCGCCCGGTGGCCAGCACGGTGAGGGTGAGCAGCGGCCAGTGGATGAGGTAGAGCCCGTAGCTCACGTCCCCGAGGAAGGAGAAGGGCCGCGAGGAGAGCAGACGGTCCGCGCCGAGGCGCGCCCCGGTGGTCCCGGCGAGGAACACCCCGGTGGCGCCGAGCAGCGGCACGGCCGCGATCCAGCCCGGGAACATCGAGCGGCCGTCGATCAGCGCGCCGGTGGAGATCAGCGCGGCCAGCCCGGCCCAGCCCAGCGCGATGCGCAGCTGTCGGGACCGTCCCGTGGGGGCGGCGGTGGTGCTGGGGTTCGCGGCCGGCCAGAGCGCCAGCAGCGATCCGGCGGCGAACTCCCAGATCCGGGTGGTGGTGTCGAAGTACGCGACCTCCTGCTGGGTGGCGGTGGCGATCACCGACCAGAGGAAGGACGCCACGGCGATCAGCGCGAAGAGCCCGGCAGCCAGCCGACGCGGGGACAGGCCGAAGCGCCGCACCAGCACGGCGCACAGCGCGAACAGCAGCGGCCACAGCAGGAACACCTGGCCCTGGATGGACAGCGACCAGAAGTGCTGCAGCGGCGAGGTGGAGCTCGTCGCCGCCGCCTCGTAGTCGGTGCCCCGGTCGATCAGCAGCCAGTTCTCCACCTGCAGCAGGGACGCGACGGCGTCGTCGATTGCCGGCATCCAGGTGCTCGGGGGCAGCAGCAGGCGGACCCCGGCGAGGGTGGCCAGGATGATCAGCACGGCGGGCGGCAGCAGACGCTTGAAGGTCCGCGCCCAGTACGCCAACGGTGCCATCGGGCGGCCGTCCTCCATCCGCCGCACGAAGCTGCCGGTGAGGAAGAAGGCCGAGATGAACAGGAACACGTCCACCCCGCCGGAGACCCGGTCGAAGAACACGTGGTAGAGCACCACCAGCGCGATCGCGAGGCCGCGCAGTCCGTGCAGCTCGGGGCGGTGGCCGGCCGGCGCCGCCGCGGAGGGGGTGGAGGGTGAGGACATCGGGCGCCGGCGGCGGCGGAGCGCTGAGCGGATCAGCCGCGCAGGAACGCGGCGCAGGCCTGCTGCAGCAGCAGCGGATCCGCGGTCGCGCACATCTCGCGCGCCGAATGCATCGACAGCAGCGTGAGGCCCACATCGATCGTGGTCATCCCCAGCCGGGTCGCGGTGAGCGGCCCGATCGTCGAGCCGCACGGCATCGCGTTGTGCGAGACGAAGTGCTGATGCGGCACCCCGGCGCGCTCGCAGGCCGCGGCGAAGGCGGCGATCCCCACCGCATCGGTCGCATACCGCTGCTGCGCGTTGATCTTCAGCATCGGACCGCCGCCCAGCTGCGGCCGGGTCACCGGGTCGTGGCGCTCGGGGTAGTTCGGGTGGGCGGCGTGGCCGGCATCGGCCGAGAGCACCAGGGAGGAGGCGAAGGCGCGGCGGCGCGAGGCCTCGTCCCCGCCGAGCGCGGCGTGCATCCGCACCAGCACGTCCTCGAGGAACGGACCGGCGGCACCGGAGCGGGTGGCCGAGCCCACCTCCTCGTGGTCGTTGGCGACCAGCAGCGCGATCGGGGCGGGCCCCTCGGCGGCGGGCCGTGCGTCACCGCCGCCGTCGGCGATCGTGATCAGCGCCTGGACCTCGGCGTGCACGGAGCTGAGGTTGTCCAGCCTCGCGGAGGCCAGGAACTCCTCGTGCGCACCGAACAGCGCCGGCGCCTGGGCGTCGACCGTGAGCACGTCGAAGCCGACGATGTCGTCGGGATCGACCGGGTCCGTCAGGACCCCCTCGGCGAGCAGGTGTCCGGTGGGATCCAGCGGCGCGGCATGCGCGGCCAGCAGCTCCCGCACGTCCACGTCCCCGATGCCCAGGATCGGCTGCATGTGCCGCTGCGGATCGAGCTGGAGGCCCTCCTTGTTCACCGCCCGGTCCAGGTGGACCGCGAGCTGCGGCACCCGCAGCACCGGCGGCGTGGACACCAGGGCGCGGCGGCCGTCGCGCAGCGTGAGCAGCCCCGCCAGGCGCAGCTCCCGGTCCAGCCAGGAGTTCAGCAGCGGCCCGCCGTAGACCTCGACCCCCACCTGGGAGAGGTTCTCGCGGCCCAGTTCGGGGTTCGGCTTCAGCTTCAGGGCGGGGGAGTCCGTGTGGGAGCCGACGATCCGCCATGGTGTGGTGGCATCGGCCGGCTCCGGGGCGACCCAGGCGATCAGCGAGCCGTCGCGGATCACGTAGCGCGAGCCGGCGACATCCGGGGCCGCCCAGTGCGCGGATTCCGGCAGCGGGGAGAAGCCTGCTGCGCGCAGCCGGCGGGCGGCCTCCTGGACCGCGTGGAAGGAGGAGGGGGAGGCGGAGACGAACTCGCCCAGATCGAGAGTGGTGGCCCGGGCGAGGGAGGACGGTGCGGCGGCGGAGTGGCGAGTCACGGGTTCATTGAACCATCGGTGCCGCGGCAGGGGCGGGATGTCACCTCGCCGGAGCCCTCAGCACGCGGTGAGGCGATACAGCGTCACCGTGCCGATCTCGTGAATCGGCGTGAAGCCCGGGGTGTGCTCCGAGATCCCCTGGTAGCCCTGGTATCCCTCCCACTCGACCTGGTTGCCACCCAGTCGGTGCTCGTCGAGGTCGAGATAGAACAGCGGCCGATCCTCGGGCAGCACCTCGCACATCACCTGGTCGTGGGCGATGCGGCGGAAGTTGCGGTCGAAGTAGCGCTCCTCCTCGGAACGGGGCAGCAGCATGTAGATCTGATTGACCTCACGCTCGCCGAGGGCGTAGATGAGACCACCGCCCTCCCAAGGGTCTGCGATGACATAACCGTTCTCCGGTACATATTCGGGAAGCACCTCGAACATCGCGATCTCGTCCGCGGAGGCCAGATCCGCATATTCCCAGGTCCGATAGGCCGCAGAGACGTTCTCGAACTGCGCTTCAGTCTGGGGGTGCGAGGAGACGTGGTGTCCGAGAGAGGTCGATGCTCCGAGCCCCACGGCCGTCACGACCGCTGCTGCCGCATATCGTCGTGCTCGCCCGCGGAACCGGAGCCGGCGGGTGAGGCAGTCGAGGACCGTTGCGGCATGGCGCGACAGCAGGTCGAGCGCGGCAACGGCGACCGGCACTGTCCCCAGGGTCAATGCGGCGCCGGTACGGAAGCTGTCGCGGTAGAAGAAGCCGGAGAGCAGATCCCGGATCGGTCCGTTCTCGAGGGCAGCAGAGCTGAAGTACACAGCGGCCGGTCCGATCATCGCCAGCATCGCCCAGCGGTCCCGGGTCCAGCCCGCGATGGAGCCGACGACACCGAAAACTGTGATGACGGCGATCACGGGCACCATTGGTCGCCCCATCACGCCGCCCATGACGATTTCGCCGACGGCCTGCGGCGCGGTCTCGAAGCGCTTCCAGGGGGCTGTGCTCGTCGACGGCGCCACGGTGATCCATAGCAGCACGATCGCCAGGACGATCGCCGCCAGTGCTGCTGGCCAGACCACCTCGCCACGGGACGGGAGGCGACCGTCGCGGTGGGTCTCGACATGGCGGGCGTTGACGCCGATCGCACGGGGCTCGCGCTGCACGATGATGCCGTGCACGGACCGTACGAGGGCGAGGACGGCCAGCGGCAACACCATGATCAATGGAATCAGCGCTGCACCTGGATGGGCGATACCGGCGCCGACGCCGAGGAATCCGATCACGAGGACTGTGCGCAGCGGAGCGGTCACCACGCTTCGGTGACGGATCATATGCACCAGTGCAGCGGCGAGGGCCGGGGCGGTGGCGAGGCCGAGGATCGTCGGGTAGATCAGGCCCCAGTCGAGCAGGACCAGCGGAAAGCCGGGGAAAGCGAGGATCAGCGGCCCGCAGATCAGGCGGACGACGGCGGACGGACGCACCAGTGCCTCGATGAGGAGCCACATGCTCAGCGGCCAGACCCCGAGCACTGTGGCGAGCGTGAGAGCGTGCACCGAAGGTGCGATATCCAGCCCGGACAGCTCGTGCACCAGCGCTCCGATGGTGTGCCAGCCGTTGGGGTACAGCGAGCCGTCGACCAGGTCTGCCGTCGCCATCGGCGTCGCCTGCCCGGTGCGGACGATCGCTTCGATCGCGTTGAGGTGGAAGACGTTGTCGTAGCGCTGGGCGATGGTGTCAGGGCTGATGAACGCCTGCAGGTACAAGGGCGCCATGAGGGCCACGCCGATGACCTGTCCCACGACATACTGACCGGCCGCGGCAGCGGAGAGGAGGGAGTGCCGAGGCTGCCGGCGACCCCAGGGGGTCCCCCAGGACAGCAGCGCGCACGGCAGGACGCACACGAGCGTGCACGCCACCACCCAACGCACATCCCACGTGGCGCCCAGCGCCCAGGCGGACATGGTGGACAGGGCGACCACGGCGAGGGAGGCGGCGGGCGCCGCTACCACGGCCGTCACGGGATGGACACGGCAGCTCGACAGCACCGCGGTCCCGGGCACGAGCAGGACGGCGGCGGCGATGAGGATCCCGGGGATCACGTCGGCCCACATGATCCAGAATGCTCTCACGAAGAAGCGGCAGCGACCTGCTCCTCGAGTGCTCGTGTGACAGGGTCTGTGAGAACCTGCTCGACGAAGAGCCTGGTCAGGTGATTGTCGTCCATGTACACGTAGACGTCGCCGAGCACCGGGGAGCAGCGTCCGGCGGGACAGACCTGTGGTGTGAGATCGAGCAGGGTCACTGCGGCGTCCGGACCGTCGAGCGCGGCGAGCGGAGCGGCCGGGTTCTCGGGGGCGAGCTTGTCCTCGACATCGGCCCCGCAGGCATCGTCCGCCTCGGCCGGGGTGCCGCCGTCATCGATCACCGCCTCCGCGCACTGGTACTGGTCCACCTCCCAGCGGGGGGTGTCGCGGACGGCGAGCACGTCGATGCCGCGGTCCAGCAGCATCTGGACCGCCTCCTGGGTGCCCTCGGGGAGAGTCTCCGCGGGGCTGTCGGCGTCGGCGCGGGTCACCGTGGTCAGCACGGTCGAGGGCTGGACCGCCTCCAGGTACTCCAGGACGTAGTCGTCGTAGCCCGCGCAGTACGGGCCCCGCTCGGTGCCGGCGAGGTAGCCGCATCCATCCATCGAGAGGTTCACGATCTGCAGGTCGTTCTCCTCCGCCCAGGGGATGAGCGCAGGGATGAACTGGCGGGAGTGGGAGCTGCCCACCACCACGACGGTCGCGGAGACGTCCGCGTCCGCGGGCAGCAGCTGCTGGCAGTTCACGTGGCGGAAGCTCCGCTCGGGCTCCCAGGGGCCTCCGCAGCGCTCGGGCAGGTCTGGCCACTGGGACCCCAGCTGCCAGCCGTAGGGGCGGATGTCGGGCGGGGCGATGGTGGCGACCTCGTCGGTGGCCAGGCTCGGCCCCGCAGCCTCCGGCGGCTGCGCCGCGGTGCGGTGCAAGACCGCCCACCAGCCGCCCGCCGCGCCCGCCACCAGGGCGAAGCTCAGCGCGATCGCGGTCAGCGCCCGCCAGGGACGCGCCTCCAACCAGCGTGAGCGACGCACCGGGGAGTCCACCGCCCGGGTCACCAGCCAGGCCAGCAGCACCGATCCGGCCAGCACCACCAGTCCGTCCAGCAGTCCGGCGCGCGCCTGCCCGCTGTGGTGCAGCCAGATCACCAGGAGCGGCCAGTGCACCAGGTACAGGGCGTAGGAGATGTCGCCGATGAACGCGGCGGGGCGCGTGGACAGCACCGAGTCCACCCCCCAGCGGGTGCCGGAATGTCCGGCGACCACCACCGCGCCCGCGGCGGCGAGCGGCCAGAGCGCGATCCAGCCGGGGAAGAGCGCCGAGACGTCCACCAGGATCCCGCAGGCCAGCAGGGCGGCGATGCCCAGCCAGCCGGTGAGGGCGCGCAGGGTGCGCAGGCGAGGGGCGGCACCGTCCTCGGGGCGACGGGCCCCGGTGAGCCGGTCCAGCAGCGGCAGGGCCAGGGCCAGCAGGGACCCGGCGGCGAACTCCCACATACGGGCCGCGGTGTCGAAGTAGGCGATCTGCTGCTGGGACTGGGTGGAGATGATCGACCAGGTCAGGGACGCCGCGCCGAGCAGGGAGACCAGCGCGATCAGGGGCCGTCGCACCGACTTCCCGGCCCGGGCCCGGCGCGCCACCAGCAGGAACAGCAGCGGCCACACCACGAAGGCCTGCCCCTGCACGCTCAGGGACCAGAAGTGCTGCAGCGGGGAGGAGCCGCTCGCATCGCGGGCGTGGTAGTCGACCTGCAGCAGCACCAGCAGCAGGTTCTCCAGGTAGAGGGCGGAGGCCACCGCCTCCTGCATGATCACCTGCCACATCGAGGAGGGCAGGAAGGCGGCGGTCCCGGCCAGGACCAGCAGGATCGTCACCGCGGCAGGGGGCATCAGGCGCTTGAAGGTGTGCAGCCAGTAGCGCGGGATCCCCAGCGGTCGCCCGTTCTCGAGACGGCGCACGAAGGTGCCGGTGAGGAAGAAGGCGGAGAGGAACAGGAAGACGTCCACACCGCCGGAGACCCGTCCGAGCCAGATGTGGTAGACGGCGACCAGGCCCAGCGCCACCGCCCGCAGGCCGTGCAGCTCGCGACGGAAGGCGGGGCGGGAGCGCTGCGGCGCGGCCGCCGACGCAGTCGCAGCGGTGCCCACGGCGGAGAGCTCCGGGCTGCGGGAGCGGACGTCCTCACCGCGCAGCCGCCAGGTGCCGGAGACGGAGCCGGAGGTGGACCAGGCATCCTCCGCCTCGCGCTCGGCATGCAGCTCGATCGGGCCCTGCAGCCAGTCTCCCAGGGACGAGGTCTGCGAGGGCAGGGGGCCGGTGAGCCAGGTGGAGAGGTCGGAGCCCGCGCGCTCGCGGGCACGCGGCGCCGCGAGCTCCTCCTGCGACTCCTGGGTCCAGTCCTCGAGGGCATCGGCGAGCGGGGGAGGGACCGGCTGCTCCCGCGCCTCGGTGCGCTCCGGGTCCTCGAGCGGTCGCGGACCGTGGCCGCGAGGAGGAGGGGTCCGAGGATCACTGGGCGAACTGATCGCGATCCCCTTCCGCGCGGCAGGTGGCGACGTCTGCCGTGGGCGGCCTGCTCCCGCGTCCCGGCGCTGCGTGGATCCTAGTGGATCGGAGAGGGGATGCTCACGGGGTCGCGGGGGCCGGTGACGGGCGGGACCCGGATCCTCGCACCAGCACCGCCACCACCAGTGCGAGCACCAGGACCGTGCCCATGGCGAGCACCTGCGCCCCGGCTGCCAGCCCGTTCCACAGCACGAAGGAGGCCGTGCCGGTGAGCGAGAGCTGGAGGATCAGCATCCGGTAGAGGAGAGTGACTGCGACCACGCTCAGCCATTCCGCGCCGAGCGCGAACCAGGCCAGTCGGCGCGATGCTCCTGCGGTGCGGGCGATCACGAGGGCTCCGGCGGGGACCAGGAGCGCGTGGGAGAGGCCGCCGATCAGGGAGGGCGCCGAGGTGAGCAGCACGGCGACCCCTCCGCCGCCGGGCCGCATCCCGCTCACCAGCCAGCTCGCCGCGACGGACGCGAGCGCCGACAGCGCCAGCACGGCGAGCACGACGGCGAGGACCGTCGGCGTCCCCGGGATCCGGAGCGTGCGGGGCTCCCGTGCCGCGCGGGCGGCGATCAGGAGCGCGAGCAGACCCATCACCAGCAGCACGAGGCTCGCCGGGCCACGCACCGTGAGCGTGACCACTGCCGTAGCGGCGTCGGGCCCGGAGGGCAGGACGTCGCCCAGGACCAGCACGTTCATCACCACCGACTGCACCGGATCGACCAGGAGCGTCACTGCGAGCAGTCCCAGCACGAGCAGCGCGGAGCGCCGCACGGCGTCCGCGGACCCGCTCGCGTGCTGCACGAGCAGCACCACGGCCGCGGACAGCAGCACGGAGAGCACGCCGGCCGCCAGGTAGGACACCTGCAGGACGGCGCCGGCCACCTCGGATCGGGGGAGGGCGGCCACCACCATGATCACGACCGAGACGAGGACCGAGAGCGCTGCGAGGGCGGCGACGGCGACAGCGGCCCTCCGCAGCGGAGGAGAGGACGGGGCGGGAGGAGTCATGGGAGCGTCCTGAGCACGGAGCGGGAGAGGGAGCGAGCCGATACTACGGCGGCGGTGCCGTGCGGGCGGGCGGTTCCTGGGGAACACCGACCGACGTGGGACCATGGTGCGGTGACTCCCCTGAGCCCGGACCCCGTCGTCGCCCCGCCCTCCGCCCTCGCGCCGCCCGCGACGGGGACCGGGTTCGAGGTCCTCGCCCGCCACGGCGAGAAGGCGCGCGCCGGCGTGATCACCACCCCGCACGGGCAGATCGCCACCCCCGCTTTCGTCCCCGTCGGCACCAAGGCGACGGTCAAAGCAGTGCTGCCGGAATCGATGAGCGACCTCGGGGCGCAGGCGCTGCTGGCCAACGCCTACCACCTCTACCTCCAGCCCGGCCACGACCTGATCGACGAGGCCGGTGGGCTCGGGGCCTTCATGAACTGGCCCGGTCCCACCTTCACCGACTCCGGCGGCTTCCAGGTGATGAGCCTGGGAGCCGGCTTCAAGAAGGTGCTCTCCAGCGAGTTCTCCGGCGGCGAGAAGGCCCGCACCTCCTCCGGCGAGGACGACGACGTCGCCGAGGGCAAGGAGCGCCTGGCCCACGTCGACGACGACGGCGTCACCTTCCGCTCCTTCATCAACGGCGACGTGCACCGCTTCACCCCCGAGATCTCGATGCAGATCCAGCACGGGCTGGGAGCGGACATCATGTTCGCCTTCGACGAGCTGACCACCCTGATGAACTCCCGCGGCTACCAGGAGCAGGCGCTCGAGCGCACCCGGCTGTGGGCGCTGCGCTGCCTGGCCGAGCACTCCCGGCTCACCGCCGAGCGCAGCCACCGGCCCTACCAGCAGCTGTGGGGCGTGATCCAGGGCGCTCAGCACGAGGATCTGCGCCGCCGGGCCGCCCGCGAGCTCGGCGCGATGGACGTCGGCGGGCAGGCCTTCGACGGCTTCGGCATCGGCGGGGCGCTGGAGAAGGAGAACCTGGGCACCATCGTCGGCTGGGTCACCGATGAGCTGCCCCAGGAGCGCCCCCGCCACCTGCTCGGCATCAGCGAGGTCGACGACCTGTTCGTCGCGATCGCCGCCGGGGCCGATACCTTCGACTGCGTCTCCCCCTCCCGCGTGGCCCGCAACAGCGCCGTCTACACCCGGACCGGTCGGGTGAACCTCACCGGGGCGAGGTACCGCCGCCGGTTCGCCCCGATCGACGAGGACTGCGACTGCTACACCTGCACCCATTTCACCGCCGCCTACGTGCACCACCTGTTCCGGGCCAAGGAGATGCTCTCCTCGACCCTGTGCACGATCCACAACGAGCGCTTCGTGGTGCGTCTGGTGGACCGGATCCGCGACTCCCTGCGCAGCGGCGACTTCGATGCCCTGCGGGAGGAGACCACCGGCGCCTACTACGGCGCCCCGCGGTGAGCCGGCGGTGACCCACCAGAGGACGGCGCCTGCCCCGGAGAGCCGGCTCGACCGGACCACGGCGTTCGGGGCCGCGGTGGTGCTGCTGGCCCTGGCCGGCATCTGCGCGCTGCTCGGGAGCCATCTCGTGCTCGGCGCCCTGCGCCTGGCCGCCGGGGTCCTCGCCGCCCTGGGACTCGGGGCGGCGCTGTGCGCCGTGCTGGCCGGCAGGAGAGTCCGCCTCGCGCCGCGGCCGCGGCTCCTGGTGGCCGCCGGTACGGCGCTGGCCACCGCCCTGGTGCTCACCATCCCGGCCGTGGTCGCCACCCGCGTCGACCCGCTCGCGGACGGGGCCACGCTCGCGCTCGAGCCCCTCGCCGAGGGGGACGCCGTCCACTCCCTGCCCTCGTCCGGCAGCCCCGTGCTGGTGCGCCGCGCCGACGGCTCCGGCCAGGTGCTGCTCGACGGAGTCGTCCACCGCGTCCCGGCCTCCGCGCACGACGTGCTCGCGCTCTCCGCCGACGGGCGGCGGCTGGTGCGCGCCACCGGCGCCTCGACCGAGGTGCTCCTGCTGGACCCCGCGGCCTCCGTCCCCGAGGGCGGGTTCCCGTCCCGGACCTTCGAGGGCACTCCGCTCGCGCTCGCCGGTGACCGGATCGTGCTGCGCAGCTGCACCGAGGGGTTCTGCCGGCTCTCCGGCTTTGACCTCACCGCCCCGGAGGAGTCGCTCTGGGTGGTCGGCGCCCCTGCCGAGACGAGGGGACCGGACCCGGCAGGGGTCGAGGTGCCCGCCCGCCCCGAGCAGCCCCCCGGTCTGCTCGACGCGCTCCGCACGACGGGGGTGCTGCCGGCCATCCCGCTGAGCTTCGATCCCGGCCAGGGCTGGATCCAGCGGGACCCGGCGACCGGATTCCCCGTCGGCCGCATCCTGGTCGGGCCCGAGGAGGAGTGCCGGATCGCGGTCACCGGTGAGGCGGTCACCGCCCCGGACCCGCTGCACCCCGCGCCCCTGGTGCTGGCCGTCTGCTCCGCCGAGGACGGTGCGCTGACCGCCACCGCTTTCCGCGACGGGGCGGTGCTGTGGGAGTCCGCCCCCTCACCGGCGGGGGACTGGTCGGTGCGGCTGGACCGGGGACGGGTGCTCGCCACCGGCACCGAGGCGGGCAGCGATACCCCGGGCGAGATCGTCGCCAGCGAGCAGCGGGCGGACTGGACGATTCCGGGCGGTGAGGGGGTGGAACAGGTCGCTGCCTTCAGCGCGAGGATCGGCATCGACGGCACAGCGATGGTCGTGACCAACGCGAGCGGACAGCTGCTCGCCTACGAGCTCGCCGGCGGCGCCAACACCTGGACGCTCCCGCTCTCCTCCCCGGACACGGAGGTGCACGGCACCCTCGAGGCCGGCACCGCCGTGGTGGTGGACGGCGTGGAGAGGGAACGGCCACTGCAGCCGCGCAGCAGCCGGCGGCTGCGGGTGATCGACGTGGTGACCGGCGAGGTCACGGTCGAGGCGCACGTCGCCGAGGAGATCGACGCTCTCCGCGCCGTGGGCGGCGGCAGGGCCCTGGTCACCGTGGACGGGCAGACCCTGCTGCTGGGACCGTGAACGGCGGCGACGACAGGGCGCCCCGGCCCTCTGCGAGGTCCGGGGCGTCCTGTCGGTGACGAGCTGGTCTCAGGCGGAGAGCTTCTTCGACGCGGTGCTGTGGACGAAGAACGCGCCGAGCCCGATGATCGCGACCATGACGAGGGCGTGCAGGGCATTGGTCCCCGCCGTGATGCGATAGCCGGCGGCCGTGATGGCACCGGTCTGCTCGTCGGCCACACCGGTGGCCATCAGGATGGCCACCATGACGAAGAGGAGGATCCAGAAGAGGACGGCGGAGACGGGGATGGCGACGGCGGCGATGATTCCGCCCACCCGCGCCCGGCCGCGACCCATCACCGCGGCGGCGATCCCGAGACCGAACACGATGATGTTCACCAGGAAGTTCAGGCCGTACAGCAGGACGGACGCCAGGCTCGACCCGATCCCGACGGCGCCGATCTCGCCCCCGGTGTCGGAGGCGGCCAGGTCGTCCGCCGCGATGAACGAAGCGAGGTTGATGCCGAGGCGCGCCAGGAGCAGCACGGCCGTGCCGATCAGCAGGATGAGGCCGATGAGCTTCACCCGCTTCCACTTGACCCCGTCACCTGCATCGAGCTGCGGGCCGGCGCCCATGCCGTACTGGCCGGCGGCACCCGGATACCCGGCCGGGGCGGCGGGAGGGACCTGGCCCCACTGCGGCGCGGAGGGAGAGGCCATCGGGGAGGGCTGGCCCCACTGCGGCTGTGGGGCGGGAGCCTGTTGCTCGGGCTGGCCCCACTGCGGCTGCGGGGCGGGAGCCTGCTGCTCGGGCTGGCCCCACTGCGGTGTCGGGGGCGACGGATTCTGCCCGCCCTGTCCCCACTGCCCCTGCTGCCCGTGGTCCGGTCCGTACCCCTGAGTCATGCTTCTCCCTCGGTGCTGCCATGTCATGGCGTCACGGCGACGCCCGTCCCAGCGTATCGGGCGCCGCCATGACCGGGGTACCGCGGAGATGTCGTTCTCACGCCCGGTCGGCGCCGCAGGTGGTGCCGCCGCGGGGGGCCGGGCACGAGCCGTGCGGGCCGCAGCCGGTGGGGACCACCAGGTCGGGGGTCGAGGCGTCTGCCGGATGAGCGGCGGAGAGCCTGCGGGATCAGGTGATCTGCCGCGCCCAGCGACGGGCCCTCACGGCGCCGATGAGCACCGCAGCCGAGAACACCAGCCAGTGCACCGCCTGAACGACGTGGTCGATGATCGCGATCCTGAAGATCCCATCGACGCCGTCCCCGGCGACGCCCGGGGCGTTGATGAAGAGGAACCGGCCGATGAAGAAGACGAGGACGAAGATGACGAAGGAGAGCACCACTGCTCCACCGACGATGATCGCCCCGGTGCGACCGCGTTCTCTCGCCTTCACCGCGACGATGATCGCCAGAGTGAGGAGCGCGACGGACAGGACGACCGTGACGAGCTGGCCCGCTGAGATGACGATCGATCCGACGCCGAACGAGATCATGACGTCATCCGTATCGGTCGCGGTCGAGGCGAGTCCGTAGAAGTAGACCGACAGGAGGATGGAGACGAGCACGAGGAGTGCGCGGACGGTCACCACGGCGATGCCGATGACGAACAGCCATCTGATCAGGCCGACGGGAGCCGTCGCGTCAGCGCTGGGGGCGGGCGCTCCCTCGGGCGGGTCCTGTCCCCACTGGCCCTGCTGTCCGTGGTCCGGTCCGTACCCCTGAGTCATGCTTCCCCCTCGGTGCTGCCGTGTCATGGCGTCACGGCGACGCCCGTTCCAGGGTATCGGGCGCCGCCGTGCGCGGAGGGGATACGAGGATCGCGATCTCAGTCCACAGCAGGGGCCAGACGGAAGCGGAAGCTCTCCTCGCGGGCGGAGAGCACGTACTGCGGCAGCGGCTCCGGACCGCAGGCCGCCGAGCCCACGCCGTGCAGCGCGGAGGAGAGGGTCACCCAGGTGCGGCCGTCGGGGCGCAGCGACCCGTCGTGCGCTCGGGCGTCGAGCTCCGCCGTGGACCAGGGGCGCACCGCGAGCCCCAGACCCTCCGGTGCCCGCATCGCGAGGGCCGGGCCGTGGTCGCCGCGCAGCTCGGCGCGCACCGTCCCCGCACGATTGCCGTTCTCCTGTGGGAACACGTACGGCACCTGGAGCTCCGCGAGGGAGGAGGACCAGCGGCCGAAGGTGGTGCCGCCGCCGGTGTCCGGATAGGACTCATGCGGGCCGAATCCGTCGTACTCCACCTGGTCCGGGGCCGAGGGGAGGGCGAAGGTCCAGCCGATCCGTGGCAGCGGCAGGTCGGTGGGCCAGAACGCCGAGGGCGTCACCGTCACCTCCACGTCGACGCCGTCCGCATCACCGCTGAAACGCTCGGTGACGTCGGCGCCCAGCGCCGAGCCGTCCAGGCCGATCCGGCTGCGGACCACGAGGACGTCCCCGTCGGCAGGGTCCGCGGTGATCTCGACCAGACGGCGACGGGCGTGGTCCAGACCGATCCGCTTCCACCGCGCCTCGAGCGGAGCGCGGGTGCGGGCGCGCTCGTTGTCCACCGGGGCGCGGTACAGATCCACCCCGGCCTGCTCGATCTCCAGCGCGCCCAGGCCCACCAGGCGGCCCAGGTCGTCGAAGCGGGCCGGGCCCAGGCTCCAGCAGCCGTCCTCACCGCGGGTCGGGGCGAGGCGGGCGGCGGCCGACGGAGCGTGTGCGGCGCGCAGCCGCTCGGCCTCCACATGGTCGGCGGTCACGATTAGGTGACCGGCCGGGACCGGGCCCTGCGCCGCGCGGGTGGTCAGACGCACCGTGGTGGTCGCGCCCTCGTGCACCGGCAGCGCCACCTCGACGCTCTCACCGGGGGCGACCCGCGGCAGCTCGAGCTCCTGCCAGCTGGCCTGGGCATCCAGCGAGACCTCGGCGCGCAGGTGGCTCAGGTCGCTGAAGGCGTAGCGGTTGGTGAGCCGCGCACCGCCGGGGGAGACCTCGAGGCCGACGGGGGAGTAGTGGTGCTTGGCGTCCAGCAGAGCCGGGGACGGGGTGCGGTCGGGCAGCACCAGGCCGTCGGCCACGAAGTTGCCGTCGTGCAGGCGCTCGCCGAAGTCGCCGCCGTAGCCGTAGATGCGGTGGCCCTCGGCGTCGGTGGTCTCCAGGCCGTGGTCGATCCACTCCCAGATGAAGCCGCCGTGCAGCGCCGGGTACTGCTCGGTCAGCGCCATGTACTCCTTCAGCGAGCCGGCGCCGTTGCCCATCGCGTGGGCGTACTCGATCCACAGGAACGGCTTGGTCATCGCCGGCGGATTCGCGAAATGCCCTTCGGGCACGTCCAGTGCGAAGCTGGCCAGCATGCGGGTGAGCTTGTCCTGGTACTCCTGGCTCAGCTCGCGCCGCCCGATCTGGGTGGACTCCTCGATCGTGGAGTACATCAGCGAGAAGACGTCCACGTACTCCGCGGCGTAGTCCTGCTCGTAGATCACCGGCCTGGTCGGGTCGGTCTCGCGCACCGCGGCCACCATCGCCTCGGTGACCGGGCCGGAGGCGGCCTCGTTGCCGATCGACCACATGACGATCGAGGCATGGTTGCGGTCGCGGCGCACGAAGCGCTCGGAGCGCTCCACCAGCGACTCCTCGAACAGCGGGTTCCGCGCCGGGCCCTCGGTCGCGCCGGTGCCGTCCTCGCCCCAGGTGGAGTCGGTGTGGAAGCCGTGGGTCTCGAAGTCGCCCTCGCAGATCACGTACAGCCCGGCCTCGTCGCACACCTCGAGGAAGCGCTGGTGGGGCGGGTAGTGGGAGGTGCGCACGGCGTTGAGGTTGTGCTGCTTCATCAGCGCCACGTCGAGGTCCTGGTTGCCCTCGTGCTGGGTGCGACCGAGGACGGGGTCCGCCTCGTGGCGGTTCACACCGCGGAACACGATGCGCTCTCCGTTGACGCGGAAGATGTCCCCGTCCACCTCGACGCGGCGGAAGCCCACGTACAGGGTGACGGTCTCGGTCCCGGTGCGCACGACGGCCTCGTACAGGTGCGGGTCCTCGGCGGACCAGGGCCGCACCTCGCCCAGGTCGAGGGGGTCCACGCCGGTCGCAGCGAAGTGGCCGAGCGCGGGGATCTCGACCTTCGCCACGACCTCGGCGCCGTCCGCGTCGAAGGCGGTCGCGCTCAGGGTGCCGTGACCGGTGGCCGGATCGAAGTCGGCGACGGTCACCAGGTCATGGATCCCGCCGGTCGGGCGCAGCAGCAGGTCCACGCTGCGGAAGATGCCCGAGGCCCACCACATGTCCTGGTCCTCGACGTAGGTGTTCACCGACCACTGCACCACGCGGACCTCGAGCAGGTGCTCACCGGTGGGGGAGAGCGCCTCGGTGACGTCGAACTCCTGGGTGAGGCGGGACCCGGCGGTCACGCCGATCTCGGCCCCGTCGATCCACACCTTCGCCGCGGAGTCCACGCCCTGGAAGCGCAGCAGCACGCGTGCCCCGGCGGCGAGCTGCTCGGCCCACTCGGCGGGGACGGTCACGGTGCGCGAGTAGTGGCCGGTGGGGTTCTCGTCCGGCACGTGCGGGACCTCGCGCGGGATCGGGTAGACGACGTTGGTGTACTGCGGGGAACCGTAGCCCTGCAGCTGCCACATCCCGGGCACCGCGATGGTCGCGGCCTCGCCGAGGTCGGTGCCGTCGGCGCGGGTGCCGTAGCGGAACCCCCAGTCCCCGTCGAGGCTCAGCTCCGGCGCATCGGAGTGCAGGTGGGCGCGACCGCGCAGGCGGTTCCGGCCGGCGGGGAGCTCCTCCCACCAGCGGTCGGAGTGATCGGCGGGCGGCAGCGGGGTGCTCATCGGTGAGGCGTCTCCTGGACTCGAGAGTGCTCACGACCGTCGTCGTGAACGTTCACGAGAGAGTGTACCCGGGAGCGGGCCGTTCGGTGAGACGAGCCGGGCCCGGGGCAGGCCAGGGCGGCACGGGGGCGGCGGCTGGGCCTGTCGAGCTCAGGCGGGCTCCTCGGGCGGTGGAGGTGGGGACCAGCGGCGGATCCGGAGCAGGGGCAGGCAGGCGGTGGCGGCGAGGCCGGCGGCCCCGAGCAATGCCGCCACCGGCGAGCTGGCCGCGATCAGCAGGCCGCCGAGCACGCTCGTCACCGGCATCACCCCGATCGTCAGCAGACGGATCGCCGCGGACGCCCGGCCCAGCTGCTGCTGGGGGACCAGGCGCGCCGGCACATCGGAGCCGACGATCGTCGACGCCGTCGCGCACGCGGCGACCAGGAGTTCGCCGACCGCGATCGTCACGGCCTGTGCAGCCGGCAGCAGGAAGGCCGCCGGGATCACCAGGCTGCTCAGGGCGACGCCCGCCGTGGCACACAGCTTCGCCCCGCCTGTGGGCAGGCGGGTGCGCAGCGGCGTGGAGAAGGTGGCACCGAGCAGGGCGCCCAGCGCTCCCGCCGCAGTGAACAGGGCGACAGTCGAGGTGGGCAGGCCCAGGGTCGTCAGTGCGAAGAGCACCAGGGCCGTGCCCGAGACCATCGCCGCGGAGTTCAGGAGCATGGTGGACAGGGTGAGGTGAGACAGCCCCCGGGTGGACAGCACTCGTCGCACGGTCCATCCCGGCCTCGAGGTCGGGGACGGCCTCTGCCCTGCGCGGCTCCTCGACGCTTCGGCACTCTCCGGCGAGTTCGCGTCCGGACTCCTTCGGTGCGGCATGGTCGCGAGGGTGATCAGGCTGAACAGATAGGCCGCGCCCCCGAGGCCCAGGGCGAGGGCAGGGGATGCCAGGCGGAGGAGGGCGGAGACCGCTGCCGGGCTCGAGACCCGGGCCACCGCGCTGATCCCTTCGATGCGCTGGTAGCAGTCGGCGGTGCGCTCCCTGCCGACGACGGCGGGGACCATGGAGCTGTGGCCGGTGGTGAACAGTGCGTCACCCAGTCCGATCGTCGCCGCCAGCACCAGCAGTGCGAGCACCGAGAGGTGACCGGTGACCAGCAGCAGGATCAGGGTCGTCACCGTGAGCACGCGCAGGCCGTTGCCGAGCAGGACCGCACGCCGGTGCCCGAGCGCGTCGACCGCGGCGCCGATCTGGCGGTGAGCACAGAGGTACCAGAGGAAGGGAAGGGCGTTCAGCACGCCCAGGAGACTGCCGCCGACCCCGAGAGAGGCGACCGCGATCAGGGGCAGCAGGGTGCGCACGGCGTCATCGCCCGTGGACTCGCCGAGTGTGGCGAGGAGGATTCTGCGCATGGTCACCAGTGCTTTCGACGGAGGGCGGGCCGTCCTCGAGGGACTGCCCTCGAAGGCGTCAGGGCGCCCTGACGAGAGGTGACGTCAGGGTAGTCTGACGCGGCGGCTGTGTCGAGCGTGGGGCCGCCTCTAGACTTGCTGCATGCGCGGACCGAAGGGGATCTCCCAGATGCACTGCGGGTTCTGCGGTCACCCGGGTGCCGATGACCGCCCGCTCCTCGGTGGGCTCGGCGTGATGATCTGCCAGCTCTGTGCCCACGAGGCGGTGCGCTCCTTCGATGAGGGCACCGAAGCGGCCGTGACCGCCTTCGAGGCGCACACCGAGCAGGAGCTGGTGAGGATGCTCCGGGGTGTCACGCGGCAGCGACCGCAGCTCGAACGCTTCCAGCGGGATCTGGTCGACTACATGCGCTCGCGCGGGATGTCGTGGGGGTCGATCGGTGACGGTCTCGGTGTGGCCCGCCAATCGGCGTGGGAGAGGTTCCGGCGCGTCGAGGAACGCTGAGCGGCGCGTCGACCTCGTGGAAGCTTCCGGGCGTCGCCGCGCCTGGTGGCTCCCGAACGCCGATTGCTACACTGTGCTACACGGCGGGATCTCCGTCGCCGGCCACAGCGAAGGAGCGGCCATGTCGACGATCCCGCACCGGGAGCTCCGCAACCACAGCACCGAGATACTCCGTCGGGTCGAGGCCGGCGAGACGTTCGCGATCACCAACCACGGGCGGCCGGTCGCCCGTCTGATCCCCTATGTGGACTCTGCCTCTGCTCTGGATGTCCTGCGGGATGCCGGACGGGTCACCACCGCCCGCCCGGTCGATCTGGACTCGCTGCCCACCGCGAGCGGCGTCAGCAGCCGCGAGATCCTCGACGATCTCCGGGGCGAGAGGTGATCGTCTATCTCGACACCTCGGCGGTCCTGAAGATCCTGATCGACGAGCCGGGCGGTCGGGCCATGCGCGCGGCCTTCACGGGATGGCAGCTCAATGGCGATGACCTGGTCTCCTCCTTCCTCCTGCACACGGAGATGCACTGCGCCGCACGCCGGCGGGATATCGTCGCTGCGGACGTGATCGACATGGTGCTCGGAGGCATCGGCCTGATCGACATCGACCGCGCCTTCCTGCTCGCCGCGGCGGAGGGCCCGCACCGGTTGCGCAGTGCCGACGCGATCCACCTCGCGACCGCGCTCGCCGTCGAGGCGGAGGTCCTGGTCACCTACGACCGAGAGCTCGCCGAGGCTGCGGAGCGTGAGGGGCTCCTGGCCTCCGCGCCCGGCGACTGAGCTCCGGCCGCGCGACGTCAGCCCTTGACGGACCCCTGCATCAGTCCCGCCAGGAAGTACTTGCTCAGCAGGATGTACACCAGCAGCGTGGGCAGCGAGGCCAGCACCGCGCCCGCCATCGAGACCCCGTAGTTGGCCAGCAGCGCACCGTTGGCCAGGTTGTTCAGCGCCAGGGTCACCGGCCCGTTGGCCGGGGAGGAGAAGAACACCGCGAACAGGAAGTCGTTCCAGGCATTGGTGAACTGCCAGATCAGCACCACCACGAAGCCCGGGATGGCCAGCGGCAGCGCGATGTGCCAGAAGGTGCGGAGCATGCCCGCGCCGTCCATCTTCGAGGACTCGATCAGCTCGTGCGGCACGGACTCGAAGTAGTTGCGGAAGATGAGCGTGGTGATCGGGATGCCGAACACCACGTGCAGCAGGACCAGCGAGGGGACGCCGCTGGGGACGTTCACGGCCAGCAGCATCTGCATCAGCGGGATCATCACCGCCTGGTACGGCAGGAACATCCCGAACAGGATCAGGGTGAAGACGAGGTCCGCGCCCGGGAAGCGCCAGCGCGAGAGGACGAAGCCGTTCATGCAGCCGAGCATCGCGGAGATGATCGTCGCGGGGACCACGATCTGCACGCTGCGCCAGATCGACGGTGCCAGCGCCTCCCAGGCGACGGACCAGTTCGTGAACGTCCAGTCCTGCGGGAGCGCCCAGGCGCGTGCGGAGCTCGCGTCCCCGGGGCCCTTGAAGCTGGTGATCAGCAGGACGTACACGGGGATCAGGACGACGACCACGCCGAAGAGGATGGCGAGCAGGCGCAGCAGATGCGCCCAGGGGAGACCCCCGCGAGGGGGCGGAGGTGCGGCGGGAGCGGGCGCCGGGGCGGTGACGGAGGTGCTCATCGGGTACGGCTCCGATGCTGCTGGACGAGATAGGGGACGATCAGGAAGGCGATGATGATCAACAGGAACGCACCGACCGCGGCGGAGTTCGCATAGTCGAAGCTCGACTTGAACAGGAACATGTCCACCGCGGGCACCTTGGTCTGGTAGGCGGCGGCCGAGGAGATCGACAGGATCAGGTCGAAGGACTTCAGCGACATATGGGCGATGATCACGATCGCGCTCATCAGCACCGGCGTGAGCTGCGGGAAGATCACCATGCGGTAGACCTGCCATTCGCTGGCGCCATCCATGCGGGCCGCTTCGCGCAGTTCGTCGGGGACCCCGCGGAAACCGGCCAGGAACAGTGCCATCACGTAGCCGGACAGCTGCCAGATCGCGGGCAGCGCGATCGCCATGATGCCGAAGGTGATGTTGTTCCACCACGGGTTCTGCAGCACGTCCAGGCCGATCATCTGGAACAGCCGGTTCAGGCCGCTCGCGTTCTCGCCCTGGTTGGAGTTCAGCAGCCAGCGCCACACCACACCGGAGGCGACGAAGCTGACGGCCATCGGGAACAGGTAGATGGTCTGGAACAGGCGCCCGCCTCGCAGCGGCCGCTCCAGCAGCCACGCCCAGAGGAAGCCCATCGCCATCGCCCCCACCAGGAAGGTGGCGGTGAACAGCACCAGGTTCGCCAGCGAGTGGCGGAAGTCCTCGGTCAGCAGCAGCTCGATGTAGTTCGTCAGCCCCACGAAGGCGATGGGTTCCCGGCCGGCGGCCTGCGCGGCGGTGTGGTTGTCCGTCATCGACGTCCAGAAGTTCACGCCCAGCAGGCCGTAGACGAAGATGCCGATCAGCACGATCGACGGCAGGATCATCAGCAGCGGGGCACCGTAGTGCCCGGCGAACTTCTTCATAGAGGGTCCTCGCTCCCGGCCGCGCCGGGGTTCAGGGAGGGAGCGGCTCCGGGGCGAGCGCCCCGGAGCCGTTCCCGTCGTCTCGAACGGCTCAGGCCGAGGCGTTGGACTCGGCGATCGTGGCGAGCTCCTCCTGGTACCCGGCCACGTCGCTCGCGCCGGTGGTGAACTTGCTGGTCGCGTCCGAGACCTCGTTCAGCCAGGCCACCGGGGTGGCGGCGCCGTGGGCGAGGGACGGGCAGATCGCGTCCTGCGCGTACGAGTCGATCGCCGTCTGCTGATAGGCGGGGAACTCCGCGGTGTCCACGTCGGTGCGCGCCGGGATCGAGCCCTTGGCGAGGGAGAAGGCGACCTGGCCGTCCTGGGAGCTGATGGTGTCCAGCCAGGCCTTGGCGCCATCGGGGTTCGGGGCGCCGACGGGCAGGGTGAAGGAGTCGGCCAGGAAGCCGAAGATCTCCTCGCCGCCGCTGAGCGGGAAGTAGCCGAAGTCCTCGCCGTCGGTCAGATCCGCCTGCTGGAAGGAGGCCACCGCCCAGTCGCCCATGATGTTGTAGGCGGCCTTGCCGTCGATCAGCATCTGGGTGGCGTCGGTCCAGTCCAGACCGTCACGGTCGGTGTTGGTCAGTGCGATCAGCGCCTCGAAGTGCTCCAGCGCCGTGGTGACCTCGCCGCCGGACCAGTCGGTCTCCCCGGTCCACAGGCCGTTGTAGGAGGTGCTGCCCAGATCCGCCATCAGGATCGCCTCGAGCAGGTTGACCTGGGTCCAGGTGGTGCCGACCGACAGGCCGGTGACACCGGAGGCCGCGGCCTTCTCGACGTCGGCGATGAAGGCCTCGACATCGGCGGGGACGGCGGTGGGGTCGATGCCGGCGGCCTCGAGCACCGCCACGTTGGTCCAGACCACGTTCGAACGATGGATGTTCGAGGGGATGGAGTAGATCTTGTCGTCCACGGTCAGCAGGGTCACCAGATCCTCGGGGAAGGCGTCGGTGAGCCCGTACTCCTCGTACAGCCCCGAGACGTCCTCGAGCTGACCGGCGTCGATGTAGTCGGTGAGCTCGAGACCGGCGTGCGCCTGGAAGGTGTCCGGCGGGTCACCGGCCTGGAGGCGGGACTGCAGCATGTCCTTGGCCGCACTGCCGGCGCCGCCGGCGACCGAGGCGTTGACGAAGGTGAGGTCCGGGTAGTCCTTCTCGAACTGGGCCACGAGTGCATCCAGTCCGGCCTTCTCCGATCCCTGCGCCCACCAGGTGAAGACCTCGACCTCCGAGCTGCTGCTCTCGCCGCCGCCGCTGCCGCCGGAGCCGCCACAGGCGGTGAGACCCGCCGCGGCCAGGCCGGCACCGGAGAGGAAGAGGAAATTCCTGCGCTGCATGGGGTTCTCCTTCGAAGATGACGATGACGTGGCGGATTCCGCGCACCGCCAGCGGCGAGCAGAGTTTCGCTGCATCGTGAACGTACCCCAGGCGGACTGCGGATCGCGGGGCATATCGGACACAGCTCGGCAACGAAATCGGCGAGCTCCGGGGGTCGGCGGGCGGCCGTCACCGCCGAGGGGCGGGAGGCTAGACTCTCCCCTCGTGACCACGACCGAGCCGAACCGGTGGACCGACCGCCGCAGCGATGCCGTGTCTGCGCGCAAGGAGACCTACGAGCAGTTGCGCCGGGCCAGCACCTGGCGCCTCCTGGCCGCGACGAAGGCGCCGGCGGTGCTCGCCATCCTGCAGGCGACCTTCCCCGCCGGCGACCGCCGGCTCCCGCGCAGCGAACTGGTCGCCCGGGTCGGTGCGCACCTGCCGCTGCTGCATGACGACCAGGACGACGACGCGCCCGAGGACCCCGATCTCACCGGGGAGGGGCGCGGCGGCCGCAGCGCCGGGGAGTACGTGGACGGCTGGGTGCGCGAGGGCTACCTGACCCGCCGCGACGACCCGCAGCACACCGAGACCACCTTCGAGCCGTCCCCGGCGACGATCGACGCGATCCAGTTCATCGCCTCGCTCGAGGAGCACCGGCCCACCACGACCCAGTCCCGGCTGCAGCTGGTGGTCCAGCAGTTCGAGCGCCTCGCCCAGGAGACCGAGACCGATCGTGACGTGCGCCTGGCGGACCTGCAGCGCCGCCGTGAGCGGATCGAGGCGGAGATCCGGGACCTCGCCGAGGGGGAGCTGATGCTGCCCAGCCCCGAGGCCTCCACGGACAAGCTGCGGGACATCCTGCAGATCGCGACCGAGCTCTCCGGTGACTTCCTCCAGTACCGGGAGGACCTGCGCGCCGTGGACCTGCACCTGCGCGAGCAGATCCTCTCGCCGGAGGGCTCGCGCGGCGAGATCCTCGAGCAGCTGCTGGCCGGCGACGATCTGCTGGGACAGTCCAGCGTGGGCCGGACCTTCACCGCCTTCTTCCGGATGCTCAACGACCCCGCCCGGACCCGCACCACCCAGGACCTGGTGGACCGCCTGCTCGAGCGGGACTTCTCCCGCTCGCTCGGCCGGGACGAGCGCGAGAAGCTCGCGGGCGTGTTCAGCGACCTCTACGAACCGGCGCAGGAGGTGCTGGACGTCAAGACGGAGCTGTACCGGTCGCTGGCCCGCTTCGTGCGCTCCCAGGACTTCCGGCAGCACCGCGTGCTGCTGGAGACGCTGCAGGAGGCGCAGGGCCTCGCGCTCGCGCAGAAGGACGAGGTGGCCACCCGTGCGCCCTTCCCGCTCGAGCTGGACCTCTCCCGGGTGCTGCTGAGCTCCGTGTCCCAGCACCGGCTGAAGGACCCCACCGATCCCGGTGCCCCCGCCGAGGCCGAGGTGCACGATGCCACCGCCCTCAGCGTCGAGGTGCTGCAGGATCTGGTGCGCACCCACGACATCGACATCGTGGGCCTGACCGCGGACATCAACGACGTGCGCGGCCGCAGCGGGCAGGCCTCCCTCGGGGACGTGCTGCGCGAGCGGCCCGCCGCGCAGGGGCTCGCCAGCGTGATCGGCCTGATGTTCCTGGCGACCCACCATGCGCGGGAGCGCGAGGGGTCCACGGAGGTCGTCAGCTGGCGCGAGCTGGACGGCAAGGACTATGCGGCGAAGGTGCCCGCGTTCTACTTCCTGGAGGACGTCCCGGTCGAGTGACCCGGGTGCGGCGGTGGAGCGTTCAGGCCTCGTCGAGCTCCGCGAGGGCGGGCCGGGCGCGTTCCCGGAGCTCCTCGAGGTCCGCGCCGAAGTGCGCCATCCGGCACCCTCGACCGTGCGTGGCCACCTCGATGCCCTCCGTCTCCCAGTGGGGGAGCGCACGGGCCAGCAGCGGATGGTCGCCCGAGGCGCTGGTGACCCGCCACCACGGCACCCCGGACCCCCAGGTGCGCAGGATGCGGCCCACCAGGCGGGGGCCGACGCCGACGATCGCGCCGATCTCGCCGTAGGCCGCGACCTGTCCGGGAGGGATCGCCTCGACCACCCGCAGCACCCGCTCGACGGTGAGGTCGTCCATGCGGGTGCGTGAGGGTCCGGCGGGCATGGCCGTCAGTCTGGCACGGGCGTGCAGGCCCGGGCACTGGCGGCCGACGCGACGACGGCGGCCCGGAGACCTCTGCTCGAGGTCCCCGGGCCGCCGTCGGTGCGGCTCGCCGAGGGCTCAGCCCCGGTGCGAGCCGTCCTGCGGATCGCGGAACTCCGGCGCCTCGGGGGGCAGATCACCGTTGCGGTCCCGCAGCTGCTGCGGGGAGAGAGGATCCCGCTCGTCGGCGCGGTCGTGCTCGGCGAGCTGGTCGCCCTCGTCGGCGCGATGCTGATCGTCGTGCCCCTCGGCGGCCGGGGTGCGATCCGGCGCCTCACCGGTCAGCGGTTCCTCGTCCGCGGGGCGGGCGGCGCGACGGCCGTGGCCCGTGCGCCGGGTGGCGGGGTCGTCGGTGACGGCATCCTCGTCAGCGGTGCGATCGGGGCCGACCCCGTCGTGCCCGGTCCCGGCGACACCGGCCCCGGCGACACCGGCCGTGGTGGCTCCGGAGCCGTGGTGCTCCCGCCCGTCGTGCCCTGGACGGTCGTGCCCCGGACCGTCATGCCGTCCGTGGTGGGAGTCCCGGACGGCATCGTCCTGCGCACGGCGAGGGGGCTCGGCAGGGGTGTCGGTCCTGGGGTCGAGCCGATCGGCCTCGGCGAGCCGCTCCTCCATGGTGCCGCGCTCCTGCTCGACCGCGGCGCGCTGCGTCTCCGCGTCGGCGTGCCGGCGCTCGGCCGCGATCTGCTCCTGCTCGGCCGTCTTGGCCTTCCGCTCGGCGTCGAGGCGGGCGCGGTCGGCCTCCAGCTCCGTCTCTCGCGCCTGCAGGTCGCGTTCCTGGACGGTCTCCTCCTGTGCCTTCGCCTCCTCGCGCAGCTCGACGGCGCGCTGACGGTCGGCCTCCTGCTGCCGGGCCTGCCTGCGCCTCGAGGCCATCACTCCCACGACGATCAGGATGATGAGGACGATGAGCACTCCCGCGACGATCCCGATGATGACGGGTGTGGACAGTTCCATGGTCGGCTCCTAGCGGTCGATTCCTCCGCACGGTGCGCACGGGGGTCTTCCTGCGTGTGGGGCCCATTGCACCAGATGGATCACCGGACCGCCCGCATTTCGACCAACCGCTCAGTTCCGATGGGCTCGTCCGGCGTGACGTGCGCCGGTAAGGTGGGGCCTCGTGATCAGCTCTGCGCCCCGCACCGATGTCGACGATCCTGCGCAGCGGGAGGACGGTGCGCCGTCCGTCACCGGTACTGCTCTGGTGGACGAGTCCCGACGGGTGCTCGTCCATCTCCTGCAGGGGCCCTTCCTCGACGGGCGTCGGGACGGCGCCCGGTACGCCCAGCTGTTGCGGGACCGCGCTGCGATCGAGGCGCGCCTGGCGGATCTCTTCCTCGAGCTGATCGTCGACGACGACGCCCAGGTCGCCTTCGTGCGGCAGAGCGAGGAGGACCTCGACGCCCCCAAGCTGCTGCGCCGACTGACCGGCATGAATCGTCTGGACTCGGTGCTGATGCTGGTCCTGCGACAGATGCTGCTCACCCAGTCCTCGCGCGGCCAGCGCACAGTGGTCTCCGAGGCGGAGCTGCAGCAGGCCCTGGCCGCCTACCGCCGCACCACCTCGACCGACGAGGCGGGCTTCGCCAAGGAGGTGCGGGCCTCGATCACGAAGGTGCAGCGCGCCGGTCTGCTCGACGAGCAGGGCGACGACTTCGAGGTCTCGCCCGTGCTGCGCCTGATGATCGGCCCGGACACGGCGCGCGAGTTCATCGCGCTGTACCGCGACGCCGGGGTGAGCGGGCTCGAGGACCCGAGCGATGACCGGCCGGTCGAGGACGAGGACGAGTCCGTCGAGCCGCAGGGCCCCGCGGGGGACTGAGGTGAGCTCGGCCCGCACGTGATCTGGGTCGCTTCCTGCGCGCTGTCCGGTGCCTGTCCCGTGCCTGAGGGGTGCCCGGGTCCGAGTTTCCTGCATGGTCGGCAATTGCGCACCATCGGCGTGACGGAATAAGGTCAGGCTCGCCTAACCGTCGAGTTTCGGCGGCCCCGACCCCTGGAGGAACCGTTGTGACGCTCTCCCGCCGTGCGCTCGTCGCCCTGTCCGTGCTCGCCGTGCCCGCCCTCGCTTCCTGTTCCGGCGGTGACGCGGATGCCGCTCGTGACGTGGATGCGGAGGGCGGGTTCCAGGCTACGATCCCGCACCTGTACGGGGAGACCGTGCTCGAGGCGAAGCCGACGAGGATCGCGACCGTCTCCTGGGTCAACGCGGACACGGTCCTCGCACTCGACCTGGTGCCGGCCGGCATGCCCACCGTGACCTGGGGCGGCAACGAGAACGGCTCGACCGACTGGATCGACGCGAAGCTCGAGGAGCTCGGGGCCGGCTGGGACACCGACACGGCGCCCGTGACCTACGACGAGACCGACGGCATCAACTTCGACGAGATGGCGGCGCTGGTGCCGGACCTCATCATCGCCGCCTACTCCGGCCTCACCGAGGAGGAGTACGACCAGCTGAGCAAGATCGCCCCCACGATCGGTCCGCTGGCCCCGAACTACACCGCCTCCTGGGAGGACGTGCTGGCCGCGGTCGGCACCGCGACCGGTCTCTCCGAGCAGGCGGCGACCCTGGCCGAGCAGATCACCGGGGACCTGGCCGCCGTCGGGGAGGAGAACCCCGCGATCGCCGGCGCCACCTTCATCGCCGGCACCCTGGGCCTGGCCGACGACTCCATCGCCCTGTACCTCGGCGGGGACACCCGTTCGCGCTTCTTCACCTCGCTGGGGATGACGCTGGCCGACGTGGTCACCGAGAACACCCCCGACTCCGAGACCTTCTACCTCGAGTGGTCCGCGGAGCGGGCCGACGAACTGGTCTCGGACCTCTTCTACTCCTGGGCGGCGCCCGGCACCACCGTCGAGGACTTCCAGGACAACGAGCTGTTCGCGCAGATCCCGGCGGTCGCCGACGGCGGCGTCGTGCTCACCGACGACGACCACCTCACCCTGTCGATCTCGGCGGCCAACGCCCTCAGCCTGCCCTGGGCGCTGGAGCACTTCGTGCCCACGGTCGTCGAGGTCGCGCAGAGCGTCCGCGGCTGACCGGCCACGGTGCGCCGTTCCACCCCGCTCGTGCTCACCGGGGCCCTCCTGGTCCTCGGACTCACCTGCCTGCTCTCCCTGATGGTCGGCGCCCGCACCGTCTCCCCGAGCACCGTGGTGGAGGCGCTGCGCGCCTATGACGACTCCCTCACCGACCACGTGGTGGTCCACTCGCGGCTGCTGCGCACTCTCGCCGGGATCGCCGTCGGCGGGGCACTGGCCGTGGCGGGCGCCGCGATGCAGGGGATGACCCGCAATCCGCTCGCCGATCCCGGGATCCTCGGGATCAATGCCGGGGCCACCACCGCCGTGGTGCTCGGGGTGTACCTCGCCGACGCCTCCCGGGTCGTCGAGCTCATGGGACTCGCCCTGCTCGGTGCCGCGCTGGGCACCGTCGCGGTCTACGCCGTCGCCTCCCTCGGCCGCGAGGGTGCCACCCCCGTCAAGCTGGCCCTGACCGGGGCCGCCCTCACCGCGGGCCTCGGCTCGGTGGTCAACGCCCTGGTGATGATCGATGACTCCTCTCTGGACCGGCTGCGCTTCTGGCAGGTCGGCACCCTCGGCGCCCGCAGCCTCGCGGACATCTCCGGGGTGGCGGCGCTGATGGCGGTCGGCGCCGTGGTGATCCTGCTGACCACCGGGGTGCTCAACGCCCTGGCGCTGGGGGACGACGCCGCGGTGGGTCTCGGGGTGAAGGTGGGCCGGGCCCGGGCACTGCTGGGCACGGCGGTCATCCTGCTGTGCGGTGCGGCCGTCGCGCTCGCCGGCCCCATCGGCTTCCTGGGCCTGGTGGTCCCGCACGCCGCTCGGCTGCTGCTCGGCGGCGACTACCGCCGGATCGTGCCGCTGTGCCTGCTGGGCGGCCCGGTGCTGCTCCTGCTCGCCGATACCGCGGGCCGAGTGATCGCCCCGCCCGCCGAGGTGCAGGTGGGCGTGATGACGGCCCTGGTGGGCGTGCCCGTGTTCATCGTCCTCATCCGCAGCCGACGGCAGGTGGGACTGTGAGCGCCGCCGCTGCTCCCGCGTCGCGAGCTCGCACGCCGCGCAGCCGCCGCGCCCTCCTGGTGGCGACGGCCGCCGGTCCGCTGCTGCTTGCGCTCATCGCCGTGCGGGTGCTGGTGGGCACCCCGATGGTCCCGCTGGATCTCGCCGTCCGGGCGCTCAGCGGCGAGGACATCCCCGGGTACTCCTTCATCGTGATGGACCTCCGCCTGCCCACCGCGGTGGTCGCGCTGCTGGCGGGCGTCGCCTTCGGGCTCTCCGGCACGGTCTTCCAGACCCTGCTGCGCAACCCGCTGGCCAGCCCCGACGTGATCGGCGTGACCCTCGGCTCCTCGGCCGGAGCGGTGATCGCGATGGCGTTCTTCCAGGCCGACGGCCGCACCCTGTTCTGGTGCGCGCTGCTGGGCGGCCTGGCCACCGCCGCGCTCCTGCTGGCCGTGGCCGGGATGGGCGGACCGGGGTCCTCCGGTGGTGCGGACAACCGCTTCGTGCTGGTCGGGATCGGGGTCGCCGCCGCCCTCGGCGCACTCATCTCCTACCTGCTGACCCGGCTGTCGCTGCAGTCGGCGGGTGATGCCCTCCACTGGATGATCGGCTCCCTCTCCTCCTCCACCTGGGACCGGGCGGCGGTGCTGGCCGGTGCCCTGGTGGTGCTGATCCCGGTCCTCGCCCTGCTGGTGACGCGCCTGCGGATCCTGCAGCTGGGTGACGACACCGCCACCAGCCTGGGACTGCCCGTGCCCCGCACCCGGGTCGCGCTGATCCTGGTGGCGGTGACGCTGAGCGCCCTCACCGTCGCCGTCACCGGACCGCTCTCCTTCGTGGCGTTCCTCGCCGGACCGATCGCGCAGCGGCTCGCGGGCCGCCCCAGCTTCCCGCTCGCCGCCGCGGTCGGCGCCGTGATCGTGCTGCTGGCCGACATCGCTGGGCAGAACCTCTTCGGCGGCACCGAGCTGCCCGCCGGGGTGGTCACCGGCGCGCTCGGCGCCCCGTTCCTGATGTGGATGCTCATCCGTACCCCGACCTCCGGATCCGGAAGGTGACCTCACGACCATGGCACTGATCGAAGCCCAGCACCTGCACCTGGCGTACGACCGTCGGGAGATCGTCCGCGACCTCAGCCTGGCGCTGCCCGAGGGGCGGATCACGATCATCGTGGGCGCCAACGGCAGCGGCAAGTCGACCCTGCTGCGCGGCATGTCCCGCCTGCTCACCCCCAAGAGCGGCGGGGTCCTGCTGGACGGCCGCGACCTCCACTCCCTGCGCGGGAAGGAGCTCGCCCGGCGGCTCGGGCTGCTGCCGCAGTCCCCGCTCGCGCCCGACGGGGTGACCGTGCGCGAGCTGGTCTCGCGCGGCCGCTTCCCCCATCAAGGGCTGATCCCCCAGTGGACCGAGCAGGACGAGCGGGCGGTGGCCGAGGCGCTCGCCGCCACCCGCACCGACGCCCTGCAGGAGCGGCTGCTGGAGGAGCTCTCCGGCGGGCAGCGGCAACGGGTGTGGATCGCGATGGCGCTCGCCCAGCAGACCGAGGTGCTGCTGCTGGACGAGCCCACCACTTTCCTCGACGTCACCCACCAGCTCGAGGTGCTCGACGTGGTCCGCGACCTGAATCGTGAGCGCGGCACCACCGTCGGCATCGTGCTGCACGACCTCAACCTCGCCGCCCGCTACGCCGATCACCTGGTCGCCGTCCGCGCCGGCGAGATCCACTCCCAGGGCACCCCGGCCGAGGTCATCACCGCGCAGATGGCCCACGAGGTCTTCGCCCTGGACGCCCACATCGCCCCCGACCCCGTCACCGGCAGCCCGATGGTGCTGCCCCGCAGACGGGACCGCACACCCTCACCCCACCACCACGAGGAGGACCCCGTGTCCACCACCACCGACACCGCCGCGCTCGTGCCCGCCCTCGAGCACTCCAGCACGCTCGCCTTCGAGCTCACCGTCGCCGCCCGCCGCCCGCTCGGCCCGTCCCTGGTGCGCTTCACCTTCACCAGCGCCGACCTCGAGCACTTCGGGACCAACTCCCACCCACTGGACCTGCGGGTGAAGCTGATCATCCCCGGGCCGCAGGCGAGCGCCGACCACTTCGCCCCGGTGCGCCCCGAGGGCCACCTGGACCCCGCCACCCATGCCCAGTGGTACCGCGACTGGCTGCAGATCGATCCCGCCGACCGCGGCTGGATGCGCACCTACACCGTGCGCGAGCACCGCGCCGCCGGGCATCCCGGCAACCTCTCCGCGCAGCCGGAGATCGACATCGACGTGGTGCTGCACCTGGACCCGGTCGAGCAGCCCGGCCAGGGGGTCGCGGCGCGCTGGGCCCGTGACGCGCAGGTGGGGGACACCGTCTCCCTGCTCGGCCCCAACCGCCACCTGGTGGGCCCCGACTACGGCGGGATCGAGTTCCGCCCCGGCACCGCCCGCACCGTGCTGCTGGTGGGCGACGAGACCGCGGTGCCCGCCGTCGGCTCGATCCTCGAGGCGCTGCCCGCCTCGATCAGCGGCCATGCTCTGCTGGAGGTGCCCGAGGCCGGTGACGCCCAGCAGCTGCTGAGCCGCTCCGGGGTGCAGGTGACCTGGCTGCCGCGCGAGGGACGGCCGCACGGGGAGCTGCTCGACGCCGCCGTGCGGCGCCTGATGAGCGAGAACAACGCCCAGGCGTTCCGCGACGCCGCGGCCGACGGCCCCGCGGACGATGGCCGCGCGGCGACGCACGAGGAGCTGGAGGACGTCGACATCGACGAGACCATCCTGTGGGAGACCACCACCGGCCACGGCGCGTTCTACGCCTGGCTCGCCGGAGAGGCCGGAGCGATCAAGAGCCTGCGCCGGCACCTGGTCAGCGAGCTGGGGCTGGACCGCAAGCAGGTCTCGTTCATGGGGTACTGGCGGCAGGGGCGCGCCGAGCACTGAGGCGGTCCCGGGGCTGACGGGAGCGCAGCGGGGGCCTGAATGCGGTGAGGCCGCTCGACCGCTGCGACGTCAGGTCTCCGACGATCTCAGCGGTGACGACCTCAGTGATCGCCGTTCTGCTCGTCGAGCTCGAAGGCGGCCTCTCCGTCCTCCGCGCCTCCCGCAGCACCCGAGTCCGCACTCTCGTCAGCGGAGCGTCCTGCGCCCCCGTTCGCTTCCTCGTCGATCTGCGCGCCCAGAGCGGTGACAGGCTTGCGCTCGATCCTGACCACATGCCGTGCGGCATCGAGGAAGGCGTCCGCGTAGTTCTCCGGTGCGAACGGACCGAGGTAGTACTCGCGGGTGGACATGCGCTGGTCGGCCTTGGAATCGGAGATCAGCAGCTCGTCGAGCGCTGCGTCGAGGTTCTCCAGGTCCCGGGTGATGACGTACGCCGAGCGTGCCAGCGGGAACGCCTGCTCGAACTCGGCGACGGTCGAGGTCATCGTGACCAGGCCGTACGGCTTCCCCGAGTACAGGAAGTCGGGGACCACCGAGGAGACGTCGGAGATCATCGCATCAGCGATGTTGAAGCAGCCGAAGGCGTCCAGTTCCTTCTCCGCCGGGGCCCTGTACAGATGGTTCCGACCGCTGGCCTGCGCATCCTCTTCGAGAAGTCGGTGGATCTCGCGGATGTTCGCCTTCGCCTCCGAGTTGCGGTAGCTGAAGGGATGGGGCCGGAACACGACCGTCCTCCCGCGTGCGAGCAGCGCCTGCACGATATCCGGGCCCACGGGGAGGGACCCGTAGTTGGTATCGGCGTAGTGCCCCTCCCAGGTGGGAGCGTAGAGCACCGTGCTGATCGGGACGTTCTGCGGTCCCTGCTGCTGGACCGTCTCGACCTGGGGCCGTCCGACGATCGTGAACTTCTCCGACGGGATGTGGACGCCGTTGTTCTCGTAGCGGTCGATGGCGGCCTGTCCGGCGACGAAGATCCGGTCGTAGAGCGCGGTCACAGGATTGAAGCTCGAGGCCTTGTCGCTGTCTCCGTGCAGCAGCTGCACATGGGTCAGGTGGGGATAGCGCACCAGGTGGACATTGGGTGCGGAGTTGTTCACGTAGAACGCGGTGGTCATCTGCGGCGTCACGACGTCGTCCAGCTGCCAGATGTTGGTGCGGACCACGACGGGGGCGTCGGTGAGCGCCGAGATCTCCCGGAACGCCGAGGTGCGACGCAGCACGACGATGAACCTCTCCCCGATCTGCTCGAGATGTGTGATCCACATGCCGATCTGGTACGCGGATCCGGCGGGCACCCCGTAATAGAGGATGAACCGCGGATCGTAGGCTTCCACGGCCTCGTACAGCCCGTTGTCCGAGTCCACCGAGTCACGGATGCGCCGGAAGGAGTCCAGTGCGGAAGCGCCGGCCAGGAGCAGAGCGAGCACGGGCAGGATGATCAGCGCCCAGGCGGGCACACGCGCCAGCAGCAGGATGGTCGCCAGCGCGGTGACCGAGAGATCGACGACCAGCAGGAGGTTCACCGGATACTTCGGCCCACGAGTGTCCTGGATGCCCGGCAGGTTGCTCACCCGCAGCTTGCGGCCGGGTGCGACGCGGGTGACGACCAGTTCGGCGAGCGGGAGCAGAGAGAACAGGGCGACAGCGATCCACCCCACGGGGCCCGCAGCACCCTGAGCCCAGGCGACGCCGAGCGGAAGCAGCCCCAGCAGGAGGCGGATTCCGTGCTCACCGGCCAGACCCGTGCGGGTCACGTGCTGGCGGAGGCGACGGACCCCGCGCCGGAGCAGGACGAACAGCGGATAGATCGCCGGGAGCACCGCGAGGAACGGGGGAAGACCCGCAGCCAGCAGCACCAGCGGCAGGAACGCGAAGATGGTCTGCGTCAGTCGACGGCGCAGGCTCCTCATCCGTGCCCAGGGCACGGACATGCGGTGGCCTGATCCGGTCGCCGGACTCGCAGTCTGACTCATCTGCTCTCTGCTCCTTCACTGGTGGGGCGATGCCGAACGGGGTGATCCGAGGAGTGCTGGGCACGGGACTCGGGGAGGCCCTGAGGTGGACGCGGCTCGCCTGCTGCGGGGCTACTCTACTGAGCGCTGCCGCCCTATCGGGACATATGCGCCCACGATGTCGTCGGGGCTGCCCTGCAGGGTCGCCGAGTCCGTCTCCGGGCGGACCCCGGCAGGCCTCCTGCGGGCGGCTTCTGCGGCGCGAGTGCGCTGCCTCACGTCGAGCACCCGGCTCCTGTCCACACCGCTGGCGGAAACGTGCCACGGGCCCGGGGCGATGGCGGGGCGATATGGCAAGATCGAAAGCTCCCGACGCCGCCTCCGCCTGGCGTCCCCATCGCAGCACGAGGTAGGTCCAGTGACATCGATCGGCATCGCCAAGATCGCGAGGATGCTGTCCGTCTGGCCCGTGATCGTCAACACCCTTGCACTCATGGCGATGGTGGTCGCGCTCGCGCTGGATGACGCGCTCCTGACGGTGCTCGCAGCACTGCTCCCGCTGCTGATCATCGGGTGGCGGAAACGGCGTGCCCTCGTCACGGCACGCGGGCGGGTCGGAGGTGTCAGTCGTTTTCTCACCGCTCGGTATCTTCTGCTCGCCACGGCCATGGTGCAGCTGCATGACATCGGGCAGCTCGGTGGCACCGCGCTCGGTGCCTGCCTTCTGCTCGCTCTGGCCTGCGCCCTGGAGCCGGTGCTCCGGGCGCTGAGCAAGTACGCCGTCCCCTGTGCGGCCCATATGCCCGGAAGCGAGTCGCGCACCGGACCGGCCTTCCGCTATGGCATCGCCTTCCCGTTCAGCATGCTTTCGCTGCTGGTGATCACCGTGGCGAGCCTTGCCCCGATGCCGCTGCTGCTCGCCGCGCTGCTGCTCACCGCCGTGACCGTCGTGGTGTTCGTCGCGGCGCTGCTCGACGTCGTGCGCGGCATCCAGGAGCGCCGGCATGACCAGGCGAATCTCCCTCAAGCCCTGGAGCGGATGGCTCCGGTCTTCTACGTCTATTGGCATGCTCCGCCGCGCTCCACGTTCCAGGTGACCATGTGGCTGCCTCACCTGGAACGTCTCGGTGTCCCGTTCGCGATCGTGGTCCGCACCGCCGGCACCTTCCGCCAGCTTCAGGGCGCGACGGCGCATCCGGTGATCCTGCGCCGCTCTCTGACCGACCTCGATGACCTGATCGTGCCGTCCGTGCGGGGCGTGTTCTACGTCAACAACGCGATGCGCAACAACCACATGGTGCGTTACTCGCAGCTGCTGCATATCCAACTTCTGCATGGAGAGTCCGACAAGGCCTCGAGCGCCACCCCGATCATCCGGATGTACGACCGCGATTTCGTGGCCGGGCAGGCGGCGATCGACCGCTTCGAGAAGTTCGGCGTCGCGATGCCCCCCGAGATCTTCCGCATCGTGGGCCGCCCCCAGGTGGAGGATGTCGAGCCGGAGAGGGGCCTGATCCGCAACCTCACGGATGTCTCGGTGCTCTACGCCCCTACCTGGCTCGGCAACCAGACCGAGAGCAACTACTCATCCCTCCGTGCCGGACCAGCAATTGTCCAGGGCTTGCTGGGACGAGGCTGCCGGGTCGTCTTCCGTCCGCATCCGTACAGCTCTCGCTCCCCGGAGCTGCGAGCCGCCTGTGAGGAGATCTGGACGCTGCTCGAGGCGGACGCGGCGCAGACCGGCCGCGAGCATCTGTACGGCGCCCACTCGGAACGGAAGATGAGCGTGGTCGACTGCTTCAATGCCGCCGACGCGCTGATCTCCGACGTCTCCGCGGTGGTGGGCGACTTCCTCCATTCGGGCAAGCCCTTCGCCATGGTCTCGCCGCGCATCGCAGCGCAGGAGTTCACCGAGCAGTTCCCGATGGCGCGCGCCGCCTATGTGCTCGAAGCTGACGGCGCCGTTCCGCGCGCTCTTGGCACCGTGCTCGACGAGCTGCTTCGCACCGATGCTCGCCGCGAGGAGCGCCATCGATGGGCGGCCTACTACCTCGGCGACTTCCCTCGTGAGACGTATGCGCAGCGGTTCGTGGAGGTGGCGCGGGATGAGCTCGGGTTGGGCGAGGATGTTCCCGCGCTCCCCGCCACGGAGCATCCCGGACCGGTCGCGCCCTCGTGAGGCCGTGATCATGAGACGCGCCGTCACCGCGCTCCAGCGAGCTGGGTCACCGGTGCTGGGGCACGGGGGTGTGCCGTCGTAGAGTGGACCGTCACGCGGATTGGCCGGCGACGGGGACCACGACGCCCTCGTCACCAGGACACCGTCCCGAGACCCGTGAGGTCGCAGGGTCCCGGCAAGATTGGAGCAGTCGTTGTGAGCGCAGGCGAGGCAGAACAGGCGGAGGCACCTCTGGTGCCACCGCCCTTGGGACGCGTCTTCGACGAGGCATCGGTAGCGGCCGCCGTCCAGGAGAACGACCTCGAGCAGATCGGTGTCCGTCCGCCGCTGATCCCGTACGTCGAAGAGCTGTGGCAGCGGCGCGCCTTCGTCCAGGTGCTCGCCTCGTCGAAGGCGGAGGCCGAGAACCAGAACACCTACCTCGGTCAGGTCTGGGCGCTGGTCTCACCGACCATCAATGCCTCGGTGTACGTGCTGATCTTCGGATTCCTGCTGAGTGTGGGGCGGGCCGGCATCGAGAACACCATCGCCTTCATCGTGGTCGGCGTGTTCATGTTCCGCTTCTTCGAGCGCTCGGTCATGGCCGGCGCGCATTCTCTGAACAAGAACATGAATCTGGTGAGGTCCGTGAACTTCCCCCGGGCCGTGCTTCCGGCTGCGGGTGTGCTCGCCGAGCTGATGATGCTCGGGCCGGCCATCGTGGTCATGTGCGTGATCTCGTACGCCTCCGGGTTCTTGCCGATGTCCGGCAGGGTCACGCTCGACGCGTACTGGCTGCTGCTGGTGCCCGCGATCGTCCTGCTGTGGCTGTTCTCCACCGGGTGCGCCTTCATGGTCGCGCGCTGGGTGGCCATGACCCCGGATCTGGACAACCTGCTGCCACACTTCCTGAGGATCCTGATGTACGCGTCCGGCGTGATCTTCTCGGTGGAGAAGTACCTCGGCGAGTACAGCTGGGGATGGCTGCTGGAGTACCAGCCCGTGGCCGTGTACCTGTACCTGGTGCGGTCCTCGATCCTGGACGAGCCCGCGTACCCGCCGGATGCCACCATGTGGCTGATCGGTGTGGTCTGGGCGGTGCTGTTCGGTGTCGTCGGCTTCCTGATCTTCTGGAGCGGAGAGGAGAAGTACGGGCGTGACTGATGCCGACGAGATCGACTTCGAGGTCGACAAGGACGAGCTCGACAACACTCCGGTGATCGAGGTCCCTGACGACCGTCTCTCCCTCCTGGTGAACGACCTGCATGTCTCCTATCGGGTCTTCGGCGCCAAGAAGGTCGGGCACGGTCCCGGGCAGGATTGGGGCGTGCTCGGCCGCCTGGTGCGCCGCGGCGCGAAGCAGCCCCCGGTGCGTGAGGTGAAGGCCGTGCGCGGGATCAGCTTCGCCGCCCGGCACGGTGAGGCGATCGGCATCATCGGGATCAACGGCTCGGGCAAATCGACCCTGCTGCGCGCCATCGCCGGGCTGATCCCGCCGGTCGCCGGCACTGTCCACGTCGCCGGCAACCCCGCACTGCTGGGCGTCAACGCCGTGCTGATGAAAGACCTCACCGGAGAGCGCAACATCATGATCGGTGCACTCGCGCTGGGCCTGTCGAAGAAGGAGGTCAAGGAGAAGTTCCAGGAGATCGTCGATTTCGCCGAGATCGGTGACTTCGTCAACCTGCCGATGAAGGCCTACTCCTCGGGGATGGGGGCACGGCTGCGGTTCTCGATCTCGGCCTCGGCCATCCCGGACATCCTCATGATCGACGAGGCCCTGGCCACGGGGGATGCGTCGTTCCGCGCGAAGAGCAAGGCGAAGATGGACGAGGTGCGTGAGGCGGCCGGCACCGTGTTCCTGGTCAGCCATTCCCTGGCCACGATCCAGTCCATGTGCACGCGGGTGCTGTGGGTCCACGACGGGCAGCTGGTGATGGACGGCAGTCCCGCAGAGGTCTGCGGGGCGTACAAGAAGTACACCAGCTCACGCAACCCCAAGAAGAAGTCCGCGCCGGCGAAGAAATAGCTGACCACCACATCGAAGGGCCCGCGGATATCCGCGGGCCCTTCGACTGTCAGCGGTTCGGGACCGCCGTGGTCGTCGTGCGCCGACTCAGCGACGCTCGGAACTCATTGCCGCACGACGATGTTCTCCGAGTCGATGAACCGCCCGACCGGCGAGGACATCGTGTTGATGACCTGCGCGACGTGCCCGGGCTGCATGATCGTGCTGGGATCCTCGTCCGGCGCGAGGGTCTTGCGCAGCGCAGTGGCGGTGCGGCCGGGGGAGAGGCAGACCACGCGGGTGCCGTAGATCGACAGCTCCTCGCGCATCACCTGGCTCATGTTGATCACCGCCGCCTTGGAGGCGGAGTAGGTGAGCCAGCCCGAGCGACCGGTGATGCCGGCCGTGGAGGCGATGTTGACGATGAGATCGAAGCGGTTGCCCAGGTTCAACAGGGTCTGGACGATGGTGAACGGACCATAGAGGTTCACGTTGATCGTCTTCTCGAAGTCGGCCATATCGACCTGCTGGAGCGGGACCGGGTTGGTGTACCCGGCATTGTTGACCAGGATGTCGATGCCGCCGACCTGCTCGTAGGCCTCGGTGACGGCCTGCTTGAGGGCGTCGCGGTCTCCGACGTCGACCGTGACGGGCACGAGCTTGCGCCCGATCGGCAGCTCCTTCTCGAGGGCTGCGACGTTGGCGTCGAAGTCCTCGGAGGCGCGGGCGAACATCACCACGGTGGTGATGTCGTCGTTGCTCCGGATGAAGCGTCGGGTGGTCTCGAGGCCGATCCCGCGGGATGCTCCGGTGACGAGCGCGGTCTTACTCATCGTCGTCCTCCTCAGGGCGCAGGAGGAACCCGGCCATCTTCAGATCGGTCTTGGTGGTCACCTTGAGGTTCTCATCGGTGCCCTCGATGAAATGGACCGGGTGGCCGAACTCCGCGACCAGGGTCGCGTCCTCGGTGAACTCGATCCCCTGCTCGCGGGCATTCGTGTGTGCATCCAGCAGATCCGACTTCACGAACTTCTGCGGCAGCTGCACGTTGCGCAGACGCGAACGGTCCAGCGACCCCGTCACCGCAGAGGTCCCCGGATCGACCGGCGCCACGGTGAACGAGATCTCCGACATCAGCGCGACGTTGCGGTGCTCGGAGTCGATCAGGCGCTGGAAGTCGCTGGTGCGCACCAGCGGGCGCGCCGTCTCGTGGATGATCACGTCATCGTTGGTGCAGTGCGAGACCATCGCCGCGACCGAGGCGTGGCGGGAGGCCCCGGCCTCGACGAGCGTGACCGGGGTCGAGATCGCGTAGGCCTTGAGGACCGCCTCGATGTCCTCCCGCCACTGCGGCGGGTAGTTCAGGACGATCTGGGAGATCTGCTCCACCCGGTCGGCGGTGACCAGGGTGTAGACCATGATCGGGATGCCGCGGAGCTTGAGCAGCTGCTTGGGCGAGTCTGCGCCGGTGCGGCTGCCGATCCCTCCGTTGAGGAGGATCAGTGAGTACATAGGAAATGCCCTTCGTGCGGGTCGGCGGGTCGAGCGTGGTGAGCCACGAGCGAGATCCGTATCCGTCGAATTGATCGGCACGTCACCGGGACGTTCCGTGCCGTTCACTGTACAAGTCGCGCCGACCTGATCCGGGCGGCACGCGGGGAGGGGCGGAGGAGTTCCGGAGCGCGACTGCCTGGGAAGGCAGAACGTCCGACGGGAGGAAGCGCAGGCGGTTCCCCGGAGGCAGGGCCGCGCTCACGCCGAGTCGTCGGCAGCAGGGTGTTCCTGCTCCCGGATCCGGGCCCACAGCTCATCGCGACGGGCGGACAGGCGCTCGCAGGCCTCCAGGAAGCGGGCGAGGGAGGCGCCGGGGGCAGTGTTCCCGAGGTAGTACTCGATCAGCTCGACCCGCTCCTCGCGAAGCAGATCATGGTCGATGAGCTCCCGGGCGAGGCTGCCGGCCCTCGAGGCGTCCGGGGCCGCCAGGCGCGGGGACATGCCCAGCAGCGCCGTCGCGGCGTCCCGCGCCTGCGGATCCGCGGAGCGCGTGATGAGCAGCGGCTTGGCCGTGGGCAGCCAGTCGCCCATCACGGCGGAGACGTCGCAGAGGATGAGATCCGCGTCGGCGAAGTCGTGCTGCAGGGGACGGTCGGTGCTGACCCTGCCGCCCGCGGACTCGACCAGCTCGCGCAGCTCCCGGTCCGTCTCCCCGTACTCCGGGACCCGCACCCCGGTCAGGGGATGGGGCCGGTAGATCACGCCGAGGCCCGCGGCGAGCAGGGAGCGCACGGCGGCGGGGCCGTGGCTGTTCAGCGAGCTGTAGGCCGCGGAGGACTGCCCGCCCTCCCAGGTCGGGGCGTACAGCACGGTGGGGCGGTCATCCGCACGGCTCGTCGCCTCGACCCGATCGGTATCCAGCGACGGCCTGCCCACCGGGATGCAGCGGGCGGGGGCGTCGAACAGGGTCGTATACCGCTCGAGCCGGTCGATCGCCGCCTGCCCGGCGACGAAGGAGTAGTCGTAGGCCTTGATCTGGTTGGAGACCGAGACCACCTTGTCCGAGTCCCCGTGCAGCAGGGAGACGTGGATGGCAGAGCGGGATCGCAGGGCCGCGGTGTTCAGCGGGTTGTAGTTCACGTACAGGACCAGCTTCGTGTCGCTGCGCAGGATGATCGAGTCGAGCGTGGCGTCCAGCGCGATGGTCACCACGGGCAGGTCCATCTCCGCGCGCAGGGACCCCGCGGTGCGGGAATCCATGCACACGATGGTCACGCCCTGGGCTCGGTGCAGCTCGCGCAGCGGGCCGTACCAGGTGCGCAGCTGGTAGAGGCTGTCCTGGGTGTCGGGGAAGTACACCACCACGTCGCCGTCCAGGGTCGCGTCCGCCAGGGCGGCATCGTCCCCGATCCCGTCGGGCATCCCGCCGGGCAGCAGCCCGAAGCGACGCAGGAGCTTCCCGCCCGAGCTGCGAATCCGGCGTGTGAGCGCGTTGCCGCGAGCCGGCATGTTCAGGTCCTTCCGGGGGAGTCGTCGGTGGTGCTGATCCCACTGTTCCCGCTGGTGCCGGGATCCGCGGCAGCGATCAGCGCGGCCCAGGAGCTCCCCGTCGTGTGCTGGGGCAGGGCGCGGCCGTAGCTCGCCCGCAGCTCGGCCCAGCGCCGTGCCAGGTCGAGATGCGACCTCAGGGAGCGCATGAGGGCGTGGCGCATGGCCGACCCGTGCACCGTGAAGACCACCTCGGTCCCGCCGTCGGCATCGGTGATCAGCAGGGCGTCGCCCCCGAGGGTGGTGCGCCAGTGCATGCGGTCGGCGGGCACCTCGAGCACCACCCGCGGCGGACCGTCGGGCCGCAGCATCCGGCCCACAGAACGCAGCAGCGCCCTGGGCAGCGGCACCGGGGAAGGATGGGTGGGGTGCAGATCCTCGTGGAGGTCGTTCTCGTGGTGCCAGCTGTCCACGATCCGCGCGCCCTCGGCGCGGGCGCGGCCCAGGTCCCCGCCCAGCCAGGCCTCGGGACCGGAGCGGACCGCGTCGATGCCCTCCTCCCAGAGCTCGGCGGTCAGCAGATGGCCGGCCAGCACGTGCTTGGTCTGGTGCAGCAGGGAGGAGACGATCACGCCGCGCCCGGCACCGTAGGCCGCAGCGATCGCCAGCCGGTTGCGGTGCAGGACCCGCGCGGTCCACGTCATCTGGGTGCGGTACGCGGTCCACGGGGGGTGGTGCACCGCGGTGCCCGGCAGCACTGCGTGGTCGTAGCCGTGGGCGGTGGCCCGCAGCCCGTACTCGGCATCGTCCCACTTCAGGAACAAGGGGACCGGGAGACCGAGCTCAGCGGCTGTGCCCGGGGGGAAGAGCGTGCCCCACCAGCCGGTGTAGTTCACCTCGTCGTGGGCGGCGACGAAGCTCCACTCCTCGGGCGTGGTGCCCGCCAGGTCGATCGCGCCGTGGACATGGTCGGCGGATGTCCATTGGAACGCTCGGGTCCCCACCTTCTCGGCGTGCGTGATCAGCTGGGTGGGCCGAGCCGCCGAGAACAGCGGGGTGCCGACGATCGTGGGCCGGGGGGCCAGTGCCTGATGCGTCAGCATCCGGCGGAGGGACTCCTCGGAGAGGAGGGCGTCGTCGTCGGAGAAGAGCACCGCGGCCGAGGGGTCCTGGGAGGCCTCGAGCATCCCGCGGGCGTAGCCGCCGGAGCCTCCGAGGTTCGGCTGGGTCACCAGGTGGAGGTTCTCGTGTGCGGTGAGCAGCTGCGCGAACTCCGGGTGGTGCTGCAGCGTCGCGCCCTGGTCCACGACCACCACGGTGGTGACCGGGTCCATCTGCAGGAAGCGGCGGACCTGGTCGAGCGCGTCCGCCTCCCGACGGTAGGTGGGCATGACCACGGTCAGCGGCGGCAGCTCGAGGCGTCCGGGGATGCTCCAGGTCACCTCGCGCACGGCGCCGTCGACCCAGAACCAGTCCTCGTCGTGCTCGGCCAGAGAGATCTCCCGTCGCCCCTGGACGAGGGGACCGAGGCGATGGATGTGACCGTTGCGGGCGGCCAGCAGGGCACCGGGGCCGCCCTCGACCGTGACCGTCACGGAGCGTTCGCCGATCACCTTCCGCCAGGACGCCGCGGGGAACGCCTGCCCCCAGAGCGGGGGAGAGGAGAGCGGATCGATGCGCTGCAGCGTCGTCGAGGGCGTGTCGGTGCGGGCACCGTCGGGCGTGGCGGCACGGTGCTCATCCGAGGAGCCGGAAGCGCTCGGCACGTCCTGCATCCATTCTCCTGACGACGTCTGGCGGGTCCGGGACCCGGTCGCTGCGCATCGCTGGATGGAAGGGCGATCGAGCGGGGACCGACCGCTGCGGGGTCGTGGCCCCGGTGACCTCGCGACTATAGCAAGGTGGACGAAAGGTGAACGAGCGCCTCCTGCCGCGCGTCGGGGCATCGTCGGCGGCAACACGGCGAGGATGCCGACCAGGAGCCGTCGGGCCGTGCGAGACATCGGGTCGTGGCCGTGCCGCAGCGCCCGCCCGGGGCGGATGATCCCGGTACTCTGCAGGGGTGGAATCCGCAGCCGACACCCTCGACCTCCCCGGCATGGCCGAGACCGACGCGCCCGCCCAGCCGGCGGAGCGCGACCCCGACCACCCCCATCCCGGACAGTGGCGACTGACTGCCGTGCAGGTCTCGAACTGGGGGACCTTCCACGGCACCCACGACCTGGCGATCTCCTCCAAGGGGTACTTCCTCACCGGCGGTCCCGGCACCGGCAAGTCCACCCTGTTGGATGCGATCAGCGCACTGCTGACCCCGCCGCGCACCCTGCAGTTCAACGCCGCCGCCTCCGATGCCGGCCCGAACCGTTCGAAGTACCGCCGCACCGTGGCCAGCTACGTGCGCGGCGCCTGGGCGATGGCCTACGACCAGGCCACCGGAGAGTTCAGCCAGGAGGTGCTGCGGGAGAAGACCACCCTGTCGGTGCTGACCCTGCGCTACAGCGACGGCAGGGGCGGCACCGTCCAGCTCTCCCGGCTGCTGCTGCTGCACGCCGGCCATTCCGCGGACTCCGACGTCAAGAGCCTGTACGTCATCGCCAGGACGCCGCTGGACGTCACGGACCTGCGCCAGTTCGTCTCCACCCAGATCGAGGGCAAGGCGCTCGAGGCCGCACATCCGGGCACCCAGACCTTCCGCCAGTTCCGGGAGTACCGCGCCGCGTTCAGCCAGCTGCTGGGCATCCCGGACGAGAAGGCGCTGGGGCTGCTGCACAAGATCCAGTCCGCCAAGGAGCTCGGCGACGTCAACGCGCTGCTGCGCGACTATATGCTCGACGCCCCGCGCACCTTCGAGCTCGCCGACCAGGCGCTGGCGAACTTCCAGAACCTCTCCGAGGTGTACGAGGCGCTGGTGACCGCCCGCGAGCAGCGGGAGCTGCTGCGCTCCCTGCGCGGTTCGCACGAGGACTGGACGGCCATGCGCGAGCGCGGCGGCGCGCTGGTGGACCGCCGAGCGGACATCGACGTCTTCGCCGCCCAGCACCTGGTGCGGCTGCTGGGGGACGAGACCGGCCGGCTGCAGCTCGAGCGCGACCGGCTCGAGGCCCAGCAGCGCCGGCTCACCCAGGACGTGGCCGAGGCCCGTTCCGACCTCGCCCAGCTCAAGGAGCAGCGCAAGCGCGCCGGCGGCGGGGAGATCGACGACTGGAAGCAGCAGATCGCCGGTCTCGAGGTGGAGCGGGAGCGGCGCCGCGAGCGCGGCACCGAGTTCGCCGCCCAGCTGGCCACGGTCGAGCTGCGCACCCCGGCGGGGGAGGACATGTTCCTCGCGCTGCAGCGCGAGGTGACGGGGCTGCGGGAGTCCCTGGAGGATGAGGAGAAGGGGGCCGACGCCGCCCGCTGGGAGGCCGAGGCGGCCGTCCGGGAGCTGGGCCAGACCCTCGCCCGCACCCGGGAGGAGCTCACCTCCCTCACCAGCCGCGCCTCGAACCTCCACTCCGAGGACGTGGCCCTGCGGGACCACATCGCCGCCGAGGTGGGCATCGCCCCCACAGAGCTGCCCTTCGCCGCCGAGCTGCTGCAGGTGCGCACCGGCGAGGAGGAGTGGACCGCCGCCGCCGAGCAGGCGCTGCGGGGACTGGCCCGCTCGATCCTGGTCCCGGACCGGATCTACCGCGAGGTCGCCGCCGTCATCGACCGCACCAAGCTGCGCCGCCGGATCTCCTACAACCGGGTCAACACCGATCTGCGTCGCCCGGCGAAGACCATCGACGCACGCTCCCTGGCCGCGAAGCTCGAGGTCAAGGACGGCGAGTTCCACGTCTGGCTGTCCCACGAGATCGCCTCCCGCATGGACTACACCTGCGCGGAGAGCCTCGAGGAGTTCACCCGGCTGCACCGGGCCGTGCTGCGCTCCGGGCAGATCAAGCACTCCGCCGCCCGGCACGAGAAGAACGCCGACCGGCAGATCAACGACCGCTCCCAGTGGGTGCTGGGCTTCGACAACCGGGCCAAGCGTGCCGTGTTCGAGACCGAGCGCACCCGCGCCGAGCAGGCCCTGTTCGAGGCCCAGGCCCGGCGCAAGGACGTCGAGACCGACCGTGAGCGGCGCCGCGAACGCCTCTATGCGCTGCAGCTGATCAGCGCTGTCACCTGGGACGAGATCGACGCCGCCTCGGTCGCGCGACGGGTGGCGAACCTGCGCGACATGGTGCGCGCCGCGGAGGACGGCTCCGCCGCACTGGCCGAGCTGGCCCGCCAGATCGACGATGTCGAGCAGTCCATCGCCGGCAGCGACGAGGAGCTGCTGGAGGTGGTGCGCAGCGCCGGCAAGCTCGCCGAGCAGGCCGAGCGCGCCGAGGAGCGCCTCGCCGAGGCCCGTGAGCGCGTCGCCGAGTCGGCGCTCGACCCCGAGGTCGAGAAGGAGCTGGCCGAACGCTTCGCCGCGATCGCCCCCGCCCTGGTGCTGTCCACCATCGACCAGGTCACCAAGGACGCCTCCGCGACCCTGGACGCGGAGCTGATGGGCCTGACCCGCCGCACCTCCCGCGCCGAGGAGGACATGCGCACCGCCATGCGCGAGTTCTCCCGGCGCTGGCCCGCCCAGGCGGGGGACACCGCGCCGACGCTCGAGGGGGTGGACGACTACCTCGCCATCCTGCTGCGGATCGAGGAGGAGAAGCTGCCCGAGGTCGAGGACCGCTTCTTCGAGTTCTTCACCGGCAACACCCTCGGTGACGTGCAGGCGCTGGCCACCGCCATCGCCCGGGAACCGGCGGAGATCCGCAAGCGCCTGCAGCGGATCAACACCCTCCTGGCACAGGTCGAGTTCCACTCCGGCCGGTTCCTGCAGCTGTCGATGCGCCCGGTGCACCTGGCGGCGCTGGACGAGTTCAAGCGTGCGCTCGAGGAGGCGGTGGCGGACACCGCGCTCAACGACATCTCCCGCGACCGCGACCTCGCCGAGGAGCGATTCCTCTCGCTGCGGCACCTGATGGACATGATCGGCGCGGCCCGCACCCGCGACGACCAGGTCTCCCGGGTGATCCTGGACGTGCGCCGGCACGTGCACTTCCACGCCGAGGAGGTCGACGCCGAGGGGACCGTGGTCCACGCCCACGAATCCGGCGGCCCGCTCTCCGGCGGCCAGAACGAGAGGCTCGCCACCTTCTGCCTCGCCGCGGCCCTGCGCTACCAGCTGGCGGGCACCGGTCAGGAGGTGCCCCGGTACGCGCCGATCATCATCGACGAGGCGTTCTCCAAGGGGGCGGGCAAGTTCATCACCGCCGCCATGGAGTCCTTCCGCCACTTCGGCTTCCAGGTGATCCTCGCCAACCCCGGCAAGAACCCGCAGGCCCTGGCCCCGTTCATCGGCGGCGTGGGCGTGGTGTCGATCCGGCAGGACCGCTACTCCTCGGTCGCGCCGGTGGAGTTCGTGGCGACCGCTGCCGCGGAGTAGGGCGCGGCGTCGATGGGGAGTTCTCCCCATCGGCAGCGGCCCCCGGAGCCGATACTCTGGGCGACCACCGCGTCGGCCGAGCGGTGCAGCGTGACGCCGCCGCCCCCGGGTGCGGCACGAGGGTGGAAGGTGAACGGCGATGTCAGCTCTCCCCTCCGGCGCACCCGCGGCGATCCCCGGTCAGGACGAGACCCATCAGCGCATGCACGACCTGCTGACCTCGGTCACCACCGCGGTGCTCGAGGAGCAGCCCGAGCTGCTCGACTTCCATGATCACCGTCCCCAGCGGGACCGCTCCTCCGGTGACTCCTGGCACGGGCTGCAGACCCTGTGCCACGTCAGCGCGCTGCTGGCCAGCACCGGCCGGCCCACGAGCTCCGAGAGCGCCGCCGCACGACTGCTGGAGACGGTGCACCAGACCGCGGCCTCCTGGGGGCTGCACCGCCGGTCGGAGCGGACCGGGGCGGGGGTGATCGCCGCCAGCTGGACGAATGCGTCCGGCGACCTGCTCGAGATGATCCTCGGCGTCCGGGTGGCGGTGCGCGCGATCAGCGCCCCGTTCCTGCCGGGCTCGCTGACCCCGATGGCCACCACCAGCCCGGCCTCGGCACTCAGTCCGCTGACCCCGCCACCGCGCCTGCTGCGCTGATCCGCCCCCGCGCCGCCGGCAGCCCCGACCGGGCCGTGTGCATCGGCGTCCGTGCGTCGACTCCGTGCCACGACTCCATAGCCCGCGTTGCTACCCTGGCCGGATGCTCGAGCCGTCGCCGCGTCGCCCCTCGCGCGCACGTCCGGGGAGCCTGGTCGCGCGTGCGGCGGCGCTGTGTGCGGCTGGTCTGCTGGCACTGTCCACGGCGCTCCCTGCCGCGGCGCTGGGGGAGGACGGCACCTTCGAGTTCCCGGCGGAGACCCGGACCCTGCACATGGTCCCCAGCTCGATCACCCGCATCCCGCTCGTCGCACTGATCGAGGACGATCTCGAGGACGAGGTCGATCTGGAGTCGGCCCAGCTGGCCCTGCCCGCGGGGGCGGGGGAGAGCACCCTGGCACGGATGAGCCTGGACGAGGATCTCCGCAGCCTCGAGGTGCGGGGCGAGGGGACCTGGACGCTGCTCGGTGAGCAGCTCGTCTTCACGCCGCTGTTCGGTGTGGAGGGGCCGAGCGCACCGATCGAGCTGACCATCGGCGGGCTGCACGAGGGTCGCTCGCAGCCGGTCCGGCTCACCCCGGAGCTGCTGGAGCTCGAGGAGATCACCGCGCGCGGCTCGGCCGGCGAGGCGAAGCGCATCGAACTCCCCGGCGACGTGCCCGCTGAGGGCTCCACCCGCCTGGAACTGGGAGGCCTGCCGTCCGGTTCCACGGTGCTCACCGACGGCAGCCGGGTCACGGTCCCCGATCAGGGCACCTGGCAGCTCACGGCCGACGGCGGCTCCCTCACCCACACCCCGGTCGGGCCCGGGCTCGGCCGGCAGCTCGACCCGGTCCGCTTCGTGATCGAGGACGACGAGGGCGCGGCGGCACAAGCCGGCAGGGTCACGCTCTCGGTCCCGATCATCTCGGACCTGGACTGGTCCGCTCCCTATGGCCAGGACATCCTCTTCGTGGTCGGCGAGGGACAGCAGTACGTCGACCCCGAGACCCTGCGTCTGCAGCCGCTGGGACCGCCGGAGTCCCATCGGGCCTCCGAGGACGGCACCGAGGTGGTGGTCGAGGGTCAGGGCACCTGGGTGCTGGACCGCGCGGCGGCCACCGTGCGCTTCTCCCCGGAGAGCGCAGAGGTGCACGAGACCGCGCCGATGGGCATCACCGGCGGCGACGGGGAGGGCCACACCGCCTCGACCGCGCAGCTCAGCACGGCGTACCCGATCCTGCGGTCGCGGACGGCGGCCGCAGCGCCCGGCACCGAGATCAGCATCGACATGAGCACCGGCAGTCAGGACGTCAGCTCGGACTCGCTGCGCTTCGATCCGGCGGCGGCGCCGGAGAAGGCGAGCCTGGCCGAGGACGGCTCCGAGCTGACCGTCGCGGGGGAGGGCACCTGGCGGATCGACGACGAGACCGGCGCGGTGGAGATGACCCCGGTGGACGGGTTCACCGGCACCTCCACCCCGGTGGGCGTCATCGCCCGGGGCGTCTACGCCGACAATCTCGTCCAGGCCACCGTGAGGGTGGTCGTCTCCCCGATCATCGCCACGCCCCGTGACGACGAGGGACGCACCGCCCCGCAGAACCCGGTCACCGTGGACGTGCTCAGCAACGACACGGCCGGCAGCGGCGACCAGCCGCTGAAACCCGAGACGCTCCGGATCAGCTCCCTCGCGGCGACCAACCTGTCCGAGCTCGAGAACGGTCGCGGCACCCGGCTGCTCATCCCGGGGGAGGGGACCTACTCGGTGGGGGACAACGGCACGGTGACCTTCGAGCCCGTCGAGGGCTTCACCGGCCGCACCACACCGATCAGCTACCACGTGCGCGACAGTGCGGGCGTCCCGGTCCGGGCCTCCCTGGTGGTCGACGTCGACCCGAGCCTCAGCGCGGCAGAGGAGCCGGTGGCCGAGGTCAGCGGCATCAACAGCCTGCTGGTGGGGCTGATGCCCGGCACGCCCGGCACGTCGGTCCTCTTCGGCACCCTGGTGCTGCTGCTGCTCTTCGGCGGCGGGGTCTCGCTGTGGATCGGGCTGCGCATGGAGACCGACCGCCGCGCGTGGGAGGACTGAGCGACGTGCTGGCGAGGGACGAGACGGTAGGAGCTCAGTCGGTCGGGCGCAGGACTGAGGCTCAGCAGCCCTCGGGCGCGTCCACCGGCTTCTCGAGCGCGGCGGAGGCCGCCGACTCCTCCTCGAGCCCGATGAAACCGTCACCGATCAGCACCTTCACCGCGTTCCCCTCCTGCTGCTCGTCCAGGCTCAGCTGCGCTCCCTGGATCTGCACCCTCACGGACTGCGCCGCCAGGTAGCCCTGGGGACCGTGGACGATGGTGGCGGGGCCCGTGGCCCCGCGGGTGTTGCCGGGACTCTCGACCCCGTAGCCCCGCTCGGCGAGCTGCTCGGAGACGTCACCGGCCAGGCCGCTGCGGCTGGTGCCGTTCAGCACGGTCACCGTGACCTCGCCGGGCGGCAGCGGGACGGCCTCGGGCCCCGGGCAGGAGAACTCCACGGGCTCGTCGCCGAAGGACTTCTGCTCGATCACCCCGGGATCGGCCACCGGTTCGCGCAGCTCGCCCACCGCGTAGACGCCGATCGCGATCAGGGTGACGGCGAGGATCGAGAAGATCGTCAGCTGCGCGACCCGGAGGCGCCGGGTGCGACGCAGCCGCTGGTCCCGGCGGCGGACGTCGTCCGAGGAGCGGCCGTACGGATGCGCGTCGTGGTGGGAGCGGCTCATCTCAGTCCAGGGGGCGGTAGCGGATGCCGAATGCGTCCAATCGCGGCAGGTGGGCGCGCAGGCGCTCCTCGAACTCCTCCCAGCTCTGCTCCGGGGAGCCCCAGGCCCGCTCAGCGAGGGCGCACATACGGGGGAAGGCCATGTACTGGACCTGCTCAGCGGTGGGCATGTACTCGGTCCACAGCTGGCCCTGGATGCCCATGATCAGCGTCTGCTGGTCCTCGCTGAGCTTGTGGGGCGAGAACTTCGCGGTGTAGACGTCCTTGACGGTGGTGAGACCGCCGATCGCGAGCGGCTCGTCCTTCGGGCTCGCCTGATAGTGGTCGAAGTAGGTGTGCTCGTTGTTCGCGATGATGGTGCGGAAGCCGCGGGAGGTCGAGTCCTTCACCCCGTTCCCGTGGCGCCAGTTCATGATCACGGTGTCATCGGGCAGGTGGCTCTCGAGGACCTCGTCCCAGGCGATGACCCGCTTGCCCTTCTCGGCGAGGACGTCGGCGGCGAACTGGGTGAAGCGCCCCTGGATCTCGGAGACCCGGGTCAGGCCCCATTCGTTCATCCGGCTGCGGGCGGCGGGGGAGCGCTCCCACTCCGCGCGCGGGCACTCGTCCCCTCCGATGTGCACGTAGGGGGCGGGGAAGAGGTCCGCGACCTGGGTGAGCACGTCGCGCAGGAAGTCGAAGACCGTGTCGGAGACCCCCAGGACGTGGTCGGAGATCCCCCAGACCTCACGCACTCCGAGCTGCTGCTCGGGGAAGTTCCCCAGCTCGGGGTAGGCGGAGATCGCCGCCTGCATGTGACCGGGCAGGTCCACCTCGGGCACGATCATGATGCCGCGGCGGCGGGCGTACTCGACCAGCCCTGCCAGCTCCTCCTGGGTGTAGGAGCCGCCGTGCGGGACGCCGTCGAAGGTCCAGGACTCCTCGTCCTCGCCCATGTGACCGACCAGGGACTGCTCGCGCCAGGCCCCGACCTCGGTCAGCCGCGGGTACCCCTTGATCTCGATCCGCCAGCCCTGATCGTCGGTGAGGTGGAGGTGCAGGACGTTCAGCCGGTGCAGCGCCATCGCGTCGATGAGGGTCTCGATCTCCGCCGGGGGGAGGAAGTGACGGGAGACGTCGAGGTGCATGCCGCGCCAGGCGTGCTTGGGCCGGTCCGAGATCGTCACGCACGGGATCGAGCCGTTGGTGCCGGTGACGATCTGGGCGAAGGTGTTGCGGCCGTCGGCCAGCGCGGCCTCGCTGCCGGCGCTGAGGGCGGCACCGGTGGGCGAGATCGACAGGGCGTACTCGGTGGCCGGGAGGGCGTCGTTGAGGCCGACGGAGAGTCCCTCCCACGGAGCGCTCGTCTCCCATGTGCCGTCCGACCACACGACGGACTGGGGCAGCGGGACGAGGGCGAGTGGATCGGGCATTGCTTCTCCTGGTAGGACGACGTCGACCGTGATCAGCTCCAGTTTGCCACGGGGAGGCGGCTCCCCGTGCCCGGAGCCGCCTGCCGTCGCTCGCAGCTGGTCGGCCGCGCCGCCGGGGCACTGCCGGGGCCGCGCCCGCGGGCCGGATGCACGGGAGCCCGGTCGGCATGGCCGACCGGGCTCCCTCACGCCGCCCTGCTCCTTCCCGTTGACGCTCTCGCGTCGAGCAGGCCGTCGTGGCCTTATATCCGTCTCCTGCGGACCGCCGGGATTCTCAGCGGTAGGTGACGAACACGTGCGGTGCGTTCCACATGGAGCGCTCGACGACCTGCTGGCGCGATCCGGAGGCGTCGATGATCCTGCCGTTGCCCACATAGATGCCCATGTGGCCGTAGTCGTTGCCGGTGTAGGCGACGAGGTCGCCGGGCTTCGCCTCGGACCGGGAGATGATGCGCCCGCCGAAGACGTAGCCCTTGGCCGTCTTGCGCGAGAGGTTCACCCCCGCCTGGTTGTACGCGTAGTGCACCAGTCCCGAGCAGTCGTAGCCGGTCGAGGGCGACTCGCCGCCCCAGTGGTAGCGGGCACCGAGCTGCGAGCGGGCCGCGTCGATGATCGCCTGCCCGCGCACGGAGACGCCGCTGACCGGCTTCCGGTCCTCGTCCCGGCCGCCGGCGTCCGCGGAGATGCGGACGTCGCTGCCGAGGGCGTTCCAGGTGCGGGGGCCGACGATGCCGTCCACGCCGATCCCGGCCGCGGACTGCAGGGCGCGCACGGCGCTCGCGGTGCCGCGTCCGAACACGCCGTCGACGGAGATCGAGGCGCCGCTCGCGTTGAGCGACTTCTGCAGCGTCGTCACCGCGGCTCCGCGGTCGCCGTGGCGGAGCTTCGGCTGGGTGACGGAGGCGGACGGCGCCGACGGCACCGAGGTCCCGCCGCCGACGGCCACGCCGCCGCTCAGCGCCGCCCACGTCTTGGGGCCGACGACGGCGTCCACGCCGATCCCGGCCGCGGACTGCAGGGCGCGCACGGCGCTCGCGGTGCCGCGTCCGAACACGCCGTCGACGGAGATCGAGGCGCCGGAGGCGTTGAGCTGCTTCTGCAGGGTGGTGACGGCAGAGCCGCGGGACCCGAAGCGGAGCGTGGGCTGCGAGCTGCTCGCGGCCGGCTTCGTGGCGATCGCGCCGGTCAGAGAGCCCCAGGTCTTGGGGCCCACCACGCCGTCGACGCCGATACCGGCCCCCGACTGCTGGCTCCGGACGGCCCGCAGGGTCGCGGAGCCGAAGACGCCGTCGACCGTGAGCGAGGCACCATGCGCGTTCAGCTGCTGCTGGAGGTGGGAGACGGCGGCGCCGCGTGCCCCCAGCCGGAGCGTGACCGAGGTGAACTGGGACTGGGTGGCCGGGGCGACGCTCGGAGCGATGCCGCGGACGGTGCCGACGGACGAGGCGACGGGCGCCTGGGCCGTGGCTGCTGCGCCGCCGGTGAGGACGGCGGCCGCGGAGACGGCGCCGACCATGGCGGCGCCTCCGACGCCTCGACCCACGGGGGCGGTGAGCCCTCGATAGTCGATCACGGCACGGCCGGATGCCCGGTGCGTGCCTCGTGGAGCGGTGGGGAACATCGTGGTTGATCACTTTCTCCGTCGCCACGCACGCGGTGCACGGCGCCGAGGGCGACGCGCACGCGAGAAGCGCCCGTCACCCAGGGAAGAGGAGGAAGCAACCGGGCCGGTGACGGGGAGGCGGCAGCCCGGTGAGCGCCGCCTGAGCAGAGTCGGCACCGCTGGACACTGTATGTGCAGGTGACGGGGAGGCCACAGGGGAGTTTGCATTCCGCCCCACATATCTTTGCGAAGATTTTGCCAAAAAGGGCGGAATTCGTCCGTGTTCTCCTCGGAAATTGAATTGCATTATGGTAGTTACACCATTGTCATTCGGGCGCGGACAGCGGGCGCGCTCCATGATCCCCGAAGAGGTCTGCAGGTCAGAGCCGTCTCATTTGTCTATTATGTCCATTTCGGAATGCCCTCCGGAATGCCTCGGAGCGGTAAGCGGGACGCGGTGCGCGAGAACGGGTCCGGGGCCGGGGGAACGCCGGCGGGAGCATTCGGGAATGAGTGAAGGGCCGGGGATCGTCATGCGATCCTCGGCCCTTCTCGATGGTCGGGGTGACAGGATTTGAACCTGCGACCTTGCCGTCCCGAACGGCACGCGCTACCAAGCTGCGCCACACCCCGGTGATGCCTCGCCGGAGCGGGTCACCGAGGAGAAACTCTAGCAGGCTCGGTGAGTGCTCACCGCACCGGCGAGGGCTTCGGGGCGCGCAAGGTGAGCAAGGTCGCCTCCGGAGGCGTGAACAGGCGGTAGTTCGAGTAGGGGCTCGCGCCCATGCCCGCGCTGACGTTCAGGGGCACTCCCTGCCAGGTGGACAGGCCGCGGGCCTGCCGACGGGGGATGTCGCAGTTGGTCACCAGCGCGCCGACGCCCGGCACGCGCAGCTGACCGCCATGGGTGTGTCCGGCCAGCACGAGGTCCGCGCCGTCTGCGACGAAGGAGTCCAGCACCCGACGGTAGGGCGCATGCGCCACCCCGAGCCGGAGCACGTTCCCGTGCGCGGGCAGCGGCGTCGACGGGGGCAGGGGCGCCGGCATCTCGTCGAGCTCCAGGTGCGGATCATCGACGCCGACCAGACGCACCTCGAGCCCACCCAGCTCGATGCTCGACCTCGTGTTGGTCAGATCCCTCCAGCCGTGCTCGGAGAGCCGGTCGGTGAGCTCGCCGACCGGCAGCGTGGGCTCCCCGGGATCGGTCAGCCCGGCGGGCCGTGAATCGGGCAGCAGGTAGCGCGCGGGGTTCTTCGGCATCGGCTCGAACATGTCGTTGGAGCCTCGGACGAAGGCGCCGGGGCGCTGCAGCAGCGGCGCCAGCACCTCGGCCAGCACCGGGATCGAGGCGGCGGAGGCGATGTTGTCGCCGGTGTCGATCACGAGATGCGGCCGCAGCAGCGAGAGGTGCTCGAGGAAGTCGAGCTTGCGCTGCTGGTCGGGCATCAGGTGGATGTCGCTGAGGTGCAGCACGCGGACCGAGCGCGTGCCCGGCGGCAGGATCCGCAGCTCGACCTCCCGCAGCGTGAAGCGGTGGATCTCGATGTGGCGCGCCCAGACGTGGGTCGCGGCGGCGGCGCCCAGCCCGAGGCCGCCCACGATCCCGGCGGCCGCGAGGGCCGGCCGCACCTCAGCTCCCTCCGGAGGACTGGCGGATGACCACGGTCTCGCCCTCGGGCAGGCGGGTGCCGGCGGTCGGATTCGTGCCGATCGCGTACCACTTGCCCACGGAGCTGCTGGACTCGTTGCGCACCTCGACCTGGTAGCCGGCCGACTCCACCGCGCTCGTCGCCTGGCTGAGCACCATCCCCGAGACGTCGGGGACCACACCCTTCCGGGCCACGTCGGAGGAGGGTGCGACGGGCTTCTCCGGCGCCGCCGGGAACGCCTTGCTCGGCAGCCCCTCGTGGGCGCGGATCATGTACTCCTGCCAGGTGGGCAGGGAGATGGTGTTGCCCCAGACGTGCCCGCTGCGGAGCATCTTGCCGTCGACCGAGAAGCCGCCGGGACGGATGTTCGCGTTCGGGTGGCCGAACCACACCGCGGTGGACATCTGCCGGGTGAAGCCGACGTACCAGGTGTGGTACTGGGAGCCCGAGGTGCCGGTCTTGCCGCCCGCGGGGTGGCCCTCGATGATCTTGCCCTTGCCGGTGGCCCGCGGGTCCTCGAGGTCCTGCTGGAGGGTCCACGCCATGACGTCGGCGACCTCCTTCTCCACGGCCTGGTGGCAATCGGCGCCGGAGATCTCCATCGGCTCGCCGTGGCGATCGAGCACCTCGGTGATGCCCTGCGGCGAGCAGTAGGTGCCGCCCGCGGCCCAGGTGGCGTAGGCGGCCGCCATGGTCAGGGCCGAGATGCGCACCTCGCCGAGCACCAGGACGGCCGGGGCCAGCTCGACGCCGTACATGTCCTCGATCGGCATCTCCCAGGTGGACTGGTCGTAGGGGTCGTAGCCCGCCGGGACCACACCGATGTTGCGCGCGGTGTTCGCGATCTCGCAGAGGTCGAGCTGACGCGCCATGTCCGTGTAGGCGGTGTTGATGGAGAACTTGGTGGCGTTCAGGACCGTCTCCATCGGGCTGATCCGCACCGAGACCGCGTTGTCCGGGTTCCAGGCCGTCGCGGAACGCCAGGCGCCCCGGGGCAGGCACTTGGCCGGCGACCGGGAGATCGGGCGCCGCTCGGTGCTGACCTTGTCGTAGATCGTCCGGTCGTGCTCGAGCCAGTCCTGCAGCACGAAGGGCTTGAAGGTCGAGCCGACGGGGAAGCCGTTGCCGCCGCCGAGGGACTTGGGCACGTTGTAGTTGATCGCCGTCTCGCCCGGACCGACCTCCGCGTACGGGTTGAACGTGCGGTTCTGCGCCATCGTGAGGATGTTGCCGGTGCCGGGCTCGACGGTGACGATCGAGTGGCCGAAGCCGCTCTCGGAGTCGCCGGGGAGCTTGCGCTGCAGGATGTCCATGGCCGCCGCCTGGGTCTCCGGGTCCAGGGTGGTGCGGATGGTGAGGCCGCCGCCGTAGAGCAGCTCGCGGCGCTCGTCGTAGGTCGGGGCGAAGGCCGGGTCGTTCAGCAGGGAGCGCGTGACGTAGTCGCAGAAGAAGCCGCTGGTCCCGGCCGAGGCGCAGCCGGCCCGCACGTTCTGGATGTCCAGCATGTCCTCGACGGGGATCGAGGTGTACTTCTCGTACTCCTCGTCGCTGATGTATCCCTCGTGGTGCATGTCGTGCAGGACCTCGTTGCGGCGCGTCTCGCCCGCCTCGGGATGGGAGACCGGGTCGTACGCGTTGGGGCCGTTGGTGATGCCCGCCAGCAGCGCCGCCTCACCGGGGTTCAGGTCCGCGGCGTTCTTGTCGAAGTAGTGCCGGGAGCCGGTCTCCACGCCGTACTGGGAGGGTCCGAACTGGGCCACGTTCAGATAGGCGTTGAGGATCTGGTCCTTCGTCCACCTCTTCTCGAGGGAGAGGGCGAGCTTCGCCTCGCGCAGCTTGCGGCTGTAGGTCTGCGCGGTGGCGGCGATCTGGTCCTCCTGGTCGCCGCGCTGGACGGCGTCCATCAAAAGGGCGTTCTTCACGTACTGCTGGGTGAGCGTCGAGCCGCCCTGGGTGGCGCCGCCGGCGGCGTTGGAGGCGAAGGCGCGGAGCATCCCCTTGGGATCCACGCCGCCGTGCTCGTAGAAGCGGCGGTCCTCGACCGCGATCACCGCGTGCTGCATGTGCGGGGAGATCTCCTCCAGCGGCACCATGATGCGGTTCTCCGAGTAGAAGGTCGCCAGCAGCGAGCCGTCCGCGGCCTCGATCCGGCTCGCCTCGTTCAGCGGCTCCACCTCGAGCTCGCTCGGGTACGAGTCGAACAGCGCGACGCCGTCCTTGGCGACGGCCGAGCCGGCCGAGACCATCGGCAGGAAGAACGCGGCCATCAGCACACCGGCGAGTGCGGAGACGGCGAGCATCCCCAGCAGCAGGTAGACGGTCTGCAGCAGGGCGACGGGGAGGGAGCGGCCGGAGGCGGGCGCGGACGTGGTGCGGGCCATGGTCACACACTACGGGCAGTGGCGGACTCCGGACCATGCGGCATGCCACCCGCGCCGAATCTTCACTGTTTCGTGCCGTGCTCCGCAGGCGGTCCGGCCCGGCGGCCGTCGGAACCGGAGAGCTCGGCGGCCACCTGCACTCCCGGTCCGCAGGTCAGCTGGCAGGGACCGGTAGGTCAGCCGGCAGGGACCCGGATCTTTTGCCATGTGGCGTGAGTCTCCTTACAGTGAGGGCCATGAACGGATCAATGTCGATCCGCCACCTGGGAAGGGGTTGCGAATGACCATCGGGGAATCTCCCACGACCACCGACTCGAGCTGGGCGACGCGAGGCGCCTGCGTGACCATGGAACCCGACGGCTTCTTCGTGCAGGGTGCTGAACAGCATGCGGTGAAGCTCGCCTGCGGGGCGTGCCCGGTGAAGACGGAATGTCTGGCCGACGCCCTGGACAACCGCGTCGACTTCGGCGTGTGGGGCGGAATGACCGAACGGGAGCGTCGGCGGCTGCTGCGCCGCCATCCCGAGGTGAGCAACTGGTGGGCCGTGCTGCGCCGCGCCGAGAAGGGAGCGATGGGCGGCTGAGGGTCCCCGCGCGGCCCCGATATCCCAGGTAGGCTCCGGCCATGAGCACTGTGACCCGCTGGGAGTACCTGACCGTTCCGCTGCTGATCCATGCGACCAAGCAGATCCTCGACAACTACGGCGAGGAGGGCTGGGAGCTGGTCCAGGTGGTGCCGGGGCCGAATCCGGAGAACCTGGTCGCCTACCTCAAGCGTCCCCTGGGCGAGGGCTGAGCCGGTGGACGTCGCCCCGCGCAGCACCCGCATCCGCGCCCGGCTCGCCGAGCGCGGGCTCGCCCTGCCGGCCGTCGCCGCGCCCGTGGCCGCCTATGTGCCGGCCGTCGCGAGCGGACGCCACGTGCACACCTCCGGCCAGCTGCCCTTCGTGGACGGCGCCCTGCCCCTGACCGGCAAGGTCGGCGCGGAGGTCACCCCGGAGCAGGCCGCAGAGCTGGCCGCCGCCTGCTGCCTCAACGCCCTGGCGGCCATCGAGGCGCTGGTGGGGGATCTGGATCGCATCGTCCGGGTGGTCAAGCTCACCGGGTACGTCGCCTCCGATCCCTCCTTCACCGCGCAGCCCACCGTGATCAACGGGGCCAGCGAGCTGCTCGGCGAGATCTTCGGCGACGCCGGCTCGCACGCCCGGGCCGCGGTCGGCGTCGCGGTGCTCCCGCTGGACGCCCCGGTGGAGCTCGACCTGCTGGTGGAGCTCGACGGCCCGGCCGTCCCGACCGGCTGAGGACGGCGAGGTGGACGAGCACGCCCCGCAGCGAGATCCCGGTGGGCCCGCGGTCGAGCTGATCGCGGTCCGGGCCGAGAACCCGGGCCCGATGACGCTGAGCGGCACCAACAGCTATGTGCTGCGCGACGGGGACCAGGTCTGGGTCGTCGACCCCGGTCCCCGCGACCCGGAGCACCTCGCCGAGCTGCTGCTGCACTGCGGGGCGGAGTCCCGGCCCCAGGGGGTGCTGGTCACCCACCGGCACCTCGACCACACCGCCGGGGCCGCCACCCTGGCGCGGCAGCTCGCCGCCCGCAGCGGGGACGAGGTGCCGCTGTGGGCGGCGGACCAGTCCGCGGTCCCCGGCTCACGGCCGCTCCCGGCGACGCTCGCGGGCGATCACGGAAACGTCGGCCACCTCATCCACCTGCCCGGCCACACCTCCGACTCGATCGCGGTGCTGGTCGACGGTGGGCGCCTGCTCAGCGGGGACACCCTGCTGGGCGGCTCCTCCACCGTGATCGTGCCGGACGACGGCGGCTCGCTGGCCGACTACCTGCAGTCGCTGGCGATCCTGCGGGCGATGACGGTGGATGGCCGCATCGGGTCGATTCATCCCGGGCACGGTCCCGTCCTCGAGACGCCGCTGGACGCCCTCGAGGCGATCGAGCAGGCCATCGCGCATCGCCGCGAACGCATCGAGCAGGTGCGTCGGGCGCGGACGGCCGGCGTGCTGACCATGGACCGGCTGCTGCGAGTGGTCTACGGACCGGATCTTCCCGAGCAGCTGGAGGGCGCGGCACGCTGGAACCTCCGGGCCACGCTCGATCATCTCGCCGAGGAGCGCTGAGGGAGCGGACCGCGGGGGCCGCTGCCCGGCCGCGACACGCCGACGGGACGGGGGCACCCGCAGCACGCGGGCACGCCGGGACCACCGAACTCGCCCGTCAGCGGGCGAGATCGGTGGTCCCGGCGTGCGTGCCGGGGCTCAGAGGCCGCGGCCGGCAGCTGTCAGCGAGCGCGGCGGCGCAGCCGCTCGACGTCGGAGATCAGGACCGCACGGGCCTCGAGCCGGATCCAGCCGCGCGAGGCGAAGTCCGCCAGCGCCTTGTTGACGGTCTCGCGGGAGGCGCCGACCAGCTGGGCGAGCTCCTCCTGGGTGAGGCCGTGGGCGACCATCACGCCGTCGTCGGTCTGGCGGCCGAAGCGCTGCGCGAGGTCGAGGACGTTCTTGGCGACGCGCCCGGGCACATCGGCGAAGACCAGGTCCGCGAGGGACTCGTTGGTCTTGCGCAGACGGCGGGCGAGCGAGGCGAGCAGGTGCCGGCCCACCTCGGGACGCTGCGCCAGGACCCGGTACAGATCCTGCTGGGACAGCGAGTAGAGCGTCGACTCGGCGACCACCGTGGCGGTCGCGTTGCGCGGCGCGGGGTCGAACAGGGACAGCTCACCGAGGGTCTCGCCGGGGCCGAGCACGGCCAGCAGGTTCTCGCGGCCGTCGCCCGAGGCGTGGCCGACCTTCACCTTGCCGGAGCCGAGGATGAACAGCCGATCGCCCGGGTCCCCCTCCCGGAAGATGATGGCGCTGCGGTGGTAGTCCTCCTGCTTCATCGACGCCAGCACGGCCTGCTTGCCGTCCTCGTCGAGCGCAGCGAACAGTGGTGATGACCGTACGATGTTCTCGTCCACGGAACCTCCTGAGTGTGGGGCCCCGAGTGTCGGGACCGTGCTGTGCGACTCGATGTGTCGTGGGCCACGAACTGCGGTGGCCACCGTCACATGATGGTCAAACACTACCGTGCCGACGCCGTCCGGTCCTGCCACTCGCCGAAGGAGAACCAGTGCAGATCCCGAGGTCGACCCATGAGGCCGGGGCCGGGCCCCGCGCGCAGCGGCCGGCCGACGCCGCCGCGGTCGCCTCCCGGCTGGCGGCTCTCCACCCCGGGGCGCGGACCGAGCTCGACCATCGTGATGCCGTCGAACTCCTGGTCGCGACGGTGCTCTCGGCGCAGACCACCGATGTGCGCGTCAACCAGGTCACCCCCGAACTGTTCTCCCGCTGGCCGGATCCCGCAGCGCTCGCCGGGGCCGAGGAGACCGACGTCGCCGAGGTGGTGCGACCGCTGGGGATGGGGCCGACCAGGGCGCGTCGGATCATCGCGCTGGCCCGCGGGCTGCTCGCCGACCACGGCGGACGGGTCCCTGACGACCAGGCCGCCCTGGAGGCGCTGCCCGGCGTGGGGCGCAAGACCGCGCACGTGGTGCGCGGCGCCTGGTTCGGGCACTCGCTGCTGGCGGTGGACACGCACGTCGGCCGGGTGACCCGCCGCCTCGGCTGGACCACGCGGACCGACCCCCGCACGGTCGAGGAGGACGTGGTCGCGCATGTGGAGGCCGACGGCACCGGCGCCGACGCCGAGGAGCTCACCGTGCTGGGGCTGCGGCTGATCCTCCACGGACGGCGGGTGTGCACCGCGCGGGCGCCGCGCTGCGAGGAGTGCGTCCTGGCCGATATCTGCCCGCGGGTGGGCGTGGCGTGAGCGCCGCGACGGCCCACGGGCCCGGCCTCCCGGCCGAGGCCGCCTTCCTCGCCCCCTTGGCCGAGCGGGCGCGGCGCGGGGACGTGCTGGTGCGCCGCGACATCGACCCGCGGGATCCGCGCCAGGGGGGCGGCGGGGTGGTGCGACGCAGCGCCGTGCTCATCCATCTGGCCGGCACCGGCCTGCACGATGCGCAGCTGGTGCTCGAGGAGCGCGGTCACTCCATGCGCTCCCAGCCCGGCCAGTTCTCCCTCCCCGGCGGCGGCCGCGATCCGGGGGACCGCGACGACGTGCACACTGCTCTGCGGGAGGCCGCGGAGGAGACCGGCCTGGATCCCGCCGAGGTGCTGGTGCTCGGCGCCTTCGCCCCGATCCCGATGCCCTGGCGGTCCCAGGCGGTGACGCCGGTGCTGAGCTGGTCATCGGCGAGGCCGCCGCTGGGCGTGCAGGACCCGTTCGAGGTGGAGCGCGTGGTGTGGGCGCCGCTGGCGGGGCCCGGTTCCCTCACCGATCCCGCCCACCAGCAGCGCGGGATGCTCCGCGGCTTCGGCGTGGGTCCCGCCTTCGACCTCCCGGGCGACGCCTTCGTCTGGGGCTTCACCGCGATGATCCTGGAGAAGGTGCTCACCGGCCTGGGTCTGGAACCGGTGCCGTCCACCGCACCGGTGCGCGAGATCCCGCCCGAGCGCCGCCGCTGATCCGCTCCGCGGTGGCCGTGGTCACCTCGGCAGTTCCTGCTCGCCCGAGGTGGCCCGGGCACGGTAGACTCGAGTGTTGCCGGACGGTCTCCGGCAGCCCTTCGGGGCGCACACGGAGCGGCCGGCACGGACGCTCCGCCCGGGCCCCGGGAACCAGTACTCGCAGACCGATGAGCAGCAGACAAGGAATGGGATCCAGGTGCCACGCGGCAAGGTGAAGTTCTACGACGCCGAGAAGGGCTTCGGCTTCATCCTCGATGACGAGGACGGACAGAGCGTCTACGTGCACGCCTCGAACCTGCCCGAGGGAGTCGACTCCCTCCGGCCGGGCGCGCGCGTGGACTTCGACATGGTCGACGGTCGTCGCGGCCCCCAGGTGCTGTCGCTGCAGCTGCTGGAGCCCGCTCCCTCGGTCAGCCGCGCCCGGCGGCAGAAGCCCGATGAGATGGCGGGGATGGTCGAGGATCTGATCCGCCTGCTCGATGACGCCTCCAACGGCCTGCGTCAGGGGCGCTACCCCGACCGCGGCCACTCGCAGAAGATCGCCACCGTCCTCCGCGCCGTCGCCGACAATTTCGAGGCCTGAAGCCATGACGTCACCGACCACCGCTCCCCGCCGCGCCCGCACCGCGCGGCCCAAGCTCGACGCGATCGCGGCCGCGGCCGTCGAGCTCGCCCGCGAGGCGCTGCTCGAGGTCACCGAGCCGGGCCAGGTCGGTGAGCATCTCCGCGTCGAAGCGAGCGGAGAGCGGCTGGCCACCCACGTCTTCGACTGCACCATGCCCGGGTACCGCGGCTGGTCCTGGGTGGTCGTCCTCACCCGGGCCTCGCGCGCCAAGGCCGCCACGGTCGCCGAGACCGCGCTGCTGCCCGGCGAGGACGCGATCCTCGCCCCCGAGTGGGAGCCCTGGTCCGAGCGGCTGAAGCCCTCGGACGTCGGCGCCGACGATCTGCTGCCCTACCGTGAGCAGGACGAACGGCTCGAGCAGGGCTACGAGGCGACCGGCGACGAGGACGCCGACCGGGTCGCGCTGTGGGAGCTGGGCCTGGGGCGCCCCCGGGTGCTCTCCCCGGAGGGCCGCAGCGAAGCCGCCGAGCGCTGGCTCGAGGGCGATTTCGGTCCGCGCCAGACCTCCGGCCGCGGCCGTCGCGGCACCGTCGCGGCGAACTGCACCAGCTGCGGCTTCTTCACCCAGCTCTCCGGGTCCCTGCGCCGTGAGTTCGGGGTGTGCACCAACGAGTGGTCCCCGGCCGACGGTCGCGTGGTGCACCTGAACTTCGGCTGCGGCGCCCACTCCGAGACCGGTCAGCAGGGCGACGATCCTGAGATCCCGCGCAGCAGCGGCGTGATCGTCGACGAGCTCGACGTCGAGGTCGAGAAGGCCCCTGCCGACGACGCTCCCGCGCCGCAGAACGGTCGCGCCCCGCAGGATCCGGCCGCCGACGTCGCCGAGGGCACCTCCGCCGGCGTCGCCGAAAGCACCTCCGCCGTCGCCGTCGAGGGCGCCTCGACTCCGCTCACGGAGGTCCCGGAGGCTGACTCCCCGCAGGACGAGGCGCCAGGCGCCGACGCCTGACGGTGACTGCGCAGTCATGAGCGCCCCGCGTCCTTGAACGGACACAGGTCGCGCCCCGGCGCCGCCTGCTCAGCGCAGGGAGACGGCGATGCGGGCCAGCAGGGCCTCGATCGCCAGCAGCGGCGGCACGTTCCCGCTGATGCGGTCCCTCGCCTCCTGCACCGCCTCCAGCAGCCCCAGCGTGATGGTCCCCGAGCCCCGGCCGGCGGTCTGCTCGATCTCGCGGGCCACCTCGACGTTGACCAGCTCCGCCTCCGTACCGAGCTGACGGCTCAGCACATCGCGGAGCACGGAGTGCGCATCGAGCAGATACCGATCCAGCACGTCACGGACCAGCCGGGTCTGGCGGCGCTTCGCATCCTCCTCGAGCTGGCGCACCTGGGAGCGCAGGGACGGCGGCACCTTGCCGTCGTCGATCCCGGCCGAGCGCAGGAAGCGCTCCTTCTCCTCGGCCGCGACCACGTCCGCGTGCTCCTTCGCCTCGGCGGTGGCGCGATCCACCAGGCCCTGGGCGGCGAGCACCGCCTCCCCGGCACCACGCAGCGAGAGCAGGGTGCGGGCCGACTCCTCGCGGGCCGCCAGCGCGCCGTCCTGCGTGGCGTAGCGCAGCGCCAGGCCGATATGCCCCTGAGCGGCGCGGGCCGCGCGCACCGCGAGCTGCTCGTCGATCCCGTCGCGGCGACACAGCAGGTCGGCGACCACTGCGGAGGAGGGCACCGCCAGCGTCACCAGGCGGCAGCGGGAACGGATGGTGGGCGCCAGATCCTCCGCGGAGGGCGCGCACAGCATCCACACCGTCGACGGCGGGGGCTCCTCGATCGACTTCAGCAGCACGTTGAAGGTGCCGGCGCTCATGCGGTCCGCATCCTCCACGATCAGCACCCGCCGGTGGCCGGTGGCCGGGGCGCGCTGCGCGGTCATCACCAGCGCGCGCACCTCCTCCTTCGCGATCGAGAGCTTGTCGGTCGCGACCACGGTGACATCGGGGTGGGTGCCTGCGAGAGTGGTCCGGCACGCCCGGCACTGCCCGCATCCGAGCCCCTGCTCGCACTGCAGGGTGGCGGCGAAGGCCCGGGCGGCGGTGGAGCGCCCGGACCCGGGCGGGCCGGTGACCAGCCAGGCCTGGGCGAGCGAGCCCTCCGGGGAGGCGGCGCGGCGGAACTGGGCGACGGCTGCGTCCTGGCCCACCACGTCCGCCCACACACCGCCGGCCGGCGCCCCGCTGCCGCTCCGGGCCTCGGTCACCGTCACTGCTCGTCCCGGTGCCGGGTGGCCGGTGCCGGTTCGAAGGTGGGGTCGAACAGGCTCAGGACCTCGGCGACGGCGTCGAGCACCTGCGCGTGGACCTCCTCGCGCAGGAGCGTCCCGTCGATCACCGCGTAGCGCTCCGGCTCGGCGGCGGCGAGGTCGAGGAACTCCTGGCGCACCGCCTCATGGAAGCCGAGCCCTGCGGACTCCAGACGGTCCCGGGCGGAGGAGTCGCGGCGCTCGCCCAGCGTCTGCGGCGGCACGTCCAGCAGGATCGTGCGGTGGGGGAGCAGTCCGTCCACCGCCCACAGCGAGAGGGAGGCGATCTCCTCGCCGTCCAGCTCCCGCCCCGCCCCCTGGTAGGCGACCGAGGAGTCGAGGTACCGGTCGCCGAGCACCAGGCCGCCGCGGGCGAGGTGCGGACGCACCACCGAGGCGACGTGGTGGGCACGGTCCGCCGCGTAGAGCAGCGCTTCCGCCCGCGGGTCCACGTCCTCGCCGTGCAGCAGCAGGCCGCGGATGCTCCGGCCCAGCGGGGTCCCGCCGGGCTCGCGGGTGGTGAGGATGAGATCCTCGGCGACCGAGCGGTCGGTGACCAGGTGGTCCCGCAGCAGCTGCATCTGGGTGGACTTCCCGGCCCCGTCGCCGCCCTCGAAGGAGATGAACACGCCGCGCGCGGGCGGATGCGGGGAAGGGATGCGCAGTCCGCGCACGGGGTCCAGGATGCTCATGCGAACTCCTCCCCGGGGTAGACCACACCGAGCTCGGCCCGCATCGCGTCCATGGTGCCCATCACGTCGAGGGTGTCCTTCCAGCTCATCAGGGGGGATTCCAGGTCTCCGGCGGTGATCCGCCGCGCGGCCTCGGCGATCTCGTAGGCCATCCCGTCCCCGCGATCACCGGGGTGCTCGAAGGTCGCCGAGCGGCCGTCCAGCAGCGTCACGGTGAGGGTGCCCGGGGCGAAGAAGGGCCCGGACAGCCGGGCGCTGCCGAGGGTCCCGCTGACCACGGCCTCGGTGGGAGTGCGGGCGCGCAGGGTGGTGGACAGCCGCGCCCGGCCGCCCAGCTCGCCGCGCGCCAGCAGACCCATCGAGGCGTCGACCCCGGTCTCGGTGAGGTCTCCGCGCACCGCGAGCTCCCCGAGGCTGCCGAGCACCATCTGCGCGAAGGAGACGGGATAGACCCCGAGGTCGAGCAGCGCTCCGCCGCCCAGCTCCGGGGCGAACATGCGGTGGCTCGGATCCGGTGGGAAGGACTGCCCGTGATCGGCGGCGACCTCCACGACCTCACCGAGCATCCCCTCGCCGAGCAGCTGCCGCAGCACGTCGTACTGGGGCAGGAAGCGCGCCCACATCGCCTCCATCGCGAACACGCCGCGCTCGTGGGCCAGCTCCAGCAGTTCGCGCGCCTGGGCGGAGTTCAGCGTGAAGGCCTTCTCCACCAGCACCGGGATCCCGGCCTCGAGGACCGGCCGGGCCAGCGCATGGTGCTGTGCGTGCGGGGAGGCGATGTAGACGGCGTCGAGGCCGCCCTGCTCCAGCATCTGCTCCACCGAGTCACCGGCCTGCTCGATGCCGTGCCTCGCGGCGAACTCCTCGGCGCGCCGCGCCGAGCGGGAGACCACGGAGACGATGCGCGAGGCGGTCGCCCGGTGCGCGGTCGCGGTGAACTGGCCAGCGATGTGGCCGGGGGAGATCACCCCCCAGCGCAGCCCGGGGGCGGTCGACGGGTCGGGGACGGTGGAGGTGGGGAGGGCGAGCGCGGGCTCGGCACCGCCTCGGGGATCGTCGGTGTCGCTCATGGGTCCAATCTACCCAGCGCCTCCGACACCGAGGTGGTATCGGAGGCGCTGTGGAGGAGGCTCAGCCCTCGGCTGAATCCTGGAGGGCCCGTCGGTCGGCGCCCGCCGCGCGGGAACCGGCCGACCGATGCTCTCAGCCCTTGACCGAGCCCGCGGTCATACCGCGCACCAGGAAGCGCTGGAGGCTGAAGAACACGATCATCGGGATCACCATCGAGATGAAGGCACCGGCGGTCAGGAGCTCGGCGCCCTGGCCCTGCGTGCCCAGCATCTGCTGCAGGGTCACGATGATCGTCTTGTTCGCCCCGCCGCCCAGGAACAGCTTGGCGATCAGCAGGTCGTTCCACACCCACAGGAACTGCAGGGTGGCGAAGGCGGCGATCGCCGGGGAGGACATCGGAGCGACCAGGCGCCAGAACGTCTGGAAGTGCGAGGCCCCGTCGATCTTCGCGCTCTCCACGACCGAGCCCGGCAGGGTGGTCATGTAGTTGCGCAGGATGTACACCGCCAGCGGCATGCCGAAGCCGGTGTGCAGCATCCACACCGCGAGGAACTGTCCGTTGATCCCCAGCCCCCGCGGGCCCAGCAGGTCCAGCATCGGCTGGAACGCCACCTGGATGGGGACCACCATCAGCGCGACGATGATGATGAACAGCGCATCCTTGCCGGGGAAGCTGATGAACGTGAACGCGTACGCGGCGAAGGCCGCGAACATGATCGGCAGCACCGTCGCCGGCACCGCCACCACCACCGAGTTGATCAGCGAGCTGGTCACCGAGGGATCGGTGAGCACGCTGACGTAGTTGTCCCAGGTCCAGCCGCCCTCCCACAGCGCCGTCCACCAGCCGGTGGTGGCCGCCGCCTCGCGGGTGCGCAGGCTGGTGACCAGCAGACCGATCGTGGGGATCGTCCACAGGATGACCAGGAGCGGCATCGTGATCATCGCCAGCGGCGAGCGTTTGCGCCCGTCCTTCATGATGCCGTTCATCGGTTCGCCTCCTGCTGCCTGAAGCTCTTGACCTGGTAGATCAGAACCGGAACCACCAGGATCAGGAGCACGACCACGATGGCCGAGGCCTGACCGGCCTGCTGCGAGGTGAACAGCTTCCGGAAGAAGAGGTTCGCGATCACATCGGAGTTGTACAGACCGTTGGTGGTGACGTAGACGAGGTCGAAGACCTTCAGCACCAGGATCAGCACGGTGATCAGCACGGCGAGCAGCGTGGCCCGCACCTGCGGGAAGATGATCTGCCAGAAGATGCGCAGCTCGCTGGCACCGTCCACGCGCCCGGCCTCGACGGTGTCCTCGGGGACGCCCTTGATCGCCGAGCTGATCAGCACCATGGCGAAGCCCGTCTGCAGCCAGATCAGGATCACCATCAGGGCCATCGAGTTCAGCCGCGCGGTCTCGATCTGGTACCAGGGCTGCGGCTCGCCGCCCAGGGCCACCACGACGGCGTTGAGCAGGCCGGTCTGGGCCGTGTCGGGGGAGTTGTAGGCGTAGACCAGCCCCCAGATGGTCGCCGCACCGACGAAGCTGATCGCCATCGGCAGGAAGATCATCGACTTCGCGACGTTCTCCCCGCCGGGGGAGAGCTTGTCGGCCAGCACGGCCACCGCGAGACCGAAGGCGACGGTCAGCACGGGCACGATGAGGATCCACAGGAAGTTGTTCAGCAGGGTGGACCAGAAGTGGCTGTCGGAGAAGATCGCCCGATAGTTCTCCAGCCCCACCCAGGCGGTGGAGTCGTCGTTCGCGAAGGAGTAGATGATCGTCTGCACCGTCGGGTACAGCAGGAAGATCGAGATCAGGCTGAATCCCGGCAGCAGGAAGGCATAGGGGATGAGCCCGCGGGAGAACCGCGCGGGGAAGCCTTCGACGCAGACGTTCAGGAAGTAGAAGAACACCACCGAGCCGCCGATGCCGATGATCAGGCCCAGGAGCCCGATCAGCAGTCCTGAGCCCGCGAACCACTGCGGGTAGTACGCGAAGGCCAGGAAGGCGTTGCAGATGAACCAGGCGATGACCGCCATGCCCACGATCCCGATGATCACGCGCACGGGGCGTGCGGAGCTGTGCTTGCGGTCTTCGACCTCCGTGGGGGCCGGGCCCTCCGGCCCCGGGCGGGTCTGTGTCGCGGTGGTCACGCCGGCCACCCGTTCTCGATCTCGTCGCAGACCTGCTGGGAGGTCTTCGCGCCCTGCAGCCACTCGACCATGCCCTTCCAGAAGGAGCCGGCGCCGACGGCGGTCGGCATCAGGTCGGAGCCGTCGTAGCGGAAGGCCGCCGCCTCCGAGGCGATCTCCGCGATCTGCCGGGTGATCTCCGAGGAGTACAGCGACTGGTCGAAGGTGCGGTGGGGGCTGAGCCAGCCGCCCGCCTCCGCCCACTCGCCGCCGAACTGGTCGGAGGTCAGGAACTCCATGACCTTCACCGTGTCGTCGTTGAGGGTGAACAGGGTGGCGAGGTCACCGCCGCCCAGGATCGGCTGACCGTCGAAGCCGCCCTCCCAGGTGGGCATGGCGTACACCCCGACCTCCGCGTCCATGTTCGCCTGGATGTCCTCGGGGAAGAAGCCGGTGACGAAGTTGCCCTGGCGCACGAGCATCGCGCGCGGCGGGTCCTCGAACAGCGGCAGCGGCGCCTCGGAGAAGGGCGTGGAGATGATCGCGTCGGTGCCGCCGAGCACGTTGCCCTCACCCTTCAGCAGGTCACCGACGAGATCGAAGACCTCCACGACCTCGGGAGCGTTGAAGGGGATGCGGTGCTTGACCCAGTCGTCGTAGAGCACGGGACCGTGGACACGGAGCATGAACTCCTCGATCCAGTCGGTGCCCACCCAGCCGGTCGCCTGATCGGCGCCCCAGCCGTCGGACCACGGCGCGATGCCGTCGGCCTTGATCTGATCGGTGATCTCGTAGAGCTCCTGCATCGTGGCGGGCTTGTCACCGTATCCGCCCTCCTCGTACGCCTTCTTGGGGAACCAGATCAGCGACTTGCAGGCCATGCGCATCGGAGCGCCGAAGACGCGCCCCTCCAGGCGCGCCGAGTCCAGGAATCCGGGGATCAGCGTCGAGTTCAGCTGGTCGTAGTCCAGGAACACGTCGATCGGGGTGATCAGACCCTCCCCGGCGAGGTCGAACATGCCGCCGGGCTGCGGGAACAGGGCGATGTCGGGGGCGTCGCCGGCGCCGGCCCGCTGCCGGATGGTGTTCGTGAAGTCCGAGTCCGGGGTGTACTGGATGGTGATGCCGGATTCGGACTGGAAGTCCTCGAGGGAGGCCAGGAAGGCGTCCATCTCCTGGCCGCCGAAGGCGCCCAGGATGGTGACCGTGCCCGTGCCCGGGGTGTCGCCGGGGGTATACCGCTCGACCGTGCCGCCGCCTGCGCTGTCGGCCGGGTCGGGATTCTGCAGGCATCCGGTCATCCCCAGCGCCGCGGTGGCCGCGGCCCCGGACATGACCATGCGCCGACTGGGACGTCGAGCCATGATCACTCCTTTGTGAGTCGACGATGTACGTCATCTCACACTGTAGGCCGATGGCACAGGCCATGGCGATATTCCGCGAGCCGGAGTGCGGACGATGCCGCGATGTGACCGAATGTGCTCAGATATGACCGTTTCGGTAGGGTTCGTCCCTGAATCGCGCACGATCAGATGAGCGGCACGGCCATGCCGAGCGGTGCGACGGCGCTCGCCGCAGGTCAGCCGCCGTAGCGGATCTCGACCCGGCGGTTCGCGGCTCGGCCCTCGGGGTTGTCCTCGCCGCCCACCTCGTTGGATTCGACCGGATCCGATTCGCCGAATCCCTCTGCTTGCAGGCTGAGATCGGGCCGTACCTGTGAGATGAGGTCGGCCACTGCGTCGGCACGCTCCTCGGAGAGTGCCAGGTTGGCTTCGCTGCTGCCGATGCTGTCGGTGTGGCCGTGGACCTGCACCGTCATGCCCTCGGGCACGTCCTCCAACAGCTCGGCGATCCTGTCCTTCGCGGACGGAGGCGGCTCGGCGCTGCCGAAGGCGAACAGGATGTCCGTGTTCAGGCTGATGACAGTCGTGTCACCCTCCATCGTCTCGGTCTCCAGGGGCGTGGGCCCACTGACCTGGTAGCGGGTCACCGGGAAGTCGTCGAATCGCGTCACGGCCGCCGAGACCTCGCCCGGCGTCACCTGCTCGATCGCCTCGTCGACGGTCATCGCCCCCGCGACGGGAGCGGCGGTGATCAGCGTGAGACCGAGGAGGACTGCGCCTGGCAGGATCGTGCGCCTCACGGCACCGGCACTTCGACGTAGCGGGGGGAGTTGCTCGAGAAGTACAGGTTGACGCTCTTCGTCGCCGTGTCCGGCGCGGGGAACGCCGCGAAGACGTAGGACGGCTCCCCGTCCGTCAGGTGCACGGCGGCGTAGTCGGAGGTCAGGGGGTCCGGCTCGCCCCAGACGACGTCATACCTGACGAGGTTGTCCAGGTCGATCATGTAGGGCATCCAGTATTGGCTCGAGGCCCTGATGTCATAGAAGGTCAGTCCGGTCGCGTCCGGGCGGGACAGCGTCGGCGTGATGGCCCACCGCGCGATGAGCACTTCGCCACGCTCCTCGAACCCGAGGAAGTCGACCTGCAGGCTCTTGACCTCGTCGTTGAGGGCACCATCGTCGATCGTCATCGAGACGATCGGCTCGGGCGGGTCGGCCGGGTCGATCCCGGCCTCCAGCGCCCCGTCGGGTCCTGCTGCCTCGCCGGATCCCCCCGAAGCGGCCTCGGAGGACGCGTCGGCCGAGGCCGAGGCGGAGCTCTCCTGAACACCTTCGGACGGGGCCTCGGCCGGTGGCCCGCCGTCCGATCCCGAGCAGCCGGACAGCAGCAGTGCGGTGGCCGCAGCGGCGACCATCGGGCGCTTCAGGCCATGCGAGATCTTCATCGGGCTCCCCCGGGGTCGATGTGTTCCGACCCTACCAATTCCGTCGAGCCTCGCCGTGCGGCACTTCGCCCCGACCGACCTATTTCTTCGCCGTCGTGGTCTTCTTCGCGGTCGTCGTCTTCTTCTTCCCGGGAGCGCGCTTGGCGGGGGCCTTCTTCGTGGCCGGCCCCTTCGCGCGCTTCTCCGCGAGCTTCTCGACCGCAATGGTCTCGGAGATCTCCTCGACCTTCTCCGTCGCACGCAGCGAGACGTTGGTGGTGCCGTCGGTGATGTACGGACCGAAGCGGCCGTCCTTGATCACGATCGGCTTCTCGCTGGTGGGATCCGTGCCGAGCTCCTTCAGCGGCGGCTTGGCGGCGGCCCGGCCCCGGGTCTTGGGCTGGGCGTAGATCTTCTCCGCCTCCTCCATGGTGATCGAGAAGATCTGCTCCTCGGTCTCCAGGGAGCGCGAGTCGGTGCCCTTCTTCAGGTACGGACCGTAGCGGCCGTTCTGGGCGGTGATCTCGGTGCCGTCCTCGGTGGTGCCGACCACGCGCGGCAGGCTCAGCAGCTTCAGCGCGTCCTCGAGGGAGACGGTGGCCAGGTCCATCGACTTCAGCAGCGAGCCCGTGCGGGGCTTCGGCTGCTTCGACTTGGGGACCTTCTTGCCACCGGTCTCCTCGGGAGCGGGCAGGATCTCGGTGACGTAGGGGCCGTAGCGGCCGTCCTTGGCGACGATCTCGTGCCCGGAGTCGGGATCGGTGCCCAGCACCCGGCCGTCGTCCTTGGCCCGCTCGAGCATCTCCTTCGCCTTCTCGACGGTCAGCTCATCGGGCGCGACCTCGTCGGAGACGTTCGCGCGACGCGGATCGGCGCCCTCGACCGGGGTGCCGTCCTCGTTGCGGGCGACCAGCTCGACGTAGGCGCCGTAGCGGCCCACCCGCAGGGTGATGCCCTCCCCGATCTCGATCGAGTTGATCGCCCGGGCATCGATCTCGCCGAGGTCGTCGACCATGGGCTTCAGCCCGATGGGGCCGTCGGTGCCGTCGGAGAGGTAGAAGTTCTTCAGGTACTCCGCACGCGAGAGATCGCCCTGGGCCATGCGGTCCAGCTGCTGCTCCATCTGCGCCGTGAAGTCGTAGTCGATGAACGGCCCGAAGTGCTCCTCGAGCAGGCGCACCACCGCGAAGGCGGTCCAGCTGGGCACCAGCGCGGTGCCGCGTCGCAGCACGTAGCCGCGATCCTGCACGGTCGCGACCGTGGAGGCGTAGGTGGAGGGGCGGCCGATGCCGCGGTCCTCCAGCGCCCGCACCAGCGAGGCCTCCGTGAAGCGCGGGGGCGGGGTGGTGGAGTGGCCGTCCGGGGCCAGCTCGCGGGTCTCGAGCGTCTGGCCCTCCTCCATCTGCGGCAGGCGCTTGTCGGAGCCCTTGTCGTCGTCGTCCTTGTAGCGGGCGGCGTCCCGACCCTCCTCGTACGCGGCGAGGAAGCCGCGGAAGGTGATCACGGTGCCGGCGGCGCGGAAGGTCGCGGCGCGTCCGGCGGCCTCCAGCAGCAGCTCGACGGTGGAGGTGGTGCCCTTGGCGTCGGCCATCTGGGAGGCGATGGTGCGCTTCCAGATCAGCTCGTAGAGGCGGAACTCGTCGCCCGCGAGCTGGCCGGCCACCTCGGCGGGGGTGCGGAAGTGGTCGCCCGCGGGGCGGATCGCCTCGTGCGCCTCCTGCGCTGCCTGTGACTTGTTCTGGTAGTACCGGGGCTTGTCCGGCACGTACTGGCTGCCGTAGAGCTCGGCGGCCTGGGCCCGGGAGGCACGGATCGCCTCACCGGAGAGCGTGACCGAGTCGGTGCGCATGTACGTGATGAAGCCGTTCTCGTACAGCGACTGGGCCACCCGCATCGCCTGGCGGGCGCCGAGGCGCAGCTTGCGCGAGGCCTCCTGCTGCAGCGAGGAGGTGGTGAACGGTGCCGCGGGACGCCGGGTGTACGGCTTGGAGTCGAGCGAGGTCACCGTCGCGGGGGCCTCGCCGAGCACCTGCACCAGGGTCTGGGCGGACTCCTCGGTGAGGATG